>NZ_QGGG01000013.1 GCF_003148475.1 Pseudaminobacter salicylatoxidans | reverse complement strand
CTACGTGCGGCTGAAAATCACAGGTCGCCGCCTCAACGAGCCGCCCCGACGGCGAACGCCGCAGATGGCTCAATCCTTAAGTTAGCGCTTATGGGCGATGTCCCCGGCCTTCATCGCCAGCGGTTTTTCGACCAGCACGTGTTTTCCCGCCTCGGCCGCCTTGGCCGCCCATTCGACATGCTGCGCGGTGGGCAATGGGATATAGACGCCATCCACGACATCGGAAGCCAGCAGCTCCTCATAGGAGCCGAAGGCATGCGGCGCGCCAAAACGGTCGGCCAGCGCACGCGCCTTGCAGGCATCGCGGCTGGCGATGGCCGCGACCACGCCATTGTCGGCATCGGCGATCGCCGGCAGCATCTGCTCGCGCGCGATCCTGGCCGTAGACAAAACTCCCCACCGAAACATTCCTTTGACTTCCTCCCTCGTGAGGACAACCGGATATGGCACGCCTACCCCCACTCCGCCTCGCGGACGGCGTTTCCTCTCCCACGTCGAACGGGGGGAGAGGTGGTTTGCGACGCAAACCGGAGTGGTGGGCGAATTCCTATACAATCGCCTGCTCCGGGCAGGCTAAAGGCAGTTGCGCCGGAGGAAAAGCCCTACCACGCTTCAACCGCCAACTCGGGCCACATCGCCATGGCGCGGGTGGATTTGGTTTCATAGGTGGCGCGGTTGTCGAGGGCGCGGTTCGGGACCATGCGCAGCGAAAAAATATCGTCCAGCCCGAAGGGCGCGCAGACCTCCAGCCCTCCCGCCGCCTCGAGCCTGACACCGACAGCGTGGGTCCTGGCGGCGAAATGGCCGATGGATTCGGCGCAGGAAGCGAGCGGCTTCCGTGGATAGCCGAAATGCTTTTCGAACCACAGATGCACCCGCGCCTGGTTGCGGATCTCGACCGGATGGCTGAGGCCGGCAAAAAGCTCGGCGCCCTTGCGGATAACGACGTCCTCGGCCTCCCAGGACAGGTCGCTGCGATCGAAATAGAACAGGTCGACATCCTTGATGCCGTAGCCCGAGGGTTTTCCCGTCAGATGGTTCCAGACGGTGTTGTAGAGCGCGCCCGAAACGATCCACCAATCCGGCAGATCCAGCCTGTCGGCGCGCTGCAAGGCTTCACTGACCAGCGGATCGGCCAGCAAAATCGCTTCCAGATGCTCGCGCTGCCGTTCGAAAGGCAGGCCGGAAAGGCGCAGATGGGTCATGACGGCTCCGCTCGGCACGAATCGATCCGAGTCGATACCGCGGGAGGTCTCCGGTCAACTGACAGCCTGATGACAGACCATGCAAAAAGGGCGCCGTGTGGGCGCCCTTCCTGTAGTCCTCCGAGAAGCGGTCAGCCGCGCAGCGCGCCGCCGGTCTGCTTCTTCACATTCTCGACGATCCTGGCCGCAAGCGCCTCGAAATCCTCGTCGGTCAGCGTGCGCTCGACGGGCTGGATCGAAACCTCGATGGCGACCGACTTCTTGCCTTCGCCGAGCGAAGCGCCTTCGAACACGTCGAAGACCGAAACGCCGGTGATGAGCTTCTTGTCGGCGCCGGCGGCCGCGCGCGTCAGCGTGCCAGCCTCCACCGCCTTGTCGACCACGAAGGCGAAGTCGCGCTTGACCGCCTGGAAGGCCGAAAGCTCCAGCTTCGGCTTGGTGCGGGTGGGTTTTGCCTTCGGCTCGGGAACGGCGTCGATGAAGACTTCGAAGCCCGCCACCGGGCCCGAAACGTCGAGCGCCTCAAGCGTCCGGGGGTGAAACTCGCCGAAGGTGCCGAGCACGGTCTTGGGTCCGAGCTTGATCACGCCCGAACGGCCGGGGTGATACCAGCCGGGTGCACCCGCCTCGATCTGCAGCCTGTCCACCGGCGCGCCGCAGGCCTCGAGCGCGGCCAGCGCATCGGCCTTGGCGTCGAACACGCCGACAGCCCCGGCATTTCCCGACCAGCTACGGCCCGCGCCGTCGAGCCTGGCGGTGCCGCGACGGATGCCGGCGGCAACGCGGCGCTGCGCTGCGGGCGTGTCGCCCTCATAGGTGCCGGAAACCTCGAACAGCGCGACATCGCCAAAACCGCGATCGGCATTGCGCTGGGCGGCCGTCAGCAGGCCCGGCAGCAACGAGGGGCGCATATCCGACATTTCGGCCGCGATCGGGTTGGCGAGCTTCAGCTCCGGCTTGCCGCCGCCGAACAGCTCGGCCTGCCTGGCCGAAATGAACGACCAGGTGACGGCCTCCATCATGCCGCGCACGGCAAGCGCGCGCCGCGCCGAGCGGCTGCGGATCTGCAGCGTGGTGAGGATCTTGCCGTTGACCGCATCGTGGCTGGAAAGCGGCTGCGGCACGATTTCGTCGACGCCGTGGATGCGCATGACCTCTTCCACCAGATCGGCCTTGCCGTCGACATCCGGACGCCAGGACGGCACCTCGACATCGACCACCTCGCCATTGCCGAGCGGCTTGAAGCCGAGGCGGGTGAGGATCGACAGGCTCTCGTCCCTGGGCACCTCGATGCCGGTCAGGCGCTTGACCTCGGAAAGCGGGAAGGACACGACCTTCGGCTCGTGGCCGGCATAGCCGACGACCTCGGCCTCGGTCGGCTCGCCGCCACACAGGTCGAGCACCATGCGGGTCGCCAGCTCCAGCCCCGGAACCATGAATTCGGGGTCCACGCCGCGCTCGAAACGATAGCGCGCATCGGTGATGATGCCGAGATGGCGGCCGGTGCGGGCGACGTTCAGCGGCTCCCACAGAGCGGACTCGATCAGCACGTCGGTGGTGTTCTCGTCGCAGCCGGTGTGTTCGCCACCCATCACGCCCGCGATGGAATCAGCGCCATTGGCATCGGCGATCACGCACATGTCGGGCGTCAGCGTGTATTCGCGTTCATCCAGCGCCAGCACTTTCTCCCCGTCCAGGGCCCGGCGCACGGTGAAATTACCGGCGACCTTTCTGGCGTCATAGACATGCAGCGGCCGGCCGCGGTCGAAAGTCAGGTAGTTGGTGATGTCGACCAGCGTGTTGATGGGGCGCAGGCCGATGGCGATCAGCCGCTGCTGCATCCATTTCGGCGACGAGCCGTTCTTCACCCCGCGCACGAGGCGCAGCGCGAAGCCGGGGCACAGTTCCGGAGCCTCGATGGTCAGCTTCACCGGCGTCTCGCCCTTGCCGGCCACCGTCTCGACCGGCGCCGTCTTCAGCGTGCCGAGGCCGCTCGCGGCCAGATCGCGCGCGATGCCATGGACGCTTGTGGCGTCGGGCCGGTTCGGCGTCAGGTTGATCTCGATCAGCGGATCGTCGAGATTGGCGTAGGCCGCGAAGGAGGTGCCGACCGGCGCATCCGCCGGCAGGTCGATGATGCCGTTGTGCTCGTCCGACAGCTCCAGTTCGCGCTCGGAGCACATCATGCCGTGGCTTTCCACGCCGCGGATCTTGCCCACCGACAGCGTGACGTCGATGCCCGGCACATAGGTGCCGGGGGCGGCGAAGGCACCGATCAGGCCGGCGCGCGCGTTGGGCGCGCCGCAGACGACCTGGATGGGCGCGCCTGAACCGGTGTCGACCGACAGCACCTGCAGCTTGTCGGCGTCGGGGTGGCGCGCGGCCGTCAGCACCTTGGCGATGACGAACGGCTTCAGCGCCGCCTTGTCATCCACGGATTCGACTTCGAGGCCGATCGCGGTCAGGCGCTCGACGATTTCGTCCAGCGTCGCGTCGGTCTCGAGATGGTCTTTCAGCCAGGAGAGTGTGAATTTCATGATCGGTTCCTTGCCGCCAACAATACAGCGGGCGTGAATGTCGAGATCGGATCGACGCCAATACTCGTATCTGGGATGAGTTGCTTATGCAGCGGCTTGAGGTCGTTTGGCGCCGGGCGCCTTCGTCCCGAGGAACATGCTCTTGATGGAGATGCCCTCATCGACCGCCGGCCACCAGATTCCCTCGTACATCAGTTCGATGTCATTCAATTGCGCCTGGGTGAGTCCCGCCAGAAAAGGGTACCACCAAAGCGGAGTTGCGATGAAGCGCCCATCAGCAAGGCCGACATGCACTTCGTCTTGCGTGCACCACGCCTTGATCGGACGCATCTCATCGGTTTCAAAAACCAAAGAAGTCATTCCAGGCACCTATCCACTCGTCACGGCGTTCGCCGACCACCGCAAGCAACCGTGCAACATCCCGCTCACTATACCCCTTGTTCTGCGCGACCTCCAAGCTTTGCAGCCACACCTTCAAAGACCTGCCATCCTTGACCACGTGCACATGCGGCGGCTCATCGCGATCAAGCGCGTAGAATCTGAATTTATGGCCATGCCAAACGAGCAGGGTCGGCATGTCCTAACTGCTCAGTCCGCCGAACAGGGTCGGCATGTCGAGCGGACGGAATCCGTAATGTTGCAGCCAGCGCACATCGGCGTCGAAGAAGGCGCGCAGGTCCGGCATGCCGTATTTCAGCATGGCGATGCGGTCGATGCCCATGCCCCAGGCAAAGCCCTGGTACTCGTCGGGATCGAGCCCGCCGGCGCGCAGCACGTTCGGGTGCACCATGCCGCAGCCCAATATCTCCATCCAGTCGCTGCCCTCGCCGAAGCGCACTTCGCCCGGCCGCGAGCGGTCGCACTGGATGTCGACCTCCAGGCTCGGCTCGGTGAAGGGGAAGAAGGACGGGCGGAAGCGCATCTTGACCGACGGCACCTCGAAGAAGGCCTTGCAGAACTCCTCCAGCACCCACTTCATGTTGGCGACGTTGGCTGATCTGTCGATGACCAGCCCCTCGACCTGATGGAACATCGGCGAGTGCGTGGCGTCGCTGTCCTGGCGGTAGGTCTTGCCGGGGATGACGATGCGGATCGGCGGCTTCTGCGTCTCCATGGTGCGGATCTGCACCGGCGAGGTGTGCGTGCGCAGCACCTTGCGCTCGCCCTTTTCATCCGGGTTGAAGAAGAAGGTGTCGTGCATCTCGCGCGCCGGATGGCCTTCCGGGAAATTCAGCGCGGTGAAGTTGTAATAGTCGGTCTCGACATCCGGGCCTTCGGCGATGGCGAAGCCGAGATCGCCGAAGATCGCCGCGATCTCGTCGATGACCTGGCTGATGGGGTGAATGCGGCCGCGCTCGGCCGGCGACTGGCGCACGGGAAGCGTCACGTCCACCTTTTCGGCGGCCAGGCGCGCGGCGATCGCGACGTCCTTCAGTTCGCTCTTGCGGGCGGCCAGCGCCTCGGTGACGCGGTTCTTCAGGCCGTTGATGACCGGGCCCATCGACTGGCGCTCTTCCGGGCTCATGGCGCCGAGCGTCTTCAGCCTTTCGGAGATCGTGCCCTTCTTGCCCAGCGCCGCAACGCGCACGGCCTCGATTGCCTGCTCGTCCGGTGCCGCGGCGATGGCGTCGGTGATCGATCGTTCGAGTTGATCAATGTCTGTCATGGTCATCCCTTCGGCCCGTCGCGGCCAATGGCTGGTGAAGGTGGGACGTGCCCGCCGGCCGAAGCCATGGCGGCGAGCGCGCTATTGAGAAAAGACGTGGCCTTCAGCACCCGCCGGCCATCCTTGCCGAGCGCCACGCGGTCGAGAAGGCGCAGCGGCAGGATGAGCGGCGAGAACACGCGCACAATGTCGCGCAGCGGCGCGAATATGCCAGCAGGCGCTGCCGCGCGATAGGCCGTCAGTGCCCGTTGCTCGGTGTCGGGCAGCAATGCCTGGCTGGAGACCTGCAGGAAGAGCAGCCAGACATCGCGCGCCTGCGCGCTGGCAAGCGGCGCTATGCGCTCGGGCTCTTCCTCAAAGTCGATGAAGCCCCAGCGCTCGTCGCGGACAAACATGTCGCGCGGGTGCGGGCGTCCGTGGCAAAGCCCGGCCCGATGCAGCCGGCCGAGCGCGGCGGCGGCGCCCACCAGCAATTCGTCATGGGCCTGCGGATCGGTTTCGCGCAGGCGCCGCAACAGTTTTTGCACGATCTCGACATTCGACAGGACCAGAACCGTCTCGTCGCGATAGATCACGTCGGCAACCGGGAAGTCGGCGGCCCGGAAAGCATCCATCTTGCGGATTTCGCGCTCGATGAACCCGGCGCCGTCAACCCGGGGCGAAGCCCTGAGATAGGCCGGCAGCAAGGGCGACAGCAGGTGGTGCAGGCGCTTGGCGAGCGTCTCGCCTTCCACGTCATAGCGCTTGATCCAGACGATGCGGCCATCGACGGTGGCCGACGACACCCGCTCATGCCTGCGCGCCGCCAGCAGGCCGAGCAGTTCGGTCTTGCCTGCGGGGGAGAGAATGTCGCTGTCGTACCCCATGTCCACGATCTTGGCGGTTCCACGAAAAAACCCGCGCCAGCCCTGCCAGCGCGGGTTTCCCAGTCAGTAATGTCGAAAGCTTGGGAAGCGCTGGTCTTTAAGCGACTGCGCTTTCAAAAGCGTTCGGGGTGGTGTCTTTCAGATATTCCAGGCCGACCTTGGCCTTGGCGACGAGCGCGGCGAACGCCTGCGGCTCGTGGATGGCCATGTCGGACAGCACCTTGCGGTCGATCTCGATGCCGGCCTTGTTGAGACCGTCGATGAAGCGACCATAGGTCAGGCCATGCTCGCGCACGGCGGCGTTGATGCGCTGGACCCAGAGAGCGCGGAAATTGCGCTTGCGGACCTTGCGGTCGCGATAGGCATACTGCAGCGACTTCTCGACCGCCTGCTTGGCGATGCGGATGGTGTTCTTGCGGCGGCCGTAGAAACCCTTGGCGGCTTTCAGGACCTTCTTGTGCTTGGCGTGGGCGGTAACGCCTCTCTTTACGCGTGCCATGTCATGATCTCCTTAAATATCGCTTCCAACCGGCTCAGATGCCGCCGCCATTGGGCAGGTAGTTCTTGATGACCTTCTTGGCATCGGGTTCAGCCAGAACCATCGTGCCGCGGGCATCGCGGATGAACTTGTTGGTGCGCTTGATCATGCCATGGCGCTTGCCGGCGGCAGCCGACAGCACCTTGCCGGTGCCGGTGACCTTGAACCGCTTCTTGGCAGCCGATTTGGTCTTCATCTTGGGCATTTTGCTTTCCTTTCCGATGCGCAGAAGCGCGCTTTTTTCTCGCTTCGGGCCGACCAGAGCCCGAAAAGCATCAGAAACCGCCACGGCATGCCCTGCCGGACGGTTCTGGAGGCGGCTTATAGCGGCCTGTCCGGCAAAGCGCAACCGCTGAATCGCACGGATCAGTAGAGACGCAGCACCACCGGCAACAGGCCGGAATTCTGCAGGTATTCGATGACCTCGAAGAAGGGATAGGCAAGCAGGAACAGCAGGCCGTCGGCAAAGGTGCGATAAAGATTGCGCGGCTTGACCGTCAGCATATCGGCTTCGCGGAAAAGTCCGAAATTCGGGAAGAAGCGCGGCACGCGGGCCAGATAGTCGAGATAGGGCTGGCCGAAATTCTTTTTCAGATAATCCTCCTCGACCAGCGTCACATAGTGGAACGCCGCCCAGGTGAGCACCGCGAACCCCACCGCGACCGTGATGCTGCCGACCATGGCGCCGACGCCGGCCGCACCGATGGCGCTGAAGACATAAAGCGGATTGCGCGTCACCGAATAGGGTCCGGTATCGACGATTTCGGCCGCCTTGCGCCCGCCGATATAGAGCGTGCACCAGGTCCGTCCGAGAATGGCGATGAAGATGAGGCTTATGCCCAGCGCTTCCACATATTCGTGGAACCGACCGCTTCCGGCGGACTCCACGAACAGCAGCGCGATGAAGAGGACCGCGACCAATATGGCAAGCGCAATGCGCCTGCGCTTCTGGAAACGACTGAGGCTGGCGGGGGACATTGCGACCTTGCTGACGAAAAAAGGAACAGCTTCCGCAATATCGCGAAAACCGTTCCTTTTGCAATTCGGTGTCGGCCAGCGCAACGCGGTCGCGATGCGCTGGTCTGCTGGCCCGACGCGCTTAGCGCGGCGCGAGCACCATCATCATCTGACGGCCCTCGAGCTTCGGCTCGGCCTCGACCTTGGCGATGGTCGCGGTCTCCTCGCGCACCTTGTTGAGGAGCTGCATGCCGAGTTCCATATGCGCCATTTCGCGGCCACGGAATCGCAGCGTCAGCTTGACCTTGTCGCCCTCCTCGAAGAAACGGCGCACAGCCTTCATCTTCACCTCGTAATCGTGGCTGTCGATGTTGGGACGCATCTTGATCTCCTTGATCTCGATGGTCTTCTGGTGCTTGCGGGCTTCGGCCGCCTTCTTCTGGTTTGCGTATTTCAGCTTGCCGAGGTCGAGAATCTTGACGACCGGCGGCTGTGCGTTGGGAGAGATTTCAACGAGATCGAGCCCGGCCTCTTCGGCGGCCGACAGAGCATCGTTGATTGAAACTTCACCGCGATTGGCCCCGGACTCGTCGATGAGCTGCACTCTGGGCACACGGATGTCGCGATTGGCGCGCGGGCCTTCCTTGGTGGGCGCCGCTGCTTTGAAAGGTCTGCGAATGGTCGTTATCTCCTCGAACCGTTGACGTTCAATGCCTGTATTGCGCCTATGTCGGTAGGTCGCGCGGCGAGTCAATAGCATAGCAGAGAGAATAAATCACCTCAGTCCGTCATATCCGGCTCGGTTGTTGTACCAATGTTACGGGCTTTGCGCCCGATTCGAGCTGTGCCAAAAGAAGTGCCATCGAAAGGAAAGCGACATGACCGACACGCCACCGGAATTTCTCGACCTCGACGGCACCGCGATCGCCGTGCTGCGCCAGGACGGAACCGGCCCCGGTGTGGTGTGGCTGGGCGGTTTCCTGTCCGACATGCGCGGCACCAAGGCCGAGACGCTGGCCGGCTGGGCCGCGCGCAACGGCCGCGCCTTCGTGCGGCACGACTATTCCGGCCATGGTGAATCCGGCGGCAGGTTCGCCGACGGCACCATCTCGAAATGGCTGGCCGAGAGCCTTGCCGTGTTCCGCCGCTTCACCACCGGGCCGCAAATCCTCGTCGGCTCGTCCATGGGCGCATGGATCGCGCTGCGCATGATCGAGGAACTGCGCAAGGCCGGCGAAGGCGAGCGCATCGCCGGGCTGGTGCTTCTGGCGCCCGCGCCCGACTTCACGGTGGAACTGATGGAGCCGGAACTCGGCGAGGCCCAAAGGCGCGACCTGCTCGAAAAGGGTTATTTCGAGGTGCCTTCGGACTATTCGCCGGAGCCCTATGTCTACACCCGCGCGCTGATCGAGGACGGTCGCGCCAACCGGGTGATGGGCGGCCCCATCGACACGCATTGCCCCGTGCATGTGCTGCAGGGGCTGGTCGATCCGGACGTGCCACACACCCATGCGCTGAAGCTCGTCAGCCTGATGCCCGCCGATGACGTGACGCTGTCGCTGATCCCGGACGGCGACCACCGCCTGTCGCGGCCGCAGGATCTCGACATGCTCACGCGCGCGGTGGAGGCGATCAGCGGGCAGGCGGCGGGGTAGCAAATGCGGCTTTCGGTCCCGGTTTCGGCCTTCGTCGCGGCCATCGTCGGCTTCGGCGGCACGCTGGCTCTCATCATCGCCGCCGCCGACGCGGTGGGCGCCAGCCGCGCCGAAACGGCAAGCTGGGTGACGGCCATCTGTCTCGCCATGGCGCTGGAAACCGCATGGCTGAGCTGGCGGACAAAAATGCCGGTCATCACCGCCTGGTCGACACCCGGCGCCGCTTTGGTGGCGGCAAGCTCCGGCTTCACCATGGGCGACGCGGTCGGCGCCTTCATCGTGGCGGCCGTCCTGCTGATCGTCACCGGCCTGTTCCGGCCGCTGACGCGGCTGATCTCGCGCATTCCCGCCTCGGTCGCCTCGGGCATGCTGGCCGGCATCGTGGTGACATTTGCCATCAACGCGGCCAGGACCATTCCCGTCGATCCGCTGCTGATCCTGCCTCTGGTCGCTGCCTTCTTCGTCATCCGCCTGTTCAATCCGGCGCTGTCGGTGCTGGCCGTGCTGGTGGGCGGCGGGGCGCTGGCATTTCTGACCGGCCGCGTCGGCGGGCTGCCGGCACCGGAGCTTTCGACGCTGACGCTGATTGCGCCGACCTTCTCCACCTCCGCGATCGTCGGGCTGGCGGTGCCGCTCTATCTGGTCACCATGGCCTCGCAGAACCTGTCCGGTCTCGCCGTGCTGCGGGCTGCCGGATACCACCCCGAACCCGGACCGCTGATTTCGGTGACCGGTCTGTTCTCGCTCATCTCCGCGCCCTTCGGCGCGCTCACCACCAATCTGGCGGCGATCTCGGCAGCCATCTGCACCGGCCCCGATGCGCACCCCGACCCGGCCGAGCGCTGGAAGACCGGCCCCTTTTATGCGCTGGCCTATCTGGTGTTCGCGCTGTTCGGCGCGTCGCTGGTCGCCATCTTCGCCGTGCTGCCGCAGAGCCTGATCGTGCTGGTGGCGGGGTTGGCGCTGATGGCGCCGCTGGCGAATGCGCTGACCATTGCGCTGAAGGACGAGCACGAACGCATGGCCGCCACCACGGCATTCGCCGTCACCGCCTCGGGGCTTACCATGCTCGGCATCGGCGCGGCCTTCTGGGGCCTTGTCGCCGGCATGCTGGTGCTGGGGCTCGATGTGGCAAAGGTTCTCAAAAAACGCATGGCCTGACAGCCGCTTGTCCGGTTTTCGCTGAAATCGCCTTGAATCGCCGTTTTTTCGTTCCCATGTCGTTGAGGAGCAGCCCGGTAGGCTGCCCCCGAACCGAAGGAACCGGAAGAACATGAACACGACTGCACTGATCCGCCCGGCCTGGACGCCGGCAACCATCGCGCTGATGGTGATCGGCTTCATGGTGTTCTGGCCGCTGGGCCTGGCCATGCTTGCCTATATCATCTGGGGCGACCGGCTTGACGGCTTCAAGCGCAACGTCAACAAGGCGACCGACGGCATTTTCGCCGGCTGCCGCAAGGCCAGCTACGGCGCGAACTCGCGCACCGGCAACGTGGCTTTCGACGACTGGCGCGAGAAGGAACTTGAGCGCCTCGCCGAAGAGCGCCGCAAGCTCGACGAGACCCTGGCCGAATTCGACGACTATATGCGCGAACTGCGCCGCGCCAAGGACCAGGAAGAGTTCGACCGCTTCATGGCGAACCGCAATCGCGCGACGGCGCCGACCACCAGGCGCGGCAAGTCCGGCCCCGGAGTGGCCGGGGAAGCCTGATCCGTCCCTGCCTCACATTTCGACGGCGCCGCTATCTGCGGCGCCGTTTTTGATTGGTCTGACATTGCAGACTTGCTCCTCCGGCACTTTGGCAATCCCCGGATTTCCGGGCCCGGACAGATCGAGTTCGACGCCGAATCACCTATGTTCGCCCCATGCCGTTCGCTTTCCTGAAGACATTGCAGTCCCGGCCCGCGTCCTCGCCCGCGTCCTCGCCCGTGCAGCAGCGCGAGCATACGGTTTCGGGCCGCACCCTGCCCTTGCGCATCGTCGAGAACGACCGCGCCACGCGGCTGACGCTGCGCATCGACGCCGGCGGGCGGGGCTTGCGCATCACCGTGCCGCCGGGGCTGGCGCGCGGTGAGGTCGAACGCTTCCTCGACCGGCATCAGGGATGGCTGGAGCAGCGGCTGGCGAAAATTCCCGACCGGCCGCAGGTGCGCCCCGGCATCAAGGTGCCGGTCCGCGGCGTGCCGCACCTCATCGTCCACGAGCCGGACAAGCGCGGCACCACGAAAATCGGCCGTGACGCCAGCGGCCCGACGCTGACCGTGCATGGCGAGCTTGCGCATCTGCCGCGCCGCGTGGCCGACTTCCTCAAGCGCGAGGCCAAGCGCGACATCGAGGCGCTGGTGGAAAGGCACTGCACGACCGTTGGCCGCCGGGCGAAGACGATCCGTTTTCGCGACACGTCGAGCCGCTGGGGCTCGTGCACGTCCGACGGGGCGCTGTCCTTTTCCTGGCGCATCATGATGGCGCCGCCGCCGGTGATAAACTACCTCGTTGCCCATGAGGTCGCGCACTTGCGCGAAATGAACCATGGCCCCCGCTTCTGGCAGCTCTGCGAGGAGCTTTGCCCCGACACCGACCGCTGCAAGGCCTGGCTGAAGCGCAACGGCACGGCCCTTCAGGCAATCGTGTTCGAATGAGCGAGTAGCGAGTAGCGAGTAGCGAGTAGCGAGTAGCGAGTAGCGAGTAGCGAGTAGCGAGTAGCGAGTAGCGAGTAGCGAGTAGCGAGGGTTGGCGGTTGCGGTAGCCCGTCAAGCCATTTTCACTTCCTCCCTATTCGCTATTCGCTATTGGCTATTCCCTATTGCTATTTCCTGCTCCCTGTCCGCTCATCCCTCTCACGCACTCTTTCCTCGACTTCGCCACCATTTCGTGGCACTCCCCTCGCATGGCACTCGACATCAAAATCTGTGGCCTGAAGACTGACGCGGCCGTCGCCGCGGCGCTTGCGGGCGGCGCGAGCCATATCGGCTTCATCTTCTTTCCCAAGAGCCCGCGCCACATCACCCCCGACGAGGCAGCAAGGCTGCGGCAGGCGGCAAGCGGCCGCGCCAGGGCGGTGGCCGTGACCGTCGATGCCGACGATGCGACGCTGGACGAGATCGTCGCCGCGATGGCGCCCGACATGCTGCAACTGCATGGCAAGGAAACGCCGGAACGTGTCGCGGCCGTGAAACAGCGCTACGGCCTGCCCGTGATAAAAGCCTTTGCCATTCGCGAAGCCGCCGACCTCGCCGCGATCGAGCCCTATCGCGGGCTTGCCGACCGCTTCCTGTTCGACGCCAAGCCGCCGGCGGGCTCCGAGCTTCCGGGCGGCAACGGCGTGTCCTTCGACTGGCGCGTGCTGGCAGGCCTTGACGCTGGCTGCGATTACATGCTTTCGGGTGGCCTCAATGCCGCCAATGTCGGCGACGCCCTCAGGCTTGCCGATCCGCCCGCCATCGACATCTCGTCGGGCGTGGAAAGCGCGCCGGGCGTCAAGGACGTGGCGCTGATCGAGAATTTCTTTCGGGCCGTGCGCGTCGCAACCGACGACCGTGCCGCCTGAAACCATCCCGGAGCATGTCCGAAAGGCGGAATCCGCCCGCCGGGCATGCTCGAACCCGTATTAGGAGATCGGCCGTGAACCAGCCGGCAGAACCCAATTCCTTCCGCACCGGCCCCGACGAGCAGGGCATGTTCGGCATTTTCGGCGGCCGTTTCGTTGCCGAAACATTGATGCCGCTGATCCTCGACCTGGAAAAGCACTGGAACGAAGCCAAGGATGATCCTGCCTTCCGCGAGGAACTGACCGCGCTGTCGACCTTCTATGCCGGCCGCCCGTCCAAGCTCTACTATGCCGAAGGCCTGACGAAGCATCTCGGCGGCGCGAAGATCTATTTCAAGCGCGAGGACCTGAACCACACCGGCAGCCACAAGATCAACAACTGCCTCGGCCAGATCCTGCTTGCCAAGCGCATGGGCAAGAAGCGCATCATCGCCGAAACCGGCGCCGGCCAGCATGGCGTCGCCTCGGCCACGGTCGCGGCGCGCTTCGGCTATCCCTGCATCGTCTATATGGGCGCCACCGACGTGGAGCGGCAGAAGCCCAACGTGTTCCGCATGAAGATGCTGGGCGCGGAGGTGCGCGCGGTCAACTCCGGCCACGGCACGCTGAAGGACGCCATGAACGAGGCGCTGCGCGACTGGGTGACCAATGTCGAGGACACCTATTACCTGATCGGCACCGCCGCCGGCCCGCACCCCTATCCCGAGCTGGTGCGCGACTTCCAGTCGGTGATCGGCACGGAAGCCCGCGCGCAGATGCTGGAGCAGGAAGGCCGCCTGCCCGACGTCATCATCGCCGCCGTCGGCGGCGGCTCGAACGCGATCGGCCTGTTCCACCCCTTCCTCGACGACCGCAGCGTGAAGATCATCGGCGTGGAAGCCGGCGGGCGCGGCCTCGAGGGCGTGGAGCACTGCGCCTCGATGAATGCCGGCAAGCCCGGCGTGCTGCACGGCAACCGCACCTATCTGCTGCAGAACGAGGACGGGCAGATCCTCGACGGCCACTCGATCTCGGCCGGCCTCGACTATCCGGGCGTCGGGCCGGAGCACAGCTGGCTGCGCGACAGCGGCCGCGTCGACTACGTGCCGATCCTCGACGACGAGGCGCTGGAGGCGTTCCAGCTCACGACCAGGGTGGAAGGCATCATCCCCGCGCTGGAGTCGGCCCACGCCATCGCGCATGCGATGAAGATCGCGCCGACCATGGCCAAGGACCAGATCATGATCGTCAACCTTTCGGGCCGCGGCGACAAGGACGTGCATACGGTTGCCGGTATGCTGGGCATGGAGATCTGACGATGAGCACCCGTATCGACCGTCGCTTTGAAAAGCTCAAGGCCGAAGGCCGCCCGGCGCTCGTCACCTATTTCATGGGCGGCGACCCGGACTACGACACCTCGCTCGCCATCATGAAGGCGCTGCCCAAGGCAGGCGCGGACGTGATCGAGCTCGGCATGCCTTTCTCCGACCCGATGGCCGATGGCCCGGCGATCCAGGCGGCGGGCCTGCGCGCGCTGAAGGGCGGCCAGACCCTGAAGAAGACGCTGCAGATGGCGCGCGACTTCCGTGCTGCGGGCGACAACGACACGCCGATCGTGCTGATGGGCTACTACAACCCCATCTACATCTATGGCGTCGACCGCTTCCTTGCCGATGCCATGGAAGCCGGCATCGACGGGCTGATCGTGGTCGATCTGCCGCCGGAAATGGACGAGGAACTGTGCATTCCGGCGCTCAAGGCGGGCGTCAACTTCATCCGCCTCGCCACCCCGACCACCGACGACCACCGCCTGCCCAAGGTTCTGCAGAACACGTCCGGCTTCGTCTACTATGTGTCGATGACCGGCATCACCGGCTCGGCACTGGCCGACACCGACAAGGTTGCCGCCGCCGTGACCCGCATCAAGGACCACACCGACCTGCCGGTCTGCGTCGGCTTCGGCGTGAAGACGGCCGAGCAGGCGCGCGTCATCGGGGCTTCCGCCGACGGCGTCGTCGTCGGCACCGCAATCGTCAACGCGATCGCCAATGTCATCGGGCCGAAGGGCGAGATGACCGCCAATCCGGCCGAGGCCGTGGCGACGCTGGTCAACGGACTTTCGCAGGGCGTTCGCTCGTCTCGCCTTGCCGTTGCCCGATAATATTCCCATGTCTTCGACATCACAGGGATGGATGCCATGAACTGGATCACCAATTTCGTTCGCCCGAAGATCAACTCGATGCTGGGCCGTCGTGAAATGCCGGACAATCTCTGGATCAAGGATCCGGAGACCGGCGAAATGGTCTTCCACAAGGACCTGGAAGAGAACCAGTTCGTCATCCCGGCCTCCGGCTATCACATGAAGATCTCGGCGCGCGAGCGGCTGAAATTCTTCTTCGACGACGGCGAGTTCGAGACGATCGAAAACCCCAGGGTTCCCGTCGATCCGCTGAAATTCCGCGACGAGAAGCGCTATGTGGACCGGCTGAAGGACGCCAAGGCCAAGACCGGCCTGGAAGACGCGATCCTCAACGCGCAGGGCACCATCAACGGACTGCCGGTGGTCGTCACCGTGCAGGACTTCGCCTTCATGGGCGGTTCGCTCGGCATGGCCGCTGGCGACGCCATCGTCAGGGCCTTCGAAACGGCGGTCGAAAAGCGCCGGCCGCTGATCCTGTTCGCCGCGTCCGGTGGCGCGCGCATGCAGGAAGGCATCCTGTCCCTGATGCAACTGCCGCGCACCACCGTGGCGGTGGACCGGCTCAAGGAAGCCGGCCTGCCCTATATCGTGGTGCTGACCAATCCGACGACCGGCGGCGTCACCGCCTCCTATGCCATGCTGGGCGACGTGCACATCGCCGAGCCCGGCGCGCTGATCGGCTTTGCCGGGCCGCGCGTCATCGAGCAGACCATTCGTGAAAAGCTGCCTGACGGCTTCCAGCGCTCCGAATATCTGATGGAGCACGGCATGGTCGACATGGTGGTGTCGCGCCTGAAGATGAAGGAAACGGTGTCGCGGCTTCTGAAGATGCTGATGAAGATGCCGGCCGAGGCTGAAACCGCACAGGCCATTCCCGCGCCCGCCGCGCTGCGCGGCGAAGCACGGCCTCACGCCTGACGCGATACGGCTCTTCCTCCAACCGTTGCATGCAGGAGGGTCCATTGACCTCCACGCTTCTCGCCGATCGCCGGATCGAGCATCTGATGACGCTGCATCCGAAAGGCTTCGACCTTTCGCTGGAGCGCGTAACGAGGTTGCTCGACCGCCTCGGCAATCCGCAGGACCGGCTGCCGCCGGTGATTCATATCGCCGGCACCAATGGCAAGGGTTCGGCCGCCGCCTTCTCGCGCGCGCTGCTGGAAGCCGAGGGCTACCACGTCCATGTCCACACCTCGCCGCATCTGGTGAACTGGCATGAACGTTACCGGCTGGGGGCCGAAGGAGGCGGCAAATTCGTCGCGGACGAGGTGCTGGCCGACGCCATCGCACGCGCGGCCGAAGCCAATGAAGACCAGCCGATCACGGTTTTCGAAATCCTCACCGCCGTCACCTTCCTGCTGTTTTCCGAGCATCCGGCCGACGCGGCGATCATCGAGGTGGGGCTTGGCGGACGCTTCGACGCAACCAATGTGCTGAAGAAACCGGCGGTTTCGCTGATCATGCCTGTCTCGCTCGATCACGAGGCCTATCTCGGCGACCGCGTCGAACTGATCGCGGCCGAGAAGGCAGGCATCATCAAGCCCGGCCGCCCGGTGGTGGTCGGCGCGCAGGAACACGATGCGGCGCGCGAGGTTCTGGTCGAGACGGCTGAACGCCTCGGCTGCCCGCTCACCATCTACGGGCAGGATTTCGTGGCGCTGGAAGAGCATGGCCGCATGATCTACCAGGATGAATCGGGCCTGATGGACCTGACCCCGCCTCGTCTGCCAGGCCGCCATCAATATGCCAATGCGGCAGCCGCCATCGCGGCCATCCGCGCGGGCGGCTTCGAGCTTGGCGAACACGCCGCCGACAAGGCGATGACCACCGTAAGCTGGCCGGGCCGCATGCAGCGCCTGCCGCAGGGCAAGCTCACGGAACTTGCGCCCGAAGGCTCGGAAATCTGGCTCGACGGCGGCCACAATCCCGGCGCGGGACTGGTGATCGCCGAGGCGCTGACCGAGCAGGAAGAAAAATTCGCGCGGCCATTGTTCCTGATCTGCGGCATGATCAACACCAAGGACCAGACCGGCTATTTCCGCGCTTTCAAGGGCATCGCGCGGCATGTCTACACGGTGACGGGCGCTTTCAGCGACGCCAGTGTGCCCAATGCCGAACTGGCGGTGCGTGCCGCCGAGGCGGGACTGTCGGCCGAGCCGGTCAATTCGGTGGCGGATGCGCTGATGCTGCTGCGCGACACCTGGGATCACTCCGAGCCGCCGCCGCGCATCCTCATCGGCGGCTCGCTCTATCTCGCCGGGGCGGTTCTGGCCGAAAACGGCACGCCGCCGGTGTGAGGCCCGGTTACTTCAGCTCGATCTCGATGAAGGCATATTCGCCGTCATTGGCGTTGATGACGTCGTGCTCCACGCCTTCGGAGCGGTAATAGGGCACGCCCTTCTTCATCTCGGCGAGCGTTTCGCCATCCTTCGTCAGAAGCTTCACCTTGCCGTCCATCAGCGGCACGACGACATAGTCGTGGCCGTGGCGATGCCAGCCGGTGCTCGCGCCGGGCGCAAAGCGCCATTCGGTGACGACGACCCGGTCATTGTCGATGAAAACGGTTGGCTTGGCGGGTGTGGACACTGGCTACTCCTTTTTTTGCTTCGCCGCCCATGAAAGCGCGGGAACCGCACGTTGCCGAGTGCCAGATCCGGAAAAACCGGACGCCAACAAAAAAGCCCGGCGTGAGGCCGGGCTTTCAATCGCGATCGGGAAGGATCAGGCGGCGCCCCCGATCCAGCTCGACAGAGCGGTCTTGGGTGCCGCGCCAACCTTGATGTCGGCCACTTCGCCGCCCTTGAAGATCATCAGGGTCGGGATGGAGCGCACGCCGTACTGCGCGGCGATTTCCGGGTTCTCGTCGATATTGAGCTTGGTGATCTTCACCTTGCCGGCGAGCTCGTTGGAAATCTCTTCCAGCGACGGGCCGATCATCTTGCAGGGGCCGCACCATTCGGCCCAGAAATCCACGACGACCGGACCGTCAGCGTCCAGCACGTCGGACTTGAAATTGCTCTTGTCGACCTTGACCGTGGCCATGATGAAATCCTTTCGGGGTAAGAAGTCGCGCTATATATGGTGCCAGCCCTGCGGGCCTTCAAGCAGAGTTTGTGTCACGACGCGCTGAGTCGAGCAAGAGCATCGTCCATCGCAGCCTCGGGAATCCGGATCAAGGCCGGGATTTCGGTAAACAGAAGCGCAGCCGCGACACGCCGGTCCGGATAGAGCGATTTCAGCAGCGCGCGATAGAGCGCAAGCTGCGTGACATAGGCGAGCGGCACCTGTTCGAACGAGGCGGGCGCAGGGCGGTTGGTCTTGTAATCGACAATCAGCACCTCCTCGGCCGTGACGGCCAGCCGGTCGACCTTGCCCGAAACCGTGCGTTCCCTGCCCTTGACGGTCACGCTGCCCATGATCGCGACTTCGGCGCGCGAACCGGGCGCGAACAGCGGCGCGAAATCTTGCGACGCCAGTATCGCCTCGACCGAGGAAAGCAGCGCCTGCCGTTCCTCGTCCTTCCATGATGCACCCGTGCGCGCCAGATAGCGCAGGGCCGCAGCGCTGCGGTCCTCCCCGGCCATTCCGGGCAGCATCTGCAAAAGCTTGTGCAGCACCAGACCGCGCGCGATGGCAAAGCCGGGCTCGATCTCCGGGTCGAGCACCGGCGAGCGCGTGGAAACCACCGGCTCGGGCGTTTCCTCGATGAGCGCCGAAGCGCCGGAAGGTGACAGCGGGCGCGGCAGAACCTCCACGGCGCTGAGAGGCTTCAACAATTCCGGCGGAATTACCGCCAACCGCTCCACTTCCTTTTCGACCGGTGGCTCGGCCATGAGCTGGACGGCCGGCAGTGGCGTGACGCGAAAACGATGGACAAAAATGTCCGGCGCAACGGGATGTGCGCGCTCCTCGCATTTGCCCGACGCGATCAGCGCCTTGCTGACCAGCGCATGCCATGTGGCCGGGTTCGGCGCGCGCTTGCCGTGATAGCCGCAGACGATCAATCGATCCTCGGCGCGCGTCATGCCGACATAGAGCAGCCGGCGATATTCGTCGTCGGCGCGCTCCTTCAGCGTGTCGGACATGGCCTGCGAATACAGGTTCTTCACGTCGCTGCCCGAGCGCCAGAGATAGCCCTTCGTCCGGCGCAGTTCTTCGCCCCTGGCCTCGAAAGGCATCAGGCGCGGCAGGTGCTGATCACTGAAGGGCGTGGCCCCGCCATCGACGAGGAACACAACCGGCGCTTCGAGGCCCTTGGAGGCATGCGCGGTCATGATGCGCACCTCGTCGCGCGTCTGGTCCATCTCGCGCTTGATCTCGGGGCCGGCGCTTTCCAGCGTGGCGAGGAAGGATTCCAGCCCCGGCAGGCCGGTGCGCTCTTCGGCAAGGCAGAATGACAAGAACTCGTCGAGAATGTCGCCGGCGTCCTGTCCCAGCCGCGAAATCATCGCCTTGCGCGCGCCATCGCGGCCGAGAAGAGCCGAATAGAATTCGAACACCGGTCTGTAGGCGGCTTCGGTCGCCCAGTCCTCCAGTCGTTTTGTCACCGCTGCCAGTTCGGGCGCATCCTCGGCCTTGCGGCGCAGCGAGGTGTAGAGCGATACGCCGGGCGCGCGCCCATAGGCGAGATCGAACAGCGTGTCCTCGCTCAGCCGGAAGATCGGGCTTTTGAGGATCGCGGCAAGGGAAAGATCGTCCTCGGGCTGGATGAGGAAGCGGCCGAGCGCCATCAGGTCCTTCACCGCGATATGGCCCGGCAGGCTGAGGCGATCCGCACCCGCCACCGCGATGCCCCGGTTCTTCAGGCTGCGCGCCAGCGCATGGACGAAGCGATCGCGCTTGCGCACAAGGACAATAACGTCGCCGGCCGACAGGAGCTTGCCGCTGCCCTCGATGATCTCGCCCGAGCGGATCCAGTTCTGGATGGTGGCGGCGACGTTTTCGGCAACGCGCACCGCAGGTGCGTGCGCGTGGTCGATGGCCTGCGTCCAGTCGTCGGGTTCTTCCGCCAAGTCCGCGCCAATCGACGGCCAGACCTCGACATAGCCGGGCGCGCCGGCGCGGATGGCATTGTGCTGCACCGGGCCGGGGTCGAGCGTGATGCCGCGCCGCGTTTCCTCGCTGGCAAACACGGTGTCGACGGCCTGCAGCACGTCGTCGGTGGAGCGGAAGGAGAGCGTGAGCTTGACCGGTTCGAAATTGCCGTTGGCGGCGCGCACGCGCTGCGAAAATTCATGGCCGGTGCGGGCGAATGATTCCGGCGCGGCACCCTGGAACGAATAGATCGACTGCTTTTCGTCGCCCACCGCGAAAACAGTACGGTGAACATTGTCGCGTGCGCCAAAACCGGCGAAAAACTCTTCGGCCAGACGCTTCACCACCTCCCACTGGTCGGGACTGGTGTCCTGCGCCTCGTCGAGCAGGATATGGTCGATCCCCTTGTCGAGCTTGTATTGCACCCAGGGGCCGGCATCCTGCCGCGCAAGCAGGCGCACGGTGCGGGTGATGAGATCGTTGAAGTCGAGAAAGCCGCGCCCGGTCTTCAGCCGCTCGTAGCGGCCGATCAGCCAGTCTGCGATGGTGAGCGCGGCGCGCGTGCCTTCCAGCATGCGGAACATGGCCAGCCGATCGGACGTGGCGACGATCGCGGCGGCGGCGGCCGAATAGCGCTCGGCCAAATCCGGCATGCGGTCATGCAGCGCCTTCTTGAAGGTCTTTACCGGGTCGTAGGGGTCGCCGTCGGATTTCAAGAACCCTTTGGCGAGCAGTTTCAGCCGCGCGATCGGGTCGCGCTCCTCGAAGGCGCGCGCGGCATCGGGAATGATGCTGTCCAGCGCGCGGCGCGCATCGACGGCCTCGGCGGCCAGCGCGAACTCCGTAAAGACATCGACCGGGAAACCGGGCAGCGGCCAGATGGAGTCGGCAATGCCGTCGGCCGTGTCGTCCGGCGAAAAGCCGAACTCCTCGAACAGCGTCGGATAGTCGGGTTCGTGGCCGATGACGTCGATGAAGGCGCGCAGGCCGTCGCGCTTGGCGACGATCTCGGAAAGCAGCGCATCCAGCCCTGCCTCGCCGCCGCGCTCCAGCACCATGGCAAAGGCCTCGGCAAGCTCGGGATGGTCGGCGGCGACCGCGCCCGTCACCATTTCGCGCCGTGCGGTGGCGAACAGCGTTTCTTCCATCAGCGGGTCGAGCATCTGGAAATGAGCGGCGATGTTGGCTTCCAGCGGGAACTGGTGCAGCACGGATTCGCAAAACGCGTGGATGGTCTGGATTTTCAGCCCGCCCGGCGTTTCCAGCGCCTCGGCAAACAGCCGGCGCGCGCGGCGCAGCTTTTCGGCGCTGGGCGCGCGGCCCTCCAGCTTCTCGATCTCGGCGCGCAGGGCCTCGTCATCCAGCATGGTCCATTTCGACAGATTGCCGAAGACGCGGTTGGACATGTTGGCGGCGGCCGCGCGCGTATAGGTAAGGCACAGGATCTTCGACGGGTCCGTGCCCTCCAGCAAAAGCCGGATGACACGCTGCGACAGCACATGCGTCTTGCCCGAGCCGGCATTGGCCGACACCCAGACGGAATTTCGCGGATCGGCGGCCTTGGCCTGCCGCTCGACGGTTTCGGTGGGAACGGAAAAGATCTTCCTCATTCCTCGCCCCCGGATTCGCCCGCATTGTCGCCGCCGGCAGACCATTCCAGCACCCGCGCCAGATGGTCGTAGTCGCCATCCGTTTCACCCTCGCGGAACGGCAGCGCGCGCGACAGATAGCCGGTCCCGGCGCGGTTGTAGTGCTGCAGAAGCTCCTCCAGCCGATGCCAGGCTTCCTCCGCCAGATCGCCGGCCGGGCGGGGCTTGCGGTTGTAGTCGAGGATCGATTCCTCGAACACCTCGCCATTGGGCTTAAAGCGCACGAAGGCGAGGTCCGCCGGTTGCAGCGATCCAAGGTCATGGAACGCGCCGCGCTTCAGGAGCGCGCCTTCCAGCGCAAGCTGCGGGGCCAGCAGCGTGTGCGCCTGCGCCTTGGAGGGCGAGGAGCCGGTCTTGTAGTCGATGATGTCGGCCATGCCGGCGGCAAGCAGGTCGACGCGGTCGGCATAGCCGGACAGCGTCACGCCCGAAGCGCCCACGGGTGTCTTTTCGGCGCGTGCTTCCGGGTGGCGGGCCTTTGTCCCCAGCGCGCGGCTGCGCTCCCACACGATGATGTTTTCCGCCAGCTTCTCGAAGCGCTGCCACCACACGGCGCGCACGTCTTCCGGCAGCGCGGCCTCGGCAAAGGCGGCGCGGCCGGCGTCGAGCAGCACATCGAGCGCGGTGTCCGCCTTCGGATCGATGCCTGAGCTCGTGAAACGCTGCATGATGTCGTGGAACAGCGTGCCGCGCTCGGCCGCGCCGGGATCGCGCACCAACTCTTCCAGCTTCATCAGCCTGAGGATACGCTTGGCATAGATCGCATAGGGATCGCGGCGCAGCGTCTCGATCTCGGTGACAGAGAAATGACGCGGTCGGGCGTCCACCGGGGGGGTCGGCTGCGGGCGTTCGGCGAAGGGGATCTGCGGGCCGGCATCCAGCGCGCGCGCCCAGCCTAGCAACTCCTCGCCGCGCGCGCGCATGGCGGCAGCCGTGGCCGGTCCTGCGAAGGTCAAAATGCGCTGCAGCCAGCGCGAGGGCACAGCCGGCGCATCACCCGATCGCGCCGAGCGCGTCAGGATCACTTGCGGCGTGCCCAGCGCCATCTGGAAATCATGCGCCGATTGGCCGATGCGCCGTTCCGGCGGCTCCAGCTCGATGCCGGTCTTCATCAGCCGCGACATGAAGCGGTCGGCCTGCGCCTTGCGCGGCCACACGCCCTCGTTCAGTCCGCCGACGATAAGCGTGTCGACGCTGAGCAGGCGGGCTTCCAGCGCGCCCCAGATCGAGACGCGGCCATCGCCGCCATGCGCAGGCTTTACCACCTCCGGCGCGACCAGCGCCTCGGCAATATCGGGCCATTCGTCGGCCGCGAAGGAAAAGGGCGCGGTGGTGGCCACCAGCCCGCGCAGCAAGTCGGCCAGCTTTTCGCCCGCCTCGCCGCCGTAAAGTTCGGTCAGGCTGCCATCGGCACTGCGGCCAAGCGCTTCGAGCACGATGACGGTGGCGCGGACGATGGCCGAAAGCTCCACCTCGCTCTCACCCCGGAAGGCGACCAGCGGGGCCAGCGCCTCGTCGAGCCGGGCGAGCACGGCGCGGGCGTCGGTGAGCCGCCTTTCGGTCAGGCGCGTTTCCCAGAACGGTTTTCGTGCCTCCCCGGCCAGTCCCGCAAGGCGCTCTTCGAACAGGGTTCCGAGATGGGCGACATCCGGCCTGCCGGTGCCGCCGCGCAGTGCCACCAGTTCGATGGTCTCGGCGGCGTGCCGAACGTGCCGACGCTCCAAGCCGAGCGACAGCAGCGGATGCTTCAGCAGCGACAGCACCGAAACCGGATCGCCCGGTCGGAATGCCGCCTGCAGCATGATGCGCAGCAGCGCGCCGGGCGGCGTGTTGGCGAGCGGCGTGCCGCCGGAATCATTGGCCTGGATGCCGAAGCGCAAAAGCTCGGCCGAGACGCGGCGGGCGAGGTTGCGGTCGCCGGTGACGAGCGCCGCCTTGTGGCCGGGATCGGCAATCGCCTTGCGCAAGGCAAGCGCGATCGCCACCGCCTCGTCGCGCTCGCTGGCGGCTTCGAGTAGTGTCACGCCGGCAAAGGCGCTTTCAACATCCGTCTCCGAAACCCCTGCCCGCCGGCCGGCCCAGGCGTCGGTGGTTTCTGCCGGCAGCAGGGCCTGCGCGACCAGCGCATCGCGAAGCGCCTGTGCCGGCGAGACCGCGCCGATCTCCTCGACGTCCCCACGCAAAATGCCGATCTTTTTCAACAGCTTGGCCAGGCCATATTGCGGGTGGCCGAGCACGGCGGCAGGCAAGGTTTCCGCCGAAACGACCGACCAGGAGCGCTCGTCCATGCTCCGGTCGAGGCCGGGCAGCACCACCGCGCCGCGCGGCAGCCGCGCGATGGCCGCCAAAAGCTCGGCGGTGGCGGGGATGGAGCCGGTGGAGCCGGCGGCGATGACCGGCCCTCGCGGCGGCCTTTGCCGCAACCGCTCCGCCTCCAGCCGGATCAGCGCATTGCGGTGCGCGGCCGGATTGGAACGGTCGAGCTCGGCCAGGAGGTTGGGCCAGGCGGTCATGACGATTTCGAGGAAATCCAGCGTCACCTGCCACCAGTTGGCGAGGTCGCCGGACACCAGATCATGTAGCCGCGACCAGTCCGAGCCCTCGGTCTCGATCTCGTCCATCAGCCCGGCCAGATCGCGCGCCAGCCACACCGCATCGGCGGCCGAGGCCGGGACGACGATTTCCTCCTCGAACAGGCTTGCGACATGGGCCGGCAGCCGCCGCTTCCAGTTGCGCACCAGAGGAGCCAGGAGAAGCAGCCGGTCGATGGCCGCAATCGGCGGCGCGAAGTCCAACTCGCCAGCGCCTTCGGGCGCGAACAGAGCCTCGTCCTCGTCGAATTCGCCGAGCGGCCGGATCGTCGGCAGGATGGCCGAGCCGCCTTTCGCCTTTTCGACGAAAACGCTGCGCAGTTCGCGCGCGGCGCGGCGCGTCGGCACATAGATGGTGACATCTGCCAGCGCCAGCGGATCGCCGTCGAAACGGAAATCGGGGATCAGACGGCCGTCGATCAGGCTCTGCGCCAGCGTCGGCAAAAAGGCGGCAGCAGGCGGAATGGAAAACAGGCGGGGGAGGACGGTGTGCCCGCTCATGCGTCCTGCGCCACGGCATCGGCGACCGCCGCTTCCGCGGGCGCGATGGCATCGGGGGTGCCGACGGTGATCCAGCGGCCTTCCATCTTCATGCCATGGAGCCTGCCCGCGGCGATGGCGCGGTCGAAGTAAAGGTTGAGCGAATGCGGCGCTGCGTCGGCGGCGGCGAAGACACGCGGGTGCATGATGGCGGCGCCGGCATAGATCATGCCGGCGGGATCACCGGCCGCGCGACGCAGCCTGCCGTCGGGGTCGGCCAGGAAATCCGTGCCGCCGCTGTGGCCAGTTGCCGAAGAGAAATCCGCAAGCATAAGCAGAATATCCATACTCGCCGCGTCCCACGCAAGGGCGAGGCGCTCGAGATTCGGCCGGTCGCGGTCGATCCAGAAGGTATCGGCGTTAATGACCAGAAAGGGGTCGGCGCCGAGTTGCGGCAGCGCCTTGACGATGCCCCCGGCCGAATCGAGCAAGCCCCCGCTTTCATCCGAAATCACGACGGCCGGCCGGCTGCGACCGGCCACATGGGCGACAATCTGCTCCGGAAAATAATGGACGTTCACCACCGCCTTCGCCACACCGACCTCGGCGAGGCTGTCCAGCCCCCAGTCCAGCAGCGTCTTGCCGGCCACACGCACCAGAGGCTTGGGCATGGTCTCGGTCAGCGGCCGCATGCGCTTGCCGAGCCCTGCGGCAAGAACCATGGCGTTTTTGGGCATGCGATCGGTCAAAGCTTTGCGTCCTCGATGAAGCCGTGAACCTGATAGAAATCGCGCAGTTCGGCAAGGGCGGGATGGGCAAGTGCACGGCGCAGATAGTCGCGGATGCGCGGCAAGTGTTTCAGATAGTCCGGCTTGCCGTCGCGCCGGTCGAGCCGCACGAAGATGCCGAGGATCTTGGAATTGCGCTGCGCGGCCATGATGGCATAGGCCTCGGCGAAGCTTTCCGCGTCAAACCCGCCAGCGGCCTGCCGCGCCGCGACATAGGTTTTTGTCACGGCCGCCTCGATCTTCTCGGGCACGGTCACGCGCGCGTCCATGGCGAGCGAGGCGACGTCATAGGCCGCGGGGCCGATCAGCGCGTCCTGGAAATCGATGATGCCGAGCCGGTCGAAACCGCTGCGCTCGGCACGCCAGATGATATTGGGCGAATGGAAGTCGCGCTGCACGAGGCCTTTCTCGGCGTGTTCCAGCCGGTCGATCACCGCATTCCAGAGGCGCACATATTCCTTGCGCAATCCGGCATCGGCCGGCTTGCCCGTTACCGCCGGCACATACCAGTCGAGCAGCAGTTCGACCTCGATCAGCATGGCGTCGCGGTCGAAAGGCGGCACCGTGTGTACGACGCCGGGCGCAACCTCGATGCGATCCGGCCATGATTTGCCGTGCAACATGGCGAGCAGTTCGGCGGCGGCCACATAGCGCTCCGCAACCGGCTTGCCATCGAGCAGAAAGCCTTGCGCGCCGAGATGCTCGATCAGCAGGAAACCATTTTCAAGATCCTGCGCATGGATTTCCGGCACGCTGACGCCAGCCTCGTGCAGCGCGCGATCAAGCGCGACGAAGGCCGCGACGGTGCGTGCGGTGTGGGCGATCTCGGCATAGGCCCTGCCGTCGCGCACGGGCGGCCCCAGCAGCAGCTCGGGTGAGTTCATCAGCACGCGCGGCGCATGGCCTTCGCGCGCAACGATCTCATAGGCGCGCGCCGAGGCATCCCCCGTGAAATAGGAGCGCGCGGCCTCGCCCCAGCCGGAACGTTCCAGAAAATCACGGATGGCGAAGGAACGCGCAAAACGCGTAGCAGCACCGGCATCCGGCACGACGATACGGACGCGGCGGCCGGTGCCTTCCTCGGTCAACTCGACGCGGGTGGCGCTCGCCGGCATGCGGTTGCCCGCCTTTTCCGGCCATTCCACCAGAGCCGCACCCTGCTCCAGCGCGTCATCGAAGCCGAGTTCGTCCAGTTCCTCCTCCGACGACAGGCGGTAGAGGTCGAAATGCTGGATCGGCAGCCGCCCCTCATAGACCTGCACCAGCGTGAAGGTGGGGCTCGGCACTTCCAGTTCAGGATCGCCGGCCAGCGCCCGGATGAGGCTGCGCGCCAGCGTCGTCTTGCCGGTGCCGAGGTCGCCATGCAGCGCCAGCACGTCGCCGCGCCGCAAGGCCAGCGCCAGATCCTCGCCCAGACGAAGGGTCGCCGGTTCATCCGGCAGGAAACGCTCGAAAACCGTTTCGGTCATCTACTCCGCCGCCTGGCGAACGCCGGTCGGCACGTTGGGAAACAGGCATATCACAGTCGTACCGCGATCCTGGCCGGTTTCGATCCGCACCGAGCCGCCATGCAGTTCCACGAAGCTCTTGACGATGGACAGGCCAAGGCCCGCGCCACGGCGGCGGCCGCCATTCACCCGCGGCTCGAAACGGCGGAACACGGTGTCGAGGATTTCCGGCGGCATGCCGGGGCCGTCGTCATGCACGGCGAATTCCACGCCCTGCCCTACCTGACGGCAGGCGAGCGAGACGGTGCTTGCCTCGGGCGCGTAATTGGCCGCGTTGCTGAGCAGGTTGTAGAGAATCTGGCGGATGCGCGTTTCATCGCCGTGGAAGCTTTGCGGCGCCTGCCCGGTGTCGATGGTCAGGCGGATGCCGTGCTCGTCCATGCGATCGGACACCAGTTCGGCGGCGGCCGCGATGGTCTGGTCCACGCGCACCTCACCGACCTCGAGCTCCATGATGCCGGCATCGACGGTTGCCAGGTCGAGGATGTCGTTGACGACGGTCAGCAACACCGCCGAGGACGAGCCGATATGTTCCAGATATTCGCGCTGGCGCGGCGCCAGCGGCCCCGTGGCCGGCAGCGCCAGAAGCTCGGTGAAGCCGATGATGTTGGTGAGCGGCGAGCGCAGCTCATAGGACACGTGCTGGACGAAATCGTTCTTGAGCTGGTCGGCGCGCTGCAGCGCCTCGTTCTTGTCCTTCAGCGCGCGTTCGACATTCACGCTGTCGGTGACGTCGACGAAGGTGATCATCACCTGCCCGTTGGGCAGATGGATCACCGCATAACGCAGCACCGTGCCGTTGTTCAGCTCGGTCTGGCCGCGTCCGTCGCGGCGTTCCTCATCGAAGCCGGTGACGGCGGCAACGAAATTGGCCCAGGGGCTGTCCTTGGCCTGGGTGTCGCATTGCGCCCGGATCGCCGAGATATGCATGTTGCCCTGCACCAGATCGGACGACAGACCCCACAGGCTGACGAAAGCCGGGTTGGAGAGACGGATGCGCCCGTCGGGCCCGAACACGGCCACGCCCTCGGTGAGATTGTCGAGCGTCTCGCCCTGCACGCGCACGGCGGCATTGTAGCGGCTTTCGAGATTGATGCGCTCGGTGACGTTCTCGAACACCCAGGTGACGCCGCCCTTGGGCTGCGGATTGGCGATGACGCGCAGCGTGCGGCCATCGGGCAGGTGCCACCAGTGCTCCTGCGATTCGACAGCGCGATAGGCTTCGAGCAGGTTTTCCTTCCAGCGCCGCCATTCCGGCTGCTCGGCAAGCTTGCCTTCGCTGCGCAGCCGGTCGAGCAGCAGCGCATTGTCGGGCGCGCTGTCAAGAAAGCCGGCATCGAGGTCCCAGAGCTTCTGGAACGCCTGGTTGAAGAAGCGCAGCTTCTGCTGCTCGTCGAAAATGGCGACCGGCGTGGTGAGCTGGTCCAGCGTGTCGGCATGGCTGCGCACCAGCCGCTCATATTCCTCGCGGATGGCCTCGATGCCGCTGGCGTCCACGGCAATGCCGGCCGCGCCTTCGGTACTGGCGAAATCGGTGACGGTGAATTTGCGCCGGTCGCCGCCGATGACGGTCGAAAGCGTCTGTTCGAAAACGGGATGCGCGGCGTGCTGCCGGGCAATCGTCTCGCGCGCGGCCGAGCCCAGGAACTCCTTGCCCTCGCGCAACACGGCCTCGGGCGTCGCCGCTTCCACCGCCTCGGCATAGGCGCGGTTGACCCAGCGCAGGCGGCCATCGGCGCTGCGCAGCCAGAACGGCATCTTCAGCGCGTCGGCGAGCCCGACCATATTGTCGTAATCGACAGCAAGGCGCTGGTTTTCCAGTTTCAGCTGCGCGTGCTCGCGCTGCGTCTGCGACAGGGAGACGAAGCGCAGCAGCGTGTGCGAAGGCGTCTTGCGGCCCTGCACCTCCAGCGGGGTTGCGCTGTGGGTTTCCACCATCAGATCGAACTGCGCGCCCTTTTCACGCAAGCCCGCCACCGCGCGATCAAGCGCGGCCGCCGAGCGCGGGGCAAGCCAGCGGCCAAAGGCGAGGAAGGCGGCACGGTCTTCCGGCGCGGCGGCCTCCGCCGGCAGCGCGCCGACCAGTTCCGGCTTCTGATTGTCGTTGGCCCAGACGACGATGCGCTGGTCGCGCAGGTTGAGCAGCGCATCGGAGCGCTGCAGCGTTGCGTTGAGATCGGCAATATGCGCGCGCAGTTCCACATTCTCGGCCGAGGTGCGGGCGCGTTCGCGGATGAGCGCCACGGCCGAAAGCAGGGCGGCTCCCATGACGCCCAGGAAGACGGCCATCTGGATGACCTCGAACGCGCCCATCGGCAGCCCGGCAATGCCGCGCTGCGGGGTGTGCTGGGCCAGCGCCGGATCGACAAGGGCAAGAGCGGTCAGCGATGTCGCGGCCAGAAGCAGCCGGCCGAAAGGCCGCGTCAGCCTACGCTGCCGCCAGCCCGCTGTTGCGGGTGCATTGCCGTTCGAATCCCTGTGGCCGCCGGAAACGGCCCGTCCCGCATCGAGCGGGTTATCCCCCGGCATGTCCTGTACCTCTCCGCCGCCTGATCGCAGACTGCCTCGACGCCGGCTCTTCGCATCCCCGCCTCGGAGCGCGAACGTCGCGAATCATGGATACAATACAGGTTGCTCGAATCCCCGTGAAGAAGCGCGGCGCGCAAAAACAAAGCCGGGCAAAAAGTCAATTGCCCGACTTCAACATCTGGTAGTTTGGTTAACCCAGATCAGTATCTGTAGTGTTCCGGCTTGAACGGGCCCTGCGGCGTGACACCGATATAGGCAGCCTGTTCCTTGCTCAGCTCGGTCAGCTTGGCGCCCAGCTTGTCGAGATGCAGGCGCGCGACCTTCTCATCCAGATGCTTGGGCAGCACATAGACCTCGTTCTTGTACTGGCCAGCCTTGGTGAACAGCTCGATCTGCGCCAGCACCTGGTTGGTGAAGGATGCCGACATGACGAAGCTCGGATGGCCGGTGGCGTTGCCGAGATTGAGCAGACGGCCTTCCGACAGCAGGATCAGGCGCTTGCCATCCGGGAAGGAAATCATATCGACCTGCGGCTTCACGTTGGTCCATTTCAGGTTGCGCAGTGCGGCGACCTGAATCTCGTTGTCGAAATGACCGATATTGCCGACGATGACCATGTCCTTCATCGCGCGCATATGGTCGAGCGTGATGACGTCCTTGTTGCCGGTGGTGGTGATGACGATGTCGGCGGTCGGGGCCGCATCTTCCAGCGTCACCACTTCGAAGCCGTCCATGGCCGCCTGCAGGGCGCAGATCGGATCGACTTCCGTGACCTTGACGCGCGCGCCGGCGCCCTTCAGCGACGCGGCCGAGCCCTTGCCGACGTCGCCATAGCCGCAGACCACGGCGACCTTGCCGGCCATCATCACGTCGGTGCCGCGACGGATACCGTCGACCAGCGATTCCTTGCAGCCATATTTGTTGTCGAACTTGGACTTGGTGACGGAGTCGTTGACGTTGATCGCCGGGAAGGGCAGCAAGCCCTTCTTCTGGAGCTGGTAGAGGCGGTTGACGCCGGTGGTCGTCTCCTCGGTGACGCCGCGGATCGCCTCGCGCTGCTTCGTGAAGAAGCCCGGCGTCTCGGCCATGCGCTTCCTGATCTGCGCGAACAGGATCTCTTCCTCCTCGCTGCCGGGATTGGTCAGCACGTCCTCGCCGGCTTCGGCGCGGGCGCCCAGCAGGATGTACATGGTGGCGTCGCCGCCATCGTCGAGGATCATGTTGGAAGTGCCGCCATCGGCCCACTGGAAGATCTTGTCGGTGTACTGCCAGTACTCCTCCAGCGTCTCGCCCTTCACGGCAAAGACCGGAATACCGGCATCGGCGATCGCGGCGGCGGCGTGGTCCTGCGTGGAGAAAATGTTGCAGGAGGCCCAGCGGATGTCGGCGCCGAGCGTCTTCAGGGTCTCGATCAGCACCGCCGTCTGGATGGTCATGTGCAGCGAGCCGGTGATGCGCGCGCCCTTGAGCGGCTGCTTTTCACCGAATTCCTCGCGGCAGGCCATCAGGCCGGGCATTTCGGTTTCAGCGATCTCGATTTCCTTGCGGCCCCAGCCGGCAAGCGAAAGATCGGCGACGATGTAGTCCTTACCAGACATTGGCAGTGCTCCCGTTCGGGTTCGTGAAAGCGCCTGCACACGCCCGAAGGACGGGGCGCGGACGCCATTGCGGATGCGCGCTGACTAGCAGATCGCCGCGCGGTCGACAATGGGATATAAAGAAATCCTTATTCGTGCATATCCGCCGAAAGCGGCAGCGCTCAGATTTCCTCGCCGAAACGGTCGGCGATGAGCGTGCCGAGCGCCTCGAGAACATCATCGGCATCCGGCCCCGTGGCGGTGACGCGGATGTTGGAGCCTGGGCTGGCGGCCAGCATCATCAGGCCCATGATCGAGGTGCCGCCGACCTTGACGCCGTCCTTCTCGACCTCGATCGAGGCCTCGTAGCTGCTTGCCACCTGGACGAATTTGGCCGAAGCGCGGGCATGCAGGCCGCGCTGATTGACGATCTGGAATTCGCGGGACGTGCCGCCTTCGGAAGCCGGGGAGGACAGGCCGTTCATTTGCTGCTCAGAAGCTGGCTGGCGACATTGATGTATTTGCGCCCGGCGGTCTGCGCCTCATCGAGCGCCAGCGTCATGTCGTCGCTCTTGCGCACGCTGGAGAGCTTGATGAGCATGGGCAGGTTCATGCCGGCGATGACCTCGACGCGGCCGGCCTCCATGACGGAAATGGCAAGGTTGGAGGGCGTGCCGCCGAACATGTCGGTCAGCAGGATCACGCCGGTGCCGGTATCGCTGCGCGCCACCGCCTCGACGATGTCGCGGCGGCGCTGCTCCATATCGTCGTCCGGGCCGATGGCGATGGTCTCGAAATGGTCCTGGGGTCCGACGACGTGCTCCACGGCGTTGCGGAACTCCATGGCCAACTGACCGTGCGTCACGAGCACGAGTCCGATCATTCTGCTTTGGCTCCCGTCATGACCTGTTCGCGAACGCTCTCCGCCACGCCCGCCTAGCCCGGTTTGCCGGGCAATGGAGCGCTATCTTGTCGAGGCGAGTGGCGTTTACAAGCCCTAAAACGCTTTGGCCAAGACCATTTTGCCGCACAGTGTCACCTGTCTTCGACACTTTCACGCGAACGGCGGCAATGAAAGCCGCGCGGCGATCGCCATCAGCGCCGGCCGGGTGTCGCGCTGCGGCACCTTCAGCACCGGCAGGCGGCAACCGGCCACGTCCTCGAATTCCTCCTCGGGCAGACGCTGCATCTCGCCTACCGGCACCAGCCGCACCGCAAGATCGATGACCGCCCGCGGCTGAACGGCCGACGGTCGCGGCCCCACGCCATGCACCTCGACCAGCCCGCTGATCGTCCGCGGCGCGCTGCAAACCAGCCGGGCGCCATGCACGGCAACCAAGACCTGATCGTCGCTGACGAGGCAGGCAAGGCGGCCAACATCGCGAAACCGGCTGACCGCCGCGAGCGCCAGCGTGCTCTTGCCCGAGCCGGATGGCCCAAGGACCAGCACGCCGCGAGACCCGAGCACCAGCGCGGTGCCATGCAGGTTGGGCGGGGTCACGGGAGATCAGCTTTCGGCCGGGAGCGTCATGACGAAACGCGCGCCCTTGATGTCGCCGGGCTTGCCGCCGACCATGTTTTCGGCCGACAGCGTGCCGCCATGCGCCTCGACGATCTGGCGGCTGATGGACAGGCCAAGGCCGGAATTCTGGCCGAAAGCCTCGCTTGCCGGACGGTCCGTGTAGAAGCGCTCGAAGATGCGGTCGATATTGTCGGCGCGGATGCCGGGGCCGTTGTCCTCGACGGTGACGATGTTGAACTTGCCGGCCCGCTCCAGCGAGACGGTGATGCGGCCCCCCTCCTCCGGCACGAAGGAGCGCCCATTCTCGATCAGATTGGTGATGACCTGACCGATGCGCAGGTCGTGGCCGAGGGCGAAATAGCCCTTCGCGCCCTGCGGCAGCTTGTGCGGCTTGTATTCGATCTCGACCTTGCGCTTGTGGCGGCCGGGGTCCAGCGAAAGGGCGACCAGATCGCCGATCAGCTTCTTCAGATCGATCCTGGCGGAGTCCTCGCGCACCAGTTCGGCATCGAGCCGCGAGGCGTCGGAAATGTCGGTGATCAGACGGTCGAGCCGCTTCACGTCATGCTGGATGATCTCCATCAGCCGCGAGCGCGAGGCATCGGTCTTGGCAAGCGGCAAGGTCTCCACCGCGCTGCGCAGCGAGGTGAGCGGGTTCTTCAGCTCATGGCTGACATCGGCGGCGAAACTCTCGATGGCCTCGATGCGCGCATAGAGCGCATTGGTCATGTCGCGTACCGCCACAGACAGATTGCCGATCTCGTCCTGCCGATCGGAGAAGTCCGGGATTTCCTCGCGGTTCTTGACGCCACGGCGCACCCGCACGGCGGCGGCCGACAGGCGGCGCAGCGGATTGGCAATGGTGGAGGCCAGAAGCATGGACAGGATCGCCATGACAAGTGCTGCCACGCCGAAGACGCGCAGGATGGCCTTGCGCTCGGCCGCCACGATCTTGTCGATATCGCCGCCCTCGGTGGACAGCATCAGCACGCCGAGCACGGCGCGGAAACGCTGGATGGGCACGGCGACCGAGACGATCTGCTCGCCCTGCTCGCTGACGCGCACCACCGTGGAGGGGCTGCCAGTGAGCGCGCTCATCACTTCCGGAAAGGCCGCGCCGTTGCCGCCGGGCTGCTCCTTGTAGACCGGCAGCTCATTGCTGCGGAACAGGTCGAAGACGAACTTCTCGACCCGCTCCATGACACTCGGCTCTTCCTCGGTCACAGATGGCAGGTCGTAACGCAGGATCTGGCCGCGCGAATAGAGATGGCGCGAATCCAGCAGCAGATTGGCATCGCGGTCATAGATGCGGGCGCGCGTGCGCGTCGGCGAAATCAGCCGGCGCAGCACCGGCGCGACGCGCTCGGGGTTGATCGGGAAATCGAGGCTGTCAAGCTGGTCTGAACCCGGGCCGAGGCTTTCGCCGGCCTGCAACTCAAGCAGCTTTTCAGGATCGATGCTGATCGAATCCGTTTCCACCGTGGCGGAACTGGCGATGGCGCCGGCGATGATCTCGCCCTGCGTCATCAGGCTTTCCACCCGCGCGTCGATCAGGCCGTCGCGGAAGGTGTTGAGATAGAGGATACCGACCACCAGCACCCCCAACCCGGCCAGGTTGAGGAAAAGAATGCGCCGCGTCAGGCTGGAAAAGATGTGGTGGCCGAGGAAACGGCGCAGCGGCACGGTGATCTTCGAGAGAAATGCGGGCATGGCCGTGCGCGACTTGCGCGCGGCCGCACCCGGTTTCTTCAGATCCAATTCCATTGCCATTCAGGCACAAACTCCTGAGACGCGTCGTGGCGCTGCGCCGCGCTTCACGCCTCGCGGAAACGGTAGCCGACACCATAGAGGGTTTCGATCATCTCGAACTCCTCATCGACCGCCTTGAACTTCTTGCGCAGGCGCTTGATGTGGCTGTCGATGGTGCGATCGTCAACATAGACCTGCTCATCATAGGCCGAATCCATCAGCGCATCACGACTTTTCACCACGCCGGGGCGCTGGGCAAGGGCGTGCAGGATCAAAAACTCCGTGACCGTGAGCGTGACCGGCTCGCCCTTCCAGGTGCAGGTGTGGCGTTCCTGATCCATGACGAGCTGGCCGCGTTCGAGCGAGCGCGACTGCTGGCTCGGCGTCTTGGCGGCGGCATCGCGGGCGCTGGCCCGGCGCAGCACCGCCTTGACCCGCTCGACCAGCAGGCGCTGCGAGAACGGTTTGCGGATGAAATCGTCGGCGCCCATCTTGAGCCCGAACAGTTCATCTATCTCGTCGTCCTTGGAGGTCAGGAAGATCACCGGCAGGTCGGTCTTCTGGCGCAGGCGGCGCAGCAGTTCCATGCCGTCCATGCGCGGCATCTTGATGTCGAGGATCGCAAGATTCGGCGGCCGTGCCGCCAGCCCCTCCAGCGCCGAGGCACCATCGGTATATGTCTCGACGCGGTAACCTTCCGATTCCAGCGCGATCGAAACCGAAGTCAGAATGTTGCGGTCATCGTCGACAAGCGCGATTGTTGCCATATCCAGCGGCTCCCTCATGGGCTTCTTGTCCCTGTCCTGTAGCGGAAAGGGCTTTTGCAGGACAAATTGGGTACAAAATGTGGCATAGAAACAGGCCCTTGTCACACCGACACCCGCATTTTCCAGATCCGCACCCGTTTTTCGGCTGCGAACCCGCCCCGAGATAGGAAATGGCACGCCGGCCATGCACCCCCTGCGGCGGAAAGTCTCCCTTTAAACGATTTAAAAATTTTTCAAAATCTTTAAATCGATTATATATTTGAAATTGCTAATCTTTTCTGATTTTGACCAATTTCGTCCTTCAAAATCCGGACGATAGACGTTCGGCAAACCGACCCGAGCACCCAGCAGCAACGATCCTATCTGGAGGAACGCCGTATGAGTGAAACCGGCAAACGCAATCCTTCCCACGGAATTGACAAGAGCGGCCTGAAAACCTCGGGAACCGTGCACTACAATCTCGGCACGGCAGCACTTTACGAAGAAGCCATCCGGCGCCGCGAGGCGAAGCTGACGGCCCATGGCGCGCTGGTCGCCGAGACCGGCCAGCACACCGGACGCTCGGCCAAGGACAAGTTCGTGGTGCGCGACGCGGCCACTGAACCGCATGTGTGGTGGGACAACAACAAGCCGATTTCGCCCGAACATTTCGAGGTGCTGCTGGCCGACTTCGTGGCCCACGCGGCCGACAAGGACCTGTTCGTGCAGGATCTCGTGGGCGGAGCGGATGCGCGCCAGAGCCTGCCGGTGCGCGTGATCGGCGAATATGCCTGGCACTCGCTGTTCATCCGCACGCTGCTGCGCCGCCCCGAAGCGGACGAACTTGCCGGTTTCGTGCCGCAGATGACCATCATCGACCTGCCCTCCTTCCGCGCCGACCCTGCCCGCCACGGCTGCCGCTCGGAAACCGTGATCGCGGTCGATCTCACCCGCATGATCGTGCTGATCGGCGGCACCTCCTATGCCGGCGAAATGAAGAAGTCGGTGTTCACCGCCCTCAACTATCTGCTGCCGGCAAAGGGCGTGATGCCCATGCACTGCTCGGCCAATGAAGGGCCGAAGGGCGACGCGGCCGTGTTCTTCGGCCTGTCGGGCACCGGCAAGACCACGCTGTCGGCCGATCCGGCGCGCACGCTGGTCGGCGACGACGAGCATGGCTGGGGCCCCGACGGCATCTTCAACTTCGAAGGCGGCTGCTACGCCAAGACCATCCGCCTCTCGGCCGAGGCCGAGCCGGAAATCTTCGCCACCACCCGGCGCTTCGGCACCGTGCTGGAAAACGTCATCCTCGACGAGAACGGCATTCCGGACTTCGACGATGGCCGGCTGACCGAGAACACGCGCTGCGCCTACCCGCTCGATTTCATTCCCAACGCCAGCGCCACCGGCCGCGCCAGCCATCCGAAGAACATCATCATGCTGACCGCCGACGCCTTCGGCGTGATGCCGCCGATCGCCAAGCTCACCCCGGCGCAGGCGATGTATCACTTCCTGTCGGGCTACACCGCCAAGGTGGCCGGCACCGAAAAGGGCGTGAACGAGCCGGAAGCGACCTTCTCGACCTGCTTCGGCGCGCCCTTCATGCCGCGGCATCCATCGGAATACGGCAATCTGCTGCGCGAACTGATCGCCCGGCACAATGTCGATTGCTGGCTGGTCAACACCGGCTGGACCGGCGGCGCCCACGGCACCGGCAAGCGCATGCCGATCAAGGCCACGCGTGCCCTGCTTTCGGCAGCACTCGACGGCTCGCTCAACAATGTCGAGTTCCGTACCGATCCGAATTTCGGCTTCGCCGTGCCGGTGGCGGTGCCGGGCGTGGAAACGTCGATCCTCGATCCGCGCTCGACATGGGCCGACAAGGAAGCCTATGATCGCCAAGCGCTCAAGCTGGTGGGCATGTTCATCGACAATTTCGCCAAATTCGAATCCCACGTCGATGCCAGCGTGCTGGGAGCAGCACCGCGCGTTGCGGCTGCCGCCGAATAAGCTTTACGGCAGGGACGGACGCGGAAAGGCCCGGTGGAAACGCCGGGTCTTTTCTTTTGCGCGGATGCACGGCATCTCTAGGCGATGAGTTCGGACGAAAAGATCATCATCGCCAACGACGTCGTCATTCATCCCGACGACATCGAGGAGAGCTTCATACGCTCCTCCGGCCCCGGCGGGCAGAACGTCAACAAGGTGGCCACGGCGGTGCAGTTGCGCTTCGATGCGCGCAACGCGCCGGGCCTGCCCGAGCGCGTGCGCGAACGCACGCTCAAGCTTGCCGGGCAGAGGGCGACCAAGGACGGCGTGATCGTCATCGAGGCCGGACGCTTCCGCACGCAGGAACAGAATCGCGCCGACGCGCGCGCCCGCCTGACGGCCCTCGTCGCGCGCGCGGCCGAACCGCCACCCCCGCCGCGCAAGAAGACAAAGCCTTCCAAGGGCGCGATCGAGCGGCGGCTGAAAGCCAAGGCCGGACGCTCGACGGTGAAGAAACTGCGCGGCAGGGTCGAGAGCGACTGAACGATTTGCAACGGCCGGTTTCAATCGCCGCTTCCAATTTCGGGTGGCGGATGCGAAATTCGCTCGTCACAACAGCGGCAGCATCAAGGAGGCATCAATGGGAATGTTCGATTTCGTTAAGAGCGTCGGCAAGAAACTTGGCTTCGGCGGCGAGGAAGAGCAGGCGCCGCAGGCGGATGCGCTGAAAAAGGAACTGGATTCGCACAAGCTCGGCACCGACAAGGTGCAGGTCGAGGTTCAGGGTGACAAGGCGGTCCTGAAAGGCGTGGTCGCGGACCAGTCGATCTTCGAAAAGGCGGTGATTGCGGTGGGCAACACGCTCGGCATCTCCAAGGTCGAGGCCGACGAGTTGAAGATCGTACCGCCGGAAAGCGGCCTCAAGCTCGACAGCAATGTCGACATGACAGCGGTGGTGGCGGCCTCGACGCCAGCCAAGGCGCCGGTGTTCTATACGGTCAAGAAGGGCGACAATCTCTGGAAGATCGCCGAGGCGCAATATGGCAAGGGCAAGGGCGCCAAGAACAACATCATCTTCGAGGCCAACAAGCCGATGCTGAGCCATCCCGACAAGATCTATCCGGGCCAGGTGCTGCGCATCCCCGACATCGACCAGGCCTGAGGCCCGGGACCTGAAAAAACGGAACGGCGGCGCGATGCCGCCGTTTTCTTTTCGGCGACGTTTTCACGCTTCCCGCAACCATACCGGACAAGCCCATGCTCGCGCTGCCGCCCGGCGTCAGACACATTCCCGGCTTCCTCGACCGCTCCGCACAAGAGGCGCTGGTGGAGGATATTCGCGCCGTGGTGCGCGCCGCGCCGCTCTATGTGCCGACCATGCCCGGCAGCGGCAAGGAAATGAGCGTGCGCATGACCAATTGCGGCACGCTCGGCTGGGTGACGGACCGCGAGCGCGGCTATCGCTACCAGCCCACGCACCCGGAAACCGGAAAGCCCTGGCCGCCGATCCCCGAGGCGCTGCTTTCCATCTGGCGCGCGGTGGCAGACTATCCGCTGCCGCCAGAAGCCTGTCTCGTCAATTTCTACGGCGAAACCGCCAAAATGGGCCTGCATCAGGACCGCGACGAGGCGGAATTCGCCGCCCCGGTGGTCTCCATTTCACTGGGTGACGCCTGCCTGTTCCGCATCGGCGGCACAACGCGCGCGGCCCCCACGGTGTCATTCCGGCTTGAAAGCGGCGATCTGGTCGTGCTGGGCGGCGAAAGCCGCTTGAGCTTTCACGGCGTCGACCGCATCTATCCGGCAACCTCAACGCTGCTGAAAAATGGCGGGCGCATCAACCTGACGATGCGGCGGGTGACGAAACCCGTAGCGTAAGTACGGCTTAAAGCTTCCGCAGCGCCACTTCCTCGACGCGGTGGTCGGGCCCCTTGCGCAGGATGAGATCGGCACGCGGGCGCGTGGGCAGGATGTTTTCGCGCAGGTTCTTCAGGTTGATGTTGCCCCACAGGCCCTCCGCGATGGCGCGGGCGGCATCTTCCGAAAGCTGCGAGTAGCGATGGAAGAAGGATTCCGGATTGCGGAAGGCCGTCTCCCTCAGCTTCATGAAACGCTTGATATACCAGGAATGGATAAGCTCTTCCCTGGCGTCGATATAGATCGAAAAATCAAAGAAATCAGACAGGAACGGCACGAACTTGCCATCCCTCGGCAGGTCGCGCGGCTGCAGCACGTTCAAGCCTTCGAAGATGAGGATGTCGGGCCGGTCGACCGTGATATATTCGCCCGGCATCACGTCATAGGTCAGGTGCGAATAGAGCGGGGCCCGCACATTGGGCTCGCCCGACTTGATCGCCGAGAGGAAACGCAGGAGCGCGCCGACATCATAGCTGTCGGGAAAGCCCTTGCGCTCCATCAGGTTTTCGCGGCGCAGCACCTCGTTGGGCAGCAGGAAGCCGTCAGTGGTGACCAGATCGACCTTGGGGCTGGACGGCCAGCGCGCCAGAAGCTCCTTCAGCACGCGCGCGGTGGTGGATTTCCCCACCGCCACCGAGCCCGCCATGCCGATGATGTAAGGGGTCTTGTTGGCCTCGTCGCCATTGAAGAAGGTCTTGCGCTGGCGATAGAGAAGCTGGCTTGCCTCGACATGGGCCGACAAAAGCCGCGACAGCGACAGATAGATGCGGCGCACCTCGTCCAGATCGATCGGATCATAGAGCGAACTCAGCCGCTGGACCTCGTCCTCGGTCAGCGTCAGCGGCGTATCGGCACGAAATTCCGCCCATCGCTCCGCCGTGAAGAACCGGTATGGGGAATATTTGACGGTCGCAGCGAGTTGATCCATCGCCTGCCCTTCCAAAGTCAGCCCTGGTTGCGCGATGCCTTCTCGGCGATGCCGGACTGGCCCGTTCGCCGCTGGAGTTCCTGAAGCACATCAGACAGCGGCACCCCGGCAACCGTCAGCACGACGAGCCAATGATAAAGAAGATCGGCGCTTTCGGAAACGAGTTCCCCGGTGTCGCCCCTGACCGCGGCGATGACGGTTTCAACCGCCTCTTCACCCAGTTTCTTGGCGGCGCGCTCCATGCCCGACGCATAGAGCCTGGCGGTCCAGGAATTGGCGTCGCCCGAGCGGGCGCGCTCCGAAATGATGCGTTCGAGATCGTTGAGGGAAAAACCGGTCATTCGCGTTCTTCGCGCCTCGGCAAATGGATCAGGCGGCCGGATCGAGCCGCATCGGCAGACCCGCTTTTGCCATGTAGGCCTTGGCCTGTGCAATGGTATAAGTGCCGAAATGGAAGATCGAGGCAGCCAGAACGGCGCTGGCATGACCGTCGCGGATGCCTTCGACCAGATGATCGAGCGTGCCGACGCCGCCCGAGGCGATCACCGGCGCGCGCACCGCATCGGCCACCGCGCGGGTCAGCGTGATGTCGTAGCCGGCCTTGGTGCCGTCGCGGTCCATGGAGGTGAGCAGGATCTCGCCGGCGCCGAGATCGACGACTTTTCTGGCGAACTCGATCGCATCAATGCCGGTTCTTTCGCGGCCGCCATGCGTAAAAATCTCCCAGCGGTCGGCTTCGCCCGGCGCAGACACTTTCTTGGCGTCGATGGCAACGACGATGCACTGGTTGCCGAACTTGTCGGCGGCTTCGGCGACGAAATCCGGGTTCTTCACGGCGGTCGTATTGATCGACACCTTGTCGGCGCCGGCCAGAAGCAGCTTGCGGATGTCGGACACCTGGCGCACCCCGCCCCCGACCGTCAGCGGCATGAAGCACTGTTCGGCCGTGCGGGCGACGACATCGAAAATGGTCTCGCGATTGTCGGACGAGGCGGTGATGTCGAGAAAGCAAAGCTCGTCGGCGCCGGCCGCATCATAGGCCCTCGCCGCCTCGACCGGATCGCCGGCATCGATCAGATCGACGAAGTTGACGCCCTTGACGACGCGGCCGTCCTTGACGTCCAGGCACGGGATTACGCGGGCTTTGAGGGTCAAAGGACGGTCTCCTTTTCCATTTGCGCGTCCTCGCCGCTGCGCGGCTGCGGGCGACGCGGGCCGTCCTTGACGTCCAGGCACGGGATTACGCGGGCTTCGAGGTTCATGGGCGGTCCTCGAACAGAGCGGGCTCAGGCTTCAGCTCGCCGCGCAATATCGCCAGCGCCTCGGCCGGGTCGATGCGGCCGTCATAAAGCGCGCGGCCGGAGATCGCGCCTTCGAGTCTTTGCGCGTCCGGCATGGTCATGCGCACGATGTCGGCAATTGAAGCAAGGCCGCCCGAGGCGATGACGGGGATGGAAACGGCTTCGGCAAGATCGATGGTGGAATTCCAGTTGATGCCGGCCAGCACGCCGTCGCGGTCGATGTCGGTGTAGATGATGGCCGCCACGCCCGCGCCCTCGAATTTCTTCGCCAGCTCGATGACGCCGAGGCTGGAGGCTTCCGCCCAGCCCTCGACCGCCACCTTGCCGCCCTTGGCGTCAATGCCGACGGCGACCTTGCCGGGGAAGAGCCGGCAGGCTTCCTTGACCAGCTCAGGGTCGCGCACCGCCACCGTCCCGAGGATGACGCGGGCCAGGCCCTTGTCCAGCCAGCCTTCGATATGGGCGAGCGTGCGGATGCCGCCGCCGAGCTGCACCGGGTTCTTCGTCGCCTTCAGGATCGCTTCGACCGCCGCGCCATTGACGCTCTCGCCGGCAAAGGCGCCGTTGAGATCGACAACATGCAGCCACTCGAAACCCTGCTCTTCGAAAGCGCGCGCCTGCGCGCCAGGATCGGTGTTGTAAACGGTCGCCTGCTCCATATCGCCGAGCTTGAGGCGCACGCACTCGCCGTCCTTGAGGTCGATGGCCGGGAAAAGGATCATGAGGCTAAACCCCTTCGACGATGGAAAAATGCGCGGTCGAGGCGGCAAGCCGGTGCTTCAGCGCTTCCTGATATTCGGGCGAATTGTAGCAGGCCAGCGCCTGCGCATAGCTGTCGAATTCGATGATGACGTGACGCAGGCCGGTCGGGCCTTCGGGGTCTTCGTGGCGGCCGCCGCGCGCGAGAAAGCGCGCGCCGTATTTTTCGAAGGCCGCCGCATTGGCAGCGACATAGCGCGAATAGACCTCCGGGTCGGTAATATCGACCATCGCGATCCAGTAGCCCTTCTTGCTCATGGCTTCCACCTCAGGAAATTGGCAATCAGAGCAAGGCCCAGCGCCTGGCTCTTTTCGGGATGGAACTGCGTGCCGGCGACATTGTCTTTCGCCACCGCCGCAGTGATCGGGCCGCCATAGTCGGCTTCGGCCAGAACATCCTGCGGATTGGCCGCGGCAAGGTGGTAGGAATGCACGAAATAGGCATGCAGACCGCCCTCGCCCGTGCGGATTCCATCGAACAGCGGATGCGAATGTTTCACGTGAATCGTGTTCCACCCGATCTGCGGGATCTTCAGCGACGGATCGGCCGGCTGCATTTCCCTCACATCTCCGGGTATCCAGCCGAGCCCCCGTGTGACGGTCTTTTCCAGCCCGCGTTCGGACATGAGCTGCATGCCGACGCAGATGCCGAGGAACGGCCGGCCATTCCTGATGGCGACGTCCTCAATGGCCTCCACCATGCCCGGCACGGCATCGAGCCCGGCGCGGCAGTCTGCATAGGCGCCCACGCCCGGCAGCACGATGCGGTCGGCTGTACGCACCCGTTCGACGTCCGCTGTCAGCTCGATCCCGGCGTCGATCCCGCTTTCGCGGGCGGCACGTTCGAACGCCCTGGTGGCCGAGCGCAGATTGCCCGAGCCGTAATCGATGATGGCAACGCGCATATCAGGCCCTTCCGGGATAATCGAGCAGACCGAGCGCCGGACCCTTGCGGGCGGGCGCGGCGGCGACCGGCATTGCCGGCTGGTCCGCAAATGGCGGAGAAACGTCGGCGCGTTCGGGCAGATCGACTTCCGAGAGATAGCGGATTTCGGCATCCTGCCGGTCGCGCGCCTCCACGGCGCCCCAGTCGCGCCAGCCGCGGCGGCGCAGCGCCGCAAGCCGCAGGGCGGGTCCTTCGAGGCCGACATAGATCGACACCAGCAGGGAAAGCAGCGCACTCGTCACGCCAAAGCCCACCGCCTCGCCCAGCGCCGTCAGCAGAAGCGCTGCCGCGAAAGCCAGCACGGCCTCGATCCACAGCCGATGCCACAGCAGCCAGAACGGCGGCACGAGGAAGGCGACCAGCGAAAAACCATCGCGCACCAGGACGGCGCGCTCCGACGCGGCGGCGGCGTTCCCGAACGGCGGTTCCATCACGACATAGATGGCCATGGCGTCAGCCTTTCAGCGAACCCTTGGTGGAAGGCACCGCATCCGGCTGGCGCGGGTCAGTCTCCAGCGCCATGCGCAGCGCGCGCGCCACTGCCTTGAAGCAGGTTTCGGCGATGTGATGGTTGTTGGCGCCGTAGTGGTTCGTCACATGCAGCGTGATGCCGGCATTCTGCGCCAGCGCATGGAAGAATTCGCGCACCAGTTCGGTGTCGAACGTGCCGATCTTGGGCGCCGAAAAGTCAACGTTCCAGACCAGGAACGGCCGGCCGGACACGTCGATTGCCGCCCGCGTCAGCGTCTCGTCCATGGCAAGGTCAATCGAACTGTAGCGCATGATGCCGCGCCGGTCGCCCATCGCCCTGGCCAGCGCCTGGCCAAGCGCGATGCCGGTGTCTTCCACCGTGTGGTGGTCGTCGATATGCAGGTCGCCCTTGGCGCGCACCGTCATGTCGATCAGCGAATGGCGCGAAAGCTGGTCGAGCATGTGGTCGAAGAAGCCGACACCCGTCGACATATCTGACCGGCCGGCGCCATCGATGTCGATGGAAACGGCAATTTCGGTTTCCTTCGTCTGGCGGCTGACTTTTGCGGCGCGAGCGCTCATGGAGCTATCCTTGCGGTACTTTGAAAGAACGGGTGCGTTCTAACAGCATGGCCGGGCGATTTCCAGTTGCATCGCGCTGCGCTGCAGCAACGAAGCCTACACCCTTTGCATTCGAAATCCGTCGACATACATAAGGTCGCAACATTACTCGTACCGCGCCAATTGCCTTCAGGGGATGGCGCGAATCGGAGCCATATATGTCCAATGAATTGATCATGCACGGCACCACGATCGTGACCGTGCGCAAGGGCGGCAAGGTCGTCATCGCCGGTGACGGCCAGGTAAGCCTCGGCCAGACCATCATGAAGGGAAATGCGCGCAAGGTGCGCAGGCTCGGCAAGGGCAATGTCATCGCCGGCTTCGCGGGCGCCACGGCCGATGCCTTCACGCTTCTGGAACGCCTCGAAACCAAGCTCGAGCAATATCCCGACCAGTTGACGCGCGCCTGCGTGGAACTCGCCAAGGACTGGCGCACCGACCGCTACCTGCGCCGGCTGGAAGCGATGATGCTGGTGGCCGACAAGAACGTGTCGCTGGCTCTGACCGGCACGGGCGACGTGCTGGAGCCCGAATTCGGCGTGATGGCCATCGGCTCGGGCGGCAACTATGCGCTGGCCGCCGCGCGCGCGCTGATGGACACGGACAAGGACGCCGAGGAAATCGCCCGCAAGGCGATGGAGATCGCGGCCGACATCTGCGTCTACACCAATCACAGCTTCACCGTCGAAGCGCTGGATGCCGCCTGAGGTGCCGCACGATTATGCGTTCCGTCCGCTGACGGGCAAGGACATGAAGCTTCTTGCCCGCTGGCTCGCCGAGCCGCATGTCGCGGCCTGGTGGGGCGACAAGGCAAGCGAGCTGGAAGGCATAGGCAGCCACATCGACAGCATTTCCGTCGAGCCCTTCATCATCGAGCTCGACGGCAGGCCGATCGGCTACATCCAGAGCTACGATCCGCATCTGGAAGACGAAAACCCCTATCAGGGCCAACCCAGCGGCACGCTGGGCATCGACCAGTTCATCGGCGAGCCTGACCTGATCGGAAAGGGTCACGGCACCCGGCTGATCGGTGCGTTCCTCGAAATGCTGTTCGAGGAGGGCGCGCCGCGCGTCATCGTCGATCCGGACCCGGCCAATGCGGCCGCCATCCGCGCCTATGAGAAAGCCGGCTTCCGACCGATCGGGCGCAGGGCGGGCGAGCACGGCGAAGTCCTGCTGATGGCCATCGACAATGACGACATGGAGGAGGAACCATGAGCGACACGGCTGCGAAGGACGTCACAGAGAAAGGCTGGCGCATTTCATGGCCGGTGGGGCTCGCCATCGCGGCCGGGCTGATCGCGGCACAGGCGCTGATCCTCTATCTGATGGGGCGCACGCCGATCTGCGAATGCGGCTATGTGAAGTTGTGGCACGGCATCGTGCAGAGTTCGGAGAACTCCCAGCACATCGCCGACTGGTACACCTTCTCGCACATCATCCACGGCTTCCTGTTCTATCTCCTGGCATGGCTGGTGCTGCCGGGTCGCTCGATCTGGCTCAGGCTGGGTCTGGCGATCTTCGTCGAAGGCGCCTGGGAAATCGTCGAAAACAGCGATTTCATCATCAACCGCTACCGGGAAGGCACGATCTCGCTCGACTATTACGGCGACAGCATCATCAACTCGGTCTCGGACACGCTGGCGATGGTACTGGGATTTGTGATGGCCGCGCGGCTACCTATATGGGTGATCGTGAGCCTCGCCCTCGTTTTCGAGATCGGCGTCGGCTACCTCATCCGGGACAATCTGACACTCAACGTGATCATGCTGCTGCATCCGTTCGAGTTCATCAAGCAGTGGCAAAATGGGTTGTAGCAACATGAGCAATTTCTCTCCCCGCGAAACCGTTTCGGAACTCGACCGCTTCATCATCGGCCAGAAGGAGGCCAAGCGCGCCGTGGCGATCGCCCTGCGCAACCGCTGGCGCCGCCAGCAGCTCGACGGCCAGATGCGCGAAGAGGTGATGCCCAAGAACATCCTGATGATCGGCCCCACCGGCGTCGGCAAGACCGAGATTTCGCGCCGCCTGGCCAAGCTTGCCGCCGCGCCCTTCGTCAAGGTCGAGGCGACCAAGTTCACCGAGGTGGGCTATGTCGGCCGCGACGTCGAGCAGATCGTGCGCGATCTGGTCGAGGTGGCCATCGGCCTGACGCGCGAAAAGATGCGCGAGGACGTCAAGGCGCGCGCCCACCTGAACGCCGAGGAACGCGTTCTGGAAGCGCTGGTCGGCAAGACGGCAAGCCCCGCGACGCGCGACTCCTTCCGCAAGAAGCTGCGCGACGGCGAACTCGATGACAAGGAAATCGAGATCGAGGTGGCCGACACCGGCACCGGCGGCATGCCCGGCTTCGACATACCCGGCATGCCGGGCGCCAATATCGGCGTGCTCAACATCAACGACATGCTGAGCAAGGCGATGGGCGGGCGGCGCACGAAGATGCGCAAGACCACGGTGAAGGAGTCCTACGAACTGCTGATCGCCGACGAATCCGACAAGCTGCTCGACCAGGACGAGGTGGTGCGGCGCGCAATGGAATCGGCCGAAAATGACGGTATCGTCTTCCTCGACGAAATCGACAAGATCGCGGCCCGCAGCGACATTTCGGGCGGCCCCTCGCGCGAGGGCGTGCAGCGCGACCTGCTGCCGCTGGTGGAAGGCACGACCGTTGCGACCAAATACGGGCCGGTGAAGACCGATCACATATTGTTCATCGCCTCGGGCGCGTTCCATGTCTCCAAGCCGTCGGACCTGCTGCCCGAGCTTCAGGGTCGCCTGCCGATCCGCGTGGAATTGCGTGCGCTGGACAAGAACGACTTCCGCCGCATCCTGACGGAAACGGAAGCCAGCCTGATCAAGCAGTACATCGCCCTGATGGAGACGGAAGGCGTGAAGCTGGACTTCACCGACGACGCCATCGACGCGCTGGCCGGCATTGCCGTCGATCTCAACGAGAGCGTCGAGAATATCGGCGCGCGGCGCCTGCAGACGGTGATGGAGCGCGTGCTCGATGAAATCTCCTTCGACGCGCCCGACCGTTCCGGCACGACGATCACCATTGATGCCGACTATGTGCAGAAGCATGTCGGCGACCTGTCGCGCAACACCGACCTGTCGCGCTTCATTCTCTGATGCGATTCACGCCCGCCGGCATCCCAGCGGCGGGCGTGACAGAATTGCACTCGACTCCGTCGGGTGCTTTTTCTAATTTGCCGGCCTTATGGCTATCCCGAGACGCGGCGGCGCATGAAAAAACGATCCATTCCGGCAATTGCGCTCGCACTCGCGTGGAGCACCCCGCAGGCGCACGCGTCGACGCTGGTGCCGCCCGGCAACCGCCATATCGCGCAACCCGCCGTGCCCGGCGCCTCGACCCGCCGCACCAAGGCCAGCAACACCACATTCGACGCCAAATACCGCAAGGTCTATGCACTTCTGAAGAATGACGGCAAGCTGCGCGCCAAGATCCGCGAGACGGCCGCCGCCTACCGCATCGACCCGATGCACATGGTCGGCGCGATCGTCGGCGAGCACACCTACAATGTCGACGCCTACGACCGGCTTCAGACCTATTACGTCAAGGCCGCGTCCTATCTCTCCAGCGGCCTGACCTTCAGCTACCGCGGCGAGAACGTGACGGATTTCGTCAAACGGCCGGAATTCGCGTCCTGCGCGGCCAAGACCGACAGCTACGACCTGTGGGCCTGCCGCGAGACGGTCTGGAACCGACAGTTCCGCGGCAGGGCGGTGGGCGGGACAAGCTTTCCCGACGACCGTTTCAGCGCCACCTTCTTCCAGCCGCTCTATGCCGGGCAGACCTTCGGCATCGGCCAGCTCAATCCGCTGACCGCGCTGGAGGTGAGCGACATGGTGCAGCGCGTCTCTGGCCTGCCGAAGCTCGATGCGGCGGATCCCAACAAGGTCTATGAGACGATCATGGACCCCGACCTGACGCTGCCCTATGTGGCCGCGATCCTGAAAACCTCCATCGACGCCTATCGCGACATCGCCGGCTTCGACATTTCGCGGAATCCCGGCATCACCGCCACGCTCTACAATGTCGGCGGCCCGGAAGCGCGCGCCTATGCGCTGAAAGCCGAAAACCTGCGCCGGCAGGCCGAAGGGCGGGAACAAAAGCTGCCGGAAGAAAACTATTACGGCTGGCTGGTCAATGAGAAGCTACCCGAATTGCAGGCGCTGTTTTAGGGCTTTTGGCCTCAGCGCCGGCGCTTGCGCGCCTTCTCCACCTGCGCGATCAGGCCCTTGATGTCATCCTCGGCCAGCCGGCCTATGCTGGCGGCGAGATGATTGGCCAACGCGGTCGCGGCCGGCGACAGGCCGGAGGTGTCGATCACCACGCGCGGATGCGATGTTTCGGCCAGATGCTGAAGCTCTTCCGCATCGTCCCAGATGACGTTGAAATAGCCGATGATCTTCTGCAGGAGCGCCCAGGTCGGCGCGCCGCGCCGGCCATGCTCGAGCGCCGACAGATAGGCCGCGCTGACGCCGATTGCGGCGGCCATGTCCTTCTGGCTGACGCCGCGCTCGCGCCGCAGCGCCCGCAGCCTTTCCCCCAGCGGCGTCATGGGCGTCGCGCCGCGTGGCGGCGCAGCCGCACATAGAGAGCCCCGCCGCCGCCATGGTGGCGCGCGGCATGGTCGTGGCTGCTGACCAGCATGCGGAAAGGCGGCGTGGCAAGCCAGCCGGGCACGGCCCGCCGCAACACCCCCTCGCCGCCCGACGAAGACCCCTTGCCCGTGATGACGAGCACATAGCGCACACCGCCGGCATGTGCGCGGCCGAGGAAGGACAAAAGCAGCGAATAGGCCTCCTCCTGCGTCAGCCCGTGCAGATCGACCCTGCCCTCTATCGGCAAGCGGCCCCTGGCGAGCTTTTCGTGCGTCGGCGCATCGAGCGAAGTGGTGACGGCCTGCCCGGGCCTGGCCTGGCGCTGCGGGGATGCCGGCTTCGGAGTGGGCTTTTCCGTCGCGGCCATGGCCTGTTCCATGGTCATCGCCGGTTCGGGCGGGACTTCGACCGCAGCTCGACCCTTCAACGGTTTGGTCGAGCGGGCAACCAGGCTCCAGAGGATGCGATCCTCGTCGCTGAGTGTCTTGGGGGCCTTGCTCATGACGCGGCCCCGCCGATGAGGCCGCGCGGGACCAGCGCGAAGAAATCGGCATCGGCGCGCACCACACCGGCGATCTCGCCGGCAGCATCACCGGAACCGGCGAAAAGATCGCCTCGCGCCGGACCGGTGATGGCCGAGCCGGTGTCCTGCGCGATCATCAGCCGGCGGAAGCCAGCGCCGCCGAAGGCCGTCAGCTTCGGGGCGTCAATGAAGAACGGCGTGCCGAATGTATGCAGCAGCCGGTCCACCGCCATGGAACGGCCGGGCGTCAGCGGCACTTTTGCCGCCGCGATCGGCCCCAGCTCGGCTCGTTCAACCGCAGCCTCGCGGAAGAAGATATAGGAGCGGTTGCGCCACAATATCTCGTTCACCCGCCCCGGATTGGCTTTGAACCATGCCCGGATCGACTGCATGGTGATCTTTTCCAGCGGGATTTCGCCCAGTTCGGCCAGCACCCCGCCAGGCCCGGTGAAACGCTGGCCGGATTTCGCCGCATAGGTCACACGCCGCAGCGAGCCGTCCGTCATTTTCAGCCGTGCAGCACCCTGCACATGGACGAAGAATCCATCCACCGGATCGGTCAGCCAGGCGATTTCCAGCCCCTGCCCTTCCAGCGCGCCCCGTTCGATGGCCTGCCGGTCGAAATATTCGGCGAGCCCGTCAGGCGTTTGGCGCGCAAAGGCAAGGTAAGGGTCCATCCCGTCCGGCCGATTGCCATCGTCCACATCAAGCAGATCGTCCGGCCGCGCGAGCAGCGGCACGGTGAAACGATCCGTTCTTACAAGAGAGGCCACCACTTCCGGCTCGTAGAATCCGGTCACGAAGCCCGACGGTCTGTCGTCCGGCGCGACGCGCGCCGGCACAAAATGGCGCTCGAAGAAGGCACGGGCATCCTGCCGCCCGGATGCGCGCGCATCCGCATAGGCATCCGCGAAAGCGGAAAACTCCACACCCAGCGCGCCGGTGCGATAGGGTTTGGTCAGCACATGGAAGGCGCAGCGGCGAAAGGCTGCGTAGGCATCGGTCTGGTCGTCCTGGCGCCAGCCGGGAAGATCGCCGAAGGAGACGATGCGGAAGACAGGCGACAGCGCCACCGGACCGGCCCCTGAACGACGGTCACTCTTCTTCTTCGGTCGCGACGAGCTTCCAGTTCGGGTCGCGCGAGCGTGCATCGCGCGCGAAAGTCCATACGTCCTTGACCTCGGCCACCGTTTCGGGATCGCCGTCGATCACCTCGCCGGCCTTGTCGCGGGTGGCCGAAATAAGCTCGCTGATGATCCGCAGCGTGATGTGGGCCTCGCCGTTCTTCACTTCGGCGGCGACGATATCGGCCTTGTCGATGCCGACGAAGGAGGACTGGATCTTTTCCGAGCGCGCCTCGCGGTCTGAGATGGCGGCGACGAAACCGTCATAGACCTCGCGCGAAAGCAGGTTCTTCAGCGTTTTGCGGTCGCCGTCGGCATAGGCCATGACGATCATCTCATAGGCCATCTTGGCGCCGTCGACGAAGGATTTGGGCTCGAAGCTCGCATCGGCATCCTTGATGGCGCGCAGGCCCCTGTTCAGATCGGTGTCGGGCTTGGCGACGGCATCAATGGCCGCATAGGCATCGTCATTGTCGGCCGGACCACGCTTGCGCGGCAGGGACACCACATTTTCGGATTTTTGGGCGGCATCCTTGTCGCCGGTGCGGGCGGCCGTATAGGGATCGAACGGCGGACGCTCATTGCCGGTGCGGCGCCCCAGCACGTTGCGCAGCTGAAAGAAGATCACGACGGCCGCGATCAGAAAGAACAATGTGCCGAAGTCGAAAAATTCCATATCTTCCGCCATCAATCCCTTGTCTTCGGCCGTGCCGAAACGGCACTCTCACCGCTCCGGCATTTCAGCGCCCTCTGTTCCAATGCATATAGAACGCATGCTGCCATCATTCAAATGAAAGCCATGCTTACCTATCTAATGTAGGATGCGCCAGCGTTGGCCGCTGGACATTTTGATGCAACCCAGGTCAAAAACCCGAAAAACAGGCTGGTTCGTGCGCGTTTCCCTCATTCCCTCCCTTCTTTTGCTGCTTCCGCTGATCGAAATCGCCGGCTTCGTCATCGTCGGCCGGCAGATCGGCGTTTTTCCGACGCTGGGGCTCACCATCGCCGCCAGCATCGCCGGCGGCATGCTTTTGCGACATCAGGGTTTTGGCGTGATGGCGCGCATCCGCAATGAGATCGAGGCCGGGCGCGACCCCAGCCGCGACCTCGCCCATGGCGTGATGATCCTTTTGGCAGGCATCCTGCTTCTTTTGCCGGGCTTCTTCACCGATATTCTCGGCATTTTGCTGTTCCTGCCGCCGGTGCGCGATTTCGGCTGGAATTTTTTGCGCAAGCGCGTGGATTTCACGGTGAATTATGGCGGCATGGGCGGCTTTTCGCGCCGGCAGGGTCAAAGCCGGACCATCGACCTCGACGAAGCCGACTATTCGCGCGACGCCGATCCGAATTCGCCCTGGCGGCGTCTTGGCGACGACTAGAGACGCAAAACCCGCCCGCGACGGCAGCCCGGCCAAAACCTTGTCTTGACATGAAGGCCATGCTAGCCAACGCTCGATTTCAATCGGGGCCGCCCGGCGGCTGAACGCAAAGAGGAAGATGGCTCATGGCCAATGACGAGAACCAGCCGGTCGGCAACGGAAACGGCAATGCCGCCGGTGCGCAGCCTTCGCTCAACGTGCTTGCACAATATGTGAAGGACCTCTCCTTCGAGAGCCCCGGCGCGCCCAACTCGCTGCGCGGCCGCGACAAGGCGCCCGGCATCAACATCAACGTCAACGTCAACGCCAATCCGCTTTCGGACAAGGAATTCGACGTCAACCTGACGCTCTCGGCCAAGGCGGCTTTCGACAAGGAAGTGCTGTTCAACGTCGAGCTGGTCTATGGCGGCGTCTTCAAGATCGAAGGGTTCCCGCAGGAGCACATGCTGCCGCTGCTCTTCATCGAGTGCCCGCGCCTGCTGTTTCCCTTCGCGCGCCAGATCATCGCCGACGCCACCCGCAATGGCGGCTTCCCGCCGCTGATGCTCGACCCGATCGACTTCGCGCAGATGTTCCAGCAGAAGATCGCCGAGGACCAGGCGGCTGCCAAGGTGCAGGTCAGCTAAGCCCAGCGCAGCAGCGACTTTTCATGAAAAACCCGGCCTCGTGCCGGGTTTTTTGTCTGATAGAAGAACTTCAAGCGACCCTTATCCAAGAGCGGCTTCGCGCTCTTCGTCCGATGCGCCGAAACGCTGCCAGATCGATTTCTCGCCCAGTTTCTCGACCAGTTTCGCATGGGCCGCGCGCTCGGCATCCGTGATGCGCGGAGCCAACGGCACCGGACGCTGGCCGATGGTGACCGTAGCCTGGCCGCCAAAATCCTCGCCGCCCGACTGGCTGCCCGCGTCGAGGATGAGCGCCGCCTGCCTGCCGCCGACCAACTCGATATAGACTTCGGCCAGAAGCTGGGAGTCGAGCAAGGCGCCGTGGAATGTGCGGTGGCTGTTGTTGATGCCGTAGCGCCGGCACAGCGCGTCGAGCGAATTCGGCCCCATCGGGTGCTTGCGGCGCGCGAGCGCCAGCGAATCCACCACCCGCTCATTGTCCACCGCCGGGAAATCGAGCCGCGCCAGTTCGGCATTGATGAAGCCGATGTCAAAATTGGCATTGTGCGCGATCAGCTTCGCGCCATCGAAAAAAGCCAGGAACTGATCAACGATCTCAGGGAAGGTTTTCTCGTTGACAAGGCGTTCATTGCTGATGCCGTGGACGGCAAGCGCGTCGGGATGGACCTGCCTGCCCTGCGGATTGATGTAGACATGGAACGTGTTTCCGGTCGGAAACCGGTTGACCATCTCCACCGCGCCGATCTCGATGATGCGATCCTCGCGCGCGTCGAGGCCGGTGGTTTCCGTATCGAAGATGATTTCGCGCAACGAATCACTCCATTCAGCGCCATTCTCGCACATGGGCGGACTGGCGCAGTAGTTACGATGCTGAGTGGCTTCCCGAAGGCTTGCCGGTTCTCTCGAAGCTGGTGCCGGTCACCGCCGTCGACCGGCGGAAACCTCATGAATCATGACCGCGACCGCCTGAGGCCGCAAGGGTCAGTTGGCAGGAGAATGCGGCTTTTCCCCGACGAGCGAGGCGATCAGCCGCTGCACCGCCTGCCTCGTGCGATCGAACGAGCCGCTCGTGTCGATAACGAAATCGGCCTGCCGGCGCTTTTCGGCGTCAGGCACCTGACGCGCCAGAATGCTGGCGAATTTTTCTTCGGTCATGCCCGGGCGGGCAAGCACGCGCTCGCGCTGCGCTTCGGCCGAGGCGCTGACCACGACGACCTTGTCGACGCGGTCGCGTCCGCCGGTTTCAAACAGCAGCGGTATGTCGAGCACGGCCAGCGGTGCTCCGGACGCGCGGCTCTGCGCCAGAAAGGCTTCGGCATCGGCACGCACCAGAGGGTGGATGACCCCCTCGAGCTTTTTCAACGCCTCGGGCTTGCCGAGCACCCGCCTGGAAAGCTCGGCGCGATCGACGACGCCGTCGCGAACAGTGCCGGGAAATGCAGCTTCCACCAGCGGAGCGGCTTTGCCGGCATAGAGCCGATGCACGGCCTCGTCCGAATCATGCACCGGCACGCCGGCTTCCGAAAACATCCTGCCGGCAGTCGATTTGCCCATGCCTATCGACCCTGTGAGCCCCAGCACGATCATGCCGCCACACCCAGGTCGGCCACGATCAGCTCGCGCAGCTTCCGCGTCACCTCGGGCCGCACGCCGAACCAGCGCTCGAAGCCCGGCACGGCCTGATGCAGCAGCATGCCGAGGCCGTCCACGGTCTTCAGCCCGCGCGCCCTTGCCACCGCAAGCAGCGGCGTTTCCAGCGGCACATAGACGATGTCGGTGACGATGGCATGGGCGGGCAAGGCCGACGGATCGACCGGCAATTCGCCACTGCCATGCATGCCGAGCGAGGTCGTGTTGACGAGGAGCCCGGTGTCGGGCAGGAATTCGCCGCTTGCCGCAAGCGGATGGCCCGAAACCCCTTCACCGAACGCATCCGCCAGCGCCAGCGCGCGCTCCGCGGTGCGGTTGACGATGCGGATATGCCTGAACCCGCGCATCTTCAGCGCATGGACCACCGCGCGCGCCGCTCCGCCCGCGCCCAGTACCAGCGCGATTTCGGCCTTGTCCCAGTCGGGCGCATATTCATCGAGATTGGCGGCAAAACCATAGGCATCCGTATTGTCGCCCCACAGATGGCCGTTCTCGAACCACAGCGTGTTGACCGCGCCGATCGCCTCGGCGGCCGCGGCACGCCGCTGAACCAGGCGGAAGGCCGCTTCCTTGTGCGGAATGGTGACATTGCCGCCGACCAGCCCGTTCGCGGCCAGCCGCGCCAGAAAATCATCGAAAACCTCCGGCTCCACATCGATGGCGTCATAGCTGCCGTCGATGCCGTATTGTCTCAGCCAAAAGCCGTGAATCTTCGGCGAACGCGAATGCGCGATCGGGTGTCCGCAGACGAAAGCCTTGCGTTCAGCCATCGATGGCTCCAAGTTCGCGCAGCTTCTTGAGCAGCGGCAACAGCGGCAGGCCGACGATGGTGAAATAATCGCCCTCGATCCTGTCGAAAAGCTGGATGCCTTCGCCTTCGATCTGGTAGGCGCCGACGCTCATCAACGCCTTGTCGCCAACACGCGCCAGGTGGCGGCCGATGAAGGCGGGGTCGAGCTTGCGCATGGTGAGGCGTGCAATGGGCACGTCGCTCCACAATGTGTTGCCGCCCCTGGCCAGCACGACCGCACTGTTGAGCTGATGCGTCCTGCCCGAAAGGTCGAGCAGATGGCGGCGCGCATCCTCCATGTCGCGCGGCTTGTGGAAAATGCGGTCGTCAAGCGACAGCGTCTGGTCGCAGCCTATGACCAGCGCATCCGGGTGACTTTCGCTGACATTGAGCGCCTTGGCTTCCGCCAGGATCAACGCCACGTCCTCGGGGCCGGTGCCGCTGTTTTCCAGCGGCGCCTCAAGGGCGCGCTCATCGAGATCGGCCGTTGCGACGGTGAAATCGATGCCGGCATTGGTGAGCAAGGTTTTGCGAAACGGACTTCCCGACGCAAGTATGATCCTGTCCATCGCCTGAATCCTCCAGACCCTGTTCGTTCCGCCAAACGAGGTTCATCCGCGCGTTTTGCGTGCGCGATAATCTCCGAAACGACGCGTTATCGCGTCTTGTTCCGCAGGGCAACGATTGCCGCCGCGGTTTCCTCGATGGAGCGGCGGCTGACATCGATCATCGGCCAGCCATGGCGTGTGCAGATCTGCCTTGCATAGGCCAGTTCCTCGCTGATCGTCGCGCGATCGATGTAGCTCTGCCCCTCGAAGCCGGGCGTCGTGCCGAGCAACCGGTTCTGGCGCACCTGCGAGATGCGCTCGGCGGTGGCGACAAGCCCGACGATCAGGGGCTTGGTCGCGGAAGCGAGGCTCTCGGGCAGCGGCACGCCGAGCACGATAGGGATATTGGCTGTCTTGATGCCGCGATTGGCCAGATAGATGCTGGTCGGCGTCTTGGAGGTGCGCGAAATGCCGATCAGCACGATGTCGGCATCGTCCACGTCGTCGGGCAATTGCCCGTCATCATGCTCCATGGTGAAGTTCAGCGCGTCGATGCGCCGGAAATATTCGGCGTTGAGCACATGCTGCGCGCCGACGCGACGCCCGGCCGGCGTGCCGAGATAAGACTGGAACACGCCAAGCACCGGCTCCAGCACCGAGACGTAAGGCAGGCCCATGGCCACGCAGCGGCTGTCGATCATGCGCGCAAGGCTCTGGTCCACCATCGTGTAGAGCACGATGCCCGGCTCCTCCTCTATGTCCTCGAACACCTTCATGAGCTGCTTTTCGGTGCGGATCAGCGGGTAGATGTGTTCGATGGCGCGCGCATCCTTGTATTGCGCCGACGCCGCCCGGCCGGCCGCCAGCAGCGTTTCGCCGGTGGCGTCCGAAATCAGGTGCAGATGGAAGAAGCTCTGGGGTTTGTTCACAAGCTTTGCCCGGTCTCTGTGGTCAAATGTGGATAAGGGTGGCGTTTTGCCGATGGCGGTCGCCGGCGACTGTATCAGATGGCGACTTGTCCACAATTCACCCCGCTGTCAGTTTCGCAGCCCGGCCGTGGATGGAAATGGGGATAAGGCAAGCCGCCATATCGCGGCCACCCGAGAGCCTTAAACAAGCTTCTACGCAAGCGCTTGTAATTCCTAATCGAATTGAGATAATCCCCATAATTCCCCAATCCACAGCCAGCCAAGCGCGACAATATGCTTTCTGGCGACGGGTTGGGCTGCGTGGATAAGTGACAATTCTCGATTCCAACAGAGTCTAAGAATCAAAAGACTCTTTTCCTTGAGAATTATATTTTCAGGACAAACTGGGAGAACGACGCGACCATGACCGCAAGACGCGCCATGCTGGATGTTCTGAAGGGCCAGACCGTTTCCCCGACGCCGCTCTGGATGATGCGTCAGGCCGGCCGCTACCTTCCGGAGTATCGGGAAACGCGCAAGACGGCGGGAGGGTTCCTCGACCTTTGCTACAATCCCGATTTTGCCGTCGAAGTGACGCTGCAGCCGATCCGGCGCTTCGGTTTCGACGCATCGATCCTGTTTTCGGATATTCTCGTCGTACCGCATGCGCTCGGCCGTGACCTGCGCTTTGAAGAGGGCCGAGGCCCGCTGATGACACCGATGACGGCCGACGATGTCGAACGGCTGGACGGTTCCGATTTCCATCAGCATCTCGCGCCGGTCTACGAGACGGTAAAGCGGCTGCGCGGCGAACTGCCGGCCGAGACGACGCTGATCGGTTTCTGCGGCGCGCCATGGACGCTGGCCACTTATATGATCGCCGGCCACGGCACGCCAGATCAGGGACCGGCGCGGCTGTTTGCCTATCGCAACCCGGAAGCGATGGAACGGCTGCTGTCGATCCTTGCGGACTACTCGGCGCAATATCTGATCCGGCAGATCGAACAGGGTGCCGACACGGTGCAGATCTTCGATTCCTGGGCAGGCATTCTCGATGAAGCCTCGTTCGACGCCTTCTGCGTGAAGCCGGTCGCCGAGATCGTGCGCAAAGTGCATGCCGTATATCCCGACGTGCCGGTGATCGGCTTCCCGCGAGGAGCAGGCAGCCGCTATGACGCCTATCGTTCGAAAACGGGCGTGACGGGGCTCGGCCTCGACTGGACCGTGCCGCTCTCGCAGGCGCGCCGATTGCAGGCGCAAGGGGCGGTGCAAGGCAATCTCGACCCGCTGAGGCTGGTGGCCGGCGGACGGGCGTTGCGCGAAGGCGTGGACGACATTCTGCGGGCGCTCGGCGACGGTCCCTTCGTGTTCAATCTCGGCCACGGCATCACGCCGGAAACGCCGATCGAGCATGTCGAGGCGATGATCCGCCAGGTGAGGAGCTATTCGGGCAAATGAACGCAACGAACACGCCACAATCGAGCGGCGGCAAGGCCATGCAGCGGGCCGTGATCGCCATCGTCATCCTTCTGGTACTGACGGGCCTCCTGTTCTGGCTCGGCACCGACGGTTTCTATCCCTGGGCCAAGGCGATCCACATCATCGCGGTCATTTCCTGGATGGCCGGCATGCTCTATCTGCCGCGGCTGTTCGTTTATCACGCGGATGCCGAAAAGGGCTCGGTGCAGTCCGAGACCTTCAAGGTGATGGAGCGCCGCCTGCTGCGCGCCATCATCAATCCGGCCATGATCGTCACCTGGGTGTTCGGCCTGTGGCTCGCCTGGAAGGGCTTTGCCTTCCAGGGCGGCTGGCTGCACGGCAAGATTGCCCTGGTGGTCCTGATGTCGGGCGTGCACGGCTATCTTTCCGCCTCGGTGCGCCGTTTTGCGGAAGATCGCAACACCAAGCCGGCCCGGCACTGGCGCATCGTCAACGAGATTCCGACCGTTCTGATGGTCCTCATCGTCATTCTGGTGGTCGTGAAACCCTTCTGACGGCCTGCCCGGCAAAAAGGGACCTTGCTCTTTGCTGCGCGGGCAGCTAAAAGGGGGTCCTTCCTTTTCGTCCACGCCACCTCTTGCCGTTGCACAGGTCGCGCGCGGCGCTTAATCGCATTTGCCGATATTTTTCCCAAAGCCCCAGGCAGAGTCCGTCCATGCAGGAAATGAAACTCCAGGAGTTCAAGAACAAGAAGCCGACCGATCTCGTCGCGTTCGCCGAATCGCTTGAGGTCGAGAATGCCAGCGTCATGCGCAAGCAGGAGCTGATGTTCGCGATCCTGAAGAAGCTGGCCGCGCAGGACGTCGAGATCATCGGCGACGGTGTCGTCGAGGTGCTGCAGGACGGCTTCGGCTTCCTGCGCTCGGCCAACGCCAACTATCTGCCGGGTCCGGACGATATCTATATCTCGCCCTCGCAGATCCGCCGTTTCTCGCTGAAGACCGGCGACACGGTTGAAGGACCGATCCGCAGCCCGAAGGAAGGCGAGCGCTATTTCGCCCTTCTCAAGGTCAACACCATCAATTTCGACGATCCGGAAAAGATCCGGCACAAGATCCACTTCGACAATCTGACGCCGCTTTATCCGAACGAGCGGCTGAAGATGGAAGTCGACAACCCGACCACCAAGGACATCTCGCCGCGCGTGATCGATCTGGTGGCGCCGCTGGGCAAGGGCCAGCGCGGGCTGATCGTGGCGCCGCCGCGCACCGGCAAGACGGTGCTGCTGCAGAACATCGCCCATTCGATCACTACCAATCACCCCGAATGCTACCTGATCGTGCTGCTGATCGACGAGCGTCCCGAAGAAGTGACCGACATGCAGCGTTCGGTGAAGGGCGAGGTCGTGTCCTCGACCTTCGACGAGCCGGCCGCGCGCCACGTGCAGGTGGCCGAAATGGTCATTGAAAAGGCCAAGCGTCTTGTCGAGCATGGCCGCGACGTGGTCATCCTGCTCGATTCCATCACGCGTCTCGGCCGCGCCTACAACACCGTCGTGCCATCCTCCGGCAAGGTGCTGACCGGCGGTGTCGACGCCAACGCCCTGCAGCGCCCGAAGCGCTTCTTCGGTGCGGCGCGCAACATCGAGGAAGGCGGCTCGCTCACCATCATCGCCACCGCGCTGATCGACACCGGCAGCCGCATGGACGCAGTGATCTTCGAAGAGTTCAAGGGCACCGGCAACTCCGAAATCGTGCTCGACCGCAAGGTGGCCGACAAGCGCATCTTCCCGGCAATGGACATCCTCAAGTCCGGCACCCGCAAGGAAGACCTGCTGGTGCCACGTCAGGACCTGCAGAAGATCTTCGTGCTGCGCCGCATCCTGGCGCCGATGGGGACGACCGACGCGATCGAATTCCTCATCGACAAGCTCAAGCAGACCAAGACGAATTCCGATTTCTTCGATTCGATGAACACCTGAGCGATCGGTCAGGCAGGTTATCGGGGATACCGGTCGAATCGGGCGTGTCTCACGCCCGGTTTCAGAAAATATCTTTTTAAAACAATGAGATAGTTCGTTGCAGCGGCCCAAAACCGCTGTAACCGCTTCTGTTTCGGAAACAACGTTCGCCGGGGCTCAGCCGCCAAGCACGCGGGTCAGTTCATCCGGATCGGTGATGATCGGCAGGCAGCTCAGGCCGGTGCACAGATATGCGCCGGCCTTTTCCGTCGATGGATAGGCTCCGCCGGGGAGCGCCGGCAATTCGTTTGCCGCATCGCGCGCGATAATGATGTCAACCCGTCTTGGGTCAGGGTATCGATTCGCCACCGGAACAAATTCGGGGGCGTTCCTGTCTTCGACGATCACCAGCTTCATCGGGTTCATTGCCAGCGTGCAGGCATTGACGATGCCGGCCTGCCCATATTGCTGCCTGCTGCTGCGACCGGCCGCGTGTTCGGCTACCCGCCAGGCCTTCTCCTGCAGTTCGATCGACCCGGTGACGTTTGCCAGACGCACAAGCGCCTCGATGATCTGGCTTGTCGCGGAAGGAATGGCCTCGTCCACATCGCCGCGGATGCGGATCGGCACATCGTTGCTGTCGGACGCGGTAAGAAAATAGCCATTGCCGTCCGTGTCCGCATACCATTGGTCGAGCATGTCCACAAACTGCCGCGCCGTTTTCAGATAGTCCGTCTTTCCGGTGGCTTCATAAAGCGCGATCGCTGCATTGATAGCGGACGCATAATCGCTGGAAAGTGCGGGATAGAGTGCGCGATCGCCCAGAATGGAATGCGGCAGGCGACCATCCTCGTCCCGATGATCGACGATGAAGGCACAGGCCGCTTCGGCCGCTTCAATCCATTCCGGCTTGCCTAGAGTTCGCCCTGTTTCGGCCAGGGCGACGATCAGAAGACCGTTCCAGTCGACCAGCACCTTGTCGTCGCGACCCGGCCGCACGCGATGTGCGCGCGCTGTCAGCAGCGCCTTCTTGAGACGGGTGGTTTCCTCGCGGTGCTCCACCTCATGGGCGGTTTGGGCCGGTGTCTGGTGGATAATGGGTTTTCCCTCCCAATTCACCGGCGCCGAAAGGGTGAAACTGCTGGCAAACTTTGCAGAATCCTCCCCCAGGGCCTCGGCGACTTCCGCATTGTTCCAGGTGTAGAACAGGCCCTCTTCGCCTTCGCTGTCCGCATCCAGGCTGGAGGCAAAGCCGCTCCCTTCGATCCGCATTTCCCGCAGAAGCCAGATCACGGTCTCTTCGATTCGGACACGAAACAACTCATTGCCGTTTGCGGCAAGCGCCCAGTTGGCCTGACGCAACAGCTGTGCGTTGTCGTAGAGCATTTTTTCAAAATGCGGCACCAGCCATTCGGCATCCGTCGCGTAGCGTGCCAGACCGCCGCCGACATGGTCGTAGATGCCGCCGCGCAGCATATGCGCGAGGCTGTCGATGACGGCATCGCGGTGTGTTGCGGCGCCGTTGACGAGCCAGTTCAGCCACAGCGTTTGCATGAAGGGGGCGTTGGGAAACTTTGGCGCGCCGCGCAATCCGCCGGCTTGCCGATCCATCATGCCGAAAATGCCGTCGGCCAGGGCAGTCAGGAGCTTTCCATCAAGTTCTGTTGGGGTATGAGTGGCGGCAAGCCGGGTTTCGACATGCGCGCTGAGCTGCTCGGCGCTCTCGGCAAGGCTTTGCTGCTTTTCCTGCCAGGCCTTGTTCACGGCTTCCAGAACCTGAATGAAGCCCGGCCGGCCGTAGCGCGTTTCCCTCGGAAAATAGGTTCCACCCCAGAAGGGTTTTGCGTCGGGCGTGAGAAACATGGTCAACGGCCAGCCCCCCTGCTCGCCCATCGCCGTAAGTGCCGCCATGTAGATCTGGTCGATATCGGGCCGTTCCTCGCGGTCGACCTTGATATTGACGAACAGACGGTTCATGACGGCGGCCACATCTTCGTTTTCGAAGCTTTCATGGGCCATTACGTGGCACCAATGGCAGGCCGCATAGCCGACCGACAGCAGAATCGGCTTCTGCGTCTGCCGCGCCTCCGCAAGCGATTGCGGCGACCACGGCCGCCAGTGAACCGGATTGCCGCTGTGCTGGCGCAGATAGGGGCTGGTTTGGTCGGAAAGCAGATTTTCGGCGGGAAGTATCACGATTTCGGCCCCGGCAAGAGTACAGGCACCCGAACTTAGGGCGATGGAAGGTAGCGAGCAAATGATATTCCAGGATTCGATCGTGGCGCTATCGAGCGGTCGCCTTCCCTCCGGCATCGCGGTCATTCGTATATCAGGGCCGCAAACTCGATTCGTCCTCGAAACGATTATTGGATTCGTGCCAGCGCCACGCCAGGCGCGCTATACCTCCCTGCGTAAAGCCGATCGCTCATTGCTGGACCGGGGCATTGCGTTGTTCTTTCCGGGCCCCAACAGCTTTACCGGCGAGGACTCGGCCGAGCTTCATGTTCATGGCGGCCGCGCCGTCGTTCAGGCTGTGATCGACGCGCTGACCGACCTTGACGGATTGCGCCTCGCGGAACCGGGAGAGTTCACCCGGCGCGCTTTCCTCAACGGCAAGGTCGATCTGGTCGAAGCGGAATCACTTGCCGATCTGGTGACGGCTGAAACCGAGGCGCAACGACGCTTCGCCATGTTGAATGCCGAAGGTCGGCAGAGCGGGCTCTATCTGGAATGGCGCAGGCGGCTGATCCATGGCCGCGCGATGATCGAGGCGGAGATGGATTTCGCCGACGAATCCGACATTCCCGGTTCCGTTTCGGCAACGATATGGCCTGACATTCGGCTTATGGTGGAGGAGATCAAAAGCCATATCAAAGGGTTCCATCGTGCGGAGATGATCCGCGATGGCTTTGACATCGTTATTCTTGGCGCTCCCAATGCCGGTAAATCCAGCCTGCTCAATGCACTTGCACGACGTGAAGTGGCGATCGTTACCGACGAACCCGGAACGACGCGTGATCTGGTCGAAATCGTGCTCGACCTGGAGGGCATGAAAGTGCGGCTCACCGACACGGCCGGCATACGTGAAACTACGGGAAAAGTGGAAGCGATCGGTATCGGGCGGGCTCTGGGTCGTGCGGCTTCGGCTGATCTCATCCTCTATCTTGAAGATATGTCACAGCCGGAACCCCTCCCCGAGTTGCCTGAGGATCGACCGATGTTGCGGATCGGAACCAAGTGCGATCTGGCGGGCGAACCGGCTGCTGAGGGAAAAGGGAACTATGATCTGATCGTATCGACCACGACCGGAATGGGAATGGACGAACTGATCCAAATCATCATCGCGCGATCCAGCGGAGCGATTGGTGATATGGGCGACATCCTGCCCACCCGGCACCGGCACACCAGACTGCTGGCCGAAACGATTGAGCATATTGAAGCCTGCCTCGCCCTTCCAAGCGATATGCTGGAATTGCGCTCGGAAAATCTGAGACTGGCGTCCGACCGCCTTGGGCGTATTTCGGGCGCTGTGGATACCGAAGATTTGCTCGACGTGATCTTTTCCCAATTCTGTATCGGAAAATGACTCACGTGAAACACTGTCCGGGCGTGACTCACGTGAAACATGCCAAAACCCTGTCAAATGATTCACGTGAAACGCCCGGGATTGTAAACAGCTTGTTTCACGTGAAACAATGTGACCGGACATCGTCTTGACAGAGGCGGCGAACAGCAACAAGGAAGACCGATCGTTCGGAGCAGATAGATGAACAGCAATTATGATGTCATCGTTGTTGGTGGCGGTCATGCCGGGTGCGAGGCAGCAAGCGCTGCCGCGCGCGCTGGTGCACGCACTGCGCTGGTGACTCTGCGCGCGGACACGATCGGCGTCATGTCCTGCAATCCGGCAATCGGCGGACTTGGGAAAGGACATCTGGTTCGCGAGATCGACGCCATGGACGGGCTGATGGGGCGCATTGCGGATGCCGGAGGAATCCAGTTTCGACTGCTCAACCGCAAGAAAGGGCCTGCGGTGCGTGGTCCCCGCACCCAGGCGGACCGGAAGCTTTACCGACTTGCCATGCAGGCGGCGATAGAGGAACAAGCCGGGCTCGATGTGATCGAAGGCGAAGTCTTCGACCTCGCGATCGTCGATGACCGTATAACTGGGGTTCTTCTTGCCGATGGTCGCCGCCTCGACTGCGGTGCGGTTGTGTTGACGACCGGTACCTTCCTGCGCGGTCTCATTCATATCGGGGAGCGAAAGTTTCCCGCCGGGCGAATGAATGAGCAGGCGTCGCTGGGTCTTTCAGAGACTATGACACGTGCCGGATTTCGGCTCGGGCGGCTCAAGACCGGGACACCGGCGCGACTGGATGGCCGCACCATTGACTGGGCGAGCCTGGAAAGCCAGGCCGCGGACGACCATCCGATTCCGTTCTCCCTGATGACGGATGCGATAACGAACCCGCAGATCAACTGCGGTATCACGCGCACAACCCCCGCAAGCCACGAATTGATCCGTCAGAATCTCGGGCGCTCGGCGATGTATTCGGGATCGATCGAGGGCATCGGGCCGCGCTATTGCCCGTCGATCGAGGACAAGATCGTCAAGTTCGGCGACCGTGAGGGGCACCAGATATTTCTCGAGCCGGAAGGGTTGGACGATCACACGGTCTATCCCAATGGTATTTCCACTTCCCTGCCTGAGGATGTTCAGCTTGAGCTGCTGAAAACCATTCCGGGGCTTGAGCAGGCAAAGATGCTGCAGCCGGGTTACGCGATCGAGTATGATCATATCGATCCGCGTGAGCTGGAGACGACCCTCGAAACCCGTCGTGTTGCCGGGCTGTTTCTTGCAGGTCAGATCAATGGCACGACAGGCTATGAGGAGGCCGGCGCACAAGGTTTGCTGGCCGGGCTCAACGCGGCCCGGCGCGCCGGGGGATCCGACGGAATCACGCTAAGCCGCACCGATGCCTATATCGGTGTGATGGTGGACGATCTCACCAGTCGCGGCATCACCGAGCCCTATCGCATGTTTACATCGCGGGCGGAGTTTCGCCTGTCGCTGCGCGCCGACAATGCCGATGAACGTTTGACGCCGATGGCCATTGAATTGGGCATTGTGAGCGAGGCCAGAACCGCCCGGTTCGGGAAGATTGCCGCGCGCCTTGAGGAGGCGCGGCGGCTTGCCAAATCGCTCGGGATGACGCCGAACGAAGCGCGGCGGCACGGCTTGCATGTGAATATGGACGGCGTCCGGCGAAGCGCCTATGACCTGCTCTCCTATCCTGACACCAGCCTTGAACAACTGGCAACGATCTGGCCCGAGCTGGGTGCACTGGATGCCCGCACCGCCGAGGCCCTCGAAATCGAGGCGCGCTATGCTGTCTATCTGGAACGCCAGAAGGCCGATGCGATACAAATTCGGCGGGAAGAAGAGCGGCTTATCCCTTTGGATATCAGTTTCGATTCGGTTCCCGGTCTTTCCAACGAGTTGAAACAGAAGCTGCGGGACCGGCGGCCGCGCTCGGTTGCCGAGGCGCAGCGCATAGACGGAATGACCCCGGCTGCCCTGGCCATCATCGTCGCACATGTGCGACAGGCGGAAGAAGCGTTGCGCAAGGGGGCGGCGTGAGCAAGATCGGGTTTGATGAGCTGTGTGAACTGGCCGGGCCTGTTTCACGTGAAACTTTCGATCGCCTTCAGGCCTTCGAAAACCTGTTCGGCAAATGGGCGGCGCGGATCAATCTCTCCGCATCTTCGACGCTGAACGATGTCTGGCGCAGGCATATTTTGGACAGCGCGCAACTCGGGCGAATCGAACCGAAGGCCCTGCGATGGGTCGATCTTGGTTCCGGCGGGGGCTTTCCGGGACTGGTTATGGCCTTTCTGCTCATGGAAAGGCCGGGGGCGAGCATCGATCTTGTCGAGAGCAACCGCAAGAAAACCGGTTTCCTGCAGATGGTTTGTGGTGAATTCGGCTTGCCTGCCCGCATTCATGCCAAACGCATCGAGGATACCTATCAGATGATTCGCGATGTCGAGGTGGTGACGGCGCGGGCTCTGGCGCCCCTGCCGCTGCTTTTGCAGCTTTCGGCTCCCTGGCTGCAGGCCGGTGCCAAGGCATTGTTCCATAAAGGCCGGGATTACCGGACCGAGGTGGAAGAAAGCGCTCAACTGTGGTCGTTCGAACTGGTAGAACATAAAAGCATGATCGATCCGCAGAGCGTCATCCTCGAGATCTCCAATCTGCGTCGAATGTGAATTGCGTTCCACCGAACAAGGATCACAACAGAAGCATGATCATGATGACCGGACCCCGTATCATCACCGTGGCAAACCAGAAGGGCGGCGTCGGCAAGACCACCACCGCCATCAATCTCGCCACCGCGCTCGCCGCGATTGGCGAGCGGGTTCTCATTGTCGACCTCGATCCGCAGGGCAATGCCAGCACCGGGCTGGGCATCGATCGCCGTGACCGCTCGGTTTCTTCCTATGATGTCCTGACCGGCAAGATGATGCTGGAGGATGCGGCCGTCCCGACCGCAGTACCCGGACTGTCGATCGTACCGTCGACGCTCGACCTTCTGGGCGTGGAAATGGAAATCGCCGGGGCACCGGACCGGGTGCTGCGCCTGCGCAATGCCGTGCGCGCCTCCTCGCAGCGTGCGGCGAATTTTTCCTACGTGCTGATCGATTGCCCCCCTTCCCTCAATCTGCTGACCCTGAATTCGATGGCGGCGGCGGATTCCGTTCTGGTGCCGTTGCAGTGCGAGTTCTTCGCGCTGGAGGGCCTGAGCCAGCTTCTGGAAACCGTCGATCAGGTGCGCAACTCGATCAATCCGGATCTGGTGATCCAGGGTATCGTCATGACGATGTATGATGGTCGCAACAATCTCGCAAACCAGGTAGTGGAAGACGTGCGGTCCTATATGGGCGAGAAGGTCTACGAGACCATCATCCCACGCAATGTGCGGGTGTCGGAAGCGCCGTCTCACGGTAAGCCGGCCATCCTTTACGATCTCAAATGCTCTGGCAGCCAGGCCTATCTGCAACTTGCCTCCGAAGTCATCCGGCAGGAACGCAAGCTGCGCGCGGCATAGGAACGGCTCCGAAACAGTCTGGACGGATCATGAACGAAGACATTTCGAAAAAACGGCTGGGGCGTGGTCTCGCAGCATTGATCGGGGAAATCGACAAGCCGGCAGCACCCGCGCAGCCGGTGGCGTCGTCCGACAGGCACGTTCCGATCGAATTCGTATCCCCCAATCCGAAGAATCCACGTCGCAGCTTCGGTGATGCGGAACTGACCGATCTGGCCCAATCGATCCGCGAACATGGCGTCGTGCAGCCGGTGGTGGTGCGCCCGTCGCCCGCGCAGTCGGGGCGTTATGAAATCATCGCCGGCGAACGGCGCTGGCGCGCTGCGCAAAGGGCCGGTCTCACCGAAATTCCGGTCATCATCCGCGATGTCAACGACCGTACCGCGCTGGAACTCGCCATCATCGAGAACGTCCAGCGCACCGATCTCAATCCGGTCGAAGAGGCGCTGGGCTATCAGCAGCTCATCGACGAGCACAGCTACACACAGGCCGACCTCGGCCAGGTCATCGGCAAGAGCCGCAGCCATGTCGCCAACACGCTGCGCCTGCTCAAGCTGCCGGACGTGATCCGCGACATGCTGGTGGACGGCCAGCTTTCAGCAGGCCACGCGCGGGCTCTGGTCAGCGCGGCCGATCCGGTCGGCCTTGCCAAGCGCATTGTCGAGGAAGGCCTGTCCGTGCGTCAGGCCGAGATGCTGGCGCAATTGCCGGCCGAGGCGGTGCAGGAAAGCAAGGTTTCCGCGCCGGTCGAGAAGGATGCCGACACGATTGCGCTGGAAAAGCTGCTGTCGGATGTCACCGGCATGCGGGTGGCGATCGCGCACAAGGCCAAGGGTGGGGAAATCCGCATTTCCTATCGCACGCTGGAGCAACTCGACGATTTGTGCCGGCGTCTCAAAGCGTGAGAGCGCCAGCGCGCAACGTCTTTTCGGGATCATATTTTTGGATAGCGATACGGCCGCCTTCGCGGCGGCCACTCGTATGTCAGGCGCAGACAAGGCGTGGAAAAACTGCTTGTTCGGGCAGGTCCGATGGGCGGGATCGGATTGTAAGAACGATGGGGCGCGCGTGCCGCCGCTTCATCGTAACGGCGAACACTTTATTATCTAACCTATTGTTTTCAAATAATTTTCTGATGCCACTTTGTGATCGGAGATAGCACATTTCCGCCGCCTGGGGCAAAGACGCGGAAACCGGATGCTGCATCAGGAAACCGCCATACGCCTCATGGCGGGAAGACCAAGCGTTGTAGCAACAGGCTTCGTCAGGGTTACGGGGCGCCGGACGGAAAAATCAGGGCGTGAAACGCGGCGCCATCGCCTCGATGCGACGGATCAGCGCCTGCAATTCTTCGGTGATGCGCTGATGCAGCCGCACCGCAAGATCGGGATATTCCTCGAGGATGCGGTGGAACATCCTGCGGTTCAGGCGCATCACTTCCGAATCGCTTTCGGCGGCGGCGCTGGTCAGCCGGCGCGTGTCGGCGATGAGCGCCAGTTCGCCGAGAATCGCGCCGGGAGGGATGATTGCGATCGGCGTCCTGTTTTGGTCATGTTCGTGGAACAATATGATGCCGCCGCTGATGACGACATAGGCTGAATCGGCCTCGTCGTCCTCGAGATAGAGCTTGCGCCCGGCCGGTAGACGCATCGTTTCCGTGCCGAAGGCGAGCAGACGCAACTGTTCCTGGCTGAAACCCTCGAAGAGTCTCACGCCGGACAGTATCCGGATGTCGTCATCCAGCGCCATGGTGTCCCCGACTGCTTGGTCTGGCACCCCTCCCCTATGCGGTCCCCCCGAACCGCAAACCGGTCAGGGAACCAGCTTGTATCCGCCGCTTTCTGTCACAAGAATTTCAGCATTGGAAGGATCACGCTCGATCTTCTGGCGCAGCCGGTAGACATGTGTTTCCAGCGTATGCGTGGTGACGCCTGAATTGTAGCCCCAGACTTCTTCCAACAGCACGTCGCGGGTCACCACCTTCTGGTCGGCGCGATAGAGATATTTGATGATCGAGGCCTCCTTTTCGGTCAGGCGCACCTTGGCCCCGCGCTGATCCAGAAGCAGCTTCTGGCTGGGCTTGAAGGTGTAGGGGCCGACCGCGAAGGTCGCGTCCTCGCTCTGTTCATGCTGGCGAAGCTGGGCGCGGATGCGGGCAAGCAGCACCGCGAAGCGGAACGGCTTGGTGACATAGTCGTTGGCGCCGGCCTCGAGGCCGAGGATCGTGTCCGAATCGGTGTCGTGGCCGGTGAGCATGATGATGGGGGCCTTGTAGCCGCCCTTGCGCAGGATCTTCACCGCTTCGCGGCCGTCCATGTCCGGCAGGCCGACATCCATGATGAGGAGATCCACGAGGCCGCCGCGCGCAACCGCCACGCCCTTGGAGGCGCTGGCTTCCTGCAGCACGTCGAACTCCTCATAGAGGGAAAGTTGCTCGACAAGCGTGGAACGCAGGTCTTCGTCGTCGTCGACGATCAGGATGGTGCGTGAACTCATAGATCAATCCGTTGTTTTACATGCGTTATTCTGTTGACCGTTGCCGGTTTATGGCCAAGCTGATCTCCAGAAAAGCCGATCACAGTGATTTGTTCCATGCGATCATACTCTAAAAAACACGAGCGCAATGAGGCGGTTGCAAAAAACCGCAAAAGCCTGAGGATATTGACGGTTCGGGCGCGTCCCGGCCACCCCACGCAAGGTTTCATGAATGTAGGCGGAACCGTTTTCTTCTGCGCGCTGGGGCGTGGCGGGATAACCGCCAACAAGCGCGAGGGCGATGGCCGCACGCCGCTGGCGGCCATGCGCATTCTTTCGGGCTATTTCCGGCGCGATCAGTTCACGGTAAACCGCACGCGGCTTCCCATGCGCGAGATCGACGCCGCGCTCGGCTGGTGCGAAGTGCCCGGCGACCGCAACTACAACCGGCCGGTAAGGCTGCCCTATGCGGCCAGCCACGAATATATGCGTCGCAACGACCGGCTTTATGACGCCTGCCTGGTGCTCGACTGGAACATAAGCCCGCGCCGGCGCGGGCGCGGCAGCGCGATCTTCTTCCATCTCGCCCGCCCGGATTTCTCGCCGACACAGGGCTGCGTGGCGGTCAGCGCGCGCACCATGGCGCGGCTGCTGCCCTATCTCAACGAACGGACGGTGCTGAAAGTGGTACGCTGAAAGCGTCAGCGAAAAGCGGAAACCGGATTTCGGAAAAGATCGGCTCGAACGAATAGATAGACCCCGAGGACAATAACAGGGAAACGTCGTCGGCCTTAACCGAAGCGCCACACCGTGGTGCGCTTGACCTCGGCATCCTCAAGGGCGCGAGTGACCGGAACCTGATAAACGGCGAGTTCGGCAAGCCGTTCCTTCGGCAGGTAGGAACGGCCGGGATCGCCGACCAGAATATCCGCGCCGCGCCGGCGGAGATTGGAAAACCAGCCGACCAGCCTTTCGGCAAAGTCTTTCTGATAGAAAACATCCCCGGCCAGCACGATATCCCAGCCGTCATCCGTGCCGATCGTATCGGTGCCGGTGAACCCCGGCGAAACGCCATTGGCCTCGCCGTTCAGCGTCACCGCCGCCTCGCAAAACGGATCGATATCGGCGGCGATCACCTCGCGCGCGCCGGCCATTGCCGCCGCAATCGCAACCATGCCGGATCCCGACGCAAAATCCAGCACGCGCTTGCCGCGCACGGTTTGCGGGTTGTCCATTATATAGCGGGCCAACCCCTGCCCGCCCGCCCAGGCGAAGGCCCAGAAGGGCGGCGGCAGGCCGATCTCGGCCAGTTCTTCCTCGGTCTTCTCCCACAGTTCATGCGCTTCATCGGCCAGATAGAGCCGGATTTCCGGCACATGCGGCGGCGCCATCAGCGCGGTATTGGTGCGGATGAAGCGCTTTGCGTCTTCGGGCGTCACGGCGCCGGATCGAGCCCGCCCATGCGGCAGACCTCCTGCCACTCGTCGGGGGTCACCGGCTGCACCGAAAGGCGCATCGAGGTGACCAGCGACATTTTCTCGAGCTTCGGATTGGCCTTCGCATCGGCCAGCGTCACCGGACGCGGCATGTCGCGCACGGCGCGCACATCCACGCATTCCCAGCGCGGGTCCTCGGTCGTCGTGTCGTGATGGGCGAGCGCGCAGACCTCGCAGATGCCCACGACCGCCAGCCCCTCATTGGAGTGGTAGAAGAAGCCGAGATCGCCGATCTGCATGGCGCGCATGTTGTTGCGGGCCTGATAGTTGCGCACGCCGTCCCATTGCGAGCCCTTCCTGCCGAGCGCCTTGAGGTCCTCGAAGGAGAATTTGAACGGCTCGGATTTGAACAGCCAGTAATTCATGTCGCAGGTCCTCAGGCACTTGCCGGATTGTTGAACACCCAGTTCCACGGGCGGATTTCGACCGATTCGAACAGACCCGCCCTGGCATAGGGATCGCTCGCGGCAAGATCGGCGGCCGCCTGCCTGTCCCTTGCCTCGATCACGACCAGGCTGCCGCAAGGATTGCCGTCGTCATCCAGGAAGGGTCCCGCGAATTTCAACCTTCCTTCGGCGTTCAGGCCGTTCAGGAACGCGGCGTGGTTCGGCCGCACCTCCATGCGCAGCTGAAGATGATTGGGCTTGTCCTTGCAGATGAACGCAAACAGCATGGAATTTCCGCTCCTGTCTGAAAATCTATTCGGCTTCGTGGCGCAGTGGGCGCGTCATCAGCGCCGTCACCGCTTCCTGAACGGTGATCGATCCCGCGAGTATTTCGGAGACCGTGGTGATGATGGGCGCGCGGATGCCGCGTTCCCGCGTGATGCGGGCGGCAATCGCGGCTGTGGCCACGCCCTCGGCCAGCGGCCGGCCTTCCAGCGGCTCGCCGCGCCCCAGCGCCAGCCCATAGGCGAAGTTGCGCGACTGCGGGGACGAGCAGGTCAGCATCAGGTCGCCGAAGCCGGAAAGCCCCATCAGCGTTTCGGGCCGCGCGCCGAAGGCTTCCCCGATGCGCCGCAGTTCGGCAAAGCCGCGCGTGACGGTGGCGGCCTGCGCGCTGGCGCCGAGCCCGGCCCCGGTGACTGCGCCGGCCGCGATGGCAAATACATTCTTCAGTGCGCCGCCGATCTCGACGCCGATGAGATCGTCGGTCGAATAGCAGCGGAAGCTGCTGGTGGAGAAGCGCTGCGCCAGTCCCGCCGCGAGTTCTTCCTCGCGCGCGGCGATCACCACCGCCGTCGGCAGGCCGCGCGAAACATCGGAGGCAAAGCTCGGACCGGACAGGGCCGCGACCAGATGGTTCGGCACGATCTCGTCGGCGATCTGCGACAGCAGCGTGCCGGTTTCGCGCTCTATGCCCTTGGCGCACAGCACCAGCGGCGCACCGGCCGGCAGATGCGGTTTCGCTGCCGTGAGAACCGAGCGCAGCACTTGCGCCGGCGTGACGATGAGGACGCAATCCGTGCCGTCGAGCGCTCCCGCTAGATCCGTCGTTGCTTCGAGCGCGGGTTCAAGCGCGATGCCGGGCAGATAGCGCGGGTTCTCGCCGCGCCGCAGCGCCTCGACCATTTCGGGATCGCGCGCCCACAGCCGCACGTCATGGCCGGCGCGCGCCGCCGTCAGCCCGAGCGCCGTGCCCCATGCGCCGCCGCCGAGAACGGTTACGCGATAGCCACTCATGCCTTTGCCCCTCTTCTGCCCGAGCCGACCACCGGCACCGAGACGCTATCCAGCGGCCAGCGCGAGCGCGGCACGAAATCCATCGCATCGGGGTCGAGCAGCCCGGCGCGCATGCGCTCGATGCCTGCCCAGGCAATCATCGCCGCATTGTCGGTGCACAGCGCATGCGGCGGCGCGACAAAGGCAAAGCCGTTGTCGGTGCACAGCGTTTCCAGCGTGGCGCGGATCGTCTTGTTGGCGGCGACGCCGCCCGCCACCACCAGCGCGGGGGCGTCCACCGCCGGATATTCCTCGCGGAAGCGGGCCAGCGCACGCGCCACCCGGTCGCCCAGCGCATCCGAAACCGCCGTCTGGAACGAGGCGCAGATATCGGCCACGTCCCGGTCGCTCAGCGGCGCGATCGCGGTCGCCGCTTGCCGCACGGCGGTCTTCAGGCCGGAGAAGGAGAAATCGGGGCGCGCCTCGCCCTTCATCGGGCGCGGAAAGGCAAAGCGGGTTGCATCGCCGGCGGCAGCCGTCCTTTCCACGCTCGGGCCGCCCGGATAGGGCAGGCCGAGCATCTTCGCCGTCTTGTCGAAGGCCTCGCCCAGCGCATCGTCGATGGTCGTCGCCCAGCGCTGATAGTCGCCGACGCCACGCACGAGCAGGATCTGCGTATGGCCGCCGGAAACGAGCAGCAGCAGGTAGGGGAAGGAGAGCCCATCCGTCAGCCGCGCCGTCAGCGCGTGGCCTTCCAGATGGTTGACGGCAATCAGTGGCTTGCCGGCAGCGGCGGCGATTGCCTTGGCCGTCATCAGCCCGACGATCAGCCCGCCCACGAGGCCCGGCCCGGCGGTGGCGGCAATGGCGTCGATGTCCGAGAGCTTTGTGCCTGCGTCGGCTAGGGCTGCTTCCACGATGCCGTCGAGGGCTTCGACATGGGCGCGCGCTGCGATTTCCGGCACCACCCCGCCAAAGGCGGCATGATCCTCGATCTGGCTCAGCACGACATTGGACAGGATGTGCGGCGCGTCCTCGCCCAGCGCCACCACGCTGGCGGCGGTTTCGTCGCAGCTTGTCTCGATCCCGAGTATGCGGATCATGGCGTCATTTCGTTCCATTGCCCGGCCGTCATTTCCCCGATAGGAGAATAGGGGAGAATTCCCCGCTCGCCGGGTGGGTATCACGGACGGAGCGCCATGCAAACAAAAGCCTTGAAAATCGGAACGCGCGCCAGCCCGCTGGCGCTGGCACAGGCGCATGAGACGCGCGACCGGCTGATGGCCGCGCATGGCCTGAGCGAAGACGCGTTCGAGATCGTGCCCCTCACCACCACAGGCGACCAGATCCTGGACAAGCCGCTGTCGGAAGTCGGCGGCAAGGGGCTGTTCACCAAGGAACTGGAGGATGCGCTGTTCGACGGGCGCATCGATATCGCCGTCCATTCCTCCAAGGACATGGCGACGGTGCTGCCGGATGGCCTGGAGGCTACCGTCTTCCTGCCGCGCGAGGACGTGCGCGACACCTTCATCGGCAAGCTCGCGCCTTCCATCGCCGAGCTGCCGCATGGCGCAACCGTTGGCTCTTCGTCGCTGCGCCGGCAGTCGCTGATCCGCCGCATGCGACCCGACCTCAACGTCATCATCTTTCGCGGCAACGTGCAGACGCGCCTGCGCAAGCTGGATGAAGGCATCGCCGCCGGCACCCTGCTTGCCTATGCGGGCTTGCGCCGGCTGGGCCTCACCCACATCATCACGGACCTGATGCCGCTGGATATGTTCCCGCCGGCGCCCGGCCAGGGCGCCATCGGCATCGAGTTTCGCTCGGCCGACAGGTCGATCAGGGAAATGCTGTCGGCCATCCATGATGCCCCGACCGGCCATGCGCTGACTTGCGAGCGCGCCTATCTGCGGGCGCTTGACGGGTCCTGCCGCACGCCGATTGCCGGCCACGCGGTGGTCGACGGCGACCGATTGTTCTTCAAGGGCATCATCCTGTCGCTCGACGGACAGGAGGCGCATGAGGTGGAGCGCGAAGGCAAGGTTTCGGACGCCGAAGCCATCGGCCGCGCCGCCGGCGAGGATGTGCGCGGCAGAGCCGGCCCCAAGTTCTTCGAGGCGTGGGGCTGAATGGCCGGCCGCGTGCTGGTGACGCGCCCCGAACCGGGGGCGTCGGCTACTGCCGCGCGGCTGAAGCAGGCGGGCTATGAAGCGGTGCTTTTGCCGCTGTCGCGCACCGTTGCGCTGCCGGTCGACCTTGAGGCGGTTCACGGTCCTTTCGATGCAGTTGCCGTCACCAGCGCCAATGCGCTTTCCCATGCGCCGCGCGAGCTGATCGACATGCTGTCCCGGACACGGTGCCTCGCTGTCGGCGCCAGAACGGCGAAGGCCGCGCGCGATGCCGGCTTTGCCGCCGTGGACAATGGGCCGGGCGATGCCGCCGGGCTGGCGCAGGCGATCGTCGCCGAGCTGCCCGCAGGCGCGCGCATCGCCTATCTGGCCGGGCGCGTGCGCATGCCGGATTTCGAGAGGCATATGCGCGAGGCCGGGTTTGCGCTGCAGGCGATCGAAACCTATGACACCGACCGGCTGCAGCCTTCCGAAACGGCGTTGCGCGACCTGCTCGAAAATGACGCACCGGATGCGGTGCTGCTCTATTCGGCAAAGGCTGCGGAGGCATTCGCCATGCTTGCGCACGCCCATCCGCGTCTTGCCGCAGGCGCGCTGCTGTGCCTTTCGCCGCGTGTCGCCGCCAGCCTGCAGGGGCTTGAGGGGGCACATATCTTCACCGCCGCCACGCCCGACGAGGATGCGCTTCTGGCGCGCCTGGCGGCAGCATCTCCGGCCGTTTCATGACGCTTGTCTTTTTTCACGCGAGGCTGGTGTGCTACTGATCCCCTTCACGGTTCCTCTTTCCGGGAATTTCTGACAGCGACACTCATTGCGGAGTTCTCTTATGGTCAAGACGCCGAGCGCGCGGCACTCCAGGACACATCGGGAACCGGTGACGATAGAACTGGAACCGGGCGCGGTTTCACGCATTTCGGACCCGGAAAAGAAGCAATCCGAGCCGACCGAAGCGAAAGCTTCTTCCCAATCGTCAAAGCCGCAGGAACCCGCAATGGCCGAAAAGACCGTCGAAACGCCGGCCGCTTCGGCCAAACCGGAAGAAAAGCCCAAGGCAGCTTCAGAGCAGCCGAAGACTGGAACGTCCGATGCCGGCAAGAAACCGGAGAGCGCTTCCGCCCCCTCCTCCGAGGCCCGGAAACCGCAATCCGCGGCCACCGCTTCCGACCGGCAGCCGCCGCAGAAGCCTGCATCGCCCGCGGCCGCGCCGCAGCCGCGCCGCAGCGGATTTCCGCCGCTTGCCGCCGGCATTGTCGGTGGGGTGATCGCGCTGGCGGGTGCGGGCGCGCTGCAATATTCCGGTGTCCTGCCGGCTCCCGGCTCGAATGGCGGGGTGGCGCAGTCGCAGATCGATTCGCTGCGCGCCGAGTTTTCGGGCATGCAACAGGACATCACGGCGCTGAAGAACGCCGGCAGCCAGCCCGACACGCAGCTTGCCGGCCAGGTCGAGACGGTGACGAAGTCGCTCGACGCGGTGAAGGCCGACCTTGCCAATCTGCGCGAGAGCGCGGCACCCGCCACCGGCGACGAGGCCGGGCTGCAGGCGCTGGATGGCCGCGTCAGGGAAACCGAGGCGGCGATCGCCGCGCTGCGCGAGCAGCAGGGGGCAAGCCAGGCCGCTTCCGGCGATCTTGCCGCCCTTGGCGAGCGCATTGCCGGCGTCGAGGCGCTGGCCAGGAGCGGCGGCGAAGCCATGACCGCCGCGGATGGCAAGATTTCCGCGCTCGAGCAGAAGGTGAACGACCTGTCGGGCAAGGTGGAGGCGCAGGCCGGCCAGCCCAAGGTGGCGCTGGCCATCGCGTCGTCGGCGCTCAAGTCGGCGGTCGAGCGCGGCGCGCCCTTCGAGGCCGAACTCGAGACATTCGCGGCCATCGCGCCCGATGCATCCGGCATCGCGCAATTGCGGACCTATGCGCAGAGCGGCGTTCCCACGCTCGCCGACATCCAGGCCGAAACCAAGCCGGCCATCCAGGCAATGATCGCCGCCGCGAAGCCGGTGGACGAGAAGGCGGGCGTGCTCGACAGGCTGGTTACCAGCGCGCAGTCGCTGGTGGCAGTGCGCCCGGTCGGGCCCGTCGAGGGTGCGGGCGTGCCGGAAACCACCGCACGCATCGAATATGCGATCAAGTCGGGTGAACTGGACAAGGCGCTCGCCGAATTCGAGACGCTGCCCGAGGCGGCAAAGACCGCCGGCGCCGGGCTTGCCGACAAGATCCGCGCCCGTGTCGAGGCGCAGAAGCTGGTCGATCAGGCGGTTGCCGGCGCGATGAAGGGTTAAGGGGAAAAGACGCAGATGATCCGCATTCTTTTCTTCCTGCTCGTCGTTTTCCTGCTCGGGCTCGGCTTTGCCTGGCTGGCCGACCGTCCCGGCGACATGGTGGTGACCTTCAACGGCTATGAATATGAGGTCAAGCTCATCACTGCCGCCGTTGCGGTCACGGCCATCGTGGCGGCCATCATGCTTTTGTGGTGGCTGACCAAGTCGATCTGGAACAGTCCCTACACCATTGCCCGCTATTTCCGCGTGCGCCAGCGCGACCGGGGCTATCAGGCGCTGTCCACCGGCATGATCGCGGCGGGTGCCGGCGATGCGGCGCTGGCGCGCAAGATGAACAAGCAGGCGGCCAAGCTGATCCGCTCCGATCAGGAACCGCTGATCAACCTGCTCGATGCGCAGGCCTCCCTGCTGGAAGGCGATCACGAGGCCGCGCGCGGCAAGTTCGAAGCCATGCTGGACGATCCGGAAATGCGGCTGCTGGGTTTGCGCGGGCTCTATCTCGAGGCCGAGCGCCTTGGCCATCGCGAAGCGGCCCGCCACTATGCCAGCCGCGCCGCCGATGTTGCGCCGCAACTTGGCTGGGCATCGGAATCGACGCTGGAGGAAAAGGTCGAGCGCGGCGACTGGGACGGCGCACTCAAGATCGTCGAGACGCAGAAATCCACCCGTCAGGTCGATGCCGCCGCCGCCAACCGCCGCCGCGCCGTGCTGCTGACGGCCAAGGCCATGTCCGTTCTCGACACCGACCTTCCCACGGCCAAGCAGGCGGGCATCGAGGCCGACCGGCTGGCGCCCGGCTTCGCGCCGGCGGCACTGGTCGCCGCCCGCGCGCTGTTCCGGCAGGACGATATCCGCAAGGGTTCCAAAATCCTCGAGGCGGCATGGAGGGCCGAGCCGCATCCGGAAATCGCGGATCTCTATATCCGCGCGCGGCCGGCCGATGCCGCGCTGGATCGTCTGGCGCGCGCGCAGCGCCTGCAGTCGCTCAAGCAGAACAATCCCGAATCCTCGCTCGCGGTGGCGCGGGCCGCGCTCGATGCGGGCGAGTACAAGATCGCGCGCGACGCGGTCGAGGCAGCCATCCGCATGCGGCCGACCGAAAGCGCCTATCTGCTCCTTGCCGACATAGAGGAGGCTGAGACCGGTGATCAGGGCAAGGTGCGCCAGCTTCTCGGCAAGGCGATGCGCGCGCCGCGCGATCCGGCCTGGGTGGCTGACGGTTTTGTCTCCCAGCGCTGGGCGCCCGCCTCGCCGGTCACCGGCAAGGTCGATGCCTTTGAATGGCGTGCGCCGGTCGAAAGGCTTGGCCAGATGATCGAATCTGACGAGGAAATCGCCGCCACGGTCCGCCCGGCCATCGAAGCGCCGGAAAAGGCTGAAGAGGTCGAAGAGGTCGAAGTGATCCGGCCCCTTGCGCCTGTCGCCAGCGAAAAGCCGGCTGAGGCAACCAGGCCCGCGGAGGCCAGGGAGCCTGCATCCAATCCGCCTGAAACGGCGGTGACGGATGCGGTGGCGGAAGAAAAATGGCAATCGCCGCGCTTGCCGGACGACCCCGGCGTGCAGGAGGAAGAGGCTTCGGAACAAAGCCAAAGCCGCTTCCGTTTGTTCTGACGGGTGGCTGACCACCGGAAAGTCGTGCCGGCGCAGATTTCGGCTTTCGCCTGTCCTGCCGCGATGGACAGGCGCAACCGCGACGCGATAGTTTTGTCGCGAAGTGAGGGAGTGCAGTGATGTTCGACCGCGTTCTGTCCTTTTTCAGGGACCTCCCCGCCGGCATGACGGGTGCGGGCACGCTGCATGCCGATGACCCGCGCGTGGCCGCCACCGCCCTGCTCTATCATGTCATGAATGCCGACGGGGTGCGTCAGGACGCCGAATGGGAGCGGTTGAAAGACGTCCTTTCGCAGGCCTATGGCGCCAGTGGCACGGAACTGGACGCGCTCGTCACGGCGGGTGAAAAGGCGGAGCGCGAGGCCATCGACCTTTATGCCTTCACCAGCGTCCTCATGCGTCGCCTCGACGAGCCGGCGCGCGTCGAGTTCATCCGTCTGATGTGGGAAATCGTCTATGCCGACGGTGAGGTGCACGAACTGGAAGACAACATCATCTGGCGCGTGGCCGAGCTTCTGGGCGTCGCCCGGCACGACCGTATAGCCATGCGCCGCCAGGTCGCCGGCGCGAAAACCGGTGACGCCTCCGACGAACAGGTTTGATGCCATCCATGCCGCCAGCCCATCGGCCGAAAATCCTCGTTGTCCTGCACCAGGAAACCTCCAGCCCCGGCCGCGTCGGCCATCTCCTGCTGGAAAGCGGTTTCGACCTCGACATCAGACGGCCGCCGCTTGGCGACCCGCTACCGGAAACCCTTGCCGGTCATGCCGGAGCGGTGATGTTCGGCGGTCCGATGAGCGCCAACGACACGGATGAATTCGTGCGGCGCGAAACCGAGTGGCTGGCGGTGCCACTCAAGGAAAACCGGCCCTTTCTCGGCATCTGCCTGGGCGCGCAGATGCTGGTCAATCATCTCGGCGGCAAGGTCGAGGGCCATGGCGAGGGTCAGGTCGAGATCGGCTGGTATCCGCTCAGGGCGACCGAGGAAGGCCGCAGGATGATGCACTGGCCGGAGATGGTCTACCAGTTCCATCGCGAAGGTTTTTCGCTGCCCTCCGGTGCAAAGCTTCTGGCCACCGCCGAAACCTACCCGAACCAGGCCTTCCGCTATGGCGATAACGCCTGGGGCATCCAGTTCCATGCGGAGCTGACGCGCATGATGATGCATCGCTGGGTCGTGCATGGAGCGCACCGCTTCGAATTGCCCGGCGCGCAGCCCGGCCGCGATCATCTCGGCGGCCGGCTGATCTGGGACATGCATCTGAAACGCTGGCTGACGGAATTCCTGCACACCGTATTCGGCCGGCCGGAGCCGCGCTGATTTCTTCGGGTGGGATCATGGTCTAACTGATTGATTTTACCGCATGTATGCGATGCTAGGTGATTCCACCCGGCTGCAACGTGCTCAGTGCCTGCCGCCAAGATGGCGCACCTTGCGCAGCTCGGGAAAGATGACCGCCCACAGGCCGGCCACGGCTACCGCGCCCACGCCGCCCACCACAACCGCAGGCACGGTGCCGATGAAGGCGGCCATGGTGCCGGCGCGGAATTCACCAAGCTCGTTGGATGCGCCGACGAAGACGCCGTTGACGGCGTTGACGCGCCCGCGCACCTCGTCCGGCGTCCACAACTGGATCAGCGTTTCGCGCACATAGACGCTGATCATGTCGGTTGCGCCGAGCAACGCAAGCGCCGCGATCGACAGCCAGGTTACCGTCGACAGGCCGAAGACGACCGTGACGGCGCCGAACAGCGCGACGAAAAACAGCATGATCGCGCCGGCATGGTCGCGGATCGGATGGCCGGCCAGCCACACGGCGACCGTCAGTGCGCCGACACCGGGGGCCGAACGCAGCAGGCCGAGCCCCCAGGGCCCGAGATCGAGAATGTCGCGCGCATAGACCGGCAACAGCGCGGTGGCGCCGGACAGCAGAACCGCGAACAGGTCGAGCGAGATCGCGCCGAGAACGACTTTTTCACCCCATATATAGCGGAAACCGGCGAACAGCGTTTCCAGCGTCGCCTTCTGCGCGGCGCTGGTTTGCGCGGGCTTGGGGATCGACAGCACCAGCAGGCTCGCCACCAGCATGAGGAGAACGGCCGTGCCATAGGCGGCCTCGGACGAAAGCCCGTAGAGCAGGCCGCCCGCGACGGGGCCGACGATCGTTGCCGTCTGCCAGGCCGAGGAATTCCAGGCCACCGCGTTGGCGAAATCCTCGCTCGGAACGAGATTGGCCACCAGCGAGGCGGAGGCCGGGCCGAAGAAGGCGCGTGCCGTGCCGAATACGACCAGCACCGCAAAGACGGGGAGAGGCCCGGCAAGACCGTGCCATGTGAGAAACAGCAGCGCCAGCGCGCACAAAGCTTCCAGCATCGCCGCCAGCCCCATGATGAGGCGGCGGCCGAACTTGTCGGCGACCACGCCGGTGATCAGCACCAGAAGCAATGCCGGCGCGAACTGGATGATGCCGACGAGGCCGAGATCGAACGGATCGCGTGTCAGGTCGTAGATTTGCCAGCCGACGGCCACGGACACGATCTGCGTGGCGAAGGTGGTCAGAAAACGCGCCGCCCAGAAACGGAGGAAGGCCCCGTGGCGAAAAGCGGCGTATCGTTGATAAGCGTCCGGATCGGCTGCGGCGGGCATGGGGAAGCTTCGTTTGAACTGGCGATTGACGGCTTTCTGCGCTTCGCGGCCGCGACCATAAACGAGTTTTTCGCCTTGTGCGGCTTTTTTGCCATGCGCCCCGCTTTTGCGGCTACCGGGTGGAGGCTCCGTCTTCTCAGTTCGCCCTGTCGTCCAGGGCAATCAGCACGCTGGCGATAGCGGCACCCGCGGCAAAGCCGATCAGCAGGCCCTGTACCGGCCGGCCGATCCAGGCGCCGATGGCAAGGCCCACCAGCGAACATGCCGCGAGGCAGCCGCCGAAGGCCAGCGCATTCATGTCCCCGGGCTCCGGCGTCGGGCCGTCGTTCGGCGGGGCGGCGGCAGGAGCAGTACGGGAGCCGCCGCTTCTCGAATGGTGTTCTCGGCGATGATGCGATGGATCGTGTAGACAGCCAGCACCAGCAGCAAGGGTCGCATTGCCAAAGCACCTCCTGTTTCAGCATTATGCGGGTCGGAAATCAGGGTGGAGAGGCCGGGGCAAAACCCGTCAGGCCACGCCGTAAAACATGCGGCTTCCCGAGGGAAACCGAGGCAATATTCAAGGCGATAAGACTTCTGAAGCCGAAGAGTTCCCGCTGCTTTCCGGAATGCCGGACTGGCTGCGCCGGCATCATGGATTGTTCAGCAAATTGATAAACTGCTTTTAGAAGAAGCAGTAATGACGGTACTTGTGCCGTCAAAACAATGGGCAGAAGTTAGCGCGGTTTGTGCAAGCGCCAGTTTGCACGCGAAAGTTGCGGTTCCGTACCGGCCGGGAAGAGGACGCCATTTGCGGCGTTGGGCTGGCGATCCCGCGCAGGCGGCCATTGTGTGCCTGCGGGGGTCGTGAAGGTGGGGCCGCCATATGTCGGCCGCGGGCCGCATGGGAGGGAAGCGAGTGCTGGAAAACTACTTCAACCTGAAGGAACAGGGCACGTCGGTGCGCACGGAAGTGATCGCCGGCATCACCACGTTCCTGACGATGTCCTACATCATTTTCGTCAATCCGGAGATCCTGTCCTCTACGGGCATGGATCGCAATGCGGTGTTCGTCGCCACCTGCCTGGCTGCGGCGCTCGGTTCACTCATCATGGCGCTGGTGGCGAAATGGCCGATCGGCATGGCGCCGGGCATGGGGCTCAACGCGTTCTTCGCCTTCACCGTGGTTGGCGCCATGGGCTTCAGCTGGCAGCAGGCGCTGGGCTGCGTGTTCATCTCGGGCGTCATCTTCGTGGTGCTCACCGTCACCGGCGTGCGAAGCTGGCTGGTCGCAGGCATTCCCCATTCGATGCGCAGTGCGGTGGCCGCCGGTATCGGCCTGTTCCTGGCCATCATCGCGCTGAAAAGCTCGGGCCTCGTGGTCGGGAATGAAGCCACCCTCGTGGCGATGGGCGACGTCACCCAGACCGGGCCGCTGCTGGCGATCCTCGGCTTCTTCATCATCGCCGCCCTTGATGGGCTCAAGGTGCGCGGAGCCATCCTGATCGGCATCCTCATCATCACCGCGCTTTCCATGGCGCTCGGGGTCAGCCAGTTCGGCGGTGTCGTGTCGATGCCCCCGAGCATCGCGCCCACCTTCTTCCAGCTCGACATCGTCGGCGCGCTGCACGGCGGTCTTGTCCATGTCATCCTGGTGTTCGTGCTGGTCGAGGTGTTCGACGCCACCGGCACGCTGATCGGCGTGGCCAAGCGCGCCGGCCTGATCGAGGAAGGCAAGCCGAACCGTCTCGGTCGCGCCCTGCTTGCCGACAGCACCGCAATCGTCGCCGGCTCGGTGCTGGGCACCAGCAGCACCACGGCCTATGTCGAGAGCGCTTCAGGCGTGCAGGCGGGCGGCCGCACCGGCCTCACCGCGCTGGTGGTGGCCGTGCTGTTCCTGGCCGCGCTGTTCTTCTCGCCGCTGGCGGGCGCCGTGCCTGTCTATGCCACCGCGCCTGCCCTGCTCTATGTCGCCTGTCTGATGCTGCGCGAACTGGTGGATGTGGAATGGGGCGATGTCACCGAGGCCGCGCCGGCAGCCCTTACCGCGCTGATGATGCCGTTCACCTATTCGATCGCCAACGGCCTGGCCTTCGGCTTCATCAGCTACGCCGTGCTGAAGGCCATTACCGGCCAGCCGGGCAAGGTGCATCCGGCCACCTGGCTGGTGGCGGCGCTGTTCGTGATACGGTTCGCTTTCTTTGCATAGAGGCTGCGCGTTCGTGCCAGGTCGAAGCCGACAAGGGCGGCGCGCGGAATGATCCGCGCGCCGTTTGCGTTGTGGCGCCGCCGCATGGCTGCAACGGCCATGAAAAAAGGACCGCTTGAGGCGACCCTTCGGACATGAGAGCCGATCCGTTATTCGGTGATCGTGTATTCGCCCAGTTCACACAGGTCCTGCATGTCGGTGGTCGTGTCGAGGTCGGAATCCTCGTCGAACTCGAACTTCATGTCGTATTTGCACACGTCACGACCGTCGGCGATCGTCACGCGAACGCTTTCGCCCGGCTCGAGCACATCGCGGCCCAGAACGTCTTCCTCCCATTCGCCGACATTGATCGGCGAGGTGTGGAAACGCGTCATCACGGAATTGGTGCCGTTCTTGAGGGTGAATACCAGATCTTCGGCGTTCGCAGTCCCCACCGAAGCAATTCCCGCCACTGCAAAAGCTGCAGCGAACATATAAAGTTTCATAGTATTAATATCCCCAGCCCATAATTGAGCGAGCGAGATATAAGCTTACTCAAACTGAGCGCAAGGTGAATTATTTTGATTGCGGGATAATAATAGAAAGAAGAATTGCTGCATATAGTCGGGATTTCGTAGAAAAAATAAATCCGCTGGTGGAGCTGAGGGGGATCGAACCCCTGACCTCGTCATTGCGAACGACGCGCTCTCCCAGCTGAGCTACAGCCCCATTCAGCGGATGGCGGGCATTTAGGGTTGACGGCCGCTTTCTGTCAAGCAGGTAGTTGGGCCACACGAAACGAGACCTGCCGCAGGACTTGTCGCCCGCGCTTCCAGTCGCTACATCTCGCCAATTCAACGGAGAACGGCATGATCGCCCTCATACAGACCCTCGTTCTGGCGCTGGACATCTACTGGTGGATTATCATCGCCGCGGCCATCTATTCCTGGCTCTACGCGTTCAATGTCGTGAATTCGCGCAACCAGTTCGTCGGCGCGATCGGCAATTTCCTGTTCCGCGCCACCGAGCCCGTGCTGGGGCCGATCCGTCGCGCCCTGCCCGATCTCGGCGGCATCGACATCTCTCCCATCGTCGTGCTGCTGGTCATTTTCTTCCTGCGTCAGTTCCTGCTGACGACGGTGCTGCGGCTGGTCGTCTGACACGCCGCCGCTGCCGGCGGCCATCGTAACAGGGGGTGCTATTTCGTGCCGGGGCGGAGCGCGTCGTCGTCGGCATCGATCGATCGCGCCTCCGAGGGCAGCATCACCGGGATGCCGTCACGGACGGGATAGGCGAGCCTGGCAAGGCGCGACACCAGCTCCTGCTTTTCCGCATCCCAGGTCAATGGCCCCTTGGTCAGGGGGCAGGCGAGCAGTTCCAGCAGTTTCACATCGACCGTGGGCTTGTCCTGTCTCACGGGCGTCCTCACTGCAGGCCGGAGCCGAACTCGTCATTTTCGCGCGCCAGCGTCATTTCGGTGATCGCGATCAGCGTGTCGGCCCGTGTCTTCAGGTCGGGGGCTTCCAGCAGCGCCTGCTTTTCAGCAGCGCCGTAGGGAACCATCATCGACAGCGCATTGACCAGCATGGCGTTCTCGGCCCGGCTGACGCTGTCCCAGTCGGCTTCCAGATCGTTGGCCTCAAGATAGGCGCGAAACGCCTTCAGCAAAGCCAGGCGGTTGATTTCCGTGCCCGTCGGGTCTTCGGACAGATCGGCCACGAACGGCATGATCCGGCATTGCCGGAACGGGCCTTTCGCGCTCACTTCCTGCACGATGCGAAACCGGCACACACCCTGCAACGAGATCAGATAGCGGCCGTCGCCGGTCTCGGTTAAGGAGGTGATGCGTCCGAGGCACCCGACCTCGCTCAGTTCGGGCTCGCCGTCCGCGCGCAACGCTCCGTCCAGCGCCGGCTGGATCATGCCCAGAAGCCGGCCCCCGCCGATGGCCTCATCGACCATCTGCAGATAGCGCGGCTCGAAGATATTGAGCGGCATGCGGCCGCCCGGCAAAAGCAGCGCCCCCACCAGCGGAAATACCGCAATCGTCGTCGGTATGTCCTTCTCGAAACGGTAGTGCGCGTTTCCCGCCTGCATTTCTCCTCCGCTCCACGCTCTATCATCTGGAGCGCCGGGGGCCGCATGCAAGGGCGCCCGGCGCTCGCCTGTTCACGAAAACAGCAGCGACGACAATTTGCGGCGGCTGGCCAGCGTCACCTCGTCAGTCATGCCCCATGCCTCGAAAAGCTGGAGGAGCTGCGTGCGCGCCGCATCGTCGTTCCAGCCGCGGTCGGTCCTGACGATCGTCAACAGATTGTCGGCAGCCTCGGCACGCTGGCCCAGAGCGTTCTGGATCATGGCCAGGTCGAAGCGGGCCTGGTGGTCTTTCGGGTTTGCCGCAAGCCGGGCCTCGAATTCCTTCGGATCGCCGAGAGAGGCGGCCTGCGTGGCCAGTGCGATCTTGGCTCGCACGCCGGCGAGTGCAGGGGCATCGGCCTTGTCGGCGGGCGCACGCGCCAGCACCTCCTCGGCACCGGCCGCGTCGCCGGCGTCGAACAGCAGATCGGCAAGGCCGGCCAGCGCCTCGACATTGTCGGGCGCCTGCTGCAGCACCGAATCGAAGATGGCCGCTGCCGTGTTCGCATCGCCGGCGTCGCGCGCCTGGGCGGCCGCGGCGAGCGCCTCTTCAAGCTGCGGACCCGCATCCTTGCCGGCAATACGGTCGATGAATTCGCGAATCTGGCTTTCGGGGACCGCGCCCATGAAACCGTCCACCGGCTGGCCATCCTTGAAGGCGATGACGGCGGGAATGGACTGGATGCCGAGCTGGCCGGCCACGGAAGGATGGTCGTCGATGTTCATCTTGACCAGCTTGACGCGCCCGCCCGCCTGCTGGACCGTCTTCTCCAGCGCCGGAGCCAGTTGCTTGCAGGGACCGCACCAGGGCGCCCAGAAATCGACCAGAACGGGCTGGCGGCGCGATTCCTGCAACACGTCGGCGGCAAAGCCGGATGTGGTCGTGTCCTTGATGAGGGACGCGTCATCGGGGGCCGCAGCGCCGTTGCCGGCCGGTGCGGGCTGGCTGCCGAAGGTCATGGTCGTCGTATAGCTGTTGTCGGCTCCGCCGAACGAATTGTCTTGATTGCTCATCACTGTCCTTTCGGCGTCACCGCCTGGCAAACCTTTTTCCCATGAAAGCATGGGCGAAACGTATCCTTGTCCTCCATTTGGCAATCAACCGGAGACTTTCAAGACGAGCGGCTCATGGCCCGTCGCTTCCACGAAGGTGAGAAGGTCGTCGCGGCCGATCGTCGTGGTCGCTTCATTGGTCAGCGGATGGGCGTTGATCACGTCATTGTCCATCAATGCGCTGTCCAGTACCAGCTTCACCCGCTTGTCGCTGTCGTTGATGAGACCGAACACCGTTACCGAGCCGGGCACGACGCCGAGCAATTCCATCAGCGCCTCGGGCTTGCCGAAGGAAACGCGGCTGGAAGCCCCGATCAGATGATGGATCTGCTTGAGATCGACCTCGGCGTCCTCGTCCACCGTAACCAGGAAGAAATTGTCCTTCTTGTCCTTCAGGAAGAGGTTCTTGGTGTGGCCGCCGGCGATCTCGCCGCGCAGCGACTGCGAATCGGCAACGGTGAACAAGGGGGGATGCTGTTTCGTCGTGACCGCAATGCCCAGCGATTCGAGAAAGGCGAGAAGCTCGTCGGGAGTCTTTGGCATGGATGATGTTTTTCCGGGCTGATTGTCGCTGTCCCCGGTTATTGGCCAAGGCGGCGCGATACACAATCCCCTGCCCGTCCCGTGCCGCGGATATGGATGAAAGCGGCTTTCGAAAAAATTACGGGTTGATCCGGAGAAGTTGCAAAAAGCGCTATTTTCTCTGTTGCAATCCTGAAGCTCTTCGGCCATATAGGCGTCGCTTCGGTCGACAAAGACCGCGCGAGCGGGTGTAGCTCAGGGGTAGAGCACAACCTTGCCAAGGTTGGGGTCGAGCGTTCGAATCGCTTCACCCGCTCCAATTACTCCACGAAAAAGGCCGCGGTTTTCCGCGGCTTTTTCGTTTTCCGGACAATGAAGCAACGCTGGCAAACAACGTTGGCGGCAATGCCCGCCCGGGGATACTTCCCGCCCGGACACCGCCGCCGCGAACGCACCGGCCGCCGGCATCTGGGCGCATTTTGCTCGACGCCATCCGAACCCAAGGTCTAATATTGTCCCCTGCGACGGAATGATATTAATTCGCTCGAATATTCAGCGCGCCAGTCGCGCGGCGAACCGTTTTTGCCGTTCGCAATTTCTGGGGAGAGAAAATGTCCGACACCAAGGTCTACCGCGTTCAGCCGGCATGGAAGAAAGATGCTCTGATCGACAACGACACCTACCAGAAATGGTATGCCGACAGCGTGAAGGATCCGGACAAATTCTGGGGCAAGCACGGCAAGCGGATCGACTGGTTCAAGCCTTATACCAAGGTCAAGAACGCCTCCTTCGGCGGCAATGTGTCGATCAAATGGTTCGAGGACGGCGTGACGAACGTCTCCTACAACTGCATCGACCGCCATCTGAAGAAGCGCGGCAACCAGACCGCCATCATCTGGGAAGGCGACAATCCCTACGACGACAGGAAGATCACCTATAACGAGCTCTACGAGCATGTCTGCCGCATGGCCAACGTGCTCAAGAAGCATGGCGTCAAACGAGGCGATCGCGTTACCATCTACATGCCGATGATCCCCGAGGCGGCCTATGCGATGCTGGCCTGCACGCGCATCGGCGCCGTGCATTCGGTGGTGTTCGGCGGTTTCTCGCCGGACGCCCTGGCCGGGCGCATCGTGGACTGCGAATCGACCTTCGTCATCACCGCCGACGAGGGCCTGCGGGGCGGCCGGACCATCCCGCTGAAGGAGAACACCGACAAGGCGATCGACATCGCCGCGCGCAACAACGTCACCGTCAAGAACGTGCTGGTGGTGCGCCGCACCGCCGGGAAGATCGCCTGGTTCGACAAGCGCGACCTCTGGTATCACGACGAGGCAGCCTCGGTGAAACCGGATTGCAAGCCGGCGGAGATGAAGGCGGAGGACCCGCTGTTCATCCTCTACACCTCCGGCTCGACCGGCAAGCCGAAGGGCGTCCTGCACACCACGGGCGGCTATCTCGTCTATGCGTCGATGACCCACCAATATGTCTTCGATTATCATGACGGCGACATCTACTGGTGCACGGCCGATGTCGGCTGGGTCACCGGTCACAGCTATATCCTCTATGGCCCGCTCGCCAATGGCGCGACGACGCTGATGTTCGAGGGCGTGCCGAACTATCCCTCGCCCTCGCGCTTCTGGGATGTGGTGGACAAGCACAAGGTCAACATCTTCTACACCGCCCCGACCGCCATCCGCGCGCTGATGGGCGCGGGCGACGAATGGGTGAAGAAGTCCTCGCGCAAGAGCCTGCGCGTGATGGGTTCGGTGGGTGAGCCGATCAACCCGGAGGCCTGGGAATGGTATTTCAACGTCGTCGGCGAAAAGAAGGTGCCGATCGTCGACACCTGGTGGCAGACGGAAAATGGCGGCATCCTGATCTCGCCGCTGCCCGGCGCCACCGATCTCAAGCCCGGTTCGGCAACCCGGCCGTTCTTCGGCGTGGTGCCGCAGATCGTCGACAATGACGGCGAGGTCATCGAAGGCACCGGCTCGGGCAATCTGTGCATCACCGAGCCGTGGCCGGGCATGATGCGCACCGTCTATGGCGACCACCAGCGCTTCATCGAGACCTATTTCGCCACCTACAAGGGTAAATATTTCACTGGCGACGGCTGCCGCCGCGACGAGGACGGCTATTACTGGATCACCGGCCGCGTGGACGACGTCATCAACGTCTCCGGGCACCGCATGGGCACGGCGGAAGTGGAATCGGCGCTGGTCAGCCACGACAAGGTGTCGGAAGCTGCCGTCGTGGGCTATCCGCACGACATCAAGGGGCAGGGCATCTACAGCTATGTCACGCTGATGGCGGGCGTCGATGCCACCGAGGACCTGCGCACGGAACTCATCGCCCATGTGCGCAAGGAGATCGGGCCGATCGCCTCGCCCGACAAGATCCAGTTCGCGCCGGGTCTGCCCAAGACCCGCTCGGGCAAGATCATGCGCCGCATCCTGCGCAAGATCGCCGAGGACGATTTCGGCGCGCTCGGCGACACGTCGACGCTCGCCGATCCGGCCGTGGTCGATGACCTGATCGAGCATCGCCAGAACAAGAAGTGAGAAAAGCCGCGGGGCCGGGCCACGGCCCCGCAGGCATCGGCAGCAGCAGCCGATCCGCTTTCTGATCTGCTCCACCTGTTCGCGGGTGGAGCAGACGTTCTCGCAAGGGATGCCGTCATTGTCGCCGTCGGCGCGGCTGTAGCCGCCGCACCAGAGTTCGACCGCTTCCTCGCAGGACCTAACCTGCTTGCAGCTTTTCGCAATCGCATGTGTCGGCATCAGTGCGGCGAGCGCGACTGCCAGCGATGCCATGCGCACAGGCCGCATCATTGTTTCCCCCGTCGACGCAGCATAGGCCCGCAGTGCGCGAACTCAACCGCATGTCACGAAGGTCTTGCGCAAGCGGCAGAAAGCTCCCACATTGTGTTGCATGTTCAACCAATCGAAAGGAGGTGATCCGATGTCGAGTGATTTCGTTTTCCGGAGTGAGGTCTCGGCGGATTGCCTTCGCGGGGAGCAGCCTCTTCGCTGAAGCGCATGACGTGCGGCCGCTCCCTTGAGGATCACGGCTGACGACCGCACGCCGGACGAAAGAACGGGGCCGCCTGCTTCGAAAGAAGCGGCGGCCTTTTCTTTGGGAGGCATCATCCCGAACCGAAGGCCGCGCCGGCGAAAAGTGGAAACCGGGTTTCGGAAAAGATCATGCTCAACAGGTAGATAGCGAAACGCCGGCCCGAAGGCCGGCGGTTGGAACATTTTGCAGCCAGGCGGTAACGCCTGGCGTCGCGCAAAATGCGGCTAAGACTATGTCAGCGGCGGTCGCGCGCGGCCAGCGTGCGCAGGCGCAGCGCGTTGAGCTTGATGAAGCCCGCCGCGTCCTTCTGGTCGTAGGCGCCCTGATCGTCCTCGAAGGTGACGAGCTTGTCGGAATAAAGCGACTTTTCGCTCTCGCGGCCGATCACCATCACATTGCCCTTGTAGAGCTTGAGCGTGACTTCGCCTTCCACTTGTCTCTGGCTGAGGTCGATTGCCGCCTGCAGCATTTCGCGCTCGGGCGAGAACCAGAAGCCGTAGTAGATCAGTTCGGCATAGCGCGGCATCAGCTCGTCCTTGAGGTGGGCTGCACCCCGGTCGAGCGTGATGCTCTCGATGGCGCGATGCGCGGCCAGCAGGATCGTGCCGCCCGGCGTTTCATAAACCCCGCGTGACTTCATGCCGACGAAACGGTTTTCCACGAGGTCGAGACGGCCGATGCCGTTGTCGCGGCCATATTCGTTGAGCCTGGTGAGCAGCGTTGCCGGGCTCATGCGCACGCCGTTGATGGATACGGCGTCACCCTTCTCGAAACCGATCTTGATGACGGTCGCCTTGTCGGGCGCGGCTTCCGGCGAAATGGTGCGCATATGCACATATTCGGGCGCTTCCAGCGCCGGGTCTTCCAGCACCTTGCCCTCGGAGGAGGAGTGCAGCAGGTTGGCGTCGACGGAGAACGGGGCTTCGCCCTTCTTGTCCTTGGCGACCGGGATCTGGTGCTGCTCGGCGAATTCCAGCAGTTGCGTGCGGCTCTTGAAAGCCCAGTCGCGCCACGGCGCGATGATCTTGATGTCGGGGTTCAGCGCATAGGCCGAAAGCTCGAAGCGGACCTGGTCGTTGCCCTTGCCGGTCGCGCCGTGGGCGATGGCGTCGGCGCCGGTCTTGTCGGCGATCTCGATCAGGTGCTTTGAGATCAGGGGGCGGGCGATCGAGGTGCCGAGCAGATAGACGCCTTCATAGACGGCATTGGCGCGGAACATCGGGAAGACGAAATCGCGCACGAATTCCTCGCGCACGTCTTCGACGAAGATTTCCTTGATGCCGAGCATCTCGGCCTTCTTGCGCGCCGGCTCAAGTTCCTCGCCCTGGCCGAGATCGGCGGTGAAGGTCACGACTTCCGCGCCCAGTTCCGTCTGTAGCCATTTCAGGATGATGGAGGTGTCGAGGCCGCCGGAATAGGCGAGCACGACCTTTTTCACGTCTTTCCACTTGGACATAGTCGATCCGGTTCCTGTTGCCGCGCGCCGCCCTCGCGGCACCGCTTCCGGCGGCACTTTTAACAGGAACGGCGAGGCGGGCAAGGCTTGTCCTGCCGGCGTTTTGTGCGTGGCATGGCATGGCGGTTTCGATTATGCTGCCGCTCACGCTACAATGAGCCTCCCACACATGTCCTTCGTTCCCGAAATCGCCATCATACTGCAATTCGCAGCTGCCACCTTCATCATCGCCATCACGCCGGGCCCGGACATGACGCTGTTCGTCGGCCGCGCGCTGTCTGAAGGGCGGGGAGCGGGCTTTGCCTGCATGTCCGGCGCCTTCACCGGCATCGTCATCCATACCGTTCTGGTGGCGGTCGGCCTGTCCGCGCTGATCGTGGCGTCGCCACAGGCCTTCATGGTGCTGAAAGCAGGTGGCGCCGGCTATCTGCTCTGGCTTGCCTGGCAGGCCGTCAGGAACGGTTCCGCCTTCGCGCCGGAAAAGATGAAGGGGTCGGGCGCGCACAGCCTGTTCCAGAACTGGCTGACGGGTTTGGGCATCAACCTGCTCAACCCGAAGATCATCCTGTTCTTCATGACCTTCCTGCCGCAATTCGTCTCGGCGCACGACCCGTATGCGCCACAGAAACTGTTCTTCCTCGGGCTGCTGTTCATCCCTCTGTCGCTGCCGCTGACGGCGACGATGGTGATCGCGGCCGACAGGTTCTCCGGGCTCTTGCGCAAAAGCCCGCGCGTCACGCGTGTGGTGGACTATCTGTTCGCAGGCGTGTTTTCGGCCTTCGCGCTGAAGATCATCACGGCGCAGGCGCGCTAGGCGGCAGACGCGTATCCTGTCGCCAGCTACCCGCCGAGCGGCCGGCGATCAGCCAGTAGGCAATGCCGCCGACAAGCCCGGCGCCGACGAACAGCAACGCCATTTGCGGTTGGTCCAGCCGGGGAAGGTCGAAGCCTTCGTCGCCAAAGTCCTGCGTGGCATTCATGCCGGCAAACATGAGACCGATGGCGGCCAGCGCCACGGCCCCGCCGCCGAGCGCATGGGTCAGCCAGTCGCGCTTGCCGAGAAATTCCGTGGCTAGCACCGCGAGCAACGCCGGCAGGAAAGCAAAATAGGCGACGAACAGCGCCGTGAACGGGATGGTGAATATGAACGCCGGGGCGATCGAGCCATCCGGCCCCATCCCGAGGGGCCCGAACATCAGGATGTTCACGAAGGCGCTCGCGGCAAGCGACGCGCCGATATAGCCCAGAAGAATGACCGCCAGCCGCAAGACGATGGCCAGCACGCCGGTCACGCTTCGCCGTGCCCCGCGATCATCATGGCTTCCAGCGCCAGGCGCTCGGACTTCTTCAGCCGCTCCGATTCCGACTTGAGCTGGCCGCAGGCGGCCAGGATGTCGCGGCCGCGCGGCGTGCGGATCGGCGAGGCATAGCCGGCCGCGTTGATATAGTCGGCAAACTTCTCGATCTGCTCCCAATCCGAGCACTGGTAGTTCGAGCCCGGCCACGGGTTGAACGGGATCAGGTTGATCTTGGCCGGAATGCCCTTCAGCAGCTTCACCAGCGCCTTGGCGTCGTCGAGGCTGTCATTGACCTCCTTCAGCATCACATATTCGAAGGTGATGCGCCGCGCATTGGACAGGCCCGGATATTCCCGGCAGGCCTTCATCAGTTCCTTGAGCGAGAACTTCTTGTTGATCGGCACCAGGAGGTCGCGCAAATCGTCATTGGTGGCGTGCAGCGAGATCGCCAGCATGACGCCGATCTCCTCGCCGGTGCGGTAGATTTCGGGCACGACGCCGGAGGTGGAGAGCGTGATGCGGCGCTTCGACAGCGCCAGCCCGTCGCCGTCGGAGGCGATCAGCAGCGCCTTCTTCACCGCCTCGAAATTGTAGAGCGGCTCGCCCATGCCCATCATGACGATGTTGGACACCTTGCGCCCCTCGCTCGGCACGATGGCGCCGGCCGGCGTGTCGCGGTCGGGGAAGTCGCCCAGCCGGTCGCGGGCCGACAGAAGCTGGGCGAGGATTTCCTCGGCGGTGAGGTTGCGCACCAGCTTCTGCGTGCCGGTGTGGCAAAACGAGCAGGTCAGGGTGCAGCCCACCTGGCTGGAGATGCACAGCGTGCCGCGCCCTTCTTCGGGGATGTAGACGGTTTCGATCTCGACCGGACGGCCCGCTCCGCGCGGCGGAAAGCGGAACAGCCATTTGCGCGTGCCGTCGTTGGAAATCTGCTCCTCGACGATTTCGGGGCGGCCGATGGAAAAATGCTCGGCGAGCGCCGCGCGCAGATCCTTCGATATGTTGAACATATGCGCGAAGTCGGAGACGCCGCGCACATAGAGCCAGTGCCAGAGCTGCTGCACGCGCATCTTGGCCTGGCGCTCGGGCACGATGCCGGCATTGACGAGTGCTTTCGCCATCTCGGCGCGCGTCAGGCCGATCAGCGAAGCCTTTTCCTGCGCCATGCCGGGGCGCAACGCGTTGCGGGTGCTGTCAGCAGTGAGATCGAGCGAAAAAGCCATGATACGGAATTTCTGGGGTTGTGTTGCCGCCTCTGGCGGACCGAAAGCGCGCACATAGCACGACTTGGCGTCCGCGTCACGGTCCCAGAGATGGTGTTGTCGCAAAGCAATGCCAAGTGCGCAACCATCCAGCACCTTATCGGCAAAGGTTGACAGGCACGGAACGCGTCCTGTTGATGCCCGGCAGGCAGGATCGCAGCAAAAGGACGTCCGCATTGGCCCGAAGCGCGAAACGAATTCCGATGCTCCGGCGCTCGCGGGCCATCCTCACATCGCGGCGCGTCTGGCAGCCGCGACTGGTATTCTGGGCCGGCGCGCTTGCCATCGGCCTCATCAGCGTGCTCTTCGCCAAGCTGGCCGACGCCGCACAGCACCTGTTCAAGCTGACGACCGCAGGCGAAGGCTGGAACGCCTGGCTGCCGCTTGTCGTCACGCCGGCGGGCTTTGTCGCCTGCGCGTGGGCGGCCTTCGTCCTGTTTCCGGGCTCGCAGGGCAGCGGCATACCGCAGGCAATCGCCGCGCGGCACTTGCGGGAGGATGCGGAACGCAGCCGCCTGTTGTCGCTGCGGCTGGCGGCGGGCAAGATCCTGCTCACCGTGGTCGGCCTGTTCTGCGGCGCTTCCATCGGCCGCGAAGGCCCGACCGTGCAGGTCGGCGCGTCGATCATGCTGCAGGCGGCGCGCTGGGGCGGCATGGCGCAGGCGCGCGGGCTCATCCTCGCCGGTTCGGCGGCAGGCATCGCGGCCGCCTTCAACACGCCGCTCGCGGGCATCGTCTTTGCCATCGAGGAGATGGGCCGTTCCTATCAGGCGCGCACAAACGGGCTGGTGCTTTCGGCCGTCATCCTGGCGGGCCTGGCCTCCCTCGGCCTCGTCGGCAACTACACCTATTTCGGCGTCACCGACGTCACCGCCGCCTTTCCCGGCGACTGGCCGCTGGTCATCGTCTGCGGCGTCCTCGGCGGCGCGCTCGGCGCCAGCTTCAGCACGCTCGCGCTGAAAGCCTCGCGGCGCGTCCGCCGCTGGCTGACGCCTTCGCCGCTGAAGCGCACCCTGCTGCTTGCCGGCGGCTGCGGCCTCGGCGTGGCCGTCATCGGCCTCCTGTCGGGCGGGCTCACCTTCGGCACCGGCTATGAGCAGGCGTGCGGCGCGATCGAAGGCGCGCCGCTGCCCTGGCTGTTCTTCGTGGAAAAACTCGCCGCCGGCCTGCTGTCGATGATCTCCGGCATTCCCGGCGGCATCTTCGCGCCCTCGCTGGCGGTGGGCGCGGGGCTCGGCAGCTCGCTCGGCCTGCTGTTCGGCTCCAATATCGGCCTTGCGGCCGTGCTTGGCATGGCCGGTTATTTCGCCGGCGTCGTGCAGGCGCCGATGACCGCCTTCGTCATCATCCTGGAGATGACCGGCAACCATGACAATGTCATTGCGCTGATGTTCGCCTCGATGCTCGGCTACGGCACGGCGCGCATCATCTCGCGCGAGCCGCTTTATCACGCGCTGTCGCGCGTCTTCGCGGCCGATGCGCTGAGACGGCGCCGCGCCGAAGCGGCGGCCACGCAGCATGCGCAGGATGCGTCCCGCGCGCCGAACTGACGCAGGAAACTAAAAAAGGCCGGATCGCAGGATCCGGCCTCGAAGAAACAGGGAAAAGCGTCTTACTTGCAGGCCGAGATCGACTGCAGTGCCGCCGAAATGCCCTTCAGCGAGAACGTGTATTCGGTGGGGTTGCCGCGTCCGGACTTGGCCGCGACCTTCATGTCCGCGCCGCCCTTCATGGCGGCGATCAGCAACGGCTCCTCGGCGGCGTTTTCCACCCAGGCCGACTTGCCGCGCGTGAACATGGTGAAGTTCTTGTTGCCCACCGTGACCGTGACCTTGGAATTGGCCTGGAAGTCGTAGGAGGCGATGAACTGCGGCTCGTAGGAAACCGACTGGCCGGGCCGCTGGCTGACGAAGAAGAAGATGTCGCCATGGTCGAGATTGGTCGGCTGCTTGTCGGTGGGAACCGTCAGGACGTAGCAGACCTTACCGGTATTGGCCTGATAGCTGTAGGTGCCCCATGCATTGTGCTGGCCAATCTTGGTGGCCGACTGGGCAAGCGAGGGGGCGGCGCTGGCAACCAGAAACAGGCTCGTAGCGAGAGCAATGAATGGGCGCATTGTTTTTGAATTCCCTGTTCTTTGCATGGTGTGGGAGGCGGGCAGTCAGGATTCGCCCTGCCCGGCTGGGTTCATTTTGATTTAATCTGGGTTACCAAAGCGTGAATACGTCTTAAAAAGTCATTTCCGCCATGGCATCGACGCCCTTTGCACACGCCGCAAAAAGCGGTCGACACCGTCCCTGACAGCGGTTGAAAGCCACGAAAGCGGCAAGAATTTGACTCTGCGTTTCAGCCTGCAATGTTTGCGTCAACAGGAAATGCCGCCCCGGCATGCGAAGTTGCGGGGGCGGCTTGTACGAAAAAGCTCAGTCCTGGCGGGCAAGTGCTTCCCGCGCCGCCAGCCGGTGGGCGGGGGTCATGTGGGCGCTGACCGCAGCGATCGCAGCCGTCAGCACGGCGATGTCGTCGGTGAAGCCGATGCCGGCCAGAACGTCGGGAACCGCATCGAAGGGCAGCACGAAATAGGCCAGTGCCGCAAGCAATATGCCCTTCGCTTTCAGCGGGGTCTGCCTGTCGAGCGCGCAATAATAGCCTGCCACCACTTCGTCCATGAAGGGGATGTGGCGGGCTGCCTTTTTTGCCGTGCGCCAGAATTTCTCACGCACCTTCTTCTCGTCGCCGGCAATCGTGCCGGTGTCGAAACCGGTTTTGGTCATTCAAGCTCTCCTGTCCGCCATTATGTGGGAAGATCGTGCGCGAAACGCAAGATCGGAGCGGCAAAGGGCCAGTCTGGCGCGCCCGAGGGAAAATCCTGATGGCCACCGGCAGGCAAGGCTCTATATTCGCACGGGTCGCCGCATTGCCGGCGATGGAAAAATCAGGAGGAAGAGAAACATGCATCGCCAAGCAACCGCCGTCTGGAAGGGAAGCCTGACCGAAGGGAACGGCACGCTCGACACGCAAAGCGGCACGCTTGCGTCCACGCCCTATTCGTTCAAGGGTCGCTTCCAGGACGAAAGCGGGAAATCCGGCACCAATCCCGAGGAACTGATCGCGGCCGCCCATGCCGGGTGCTTTGCCATGCAGCTTTCGCACTTCCTCGCCGAGAACGGCACGCCCGCCGAAAAGCTCGACGCCAAAGCGGTGGTGACCTATGGACCGGCGGCGGGCGGCGGCTTCGAGATCACCGAAAGCGCCTTGACGCTGGTCGGCACCGTGCCGGGCATCGATGCCGCGAAGTTCAAGGAGCTTGCCGAGCAGGCTAAGGCCGGCTGCCCGGTCTCCAGGGCGCTCGGCGCCATCAAGGTATCGCTGGACGCAAAGCTCGGCTGAGCCGGCGCTATTTCGAATATGCCAAGGCCCGCCATCTGGCGGGCCTTTTTTGCGTCCGCTGCCTGAGCGCTATTGTGCAGGCGCCGGCTGTGTCGGTGCAGGTGCGGGTTGGGCTGGCGCGTTCGACTGCGGTTCCGGCGTTGTTGCCGGTGGGGTGGGCGTCGTCGATTCCGGTGCGGGCGCCGGGGCAGTCGGCGCAGGCTGTGCAGGTGCCGGTTGCGTTGGCGTGGTCGATTGCGGTTCCGGCGTGGCGGGTGCTGCCGGAGCAGTGGGTGCGGTCGTTTCCGGCGCAGGTGTCGCCGGCGCTGCCGGCTCGGTCGTCGTCTGGCCCTCGGGCTCTACCGGCGTATTGGCCACGCCGGGGAAGAAGATGAAATAGGCGATCACCGCAAGAACGACCACGATGGCCGCGATCAGCAACATGCTGCCGCCGCTGACGGATTGCTGCGTGGCGGGGTTGGAGGCCGGATTGCGCGGCTCGGCCTGGCCCAGCTTCGGGTCGATCGGGGGAGGCGTCTTTGCCGGATCGTTCGCCTGCGGATCGGGCATGCGTTCGGGCTTGGCCATGATCAAGTCTCCGTCGGTTGCATGCGCCTATAACGGCCAAGACGATATTTGGTTTCACCGGATCGTGATCGACCCGCCAAGAGCATGTTCAGCCCGCTGCGGTGAGCGTGTAGCCGCGTGCGCGTAGCAGTTCGATCAACCCGTCGGCGCCCGGCAGGTGCATGGCGCCGACCGCGATGAAGGCGTTGCCCCGTTTCAGGATCGGCTCGGCCCGCTCGGCCATGGTGCGGTTGCGCGCCGTCACCATCGTCTCGTCGAAGGCGGCGAAGCCGTCGTCTGTGCCCGCTTCATCGGGAAGCACGGCGCGAAACAACGGCCAGAACATGCCGGTGTCGCCGTGCTGGTAGAGCACGATCATGGTTTCGTTCACATCATCGATGCGCTCGCCGAGCTTCAGCGTGTCGACGAGCCCCTTGATGTGGAATTCCATCGGCAGCGACGCCATGGCGCGCAACTGGTCGGCAACCGTCTCCAGCCCGTCGATCTCCTTGCCGGCGGCCTCGGCGTCCCTGGCCAGCTTGACGTCCAGCACCGGCGCGCCGTCAGCCTTGCGCGCGAGTTCGCAGGCGGGCAGGGCGACCATCGCCGAAAGCATCCACGGCTTCATCTTGTCGACGCTGCCGGCCGGGATACCGCGCGCATCGAGCGCCTTTTCCACCATCTCCACATCCTGCGGCGGCAGGAGCGACGTAAGCGTCGTGCCGTCGGTGAACATGGTGAGATCAGGCTCCTTCATGATGGCGGCCATCATTTTGGACTGGTCGAGGATTTCGGTGGTCTCGATCACCACCATGTCAGCCGCCTCGTAGGCCTGTTGTGCCGGGGCGGGCATGGTCGTCACGCGCGGATCGGCCATATGCATGGTGCCGAACAGATAGGACGGCTTTTCGCCGGCCTTCTCGATCTTCCACAGAAGGCCCTTGCCGTTCGGCGTCTTGTCCGCCTCGTCCCTGATCGAGGCCGCCAGCGCCGGGTCGCTTTTTTCGAGCGACGCCAGCATATCGATGCCCTTGCAGGCAGGCGCCTCGGCATGGGCCTTGCCCATGGCCAGCATCATGGTGACGACGAAGGAGATGAAAAACAGGACATTGAGCCCGACGATCAGGACGAGTGTCGCGAGCGCGGTGCGGTCGGCGATTGCGAGAGCGCGTTTCATGCCACCAGCGTTAAGCGCAAAAAGCGGCAAAACCGTTAACCGGACGTGGCGAATTTTCGACGCGGGCGGCCGGCGTGTCATGCGCGCGGATGCGCCGCCTCATAGATGTCGAGCAGCCGTGCCGTATCGACCCCTGTATAGACCTGCGTGGTCGAGAGGCTGGCATGGCCGAGCAGTTCCTGAATGGTGCGCAGATCGCCGCCGCGCCCGAGCAGATGGGTGGCGAAGGAATGGCGCAGCGCATGCGGCGTCGCCGTGTCGGCAAGCCCAAGCGCGGAACGTAGCTTCTGCATCTCGCGCTGGATGATCGCCGGATTGAGCGGCCCGCCGCGCGCGCCGCGAAACAACGGTGTTTCGGCCGCGAGATGATAAGGGCAAAGCTTGCGATATTCGGCAACCGCCGACAGCGCCACCGGCAGCACCGGCACCAGCCGCGTCTTGCCGCCCTTGCCGGTGATGCGCAACGCTGTTTCTTCGGCGCTTGTGAGTTCGCCTCCGGAGAGCCCCAGCGCTTCGGAAATGCGCAGGCCACAGCCGTAAAGCAGCGTCAGCACGGCGGCGTTGCGCGCCGCGATCCATGGTTCTTCGGCAAGCTGCTCCTGCGCCGAGACGACGCGTTTGGCGTCCGCCGCGGTGAGCGGCTTGGGTAACGATTTGGGCTGGCGCGGGGCGCGCAGCGCCGCAGCACCGGCGGCATTGGCAAGACCGCGGCGTTCCAGAAAGCGCAGGAAGGAGCGGACGCCCGCAAGGCCGCGCCCCAGCGTGCGCGCACCGGCCCCATCGCCGCGCCGCGCGGCGAGGAAGGCGCGCAGATCGGCCGGGCGCAGTTCGCTGATATCGGCGATGCCCGGCGCGCCGCCGCAATGGCCGGTGAGGAACTGGAGGAACTGGCGCGTGTCGCGTTCATAGGCCTCCACGGTCAGGGCCGACAGACGCCGCTCGCCGGCCAGCGCCTTCAGCCAGCTTTCACGCGCCTGCTGGAGGTCGGGGCGGGCGGAGATGAGAAATTCCTGCTGCATGGTCCATCTGTGATTTGCCTGCGCCCATGCTGATGCCTGCGGGTTAGCAAGGCGTGAAGGCATCGTTGAAATCGGCGAAAGGCGGGGATAGAGACGGGCAAAGGACAATTTTGCTCATGCCCAAGCCTGAAAATCCCATCCAGATGGCCGTGATCGGCGCTCCGCACGGCGTGCGCGGCGAACTGCGCGTCAAGACCTTCACCGGCGATCCGCTGGCGCTGGGCGACTACGGCCCGCTCTTTTCGAAGGACGGCCGTGCCTTCGAGGTCATCGACATCCGCCCGGCCAAGACCGTCGTGGTCGTGCGCTTCAAGGGCGTGAACGGCCGCGACGCCGCCGAGGCGTTGAACGGCACTGAGCTGTTCATCGACCGCTCGGCCCTGCCCGACGACGGCGAGGAGGACGAATTTTACCACGCCGACCTGATCGGCCTTGCGGTGAAGGACGAAACCGGCGCCGCGGTCGGCAGGGTGACGGCGGTGCAGAATTTCGGCGGCGGCGACATTCTCGAAATCAGCCATGCCGGCAGGAAGGGCGTGCTCGTGCCCTTCACCGAGGCCGCAGTGCCCGAGATCGACATCAAGGCCGGTTTCCTGCGCATCGACACGGTTGCCGCCGGGCTCGTCGAGGAATCCGGCGACGAAGAGCAAGGCGCGGACGCGCGGGAGCGCGGCCCGAAGGATGCCGGAGGCGACCGGTGAGCGGCTTTCGCGCCTCGGTGCTGACGCTTTACCCGGAGATGTTTCCGGGCGCGCTGGGGCTTTCGCTGGCCGGGCGGGCGCTGGAGCGCGGCGACTGGTCGCTTGAAGCCGTGCAGATCCGCGATTTCGCCACAGACCGCCATCGCACGGTGGACGACACGCCCGCAGGCGGCGGCGCCGGCATGGTGATGCGCGCCGATATTCTGGCGAAGGCCATCGACGCCACCGCCCCGGCGGATGATCCGCGCCCAAAACTGCTGATGAGCCCGCGCGGAAAGCCGCTGACGCAGGCGCGCGTGCGCGAGCTTGCGGCCGGTCCCGGCGCCATCGTCCTGTGCGGACGCTTCGAGGGGGTGGACCAGCGCATCATCGAGGCGCGCGGGCTGGAGGAAGTCTCGATCGGCGATTTCATCCTCTCGGGCGGTGAGCCGGCCGCATTGGTGCTGCTCGATGCGGTGGTACGCCTGCTGCCCGGCGTCATGGGCAATGACAGTTCGGGCGACGAGGAAAGTTTCGAGAACGGCCTGCTGGAGCACCCGCATTACACCCGCCCGCAGGACTTCGAGGGGCGGCCTATTCCCGACGTGCTCATTTCCGGCAACCATGCGAAAATCGCGGCATGGCGACGGGCCGAAGCCGAGAAACTGACGCGGGAACGCCGCCCGGACCTCTATTCGGCCCATGAAATCGCAGAAAGCGCCAAAAAAGCCGCGCCCAAGAGGTGACAATCGGCGCGGAAGCGTGTATGTGCGCGACCGCAATCGGGAGTATGATGCTTCCGAACCCGTCAACAAGGACGGTGAAACCGCCCCTGCCTCCGATCCCTTGCGGGAGAAGGGCATAGCCGAACGGTCGTGGAACTGGATCGGCGAGCGTCGGGCGCTCTGGCTGTTGAGAACGAAGAAGAGGTTATTGCGATGGACATCATCCGTCAGCTCGAGGCCGAACAGGCCGCCAAGATCGAAGCCAAGCGCAAGCTCCCCGAATTCCAGCCGGGCGACACCGTCCGCGTGCTGGTTCGCGTCACCGAAGGTTCGCGCACCCGCGTCCAGGCCTATGAAGGCGTCGTCATCGCGCGTTCGGGCTCGGGCTTCCAGGAAAATTTCACCGTGCGCAAGATCTCCTACGGCGAAGGCGTGGAGCGCGTGTTCCCGGTCTACTCGCCGATGGTCGAGGGCGTCGAAGTCGTCCGTCGCGGCAAGGTCCGCCGCGCCAAGCTCTACTACCTGCGCGATCGTCGCGGCAAGTCGGCCCGTATTTCGGAAAACACCGGCGTGCGCGCCCGCAAGCTGAACGAAGCCGAGCGTGATGCGCTGAACGCCGAGAAGGCGCGCATCGAAGCCGAGAAGATCGCCGCCGCCGAGGCCCTGGCCGCCGAAAAGGCCGCCCAGGAAGCCGCCGAGAAGGCTGCTGCAGCCGAGGCCGAAAAGGCCGCCGAATAGTTCCTGCGAAGGGACTTTGGACGAAAGGCGGCTCCGGCCGCCTTTTTTGTTCCTTGTTTTCCAGCCGTCGGGAGGAGAGACGATGGACGCGTTCAAGCAGGCCAATCTGCGCAACTGGGACAACCGCGCCGAACTTCATTCCACTGACACCACCGGCAGCTACCGCATCGCGAAAGTGCTGGCCGGCGGCTCGTCCCTTCACGCGCTGGAAGCTGGCGAAATCGGCGATATCAGCGGCAAGGACATCGTCCACCTGCAATGCCATATCGGCCTCGACACGCTCAGCCTCAAGCATCTGGGGGCCGCGAGCGTTACCGGTCTCGACTTTTCACCCAAGGCGATTGCGGCGGCGCGCGACTTTGCCAGGCGCGCCGGCACCGATGCCCGTTTCGTGGAGGCCCCGGTTTACGACGCGCCCGAAGTGCTCGGCCGTACCTACGACATGGTGTTCGTCACCTGGGGCGCCATCAACTGGCTGGACGACATCTTCCGCTGGGCAAGGGTGGTGTCGGCGCTGCTGCGCCCCGGCGGCAAGCTCTATCTGCTCGAAGGCCATCCGCAGATGAACCAGCTCGAGGCCAGGAACGGCAAGCTCGAGCTGGAATATGGCTGGCGCACGCCCGGCGAAACGCCGCTGGCATGGAACGACAGCCAGACCTATACGGGCGACGAAAGGCAACTGACCCACACGCGCTGCTATGAGTGGCTTCATCCGTTGAGCGACATCGTCAACGCGCTGATCGGGGCGGGGCTGAGGATCGATTTCCTCAACGAGCATGAGATCGTCGTATGGCGTGCCTTCCCCGATCTCGTCGAACTCGGCGGCGAGCAGTTCGCGCTGCCGGATTCCTCGCCGAAAATTCCGCTCTCCTTCTCCATCGGCGCCACGAAACCGTAGGTTGGAAGCGTGGCGGCCGGCACCGGGCGCATTTTTCGCGCCATGGGCTGTCCGGCAGCATGGCCGTCTCTTGCATGCCGCTATCAGTCGGCTAATCTGGCCGTCAATTCTGTCTTTTCAATCCAAGATATTTCCGAACGGAGCGCGTCATGAACAGGTTGAAACTCATACTGGCCGGGCTGCTGGCCTGTGTGCTGGCCCCCGCTGCCGCCTCCGCCGAGACGCTGCCCGATCTCGGTGGCAAGGCCGTCACGGTGGTGACCGAGAACGCCTATCCGCCGCTGCAATTCGTCGATCCCAAGACGGGTGAGCAGATCGGCTGGGAATATGACGCCATGAACGAGATGGCCAGGCGCCTGAACTTCAAGGTCGAGTACCAGAACACCTCGTGGGACGCGATGATCCAGTCTATTTCCGACGGGCAGTACAACATCGGCATGACCGGCATCACCATCAAGGACGACCGCAAGGAAAAGGTCGACTTCTCCGACCCCTACATGCGCTCGCAGCAGTTCATGCTGGTGCGCAGCGATGAAAGCCGCTTCACCGACGCCAAGAGCTTCGCCGATCTCAAGGACGGGCTGATCGCCGCCCAGCCGGGCACCTCGCCCTTCTACACCGCCGTTTACGAAATCCTCGACGGCAACGAGCAGAACCCGCGCATCAAGCTGTTCGAAACCTTCGGCGCCACCGTGCAGGCCCTGAAGTCGGGCGACGTCGACCTCGTGCTGACCGACAGCGTGGCGGCGAAGGGCTATGTCGATTCCTCGAACGGTGCGCTGAAGGTGGTGGGCGAGCCGCTCGGCACCGAGGATTTCGGCTTCATCTTCAAGAAGGGCTCCGACCTCGTCGCGCCGATCAATGCCGCGATCGCCTCGATGAAGGAAGATGGCACGTTCGAAACGCTGAACAAGAAGTGGTTCCTCGACTACAAGATGGGCGAGTGACGGATCAAGGAAGGCCGAGGCAGTTTCGGCGGAAGCATGGTTCCGGGAAGTTGCGGACTTTTCGGACCGGACCATGCTCCGGAAACAAAGGCTGAGAGCCCTCGCTCTCAAACGCCGAAGCTCGCGGTCTTCGCATTTGCAGATGCACCTGCTTTCCCCGACCTCACCCGACAGGAAGGAATTTCCATGGTGGCTGGCCATCGCCGTCGCGATTGCCATTGCCGTCGCGGTCTTCATCGTCACCAACGACATCTATGCCCAGGTCTTCCGGACGGTCGCAAAGGGCATCGGCATCACCGTCTTCGTCACGCTGGTCGGTTTTGCGCTGGCGTCCATACTTGGGCTGGGCATTGCGCTGATGGGCTTGTCGGGCTCGGTGTGGCTGCGCCAGAGCGCGCGCTTTTATGTCGAGATCATTCGCGGCGTTCCGGTCCTGGTGCTGCTGTTCTGGATCGCCTTCGTCGGCGCGCCGGCCTTCGTGGCCGGATGGAACGCGCTGACCGCGCCGCTGCAGGACGCCGGGCTGATCCCGGCGCTTCAGGTGCGCGACTTCTCGCTTCTGTGGCGCGCCATCATCGCGCTCACCATCGGCTATTCGGCCTTCATCTCGGAAGTGTTCCGCGCCGGCATCCAGTCGGTCGAACCGGGCCAGATCGAGGCCGCCAAGGCGCTTGGCCTGACGCGCTACCAGCGCTTTCGCCTGATCGTGCTGCCGCAGGCCATCCGCACCATCCTGCCGCCGCTCGGCAACGATTTCGTGGCCATGGTGAAGGATTCTTCACTGGTTTCGGTGCTGGGCGTGGCCGATATCACCCAGATGGGCAAGGTCTACGCTTCCGGCTCGTTCCGCTTCTTCGAGACCTATTCGATGGTGGCCTATATCTATCTGATCCTCACCATCGGCCTGTCGCTGACGTTGCGTGGACTGGAACGCAGGCTGCGTCGCCAGAAGGTCTGAGCCAAAGCTTTTCGGCCCTTGACGGGAAAGCTCCGCCGACCCCACCCTGCGCGTAGAAGCAGGGAGGAACGCATGGATCTCGACAAGGCCAATGCCTCGCTGGACACGGTCTATACGGCCGAGGATCCGGAAGCGCTGAAAGCCGCCTATGCTGAATGGGCGGCGACCTATGACAGCGAGACGGCGTCGCTCGGCTATCTGCTGCCCTTCCTGATCCCCGCCTGGGTGGCACGCTACGTGCCGGTTGGCGGCGGTCCGCTGCTCGACGCCGGCTGCGGCACCGGCCTTTCCGGCCCGCAACTCAAGGCGCTGGGCTATACCGACATTGCCGGGCTGGACCTGTCGGACGAGATGCTGAAGATCGCCAGCGGCCGGCAGAGCTACACCGACCTGCGCAAGGCCATGCTGGGCGGGCCGCTGCCCTGGGCCGACGGGCATTTCCGCGCCGTCTTCTCCACCGGCGTCTTCACCATGGGCCATGCGCCGGCCTCGGGCCTGTTCGAACTGGCGCGCATCACGCGAAAAGGCGGCCACGCCATCTTCACCGTGCGCGACAAGGTGTTCGAGGGCGGCGGTTTCCAGGAGGTCTTCGACGGACTGGAGCGGCAGGGCAAGTGGAAGCCGGTGGAGCAAAGCCCGTGGTTCCGCTGCTACGCCATCGCCGAGCCCGACGCGCTGGTGAGGACGTTTGTCTTCGAGGTGCTGTGACGAACGCCAGCGTTCAGGTCGCGCGCGGGTCGCCCACTTCGTAGACCCGAAGGTTTCGGTCCCCTATGCCAAGCTTCGACCATGCCGCCCGCCACGCCTTGATATGCGGGGAGACAAAATGCCGGTCGAGCGCGGCCTGGTCGCGCCACATCTCCCTGACGTGGATAAGCCCCGGATCGAGGATGTCTTCGGCATAGGAATATTCCGCGCAGCCATCTTCGGCGCGGCTGGCCGAAACCATGCGCGCCATCACCGGGCGTGCCGCCTCCAGATTGGCGGGCGGCAAGCGGACTGTTCCGACGATCAGCAACATGGGATTTTCATACCGCACGCTGCCCCGGCCGGGAAGGGATCGCAGGCATGCGCTGTTCAGGCCAATTGCCCATTCGCCAAAAGATTGCTATCTAACCGGGCATGGAAGAACTTTTCGGCGATCCGGCCTACAAGGGGTTCGTGCTGCAGGACAAGAAGCGCCTGCCGGCACGTTTCTTCGCGCGGATTTCCGGCGCGCTGACCAGCCGACTTATCTAGCCGTCGCTGCCTGCTCGCGCCTTCGGCCGACAGGAATTCCGGCATGGGCCGGGCTTCTCCATTTCTCACATCGACGGATTTACGCAAATGAGCGCACCGCGCACCCTCTACGACAAGATTTTCGACGATCACGTTGTCGACCGTCAGGACGATGGCACCTGCCTGCTCTATATCGACCGCCACCTCGTCCATGAGGTGACCAGCCCGCAGGCCTTCGAGGGCCTGCGCATGTCGGGCCGCAAGGTTCGTCATCCCGAGCGCACGCTGGCCGTGGTCGATCACAACGTGCCGACCTCGCCCGACCGCAAGCTCGGCATCAAGAACGAGGAAAGCCGCATCCAGGTCGAGGCGCTGGCGAAAAACGCCGCCGACTTCGGCGTGGAATACTATTCCGAGAACGACGTCCGCCAGGGCATCGTCCACATCGTCGGCCCCGAGCAGGGCTTCACGCTGCCGGGCATGACCATCGTCTGCGGTGACAGCCACACGTCCACCCACGGCGCCTTCGGCGCGCTGGCGCACGGCATCGGCACCTCCGAGGTCGAGCATGTGCTGGCGACCCAGACGCTCATCCAGAAGAAGGCCAAGAACATGCTGGTGCGTGTTGACGGCCAGCTTCCGGAAGGCGTCACCGCCAAGGACATTGTGCTCGCCATCATCGGCGAGATCGGCACCGCCGGCGGCACCGGCTACGTCATCGAATATGCCGGCGAAGCGATCCGCGCGCTGTCGATGGAAGGCCGCATGACCATCTGCAACATGTCGATCGAGGGTGGTGCCCGCGCCGGCCTGATCGCGCCGGACGAGACGACCTTCGCCTATGTGAAGGACAAGCCGCGCGCCCCGAAGGGCAAGGCCTGGGACATGGCGCTCGACTACTGGAAGACGCTGCACACCGACGAAGGCGCGCATTTCGACAAGGTCGTCGTGCTCGACGCCGCCAAGCTGCCGCCGATTGTCACCTGGGGTTCCTCGCCCGAGGACGTCGCCTCCGTCACCGGCGTCGTGCCGAACCCGGACGAGATCGCCGACGAGAACAAGCGCAACTCCAAGAAGCGCGCGCTCGACTATATGGGCCTGACCGCCGGCACCAAGATCACCGACATCGCCATCGATCGCGTCTTCATCGGCTCCTGCACCAATGGCCGCATCGAGGACCTGCGTGCGGTCGCCAAGTTGGTGGAAGGCAAAAAGGTCGCCTCGACCGTTTCGGCCATGATCGTGCCGGGCTCGGGCCTGGTGAAGGAACAGGCGGAAGCCGAAGGCCTGCACAAGATCTTCATCGAAGCCGGTTTCGACTGGCGCGAGCCGGGCTGCTCCATGTGCCTGGCCATGAATGACGACCGCCTGAAGCCGGGCGAGCGCTGCGCCTCGACCTCGAACCGCAACTTCGAGGGCCGCCAGGGCTTCAAGGGCCGCACGCATCTGGTGTCGCCGGCCATGGCCGCGGCGGCCGCGATCGCCGGCCACTTCGTCGACATTCGCGACTGGAACTGAGGAGCGTTTCAACGCTCTGAATGAACAAGGCGGCGGGGCCTCGGCTCCGCCGCCTTTTTTGTCCGGTTCGATTACCTGCCGGTCAGCCGCACCACTTTCACAGCCACCAGAACGCCGATGGCCGGGGCGACGGCAAAGATGCCGCCGAGCCAGAACGCGGCACTGGACGCACCCGCGACATCGCCCGGCTCCGCGATGCCGGCGAAATTCGCCACCATGCCCGCACAGGCCGTGCCGAATGCGATGGCGAAAAGCTGCACGGTGGTCATGCCGCCGGCGGCCAGGTCCTGTTCGGTGGCAGGCGCGTTCTGGTAGACGCGGGTCACGAGGCTCGGCCATGCCAGACCGATGCCGAAACCCACCAGGATGAGGCCCGCGCTGATCGGCGCCAGCAGCGACCAGTCGCCCCCACCCTCGACCGGCAGGAAAACGGCCAGCAGGACGAGCCCGGCCAGCGCCAGCACGGGCCCGGCGAGAGCCAGACGATCCCCGCCACGCTCCTGCCAGCGCGAACTGAGGAACGACGCGACCGTCCAGCCGATGGCCATCAGGGCTGCCAGATAGCCCGCCCAGAGCGGCGACTGCCCATGCAGCTTCTGCAGGAGGTAGGGCACGAAGATTTCGGGCTGCATGCTGAGCATCAGAAGCGCGATCATGAGATAGAGCGCGCCAAGCGGCGTCGAGATGCGAAACGACTTTTTCGGCAGCAGCCGGGCCTTCGCGCCGGTCTCCACCGCGGCGATGAGTGCGATGAGCAACAGGCCGGCCAGCAGGCCGACCAGCTTCCATGTCGTCTCGGCGGACAGGCTGCCGGCCGACACCGCCAGCACCGCGCCCATCAGCAGCACCAGTTGCAGGAAGGGGACTGATACGCGCTCATTGTGATCCCAACTGCTGCGCGGCAGCGTGGCGAAGGCCAGAAGCGCGAACAGGGCGGCGAAGGGAAGCAGCGACCAGAACGCGGCCCGCCATGCGCCATATTCGGCAAAGACGCCGCCGATCGCTGGGCCGATGAGCGTGGCGATGCCGAACATGGCCGAGATCAGGCCGATTGCCCGTCCCCACAACCGTTCGGGCAGCACGACACGGGTGAGGCCGTAGGCAAGGGCATAGAGGAAACCCCCGCCCAGCCCCTGCACCGCGCGACCGGCCAGCATCACCGGCATGTTGAGGGCCAGCGAACAGACCAGCGTGCCGACGCAGAACAGAAGCGTGGCGATGACATAGGCACCGCGCGGGCCGGCGCTTTTCAGAAGTTTGGCGGTGAGCGCCGCGCCGAGAATGGATGCCGCCACGAAAAGCGTGGTCGCCCAGGCATAGAAATCGAGCCCGCCTATGTCGGCGATCACCGATGGCATGACGGTCGTGGCGATGTACATGTTCACGGCGTGCAGCGTCACGCCGCCGGCAAGAGCCAGGGCGTAGAAGGCGTTCCTTCCGCTGAATAGCTCGCTCCAGCTTGCCGGAGCGCTTGCAGCCACCGATGCCGCGCCGCCCGAGGGGAGTGTATCGTCAATGTTGCTGTTCAATGTCGGCCTCCTTTTGCGAACGTCCGTCGCGTGCCGACACTGCTTCTAGAACCTCAACTATGGTTGAGGTCAATAATGGGCTGGTGCGCGATATTGTCCGCTTTCGCCACCGCTCACGACGGCGGAAGGCGCTGGTGATGGGCTGAGGCCGGGGGAGGAGCGAAGCCGGGCTTGCCCGCAGGGGGCTGCGCCGGAGCCATTGTGCCGGCGCAGGTGTCGGTTCAGTGCCGCAGGCCGGGCGCTTCCTGACCCGTGCGCTCGACATACTCGGTATAGCCGCCGCCATAGGTGTGGATGCCGTCGGGCGTCAGTTCCAGCACGCGATTGGAAAGGGCCGAGAGGAAATGGCGGTCGTGCGAGACGAAGAGCATGGTGCCTTCATAGCGTGACAGCGCCTCGATCAGCATTTCCTTGGTGGCGATGTCGAGATGGTTGGTCGGCTCGTCCAGAACCAGCAGGTTCGGTGGATCGAACAGCATGATCGCCATGACGAGACGCGCCTTTTCGCCGCCCGAAAGCACCCGGCATTTCTTCTCGATCTCGTCGCCGGAAAAGCCGAAGCAGCCGGCCAGCGCGCGCAGCGGCGCCTGTCCCGCCTGCGGGAAGTTGCGCTCAAGTTGCTCGAACACGGTCAGGTCGCCGTCCAGCAGGTCCATGGCGTGCTGGGCGAAATAGCCCATCTTGACGCTCGGGCCGCGCGCCACCGTGCCCTGATCCGGTTCCGAGGCGCCGGCGACCAGTTTCAGGAGCGTCGATTTGCCCGCGCCGTTGATGCCCATGATGCACCAGCGCTCCTTGCGGCGGACCTGGAAGTCGAGGTCCTCATAGATGATCTTGCTGCCATAGCGCTTGTGCACATTCCTGAGCGTGACGACATCCTCGCCCGAGCGCGGTGCGGGCTGGAACTCGAAGGCCACCGTCTGGCGGCGTTTGGGCGGCTCGACGCGGTCGATCTTTTCCAGCTTCTTCACGCGGCTTTGCACCTGCGAAGCATGCGAGGCGCGCGCCTTGAAGCGCTCGATGAACTTGATCTCCTTGGCCAGCATCGCCTGCTGGCGCTCGAACTGCGCCTGCTGCTGCTTGTCGGCAAGCTGGCGTTGCTGCTCGTAGAACTCGTAGTCGCCGGTATAGGACGTCAGCGCCCCGCCGTCGATCTCGATGACCTTGTTGACGATGCGGTTCATGAAGGCGCGGTCGTGCGAGGTCATCAAGAGCGCGCCGTCATAGCCCTTCAGGAATTCCTCCAGCCAGATCAGGCTTTCGATGTCGAGATGGTTCGACGGTTCGTCGAGCAGCATCACGTCGGGCCGCATCAGGAGAATGCGGGCCAGCGCCACGCGCATCTTCCAGCCGCCCGAAAGCTTGCCGACGTCGCCGTCCATCATCTCCTGGCTGAAGCCGAGACCGGACAGCACCTCGCGGGCGCGGCCGTCGAGCGAATAGCCGTCGAGTTCTTCATAGCGGGCCTGCACCTCGCCATAGCGCTCGATGATCGTGTCGAGTTCGTCGGCGCGGTCCGGATCGACCATCGCGGCCTCGAGATCACGCAGTTCGGCCGCCACCTCGCTCACCGGGCCGGCACCCTCCATCACCTCGGCCACCGCGCTGCGGCCGGCCATCTCGCCGACATCCTGGTTGAAATAGCCGATGGTTATGCCGCGTTCGGTCGAGACCTGGCCCTCGTCGGGCAGCTCCTCGCCGTTGATCATGCGAAACAGCGTGGTCTTGCCGGCGCCGTTGGGACCGACAAGGCCGATCTTCTCCTGCTTCTGCAGGGTTGCGGAAGCTTCGATGAAAAGCAGCCGGTGGCTGTTCTGCTTGCTGACGTTTTCGATGCGGATCATGGTTTCACGCGGTTGCGTTGTGGCGACAGGCGACCGGCCGGCGAGGGACGCCGGTGCGGACAGGTTTTATGAAGCTGCCGGAAAAGAAAACGGCGGGCCGAAACCCGCCGTCCCAATTCCAGCCGAAGCTGAAGGATTACTCGGCCGAGGCTTCTTCGGCCGGAGCGGCATTGGCGGCGGCCAGCGCGGCAGCGGCTTCTTCCTGAGCCTGCTTGATGGCGGCAGCGCGTTCCTGCGCCTTCTTGCCCGGCGTGCCCTTGGTCGGGTTGCTGCGGGCGTCGCGCTTGGAAACGCCGGCCTCGTCGAGGAAGCGGGCGACGCGGTCGGTCGGCAGGGCGCCGTTGGCCAGCCAGTGCCGGGCGCGGTCGGCGTCGAGCTTCACGCGCTCGCCATCCTTGGGCAGCATCGGGTTCCATGCGCCGATGATCTCGATGAAGCGGCCGTCGCGCGGGCTGCGCACGTCGGCGATGACGACATGGTAATAGGGGCGCTTCTTGGAGCCCGCGCGGGCCAGACGAATCTTCAGTGACATTTTGTTCAGTTCCTTCTACATTTCTTGTTTTAACCTAGTCCACTCAGACTTGAGAACCTCACCAGCCTTTTCAGTGAACTTAAAACCAACCCGTTGGTACTCCTTTTCCACTTCAGGCAACGGGTTGTTAACCATGAAGTACATAATATCAATAAGCTCTCTATGGGCTGTCTCTGAGCTGTTTAAGCTTAACTGAACATAGGAGAGTCTTTCTCCAAGAGACGTGGTTAGCTCGATATGTTTTTTTGTGCTCTCAAATAAATTATCGGTGTCGTTAAAACTTCCATTAATAAGCGTACTGACACTGTCTCGTTGAAAATGAATGGCAAGAAACTCTGCCATCTTTATCCGAAGAACTTCTATCCACTCTCTCCGAAACTCAGCCAAACGAAGCCGAGAAGAGCGTGTCGATTGATAGTAAACTGCATAAAATGATGCCGCCGCCGCTATTAACGATACAACTGCTGCTATTATCGCAGCGATAAGAGTCGCAAGCTGTGCGCTCATGTTGTGGACACTGTCTTTTCTTGGGCGATCGCCTCATGATGGCGGATCACTTCGCGGATGATGAAGTTCAGGAATTTCTCCGCGAAATCGGGGTCGAGCTGCGCTTCGTCGGCAAGACGGCGCAACCGCGCGATCTGGTTCTGCTCGCGCGCCGGGTCGGCCGGCGGCAGGCCGTGGGTGGCCTTCAGCACGCCCACCGCCTTGGTGCAGCGAAAGCGCTCGGCCAGCATATGCACCAGCGCGGCATCGATATTGTCGATCGAGGCGCGGTACTGGGCGAGCAGGTTCTTGACGTCGGCGTCGTTCATGTCGCTGCCCTCACTTCTTCTTTCCGAGGCCCGGAAGCCCGCCGCCGAGGCCGGGCAGCTTCATGCCGCCGCCGGGCAAACCCGGCAAGCCGCCACTGCCGAGACCCGGAAGCCCGCCGGGCAGGCCGTTGCCGAGGCCGGCGGCTTCCGCCTGCTTCTTCAGCGCCTCGAGCTGCTTGGGATCCATCTTGGAAAGGTCGGGCATGCCGCCCATTCCGGGCATCATGCCGCCAAGGCCCATCTTCTGCGCCATGCCGCCCATCAGCCCGCGCATCATGCCGCCGCCCTTGCCCTTGCCGCCCATGGCCTTCATCATGTCGGCCATCTGGCGGTGCATCTTGAGCAGCTTGTTGATCTCGGCCGCGTCGGTGCCGGAGCCGGAGGCGATGCGCTTCTTGCGGCTGTGCTTGAGAATGTCGGGATTGGCGCGCTCGGCCTTGGTCATCGAGGAGATGATGGCGAGCTGGCGCGCGAACATCTTGTCGTCGAAGCCGGCGGCGGCAATCTGGTCCTTCATCTTGCCCATGCCGGGCATCATTCCCATGATGCCGCCCATGCCGCCCATCTTCTGCATCTGCTGCAACTGGCCGGCGAGGTCGTTCAGGTCGAACTTGCCCGACTGCATCTTCCTGGCCATCGCCGCGGCCTTTTCCGCGTCGATGGTTTCGGCGGCTTTCTCGACCAGCGAAACGATGTCGCCCATGCCGAGGATGCGGTCGGCGATGCGCTTGGGATAGAACTCCTCCAGCCCGTCCATCTTCTCGCCGGTGCCGATGAGCTTGATCGGCTTGCCGGTGACGGCGCGCATGGAAAGGGCCGCGCCGCCGCGGCCGTCGCCGTCCATGCGGGTGAGCACGAGGCCGGTGATGCCGACGCGGTCGTCAAAATTCTTGGCGAGGTTGACGGCGTCCTGGCCGGTCAGGCTGTCGGCCACCAGCAGGATTTCATGCGGGTTCGAGGCCTGCCGGATGTCGGCCATCTCGACCATCAGCGGCTCGTCGATATGCGTGCGGCCGGCGGTGTCGAGGATGACGACGTCATGGCCGCCGAGCCGGGCCGCCTGCACGGCGCGCCTGGCGATATCGACCGGGGTCTGGCCTGCGACGATGGGAAGCGTGGCGACATTGGTCTGCTCGCCGAGCTGACGCAGCTGCTCCTGCGCGGCAGGCCGGCGCGTGTCAAGCGAGGCCATGAGCACTTTCTTGCCTTGGCGCTCGGTCAGCCGCTTGGCGATCTTGGCGGAGGTGGTGGTCTTGCCCGAGCCCTGCAGGCCGACCATCATGATCACGACCGGGGCAGGGGCGTTGAGGTCGATTGCCACGCCCTCGGCGCCCAGCATCTCGATCAGCTCGTCATGGACGATCTTGACGACCATCTGGCCGGGCTTGATCGACTTGAGCACGGCCGCGCCGACGGCCTTCTCGCGCACGCGGTCAACGAAGGAACGCACGACCTCCAGCGCCACGTCGGCCTCGATGAGGGCGCGGCGTACTTCGCGCAGGGCAGCCGAAACATCGGCTTCCGACAGCGCGCCACGGCCGGTCAGGCCGTTGAGAATGGAGCCAAGTCGCTCTTGCAGCGATTCGAACATCGATCTTCCTTCTGTCTCTGACGGGTTTCCCTGCCAGAGGTAATGGTTCCGCGCCTGAGAGCCAAGCATCCGGGCCGGACAAATGGCCAAAGCCGAATGGCACCCGGGGGCGCATCGCGCTGCCGGGTGTTGACCTCCGGGATCTCTTTATACCGCTATGGGTCCCGGTCGGCTGCTCGGAGTGGTTTTACTCGTCGCGGAATTGCGAGGCTGTAGACAGGAAAACGACCGTCGAGTCAAGGCAAACCGCATGTCTGGCGGTTTCGAAAGCTATAAAATCGACGTTTTCGGAGCCGATTTTACATAAATTAAGGGTGAAAAATGCGAGATCGCACACCCATTGTCGCAAATGGCATTAACCTGCGGGTGGCGGCCCGAAGCCGGAAGGCTTATCCCCAGTTGCGCCTGCGCGACCAAATTCGCCTTCGCATAATGTCGTGAATCAGATAATTCTGGCTTGCGGGCGGATATTTTCTTTTCTGGAGGCACTGATTGTCGATTGCCACGGGCAACACGGCAGACCTTTGGGCGCTCGTCGCCAAAGAGCTTTGGCGCAAGGCACGCCGTCGCTTGCGCGGCGGCCCGGTCTATCGCTGGCGCTTTGCCGGCCGCACGCCCGAACGGGTTCTGATCGCCCCGCCTGACCTGCGTCTTGCCGACCAGCAGATCGCGCTGGAAATCTATTACGGCCGCTATCCCTTCGCGGGCCAGATGATCGAAACCGGCGGACAATCGCCGTTCCAGATCGAAGGCGCAAACCGCGAATGGCAGCGCTCGCTGCATTCGTTCCGCTGGCTGCGCCACATGCGCGCCGCCGGCACGGAGCTTGCCGCGGCCAATGCCCGCGCGCTGGTCGGCGACTGGATCGCCAGCCATGGCGGCCGCATCAGTGGCACCGCCTGGGAGCCGGCGGTCGTCGCGCGCCGCATCATCGCCTGGCTGCAGCATTCCTCGGTCGTTCTGCAAGGCGCGGAACTTCCCTTCTATCGCGGCTACCTGAAATCGCTGGCGGTGCAGATCCGCTATCTGCGCTCCATGGCGCGCGAGATGACCGACGGCGAGGAAAAGCTCAGGGCGAGGATTGCGCTGGCCTTTTCCGCCCTGTCCCTGCCGGCGTCGCCTTCCGCGTTGCGCAACGCCACGCGCAATCTGGCCGAAGAGCTGGAGCGGCAGATATTGCCCGATGGCGGCCATATCTCGCGCAACCCGCTTGCCGTGCTGGAACTGCTGGCCGATCTCCTGCCGCTGCGGCAGACCTACGCCAACCAGGCCGAGTCGCCGCCCGAGGCGCTGATCGGCGCCATCGACCGCATGTTGCCGGCGCTGCGCTTCTTCCGCCATCGCGACGGCAGCATGGCCCGGTTCAACGGCATGGGCGTGACCATCCACGACCGCATCGCGGCCATCTTGCGCCATGACGACACTGCCGGCGCACCGCTGCTGCATGCGCCCTATTCGGGCTATGAGCGGCTGTCGATGGGCGCCACCACGGTGATCGCCGATACCGGCCTGCCGCCGCCAAGCCAGGTGTCGGACAAGGCCCATGCCGGCTGCCTGTCCTTCGAGATGTCGTCCGGCCGCCAGCATTTCATCGTCAATGCCGGCATCGACGCCTATGGCTCGGAAGAGTTCAGGCCGCTGTCGCGCGCCACGGCCGCCCACTCCACCGCCGGCCTCAACGACACCTCCTCGGCGCGCTTCAGCCATTCGCCGCGCGTCAACGGATTGCTCGGCGCACGGCTGATCCGGGGTCCGCGCAGCGTCACCAGCCATCGCACCGACACGCATGGCATGCAGGGCTTCATCGCCAGCCATGACGGCTATGTGCCGCTTTTCGGCATCCGGCACGAGCGTGAGGTCGCGCTGTCGGCGGAAGGCACGCTCCTGTCCGGCACCGACCGCTTCCTGCACGGCGACGGCGCGTCCGGTCGCCACGACGCCGTCACCATCCGCTTCCACCTGCATCCCGAAATCGAGCTTTACCGCGACGACAGGGGCAGGCTGGTGCTTGCGGCGCCCAATGGCGACCGCTGGGTGTTCACCAGCCACGAGGTCGCGCCGCAGGTGGAAGAGTCCATCTTCTTCGCCGGGCTCGGCGGGCCGCGCCGCAGCCGCCAGATCGTGCTTGCCTTCAAGGCCTCGCAGCTGCCCGAAGTGAACTGGCAGTTCGTGGAGGCACACGGCAGCGCGTACTGAAACAGGCCGGAAAACCGCGCCGGCGCGGCGATTTTGCCCTTGCGATGTCCCATCCGTGGGGGTAGGCCGCTCCTACCCTCCCAACCAGCCCGAAAGGCCCGATGCCATGGCCGTCGCCTCCAAGAAGATTCCCGCACCAGACCTCGTTCCCGTGCGCCGCGCGCTGCTGTCGGTCTCCGACAAGACCGGCCTGATCGACTTCGCCGCCGCCCTCGCCAGGGCCGGCGTCGAGCTGGTTTCGACCGGCGGCACGGCCAGGGCCATCGCCGCCGCCGGCATCGCCGTGCGCGACGTGTCGGAACTCACCGGTTTTCCCGAGATCATGGACGGCCGCGTCAAGACGCTGCATCCGTCGGTGCACGGCGCGCTGCTGGGCGTGCGCGACGATCCCGAGCATGCCGAGGCCATGCGCGCCCACAATATCCAGCCCATCGATCTGGTGGTGGTGAACCTCTACCCGTTCGAGGAAGTGCGCCAGTCGGGCGCCGACTATGCCTCGATCGTGGAAAACATCGATATCGGCGGCCCGGCCATGGTGCGCGCTTCGGCCAAGAACCACGCCTATGTCGCCCTCGTCACCGATCCGGAAGACTATGCTGCGGTGCTCAACGCGCTGGAACTGAACGCCGGCAGCCTCTCCTATGAGTTCCGCCAGAAGCTGGCCGCCAAGGCATTCGCCCGCACCGCCGCCTATGATGCGGCGATCTCGGGCTGGTTCGCCGACGCGCTGGCCATCGAGCATCCCACCTGGCGCGCCTTCGGCGGCAAGCTGGAAAACGTCATGCGTTACGGCGAGAACCCGCACCAGCAGGCAGGCTTCTACGTGACCGGCGAGAAGCGCCCCGGCGTGGCGACCGCGAAGCAGTTGCAGGGCAAGCAGCTCTCCTACAACAACATCAACGACACGGACGCGGCCTTCGAGCTGGTCGGCGAGTTCGACCCGGCGGCTTCCGCGGCTGTCGCCATCATCAAGCACGCCAACCCCTGCGGCGTCGGCGAGGGCATGAACCTCAAGGACGCTTATCTCAAGGCGCTCGCCTGCGATCCGGTCTCGGCTTTCGGCGGCATCGTCGCCGTCAATCGCCTGCTCGACGCGGAAGCGGCGGAAGAAATCGTGAAAACCTTCACCGAGGTCATCATCGCGCCCGAGGCCAGCGAGGAAGCGCAAGGCATCATCGCCGCCAAGAAGAACCTGCGCCTGCTGGTGACGGGCGGCCTGCCCGATCCGCGCACTGCCGGAACGCTGGTCAAGTCGGTGGCCGGTGGCCTTCTGGTGCAATCGCGCGACAATGCGGTGGTCGACGATTTCGAGCTGGAGGTGGTGACAAAACGCGCGCCGACCGAACGTGAGATGGAAGACCTGCGCTTTGCGTTCCGCGTCGCCAAGCATGTGAAGTCGAACGCCATCGTCTATGTGAAGGACGGCGCGACCGTGGGCATCGGGGCAGGCCAGATGAGCCGCGTCGATTCCTCGCGCATCGCCGCGCGAAAGGCGCTGGATGCCGCCGAAGCCGCCGGCAATGCCGAGCCGCTGACGAAGGGCTCCGTGGTGGCGTCCGACGCTTTCTTCCCGTTTGCCGACGGCCTGCTGTCGGCCATCGAGGCGGGCGCCACGGCGGTCATCCAGCCGGGCGGCTCGATGCGCGACGACGAGGTGATCGCCGCCGCCGACGAACACGGCATCGCCATGGTGTTCACCGGGGTGCGGCACTTCAGGCATTGAGGGCCCTACCCTCCTCACTGGAGGAGGGTTAAAGTCAGCCCTTCGCCTTGTCCGCCGGATAGGGTGTCGGCAGCAGAACCGCCATGCCCACCACCAGAAACACGATGATGACCGTCATGCCCAGCCGCGGCGAGCCGGTCATGGCGGTGATGGTGGCGTAGAGGAACGGTGCCAGAAAACTGGTGGCGCGGCCGGCCAGCGCATAGATGCCGAAATAGCGGCCGGCCTCGGCCGGCGTCACGCTGCGCGCCAGATAGGAACGCGACGACGCCTGCACCGGGCCGAAGGCAAGCCCGATCAGCAATCCGTAGAGGATGTAGGCCTTTTCCGCGGGCGTGGCGAAGAAGCCGCCGGTATCGGCCCCATCGAACGGCATCGCGCCGAACAGCGTGTAGCCCGGCCCGGTGGACAGGATGCCCAGTGTCGCCACGATCAGCATCGCCAGGGCGATCAGCACCACCGTCTTGGAGCCGAGTGCGGTGTCGAGCCTGCTGGCCGTCAGGCATCCGAAGACCGCCACAACATTGAGGATGATGCCGAACAGGCCGATTTCCGTGGTCGACCAGCCGAACATGGCGGCCGCGAACACGCCGCCCAGCGCCAGCAGCGCATTGACGCCGTCCTGATAGATCATGCGGGCGACGAGGAAGCGCAGGATGCCGCTGCGCCGGCGCACTTCGCCGAGCGTCGATTTCAGCTCGGCAAGGCCCTCGCGCACGGCCGGCGCCAGCGCCTTGCCTTTCGCGCCGTCCGGCGTGAAGAAGAACATCGGCAGGATGAAGATGAAATACCACAGCGCCGCGAGCGGTCCGGTTATGCGCGCATCCTCGCCCAGCTTCGGGTCTAGCCCGAACAGCGGCTGCAGGCCGATCAGCGTGCGGCCGGTCTCCGGCGAGCCAGCCAGGAACAGGATCACGAAGATCAGCGCGATCATGCCGCCGACATAGCCGAGCCCCCAGGCTATGTTGGACACGCTGCCGATCCGGGCCTTGGGCACCAGCCGCGGCATCATCGAATCGTTGAAGACGATGGAGAATTCCGCCGCCACCGAGGCGAGCGAGAAAAGCAGGATCACCGGCACCAGCGGCGAGCCGGGCGCGGCATACCAGAGAGCGCACAGGCTGGCGATCTTGATTGCCGCGAAGAAGGCGATCCAAGGCTTGCGCGGACCCGTCTGGTCGGCGATCGAGCCCAGCACCGGCGACAATATGGCGATGACGAAACCGGCCGCTGCGATGCCGTAGCCCCATGCCGCCTGGCCGATGGCCGGATCGGCCGCCATGCGCGAAACGACATAGGGGCCGAAGATGAAGGTGGTGACCACCGTGAAGAAGGGCTGTGCGGCCCAATCGAAGAACATCCAGCCCCAGATGCCGGCGCGCGATGTCCTGGTTTCGTCCATGCTCGCCTCGGCCACGCCTTTTTCTCCCGCCCGGATCATCCTGATCGACGCCATGTCTGCACGTTTTTCGCGGCGGCGCAAAGCCGGCGCGGCCGCGCGGATTTGCAACAGTCCAAAGCTATCAGCAGGTGCGTGGCCTGCAACGGGGCGGATTGCGGTTTACGTTTCGTTCACCATAGCCTACACCGCGAAGCACCGGTAAGGATCCGAATCCCGTGAACAGCATCGCCCCCATGCAGCAGAAATCCATACGCTTTCGCGCCCGCTCATTCATCGCCTTTGCGCTGGTGCCGGAAACACCGCTGGACGATTGGCTGCAGGAGCTGGACCGCTGGATCGAGAACTCTCCCGGCTTTTTCGACGGCCGTCCGGTGGTGCTGGATCTGACTGCGCTCAAGCCCGAAACCGTGGAAATACAAGGCCTGCTGGCGCAGTTCGCCGAGCGCGGGATTCGTATCTACGCAATCGAATCGAAGCATATCGATTCGCTGGGACCGGACCTGCCGCCGCTTCTCAAGGGCGCCAGGGAAACGACGATCGAGGAACAGCCGGCCGTGGCCGCCGAGCCCGTCGAAGCCGAGGAGCCGCCGGCATCGGGTACGCTGATCGTCGAATCACCGATTCGCTCCGGCCAGTCGATCTACCACCCGCAGGGCGACGTCATCGTCCTCGGCTCGGCCAGTTCCGGCTCCGAGATCCTCGCGGGCGGGTCCATCCATGTTTACGGCACCTTGCGCGGGCGCGCTTTCGCAGGAGCCTGGGGAAATCGCAAAGCGCGCATTTTCTGCCGCAAAAATGAAGCAGAACTTCTTGCGGTGGACGGCTGGTATCGCACTGCGGAGGACATGGAGCCATCCACGCGTGGCAGGGCGATACAGGCCTATCTGGAAGACAGCGTGATTCTGGTCGCGGCGCTCAACTGACAATATTGGAGAGACATGCATGGGCAAGGTAGTGGTCGTCACATCTGGAAAGGGCGGCGTCGGGAAGACAACCTCGACCGCCGCCCTCGGGGGCGTTCTGGCCCAGACCGGCAAGAAGGTGGTCCTCATCGATTTCGATGTCGGCCTGCGTAACCTCGACCTGGTCATGGGCGCCGAGCGGCGGGTGGTGTTCGACCTCGTCAACGTCACGCAGGGCGTGGCCAAGCTCTCGCAGGCGCTGATCCGCGACAAGCGGGTGGAGTCTCTCTTCCTGCTGCCCGCCTCGCAGACCCGCGACAAGGATGCGCTGACCGAGGAAGGCGTGGCCAATGTGATCGGCAAGCTTCGGGAAAAGTTCGACTACGTGCTGTGCGACAGCCCGGCGGGCATCGAGCGCGGCGCCCAGCTTGCCATGCGCTTTGCCGACGAGGCGATCATCGTCACCAATCCCGAGGTGAGCTCGGTTCGCGATTCGGACCGCATCATCGGCCTGCTCGATTCCAAGACGCTGAAGGCCGAGCAGGGCGAGGATGTCACCAAGCACGTTCTCGTGACCCGCTATGACACGGCGCGCGCCGCGCGCGGCGAGATGCTCAGCATCGACGATGTGCTGGAAATCCTGTCGGTGCCGCTTCTGGGCATCATTCCGGAGAACCAGGGCGTGCTGCGCGCCTCCAATGTGGGCTCGCCGGTGACGCTCAACGAGCCCGCCAACGCGGCCGCGCGTGCCTATGCCGACGCCGCCCGGCGGCTACAGGGCGAAGACGTGCCGATGGTGCTTCCCGTCGAGAAGAAAGGTCTCCTTAACCGGCTTCTGGGAAGGAGGGTGGCATGAGCCTTCTGGATATCTTCAAACGCCGCGCCAGTGCGCCCGTGGCCCGCGAGCGCCTGCAGGTGCTGCTGGCTTATGAACGCAACAACCGTGACCAGCCCGACCTCGTCGCCGTGCTGCGCGAGGAGATCATGGCCGTGATCGCCAAGCACGTTCAGGTCAACCAGGACGATGTGCGCATCACCATGGACCGCGGCAAGACGACCTCGACGCTGGAGATCGACATCAACATTCCCAATGCGGGCGCAGCCGCCTCCACTGCGCTCTGACAAGCCGGGAGCACGCGCATGACCGATACCGCGAAACGACTGCGCATTGCCGTGCTCTTCGGCGGGCGTTCCGCCGAACATGATGTCTCGGTGCTTTCGGCCACCAATGTCATGCGCGCGCTTGAGCCGGCGAAATACGACGTCGTTCCCGTCTTCATCACCCGCGAGGGGCAGTGGCTGCTGAGTGGTTTCGAGGGCGGAGCGCTGGCGAAACCGGAGAGCGGCACCGAAATCTGCCTCGTGCCGGGCGGGCAGGGGAGGGTGGTGGCGATCCCGGGCGATGGCGCCGCCCCTCATGAACTGCCCAGGATCGACATCCTGTTTCCGGTCCTGCACGGGCTGCATGGCGAGGACGGTTCGGTGCAGGGGCTGGCGCAGGTGGCGCGGGTGCCGCTGGTCGGCTGCGGCATCCTCGGTTCCGCGACCGCGATCGACAAGGACATCGCCAAGCGCCTGCTGAGCGAGGCGGGCCTGCCGGTCGCCCGGTCCGTCACGATCCATCAGGGCGCGGCCCCGGCCCTTGTCGAGCTTGAACGTGAACTCGGGCTTCCGCTGTTCATCAAGCCGGCGCGGCAGGGCTCTTCGGTCGGCGTCAGAAAAGTCCACGCCAGCCAGGAATTCGACATAGCCCTTGCCGAAGGTTTCGACCACGACAGCAAGCTGCTGGCCGAGGAATTCATCGAGGGCCGCGAGATCGAATGCGGCGTGCTGGAAGATACGCAAGGCGGGCTTTTCGTGTCCCGTCCGGGCGAGATCGTGCCGGCGCAAAGCCACGGTTTCTACAGCTACGACGCCAAATATATCGATGAGAACGGCGCGGTGCTGAAAGTGCCGGCGGAACTGCCCGACGCGGTGGAAAGCCGCATTCGCGCCATGGCGGCACAGGCTTTCCGGGCACTGGGTTGCGACGGCATGGCGCGCGTGGACTTTTTCGTCACGCCGGACATGCGCATCCTCATCAACGAGCTGAACACCATCCCCGGCTTCACCGACATCAGCATGTATTCCAAGGCGATGGCGGCAAGCGGCGTCAGCTATCCGGAGATCATCGACCGGCTGGTGGCGCACGGACTGGCCCGCGCCGGCCGCTTGGCCTGAGCGTTTGCCGCGGTGCGGCTTCCACCCGACCCTGAACCGCCTGTGTCCCAAAGCGGCTCGGAGTGTCTGGTGAGCGGAAACCAGGCTGCCGGACACGGCAGCCGTTTGACCACAGGACGGCGCCTCAACCGCGTCGCGCGGCCGCGATCGCGGCGACGTCGATCTTCTTCATGGTCATCATGGCATCGAATGCGCGTTTTGCTTCGGCGCCGCCGACCGCCAGCGCCTCCGTCAGCACGCGTGGCGTGATCTGCCAGGAGATGCCCCATTTGTCCTTGCACCAGCCGCATTCGCTTTCCTGGCCGCCATTGCCGACTATGGCGTTCCAGTAGCGGTCGGTCTCCTCCTGATCGTCGGTGGCGATCTGGAACGAGAAGGCTTCGTTATGCTTGAATACAGGCCCCCCGTTGAGGCCGAGGCAGGGGATACCGGCAACCGTGAATTCAACTGTCAGCACGTCGCCCTTTTTACCGGATGGGTAGTCGCCCGGTGCGCGGTGCACGGCACTCACCTTGCTGCCGGGAAATATCCCGGCATAGAAGCGGGCGGCGGCCTCGGCATCCTTGTCGTACCAGAGGCAAATCGTGTTCTTGGCGGTAGCCATCGAGTATTCCTCTCACTTTGAAGCCAGGATTTCGGCGTTGTTCCCCATCCGCTCCCTTCCGAAATAGATAGGCAATCGATTTTCTCCACCCCGAAAGCGTTTTCCCGCCCGGACGATCACGAAAGGCGGCCGGCCTTGACCGGCGTGATCCTGCCGGGACGAGTGGATTTCAGACGATGCCGTGCTGCCTTAAAAGCGCCTGTTCATCGCCCGACACCCAGCCGAAAACCTGCGGCTCGCCGTTCAGCTTCCGGACGAAGTAATGGACATCGAAATCGATCGCCACATCCGGCTGGTCCTTCCGGGCATAGGTTGCCGTCCAGGCGACATGCGCCACGCAATGGTGATCGTCGATGGGGGAAAGACGAAGATCGCGGATCCGCATCTCCTTCGTTCCGATCGCCCGATAGTGCGCATAGCCTTGCGCCATGACCTGCCTGAGCTGATCGTCGTTCCTTCCGGTCATCACCCCGGCTGGCGAGGCGGCTATGAACTCGGCGGCATAGAGTGCCGAGACCTCATCCATGTCCATGTCGCCGGCGAGGGACCGGTTGAAAGCGTTTTCGTATCGCTCGAAGAACCTCCTGACGCTGGTTTCCATGATTTCCTCTCCATGTGCTGCCGGCCATGTCTGCAGGGAGCGTGGACGCGAAACCTCCGACGCCTTTCGCGACTATAGCCTCCGACGCGGCAAGATGGGCAATCGTGATCATGGGCGCGAGTGCAGGGTCGCGTTCCGGCAGATGATAGCCCATGTCGCGATTGCGCCAGAGGTGGACGCGAGGGATGTCTCATTCGATCCAAAAATTAGGTAGATCGGTCTATCTAGATTGAGGATCGACCATGCCCGACAAAACTCCTGCGCGCGAGCGTCTGCTGAAGGCGGCAGCCGAATTGTTCTACCGCGACGGCGTCGGGGCAACCGGCATCGACGCGATCACCGCCCATGCGGGTGTCGCGAAGATGAGCCTCTACAACAATTTCGCGTCCAAGGCCGATTTGGTGAACGCCTATGTCGAGGGACGGCGTGCGGAGTGGCACGAACTCCTCCGGCTGCGCCTTGCCGTCGCGTCCACGCCCAGGGAGCGTGTTCTTGCCGTGTTCGATTCCTATGTCGATCACGCTGTCCGCGCCTATGAATGGGGGTTTCGCGGCTGCGGGCTCCTCAATGCGGCCGCAGAGCTTGCGGTAGGCGATCCTGCCCGCGCAACCGTCGCGGCGCAAAAGGACGATGTCGAGCACCTGTTCCGGGAACATCTCGGCGAGATGCGGTCCGATCCCGGCGCGGTCGCGGAACTGGCCGAACATCTCTCGTTCCTGCTCGAAGGCGCGATGTCGCGAGCGGGTCTCGATGGCCATGACGCGCGGCTGAAAGCGGCCCGCAAAATGGCCCTGTCCATGCTTGATCGGTTCGAAAGCCCGCGCCGGTGAGTGAAGCCGTTGCAGCACCCTGTGGCCCTGGCCGTGGGCTGATGGGGCTTGCGATCCTCGTCCTGCTGGAAGCGGCACTGGTGATCTGCTGGAGTGCCGGCTTCATCGGCATTCGCTTTGCGAGCGACCACGCGCCGATCTTCCTTATCCTGCTCTGGCGCAGCCTGGTTTCGGGCCTCGTGCTGCTGCCTTTCGCGTTGACGATCGGCCCAAGGCCGCGACGGAAAGACGTTCTCCCGCAGGTTCTTTTCGGCGCACTGGCTATGTCGGCCTATCTCGGCGCATTTGCGCTTGCGATCTCCCATGGCGTCCCGACCGGGCTCGTCGCCCTGATCACGGATATGCTGCCCCTGATGGTGGCCGTGTTGTCCTGGCCGGTTCTCGGGCAGGCCCTCAACGGGCGGCAATGGATCGGCTCCTTCATCGGGCTGGCCGGCGTCCTGATCGCATCGGGCTGGTCGCTGAACATGGCCGACGTGCCGCTGTGGGCGTATGCATTGCCGGTGGTCGGGACGCTGTCGCTGGCCATGGCGACGCTGCTGCAAAAGCGCAGCCCGGCTAATTTCATGCCGGTGCATCAAAGCCTGTGCATCCAGTGCCTGTCGGCTGCCGCCATCTTTTCGGTGTTCGCCTGGCATGAAGGCAGCGTGTTGCCGCTGCTGGAGCCGGGTTTCGTCGGCGGCATTCTCTGGCTCGTCTTCGTCGCCACCCTCGGAGCGTGGAGCCTTTACTATCTGGCGCTTCGCAAATCGTCCCCGGCGCGGGTTACGGCGGTGCTGTATCTCAGCCCGCCGGTGGTGATGATCTGGGCGTGGGTGATGTTCGGCGAACCGTTGTCATGGGCGATGGCGGGCGGTCTCGTCGTGTCTCTTGTCGGTATCGTCATCGTTGCGAGATCGCAGAAACCGACCTCCTGAGAGGCTATCCGAGGGACACAATCCGGCTTGCGCCGGGAGCATGCGCTCCCGGCGATGCGGGGTGGAAATTTGAGACGGGTCGCGCCTCAAGCTTCGGTCAGGTCGCCCATCAGGCCGGAGGCCACCGACAGCCGCGACACGGTGATGTCGCCGCTGCCTTCGGTCAGGCCCTGCAGTCTCTCGCGGATGCGGGCGACGCGCGCGCCGCCGGCTTCCAGCCATGCCGCCACAGGGTCGTCGGACGCGCCGAAGCGAGTGAGCGCCGCCGAGGCGATCCCCCTGCGCGCGGCGTCGATGGTCTCGGTCGCGCGCGACAGCGCCAGCTCGTCATAGTAATCGGACGTGCTGATGGCATGTGCCGCGTCTTCGATGCGGGCGATGCGGAATATGTCGCTGACCGTAAAGAAGGCGCGGGCGGCCGCCACGATGTCGGCCTTTGCCGTCTTGGCCACGAGCGCGATGTCGGGGATCAGCTCGGCCACATCCGTCAGCGCCAGTCGCTCGGCGAGGGCCTCCGGCGCGCCATCGGCCACGAAGATGTCGCGGCGCTCGGCAAGGCGGGCCTTGTTGAAGGCGGGCAGCAACGCGGCAAGCTGCGGCTCCAGCGCCCGGCGCGCCTCGGCCAGCGCGGCGATGTCGCGGTCCACCGGCCCTTCGCCCGCCTCGTTGCGCAGATACCAGCGGCTGGTGACGAAGATCAGCCGCCCGACCGCCTGATAGAGATCGAGCTGGAGCTGGCCGTCGATGCGGTTGTCGAGCGCGTCGATCTCGCGGTAGAGCGCCGGCAGCTCGAAGCCTGCCCGCACCACCACGAAGGCGCGCACCACATCGGCCGCGCTACGGCCCGTCGCTTCCTGCAACCGGTTGACGAAGGACGGCCCGCCGCGATTGACGAGATCGTTGGCGAGCACGCGCGCGATGATCTCGCGGCGCAGCCTGTGGTCCTTGATCTCGGCCTCGTATTTCCCGGCCATGCGTTCCGGGAAATAGTCCATCAGGTCGCGCTCGAAATGCGGATCGTCGAGCAGATCGCTGTTCACGATGTCGGAGAACAGCACGATCTTAGCATAGGCAAGCAGCACGCCCAGCTCGGCACGCGTCAGCGGCTCGCCGCGCGCCTCGCGCTCGGCAAGGGCAGCCGCCGACGGCAGGAACTCGACCGCGCGATCGAGCAGGCCGCGCTCCTCCAGCGTGGTCATGAAACGACCCTGATGCACGAGGTCGGCCAGTCCGCGCTTGCGCTGCAGGGAAAGCGCCAGCGGCTGCTGGTAGTTGTTGGCCAGCACCAGCGCCGCCACCTCGTCGGTCATCTCGGCCAAGAGCTTGTTGCGCGCCGGCCGCGTCAGCGTGCCCTTGCGCATGGCCGAGGCCAGCGCGATCTTGATGTTGACCTCGACGTCCGACGAGTTCACGCCGGCCGAATTGTCGATGGCGTCGGAATTGCTGCGCCCGCCGAGCAGGCCGAATTCGATGCGCGCGCGCTGGGTGACGCCGAGATTGGCGCCCTCGCCGATCACCTTGGTGCGCAGTTGCGCCGCCGTCACGCGGATGGCGTCGTTGGTGCGGTCGCCCACTTCCTGGTTGGTTTCGCCGCTGCCGCGCACATAGGTGCCGATGCCGCCGAACCAGAGCAGGTCCACATCCGCCTTGAGGATGGCGTTGATGATCTCGGTGGGCGAGGCGGTGGTCCCGGCAAGGCCGATCGCCTGCGCCGCCGCTGCCGGCAGCGTCACCGATTTCTGGTTGCGCGAGACGACGATGCCGCCCGCCGACAGTTTTGTCTGGTCATAGTCCTGCCAGCTCGAACGCGGCAGTTCGAACAGGCGCTTGCGCTCGGCAAAGGAGACGGCCGGGTCCGGATCGGGATCGATGAAGATGTCGCGATGGTCGAAGGCGGCGATCAGCCTGGTCTGCCCGGAAAGCAGCATGCCGTTGCCGAACACGTCGCCCGACATGTCGCCCACGCCCACCACGGTGAAGGGCGAGGTCTGGATGTCGCGGTTCATCTCGCGGAAGTGCCGCTTGACCGCCTCCCAGCCGCCGCGCGCGGTGATGCCCATCTTCTTGTGGTCGTAGCCGGCCGAGCCGCCGGAGGCGAAGGCGTCGTCCAGCCAGAAGCCATGCGCCTCGCTGATGGCGTTGGCGGTGTCGGAGAAGGTGGCCGTGCCCTTGTCTGCGGCGACGACGAAATACGGGTCATCGCCGTCGCGGCGCGTCACGCCCGCTGGCGGAACGACATGGCCGCCCTCGATATTGTCGGTCACCGAAAGCATGCTGGAAATGAAGTTGATATAGGCGGCCTTGCCGGCCTCGAACACCGCATCGCGGCTGCCGCCCGTGGGCAGGCGCTTGGGATAGAAGCCGCCCTTGGCGCCCACCGGCACGATGACGGCGTTCTTGACCTGCTGCGCCTTCACCAGTCCGAGCACTTCGGTGCGATAGTCCTGCGCCCGGTCGGACCAGCGCAAACCGCCGCGCGCGACGGGGCCGAAGCGCAGGTGCACGCCCTCGACCTCCGGCCCATAGACGAAAATCTCGCGCCAGGGCCTCGGCTCCGGCAGGCCCTCGATGGCGCGCGAATCGAGCTTGATTGCCAGCGACAGGCCCTTTTCCCTCGCATCGGCAACGAAACGGTTGGTGCGCAGCGTGGCTTCGATGAGGCTGAGATAGCGCCGGATGATGGTGTCGTCGTCGATATTGGGCACTTCTTCCAGCGCATCCTTGATCGATGCCTTGAGGTGCCTGGCGGCCGTCTCGCCGTCCTTCACGGACGGATCGAAGCGGGCGACGAACAGCTCGTGCAGCGCGCGCGCGATCTGCGGATAGCGGTTGAGCGCGGCGGCGATGAAATCCTGGCTTTGCGGAATGCCGGCCTGCTGCAGATAGCGGCCATAGGCGCGCAGGATGCCGATGGCAGATGACGGCAACGCGGCGGCCTGGGCCAGTGCGTTGTAGCCGTCATTGTCGGCGTCGCCGCGCCAGACCGAAAGGAACACCTCGTCGAACAACGCGCCGCCGTCGGAAAGGTCGATCGGCCCGGCATAGGCGTTTTCCAGCTCCATGTCGTGGATGAAGATCGAGCCGGCCTCGCCACCGCGCACCTCGAAGGTGCGTTCGCTGATAACGCGGAAGCCGGTGTTCTCCAGGATCGGCACGCGCCGCGACAGCGCCACCGGCATGCCGTGGTGATAGATCTTCAGCGAGGCCTGTTCGGGCGTCTGGCCGTGGTCGTGATAGAAGTCGATGGCGATGGGGTTGTCGGCGCTGATCGTGCCGATCTGGCGCGCATCGGCGAGCGCCTGCTCGGGCGTGAAGCTGTTGCGGTAGCTTTCGGGGAAGCGGCTGGCGATGCGGGCAAGGCCGGCATCGCTGCCGGATGCGGCTTCGGCTTCCGCCAGCGCATCCTCCCAGGTCCGCACGATGCCGCGGATCGCCGCCTCGATCGTCGCCTGCTCGACCACCGGCGTCTTGCCGCCGGAACGGCCGATGATGAAGTGAATGCGCGTCAGCCCGCCTTCGGGGAAGGCAGGATAATAGGCCGACAGCCGCCCGTCGAACATGGTCTTGAGATAGGTGCCGATCTTCTCGCGCACGTCGGAATCGTAGCGGTCGCGCGGCACGAAGACGAGCACGGAGACGAAGCGGTCGAACTGGTCGACCCGAACCAGCGCGCGCGAGCGCGGCCGCTCGATGAGGCCGAGCATCGCCTCGGCATTCTTGCGCAGCGTCGGAATCGAGGTCTGGAACAGCTCGTCGCGCGGATAGCTTTCCAGAACATTGATCAGCGCCTTGCCGGAATGGTCGGCCGGGTCGAAGCCGGAAGCCTCGATCACCGCCTGCGCCTTGGACCGCAGATAGGGGATTTTCAGCACCGAGCGCGTATAGGCTGTGGAGGTGAACAGGCCCACGATGCGCAGTTCGCCGGACAGCTTGCCGTTACGGTCGTAGGTCTTGACGCCGATATAGTCGAGATAGGCACGCCGGTGCACCACCGACTTGCCATTGGCCTTGGTGACGATCAGCGGATCGGGACCGTGCAGGAAGGCGCGGATTTCGGGCGTGGTGACATTGTCGCCATCGGCATCGCGCCGCAGCACCAGCACATCCGAATCGGCCAATATGCCGAGGCCGGGCTTGCCGGCGCGGTCGAGCGTGCCGGTCTTTTCGCCGCCGGTATAGCGGAACTCGCGCATGCCGAGGAACGTGAAGTTGTCGTCGCGCAGCCATTCGAGGAAGGCGATGGCCTCGGCCACGGCATCCTTGTCGAGGGGGATCTCGCCATAGCGGAATTCGGAAATCGCATGGTCGAGCCGCGCCAGCATCGGCTTCCAGTCGATCACGGCCGCACGCACCTGCGCCAGCATCTTGCGCAGCCGCTCTTCCAGTGTCGCCGCCTGCTCGTCGCTCAGCGCCTTGATGTGGACATGCACGACGCTGACGCGATCGGCGCCGTGGTCGTCCTCCTTGTGCGGGCCGCCTTCGCCCAGAATTTCCTCCACGCCGTCCTTGTCGTGCCGCACCAGCACCACCGGGTGAGTGACCAGCGTGGGCTCGCCGACGCTGTCACCGATTTCGGCGAGGATCGAATCGAACAGGAAGGGCATGTTGTCGTTGACGACCGTCACCACCGTCAGCGGCTTGCCTTCGAGCCGGATTTCCGGATCGCGGTCGATGGCGATCACGGTTTTTCCCTTGTGATGGCGGGCGACCGCCTGCCGCGCCAGTTCGGCGGCGCGCGTCAGCACCACCGGATCGTAGGCCGCAATGTCCTCGGCCGGCGCGCGCGCCAGCAGATAGTCGGCCAGCCGGCCGCGCTTCTCGGCGGTCTTCGGCGTCGGTGAGGATTTCGGGGCTGTGATTTTTGTGCTGGATGCCATGGTTCTGAAAACTCCCCACCCATGCATTGCTCTGCGACAATCGTAGCAGATGGCCCGTGTTTAGCGAGCCGCGATCCGCTGGCAAGAGCATAAATGCGATTGGTTCATGAATTGAAATGACACCGCGCCGGCGTCGAAAATACGGCGCGGGCATCGGTTCGGGAAAACCGCAACTCCGTTTCGGAAAGGCTGCGGCCGCCGACATGAAATTGCGCGAAAGCCCGCTTCAGCGCATGGCAATCGCGGGCCCGGAGCGGAGCGCCGGCTGCAATAAAAAAGCGGCGCTTCGGTCACGAAGCGCCGCCCGATTTCATGAAAGGCCGATCAGGCAGCCTTCTTCTTCGGCGTGATCAGGCCGCGCGCGATGAGAAGCTCGGCGATCTGCACCGTGTTCAGTGCCGCGCCCTTGCGCAGATTGTCGGAGACGACCCACATGGCCAGGCCGTTCTCGACGGTCGCGTCCTCGCGGATGCGCGAGATGTAGGTCGCGTCCTCGCCGGCGCTCTCGACCGGGGTGACGTAGCCGCCATCCTCATGCTTGTCGATGACCAGACAGCCCGGCGCCTCGCGCAGGATGTCGCGCGCCTCGTCCGGCGTGATCGGGTTTTCGAACTCGATGTTGACGGCTTCCGAGTGGCCGATGAACACGGGAACGCGCACGGCGGTCGCCGTCAGCTTGATCTTGAGGTCGAGCATCTTCTTGGTCTCGGCCACCATCTTCCACTCTTCCTTCGTGTAGCCGTCTTCCATGAACACGTCGATGTGCGGGATGACGTTGAAGGCGATGCGCTTGGTGAACTTCTTGGCTTCGACCGGGTCGGCCACGAAGACGGCGCGGGTCTGGGTGAACAGCTCGTCCATGCCTTCCTTGCCGGCGCCCGAGACGGACTGGTAGGTGGACACCACAACGCGCTTGATCTTCGCCTTGTCGTGCAGCGGCTTCAGCGCCACGACGAGCTGGGCGGTCGAGCAGTTCGGGTTGGCGATGATGTTCTTCTTCGAAAAGCCGTCGATCGCATCCGGGTTCACTTCCGGCACGATCAGCGGCACTTCGGCGTCGTAGCGCCAGGCCGACGAGTTGTCGATGACGACGCAGCCCTGCTTGCCGATCTTCGGCGACCATTCCTTGGAGATGTTGCCGCCGGCCGACATCAGGCAGATATCGGTGTCGGAGAAGTCATAGGTGTCGAGCGCGCGCACCTTCAGCGTCTTGTCGCCATAGGACACTTCCGTACCCTGGCTGCGGCGCGAGGCCAGCGGCACCACTTCGTCGGCGGGAAAGCCGCGTTCTTCCAGAATATTGAGCATTTCCCGGCCCACATTGCCCGTGGCGCCAGCGATCGCAACCTTGAAACCCATCGTCAGATTACTCCTGTCCCTCTCCGCTCTTTTCCTGGAGAAAACCCGCCGGCCAACGCGGGTTTTTCACCCCCGGGCCAGACCCGGGAGAGGGTGAGCAGGCCAAGGGAAGTCAGACCGTAGTGGTCGTTTTTTTGGCCATGGTTTTGGTCGAAATCAGGGACGCGAAGCCGCGCCCGGCCGGATGGTTCACATCATGGCCGGGAAGGTCGAATGCGGAATGAGCCGAAGAGTGGCCGTGCATCGAGGGGTTCCCTGTTCGCCGCTGCTTTTACGCCCTTTGCGTAAATAGTCAATTGGCGGTTGCGGCGAAGAGGGCTCGAAAAAAAGCCCGACGAAGCCGGTGGGCCTCGTCGGGCTGACAGATGCCTGCGGGCGTTCTTACGCCGCCAGCGACAGGAATTTTGCGACGATGGCGTCGCCCATCCGGGTGGTGCCGACCTCGGTCTTGCCTTCCGACATGATGTCGCGGGTGCGCAGGCCGTCTTCCAGCACGCCGGCGATCGCCGCTTCGAGGCGGTCGGCTTCGGCCGTCATGTTGAAGGAGTAGCGCAGGCACATGGCGAAGGACGCGATCATGGCGATCGGGTTGGCGAGACCCTTGCCGGCGATGTCGGGCGCGGAGCCGTGCACCGGCTCGTAGAGCGCCTTGCGCTTGCCGGTCCTGGCATCGGGCGCGCCGAGCGAGGCCGAGGGCAGCATGCCGAGCGAGCCGGTGAGCATGGCCGCCACGTCCGACAGCATGTCGCCGAACAGGTTGTCGGTGACGATGACGTCGAACTGCTTGGGCCAGCGCACGAGCTGCATGCCGCCGGCGTCGGCCAGCATGTGCTCGAGCTGCACGTCGGAATATTTGGCCTTGTGGGTCTGGGAGACCACGTCCTTCCACAGCACGCCCGACTTCATCACATTGTGCTTTTCCATCGAGGTGACCTTGTTGCGGCGCGTGCGCGCCAGCTCGAAGGCGACGCCCGAGATGCGCTCGATCTCGTAGGTGTCGTAGACCTGGGTGTCGATGGCGCGCTTCTGGCCGTTGCCGAGATCGGTGATTTCCTTGGGCTCTCCGAAATAGACGCCGCCGGTCAGCTCGCGCAGGATGAGGATGTCGAGGCCCTCGACCACCTCCGGCTTGAGCGACGAGGACGAAGCCAGCGCCGGATAGCAGATGGCCGGACGCAGGTTTGCGAAGAGCTGCATGTCCTTGCGCAGGCGCAGCAGGCCGGCCTCGGGGCGCATCTCGTAGGGCACGTCGGCCCATTTCGGGCCGCCGACGGCGCCGAACAGCACCGCGTCCGCCGCCATGGCCTTCTCCATGTCGGCCTCGGAAATCGACTGGCCGTGCGCGTCATAGGCGCTTCCGCCCACGAGACCTTCCTCGGTCTCGAAGCCGCAGCCGAATTTCTCGTTCATCACCGAGATCAGCTTGCGAACCTCGTTCATTGCCTCGGGACCGATGCCGTCGCCCGGCAGGAGGAGAAGCTTGCGCGTAGCCATGAGGAGAAAACCCTTTCAGAAAGCCATGAACCGCCGCCTTGCTAAACGCCGCGCGCGCGACACGCAAGACGGAAAGGGTTGGTGCAGGGCAGGGAAGGGTTTTGGGGTGGCGTGGAGGGGAAGGAGGGGGAGTGAGCCTACGGCAACTAAGGGGTGGGAAGTTGACCGCCCGCTTTTGGGATCGCTGGCCCGAAGAACAGCCCATCCTGGCTGCAGTCTGATCGCCGAGTGCTTCCAAACCGAAGAAAGCTGTGTCGACCGACAACGCTGCCATCGTCAGCACGCAGTGAACTGTCTGGCCACCCAGTCGATGAAGATTCGCACACGGGGAGAAAGCTGACGGCTGGACGGATAGAGCAGCGAGACCGGTGTTGACGAGGGCGGGTGTGCCGGCAGAACCTCGACCAGTTCACCGGATGCCAGCGCTGCGTCCACGTGATACCGCGGCACCTGGATCAGTCCCAGGCCGAGCCCTGCGGCTGCGACGTAGCTTTCCGCGGCGCTGACGGTAAGCGTTGTCGGCAGTGTTAGTGACTGGATTTCGCCGTGGACGGTAAATTGCAGAGGCAGCAACCCGCCCGTCGCGCTGGAATGGAAGCCGACCATGCAGTGACCGTCCCTCAAGGCGTCGACACTCATGGGCACGCCATGTTTGGCCAAATAATCCGGTGACGCCACCGTCACCTCGTTCAGCACTGCAACGCGCCGGGCGATCATATCGCTGTCTTGCGGGGAGCCAACGCGCAGCACGCAGTCGATCCCCTCGCGCACAAGATCCGCTAGCCGGTCGCCTTCGCTCATGTGCAACTGAATACCGGGATAGGCTTCCAGAAATTCCTGCAGCGCCGGCAGCAGGAAATGACGGGCCAACGTGCCGTGCACATCGACCCGCAGCAGCCCGCGCGGACTGGTGTCGCGGAACGCCGCTTCAGCATTTTCCACATCGTCTAGGCTTCGCCGTCCAGCGTGGCCCGCACCGTGCGCGTCGTGCGTTGCAGCAGGCGCGCGCCCAGCCGTTCCTCCAACTTCTGGATGACCTGTGTTGCCGTCGAGCGCGGAATGGCAAGGTCCGTCGCAGCCTGGCTGAAGCTGCGCCGCTCCACCACGCGCGTGAATAGCCGCATCGCGTCCAGTCGATCCATACAGGCCTTCTATATTGTTCGTCTGTTCGGAATAGTGATGCTTGATTTTTACCGATTATCCGCAGGGATAAAAGGGCTATCTGCTGCTCATCAGCCCACACGGCACGAACCAGAAGGAGAAGCACCATGACTGCCACCAGCAAAGTCGCTCTCGTAACCGGCGCATCCCGCGGGATCGGCGCAGCCATTGCCCGGCGCCTCGCAAGCGACGGTCTCACTGTCATCATCAACTATGCCGGCTCGGTCGCTGCGGCCGAACAGCTCGCCGCCGACATTGAAAAGGCCGGCGGCAAGGCCCTCACAATCCAGGCCGACGTTAGCGATCCTAATCATATCGCCCGCATGTTCGACAGCGCCGAGGCAGCCTTTGGCGGCATCGACGTTCTGGTCAATAATGCCGGTATCATGAAACTGGCCAAACTCGCCGACAGCGACGACGACCTCATCGACAGCCAGATCGCCATCAACCTCAAGGGCACGATCAACACCTTGCGCGAAGCATCCAGGCGCCTGCGCGACGGCGGCCGCATCGTCAATCTGTCGACCTCGGTGGTCGGCCTGAAGCTCGAAACCTATAGCGTCTATGCCGCGACGAAGGCTGCCGTGGAAGCCCTGACCGGCATCCTCTCCAAGGAACTGCGCGGCCGCTCAATCACCGTCAACGCTGTCGCTCCCGGACCGACCGCCACGGCGCTGTTCCTTGATGGCAAGTCGCCTGAATTGATCGAGCGCATGTCGAAGATGAACCCGCTCGAACGCCTTGGCACACCGGAGGACATCGCATCGGCGGTTGCCTTCCTCGCCGGCCCGGACGGGGCCTGGATCAACGGCCAGGTGCTGCGCGCCAATGGCGGCATGATCTGATTTCTCGCGACAGGCTTCGGGTACGCCTTTTGATGCATCGGTTAAGCCAATGAACGACGACAATGGGTCGACTGCGGACATTCCAGCCGGGTGCGCTGCGCTGCCTCCATCCCCTACATCATCACTCCCGTTTCATCGCCGTCACCTCGATCTCGATCTTCATCTCGGGCGTGTTGAGCTGGCAGACGATCATGGTGGCGGCGGGCCTGATCTCGCCGAAGGCTTCGCCGAGGATCGGGAACACCACATCCACAAAACTGCGGTCGGTGACGTAGTAATGCGCGCGCACCACGTCGGCCATCTCGAAGCCGCCTTCCTCCAGTGCCCTGGCGATGGTGGCGAGGCAATTGCGGGTCTGGTCTTCCACGCTGTCGGGCATGGTCATGGTGGCATAGTCGTAGCCGGTGGTGCCGGAGACGAAGCACCAGTCGCCTTGCACCACCGCGCGCGAATAGCCCGCGGTCTTCTCGAAGGGCGAACCGGTGGAGATGAGCTTGCGCATGAAAAATCCTATTGAGCGAAGGTTCTGGTCATGATGTCGCGGATTTCGGCCGGCCAACTGTCGAGTGCCGGCCAGGCGTCGGGCGTGGACGCATCGGTCTGCTGGGCAAACCAGACCGCCTCGGCCTTCGGATCGACGGCGAAGAAGCCATTGCCCTCGCCGCAGGAATGGGGAATGCAGCCGCTGCCGTAGATGATGCCGGATCGCGTCCTTTCGGGCTCGGCCGCCACCGCAAGCGCCAGCGCTACATCCTCCAGCTTGCCGTCCAGCAGCTTTTGCGCGGCGGCATAGAAATCCGCGTTGGCGAAGAGATCGTAGGGATGCCCGAGCTTGCCGCCTTCCAGGTCGTCCCAATGCGTGTCCGGCTGCGGCGCGTAGCTCAATTCGCCGGCGAGCTTCAGGCCCTCGTCGGGGGTCCAGCTCTGCACGTCGGCCGTTTCGCCCGGCCGCAGATAGGGCACGAAATAGAGCGCATCGTCGGTGGCGGCTGCCGGCGGCGCGCCGCAATCGGCACCCACCGTGACCGATTTGAGCGTCTGATCTTCCGGCTTCCAGACGATCACGGTCGAGGTGCCGCAGGCATTGCCGCCGTCGCCCACCGCAAACAGCGCGGCCCTGGTGCCTTGCAGCTCCACCGTGCGGTCGTAGAGCACCACATAATTGCGGGCCAGTTCCTTGCCGTCGAACGCCAGGATCTTGTCCTGCTCGGGCGTTTCGGTGATCGTCAGCTTGCCGCCGGCGAAGGGAATGGATTTTGGCTGCCCGTCCTGTGCAAGGGCCGGCATGGCGACGCCCAGCAGCAAGGCGGCAGCGATAAGGGAAACGGTCTTGTGCATGGGCACTCCGAATCGGGGAGTTGCATAAAAGGCCGGAAATCCGGGCTCCGGCGGCGAATAAGCGCCGACCATGCCACAGCCCGCCGCGCGCTGTCAGCCCTTGCGCCGGAGTTCACTGCCCGGTGCGTTCAACCTGTCTTGCAGGATGGTATTCTGGCCACGAAAAAGGGCTGCGCGAGGCAGCCCTTTGCAATTCGACATGTGCCTTTCGGGCTTCAGGCCCAGGGGCGGGTTTCGGCGTATTTCTGCTCGAAGGTGGCGATTGCCGGGGCCTTCTCCATGGTCAGGCCGATGTCGTCGAGGCCGTTCAGCAGGCAGTGGCGCTTGAAGTCGTCGAGGTCGAACTTGACCGTGCCGCCATCGGGGCCATGGATTTCCATGGCTTCCAGATCGACGGTGAGGGTGGCGTTGGCGCCGCGCGAGGCGTCGTCCATCAGCTTGTCGAGGTCTTCCTGGCTGACCGTGATCGGCAGGATGCCGTTCTTGAAGCAGTTGTTGTAGAAAATGTCGGCGAACGAGGTCGAGATCACGCAGCGGATGCCGAAATCTAGCAGCGCCCACGGGGCATGCTCGCGGCTCGAGCCGCAGCCGAAATTGTCGCCGGCCACGAGGATCTGCGCGTTGCGGTAGGCCGGCTTGTTGAGCACGAAATCGGGATTTTCCGAACCGTCCTCATTGTAGCGCATCTCGGCGAAAAGCCCCGTGCCGAGACCGGTGCGCTTGATCGTCTTGAGGTAATCCTTGGGGATGATCATGTCGGTGTCGACATTGACGATCGGCAAGGGAGCGGCGACGCCGGTGAGCTTGTTGAACTTTTCCATAGGCCTGTACCCGTTCTGGTTCCGGGGAATGTTTCGCCTCTGCTTTACACAATAGAGACGGTGAATCAAAGCCCGATACGCGCGGGCAATGCATTGTGTTCGGCCGGCACATGCCGCAGCACGCTCAGATCACGTTCAGTTCCCGGAACGGCCGCTTCCCGGCGATGCGTTCATAGCCGAAGGCCGAGCAGTCGATGGTCCTGTAGGCGCCATGCATGACAAGCTCGGCCAGCGCCTTGCCGGCAGCGGGGGCCTGTTGCAGCCCATGGCCGGAAAAACCGTTGGCGAAGATGAAGTTCGTGACCTGCGGGTGCGGGCCGATCACCGCGTTCTGGTCGAGCGTGTTGTAGTCGTAGTGCCCGGCCCAGGCGCGGGTGGCCTTGATCGCCTCGAAGGCGGGAACGCGTGTAGCCAGCACCGGCCAGATCTTTTCCTCGAACAGCGACCAGTCGGGGTCGAAATCCTCCGGCGCGGCGGCGGCTTCGCCGTCCTCCTCTTCCGCGCCGCCGGTGATGTAGACGCTGCCCTCGGGGCGCACATAGATGCCGCTGGGGTCCACCATCAGCGGCATGTCGTCGAATTTGTCATGCGCCTCGAAGATGAAGACGCTGCGCTTGCGCGGCTCCACCGGCAGCTCGATGCCGGCCATGGCGGCAACCTTGCCGGCGGAGGGGCCGGCGGCGTTGAAGATCATGCCCGCTTCCAGCCGCTCGCCATCGTCGAGGGTGACGGCGGTGACGCGGTCGCCCTCGCGCTCGATGCCGGTGACCGACCGGGTGATGAACTCCACATTCCGGCCGCGCAGCGCCTTGCGGAACAGCGTGAGCAGCGCATGGGCGTCGAACCAGCCCTCGCCCGAGCGGCCATAGGCGCCGCCGACGATGCCCTCGGTGGAAATCCAGCCGAAGCGCCTGTGCAGCGCGTCGGCATCCTCCAGCACGATGTCGGCGCCTTCGGCCATCTGCGCGGCATGGTTCTGCTTCAGGATGGGCAGGCCGGCCTCGCCGGCGAGGATGAGATAGCCGCCCTCGCGAAAACCGATGTCGGCGTCAGCGCCGAATTCCTGCTGCAGGCGGCGGAACAGCGCCAGCGTGAACTGCGACAGGCGGATGTTTTCAGGGATCGAGAACTGCTGGCGGATCGAGGCGCAGGACAGCGTCGTGGAGGAGTAAGTGAACTGCGGGTCGCGCTCGATCAGCGCGATGGAGCCCGAAAACCCCTCCTCGCGCAGATAATAGGCGATCGAACTGCCGACGATCGCGCCGCCGATGATGATGACGTCGTAATGCGCCATATTTTGTGTTCCCGATTGGTTGTGGTCGTGGATGGATTTCCCTTATCAGGGTTTTTCGATGGCGTCTTGCAAGAGCCAGCACGGCACGGCAAGAAGGCCAAATGATGCAAAACGCTCCGACCCTGCGCCGCTCGGTGCTCTATGTGCCCGCCTCCAGCGACAAGGCGCTGGCCAAACTCGCCTCGCTGTCCTGCGACGTTGTGGTGGTGGACCTGGAAGACGCCGTCGCCCCCGACCGGAAGGAAGTCGCGCGGCAGAAACTTGCCGGCATCCTTGGCGACCGCCCGGCCGGCGTGCGCGAGATGGTGGTGCGCATCAACGCGCTGTCGAGCGAGTGGGGTGCGGACGATCTCGCCGCCGCAATCGCCTGCCGGCCCGACGGCATATTGCTGCCCAAGGTGGAAACCCCGCGCGATGTGCTGGAAGCAGGCGATGTGCTGGACGAGGCCGACGTGCCCGGGACGCTGCGGCTGTGGGCCATGATCGAGACGCCGCGCGCCGTGCTCAATATCGGCGCGATCGCCGAGCTTGGCCGCGATGTCGCCTCGCGCCTGTCCTGCCTGGTCGCCGGCACCAATGACCTCGTGGCCATGACCGGCGTTAAGGCGACACCGGATCGCCGCTACCTGATGCCCTGGCTGATGCAGATGGTGCTGGCCGCGCGCGCTGGCGGGATCGACATCCTCGACGGCGTCAGCAATGATTTCCGCGATCTCGATGCCTTCTCGGCCGATTGCGCACAGGCGCTCGCCATGGGGTTCGACGGCAAGACGTTGATCCATCCTGCCCAGATCGACCCGGCCGAAGCCGCCTTCTCGCCCTCTGGCGAAGCGCTTGCCGAGGCCCGGAAAATCGTGACCGCCTTCACCCTGCCCGAGAACGCCGGAAAGGGCGCGATTGCGCTCGACGGGCGCATGGTGGAGCTGTTGCATCGCGCCCAGGCCGAAAGACTTCTGGCCAAGGCGGCGATGATTGCCAAGTAAGCGAAAAAAGCGTGGAATAAAGCTTCGCCACGCAGCCGACAGGGCGAAAAGCCGAGTTCAACGATACCGTCACGATGGGAATGACGCCATGCAACTCTATCGTTTTCTGACCGGCCCGGACGATGCGAGCTTCTGCCACAAGGTGACAGCGGTCCTGAACAAGGGCTGGCACCTGTTCGGCGCGCCCACCTATGGCTACGACGCCGAAACCAGGACCATGAAATGCGGCCAGGCTGTCGTGAAGGAAGTCGACGGCGTCGAATACGACCCCAGTATGAAGCTCGGCGAGTATTGAGAGAGACTGCCGCCCGCGCATGCCGGCGCGGCGGTTCGCGCTTCACGGATGGTCGGCCGATTCCTCGATGCGCTCCATGTCGTCGTCGGAAAGGCCGAAATGGTGGCCGATCTCGTGGATCAGCACATGGGTGACGATGTCGCCCAGCGTTTCCTCGTTTTCGGACCAATAGTCCAGGATGGCGCGGCGATAGAGCGTGACGCGGTTCGGTCCCTCGCCGCTCTGCGGGTTCCAGCGTTCGGCGATGCCGCGCCCCTCGAACAGTCCCAGAAGGTCGAAGGGCGTTTCCAGCGACAGGTCGTCCATGATCTCGTCGGTGGGGAATTCCGCGATCTGGATGATGACCTCCCCGGTGAGTTTCCGGAACTCATCCGGCAGGTGCGCATAGGCTTCGAGCGCCAGGAATTCCAATTCTTCCAGGGACGGCGAAAGCTGATCGTGCCACGCGCGGTTCTTGTAAATACGGGCCATTCTGTTTCCTTTTGACCGCATATAGCCTTTTGTCCCCGGGCTTTCGAGGCTTTTAAGCCGGAACGCGGAAAATCGGGCGGGGCTCTCCCGTCGGCTATGCAGGCAAGCATGGTTGCCGATCGCGTAAAGGAATAAATTCCTTGTTGACTCTTGGGTCGACCTCTGGAATCTATAAGAACATAACAGGAACAATTACCGGGAAGGCACACCGTCATGGCGAGTTCCGCCGTGGCGCAGGCGACTGTTTTTGCCTTGCGCCGCAAAATCGCGCAGATCGAGGGCACGCTGCCCGAGCGGCTGGAGCCGGCGGTCGCTCATGCGGATGAGGGCCAGGCTGTGGTACTGCGGCGTCATGGCCGCGCGATTGTCGATGCCGCCTGCCTGGCCACCGGGGCGGCGGGTTTCGATGCTGCCCTTGGCGGCGGCCTGCCGCTTGCGGCGCTGACGGAAATCCACGGCGCGCAAACCCGCGACGCCGGCGCGGCCGGCGGTTTTGTCCTGGCGCTGACCGGACTTTTGCTGGCGCGGGCGGCGTGCCGGACGCCGCTGCTGTGGATCGGCACGGCTGAAATCTTCCACGAAGCGGGCATGCCTTATGCGCCGGGCCTGCGCTCTCGCTTCGGCATCTCGCCGGACGACCTGCTGATCGCCGAGGCGCCAAAGCTGATCGATGCGCTGTGGATCGCGGAGGAGGCGGCCGAGCTGAAGGGATTTTCGGCCGTTATCCTCGAAATTCGCGGCAATCCGCAAAAGCTCGACCTCACCGCCACGCGCCGGCTGCATCGACGCGCGCAGGCCGCCGGGCGACCCGTTTTCCTTCTGCGGCAGGCTGCATGGGCCGAGCCGACCGCGGCCCCCGTCAGGCTCGTCGTGTCGCCGGCAACGGCGGCGCCGCGCCACACCATCGCCGGGCCGCTGGAAGGCTCGATCGGCCCGCCGGGCTTTGCCGTCGGGATCGACAAAAGCCGCCTTGCCCTGCCCGGACAGTTCACCCTGGAATGGAACGCCGATGAACGCGCATTCGCCGAAAGACACGAACAGGCCCTCGGGCCAGCGGATACTGGCGCTATGGTTTCCCTATCTCGGCACCGAGCGCATCCTGCGCCAGCGGCTGGGGCGGTTGTGGCGTTCGCGCCCGCAGGCGGCACGACCGCCGCTGGTCGTCAGCCATCGCGAAAACAACACCCAGCGCATCGCGGCCCTCGACGAGCAGGCTGAAAAGCTGCGGTTGAAGCCCGGCATGGGCCTTGCCGACGCCCGTGCCATGCATCCCGGCATCGAGGTCGTCGAGGCGGACCCTGCCGCCGACCGGCGCCTGCTGGGCAGCCTGGCCGACTGGTGCGACCGCTACACGCCGCTGGTGGCGCTCGACGGGGCCGAGGGCCTGTTCCTCGACATCACCGGCTGCGCGCATCTGTTCGGCGGCGAAAAGGCGCTGCTCGACGACCTGCTGGCGCGGTTTTTTCACCAAGGGTTCGATGTGCGGGCGGGCCTTGCCTCGACGCCAGGGGCGGCCTGGGCGGCGGCGCGTTATCGCAGCTCGGCCATAATCGAGGCCGGCAATGAGGAAAGGATGCTCGGGCCGCTGCCGCTGGCGGCACTGCGTCTTGAGCCCAAAACCGTCGCCGGGCTGGAAAGTGTGGGCCTGCGCACTGCGGACGCCATATTGCGCAGCTCCCGCGCGCCGCTGGCGCGCCGTTTCGGCGCGACCCTGCTCGCCCGCATCGATCAGGCGCTTGGCCGCATCGAGGAGGCGATCTCGCCGCGCCTGCCGGTGGCGACGCTTTCGGTGGAGCGGCATCTGGCCGAGCCTGTCGTTCTCATGGAGGACATCGAACGGCTCGTGCGCCTGCTCGCCACGAGCCTGAAGGCCGATCTGGAGCGGCGCGGCGAAGGCGCGCGCAGCCTGCAACTGCTCTTGTTCCGGGTGGACGGCATGGTCAGCCGCATCGGCGTCGGCACCTCGCGGCCGCTGCGCGCGGCCGAACAGGTCGCACGCCTGTTCCATGAACGGCTGACGGCGCTCGATGGCGCGCTTGAGGCCGGCTATGGCTTCGATCTGCTGCGGCTTTCGGTTCTGGCCACCGCACCCTTCGACATGGCCCAGGCCGACCTTGCCGGCGATGTCGCGCAGGGCGAGGAGGATCTCGCGCTTTTCGTCGACCGCATTTCGGCGCGCCTCGGCGCGCAGACCGTGCACAGGCCGGCCATTGTGGAAAGCCATGTGCCGGAACGGACGGTTGCGCGGCAATCCTTTGCGATGACGGTTGGCGCCACGGCCCTGCGCGCCTTGCCGGCCGAGGCACTGGAGCGGCCGATCCGCCTGCTTGCCCATCCCGAGCAGATCGAGGTGATGGCCGCCGAGATCCCGGAAGGGCCGCCCGCGCGTTTCCGCTGGCGCCGCGTATTCCATGATGTCGCGCGCGCCGAAGGGCCGGAGCGCATCGCCCCGGAATGGTGGCATGAAAACGCCGATACCCCCACGCGCGACTATTTTCGCATCGAGGATCACGACGGTCGCCGCTACTGGCTGTTCCGCGAGGGGTTTTATGCCGAGGGCAAGCCCCATCCACGCTGGTTCATGCAAGGGCTGTTCGCATGAAACAGGAGCCATTCCCCTTCGCGCCGATTGCTTCCCCGGCCTATGTCGAGTTCGGCGCGCAATCGAATTTTTCCTTCCTGCGCGGCGCCTCGCAGCCGCGGGAACTGGTGGTAACGGCCTGCCTGCTGGGTCATGCCGGCATGGGCCTTGCCGACCGCAACACGGTGGCCGGCGTCGTGCGCGCCTGGACCCAGTCCAAATGCATCAGGCTGTCGGACAACGCGGAGCCGGTGCGGCTTGCCTATCATCCCGGCTGCCGGCTGGTCTTCGGCGACGGCACGCCGGATGTGCTTGCCTATCCGCAAGACCGCGCGGGCTGGGGACATCTGTGCCACATGCTCACCGAGGCCAATCTGCGGCCCGAAACCGAAAAGGGCGCGACGCTTCTCGAACGCAAGGACCTGCTCGCATGGGGTGATCTCCTGTCGCTTGCCGTGCTGCCGGACCTCTCGGCACCGGCGACGGACCAACTGGCTCTTATGCGGCAGTTGAAGGACCGGTTTGGCAAGAATCTGCGCCTTGCGGTCGCGCCCGCTTATCTCGGCAATGATCGTTTCCGCATCGAGCAGGCGGCCGCGATGGCCGATGCCGCGGGCGTGCCGCTGATGGCGACAAACGACGTGCTCTACCATGCCGCCGGGCAGCGCGCCTTACAGGACGTGCTCACCGCGATCCGGCTGAACAGGCCCGTCGCCCGGGCCGGCTTCGAACTCGCCGCCAATGCCGAGCGCCACATGAAGCATCCCGCCGAGATGGCACGGCTTTTCCGCGCCTGTCCGCAGGCATTGGCCGAGACGCTGCGCTTTGCCGAAAGCCTGAGCTTTTCCCTGGACGAGCTGAAGCACAACTATCCCGAGGAAACCACGGAGGAGGGCGTCGACCCTCAGGAGGAGCTGGAACGGCTGACCTGGGAAGGGGCCGCAAACCGTTATCCGGAAGGCGTGCCGGAAAAGGTGCAGGGCCTGATCCGGCACGAACTCGGCATCGTCGCGGAGAAAAAATATGCCCGCTACTTCCTCACCGTTCACGACATCGTCCGCTATGCCCGTTCGGAAGAATGCAACGTGCTTTGCCAGGGGCGCGGCTCGGCCGCCAATTCGGTGATCTGCTATTGCCTCGGCATCACCGAGATCGATCCCGAACGCATGAAGGTGCAGGTCCTCTTCGAGCGCTTCGTGTCCACCGAACGCGACGAGCCGCCGGACATCGACGTCGATTTCGAGCACGAGAAACGCGACAGGATCATTGCCTATATCTACAAAAAATACAGCGAGAAGCGCACCGCGCTCGCCGCCGCCGTGGTCAGCTATCGGGGCCGTTCCGCCCTGCGCGAGGTGGCCAAGGCGATGGGGCTGTCGGACGACGTGCGCGGCGCGCTGTCGGGCTCTATCTGGGGCTGGTCGTCCAGCACATTGGGCGAGAAGGAAGCCACCGCCGGCGGCCTCGACAAGTCTGACCCGGCAGCCAGGCATGTGATTGACCGTGCCAACGAGATACTCGGCTTCCCGCGCCACCTGTCGCAGCATGTCGGCGGCTTCGTCATCACCAGGGACCGGCTGGACGAGATCGTGCCGATCATGAAAACGGCGATGGACGAGCGCAAGATGGTCGAGTGGGACAAGGACGATCTGGACGCCGTCGGCATCCTCAAGGTGGACGTGCTGGCGCTCGGCATGCTTTCCTGCCTCCGGCGTGCCCTCGATCTTCTGGAAGACCATTACCGTTTCCGCGACCCCTATGGCCGACGGCTGACGCTGGCCACCATCCCGGCGGAACAAAAGCCCGTCTACGACATGATCTGCCGCGCCGATACGCTCGGCGTCTTCCAGATCGAATCGCGCGCGCAGATGTCGATGCTGCCGCGGCTAAGGCCAAAAGAGTTCTACGATCTCGTCATCGAGGTCGCGATCGTGCGGCCCGGCCCGATCCAGGGCGACATGGTGCATCCCTATCTGCGCCGGCGCATGGGCAAGGAAAAGGTGGAATATCACAAGCCCGAGCTGGAAAAGATACTGAAGCGCACACTCGGCGTGCCGTTGTTCCAGGAGCAGGCGATGGCCATCGCCATCGAGGCCGGCGGCTTTTCGCCGGGCGAAGCCGACCAGTTGCGCCGGGCCATGGCCACCTTCCGCCGCAACGGCACGATCAAAGACTATGAAACGCGCATGGTCGAGGGGATGGCGGCGAAGGGCTATCCGCGCGAATTCGCCCAGCGCTGCTTCGACCAGATAAAAGGCTTTGGCGATTATGGCTTTCCCGAAAGCCATGCCGCCTCATTCGCCCTGCTGGTCTATGCCTCCTGCTGGTTCAAGACCTTCTATCCGGACGTTTTCTGCGCCGCGATCCTGAATTCGCAGCCCATGGGGTTTTATCGGCCGGCCCAGCTCGTGCGCGATGCGCAGGACCATGGCGTCGAGGTGCGGCCCATCGACGTCAATGCATCCGACTGGGACTGCGCGCTGGAGCAAGCCTCCTTCGATCCGGCGCGGGTCATCGCCCGGCATGCCGAGATGCGCGGCGTGATCCGCACGAAATATGCGGTGCGACTCGGCTTCCGCCAGATCAAGGGACTGGGCGAGGACGACATGAAGGCATGCGTAGCCGCGCGCGGGGCAGGCTACGAATCGGTGCGCGACATGTGGCTGCGCTCCGGCCTGCGGGTGGACGCGCTGGAACGGCTTGCCCAGGCCGACGCCTTCCGCTCGCTGGGGCTCGACCGGCGCGCGGCGCTGTGGGCGGTGCGCGCGCTGGGCAGCGGAAATGCGGCCAGCCAGCTGCCGCTGTTCGATCGACCTGAAATCCGCTTGGCAGACATGGAACCGAAGACCGAACTGCCGGAAATGCCGCTCGGCGAGCATGTCATCCACGACTATCGCTCGCTCGGCCTTTCGCTGAAGGCGCATCCTGTGTCCTTCCTGCGCGACAAACTCGATTGCGCCGGCATCACGCCGAACTGGCGGCTGCCGAATGTGCCGGACGGGCGGCGTGTCTGCGTCGCCGGTCTGGTGCTGGTGCGCCAGCGGCCGGGCAATGGCAAGGCCATTTTCCTCACCCTGGAAGACGAGAAGGCCATCGCCAATGTCATTGTCTGGGGGAAGGTGTTCGACCGGTTCCGGCCGGTCATCATGGGCTCGCGCTTCATTCGCGTCAGCGGCAGGCTGCAGTCGGAATCCGATGTCGTCCACATCATTGCCGACAGGATCGAGGACCTGTCGCTATGGCTGGGGTCGCTTTCGGAAGAGGTGCAGGCAGCCGCTGCCATGCGCAGCGCCAGCGCGCAAGGCGATGCGCAAACTTATGCCGGGGGCCGCCGGGCACGGGTCGCTGCCCCGGACGACGAGGCGATTGCCCGCAAGGCGCGCGATGTCATGCCCAAGGGACGCAATTTCCATTGAGGTTTTGTCGCTTGGCCAAATGCCCGGAAGAGACCTATCCGTTGCAGGGCTGATGCGCGCTCTCCAGCGCGGCAATCATATCCCGTGCCGGAACACGATCCGGCCGCGTGGTCGTCGCCTGCAGCGCGTCGGCCAGCACCGCAAAGCGCGCCATGTCGAGCTTGCGCGAGACCACGACGAAATGGAAGGATTTGTCTTCCCATTCGGCGGACTGGGCGTCTCCGTCATGGGCGATGCGCAGGCGCTGGTCCGTGCCGGCTTGCGGGATGCGGAACAGGCTCAGCCGGCATCCGTGCGGGCCGAGATAGCTGGCCTGTATGGCGCGTTTGCCGCCGATCCTGACGTCCGGCAGCAGCGCAACCAGCCTCAGGTCGGCTCTCGCCAGTTCCGGCGCCCGGAAATCGTCGATGCTGACGGGTGGCGTCGCGGCATTCATCGCCTCGGCCGACCAGCGGTCATGGGCCGCCAGCGCCTGCGCGACCAGGTCCTGTGCGTTGCGATGGCGTTCGAAGGCCACCGTGCCGATCCAGCCGCCCGCGATCATCACGCACAGCAGGGCGGCGGCCACGGCCGCGGCGATCAGCGAAAAGCGCGGCCGCATGCGCGGCACCTGCACCACCACCATATCGGAGCCGAGCGCCCTGACGCGCGCTTTCACCGCCGTTAGAGCGGTTCACGGCTTGATTGAATCGTCAGGATTCCCTGTTTGCTGATTTTGTGATTCAAGATGGTGGCTGGAATGGAGGCCAGCATCTGATGATCG
>NZ_QGGG01000012.1 GCF_003148475.1 Pseudaminobacter salicylatoxidans | reverse complement strand
CGCGCTCATGAAATCGGCACACGCAACCAGCCCGTGTTGCCAATGAAGGCCGGAAAACTCTAGCCCTTGCCGAGGGCGCATCGGGGAGCAGCCCATGGCGGGGAGACAGTTGAAGAAGTGCCGGAGGGCCGGACTGGTTGCCCACATGATGCTGAGTTCCGCACGCGACACCCGGCGCTTTTCGATTAACCCGGCTTTATGTGATGTTGTTCGCTTGCGCGTTGCCGGTTCCGGTTCCGGTTCCGAGTGAAACTCCTCCGGTACCGCGCAGCGTGTTGGAGAAGACACCGGTTTGGGTCACATTGTTTTCCAGAGCTACGCCAGGGCCGCTAAACGACGATGTTTGCGGACTTACTGTATTGCCAGAGATATTCCCGAAGGTGCTGGATGCAACGGTGGAAGCCGAGACCAGAATTGCGGCCTGCGTTGCGCCAGATGGCAGCGAGACAATGTTGCCATTCACCGTAAAGGCAAGGCTGTCGATGATGCGCAGTGCATTTCTCGCGACGCCATCAATTGCATTAGCGGAAATGGCGGCCCGTCGTGTGTGGTAAACTAGAACACCGTAGCCGCCGTTATTCCGCACTCGATTTCCGGACATGACAAGTCCGAGCACCTTCCCCGCCTGCGCAGAATAGCCGATCTGAATTCCTTCACTCGTCGCACCATCAACGATGTTGCCATCGACAACAAGGCTATCGTAATTCGAGAGAGTCCCACGGGTGCCGTTGACGATGTACATGCCTTTGCCGCCAGCCCTCGACACGACATTTCCGCTCACTATCATTGATCCGTTGAGATCGCTCTCGTTGTGAACGGAGATGCCATTTCCGGCTGGATTTATGACTTTGTTGTCTCTGATCACACCAGACCGGCACTCAAAATTAATGCCTTGACCGGGCGACCCGATGGTCGTGTTGCGCTCGATATAGATATCTTCTGCAGCAGCATGCGTATCGATCGCGTCACCAGGCCCCATTGAACCGCCGCGCGCCCACGCGCCGCCGGAGACGCGGTTGTCAGCGAAGCTAATCCGACGTGGAATACCGCCGTTAGCCGTCTGATTGTTTGTGGAAAGGGCGTGTCGGACGCGACTAAACTCGCCGTGATGTATTGAGATGTCTTGGCATGCATCGATTACACTCACACCATATCCGGTCGAGGATGGCCTTGCGTCCTTGCAGACAGGCTTCACAATTTCGCCCTTCATGCAGTCTTCCAGCCAGAAAACGCGATCATCCATCCGCTCACCCGAAATCGACTCGATCTGGAAGTCTTTGGCAAGACGCAGGCGAAAAGCCTTTTGATTGTTCTGTTCTCCAACGCGACCGATAAACGCGCCTGCAATCCATTTCACATCCGCAACAGCCGTTACCTTCGCGATCTGTGGCGAGGTGCCGTATGTTGCCGAGAGCGGAATTTCTAGATCAATATAGCCGGTTGCCGCGTCAGCAAGTCCGGTGACAACATTCAACTCCCCATAGGTCATATTCGTATTGAAAGAATCGTAGATGTCGGCTGACTTAATCTTGACCACATCACCGACAGCGAGTGATTGAGCAAACACAGATGTCGAGCGAACCCGCGCCGCACCCAATTGCGCGTTGCCGACGGTGATATTGGCGAAGACGCCGATAGTGCCTGAGACCGTCACGCCAAAGGAAGAAGTCGCTGATGCCGTCATATCGAAAAGCGCTTTACGGTGGCACTCGACGCGCAAGCCAGACTGATTTGTAGATATCTCAGTATCGAGTTTGTACACGCCCGCAGGCACATACCCTTCCGCACCGGTCAGTCGCAACACATCCAGCCACGCTTGCAACTTTGGCGACTGATCAAGTGCACTGTTGCGCGCAACGCCGATCATGGCAGGCGTGATGCGCTGCTCCGCAATCTCCCACCATGCACCGTCAGCGGATTGGAATTTGGCCGCATGAGAGGGTTCCGCGCCGACCTTCCTGTAGAGCGCATCTCCGCCGTCACCAGTGGCAGTAAAGCCATTCACTCGAAGACCTTCGATGCCGGTCGGGACCGACAGCGCCCCCATACCGGCGACAGTCGCATAAATCGGCACATTGCCTTGGCTGACAGCATCGGAGGCGTATCCCGCTGCGATATCGCGAGCAGCCTCGGCCGCGGCCTGCGCCTCTTCGGAGGCCGTCTGTGCGGCGCGGGCAGCCAGCTTGTTTCGGATCGAAGATGGGTCAGTGATAAGACGGAATTCAGAACCAACCCGGTATCCCGCAATCAGCATATCGGCCGTAAGATCACCGGCCTGCAGCGGCGTACGGTCTGGTGTGACGATGGTCAGCGGCGTATCGCCATTGAACGAAATAGTCGTTGGGCCAGTATTCTCGACCGTGACATTCACAGCAATCAGAGCCACACCGTCGGCCGATGGAACGGGGATACTCGATGTCGCACGAATGGCGTCAGATGCTCCCGAGCCGATATTGCTGGCACGAATGAACGAATAGGGCAAATCAGCGAGCTTCGTCCATGCCCCTGCGCCTGCCGCCCCTGTCTTGCGGTAGATGCCATTATTGGTAGCGACGCCATCCGTGATAACCCACGCCATTGTGGCGCTGGGAAACTGCAGGCTGGCATCGAGCGTCGCCTTGCTGGCGAATGCCAGACTGGAGCCAGAGCTGAGCGATGCATTGATCACTGCTTCGTAGCCAGTCAGAAGTTCACGGACCTCCACTTTCTTCGGCTGCCATGCGCCGCTGGCCGGCACGCCATCGGTGACGAAATCGCGAAACACGGTATCGGCGGTCTGCGCCATGTATATTCTCCATGCAAAAACGTCCCGCCGAAGCAGGAGTCAAAGTTTCTGATCTGTTGGTTGTTCAGACGGGCGTCGAAGCCGTCGTGGTCGATGACCAGTCGCCGATAAAGCCGGCACCGGACGTGATGTAGCGAAGCGCGAAATCGTAGGACGTGCCGTCGTCGAGAACCGGCGTTTCAACGACTGTTGCGTCGTGAGCGATATTCTTGATCACCGACCAGGTGCTGCCCGATGATTTCTTGTAACGGGCCTCGTAGTCGAAGGCCGGACCGGGCGGCGGGGCCAGTGGAATGCTCGCCTTCGGCCCCTCGATCATGTCCACGATCGGTTTTGCCGGGGTCGGGATACCGCTGCCCTGCGAATGATCGGAGGCCGGGGCGTCGCCTTCTTCCTGCGCCGCGCTCCACTGGTTTGCCGCCACCGGCATCGACTGCACAGAGATCGTGACGCCGGTCAGGATGTTGCCTTCACCGACGACGAACTTGAAATCCTGTATCTCGAACCGCTCATCGATCTGGAACAGCGGATACTGGATGCGGACATAGCGCTTGCCGAATGCAGCGAGGCCGCGCAGGTTGCACTGAAACGTGCCGACCCATTTCGGGTTGGCGCGGTAGGCCTCCAGCTTCATCAGGCGGCGGGCCTGCGAGTGCGACGGCGCCATGTTGAACTGCTTGTCAGTGGCTATTTCGCCGCGATCGGTCACATCGGCGGCGTCAACCCATGCATCGGCGTCGGCTGCCTGATAGTCGCTGGCCGGATCAAGGAAGGTCGCGCGGATCGTGTTGGCCGTGGACAGCACGTCACGGCCGCGCCCGAGCTCGCTGAAACCGGTTATGGTGTCCGGGCCGATGACGACGGTCGCCTCATCCGGGCCGCCGATGTCAAGCGTGAGACCACCATCCGGCGTCGGCACAAGCCGGCCGTCGCAACAGGCAAGCATACGGCCCAGCACATCGGCCGGACGCTCATCAAGGCGATAACTGCCCCAAAGCCGATAGCGCGGTTCCGTCCCGCCACCCTTCCTGCCGATGGCCTCCTGACAGCGATTATAAGCGGCCACCCATCCTGCCTGCGCCAGCGGCGTCGAAACGATGACTGCCGGCAGACGCATGCCGTCTGAGTGGGTAACGTAATCGCGGATCACGGCTGCGGCATTGTCATTCCATGCCGTCGCGCCCGTCACCGGATTCATGACCTGAGCGGCACGCATCACGACACGGAAGTTCGTGTTGATGCCGTTCGGCCAGCGTTTCATGTAGTTTTCTTGCGTCGCCGAGCCTTGATAGGCGTAAAGGCTCGCGGTCCCGTCACCCCGATGCGCGGTCGTCCACTCAGGAAAGGTGCTGCCAAGCTCCGAATAGTAGGTCTCGGCTGCCAGCCCGCGCCGCGACAGGATGCGGGCGTCACCGCTGCCGCCCCACGGATCTGTCTGAACCCATCCGCCGGAGCCCAGCGCGACTTTGGTGTCCTCGATCCAGAATTCCTCGAAGGCATCGATCGGCCCGACGCCGAGAGCAAGCACCTTGTGAAAGGTTGCGGCGGTCGCCTCGGCAAAGACCCATGCGCCCGAGACCTTGACGCGGCCGTAATGCCTGACACGCGGCTGCAACGGCTGTTTACTCGACTGCTGCATGTCCTCCGGCTTCGGCTGGGGTGGGCTGAAGATCGAGGATGCGAGAAAGTTCAGGCCGATGGAGAGGCCGATCACAGTGCCGTAGGTCAGAAGCGTGGTGGCGATGCCAAGGGCAGCCCCGGTGACGCCGGCCGAGGTCAGGCCGAGAAGGATGATGCCTTCGATGAAACCGGTCTTGTACCGGTTCGGGTAGTTCAGGGCGGTTGTGTCCTCCAGGCATTGATTGAAGCCATAGAGACTGGCGCGCCGCCGCATCCACGAAGTGCTCATATCGCCCACGCCTTCCAGAAATTCTTGAGCGGCGCGGCCATGAAGCCGTCTTCGTGCCGTGTGATCCAATGCGCGCCGGCGTGCAGAGCCGGGCCGATGCGGTCGCCAAAGACGACGAGGCCAACGTCACCGGCCAGCGGCTCCGAGGTCGTTTCCACCCCTGCCCGGCGCATGCCGCGGTTCATCAGTTGCGGCAGGCGTGGAAGCAGGGCGAAGGCCGTTTCTCTGTCGTGGTAAAGGATCAGTCCAGCCGTTACGGGCGACACGCCTCGGCACAACCTGACCCAGCGATCGCACATCATCGTGCAGTCGTCGCGCGCCCACGCGAAAGGCTTCGCAGCCTCGGCGGCGATGAACTCCTCGACGATCATGAAAACCTGCTACCAGCGCGGATACTGGAACGTCTTGAACAGCAACGACGGCGTAAACTGGAAGAACTTATCGCCCGGCGAACGCTTCTGCTGGTCGCGGTCGGTGTAGCGGCCGTAGGGCGGCCGGGACCGGTTGAAGAAGGCGTTCTCGGCCGTCATCGTTACGGTCTGCACAGCGCCTTCCGTGTCCTGCATCTGCGAACGGTTGACCCGTGGCGGCTGCATGAAGCCCCACCAGATACCGATTGGCGCACCAAACGTCTGCCAGTCGGCATCGAACAGTTGCAGATAGACTGTCACAAGCTGCTGCGTGACGGTGGGAGACTCTTCCAGCGCCTTGGCCAGAAGGCCGATACTGTCGCCGGGGATGCCCGAAACTGTGAAATTGACTGCCTCGGCCGTACCACCGGTCGGCATGGACAGGCCGTCGATCTGACCGGAGCCGTACATCGGCTTCCACGTCTTGCCGCCGGCCGGCAGTTCCGTGTTGCCGTTCCAGACGCGGACGGTGCCGGTCGTGAACTGGAACTCGACCAGCAGATCGAGCCGCACCGTCGATTGCGACAGATGCTCGATCTGCGCTGGCGTGAAGAAATCAGCCATCAGCCTTTAGCCTCGATCTGCTTCCGAAGCATTACAGCGAGCGCCAGCAGAACTTCCATGTCCTCTTCTGGCGTCACCGACAGGAGCCAGGTGGCCAGAATAGACGCTATCCAACGACGAACTTCGCGCAGCAGCATCAGACGTCCTCAATGAAATTCACGGTCGGGAACCCCCAGCGCGCGCTTTCCAGCGGCAAATCCATCTCGCCATCTGTCGCCAGCTTCATGCGGCACACAGGCCAATCGAACTCGAGGCGCGAACCGGCCGATGCGGCTTCTCGCAATGGCGGCCGGAACGTGATCGTGGCGGCTGTCTCCGAGGTGTAGACCACCGATCGAAGCAGATAGAGCCGTCCATCAATTGAGAAGTGCTGTCCCGGCTGAATCAGACCGGCAACGTTGACGTTGATCGTGGCTGACACCGCCCGCAGCGGAGCGGAACCGGCCAACGTCACGTCAATGACTTGGCTGATGTAACCTGTGCCGTCCGAGAACCACGCGTTGTCGGAATGGGGCACCGGAGCATAGAGGCCGGCTTCCTCGGCTCCATCCGGCACCGGCTGGTAAAACCGCGTCACCGGCACAAGGATCGGGTTAAGACGCCCTTCGAGCAAATTGGCCACTGCGCGCCAGGCGAGGATTTTGCCTGCATCGACAACGGGGACCTCCTGATAGGTCGCTTTCCATATCCCTGCGTCGGAAGACGTGACCTGTGACTTGCCGGAAACGGACGGCGGGCCTGACAGTGACCTTGGCGCGATATCGAACGTCGGGTGCTGTGGTGTCAGCACGTCAAAGGGCCAAAGTATCGTCATTGATAACCCGATGTGCTTTCGTCTCGCCCGCGGACGGGGGACGATTTATTGAATAGGGCTGCCGCTGGCTTCACAGCTTGTTAACCGGCCGCGCTCAGCATCGGCCCGCGTTGTGTATTGAGTACGCGTCTCGGCAACACGCTGACGGGCGGCAACACCCCGCTGTCCGTCAGCTGCTACCCCGCATTACATCTTCCGAGCCTGCGCTTCGGCCAGCATCCCGGGCATCTGCGACTTCACCGCCTTTGTGCTTTGCTGAACCGAAACCTGCACGATGGTTCCCGATGCCGTCTGGATGCGCTGGTCTGCGATCTCAGCCATGCGGCCGCTGTCATCGCGCAGGACGATGCGGACGGTATCGGCTGAAGGCCCGCTGGTGTTCGCCGCCGAGTGAAGCCGGGCCGGCGCGACATGGCCACCACCGGCATAACCCTTCCCATAGCGATGAAGCTGATCCAGCGCACCGATACCAATGCGATCCGTGGCACGCTTCGAGAACACATATTCCCCGCGGTGGACGATACCGGCAGGTTGATACTTCGCACCACGACCGGTGTAGCCTCCGTTCGCGAAGCCAAACAGCTTGCCGATCCCGCCAAAAATGGCGCCGAGAAACCCACCACTGGAACTGCCCGTCGCGGCGCCGTTTACTTGGAATATGGCGTCGATCAGATCATTCAGCAGCTTGTCGATGATCTTGTTGATTGCGTTTCGAGCGGCGTTCGCAAAGCTTTCCCAAAAACCTTTGCCCTGCTCCAGCCCCTGTCGAAGGTCGGAGACGAAACCCTTCGTCGTTTCCTTCGCAAAGTCATAGGCTTCCTGAAGCCTCTTGGTAGCTGCTTCGGCCGCAGACATCTGCTGCGCGAGACCTGCGATTTCGGCACGTTGTGCCGCCGTCAGATTGATGTTGTCGTTGGCGGCCTTGTTCAACATCTCCTGCTCGTAGCGCAGGCGATTTGCGGCTTCCTCCGACATGCCGACAACACGCGCTTCAAGCTCTTGTTCGGCTATGAACTGACGAGCGTTCTCAACGATCTTCTTGTAGGCGTCGGCTGCCCGCTGTGCGGCCTTACCTGCCTTGTCGAGACCTGAAGCTGCCGCACCCAAACCGCCACCACCGCCGGGCAGGTCCGGAGCATGTGGCTTCGGAAGATCGGCAAACGCGATCTTGAACTGTTCCGCAGCGATGATAGCCGATGACTTTGCCGCCTCGCCTAAATTTGTGGCACGGTTCTCAAGGGAGGCGATCGAACCGGCCATCGCTTCGGCCGAGACGCCAAGCATGCGCAGAATGCCGCCAAACGTCGCTTCGGTTGACCGAAGAATGTCGGCCATCGCGCCGGCCCAGACGGCCTGGATCGAATCTCCAGCGGCGCGGAATGCCCATACAACGGCGTCAAGCAGGATTTCGGTGCGGCGGGACGCTTCACGGAACGCGTCTGCCCAGCCACCCGTCGCGTCAACCAGCCTCCCAAACTGATAAACCAGTTCACCGGCAAGCACGATCACCGCCCCGATGCCGGTTCGGATCAGCGCGGCACGCAGCAGCGCAAGAGCTCCCGTGAGCCCCATGGTGGCGACCTGCGCCGCCACAAATGCGGCGACGTAATAGCTGCCGTACATCGCAACTGCTGTTGCGCCATAGGTGACGATCCTGCCGATGTTGTCCGCGACAATGATCAGACCAGCGGCAAAGGTCTCGGAAGCCCCCACGGCCTGATCGACACCGCCAACGAACTGCAGAAGCGCATTGCGGATCAAAAGAAGGCCATCGCCAATCGTGGCAGGCATCTTCTCGGCTTCTTCCTGAAGCTGTGTTAGACGCTTGGTCAGCGCGTTATAGATCACGTCGCCGGTGATCTTGCCCGCAGTTCCGAACGATCGGAGCTGGTTCACGCCGATCCCAAGCTCTTCAGCCAACACCTCAGCGACGCGGCCGCCGGACTTCAGCACGGTATCAAGTTCGTTACCGCGAAGCGCTCCGAGCGCCATGGCCCGAGACAGAGCATCCTGAACCGACGCGGCCCGTTCCGCCTTGGCTCCGGAAACGACCAGCGCAAGGTTCAGCGCCTCTGTGTAATCCAGTTGCTCTTTCGTGCTACGGCCCAGTTCCTTGAGAACCGTCGAGTTCTGGATGAAGCTTTCTGCCGACAATTCAAGTGATGAGTAGGTTCGACGCGCAACCTGTCCGATACGTTCAAGGACGACGCCACTGGCATCCATACTGCCGATGGCAAGACCGACGCGGGCGTCGAGATCGGACCAGGTATCCGCGAAATGTATCAGCGCGGCTCCCGCCGCGGCGCCAACCACCGCACCAATAGCACGGGCCGCCAGCGTCGCTGCTTTGCTGTAGCCGCCATATGCCTTTGCGGCACGATCGGCGGAGCGGGCTGAATTGTCGTTCGCCGCCGCCGCCCGCCTGCCGGCGGCTTCCGTGTGCGCGCCAAAACTGTCGGCGGCCTTTTCCGCCTTGGCTGCGGCCGCGCGGATACGCTCCAGATCGCGCGATGCATCGACAACCTCGCGGCTATCAACTGCCAAACCTAATTGGGCCAGATCCATGGAGCGTTACCTTCTGACACCGCCCTTGCTTATGGAGGCAAGGCCATCTTTGAGCGCCTGTTGCTGATCTGATGCGCTTGCCTGCTTTGCGGTCTGCGCAAGAAAGAGATCATCGATCGCCTCGATCAGCTCGACGTCACGAGGATCAAGGCGCAGGCCTGTCCGTCGCACGAAGGCGTCAATGGCTTCTATCGTGATCGGATTAGGTCCGTTGAACCCGGCCGGCGTCCGGCGCCGGATGCGCGCCCACGCCTGCCAGACGTAGGATAGCGCGAGTGGAAACGGTGGCGTGACAAGCTCTGCCTCAAGTTGGGCCGCAATACCCGGACGGTTCTTGCGAACCGCTCTCTCAAGGCGACTTTCCAGCCTGTCTCGCCGGGACCTCCCCTCCTCGTCCCGGTCGAGTTCGAATGCGCGCTCGGCATAGGCGGTTAGCTGTTCTCCGAGCGCTGCGTAAAAGCCGCGTCGTCGCCGAGGAATTCGAGCGACTGGATCAGCAGCGTGCCCTTGCGGCGGTCGGTCAGCAAAGCCTTGGCATTTTCCGGACTGAACGGGTGGTCCTGGCCATTCATCTTGATCGGAGACCAGCCCAGCAAGCGCTCCACGACAAGGCGGACATTGCGTTCCAGCACTTCGTTGGGCGTCTCGTCCGGTGCTTTCCACTTCTTGCCGTTAACCTGTGCCTGCTCCTGCTCCTTTTCGCGGCGCAGGCGCTCTCGGGCCAAGCGATTGGATTGCTCGATAGTCTTGGGATGGCCGGGGCCGGCGAAAGTCCACTTCCAGCCGGTTTCGGTGCCGTCGTTGCGCTTGACGACCATCACATCTTCATCGGCGGCGTCGAGTTCGGTAAGGTCGAATTCATCCGTGGCGACCTGTGTCACCTGTTCTTTGGTCATGTCTCACCTGTCGGGTTATTCGTCGGGATGTCGGGAGGTGGGCCGCTGCGGTCCCGACAACAGCAGCGGCCCGTCGCGCGCGATTACGGCGTGACGATCTGCTCGCTGGCGACTTCGTAGACGCCGGTGTTGATGCCCACGTTGAAAGTCCGTCGAACGACGTTCGAAACGTTGCCGAGGTTCACGGGCTGGGACATGACGAGACCGGCGTAGTAGAGCACGGAATCCGTGAATTCCGGCGCGCGGGCATCGGCAAGCTCGATCTTGATCGGATAGTTGAAATCCGTCTTTTCCGCTGCGATGAACTGTTCCTGCCCATCATCGAGCGGATCGCGACCGACAACGACTGCTTGAGTGCCGGCGTTGCGCGGCCCTTTGAGCTTGCGAACACGGCGATTGCCGACGGCGGTGAAGGTGATTTCTTCCGAGGTATCGCCCAGTTCGCCGAAATCCTCGACTTCCTCGACCTCGATCCAGTCGTCGATGCCCTCGAAGAAAGCGAGCGCGGCAACATCGGTCATCGCATTGACCGTATCGGGCACCACGGCCGTGGGCGAGATGAACAGCTTGGTTCCCGCGTTTTTATGGATCGCCATGGGGCTTCTCCTTCATGTCATGGCAAAGAAAAACCCCCGCCTACGGCGAGGGCGACTGACCGGCTCTTTCGGCCGGAGTGGATGGTGTTGAACGCTATCTGGCGAAGCAATCGTAGAGGATCGTCACCGGGACCCGGATGCGATCAGTATCCTGCAACGGCCGCGCCACCGAAGGCTTGGCGCTGACCCGCACTGTAACGCCCTGCCCGCTGATCCTGAGGCCTTTGGGGAAATGAGCCGCAACCCGGCCGACAATCTCCATCGGCGCGACAATGCCGCCGCCCGCCTTCGAAACGACAGTCACCTGAAGAATGCCCTGGTGCTGCGTCGTTGCATCATTGCCGACGAACAGATTGACGTTCGTGTTCGGCAGAAACGTCGCCTCGACGTAGCTTCCGGCTGGCGGCGTAAACGGTACATCGGGCCAAGCGACCGGCAACGGTGGCGACAGAACAAGCTCCGCCAGCCGCGCCATGAGAAGGCCGGGAATGATGCTTTCGACGGTTGCCACCTAACCTACCCTCGCCTTTGCTTCCGCCGTGGCCCGCGCGACGTGTTTCGGCCAGTTCTGGGCCGCTAGACGAACCATGCCGTCGCCGGCCTGCCCATGGGTCCCATATTCGCGATAGGCCGCGTAGCTCGCGGTGTAGGTCGCCCAGATCGTGCCGCCGAGTTCGGCACCGGCAATCACCAGTGCGTAGGCTTCGTTGGCCGGATATTTCTGACCTTCTACTGGCCGTGCATCCTCTCGGATCGCCGCTGGTGCCGAGGTGGACACGACGATGCTGGCCCGGAGGAAGCCGGTATCAACGCGCGTCCGGTCGATCATGTCTTCGATGACGTATTGCGTCGCGGTCTGGAACATCGCCAGCATACGCCGCTGCGACTTCAGCACCCATTCATCAACTGCTGCCGAGAACGATTGCTGCGCCAAAGGATCACTCGATGTTTGCCAGATAGTCGATGCGATAGGTCAGGAAGCACCGGCATGCGATGATCTCGCTGGCCGGAGCCGATGGATCGCCCGGAAACTGCAACCGAGCGCCGGAGGGCGAAGTGAAAGCCTCATCCATACCGACGCTCTCACCATCGAGCACACGGTGCGTGTCTCGCGTCCGGTTGTCCTTCGTAGCCTTCCAGACCTTACGCACGTCCTGGCGGCTGACATTACCCACTGCAATCGCCTGCTCGAATGCCTCTCGCGTGGAAGCGTTCAAGCTCGACAGGGTTTCGGTGCGGGCGACAGTCTCGCCGCGCAGCAGAAGAAGCGAATCCGAATAGCGGCCCAGCATGCGATCGACCATATCGACCGGCATCGCCTTCTCATCTTTGATCGCCGCCAACACTGTGCGATCGAAACGCCTGTCGCGCCGGTTGCGCGTCAGGTAGTGCCGTAGCGCCGCCGGATCACCGGAAAGCAGCTCTTGGCGCGCAGAGGCGATATATTCCGCCTGGGTGCTGGTAAGTCCCAGAATACCACCCTCGCGCTTTCCAGTGGCCCGGTTGATCCGCCCGACGACATCGAGCGCTGTCGAGCGCGGGTTGCGCCCTTCTTCCATACCAACGGTCATTGCGACACGCGCCGCCTCGCGCATATCCGCGGTGATGGCGGTGATCAGGTTCGAACTGTGTTCGGCAAGCCAGCGCTCGGCGCGGATGTTGCGCACATCGAACCAGACAACCAGCCTGTGGCCTTCCGGATCGCGCAGCGCAGGCATACCCGCCACCGCCGCCGTTCCGCCGGCGTTATAGGCCAGGCGAATAGCATTCTCGACCGGGTTGAACGCGGCGCGATCGATATGCAGCGCCTCAATGGCGCCGATGATGTCGTTGCGCTCCAGTCGCTCAACGATCCGGCGAAGCTGGATGTTCGAGCGAATGTCCTCGACGGCATCCTCGAACGCCTTGCGGATCAGCGGCTCGAAGTTGGCAATCAGTTGCTCGAATTTCTCACGGGATGAAAGACGTTTGAGCATGGCTCACTGCCTTGAATACTGGACACACTGCTGCTGAGGAATGGTTACCATCACCTTCCCTGCCGGCATTGGCATGAGCACCGTTTCAGATCTGGTGCACACCCACTCAGCTTTGGTTAGGGTCAGCTTTTCGGAATTGGCGTAATAGATTGCGACCGCGACCAAAGCGACAATGACAACCGCGGCAATGGCCATGATGCCTGGTATTATCACCCGCGTGAGAAGGAAATCGTTCATCGTTTCACTCCCATCGGATACAGCACTGCCGGCCCAGCCGGATTGAGCGGCGTACATCCCAAGACGGTCCATTCGCGACCATCGAAGGTCAGTACGTCGAGTGACTGCGGCTCGATGATGTCCGGACCAAGTGTTGACGTCCGCGTCATCACCGGCGACATCAGCACGTAGCGCAGCCGCTCATCGATCAGCGTCCCGCCTTCCAACCTGTTGTCGAAGGCTTCGATCGTGCCTTTCGAGGCTGGCAGGACAGCGGCAAACGCCAAATAGGTGGCCGTGTATGCCACACCAGGCTCCCACGGCTTGGCCGGGTCGGCCTCGCTGAACTCGCGACTGATCAGGAGTGAGCGGCCGAATTTTTTCAGCAGGCGCTCGGCCGTGGCCTGCGATTTCGCGTAGTTGAACTTGCTGGCCATCAGACCACCAGCGCGCCGGGAATGGGTTTGACCAGCAGGGGAGCAAGCAGGCCTTCGATCACAGTAACGATCGGTGTGGCGTCCGCCAGAGCATCGCCACCCGGATTAGCATACTGCACCTCCAGATCGCCAACCTTCTCACGCACGACACGAGCCGAACCGGACGTGACCACTGAAAGACTGCCGGGCTCTCGCAGCTCGAGCAGAGCCGCTTCGTAAGAGGCGTTGATGACCCGTTGCGGAACTACGTTGTCGGCGATGCCCGGAACACCAATACGCGGCCACGTACGTTCTTGGTCCAGCCCACCAGTGGGCAAGCCCATGAACCGATCGCCATAGGTACCGTCGATATAGATCGAGCCGCGATTGCGCGCCGCTGTCACGTTGCCAGATGGGACGTCATAGCCATTCGTATCGGCATAGGCCTGAAAGCCGTCATCCGTTCCATAACCAGCCATTATTGCTCGCCTTTGCTAACGCTTTGTCAGGCTCTTGAGGGGGATGATCGAGGATGGCTCCTATTGGCATTACCTTCGCTCTCATCACTCTATTTGTCGCCATTGTGCTAGGCGCAGTGACCGCAGGGAAATTACGGTGGGCTCATCCCGTTGTGGTAGCTGCCTTGTTTGCTGTGGTCGCCGTCTACAATTACCTGAATCCTAATGAGGTCATCTCCCTGAGCAAAAGAGGGTGGAACGGTATTTGTCAGACAAGTGCGTCCCGACTGGGGTTGACCACACCAAATTCTGCACTGCCGCCTGAAATGACTGATGGTGTTCAAGCAGTTGAGCCCACACATCAATTCTTCGACTGGTTCTGCGGGAAGTAGGCCCGGCAGCGGGAACTGCCGGGTCTTTTGATTACGGGTTCGTCGCCAGTTCCATCAGGGCGGTGACGATCTCGTCTTTCTTGGCCGGCGTCCTCTCGCCCAACAGCTTGGATGCTGCCGACTTGAAAGACATGAACGGGATATCGCTGTTGTCAGCCATGGCGAGCACCTCGGCCGCGGTCTTGACGCCGCCACCTTCCGGTGCCGCCCCCGCATCGCCCTTCTCGATCGACAGCAACTTTGTCAGGCGCTTCGCCTGATTCAGACCGACATCGTCGAACTCGACTTCCTTGGTGTCGCCGGGACGGATGAACACCCGCCCCGACTTGCCATTCACGCCCTGCAGCGCCTTGCTGATATTGGTGACCTTCATGGTTCCCTCCGTCATGCCGGCGCGGTGATTTCGTCGCCGTACGCTGCAGCGGCTGGAAGGCGCCATTCCGTGCCACCGGTACGAGCGATGACGCCCTGCTCGAAGGCCATGATGGACTTCTGGCGCGGCTGAAGGACACGACGTGGCATGGGCAGGTGGAAGCGCAGAACTTCCGGGTCACGCCGATACACCACCATGCGACCACCTCCGTCCTGGCTGGCGGTTGCAAGTTCGCGCAGCGGCTGGATATCGAGCTGCTGGCCGGTCTCCGCCGTATAGACGTTGTTCTTGCGCAGATAGTCCAGAAGGTTCAGCACACCGTCACCGGCACCGAGACGACGGTTGTTGAGGAGGCGGAACGCTTCCGGCGGCAGGCGCAGGCTGTCGATCCATTCGACCTCGAGCGTGTTGTCACGCACGCTGCCGATCAGATCGTTGATGTCCTCGAGGATCTGATCATTGGTCTTGGCAGACCAGAGCGTCGAAGAGCCCGTGCCATTGGCGGCAACGTCGGTGCGGGAGACCGCAGAACTGTTGACGAAGCCGGTCCAGTTCTTCTCGGTCGAGCCCTTCATCGCGATGTCGTTCAGAAGGCGCTCTACCGACTGCGACGACGCCATGGCCTTGGTGTCGCTGAGCGGAATACCGTAGAGGGCGGACTGGTTGACCTCCTCCAGGTTCCACTCCCAGCCGGCACCGATCATGGCGAAGTCATGCGCCGCCTGGTCGCGGGTGGCCGAACTGAACGGCAGGTCGTTACCGGCGCCGGAAATGAACTTAGCCTCCCCGGCGATGTCGACCGTGAAGAACATGGTGCCGACGGCCCATTCGTTCCCCTCGGTGACGACAGGGACGTGAGCCCCATAATTGAAGGTCGGATAGCGCTTCTGATAGATGCGCGTCTCGACGTTGCGCCCCTGCGTGATTACGAAGGGGAATGCAGCCTGCGCATCGGCGAAAGGCTGCCTGATGATCTGGTTCATGGTCTGTGGTCCTTTCGTGAACCGAGATTATGGGGTCACTTCGGGGTGGATCGTGGCCCGCAGCCGCAGGCTGATCTCGACGATGTCGCCGTCACCACCGGACGTGTCGAACACGGCATCGGGGATCGGGCCGACGATATTGGCTCCGGCAGCTCCGACGTATCGCCCGGTCGAAGTGTTGTAGAACACCTCGCCGCCGTCACTGACATTGCCGCCGGCCGTGACGTACATCGGGCCCTGGGTCATGAATGCGCCAGTGAAGTGCTGCGGATAGGCGTCGGGGTTGTCCGCATCGCCCGGGACCGCGGGGTTCAGAATCGCGATGCCGAGGAAAGTGCCGGACGCGAACGCCACGACACCGTGGTCACTGGTGCCGCGCTGAACCGGAGTGCCGAACTTGATGCCGCCCGCGCTTTCCACGGTACGGCTGATCCGGTTCGACTTCTCCTCGCTAGCGATCTGGCCATGAAGGCCCTTGGCCGGGCGCTCGGTATAGGTGGTCTGGTAGGTTGCCATGTCAGAACCTCCTCAATTGGCCTTGGCCGGCTGGTGGGCGGACATCATGTCCTTCACCATTGCGACATAGGCTTCGGCCGCGCCCTTATCGGCATCGCTGGTCTGCTGGAGACCACCGGCAACGACGGTACGAAGCGGATCGACGGGCTTCACGTCCTTGGCCACGGCCTTGAACATGCCGGCGACTTCCGCGTCCGACGCGTCCTTGACCATCTCGTCGCCGAGCTTGGCCTTCACCGCGGCGCGGCGAAGATCGGCATCGGTCTTGCCATCGGTTTCGATCTTGGCATCGATTGCCTTGACGGTGGTCACGAGTTCGGCACGGGCCGCCACCATCTTGTCGATGTCGGCCGGCTTCGGTGCCGCGTCTTCCAGCTTCTTCTTGTCGGCTTTCAGCGTGCCGATTTCCTCGTCTTTGCTGGCGAGTTCGGCATCCTTGGCCTTGACGGCGTCGGCGTGGGCCTTCTCGACGTCAGCAAGCTTGGTCTGGTGAGCCTTATCGGCATCAGCGAGTTTGGCTGCCGAGGACTCCAGGTCCTTCAACAGCTTCTGGATGGCCTGGGCGCCCTGGTCGGTCGTCTGGACCGACAGTCCGTCCACGACCACAGTACGAAGTGCGTCACTCATGGTGACTGTCTCCTTGTCCATGGTTGGGGTGATCGGGGCCGGGCCCCATTTGCTCGCATCACCGATGCGAACTTCTGACCCGGCCCTGCCCCGCTGCACGATGGCGACGTGGTTGGCCCGGATATTCTTCTGAACGGCGTCGTATGCCTCGCCCTCCGGCGTTGTGCCGGGTTCAAAGGCCAGATCGCAGGTGTAACCGGCCGAAAGCTCACGCTTTCCACCTTCGATGTCCTTGATCGCGGCGGCGTCGGCCACCATCAGCGGTACGCGGATGAACGTGCCGTCACGGGCAATCTCATCGGCGGTTTGACCGACGGCGAGTTCCTTCCAGTTATCAGCCGTCACAACCTCGTCGGGATGGTCATTGGTGACCGGACGATGGGCGAACGAGGCCAGTGTGTCGCGGCTGAAAACCTCGCCCTCAGGCCGATAAACCCTGACCAGCGGGAGATTGGGTTTGCCAACCTCCCAACCGGCATAAGTCTGGATACCGATGCGAGCCACGCGGGCGTCGGCAACAAGGTAGCCGTCATCGCGCCGGCGCGTTCCCGCGACGGTTACAGTATCGATGAATTGCATATAAGATCGCTCCAAACAGGGAGGACTGGACGATGGCAAAGACAAACGAGCCATATCGCTACATTGAGGTTGAGAGCTACAAAGAGCCGTCCACGTCCTCTACTCCCACCACTCTTGGCCATACACCGTTTTGAAATAAGACTACGCTGTAACGTGCTTCACCGCCCACATGACGGCTTCCTCGATCTTCGTCTTGGCAATGGACGTCTCCCGGCTATTGCCAAGCGCCGAAACCCGGTCATGAAAGGCCAGACCCATGTCCTTGACTTCCTGCATCACTGCCTTTTCCTCGTCGGATAGGACGCGATAAGCATGACGCATCGTATTGTTCGCGGTGCGATCGTCGGATGTGCTGTCAACGCTCGGCATCTTCGGTAATCCCTTCTTTCCAGTTTTCCTTCACTTCCTCGAATACCTCTGGCCCCAGGACGATTTCACCGGTCCATGGCCGCACCTTCGACAGATCGCCGTCGAAGCCGTAGCTAATCGTGACATGCGGCTGGTATTCCGGATGATCCCAAGAGGTGCCCTGCCGTTTCATGTCCTCATGGCGCCAAGACAGTGCTGACGATGAAAACAGCAGCACCGTAGCTTCGCCGAACCGCTCCATCATGCGCGGCCCGCCAGCGCTGATGACGAGCCTGCCGTCCTTGCCGGTCCAGTCCTCCCCCATCTTCATCCAATCGACCGGTATCCGGCTGAACGTGATGGTTACGTGGAGGTCATCTGCGGGCAGCGTGGTTTCGAGGCCCTGCGCCTTGAAGTGAGCAATGATCTCCTTGGCATTCAGAACGTCGCGGCGCACATACAGGGTGCGCGGCGCAGCGTCATTCGCGGCCTGCCACCGAGAAGGCGCAGGCAGAGCCGCCGCAACTTCGTCCTCATCCTCTTCCTGATCGGACAACTTGCCGTATTCCTCGATTGCCGCCTCAAGGCCCGGCAGCGAGCCATCTTCGACGAAGGCATTGACCAGCGCGTCGGACAGCGCCTCGACCGGCATCAACGGAGGCTGTCCGTTGCCACCAGCGATCGCCCTCGCCCCATCAGCCTTGGTCTTGAAGATGTCGGCCCGTTCCTTGTCGGTCATCTGCCAGAGCGGCGCCCACGTGTAGTGGATCGAAGGATCGCGCGATCCCAGAGCCGAACGGATTAACGCCTCGTCCAGCCTGTACATGGCCGGCGTCATCTCGATTTCCTGCATGGCCGAGATGCGATCATAGTAGTTCCGCAAATCAGCCTCGCCGGTGCTGTTCAGCCCTGCCGGCGACTGCCCGAGGAGCCGCGTGGCAGGAATATCGGCAGCGCCCGACACGATAGTCAGGAAGCGGTCGAGGATATCAGGCAGTGTGGCGAACGATGCCGACTTGGTCTCGTATTCCTCCTCCTTGTCGAGCATCAGTGTGCCGTTGATGCCCTTCGCCGTGTTGGCCAGCGTGTAGCGCTCGAGGATTTTCCGCTTGTATTCCTCGTTACCGATCGAGGCCATGAAGTTTGGAACGCGGATGACATCGACCTTCGCCTCAAACACGAGAGACGCAATGTTGGCCGCGGTGCTGTCTGCGTTTTTGACAGCATCCAGCACAGAGGTAAGAACGCTATCGCCCCAACCCTGATGAAAAGCCAGGTCGTCGTCACCGATCGCATTGCCCTGAAAGATGGCAAGGCGGCTGGGATGGACGTCAACCGTCGCCCCGTCCCGGCTGTTCAGCCGATAGAAGGACGGCTTACCATACATTTCCGATGCCGGGTCCCGGTCGATTTCACCGGCACTCAGATGCTTGCGGCTGAACACCGTCAAATACCTGACGCCGCCGGCCGTGATGTTCTCGACCTCCAGTGGCTCGCGCAAGTTGTTGTCACCCGTCCCGATGAAGATGGCTGCCCCGCCCAACAAACGGGCCTGGGTGCGAGCCTGCATCACCTTGCCGCGAACGTTCAGCCGCTTTTCCTCGGATTCGATCTTTTCGATCTGCCCGTCGCCGGCCTGCCAGTTGCGCCAGTTCCGGCAGCTATCAAGTGCCGGAATGTCCACGATCTTCCTCGGAAGCCAAGCGCCACGGTACGCGTTGACGATCTGCTCATCGGACAGGATCGGCGTGGCATAGACGCTATGCGACGCCTTATCCCGTTCGGTTCCGAGCCTCGACACCAGATTGGTCAGGCTGTCGCGGGCGAATGCAATGATATTTGCCACGGCTGACCTCAGACGTTGTCGAGAGTGAATGTCGAACCCAGTGCCAGCTCGTTCAGAGCATCGGCAAAAGCGTCAACCTGGTCATCGAATTGAGCATTCGGAAAGGAACACACTTCATCGAGGAATGCTTCGTTCCATTTCGCCCGCACCAGCTTGACGTTTCCGGCCTCGGCTTGCGCCGAAGCTGGCTTGGCGCGCGTGGCTTTGTCACCGGTCACAGGCAGGGCTTTCACATCGTACCCGGCCAACAGCTTGATCTTGGTCGCAGCGTCGGCCTTACCGGCTGCGCCCGGGTCTTGCGGCATCCGTATGCGGACCGCCAATCCATCCTGACTGGCCGTGTTTTTCAGATTTCTTTCGACATCTGCCGGAGACCAGCGATCGCGCGTCACATCCTCGACGTAGAAAATGCCGTCGACCCGCGCCATCCGTAGCCCGACAGTCCAATCAGGTTGCCGGCCCGGTTTTGGCTGAGTTGCCGCGAAGTCCCATGCCCTGCAGCGCTCGGCGCCGGCAGGAATTGCATCGACTATCTCGAAATCCCCGCGCTGGAACATGCCGCCAGAGCGAGGTGTCGGACGCTGCTGGTACTGCCCCGAATACGCGTAGGAGCCCTTCGCTTTTTTAAGTCGCTCGATTTCCGCCGGCGGGAACCGCTCGGGGAATAGAAGCTCACCGTCTTCGGTCCGTGGGTCCTCGAAGAACAACTCGCCGCGGACATAGGTCCGACAGGCCCGTTCTGGATCAAACTCCATTGGCAGGTTGAGGTGGACAAATCCGATATCGAGTTCCAGAGCTACAGCTGCAACGTCCTGTTCGTGCAACCGCTGCATAATGATGACGATGGCCGAAGTCGTCACATCGTTGAGGCGGTCGGAAATGCCCTCCCGAAAGATGCGGACCGCTGCCTGCCGTTCCGTGTCGCTCTCTGCCGTCTCCGTCGAGTGAGGGTCATCGATCTTCACCCTGTCGCCGCGGCCACCAGTCATCGAACTGAACGGGCGGGCCTCGCTGAACCCGCTGCCGGTGTTCTCGAATTTCCCCTTCGCGTTCTGATCGTCTCGGAGTCTTAGTGGCCAGAGCGCCTGAAACTTATCGCTCTCGACCAGACGCCGAAGCTTGATATTGTCGCGCAGCACGTTCGGCTGGCTGTACGACGTCGCCAGGACCTGGATGTCAGGCCGCGCGCAGGGACCCCACTCCCACGCCGTCCAGAAGACCAGCACAAGAGATTTCATCATGCCGGGCGGCACCGTCATCATAAGGAACTGGATCTGTCCTTCCGTGACAGCTTCCAGGTGGCGGCACATCGCCCGAAGTGCCCAACCGAATTTCAGTTCCTTCTTCGGCTCCAGAACATCCCAGAATTCTACAATGAACCCTTCGAGCGACTGACACCGCGCCCTGATGCGTTCCGCATCGCGCGATACGCGCTCCCGCTCGGCCTCAGCCGCCCGCCTCGCCTTCTCCGCCCTGATCAGGCGCATCATCGTCGCCGGATCCGGCAAGCGGACCGAAGATGGATTCGAGTTGTGCGAGTTCATCACCGGATAGCTTGGTTAGGTCCACTGTTTGGATAGGTCCGCCGTTGCGGCCGGTGTGCTGCATGGAGGCGAGGCGCGGGTGCATGTAGGGCGCGGCATCCTTGGCAATCGACGCCGCCTCGTCCCATCGCTTTGCGGCCGCGTGTTCGCGCATCGCCGTCAGCATGACCTCCAGCGGCGTCAAACCTTCCTTGGTGGCCCGGTCCGCTATTTCCCGCGAACGCCGCGTTGTAGCTCCCTTGGGCCGCCCTGCACCTATCCTCTTGCCACCGCGAGCCACGTTTGATTACCTTTGATTGTTTTCAAAGCGGGAGGCACAATTGGCAGACACTGTTAACATCGAAACCGGGGTCGGTACCAACCAACGTGTGGCGCTGGATTTGGCGAAAGTCATCCAAAGCACTGCGCACGACGTTGGTCCGCTAAGCCGCGAACAATGGCTTGAACTTTATCATGAATGCCTTCAGGCGACCTTTGGAAGGTACAGGCCAAAGTCCTAGCGGGCGCGCTGCCAGGAAGCGTCCACGCAGGCAAACGAGCCGGTGCCGCTGTAGGCAACCGGCCCTCCAAAATGTCAGCCGATCCGAATATGCGGGTCGACGCGCGAATATGCTTCGGCCGAGAAGCGCCAGTTGGTCAGGGGCTGGTTCATGCGAACGAAGTCATCGGCATGGGTGTCACAACTTCGGGACAGCGTCTCGATCTCGTGATTGACCGCCGCGACCTTCATCACATCGGGCACGACATAGCCCGGCGGCTCGCAGGTCAGGTTGTAGATGCCGATATCGCGATCGACGGCCGAGGCCGGTGCAATCGCGAAGAAGGCAGCCGCCAGCATGGCAAGGCCGCCGAACAGAAGCGTTCGGATACTTCGCATCAGGGTTCCTTTCGGTTTGGGGTGCCGCGATTACCCGCACGGCCGGGAACTAAGCCGGCGTTAACCGGTCCAGGCGAGAATTGGCCCATGGCCGACAACATCTACAAGTTTCGCCGGATCAAGTGGGGCGATCCTCGGAAGATGAGCGTGCTTGTCGAGGATTTGACGACCCGCAAGCGGCCGTGGATGTTTATCCTTCTTGCCTGTCTCGTGTCGGCCGTAACCTTCACAATCGTCTATCTGGCGTGACGCTGACCTGACTGCGCTACCCTGTTGAAACCGATGCCGGGCTACCTTCCCGGCTGACCGCCTTTTTATCGGAACTGATACCCGCTCCAGCGGTTAGCTCTGACTAACCAGAAGGAGTTTCGAGATGGATCACACCAAGCATGTTCGGCTGACCAATGAAGAACTGACCGAGACCATTCTTGAGGGCGCAACCATCTACGGCCCTGGCGACGAGAAGATCGGGTCGGTGTCTCATGTGCACGGGATCGGCGGTGGCGCACAGGTTATCATTGATGTGGGCGGTTTTCTGGGTATCGGCGCCAAGCCGGTTTCAGTACCGGCCAACCAACTCGACTTCATGCGTGACGAGGACGGAGATGTCCACGCGCTAACATCATGGACGAAAGATCAGCTTAAAGAGATGCCCGAGCATCAGGATTGAGGAGGCTGCGATGCCCCGCGGAGACAAGTCCAAATACACTGACAAGCAAGAACGAAAGGCCGATCATATCGCAGAGGGCTACGAGAAGCGCGGCGTTTCGGAGAAGGAAGCCGAGAGACGGGCATGGGCCACAGTCAACAAAGACGACGGTGGCGGCAAGAAGCCTGGCGGCTCGGGGCGCGGCAAACACACAGATCATCCCGCCGCCCATAAAGGTGGCGAGAAAGGCGGTCGCGCTTCTGCATCCCGATCGGCTGCTGACCGATCTGCATCCGCCAAAAAGGCCGCAGCGACAAGAAAGCGAAACGCAGAACACCGCGCCCATCACTGACGAAACTTATCTGCGGCTCTCGCGTTGCCATTAGAGTTGCGGGCCGTGTCAACCGGGCCCGACGGTACGGTGAACAGGACAGTCTTTTTCCCGGTTTCTCTTCCTGGCCAACGAAATGGCAGACGAGCACCTATCCCGTCCGGCCCGCAGCGATCACCTTCACGCCGCCTTCTTTTTCTGCGCCTCTCGCTGGCGCCGGCGCTCGTTGCGTTTGGCAGCCCAGGAAAAATCATCGAATTCTGGCGGCATCACTGTTGCGAAAGCATCATCGGCAAGCCATGAATTGAGCTCATCTCGCCTGCCCGCTCCTTCCTCGACTGTAGCCAAAACATGCCCGTTTTCATGGCCGCATGACAACACTCTGATTTCCCGGTTTTCGTCATGCAAATCGCGTTTCCCGGCGAGATGATCTGAAATCCGCTGTAGTGCCCGGTCTTTTCTCCTTCTGCCGGTCTCTGGATGGATACCCTCGATCTGAAAGCACCAGCGTCGGAACGACTTGCCGCCGGCTTTGGCCCGCGCCCATGCCCACAACGCCCGCCGCTCGCAATCGTCATTAGTGGCCACCAGCCAGTCGAAGACCTTCTCTATAGCGCTAATCTCTTCTGCGGTCGGCATCGCGGCCAGGCGCTCCCAGAAAGCTTTGCGCTCATCGGAAAGCGGGTCTTCGCCCTCGACAAGCCAGTCGCCACGAATAAGGCGGCCCTTTTTATCGACCACCCTGCGCCCCGGTTCTTTCCGCCAGCCGTTTTTATCGGCTTGGGTGTGGACATACGGAAGCTGTTGCGCCCGTAGCGCTGCGGGACCGACATGCTCATGGCTGTGGCGGTCGATCTCAGCAGCTCGGATGAAGATGTTCGCGATATCGCCGATGTTCATGTCGTCACCATCTCCTTTGCCGCCAAGGCGGGTCGCGACACTCAATTATATTCGCACCATATGGCTCGATATAGACACCGCACTCGCATTCCACGATGCAATGCTCGCGCGCGGCGTGCCAGATTCCGGCATCGTCTTCCTCAACCTCCGGAACCGACACGGCAGCACCACAGACAGGACATTCGACCGTCCATTCCATCGGCACCATCGACGCGCGGACGAAGTTCGGCTCGTCGTTCACGCGCGCCTCCTGTCGTCATAGAGATCGGGCTGGACGGATCTGGGTCCGAACGCTCTCCACATCCGCTCGTAGATCATTCCTGCCAGAACTGCGCTCAATGGGAACACGCCGCGCAGATCCTGGCTGATCCATTGCAACTCGCCGACCGGCGTTGCATCCCATGCCGCCAGCCATTTCGAAGCGTCCTCGACATACTCAGGACAGGCCCTGACCAGCCCCGAAACTGCACCCAATGCGGCCTGATCAAGCGAGGCCTTGTTATTGTCGGTTTCGGCCAACGTGGTCATGACGAGCCGAGCGTGCTCAACACCGTGCCGTGCGAGGATCTTCTGCAACGTTCCAACGGCACGCGTCTCACCGGGGCCGGGATAGACCGACTTCGGCACTATCCTCACCTCGAATTCGTCACAAAGTGCCTTGACGCGAGGATCGATCACGTCGCCTCCTTCGGACGTTCGACGGTGCGTCCTTCCCTACATCTACGAAGGGATTCCCGACGACACGTTCGGCAATCTCTGTAGCCATCCGGCCGATGGTAGAGGTTTGCACCGCTTAGAGGATGACCATGAACGCAATGGGTCTTTGCCGCGTTGCCGTGAACTCTCTTGGCTCTCCCGAGAGCTTCGTCTTGGCTCCATCCGCGACCGAGCCGCTTTCGAGCGGTTTCCGGATGGACGCCAGCCCGGCGGCTTGCCTCTGTGAGGCAAATGTCTTCTCCATCAACAGTTACGATGGTGCTCGTGCGTCGATTGGCTGCCTGCTCGGAAGCGGTTGCCCATCGGACGTTGCCGGGTTCGTAGTCGCCGTCATTGTCGGGATAGCGATCTATGGTGTGATGACTTGACGGACGCGGCCCTAAGTCTCGATAGAAGGCCTCAAAGTCTTCGCGCCAACGTCGACACACTTTGATACCCCTCCCGCCGTAAAGTTCGTAGGAGTCGCTCCCTTCGTATTCGCATCTCTGGATCATAGCCCACCAAATTCTGTACTCCGGGGTCCATGACAGGCGATGGGATGCGTTCATGTCGTACGCTATCTCACGCTTGATGCACCCGCACGATTTTGTATGTCCGTTGCGAAGATTTGTTCCTGTGACGATGCACTCACCGCCACAGTCACATCGGCAGCGCCACAGCACCAAGCGCGACTTGGTCCGTCCAGCAACGCAGATAGCTGAAAGGCGACCGAACTTATGACCGGCAATATCTTTGTAGTGGATCATGACTGTTTATCTCGATTCCGTGAGACCTGACGCACGACGGCGGCCTCGATGGTCGTCATGCGGTACCCACATGTTTCGCATTCACGTCGCCGTTTGACACCACCACCCGTAGGGCGCGTCTCCAATGTCCGAAGATGCAACGACCCGCACGACGGGCAGAACAGGCCATGTGTCGATGCTGTTGGCCGGTGTTTCTGGCGCTTCACACGATCACTCACTGCGGAACCCTCGCTTCCGCATCGCCGATAGAATTGTCGTGTGGTCCCGTCCGAACACGCGACCTACATGCATCAGCGTCATGTCCGGCCTGGCCACTTTTACGGCGCAAATGGCGGCCTGACGGGCGTAGGCCACTCTGTTCGATTTGGCCGCGCTGAAAATCTCGTCTCCCCTTGCGCCATGCATCCGGGCCACGAGATCGATGATGCGCATCAGGTCATCGCGTGGTGTGCGAAGCGGAATGACCTTGGCTGGCTCTGAAATCGGCTCGGGGCTCGGCTTGATCAGTTCCAGCGGCGCTGCCATAGACCGTCGCCTTTCAGCGGCGATGCGCCGGATGCCTTCTTCGGTGCGGCGGTAGGATGCGATCATGCCCGCCTCCTGACAGGGGCGTCGGCCCGCCACAGCGCGTCACGGCCACGCAGCTCACGGCAAACAGCGACCTGTATCTCCGAAAGCGAACACAGCTCGCCAATCGATTTTATCATGGCGGGTCGCGTTGCTTTAGAACCGACCGACACGCGAAGATGAGAACAGGCCGAACGAAGCTCTTCGGCCCACAGCATTTCCAGCGCCATCTCTGGTACGGGTGAACGAGGCTCCGGTTCGGCAACCACATCGATCGAAACCGGCCGCTCGTCGCTGGACCAATCGTGTGAGAGGTGCGTGACGCCATCCGCCGCTATCAGACCAACGCTTGGCAGGAGATGCCGGATCAATTTGGCATCGGCCTCATGCCTGACGTCAACCACCATCCAGACTTCGGGGACGCAAAGCTGATACATGCCGATCTGGTGGAGCAGCCGGCTCGTGTCGTCGTATGCGCCCTTGACCTCGATGGCCGCGATATGGGCCGGCGCGACAGCGACGAGGTCGGCACGGACCGCACGCGCGCCCATAACCATTTCATGGCACATGCGAGCTTCCGGCATCCGCTGGCGCATCAGGTCTTCCATGGCGTTGCGCAGCGCCAGTTCGGAGCGCGCAGCCCGACCGGGACGGCCGTGACCTGACGTGCCATGCCGGCGCTGGGCTGCGGTTTCCGCGTCCTGCATCCATGGTTCGTTCGGCTTAAGAAGCGTCATGCCCGCGCTCTCCTTTTAGCTAACTCGACTTTCACCGGCTTGCTCCGCACGAAGATCGTGCCGAATGCTTCTTGCTGTTCCTGGACCTCGCGCGCCTTGCGATCGCGGTCCCATATTTCAGGGTTTAGGAAGTCGGGAACCTTCGGCACAGCTTCGGCCATCTCCGCTCTGATCTCGGGATTGAGGATGCGCCGCACACACTCCTTGGCCTCGGCAAGAGCCTGACCGGCCGTGTCGCAGGAGACCGGCTCGCCATCCCTGCGCACTAGTTTCCAACGGTCGGACGTGAACAGCCGAAACATGGGCCGGTAGCCGCCCTTCCATGGCAGGTAGCGATATTCCGGAAGGAAATCGGTCATCAGAAGCCCTCGAAGCCTTCAAACGCCGGCGGCAGTTCTTCGCCAGCCGATTTGAACATTGTGAATTCGCCGTCGAACATGATCTCAGGGGATCGGCCCGGTTCGCCGCGCCGGCGCTTGTGGTTGATGACCCACGCCCTGCCCCTGCACTGCGCGAGCTTTTCGACCATGACGTCCCGGCGCGTTTTCTCGCCTTCCTTGGCCCGCTCCGGCGGCATCGTGGGGATGAGTTCGCTGTAGAGCGGTTCCGGGCGATAGAGCGAGAACCAGACATCGAGGCTCTGTTTGATCGCGCCGCCGCCATATGCGTCCCCCATGACCGGGCGCAGGCTGGAACCGGCCCGCCACCGCTGCTTCCAGTCGTCGTTTCGCTGGATCAGGATGACGATGGCCACGTTCAGCGACTTGGCGAGAGCTTTGAGCCCGCGATAGAGCGCGTTGATCCGTTCGGCGAACATATCCTTCGGGTTCGGCAGCGTAATCATCTTGGCGTGGTCAATGATGATCAGATCCAGGCCGTGGCTCTTGACCATCGCCTCTGCCTTGATCCTGATGTCCGACAGCGTGCACTCGCCGAAGCCAACGATGTAAAACGGCAGATCGCTCGAACTGGTCATTTCGGCCTCGAGCTCGGACTTCTCCTTCGTGTTCAGCGTGAAATTGTCGATCCTGCCGAGGCTGATCCGGCTTGCCTGGGCGGCGGCCTGCAATGCCGCTTCTTCGTCTGTCACCTCGATAGAGAAGAACGCCGATTTGAAACCGCGGCCGGCAGCGAACCGGCACTGCTGAAGCGAGAACGAGGTTTTGCCGCCGCCGGAATCCGACATCAGGCCGATGAGGTTGCCGCGGCGAATGTCACCAAGAGCCTCCCCTATTTCTGGAAGGAACCACGGGAGACGAGCCGCCGCGTTTCCGCTGTCCTGCGCAGCCTTGTCGACCGCTTTCGGAAGCACCACGCCGTATTTGGTCGAAGCCGCTCGCTCGTTGCCTTCCTGCGCGATCTGGGTCAGCCGATCCGCCACCGATGCGATGATCTTTTCCGGAGTCATGTCGATCGGCATCGTTCGTGCCAGCGCATCGAGGTCCTGCGCGACACCCATCAACTGATGCCGAGCCCACATCTCAACGATGCCGCGCGCATAGTCGTAGGCACCGGAAACCGTGACAGCCTCGGAGGCGAGACGGACGACGTATTCGAACACCGTCAATTCACCGACAAGCTGGTCAGCCGGGAGATATGGCTTCACAGTTATCGGCGTGGCCGCCCTGCCCTCAGCAATCAAGGTTCCCAGCGTTTCATAGAGCTTGCCGTGCAACTTGTCGGAGAAGTGCTGCGGCTTCAGGAATCCAGCCACTCGCCAATACGCATCGGCGTTGACCAGCAAAGCGCCTAGCAACGCCTGTTCAGCCTCGATGGCATCGGGAAGCGCGGGGCGGATGTCTCGGTGATGGAAGGGCGCGTTCAAAGGTTCACCTCCATCATCCGAACAAGGCGAGCTGCGCCGGCGGAGCCTCGGCCGGCAAGGCGATGGCAGAGAGTGCGGAACGCATGCGCTGCTTGAAGCGGAACAACTCCGTTGCCGAGCATTCGAAGTCGGTCCACACGCCCAACGTCCAGCCGGGAGGCCAGCCCATCAGCCATTCGACGAAAAGCGGGTTCAAGCTCCGGCGCGGATGAGAGGACACTTGCCCAACTGGATAGAGCATCGGGTGGAGGCGGGAAGAGAGGGTATCCGACTGGCCTTTCAGCAACGGTTCGTTCGAGCGGTCGCCCGATCGCGTCATCCGCCCGCCGGTCGTGTCCGCTACCGATGGAGTGGCCCAAAGCGTGTTCGTCAGCACTTCCGCCTGCTGCTCGATCGCTGGCGGGCTGCTCTGCCCACCCTCCGCGAACGGCCGCATGGCCTTCTCGGATTTCCGATGCACCTGCGTAGGCGTGGACCAGAGGGTATTCACCTGCTGCGTCAGACTGGTGCCCGACATGGCTTCCGTGATCGTCCCGCCGCGCTGCCCGTCGCCCGTCGAAGGCGTCGACCAAAGACCGGATGTTTCCTTGGCTTGATGCGTCAGCATCCTTTGCATCTGGCCGTCCACCATCCCGGCCGCATCCTCGTTCGCCGATGGCGTCAGCCACGCCGAGTATGAAGACCCGCTCGCGCTCATGGCTCGCGCCGACTTCCGCCGCCGTGAACAGTCCGATCTCAACCGCGAAACCAAGCTTGCGAAGGTCTCGCCATACCCGCTCGGCTCCAGCGACTTCGTCAGCCCCCGCCGAGAGCATGCCGCCAACGTTCTCGATGAGCACGAACCAGCACCGCGACTGGACGATAATGCGCCGCGCGTCGGACCAGAGATCCCGTTCATCGAGTTGGCCCTGCTTCCGGCCGGCAAGGCTGTGCGGCTGGCACGGGATACCGCCAATGAGGCCGTCCACGCATCCACGCCAGCGGCGGCCGTCGAAGGTTCTGGCATCGCTCCACACAGGAGCCGGAGCCAGGAGACCTTGTTCCATCGCTGCCACCAGGTGCGCGACGGAAAATGCTTCCCTCTCCACCATACAGACTGTTCGAGCGCTTGGAATTGCCAGCTCAAGGCCGAGATCGAGCCCGCCGCCTCCGGTGCAGATGGAGAGGATGCTGAGGTGGTCGGAACGAAGAGCCACATTCATGCGGCCCTCCGATTACACATCAAAATCTGGTAGAAATCCTCGAGGAGGGAATCGATATGCCTCTTTACCACTCGACGAGAAACCTCCACCAAAGCGGAGACATCATCCTGCCGGGCAATTTCGGTCGAATCATTCTGGCGACGGGAAAGCAGCACGACCTTTGGGGTCGAGAGCAAAGGCTGGAGACTTTCCGCAAAGAGAGTTATCCATGGAAGCCTTCTCGCCTTTCTTCCACATTCCACACAGACAACATTACGACGGCCACTGCATACCGAGATACGAGAGCGCCGGGTGACACCATCTACGAGGTTGATCTCGTTGATACCGTAGCGCCTGTTCACCGTGGTTGCATGCACGCTATTCAAACCTATCCCGGCCTCGATTTGACCGAGGAACAGATTTTCGACGGATATTGGTCTGGATCGCTTTGGTTTCCCGTTGCGGAGTATCCCGGCGTAGTCTGGGCGGAATGCGTCAGTCCTTCGGCTCTTCGCGTGATTTCGAAAGTCTGAAGCCATCACGCCGCCCTCGCCTGCATCATGCGGTAGGTCTGCGTCATCGCTCCAAAGAGCGAGATGCACACCGCCTCGGCCTGGTCGTCATTCTTCACCGAGATGCGGAGCATCTGGCAGAACTCGCGGGCCTTGTTCTTGGCTTCGTCCCGACCGAGATTGCCGTTCTTGAGGATAGCCGCACGCCAGGTCTTCGGCTGGACCGCTTCATACGGAATCCGCCGGGCGCGGGCCGCGTGCCTGATATGGCCCTGAATGTCCCGAAGGATGAGCTGGTCGGCGTTGACCGTGACGCCCTGCACCTTGTGTTGCCCAAGTAAGTCTTCCTTGCCCTGCTTAGCGAAGGATCGGATCACCTCGGCGGCCGCTTCCCAGATAACAAACTGAGGCTTATGGGCCCGGAACAGCTTCTCGATCTCGTCGCAGAAGATCGCGGTCTTCTCCTCGGTCGTCATGCCGGTTTCCGGCCGGGAGGTGAATGAGCCGATCATCATGGATGAGTGCGACGGCGGCTCGTAAAGAGCCCATCCGGTGCGCGCGATGGATTGGTCGAACGCAAGGATAAGCATCACATACCCCTCCCGACCGGAACTGCGGTCACGCCGATCCCCGCACTCGCTTTCGCCGCAAATGATGCGTAGCGTGCCTGATGGACACGAAAAGCTTCCGCACCCCCATGGTCATTTATGGCCCTCGAGGTTTCCTGCTTATCTCCACCGTGGATCAGGCGTCCGACTTCCTGTTCGACAACTGGCCCGGAAATGACAGCAAAGCCTGGACCGACGCCATGACGTGCTGCGCCAGTGACGGAAGCGCTGACGACGCGAAAGTCGCCTTCCTTACCGCGATTACAGGCGCCGGGATGCGTGTCGATCCGATTGTTTCGTTTTATTGAGGTCATTCCGCCGCCTCGACATGAAAGAGGTTTTCGGTCTTGGCCTCAGACAATTCCGCAAGGTTGCGAACGGCCTGCCGGAAATACGACGGCTTGAGTTCGAACCCGATGCCCTTGCGGCCAGCAACAACGGCGCCATAGACCTCACTGCCGATGCCCAGAAATGGCGTCAGCACCACGTCTCCGGGGTTGCTCCACAGTTCGATGCAGCGCTCGATCACATCAAGCTGCAGCGGCGAGATATGCTGTTCGTCCTTTTCATCGCGACCGCCGCGGTACTGCAGGGTGCGCGTCTGGTTGATGTCCATCCAGACCGGCGATGCGTAACGCTGCCAGACCTCGATGGAATACCAGCGCTTGGCGGCATCAATATCTTTGTCGGTGCGTAGTTCGGCCGGCACCGGTGCATTCCCAAATCCGATATACCGATCGAACCGGCCGGCGACGGGCTCCGGGTTGTCGCCCGGCTTGCGAAACATCAGCATGTAGTCGGCGAGCCCCTGTCCGCTGATGGTGCTGTCCTTCTCGATCTGCTTGTGAAGGAGTCGGATCGACTTGGTGCGCTGCTGCGCGACTACGGGGTCTTTCCAGATGCAGACCTCTGAATGGAAGATCCATCCGGCGTCCTCGTAGGCGCGGACGACCTCGCCGCGGAAATCGCGCATGCCGATATGGCCGTGCCTGATTTTCGATGTGGGAAGCTGCATGCAATGCACCGCGTGGATACGGCCGGGCATGGTGACGCGCAGCAATTCCTGGATCAGGAACGCATAGTGCTGCCAGAAGCCGTCACCATCGTTGTTCGAGATATCCCGGTCAAAGTTGCTGAACCGGTAGAGCCCCTCAAACGGAGGCGAGTGAATGCCGAAATGGATGCTGGCGCCCGGAATGGCGCGGATCAACTCGCACGCGTCACCCTGATAGATCGCATAATCCGGCGTGATGACCTGTTCGACGGCCATGATGCTTTCATGCTGGTTCATGCAGCCCTCCGCAAAAATTCTGGAATGATCACCGGCTTTGTGGGGTTATAGTCGGGCCGGTCGCGGATCATGCCGCGCACCGTTGCGCTGGAAAGATCGGCCATGTGCATGACCATCGCCGCGGCCATGCGCTCGGCATCGGCTTCCTTGCGCTTAAGATTGGCGACGACTGCGCCCTCGGTTTCCGCCGCGATGAAATGGACGTTGACTGGCTTCTTCTGCCCGAAGCGCCAGAACCGGCGTTCCGCCTGGTAAATCTGTTCGAAGCTGTCATTTAGACCGACGAACCCGGTATCTGCGCAGTGCTGCCAGTTCATCCCGAACCCGGCGATCGACGGTTTGGTGATCAGGACGCGTATTTTGCCGGCCGTGAATGCTTCCAGCTTCCGTTCCTTGGCTGCGTCATCTTCGGAGCCACGAACCTCGACGGCGCCGGGAATGGCTTTGGCGAGCGCCTCGCTTTCAGAATTGAGATTGCACCACCACACGAAAGGCCGGTCGGAAGGCGTGTTTTGCGCCGCGATCGCTACCCGCTCCTCGACGGTATCGCGCCGGGCCGCGATGCGCTCTTGCAATGTCCGGGCTTCGATCGGGAACAGGAGTCCTGTGTCCATGCTCGGCGCGTAGTCGACCGAGACCACATGCTGGTGCCGCTTGAGCGGCGGAAGATCATACCCTTCGTCCGAATATCCGAGGTCTGACGGCTTGCGCAGCATAACCGCCCAAGATGCCATCCACTTCCAGAACTCGTTTTCGGCATGGCCTTTCAACCGCCACTTCTGCGTATCGCCACCGTCGTGGGTAAAGAACGTCGCCAGCATGTCTGTATAGGACATGATGCCAAGGAACTCGGCGTGGTTGCCCAATTCCATGAAGTCGTTCGGCGCCGGCGTGGCGGTTGCGGCCAGTCGGAACGGCACCTGAGCGCAGTCCTCGATCAGCTTGTTCCGATATTTGCCGTCGGTGCTCTTGAGGATGGAACTCTCATCCAGCGCTACGCCGCCGAAGTCAACGACGTTGAACCGGTCGAGCTTCTGGTAGTTGGTAACGTCAATCGCGCCTTCGGATCGCGATGTCACGACCTGCGCGGCAATGCCGAATTGTGATGCTTCGCGCTGATGCTGGTGCGACACTGCCAGCGGCGCCAAGAGCAGGACAGGCTTCCGCGTGTGCCGCGCCACCTGATTGGCCCACACCAACTCCATCAGGGTCTTGCCAAGGCCGGTGCCGGCGAAAATGGCCGCGCGACCGCGGCGCAGCGACCACTGCGTAATGTCGCGCTGGTGCGGGAACAAGAAATCAGGAAGCTCGACGCGCTGCGCAATGCCAGTCGCGGGGTCAACGATGCGCTTACGTGTCAGGAAGTCCGCGTAGCTCATCTCACCACCGTCATGAACAGCACGAACGCAAAGGAGGCAGTGGTTGCGAGGAACCAGAGAAGGTTGACCAGCAACTGGCGGCGGATCGGGGTGACGTGGCTTGTCATGCCGCACCCGCCTGATTTTCAGCCTTGTCAGAACCGCGCTTCGGCCAGTGCTTATCGCCGCGCACGCGCTTTGCTTCTACCGCCACTTCATAGGATTTGCGGGCGTCGTCAGCCGCGTCGTAGCCGTCGTCGAGTTTCGGGAGGACGGGCGCGAATGCTTCCACGATGATTTTTGCGCGGCGGCGCTGATCCTGCTTGTCAGCAATCTCGGCATCAAGTCGCACGATGGCGGCGCGGGCATCAGACAGCAGATGGCTCACTGCCGCAGCCGATCGGTCCAGAATGTCCGGCTCCGGCTCGACCGGAAAGGCATCGAGATGCATTTCGAGATCGGTCGTCAGAGTTTCGTTGATGGCGTTATGCGCGTCCAGGCGACGGATTAGGTTTATCAGTCCCATTGGTCACACCTTGAGAGAAATGCCGCCGACGCTCAGTCGAATTGCGGCTCGTGGGAGATTTGCGCGACGGAACCTCATGATGATGGCCGCCGCGCGCATGACGCGAGCGATGGTCACGCCGCGTCTTCGAACGGATCGGCACCGGAGATATGCTCGTCGGTGCTGGCCTCGGCTTCCTTCTTCTTGATGCCTTCGAAGAGTTCGGCCTGTCCCGATTTCCAGCCACGCTCAAATTCACGGCCGTGATGCGAATTTTGGTCGTATGGATTTGAGTAGGTGTCGCCGCGAAGGCCAGCTTCCTCGCCATCACGAAATGCACGTTCATCCAACGGCGCCAGATCGGAGAACATGTCAGCTTGGGTGTTGACCGGTAGGCCCGCCCAAATTGCTGCTTGAGCCTCCGCGGCGCACTGCGCCTTGAACTTCGCCTCACCTTCCGGCGTCCGTAGTTCCTCGTACAGCTTGATCTGGCGCATGCCATTCTCGCCGAGATCAGCTTTGACTTGCTTGCCATGGTTACGAAGTGCGGCATCGGCCGCCTTCTTCGCCTCCATCAGGCGCACATGCTCGTTTCGGTGAATGAAGAATAGGACGCGCTGATCCTTTTCAGAAATTCCGCTGTTGTGTCCTGCAGTCGCTGTCATTTCACGTCCTTTCGTGGGTTAAAGCGCCGGTCGAAACGACCTTCACCTCTCAGTTCTGGAGCGAGCCAAAGCGCCAGCGAACGCGCGCACCGCAGCAATGAACGCGCCATGGAAATCCGCGTCCTGGCTCTCCAGCAGGGCACCCGCCCGGCTGATGAGTTCGTCGATCTCGCTGACCTCTTGTTTGCCGTATCTGACACCTGAAGCTTCCTCGATTTCCCGCAGCTCGTGCGGCTTGAGAGACACGCGCTCGTCGGCGTACCAGACGGAAAGAGCGCGGCTGTATTTCCAGCGGAGCCGGCGGGCAGCCTCTCGGACGCGCTCGCTCTTGCTGCCCGCAATGCCGGGAGGCGCGATGACTTCGCGCATCATCCGAGACGCAAAAACCAACTCAGACATTTTGGATTTCTCCGACGCCTTTTCGGACATTTACGATTTCCCTTTCGCCATGATCGTGTCCGTCGACCGCAGCGACTAAGCGGGGAGCCCCCGCGGAGTAGTCCAGAACCAAGTCAATGAAAGGATTGAAGAATGCGCCTGAAACTGCACCGGGAAGTGAGTGTTTCAGCGCAACTCGAACTGCCCCTGTGGTCGGCGCGACCGCGCCACGACAACGACGATGATCCATTCGCTTCATCGCTGGGCCTCCCAGAACGCCGTGTACTCACACGGATGGAGGCCCAGCGGGTTGCCGAGTTGGAACGCAGGCTCACGACGCGCAGCCTGACGCTGGCGGATTGCTATGCGCGATCCGGTCCATCCGGCACCGAAGGCTATGAGCAGTGAGGCGAGCCAGAGCGCGGTCATGCCTGCACCCGATGCGCACTTCGCCCTGCCGGCGTTCCGCCACCTTCACTCCGCCGCTGATGATGGGCGCAGTAAGGCTTTCCGGGCTCCTTGATATGACCGCAGAAACCGAAATCCGTGTCCCTCGGATCGCCGACCGGCCACCTGCAATCGCGATGCTCAAGGTCCACGAGCGCGACCTTCCGGGCCAGCGCATCGTATTGCTCGGGCGTGCCACGAAATTCTTTGATGCGAAGGCGGGGACGCGAAAATTTAGGTGCAGCTGCGACAGGGCGCCCGCGCCTGCCGTTCGACGCGAGCCTGATGCCCTGCCGGCGCGCAGTGCTGCGCACGTAGGCTTCGTGACAATCCAGCGCCGCAGCTATTTCACGCGTGTTGGCGTGCGGGTTGCGCTTCACATAGGCCAGGAAGTCGTCTTTCAGGCCGCGCCTCATGCCAACTTCCTCCGCGTCCGCGCGTCGTTGCACTTCCAGCAAAGGGCCGATGTGAAATGAAGGCTGCAGCTATCCGGGTTCAGACAGTCCGGCTTGGAATTGGTGACGGTAGCCTCGCTCGCACGTCCGACCTCATTACCGGCCTGTGCCGCGCTGACGTCCTCTTGCACTGCATGTCCGATGATGTTCACCGGCTCTGGGCCGCCCTGACCGACGACGCGAGGGGCATCGTCATTTTGCGCCGGAATCTGCAGTGCTTGGGTTGCCGGGACGGCCGTCGCGCCCCCGGAGTTATGCGGGTCAGGGGAATTTTCGGCCGTGGCGACTTGGGGGGCTTGGGGATCCGCCACGGCCTCGACTGCGGGGGCAGCCGAATGGGAATAGGTGATGACGGACGCCGCTCCACCAGTGGCTTCAACGTCCCGTCCGTCATCGGCGGCACTCTCTCCGCCCGTCACCCCTGCATCCGAGGTCCGATGCCCGTCTTTATTATCGTGCTCGGGCAGCCCGCCGGTTTCCTCCGCATGATATGGCGCTGCAGCAACCGGAAAGCCGCCCACCATCTCGTCTGCCGTTTCCGGCGAATTGGTCAGATTGTTTCGAGCCAGGAACAGCGCCTGGCCATCGTCGCAGGCGCGGTCGTATTCGCCCTGAATGGCATCGGCATCGCGCTCGGCTTTGGAAATGGCGGGGAGGTCGACCGAGGCCGCCTCCCCTTCAGGGCGGCCCTCACGATCCGCAAGCGTCCCGGCACCTGTCCCGGCAAGGGAGGCTTCGGCTTGCGGACCTGCCTCCGGGGATGGCTCATCGTTTACGAGGGCCTCTCGTGCGTTCTTGCGGCTGGCATTGATGCCCGCCGTCTTCATCGTCGTCGGCTTGCCCGTCTTCGGGTGGACGTAGGTCCGTTCGTCAGACTGTCCATTTTGGACAGTATCTGCTCGCACATTCGCGACCGTCTGCGGACTGACCGCGCATCTCCGTGCTATCTCGCGATCTGTCCACTTGCCCCATTCGGCATCGTTCAGCAGGGTCAGGACGGCGCGGCGCTTGTCGTCGTTGGTTCGACGAAGGCCATGCGTTTCGTTCGCGCCGACGCTGTGCAGGATCGCATCGCGGCGGGTGCCTTGGCGGATATCGGCGGCGATGCTGGTCCGGCCCGCCCTCTGACAGGCATGGAAGCGATGGAAGCCATCGGCCAGCCAGTGCGCCTTTCCATCGTAGAATACGACGATCGGCGGGAACGTCGCGCCGGCCTTGATCGCGTCGGCATAGTCGTTGACGACCTGATCGTTGAGCGCAGCACGGGATTGTGTGCCGCCATCGATCTGGATCACGTCGAGGGCAACGCCGTGATCTTCGGCCGCCGTCACCTCGCCCGACTTGATCTCGCCGTAGGAGGTCATGCCGCTTCTCCGGAAGTGGCGGCGACGACGATCAGAGCCTCAATCGGCAGCCCGGTTTCGCGACTGATCGCAGCCGCTAGTCGGAGCGAGGGCGTCGCCTTTCCGGCCCGGAGCTTCGTGATCATCGAGCGATCGCATCCGACCTTTGCAGCAAAGGCTGCGTCGGTGATTTCGATGCTGTTGAGGTATTCCGCCAACTTGGTCATGGCGGCAAATGTGAATGTGATGAACGTGAATGTCAAGCACAATGTGAATGACATTGCATGGACCGTCTTTTGTCGCGATGCAAAGATGTGAATATGGCCCCTGTGAAAAAAGACCTACGCCCGCTCGGCAATCATTTCCTCAAGGAGTGGCGCGAGCATTTCAAACTCGATCAGGAAGAGTTGGCGGAGCGTATCAATTTATCGCGCACCACCATCTCAAAGATCGAGACCAAGGACAGTCCTTATTCGCAGCGAATCCTTGAGGCCATCGCTGAAGTATATCGGTGCAGCCCGGCTCAACTGTTGATGCAAAATCCGAGTCGTCCCGACAGCCTTGTCCAGCTATTCGAGCAAGCCGAGAAATTAGAGGGGGATCGGCGCGCTCATGTTATGAGCATTATCGAGGCGGCTCTGAGAATTCCTTCTGGATAAGAGCGAAGGTACTGCCAACCTGATGTGACCATTTCCCGCCGAAGGCGATAGTCATTGAAGCCGCCAGCGCTTCCGCATCCCGCCTGACTCTTTCAAACGGATCAATTTCGGCATGCGCCGACCCCGCGACCGGCAGCGCCAGCAGCCCGGCAAACATCGAACGTCGGTTGATCGTTACGGCTTCGATGTCTTCCGTGTATTCATCCTTCACAACGATCCTCCCAACCCACGCAATCAAACCAGAACAGAATAGGAACATTGTCCTCGCCGCCCTGTCAACCATCGTGGCAGGTGACGCACCCAATGACCGGTTAACAAAACCGCTCAACCTTTAGGGACTACCTGTGAATAGCGGGTATTGTGGTTCCACAATCGCGTTTTTGGAACCATTTCAGCCGTGCGGCATTTCGGCGATAAGTCAGGCATGACAAAGCCTGAGATCGCACATTTCCATGTCCGTATGCCAAAGCGTATCAAAGACGAGTTGGAAGCACGCGCAGCGGGCGAAAGCCTGAACAAGGAAATAGTGCAGCGGCTCGAACGCACATTGGGCCCAGACGATGCCGTGGTGCGGCTGGCGGAAATCCTCAAACCACTGATGGACACGCTAAGCGCAGCTGACCAAGCGACGCTGATTGCGGCGGCTCGCATTCTAGCAAAGGACCGTCGGAAACAGGCCGAGGCCAGCAAGAAAAAGTAGCAATTCCTGCTTGCAGGTTCGCGTCTAGCGGGCAATGCTGAACCTGGGTTCGGGGAGGGCTTTGGAATGAGACCACGCATCTGTGGACCGGCATTGTTCATAATTGTTGCCGGCTGCGTAGCCGCACCACCACCTCCAACATCCTCTGCGCAGATAACCGCCAAGTACGGCGGCACGGAAACAATTGAGGATGGGTTCAAAATAGCGCGCTATCCAGATGGAAGCGCACACGTCTCTCCCCGTCTCACTGGATATGGCTGGTCTATCGATTGCCGCGTCGACGCCATGACGGATAAGCGCGACTGCAATATATCCTCAAAAACCGGTGGTCCCTTCGTCTACTACGGATCAGCAGCGTCACCGCAGTCGGTGTGCATCATGGGGCATGATTTCCCCGGCAGACACGGAATGATCCGTGTTGATTCAGATGCGCCGATACAGACCGACAACGAAGGTTGCGTAGCAGCCGCCAGCATCCTGCCACAAATGAAAACCGGCAGTTCGATGACCACGCGCCGCTATGAGTGGCCATATGACTACACGCGTGATGAGACGATATCATTGGACGGCTTTGCAAAAGCAATCGAGGTGGTACACCTCATCCGCGGCGGAAGGTAAGTGGAGATTTCTGCATGGCACCGGCTCGCTTCAACGAATGCCTATCGGAGCGTGGGCAGACGGCACCGCCACCGACAGCGTGGCGCGGGAAAAAGCTGAAGGCCTAAGGAGAGCTTGGGATGGCAAAACGGGATCCTCGTATAGATGCGGTTGCCGCCAGCGACCTTGCATCCGCTGCAACGCTTGCATCGTTGATAGGTACGCTGGCTTCGAAAGGCCTCCTATCCGATCAAGAGGTTCGGGATCTCTACGAAAACGCCCTGCTTCTGCTCGAAACACATCAGGGGACTGAACCTGAGATGCGCCATGTATTCGAAGCGGCGCGCGAGGTGATCGAGGCGCAGTTGCGGCCGTGAAGTCTTCACTGGAACTTTCCACCAATGAACGCCTTGCCCTTCGCCGCCTCGCCAACGAGCGCGGGTTATCGCTGGACGAGGCCGCCGCGGCCGCGCTGCGTGACTGGCTGATCAGCAACGGTTATCTGGAACTCGAGCACGAGCTTGCCGCGGATGCGGAAACGGCGGGGAACGCGTGAGGGCATGAAGATGATACTCCCATCAATCAGAACTGCCGCGATCCTGCTTAGCTTGGCTCTTGTCGCTGCAGTATCGACTGGTTGCGCCGGCCGCCAGTGCAGTGACTGGCCGGGGACCTGCATCATCCAGTGATGGTGTAAAGGTACCCGAGGATACGAAGGCGGCAGGGGCGCGTAGGTTTAGATTTCCGGTCGAGCCCGGTGACTGGATCGAAATCGACGCACAGCGCAAGGGGTTAAAGGGGGAAGCGGTCTGAAAGGTAGCGGCGCGCATGAACGACGATGCATTTATTTTAGTCTTCGTCGTCACTAACTCCGCCACCCGCCTTACCCTGAATCAAGTTGAGAGCATCCCGATACAGGAACGGCACCCAAAATGACGGTTCAGCGCGCGTCCCCCTCATTTGAAAGAACCCAAGTTTTTCAAGGAATTGAGCCTTACTTAGAGCCTCGTCACGGCTCATATTCCATATCTCTGACAGGCTTTCAGGATATTGTTCGCTCTTTTCACCTCTAAGCTTTTCGAGGAATGGGCGTTCGTCCGGATATTCCGCATAGAGGTACGTATTCAACCGAGTATCCGAAACCATTGGCAACGCCAGCTTGAACACCGACCGATCGAACAACTGCTCATCAGGCGCCACTTGTTCGCCACGTTCCAGGCGACGAATTTCCTCGTCCCGCAGACAATTAAGCAGATGGATAAGCTCTCTCGGAGCGGTTTTCCCACTACCGTCTGCGCATCGACCAATCATCCAATCAAAAGTTGCCGCTTTACGAGATCCTTGCTCCACTTGAGGAGGAAACACACGATTGAAGAGTTCACTCTGCTTTTCGGCATCACCAAGAACATCTTCCTTGTTGATGCCGTACTCTTGATTAAGGACATCGTTGCTGAGAATTCTTCGAAGGATCAGGTTGAGCAACATTGGAGATGTCCATCTCATCACCTCGTAGCGGGTCACGTGGCTCGCCTCACGGAAACCCTTTTCCGTCACCCGATCCCAAATATCTTCGCGAAGGAATATCTTAAGCGAAAACCGTTCAAAGGCACGAAAATCACCGTAAGTCCTGATAAGGGCCCGAATGGCATTCGCCTCAAGATCATGACTGTCGGCGAACGCAACGTCGAGGCGGTCGAGGAGAACCCAAATCGTATAGTCATGATCTGCTAGTGCCTGATTCAGCTTAGCGAGCATCCCATCAATGGAATTGATGCCAGATTGCCGTAATTCTGCCGTTGGCTCTGCCAGCGAAATACGACCAATGACGCCGGTTGGCACCCCTGTCGCATCGATAGAAACTTCAGTCTCAACTGCCTTGATTCCAAGTAGCTTACGAGCAAACGACTGCGCAGTACGTAAAAGCCCTGCAAGGTTAAGCTCTCTCTCAAGCAGGTGCGCATCTTCAAGCGCGCCGAAAACGGAAGACACTCCTTGGCTATCAATGCCGTATCCGCGCATCTCGTGCGCGATGAGAGATAGAAGATAAATCTTCCACAGAACGACAAATTCCCGCTCCGACGCAGGCGGGTCAGCCATGAGATCCCTAAAAACCGTTGCTCCCCTTGGGTTTTCAGCAGAAACGGTCAATACTCGTCGGTCGAATAACTTATCCTTTCGCTTGTCCAGCAATAGATAAAGGGCGCTCTTTCCGGCTCCTTTATCCCCACGGACAATATCGACCTCCCCGCGCTCTATCCGGCCCCACTGATCAGTCTGAACAAAATACTCCTGCAGCCTCGCCACCTCATCCTCCGCCACCTGCGAGCCGAAGCTGAGCCGCTTGAGCAACTCCAAACGTTCCATTGCGTTTACACCCCCCGCGCAAGGCGCCGTCCCTTGGCACCTTCTAGCCGATAGGGAACCACCTGATGAGCCATGAGTCCAGCCCGTCATTGTGCCTTCCTTTCTACGTTTCAGCCTGCCTGAATTTCTTTCGCGCGTCTTGCCAACAACGCCCGCTCCATCTCGATACGAACGGCATCCGCAAATCGGTCGAGCTCGGCTTTTATTTCGGCATGCTCCAAACCCTGCACCTGGAGCCTCGCGTAGAGCCGGTTACATTCCGTCTTCCAGAACTTTTCAGCCAACGCACCTGTCCGCTGCTCGAGTTGCCGCGCGGTACGGCGAACACGCACAAGTTGCCGATCGATGGGGAACGCTACGATCTCGGCACCGACCCTGATATCGAATAGGTCCATCTGCCTTTCCATTACGCGGCCGCCTCATTGTCGCCGCTCCCATGGGGCTCCGCCCCTTGGCGCCCCGCTGGGGGATGATCCCCCAGACCCGCGCAACGGTCGGCTGCGCCGTCCGTATTTTGCCCCGAGGCCGATGGGACCGGTGGCGCATACTTTTCGGCCGTTGGCACAGGTATGTCGCCAATAGTATATATATCTACTCGCGACACACTTGTGCCACGCCTGCGATACCACGTTCTTCGGCTGATCCCTTCGGCCTCCCATGGTTTCAATGTTTCGGCAGATTCGGCCTCATAGGTCTGGCGATCCTTACGGCTTTTCCCAGACCGCTTTTTCTGCATCCGCTTGCGATCGCGCGCCCGTTTCCGCTCCTTCGCTAGCGCAAGTCGGTCGCCTTTCGCCATATCGCATGCGCCGATTGTCTTGAGGTCGAGGTCATCGCGCTCCTTCATCGTCACTCTGAGCAGACCGGCTACCCCGTCCGCTCGCATCATGCGGCTACGCTTCTTCGCCTGCTCGACAATTGGTCCAACGATCTCCTCGCCGGCCCACGGTGCCCATTTCCGGCACCAGTCGATCATATTTTGATCCGATTGGGCGAAAGCTGCCGCCTCAATGTAGAGATCGGCATCGTCCGTTTCCGGAAGGATTGAACCGTGACGGTGGAAAATAATCGCTTCGATCTCGCGCAGGCGCATCAATTCGAGAGACGGTTTCCAGTCGGATCTTCGCCGCTCTGACATTTCCGCGAGAACACAGCGCCCGATCACAATCTTGCGGGTGCGCCGCGCCCGATAGTGACGCTCCAGGGCGTCGCTTGCTGTTTTTGACATGCCCCCTTTTAGGCATCGATTCCGTGCTCGTCAAAATAAATGTTCATCACATTCACTTTTCGGCTTGACCATTATGTGAATGGGATGCACTATCAGCACGCAAGCCACGAAGACGGCACCAGCCTGATCTGGCATCGCCACCACGAAGAAGCCCCGGCCGATCTGGTTGCGACCTGAACAGAACCACAGCGGGCAAGGAGGTCGAGATGTGAACCACCGCCCGGGTCAACCGGCGGTGTTCCGGGCCTCGAGCAGACGCTGCCGATCAATTGGAGGGAATGGGAATGGAACTGAACCAAGCACGCATTGAGGACGCCATCATTGCGGAGGTCGCCGACAAGCTGATTGGCGATGAAACTCTCTATGACCGCGCCAAGCGCGCCTTTGACGGCCGCGTTGAGAAGCTCTGGAAGGAAGTCGCCGAAGCGCGCATTCGCAGCGAGATCGAACTCGCCATCTCGAATGGCCTTGAGCGCGAATATTGCAAGGTCGACAGCTTCGGCCAGCAGAAGGGCGAAAAGACCACGATCCGGGCCGAACTGGAAAAGCTGATCGGCGGCTACTGGAACGCCAAGGTCGACAGGCAGGGGAAGCCGTCAAACGGATATGGCGCCGAACTGACCCGCGCCGAATGGATGATGACACAGTTGGTCGCCGCCGACTTCCGAGGCGAGATGAAGCAACACGTCGTCAACCTTGGCGGATCGCTCAAGGACAAACTTCGCGGCGAACTGCACGAGACGGTCAACCGCCTTCTCTCGGACGTCTTCAACGTCAAGAGCGCCGACGATCAAGCAAGTGATCGTCGTGACCGCAGCATGATCCAACCACTCCAGAAAGCACCGGCCTGAGCCTTCCGGTTTCCCGCCTCTGGGCGGGTTTCCCGAATGCTTCCAACAATTGGAGGGTGAGATGAACGCAATCACCAAACAAAAGAGCAAGCAGGAGCGCACTCCGGGGCCGTGGACCTACGCTGGCCGACTGGGATTTGGACACCTGATAGATCCAAACATAGCAGTCGCATACGGCGGCGAAGGTAGCGGCAGGACAGACCAAGGCGAAGCCAACGCCCGCCTGATCTCCGCCGCGCCGGATTTGCTGGTCGCTCTGAAAGAGGCGGTTGCCTTCCATGATGGCGAGGACAACGAAACGCTGGCTAGCTGGCGCGCCGCAATTGCCAAGGCGGAGGGCCGCTGAGATGGCTGCCCGCACCGCCCCACTGCTGACCGACAGCGATCACTGGATCTTCGCCGGCGAGCATATCGATGCCCTCGTCGCCTACTCCCGCCGCGAAGCCGATGGCATCGCCAAGGACCTGAACAGCGACCAGACCGATTATTCGGTGGTCCGGTTCAACGCCGTCGAAGGCACCTGCAGGGACGTGACCGACGAGTTCATCGCGGATGAGGTCGAGGAAGAGCCGGAATACCCGGATTTCGACCGTGCGTGTTCGCGTGGCGACCGGCTCCACCAGATGGCGCGGGAGGTGTTCTGATGTTCGACCTCGAAGCCGCTCTTGTCGAATTCGAGCGCTGGGGAACCGGCAGCTACACCAAGGTTGGTCGCCCGACCGAGCACAAGGTGCTGCGCCTGTCCGATGACGGATACCGGCACGTTTCCAGCCATCCCACTCACACTGAGGCGACCGACGCGCTGACCCGCGCCCGCCTCAATGCATCCATCAAGGCCGCCCTCGGCCAGAGCCAGGAGGCAGTGTGATGTCGGACCGTCTCTCCAAAATGGACAGCCACCTTTGTGCGGCCATCCGTTCGATCACCGACCTCGCCCGATTGCTGGAAGCCGTCCGGTATCAGTCCGGCCTTGGCAAGAGCCAGTGGGAACGCGTCGAGCGCGCACGGAACGTCGCGGCGGAAGCCGACCAGTTCCTTGCTTCACTCGTAGTCGAAGGCAACCAGACTAAGGAGACGGCGTGATGCTCATCGACAAGAGCGCCGCGATCCTGCGGCAGGCAATCGACCAGTTCAGCCCGACGCACATCGTCTCGATGGTTTCTGGCGGCAAGGACAGCGCCGCGTCCGATCAGGTCGCCCGCGAACTGGGCGTCAAGATCGACATGGTGATGCACGGGAACACCCGCTGCGGCATCCCTCAGACGACTGAGTTCGTCCGCGACACCTATGGCAAGCTCGGTGATTACGTCGAGGCCGACGCTGGCACGGCCTATGAGGATTACGTTCTCCGCAAGGGCTTCTTCGGCAAAGGCATCGGGGCGCATGGTTTTGCGTATCGCGTCCTGAAAGCCACGCCTTTCCGCAAGGCGGTGTCGAAGTTCATTCGCCAGCGTCGGCGCGATGTTCGCATCCTGCTCATCAATGGCGCCCGCAAGGACGAAAGCGAAAATCGCAAGAAGAACCTGCAGGTCTGGCGGAGCGATCCGGCGGCACCGAACAACATATGGCTCAGCCTGATCTACGATTGGGACCAGGACAGCCGGGACGCCTATCTCGAAAGCCGTCGCACCCCGATCAACCCGGTATCTGTCCAGCTTTGCCGCTCCGGCGAGTGCATGTGCGGCACGATGCAGACGAGTGGCGAACGGGCCGAAGCTGCTGCGCTCTATCCAGAGTGGGGCAAGTGGCTTTCCGAACTGGAGGCAGAGGCCAAGCGTCTTCACGGCTTCGGCTGGGGCGATACCTTCCCTCGCCGCGACAGCCGTCAATCCGAACTCTTTGCGCCCATGTGCAAGGACTGCATGGCGAGGGCCGCGTGATGTCCCGCCTCCTCCGCACTCCTTCACCAGACGAGCCGGCCACGTTCGCCGGCACCATCACCGACATCATCGCTGGCATTTCGATCACGGTCTTTCTGATCGGTGCCGGCCTTTGGATTGGGGTTTTTGCGCAATGAACGGCGACCCGATCCACGAAGCGGCCTTCGCCATTTTCCGGGAGTTCAGCCGTGAGCGCGACCCGGACAAGGCCCGACGCCGCTTCGAAACGATGCCCCAGCAAAACCGTGACCAGCACTACGCGGAGGCCAAAGCCTGCCTGCGTGTCTTCGAAGCCTTTCGCATGGGAGAAGCAGCATGAACCGGCACGTTGATATCGACCAAGACGCGATGGAGCACGTATCTGCACCGATCGACCGCGTGATGGCCAACATCGAGAGGAAGTGGGACGGCAATCCGATCACCACGCGCGGCGTCTATTCCGGGATCACTCTCGAGGACTACCACCGCAAGCCCGACCTGTTCGACGCCCCGTCCGTTTCTAAGTCCATCCTGAAATGGATGCTGCCCGCTCATGGCGGCTCGCCCAAAGCGTTTTGGGGGCGATGGGCATGGAACCCGAACCATATCGAGCAGGAGCCTTCCGAGGCGCTGGATTTCGGCAAGGCAGCTCACTGCCTCCTGCTTGGCGACGAGATTTTCGAGGATGGCTTTGCCCTCCGGCCGAAAGAGTATCCTGACTACCGGACCAAGGCCGCCCAGGAGTGGCGCGATGCCGTCCGCAAGGCCGGAAAGACCGTCGTCACCCCTGACCAGATCGAGCGCATCCGGCGAATCCATGCCGACGCCAGCACAAATGAAATGGTCAAGCTCGGTGTCCTCAACGGCCGTGTCGAGCGCACGATCTGCTGGAAGGATCGGGAAACCGGGATCTGGCTTAAGGTCCGCCCCGACGCCATGCCGAACGCCGATGGCGTGTTTGCGGACCTGAAAACCGCCGGCAAGTTCGATGAGGACTTTCTCGAGCGGCAGATTTTCGACGCCGGCTATTATCTGCAGGCCGCCATGATCCGCATGGTCTGCCGCGAACTCGGCATTCCATTCGAAACGTTCGTTCTCGTCTATGTCCTCAACGACGATGTGCCCGACACGGCTCACGTCGAGATGTCCAGCTTCGCAATCGACCGCGGCGAGCGGGCCATCCGCTGGTGTCTGAACACGATCCGGCAATGCCTCGACAAGAACGAATGGCCCGGCGCCCGTCCCTTCGACGGCGGGGAGCGCCCCATTCACATGAAAACTTGGTCGGCCGAACGGCTCGACACCTTCCTTGACCAGCAAGATCGCGAGGCAGCATGAACCAGATCGCCCCTATCAGCGAGGGACGCGCCGTCTCTCCGCAGCAGCAATTCCGCGACGAGCTCACCCGCATGGGCGACCAGTTCATTGCCGCCCTGCCCGAGCACATCAAGCCCGAGCGCTTTCAGCGGATTGTGCTGACGGCCGTTCTCGGTGATCCGCAATTGATGCGAGCCGACCGCAAGTCGCTTCTGGAAGCCTCAATGCGCGCTGCTCAGGATGGATTGCTGCCCGACAAGCGCGAGGGCGCATTCGTCTGCTTCGGCAATGTCGTCCAGTGGATGCCGATGATCGGCGGCATCATCAAGAAGATGCACCAGTCCGGCGAGATCGCCATGATCACGGCTAAGGTGGTCTATGGTGGCGATACCTTCCGTGCCTGGGTCGATGACGACGGCGAGCATGTCGCCTATGAGCAGGCCGAGCATCCCGACTATGACACGATCCGGCAGGTATTCGCGCTGGCGAAGACGAAGGACGGATCAGTCTATGTCGAAACGCTGACGCCGCGCGATATCGACAAGATCAGAAGCGTCTCCCGGTCGAAGGATAAGGGGCCGTGGGTCCAGTGGTGGGAGGAAATGGCCAAGAAGTCGGCAATTCGCCGTCTGGCCAAGCGCCTGCCTCTGTCAGCGGAAATCCACGACCTGATGCAGCGCGACAACGAGCTCTATGATTTGAGCCGCGCACCTGATCCGCAACCGTCATTACGCGACCGCTTGACCGCAGGGCGGCCACAGAACGCGATCGAGTACCACGAAGGGTTTGCTCACACCGACGGAGAAACGCCCAACGGCGAGCCCGCCAGCACCCAAACCGAAGACAATTCCCAATCGTCGGCTCCCTCCACCGACGACGGCAGCGGGACAGCCACCATGTCCAGCGTAGGCGATCCCGCTGCCGAAACTTCGCCTGCTGATGAAGCGGGCACTAAGGAAGAAGGCGACAACCCCGGCCAGGTAACCACGGAACAGGCCGCGCCTTCCTCCGAGCTATCCGACGAACAGAAGAAAAAGCTGTTCCTGCTCGAGGAATGCGTAACCTCCATGTTCGACGCGGCAACCCACGAAGCTGATGCCGAGCGTGCCGACCGTCTGGACAAGGCCCGGATGGCATGGCTGTCCGAACTGCCGGATGACAAGGAGTTCGTCCAGAACGCCTACAAGGCATGCGCCCGACTGATCGAAAATCCGGCCGGCCGGGATCAGGCTATGCCTTTCCTCATGGATCAGGCGCGGAAATGGATGGGGGTGGCGTGATGGCCTATGCGGCAACTACTTCCGTCGCCGTCTCCAAGACCAAGGGCGAGATCGACGGCCTGCTTCGGAAGCACAAGGCCGCCGGCTTCGGCGTGTTCGAGGAGCAGACGCGCGCCATCCTTGTTTTCGAGATGGGGGGGCCGTCGCATTGTCTTTCACCTGCCGCTGCCGAGCCAGATGGATAAGCGGTTCATCATGACGGCCCGCGGCAAGACCCGTACGGTCGATTCTGCGATGGCTGCATGGGAACAGGCTTGCCGGTCCCGCTGGCGGGCACTGTATCTCTGCATCAAGGCGAAGCTGGAAAGCATCGATAGCGGCATCGAGACATTCGAGGACGCTTTCCTCGCCCATATCCAGATGCCTGACGGCCACAGCGTTTCCGAGCATGTTCTGCCCCGGATCGCAGCCGCCTACGCTGGCGAGCCTTTGCAGCCGCTCCTGCCGGCGCCGAAAGGCGGTGCGTAGATGGCCCGCACCCGCAAAGAATGGATCGGCGACAACGACGACCAGCGCGCACCGCCCCGTGTCCGGCAACGCGTCTTCGACCGTGAGGACGGCAAGTGCCATATCTGCCGCCAGCCCATCATCGGCAAAAAATGGGCGCTGGATCACGTCACCGCGCTCATCAACGGCGGCGAAAATCGGGAAAAGAACCTCAAGCCGGTTCATGTCGCCTGTCATGCCGAAAAGACGGCCGCTGATGTGGCCGAAAAGGCCAAGGTTGCCAAGGTGCGCGGCAAGCACACGGGCGCGATCCGCCCCAAGGGCCGCATCCCATCGCCGCCGAAAGCCCTTCCGAAACAGACCGCCATCGACAAGAGCGCCTTCAAGGCTCTCGAACCCCGCGCCATGTTCAAGGAGATAGCACAATGACCCTCGACCCGAAGGCGCTGGAAGCCCTCAAGAACAACCAGCGTCAGCTTGACATGGACGGCTGCGAAGTCGGTGTATCAAGGCAGGCGCTTGATGAACTGATTGCTGCATGGGAGGCCCGCAAGGAGTCCGCACCGCAGTTTCTTGTGACAGAAGATGGCGAATTCAACGGAAATGTCGAGCCGATTGATGATCGCGTACCGATAGCCGCGACAGATGGTCGAAAGGTCGATTGGGTCGATGTTACTGGCTGGGGAGCGTTCAAGGGGCAGGAGGGCGAGTAGATGAACAAGCGTGAACGCTTAGCAGCGGCCGCGCTGGCCGCTCGATGGGAGTGGGGTTCGTCGGGCGGCAGTTCATCGGAGGCCGCAGCTTACGGCTCCTGCGCGCGTGAGTTGATCAAAACTCTTGGCATCGATGACGACACCACGAATTTCGCACGAGCGTGGGAAATTGCGAAGCATGGAGGGTTCACCGACGACGACGACGCATTCGACGCGCTCACGGACATGATTGAAGCGAGCGGGTACGACGCTGTTGTCGATCTAATCGAAGACGTAGACTTTGACGGCCTTCGCGCCGCCCTCGTCGCGAAGGAGCAGCCATGACAGCCAGAGACGCGATAGCGCGCGCGCTTGCACCGCGAGACCAGGAACCGACCGTAACTGAGAATATCTTTGCCGACGCCGTAATCACCTCCCTCGCAGCCGCCGGCTTCAGCATCGTTCCCACTGGAGAGGTGGAGGCGAGCCCTGTTCCAACGCATGAATGTCCGTTCAGCGTCGGGCAGCCGGTGCGCTTGACCAGTCCGTACCCAGAGGACGATCCAGAAGCTGTTTTCTACGTGACCGGGATTACGTGGGAGCACCGTATGGTTGCGCGCCGCGGCTGGAACATCATGATCGCCAGCAAGGATGATATCGAAAAGGGATACGGCCAGACAGACGGCTTTGCCCCTGACGATTTGCTCTCTGCCCGTCCGGGAGGCGCGTGATGTCGATGGATTGGGTTCGCAAAAGATATGGCGTGCCAGCCAAGCGCGGCGGTCGCGTCATCTACTCAGGCGGCAAGACGCCTGAGTACGGCACCATCATGAGCGCCCGCGATGGTCGGCTCTACATCCGCTTGGACGGCATGGAATACACGCACCCGCTGCCATTTCATCCGACTTGGGAACTTCACTACCTCGAAGGAGCCAACCATGACCGCTGACCTTATTGCGAGACTGGAGAAACTGACAGCGCCGGATCGGGAGGTTGACCGCATCATCGACCACTTGGTTTGTTGGCCGAACGAAGTGCTGCGCAATCTGGAAATCAGCATCCGCGACGAATGGGATGTCCCGGCCTACACCGCCTCCCTCGACGCAGCCGTTGCGCTGGTGGGGCGGGTGAGGCCGGGGTGGGGCTGGGGCCGCGCCGAAGACGGATACATGCAGTTGTATCAGCCAGACACTGACTATGTGGTGGAGGCGATAGGCGCAACGCCAGCAATCGCCCTCCTCCTCGCCCTTCTCCGCTCACTCGAAGCAGAAGGAGCGCGCGATGACTAAGCTGACGGAGTCAGAGGCAATTGTGAGCCGCTTGCCATGGTTCTATGGCGACGGATATTCGTATGGTGGCCAGATCATACTGACAATTGGCGGGCGATCCGTTTCCTTTGGCAATAGCGGCGAAGACGAACTTATCGCAATCGAGCTTGCTTGCCGTTGGAATGCCGGCCGCGCAACCTTGGAGGCCGACGATGCTACCTGATCAGCACATCGGCCAAGGCGGCAGCATCCCGAAAGGCTTCACGGACCTGCTCAAGCGTCGCAAGATCTTCGCTCCACGCCACGCAGGCCGAAACCGCATCCTTGTAGACCTGGCTTTTCTTATCCGGCCATCTGGCGTCAAGCAGCGCCTCGCCGACCTCGATAACGGAGGTGACGTTGCGCATCTGGCCAACGGTCAGCATTATCGTGACAGGCTCGAAGCGTTCTTGCATCGCCGTCAATGCGGATGGGTCGAGGAAGTTCCGGGAGAGCAGAATGAGTAGGGCGGACAACATCGCATATGCGCCCCGCGGACTTTGCCGGGAAGAAGCCGCCCGATACATTGGCGTGGGATCGACCAAGTTTGACGAAATGGTCAAGGATGGTCGAATGCCGAAACCGAAACGGGTGGACGGACGGACGGTTTGGGACCGGATCGCTCTCGATGCGGCATTCACTGATCTACCTGATGACGGTGGAAATGTGCTCGACCGGCTCTTGTCACGCCGAAATCGCGCAGCATAACTTGCCTGCATGAGCGATGATTACCCATATGCCTCGTCATATCAGGACCGCCACGACAAAACTCGTTGGCGATTTCGTCGCAATGGGAGAACGAGAAGCCTTCCCGGTTCTCCCGGCGAGCCAGACTTTGAGGCAGCATATCGAGCGGCGATTGAAGGCCGTGAACCGCCGAAGAAAGCCGCCGTTGTGGCGATGCCGGGCGCGTCGCTGCCGGAAACCTTTGGCGCGGCATGGAATCGGGTTATGCAGTCTGCCGAGTGGAAGGCCTACAGCATCGCGACCAAGACCAAGAATTCGAAGCTAGCCGAGGAATTCTTGCTGTCGCGCATCGTGCCTGACGATCCGTTTCTATGGCGCGACGTGCCGGTGAAGGACATGCGCCGCCGGCATCTCAAGGACATCATCGCGGACCATTCCGACACGCCCCACAAGGCCAAACACCTTCTCGTTGCGATCCGGAAGATGATTTATGCCGCGCTCGATGAGGAATGGATAGAGGTTGATCCATCCTACAAGCTGAAATGGCGGCCAGAATATATCGGCTGGAAGGCTTGGACACCGGAAGCCATGGAGGCTTTCGAAAAGCGATGGCCAATCGGCACCACGCCTCGCCTCACCTATGCGCTTGCCTTATGGCTCGGGAATCGCCGCAGCGATGTCGTGACGCTCCGATGGGATCAGCGCTGCACGCGGCAGATCCAGCAAGGCGAGACGAGCCGAAAGGTTGAAGGCTTCTTAGTCGTACAGGAAAAGGGTGGGGCAGCAGTCTTCGTGCCCATCACTCCTATGCTCGAAGAGGTTCTAGCGGCCACGCTGCGCAAGGGCGAGACGGTGCTGGTGACGCAATACGGCGAACCATTCTCGGCAAAGTCGATCACCGGAAGGATGGCCGATTGGACGAAGGCGGCAAAGATCGACAAGGGATACACGCTTCACGGCCTTCGCAAGACGCTTGGAAAGATGCTGGCAGAGGGCGGCGCATCAACCCGCCAGCTCATGAAAATTCTCGGCCACGATGATATCGAACACGCCGAACTCTATTCGCGCGAGGCAGAGCAGGTGCTGCTCGCCACCGAAGGTATGGACAAGGTCACAAAACTGGTGAATCGCCGCCGTGGCTAACCCTTTGGCGAACCTCATGGCTAACCACAAAATAAGTAATTGATTTTAAAGGAATTTTGGTGGGCCCGGAGGGACTCGAACCCCCAACCAAGCGGTTATGAGCCGCCGGCTCTAACCATTGAGCTACAGGCCCCACACACCGGCTGGATAGTGTCTTTTTGCGCAGCGCACAAGGCTTTACGCGCAAACAGTTTTGCACTTGCCGCATTCAACCCATAATCGCACCATAGTGCCGCTTGCATAGGGACGACGATATTGGAGATTTGCATGACGAAACATTACCTGCCGCTCGCGCTCGCTGCTGCGATTGCCCTTCCCGCCGCTGCCGCGCACGCTCAGGCCGCACAGAATCAGCCACCGGCGCGCATCATCGTCACCGGCGAAGGCGAAAAAACCGTCGCGCCCGATCTCGCTCTGCTCTCGCTCAGCGTGATGCGCGAGGCCAAGACCGCACGCGAGGCCCTGGACGCCAACAACGACGCCATGGCCGCCGTGATCGCGGCCATGAAGGCCGCCGGCATCGAGGACCGCGACCTGCAGACTTCAGGCATTCAGATCACCCCGCGCTACAATTTCAACAACAGACCCGATGGCAGCCAGGAGGCGGAGTTGGTCGCCTACCAGGTCACCAACACGCTTTCGGTGCGTGTGCGCGATCTGGCCAAGGCCGGCGACATTCTCGACAAGTCTGTTTCACTCGGCGTCAACCAGGGCGGCGGCATCAACTTCACCAATGACGATCCTTCGGCGGTGCTGACCGAAGCTCGCAAGCTCGCGGTTGAGGATGCGATCGCCAAAGCCAAGGTGCTGAGCGAGGCAGCCGGCGTGAAGCTCGGTCGCGTGTTGGAGATCGCGGACCAGTCCTTCCAGCCGCGCCCGATGCCGATGGCCAAGAGCGTCGCCTTCGACAGCGCCAGGGCGGTTCCGATCCAGGCCGGCGAGAACTCCTACAACGTCCAGGTCAACGTCACTTTCGAGATCAAGTAAGCAGCATATGCGGGCGGCGGATCGAGCGGCGCCTGCATTTCTCGCGATGGACATGGAAAAGCCCCGAGGGATTACTCCTCCGGGGCTTTTTATTGATCGCCGGGTTCCGGCCTGCCGTCAGCGCAGGATCGGGCAGTGCGAGGCGCGGCCGAAGGTTATGACCCTGCGGTCGCCGAACTTGCGGCCCACCACGGTGATGGTGCGCCGGCTGACATCAACGACGCGGGCACGGTGCAGGCCCATGCGGTCGGCCTTGTTGAGCGCACGTTCAGGCGTGCAGACGCGGCGGTCCCAGCGGTCACGACGATCCCAGCGGTCGGGGCGATGCCACCGATGATCGTTATCGCGGACATAGAAGCCGCCACCTGCGCCGCCACTGCCCAGATTGAGGTAAATGCCATCGGCCTGCGCGCTGGCCGGAAGGGCAGCCATGGCGCCGAGCCCGATGAAGGCGGAAAGCGCGGCGGTCTTGAGCATATTCAGCATCGGTGTCTCCTCTTTGGCTGAACCGTTCGGCGGTTCTTGCCGAAGCAATGTGGAGACAATGCCGGACCTCTGCTGAATGTTTCCAGAATCCGCCGTTCATCTGCGGTTCATGCAGTAAATCATTGAAAACTATCCGCAATAATACGTGTTCAGAGAGGTTTGCACGCGATTTCCGAGGTCGCCTTCAGGGCTCCTCGGCGAGCATGTGCTCGAAGAAATCCTCAGGCTCGGCCAGTTCGCTTTCCAGCGCCGTGACACGGCCGCGCATGGACATGCCGGCTGTATGGACCGTCTCGGGATTCCCTGAAATCAGCGGATGCCACCAGTAGAGATCGCGTCCCTCCGCAACCAGGCGATAGGCACAGGTCTGCGGCAGCCAGGAGATGGTGCGCACATTTTGTGGCGTGAGGCCGACACAGTCGGGCACGCGCGCGAGACGGTTGTGATAGTCGGCGCAGCGACAGGTTCCCGCGTCGAAAAGGCGGCAGCCCACGCTCGTCCAGTAGATGTCGCCGGTGTCCTCGTCCTCGAGCTTCGACATGCAGCATTTGCCGCAACCGTCGCACAGGGATTCCCACTGCTCGGGCGTCATCGCCTCCAATTCGGTGGTTTTCCAGAAGGGTTCGTTCATGGCCTGCATGTGGCCCGCGAACACGCCAAAATCAAGCGAAACCGGCACTTTGTGGCAGGTTTTGCCCACACTTCCGGTTTGCCCGGCAATCGCCCCACTCATGCCCCCTTTGCGGCCTTCGGGGAACAAATTTTCGTGTCCTATGTTCCTTTCAGGACGGGACTTATGCATCCAATGGAGAATTCACTGATGAAGCGCCAACCAAGGATTTTGACGGGCACCGCGCTCGGCCTGCTCATGGCATCCGCACCGCTGTCTGCAGCGCCGATGCCCGGCAACGTCACTGGTGAGGCGGTGCAGGCACCTTTCACGACGCACCTTTCCGCGCCCATCGTTCTGGCGCAGGCGGAAGAGCAGCCCTTGGAAGAGGTGCTTCCGAAAAAGCACCGCAAGAAGGAGCAGGCTCCCGCCGAGGCTGCACCGGAAGCCGCACCCCAGGCACAGGAGGCGGCTCCGGCTGAAGAGCAGCCGATGAAGCCGCGCCGGAAGGAGCGCAAGGAGGCTCCGGCAGCCGGGCAGGAGATGGCGCCTGTGCCCGCTGAGGCCCGGCCCGAGGCCGCGCCTGAGAAGCCGCGCAAGAAGAACCGCAAGGAAACGCCGGCAGCCGAGCAGGAGATGGCGCCTGCGCCCGCTGAGGCCCAGCCCGAGGCCATGCCCGAGAAGCCGCGCAAGAAGAACCGCAAGGAAACGCCGGCAGCCGAGCAGGAGATGGCGCCTGCGCCCGCTGAGGCCCAGCCCGAGGCCATGCCCGAGAAGCCGCGCAAGAAGAACCGCAAGGAAACGCCGGCAGCCGAGCAGGAAATGGCCCCTGCACCCGCTGAGGCCCAACCCGAAGCTGCACCCGAAAAGCCTCGCAAGAAGAACCGTAAGGAAGCGCCAGCCACCGAGCAGGAAACGGCACCCGTACCCGCCGAAAAGCCGACGGAAACAAAGAAAACACCGCAGGAGGCCACTCCCGAGCAACCGACAGAGGCAAAGCCGGAAAAGCGTGTGAAGAGGAAGGGAGGCCAGCAGGCTCCCGAAACAGAGCAGCCGGGCGCACCCAGTGAGGCGACCACCCCAACTCCCGCCGAGAAACCTGTGACGGGTGAAGAGCAACAGGCTCCCGCCGAAACCACCGGCGAAGGTAAGGCCGTACCTACACCCGACAGCCAGAAGGCAGCCCCTGTCCCCGACAGCCAGAAGCTTGCTCCCGCAGAAGGCCAGGCCGAAGGCACGCCCGATCAGGGCAAGAGAGGCCAGCGGGGCGAGAAGCGCCGTCCGGCCGCGCCGGAGGAAGCCGGCCCGCCACCTGCCGACGACAAGGCCGCCCAGCGGGAAGTGCGCACCGAAAAGATCGAGCCGGTAACGGCCGAGCAGGGCAAGCGCGTCAAGGAACGGCGCGTCGACATTTCCCGCCGTGAGCGCCCCGAAGGCACCGAGGTGCTCAAGCAATTCGGTGATCGCGTCATCATCGAACTCGGCAAGCAGATCATGGTGGAGAGCGATGACCGCCCGCGTATGCGCCATGGCGCGCGGGACGTCTATTACGAGGATCTGTCGCGCGGCCGCACCCGCGAAACCATCGAGCGTGGCGACGGCACCCGCGTCGTGACCATTCGCAACAGCTATGGCGACGTCATCCGCCGTTCACGTATCACGCCAGACGGCCGCGAATATGTGCTCGTCTATGTGGAGGACGAGGATCTCGACCGCGTCCGCGACTGGCGCGATCCCGGTCTCGACCTGCCGCCGCTTCGGCTCGACATTCCCGAGGACGAATATGTGCTGACGGCCGAGCGTGCGCGCGACCCGGATATGTATTATCGCTTCCTCGAACAGCCACCGGTCGAGCCGGTCGAGCGCCTTTATTCCATTGACGAGGTCAAGCGTTCTGCGCGCATCCGCGACAAGACGCGGCGCATCGACCTCGACACCATCACTTTCGATTTCGGCTCGGCCTCAATCGCCGAGAACGAGATTCAGCGCCTGGAAGGCGTGGCGACCGCGATCGAACGCATTCTGGAGCGGAACCCGGCCGAAACCTTCCTGATCGAAGGACACACCGACGCCGTGGGTTCCGATCTCGCCAATCTGGCGTTGTCGGACAAACGAGCGGAATCGGTTGCCGACGCGCTCACCAATGTCTTCGACATTCCGCCGGAGAACCTGGCAACGCAGGGCTATGGCGAGCAGTTCCTGAAGGTGGGAACCGACGCGCCCGAACGCCAGAACCGCCGTGTGGTCATCCGGCGCATCACGCCGCTGGTGGCGCCGGTCGCCAGCAACGGGGGCTGACTATGGCCTTTCGACCCGGTTTTGCCAGATTCCTGGTCGATACTCGCTGTCGATCACGGTTTCGCGAGCCGGCCCCGAGGTCATTGACGCGCCCGGCCCATAGCACCAGTTCAATTGGTGCGTAGTTCCCTGCCCCGTCCCCCTAGCCGGGGGACTGCGGCGAAAGCCCGGCCGGTTCCCCCCTCCCCGGCCGGGCTTTTCCTTTCTGGAAAAGCGGCAATCTGCCTCGCGATCGGCTCTTGAAAAGCGTTGCGCGGTCCCTGAAATACGCGCTTTCTCTCCAGACCACGATGCGAAAAAGTGCGGTTTCGCACGACATCATGGTCTATCCAGGTGATTTTGCCACATGTACGCGCCGCCAGGTGATTCGACCTGGTTGCAGCAGGCTCTAACGGAAGGCTCCATGAAACGTCTCGAACTCGCCATCGAATCCATCATTCTCGCCTCGCGCTGGCTACTGGTCGCGTTCTATCTCGGGCTGGCCGTGGCGCTGGCGGTCTACGCGCTTTCGTTCGGGAAGAAGCTGTTCGAATTCACCACCAACGTGATGGTGCTGCACGAAACCGATACGATCCTGAAGATTCTCGGCTTGATTGACGCCGCGCTCGTGGCAAGCCTGGTGGTGATGGTCATCATCTCCGGCTATGAAAACTTCGTCAGCCGCTTCGACAACCATGATGGCGAAGTGCATTGGCTGGGTACCATCGATGTCGGGTCGCTCAAGATCAAGGTCGCTTCCACAATCGTGGCGATCTCCTCGATCCACCTGCTGCAGGTCTTTCTCAACCACGCCAGCTACACCAGCGAGCAGATCATGTGGCTGACGCTGATGCATCTCACTTTCGTGGTCTCCGCCTTCATCCTGGCCTATATCGACAGGATCACCGGCCTTTCAAAGAAGGGCGGAAAGGACCTCAAGGCCCCGCAGGAACCGGGCTTGTAATCTGCCGCAGGGAACCTGCAGGCGAGGCAAAAGCTCCTGTCAGTATCGCTTCACCAGCGATCGGTAAATCGGCTTGGATCTTGCCCACACAGACCTTTACCAGGGGCGGGTCACTTCCGTTTGCGTCTGCTCCAGCACTGTATCCGGCACGAAGAAATCGCCGGCCAGCGCGCCCGTCACGCCGGGCGCGTATTTTGAGAAGTCGGTGACGCCCGCTTCGCGCAGCACCAGTTCGTCTATGTAGAAATTGCCGGTCCTCTCGCGCGACGGGCTGGTGAGGATGACATGCGCCGCATCGGCCATGATCTCCGGGGTGCGGCTCATATCGGCCATGGCCGCGCCGCCCAGAAGGTTGCGTACCGCGGCGGTGTCGATGGTCGTCAGCGGCCACAGCGAATTGACCGCAATGCCGTCCCCGGCGAACTCGGCGCTCATGCCCAACGTGCACATCGACATGCCGAATTTGGCCATGGTGTAGGCGACATGGTTCTTGAACCACTTGGCATCCATGTCCAGCGGCGGTGCCAGATTCAAAATATGAGGATTTTGCGCCAACTTCAGATGTGGAATGCACATTTTGGAAACGAGGAACGTGCCGCGCGTATTGATCTGGTGCATCAGATCATAGCGCTTCATATCCGTTTCCAGCGTGCCGGTAAGCTGGATGGCGCTGGCATTGTTGATGCAGATGTCGATGCCGCCGAAACGCTCGACGGTCCTGGCCACTGCATCCGCCACCTGTTGTTCATCGCGAATGTCGCACACCACCGGAAGAACCTTGCCGCCAGCTTTCTCGATTTCCCCGGCCGCCGTATAGATCGTGCCCGGCAGTTTGGGATGCGGCTCGGCCGTCTTGGCCGCAATCGTCACATTGGCGCCGTCGCGCGCGGCTCGCAATGCAATCGCAAGGCCGATGCCCCGCGATCCGCCCGAAATGAAAAGCGTCTTGTTCTTCAGCGACACGGCAATCTCTCCTCGTTGCCGGGCCAGTGTGTGGCGGGCTCCTCTTCGCGTCAATCGGTGGTGACTGTCTCTTCCGTGGTCCTCACCGCAACGCCGGCTCCATCTACGGAAACGGAACCCGCCTTCACCGAGGTGGTTGCCGTCCCGTTGGAAACGTGCGTGCCGAACACCCCGCCGCCCACCGCGCAACCCGACAGAACAGCCGTCGAGACACCTGCGGCAAACGCCAAATGGATGAATCTTTTCGGCAATGGCTTCATGATCTTCTCCTGCCCTATTGTTCCCGGCTTTGCGACAAGGATCAAGAATTCGCTCTTTCGCGGCGCGCAAGAACATGATCCCGGACCGACGGTCCGGGATCATTCGTCACAAACAGGGGCTTGGAAAGAAAGGTGGGCTCGGAGGATCGCCTCACTACAGCGCGCTGCCTTCCAGATATTGCGCGGCGAACTCCTCGCTTGGCGCGATCGGCTTGATGATGTCGATCAAGACGCCATTTGGATCGGCGGTGATGAAATGGCGCTGGCCAAAGGCCTCGTCGCGCAGCGTCAGCAGGATCGGCAGGCCCGCCGCCTGAGCGCGCTCATAGTGCGCGTCGGGGTCCTTCACCTCGAAATTGATCAGCAGGCCGGCTGCACTCTTGCCGCGCGCGGGCTCGGGTATCGTCTCATGATCGGCCTGCACGATGCCGAGATTTACCCGCCGGTCCTCCGTCGACTGGAGATGCACATACCAGTCGCTCTCGAACAAGGGCGCGAAGCCGAAATGCTCGGTATAGAAGACGGCGGTCGCGGCAACGTCGTCTGTCATGATCACGGGGTAGTAGCTGGTGGTTTTCATGGCTTTCAATCTCCATGGAATTTACATACAGTCTGCATGTGAAGCTCTATTAACATACAGGCTGCATGTATGCAACAACCAACCGGCCGTCGCTCCAACCGTGAACGCACCGAGGCTACGCGCGCGGAGCTGATTGCGGCCGCACGGCGGCTGTTCACCGAAAAATCCTATGCCGAGACGGGAACGCCCGAGATCGTCAGCGCTGCAGGCGTCACCCGCGGCGCGCTCTATCATCATTTCAGCGACAAACAGGCTCTGTTTCGCGCGGTCGTGGAACAGGAAGCGGCCGCCGTCGCGGACGAGATCGAGAACGCGACACCCGCCAACCTGTCGGCACGCCGGGCGCTGCTGCAGGGCGCCGAAGCCTTCATGGCCGCCATGCGCGAACCGGGGCGCACGCGCCTGCTGTTGCTGGATGGCCCGGCGGTTCTGGGCCGCGCCGAGATGGACGACATCGATGCGCGCCACAGCGCCCGCACGCTGCGCACCGGCATCGCCATCGCTATGCGTGAAGGCGAAATGAAGAAGCTGCCGCTCGACGCGATCACCACCCTGCTCTCTGCCGCCTTCGATCGCGCGGCGCTGGCGGTGGAGGCGGGCGCTTGCCCGGACGATCATTTGCGGGCACTTGCCGCGCTCATCGACGGGCTGATGGCCGATTGACGTTTTGTGCGCAGGCGACGCACAAAAAAGAGCGCCGAAGCGCTCTTGTCGGCGGGTTGCGCCGCAACTGGGTCAGCCGAATATCGACTCGCCCTGCTCGTCGATGATCTGCTTGCCCTTTTTGAAGGATACCTCGACCGCATCATCAAGCGAGGCGAAACGGTCAGCTCGGATGAAGCGATGCTCCTTCACCGCCTCGCCGACCTCCTTGGAGATGATGCCGCAGGTCTGGAACTGGCCGCCTTCCTTGAACGGCGTGGCGCGAATGCGGAAGCCGTTGTACTCGATCTCCTTGACTGCGGTTTCCGAGGTCTTGTCGGCTTCGCCGCCCCCGCCGAAAAGACGTTTGAAAAAAGACATATGCACCTCGTCCTGGATTCAATACTTAAAGGCTAGAGCATCGGAGCGAAAAGGGGAATCCGGTTTTCGGAATATCCGATGCTGATTTCCGCCGGATCGTTTTCGGTTCTCCGACGCATAGCGACGGAGAGACTCACGCCGCGGCGGCGCCAATTGTCGCGCGCGACACACGAAGTCCACACATAGGGCGCATCCGCCGTTCGGGTACCGGCGATGGCGTTATTCGAGCGTGGCGATGATTTCCCGATAGGCGGCCTCCGGAAATGCCTTGAGCGTACAGCTACGGACATTTCCGGCCTGGCCGATCTGCAAGGCAAAACGCGCGGCCACCGCATCATCAGGCGCCTCGCATACGGCCACCATGTCGTATTCGCCCATGGTGAGGTAAAAATGCTTGAAGCTGCCGCCCATGTCCTGGAGCTGCTTCTTGGCCGCGTCGAGCCGGCGCGGCGATTCCCGCACATTCCTTACGCCCTGTTCGGTCCACTTCATCAGCATGATGTAGGTTGTCACGACACACCTCCTTTGGCGCCGTAACGCGAAGACAAGCGGCGCGGGCGCCGGCAACCCTCTCCCCCCCGAAACGAGATATGGCTCCCGTATGGTCGAGGACAAGCATGCGCCGACACATCATGTTGTCCCGAACCGCTTCAGGACCAGTCGTCCCAGATTCTGCCGCCGCGTGGCGGCACGCATCTGTCGTGGCGCAGCAATGTCCATTCCTCGCACACGCTGCCATCCAGCAGACGGCAGAAGCCGAACTGCTTGCCGGCGCGGGTCTGGCGACTGTCCGGCTGCCCGCCGATATAAAGGCAATAATCCACCGCCGCATTGTGCAGATAGATCACTCCGGCCTGCGGCTTGTTCGGCGAACAGCCAACCGCTGCGGTCAGGGTGAGGATCATCACGGCACTGCGTGCTTTCAGGCTGATTGCCATCTGCCTGCCTCCTTCCCTTTCCCCCGAAAAGAAAAGAGCCCGGGGCATGCCCGGGCTCTCTTATATCTCAGCTGTCGAGGAAGCTTCTCAGCTTGCGCGAGCGGCTCGGATGCTTGAGCTTGCGCAACGCCTTCGCCTCGATCTGGCGGATACGCTCGCGCGTGACCGAAAACTGCTGGCCGACTTCTTCCAGCGTGTGGTCGGTGTTCATGCCGATGCCGAAGCGCATGCGCAGCACCCGTTCCTCGCGCGGCGTGAGCGATGCCAGAACGCGGGTCGTCGTCTCGCGCAGGTTCGCCTGAATGGCGGCGTCGATCGGCAAGAGCGCATTCTTGTCCTCGATGAAGTCTCCGAGGTGCGAATCCTCCTCGTCGCCCACCGGCGTCTCGAGGGAGATCGGCTCCTTGGCGATCTTCAGCACCTTGCGCACCTTTTCGAGCGGCATTGCGAGCTTTTCAGCCAGTTCTTCCGGCGTCGGCTCGCGGCCGATCTCGTGCAGCATCTGGCGCGAGGTGCGCACGATCTTGTTGATCGTCTCGATCATATGCACCGGAATGCGGATCGTGCGGGCCTGGTCGGCGATCGACCGGGTGATCGCCTGCCTGATCCACCAGGTTGCGTAGGTCGAGAACTTGTAGCCGCGGCGGTATTCGAACTTGTCGACCGCCTTCATCAGGCCGATATTGCCTTCCTGGATGAGGTCCAGGAACTGCAGGCCGCGGTTCGTGTACTTCTTGGCGATGGAGATGACGAGACGCAGGTTCGCTTCCACCATCTCCTTCTTGGCGATGGCCGCTTCGCGCTCACCCTTCTGCACCTGGTTCACGATCTTGCGGAATTCGGCGATGGAAATCGCAGTTTCGGTCGCCAGATTCTGGATTTCCGAACGCAGATCGTTGATTGTGGAGGTTTCCTTCTGCGTAAATTCCTTCCAGCCGCGGCTGGGGAGCTTGGCAATGTTCGACGCCCAATTGGGATCGAGCTCGGAGCCCTGATACTCCCGCAGGAACTCGTCGCGGCGCACGCCGAAGCTTTCGGCCAGACGCAGCAGCTTGCCTTCGTTCTGCACCAGACGCTTGTTGATGTCGTAGAGCTGCTCCACCAGCGCCTCGATGCGGGCATTGTTGAGCGATAGCGACTTCACGGCCGTGATGAGCTGGTCCTTCAGCTCCTTCAGGCGACGATCCTGGCTGGGCGACAGCGTGTCGGCGTCGGCCAGCCGGCTTTCCACCTGCTGGTCCTGCAGCTTGCGCAGCTTCTTGTAGGTGTCGGCGATGACGTCGAGCGTTTCCATCACCTGCGGGCGAAGCTCGGCTTCCATGGCCGCGAGCGACAGGTTGGTCTCGTCCTCGTCCTCTTCGTCCTCTTCCGTGCGGTTCTCGCCGCCGACATTGGTGATGTCGTCGTCGTCATTGCTGCGCGCACGTCGGGGCGGATTGCGATCTTCCGGGGTCTTGGGCCGCTCCAGCTCCTCGCGGTCGAGCACCGGGGCCTGCTTGGCTTCCGGCCCGGCATAGGTGGCTTCGAGGTCGATGATCTCGCGCAGCAGGATCTTCGCTTCGTTGAGCTCGTCGCGCCAGATGATGATGGCCTGGAAGGTCAGCGGGCTCTCGCACAGGCCCGCGATCATGGTCTCGCGACCGGCCTCGATGCGCTTGGCGATAGCGATTTCGCCCTCGCGTGACAGCAGCTCGACCGACCCCATTTCGCGCAGATACATGCGCACCGGATCGTCGGTACGGTCCGTCGGTTCCTTCTTCGTCGTGGTGGCGGCAACAGCCGTGCCGGTCTGCTCGGCAAGCTCGTTGGCGTCTTCCTCGGCATCGCCGGAGGCTTCGGCCTCGTTTTCCTCGCCGGCCTCGTCATCCTCGACGACATTGATGCCCATGTCCGAAAGCATGGCCATCGTGTCCTCGATCTGTTCGGAGGTGACTTCCTCCGAGGGCAGGACCGAATTCAGTTCGTCCATGGTGACATAGCCGCGCTTCTTCGCGGCCTTGATCATCTTCTTGACAGCATCATCGGAAAGGTCGAGCAGAGGGCCATCGGTGGCGCCTTCGCGTTCGTTCTCGACCTCTTCCTTTTCCTTAATCGCCATTCTTCTGCTTTCTCCAAGCGATCGGCCGTACGGAGCCCCAAGCTCTCCGACCGGGTAACAAATCACCGGCACTGCGGCTTGATCAAGCCGTTAGCAGTGCGTCAGTTACCTCCTGATTAACCCTAATATCTGGGGCAGCTTGTGCTTGCCGTCCAGATCAGCTTCCCATTCTGCCAATTCGGGTGCGGGTCGTTCCGCGTTCTCAAACTTCGAATCGTTCTGATTCCGCCATTCGGACCATAGGTCAAGCGCCTGTCGCATGATTCGCACCATAAAAGCGAATCAAATGCGATTCGTTTCCGCCCAACTTCCTTGCTGCCGGCCGGTGGCCCGTCAGTTTCGATCGGTGCGACCCGAAGATATACCGAAGCCTTCAATCAGCGCCTCGGTAGCCTGAACGTCACGAAACTGGGCCTGGACTTCCACCAGATGTCGATAATTTTCATCGGTTGGATCGGTGGCCAATGCCGTTTCCGCTACTTTCAGCTCCTTATGTAGAGTTCGGGCGCTACGGTGCAAGTGCAGCGCCTGACCGAAAGCATCGCGCGCATCTTCGATGGCTGCATCCTCAAGCGCCGGCCACATCCTCGCCTTGCGCACCAGCGCGATGGCGCGCTGCCATATCTCCTCCAAACCCGCCTGCACGATATGCGCCGCGATGGCGCCGCGCTCTTCCGCTTCATGCGCCACGGCGTCTATCGCCGCATTGTGCAGCAGCCGCAGATCCGGATCGGTCAGGTCGAGTTCCTCGATATGTTCGAAATGCTCGTCGATCAGGATCGGATGATTGATGAGCGTCACCACGAGCGCCGCCTCACGCAGCGGCATTACGCCGCTGGCACGCCTGACCAGCGCCGAACGCGCAAGGCTCTCCGAAACCGCCAGCCGCCCGGCCGCGATACCGGGCCTGCTACCACCGCGCTGGCCGGCATAACGGTTGCCACCGCCGCCCTGCTGCTGCGGCCGGGCACGCTGCGCGCCAAAAAAGCTCATCACCCGGTCGCGCATTTCCTGCGCGTAGTGATAGCGCACGCTCTCGTCCTTGATGCGATTGGTGAGTTCGCGCAGCGTCTTTTCCAGCTCGGCCCGCCGCTCGGGCGTATCGAACACCCCGCCCGAAGTCTCGCGCATCCACAGGAGATCGGCCAGCGGCCGCGCTTCGGCCAGCACTGCCTTGAAGGCATCCGGCCCCTCGGCCTTCACCAGATCGTCAGGGTCCTTGCCTTCCGGCAGCAGCGCAAAGCGCGCCGTGTGGCCTGCCTGGACCAATGGCAGCACCATGTCGGCCACGCGCCAGGCCGCGCGCAAGCCTGCCTGATCGCCGTCGAAGCACAGGACCGGCTCGCCGGTCATGCGCCACAGGATTTCAAGCTGGTTCTCGGTCAGCGCGGTGCCGAGCGGGGCCACGGCATTGTCGAACCCGGCCTGCGCCAGCGCGATCACGTCCATATAGCCCTCGACCGCGATCACCGTACCCTCACGGCCCATGCCCTTGCGGGCGCGGGCGAAATTGTAGAGCACGTTGCCCTTGTGGAAGAGTTCGGTATCGGGCGAATTCATATACTTGGCCATCGCGTCGGCCGACAGAGCCCGCCCGCCGAAGGCGATTACCTTGCCGCGCGCATCCTCGATCGGAAACATCACGCGGTCGCGGAACCAGTCATAGGAAACGGGAATGTCCGGCCCGTGCCGCACCAGGCCGCACGCCTCGATCTGCGCCTTCTCCACCCCTTTGGAGGCAAGATATTCCTTCAGCGCATTGCGGCTGTCGGGTGCATAGCCGAGACGGAATTTCTGCTGCGTCACCGACGTCAGCCCGCGGTCGCGCAGATAGGCGCGCGCCTTGGCGCCAGCGGCCGACTGCAATTGCTCCTCGAAGAATCTCGCCGCCATCTCCATGACGTCATGCAGTGAGGCGCGCTCGCGCTCGCGCCGTTCCTCCGCCTCGTCGCGTGCCGGCATGGGCACGCCGGCCATATCCGCGATGCGTTCCACCGCTTCGGGAAAGCTCATGCCGTCGAGTTCGGTCAGGAAACGGAAATGATCGCCCGAAACGCCGCAACCGAAGCAGTGGTAGCGACCCTTGCGGTCCTCGCAATGGAAACTCGGCGTCTTCTCGCCGTGGAAAGGGCAGCAGGCCCAGAAATCGCCGCGCGAAGCGTTGGTCTTGCGGCGATCCCACGCGACACGCTGGCCGATAATCGCCGAAATCGGCACCCGGTCGCGTATCTCGTCAAGGAAGGAAGGCTGGAAGCGCATGGAAGTGGCTCACTTTCCGCCCCATATAACCATGACTGTCCCGCGATACGACTCCCGGATTGAACAATGCCCGCTTTTCACAAGCAGGCGCTTCATTTCCGACGCTTTGCGACGCCATTGACCATGCACCGCGATTGGACGAAAAATATTATCCGGCTAATCTAAACGCAGACAGAGCCATGATCCTGATTCGTACCGTAACCGGCCACCTGAAACGCCAGTTCATCATGGCGGCGACGGCGCCTGCCCAAAAGGTGGCGGCATGAGCGGATCGGTCGTGCTGCTGCATCTGGCCGGCGCAGTCGCGCTGATGCTTTATGCCACGCGCATGGTGCGCACCGGCGTGGAGCGCGCCTATGGCGACCTGCTGCGCCAGAAGCTCCGCTCCACCATGCGCAACCCCTTCATGGCGGTCATCGTCGGCACCGCGCTGGCGATCGCACTGCAAAGCTCGACGGCGGTGACGCTGCTGGTGGGGTCTTTTGCGGGCGCCGGCATCGTCAGCGGCATGGCCGGGCAGCTTGCCGTGCGCGGGGCCGAAATCGGCTCGGCGCTTGTGGTCAAGATCCTGTCCTTCGACCTCACCCTGCTGGTGCCGATCTGTATCGCCGGCGGCACCGCGATATTCCTTGCCACCGAGCGGCGCACATGGCGCCAGTTTGGCCGTATCCTCGTCGGCATCGGGCTGCTGCTGCTTTCGCTTGAAATGATCGGTCAGGCGTCCGAACCCTTGCGCGACAGCAAGCTTCTGCCTGTCATCATCGACTATTTCTCCGGGGATCCGGTGACCGCTTATCTACTTGCTGCGCTGATAACCTGGCTGTTCCATTCCAGCATCGCCGGCGTGCTTCTGGTGGTCCAGCTTGCGGGGCGCGGCCTGATCCCGCCGGAACTCGGCATCGTGCTGGTGCTGGGCGTCAATCTCGGCAGCTCGATCATTGCGCCACTGCTGACGCGCGGGGCCGAGCCGGAAGTGCGCGTGGTGCCGATCGGCAACCTCCTCATGCGCGGCCTCGGCTCATTGGTGATGCTGGCGGCTTTCCTGACCTTCAAGCCCTCGCCTGCGCTCATCGGCGCGACCAGCACCGACCAGATCATCAATGCGCACATCCTGTTCAACGTCATCGTGCTGGTCGCCGGCATTCCCTGCTCGCCTCTGGTCTATCGCGCCTCGCAGGCTCTTGTCGCGCTGGGGACTTCGGCCAAGCCGGCGGAATCGCTCGCCATGGTCGAACTCAGCGCGCTCAACCAGGCCGACCTGGGCACGCCGAGCCTGGCACTTGCCAACGCGACGCGCGAAACCGTGCGTGTGTGCGAAACCGTCGAGATCATGCTCAAGCGCATCATCGAGCTTTACGAGAGCGCCAACACCGACAAGGTCACGGCGCTTGCCGCGCTCGACGACCGCGTCGACGACAAGACAGCCGCGATAAAGCTCTATCTGGCCAAGGCCACCATCCAGCAGATGACCGAGGATGAAGCACTGCGCTGCCAGGAACTGCTCGGCGCCTGCGTCAGGCTAGAGCAGGTCGGCGACATCATCGTGCGCAACATGCTGGTGCATGTGCAAAAGAAGATGCAGCGCGGGCTGGAATTCACGCCCGAGGGCTGGCGGGAGCTTTCCACCTTCCATGCCACGGTGCTGGCCAATGCGCGGCTCGCCTTCAACGTGCTGATCTCGCGCGATCCGGATTCGGCGCGCCAGCTCGTGGTGGAGAAGGACCGGCTGCGTGATTTCGAGAAGGAAACCAGCCATTCGCACTTTGCACGCCTGCGCGAGGGCGCAGAGCGCAGCGTCGAAACCAGCGCCATCCACCTCGACACCATCCGCGACCTCAAGCAGATCAACTCCCTGCTGACCTCCATGGTCTATCCGGTGCTGGAGGAACAGGGGCTGCTGCAGAAGACCCGGCTGAAGGCGAGCTGACGCGGCGCGCGCTGTTCGGCGTCGCCCCTATAAATCCACCCGGAAACGCAGGCTCTCGGCCCCTCCATAGGCCGCGTCTTCCAAAAACCGCTCTAAAAGCATGCCGCCATTGGCAAGGATCACCTTGTGGGAGGCAACGTTGTCAGGCTGGGCGGTGATCTCGACATAATCGAGCCCCCTCGCCCGCGCTTCGTCCAGCATCAGCGCGAGCGCGCGGGTGGCGTAGCCGTGACCGCGCTTCCACGGCACGATCGCATAGCCGATATGCCCCAGCACATGGGACGGCAGCGCCGACGTGCCCTCCTGCCAGCGAAAACCGATGGAGCCGGCCACTTCACCGTCCCAGATGAAGCGTCGATAGCCCGGCAGACGCGGCACCGTAGTGCCATCCGGAAGAGTGAGCGCAGGCCCCTTGGCTTCGGGATCGTCGAGGCTTTCGATAAAGGCAAGCGGATCGGCCGCAATCGCCGCAAGATGCTCGCGCGCCGTCACCTCCGGCTGCACATTGTCCGGCGACCAGCCGCGCTGAAGTGCATCCACATAGGAAGGCAGATGTTCGAGCGCGGGTTTTACCAGCTCTATCGTCATGGCTTGTCCATTGGCCGCCCATACGGCGGGCAGCTATTGCAGCGACGCCTTGACGAGCGCGCTGGCCCTGGTGAAATCCATCTGGCCGGTGTAGCGCTCCTTGAGCAGGGCCATCACCCGGCCCATGTCGCGCAGGCCCGCCGCGCCGGTTTCGGCGATCGCATCGGTCACGGCCTTTCTCACTGCGTCCTCGTCCATCTGCCTGGGCAGGAATTCGCGGATGATCTCGATTTCATCACGCTCCTGCTGGGCAAGCTCCAGCCGGTTGCCGTCTTCGAACGCCTTGGCCGATTCCTCGCGCTGCTTCACCATCTTGGCGAGAATCTGCAGGATGTCGTCATCGTTGACCGGGTCCTTGCCAGTGCCGCGATTGGAAATGTCGCGATCCTGGATGGCGGCGTTGACCAGCCGCAATGTCGAGATACGCAGCTTGTCCTGCGCCTTGAGCGCGTTTTTCAAAGCTTGGGCGATGGTCTCGCGCATGGCGTCAACTCCTGGGAACCGCGAGACAATAGATCACGATCCCCCTGGCCGGGAAAGATGTGTCCGCGTGCGCCCCGCGCAAAATTTCAATGACTTCCCGTTTCCAGACGGGACACCCGTCTAGGGGATTCGCGCCGAAAGTGGAATTCGGTTTTTCGGTTTACTCGATACTCAACCGGAGACCCGGTCGATGCGAAAGCAAATGTCTGCTTGCTCATATTGCGCTGCAAAATATTTCTTTGCAGACACTCGCCCTAACATTGACCCTGTGCGGCCCTTCGCCTATTGTCCGTGCCTTGCATGGACTTGTTTATGGGTATGCACGGGGATTTTGCGCGAATGCGCTGCACCCCGTGTTTTGTGCTGCGCGCTCGCCTTCGGATAGCTCCGCCTGGCAACAGCCGCATGCCGCCCGCCCGCTGACGAAGCCTGCCGCAACAAGATAGCAGATGGAGTAGCCGAGATGGCCACCAATACCGCCCCCTGGGCAACCGAAGTGCCGACCGCAATACTGGTTCTGGCCGACGGGACGGTCATCGAGGGCCGCGGCCTCGGCGCCACCGGCAGCGCGGTCGGCGAAGTGTGCTTCAACACCGCTCTGACCGGCTATCAGGAAATCCTCACCGATCCGTCCTATGCCGGTCAGATCATCACCTTCACCTTCCCGCATATCGGCAATATCGGCACCAACGACGAAGACAGCGAAGATCTGAACCCGGCCGCCCGCAATGGCGCGGTCGGCGTGGTGCTCAAGGCCGACGTGACCAACCCGTCAAACTACCGCGCCGCCGGCGACCTCGACCAATGGCTGAAGCGGCGCGGCGTCGTCGCCATCTCGGGCATCGACACGCGCGCCCTCACCGCTCTGATCCGCCAGAAGGGTGCAGCCAACGCCGTTATCGCGCACGCGTCCGATGGCAAGTTCGATCTGGAAGACCTCAAGGCGCGCGCTGCAGCGTGGTCGGGACTGGTCGGTCTCGATCTGGCTGGTGAAGTCACCTCGGGCCAGTCCTCGGTCTGGAAGGAGACCCCTTGGGTTTGGAACGAAGGCTATGGCGAGCAGGACGCGCCGTCCATGCATGTGGTGGCCGTGGATTATGGCGTGAAGCGCAGCATCCTGCGCCTCATTGCCGGCCTGGGCGCCAAGGTCACGGTCGTGCCGGCCAGCACCAGCGCCGAAGACATCCTCGCCATGAAGCCGGACGGCGTTTTCCTATCCAACGGCCCCGGCGATCCGGCTGCCACCGGCGAATATGCCGTGCCGGTGATCCAGGACCTGCTCAAGACCGACCTGCCCATCTTCGGCATCTGCCTCGGCCACCAGATGCTGGCGCTGGCCGTCGGCGGCAAGACCGAGAAGATGCATCAGGGCCACCACGGCGCCAACCATCCGGTGAAGGATCACACGACCGGCAAGGTCGAGATCGTGTCGATGAATCACGGCTTCGCGGTCGACTCCAAATCCCTGCCGGAAGGCGTTGAAGAGACTCACATTTCGTTGTTCGACGGCTCCAATTGTGGCATCGCGATCACCGGACGCCCGGTGTTTTCGGTGCAGCACCACCCCGAGGCCTCGCCCGGCCCGCAGGATTCCCACTATCTGTTCCGCCGCTTCGCCAACCTCATTCGTGCACGCAAGGGTGAGCCGGCGCTGGCCTGAAATCGCTCCGGCCGCTGCCAGAAGTTCAAAAAAAAGCCGCCTCTCGGGGCGGCTTTTTTGTCGGTTCAGGCTTCCGCCCGCTTCCGGGCAGTGCGCTCAAGGCTCACCGTTGAAGGTATCGCAATCCTGCAGCTTGCCGCTCTGGAAGCCGCGATTGAACCAGTTCATGCGCTGCGCCGAGGTACCGTGGTTGAAGCTGTCGGGGACGACATAACCCTGCGTGCGCCGCTGCAGCGTATCGTCGCCGATCTGCTTTGCGGCATTGAGCGCCTCTTCGAGGTCGCCCTGCTCAACCAGCCCTTTCTGCGCGGTAAAATGGCCCCAGATGCCGGCAAAGCAGTCGGCCTGCAATTCGACGCGCACCGACATCGCATTGGCGTCGGCTTCGCTCATCGACGGCCGCATCCGGTTGAATTTGGGCAGCACGCCGATGAGGTTCTGCACATGGTGGCCGACCTCGTGCGCCAGCACATAGGCCTGCGCGAAATCGCCAGAAGCACCGAACTGGCGGTCGAGCTGGTTGTAGAAGGACAGGTCGATATAGACCTTGCGGTCTTCCGGGCAATAGAACGGCCCCGCAGCCGACGAGGCATAGCCGCAGCCCGAACGCGTCTGGCCCGAAAACAGCACCAGCGTCGGCTCTTCATATTTCAGGCCATTGGCCTGGAAAATCCCGTTCCAGACGTCTTCGGTCTCCGCCAGGACAGTGGAAACAAACTGCTTCATCTCGTCATTGGACTGAGTGCCTTGCGTGACCTGCCCGCCACCGGGTCCGAGCGAGCCACTCTCGTCGAGGATCGCCAGCGGATCGATACCGCAGGCGCGCAGGACGAAGAACAGCACCACCAGGATGATCAGGCCCGACAGCCCGCCGCCGCCGGCCGCGCCACCGATGGGGATGCGAAAGCCCCCGCCCGGCCCCATGCCGCCGCCGAAGCCACCGCCTGCCCCCCGCTCGTCTTCCACGTTCTGACTTTGACGGCGACCTTTCCACAGCATGCGCGCAACCTCGTGCTCGTTCACGATCCGGCCGAAGCGGCCGTTGATATCAAATCGAAATCTATTCCAACGGTTGCATCAAGTCACAGGGTTTTTAGCGCCAGCACAAACCGCTCGCCCTGCACAGCTCTTCAGGCAAAGTTTCAGCGCTGCTTGGTCCCGGCGCTCTTTCCGTCCGAACTTTTGGCGCGTTCTTCGAAGCGCTCCGCTCCCTTCTTCATCTCGCTGCCCTTGCGGGCTTCTGTCTTGCGCTCATCGCCGGCAGCCGCCTGCCGCAAGCCCTTTGCCGCTTCCTTGCCCTTCCGCGTCGGTGCTTCCTTCACGCCCATGGTGTCGCTCCTTACCTGCATAGGAACACGCCAAAGCGTGACACGACCCCGCGTTCCACCGAAAAATCTTCGTTCCTCCCCTTGCGCTCACCTTGATGTCGCCCGATTTATATTGCTAATGATTTGCAATAGCGAATAATCCGCAAAGCCAGCAGAATGGATATTTCCAGCCAGACCGCCACCAAAACCGAAGATGGATGGCGCCAGCCACGCGGCGAAGCCTCCCTATCGGATGTACATCGCTCCATAGCGGTCCGAACAGGCGGCCCGACCTGGCGTCGGGCCATCGCTTTTATCGGCCCCGGCTATCTCGTCGCCGTTGGCTATATGGACCCCGGCAACTGGGCCACATCGCTCGCCGGCGGGTCGAAATTCGGCTACACGCTGCTGTTCGTCGCGCTGATTTCCAACATCATGGCGGTGGTGCTGCAGGCGCTGTGCGCACGCCTGGCCATCGGCTCGGGCCGGGACCTCGCCCAGGCATGCCGCGACGCCTACGGCAAGCAGGTTTCCTACGTTCTCTGGTTCCTGGCCGAGATCGCCATCATCGCCACCGACCTTGCCGAGGTCATCGGCACGGCCATCGGCCTCAATCTCATCTTCGGCATTCCGCTGGAAATCGGCGTCGTCATCACCGCGCTGGATGTCTTCCTGATCCTTTATCTGCAGCGGCTCGGCTTCCGCTGGGTGGAAGCCATGATCATCGCGCTGCTTGCCGTCATCGCCGCCTGTTTCGCCATCCAGATCGCGCTGGCCGATCCCGACTGGGGCAGTGTCATCCGCGGCTTTGCCCCCACCACCGAGCTTCTGACCAGTCCTGATATGCTGTATCTGGCGCTCGGCATCCTCGGCGCGACGGTCATGCCGCACAATCTCTACCTGCATTCGGGCATCGTGCAGACCAGAGACTACGGCCACACCACCCCGGAGAAGCGCGAGGCGCTGAAATTCGCCACGTGGGATTCCACCATCGCGCTGACCTTCGCGCTGATCATCAACGCCTCGATCCTGATCCTCGCCGCCTCCACCTTCCACCGGACCGGCCAGACCAATGTCGAGGATATCGCGCAGGCGCATGCGCTGCTCAGCCCCCTGCTCGGCCTTTCGGTCGCGCCGGTGCTGTTCGGCATCGCGCTGATCTGCTGCGGCATCAATTCCAGCGTCACGGCCACCCTTGCCGGTCAGATCGTCATGGAAGGTTTTCTGCACATGCGGCTGCCGCAATGGCTGCGCCGGCTCATCACACGCGCCATCGCCATCGTACCGGCAGCAGCCGTTACCATCTGGTATGGCGAGGCCGGCACGGCGCGCCTGCTCATCCTCAGCCAGGTGGTGCTCAGTCTCCAGCTTTCCTTCGCGGTATTCCCGCTGGTCATCTTCACCGCCAGCAAGACCAAGATGGGGCCGCTGGTGGCGCCGCGCTGGCTCACGGCCTTCGCCATGTTCATCGCCATCGTGATCGCGCTGCTGAACCTCAAGCTGATCTACGATTTCCTGCTGAGCTGATCCGGCAGGAAGAGGCCTGACCGAAACCGGTTCTTGCCGGATAAGCCGTGCGAACGAAATAACCGGAGCCGCGCATGTCGGGATCGCCTGCCTGCGCGCGTCCTCGAAACATTGCCGGACCTGAAGACGCCCGGCCCATTCGGGAGAGACATCATGAGAAGGATCGTAGCAGCCGTTTTCGTCAGCCTCGACAGCGTCATGCAGGCGCCGGGAGGCCCGCAGGAAGACCCCACCGGGGGCTTCCGCCATGAAGGCTGGGTCGCGCCCCATTTCGACGAAGCACTGTTCGGCGTCATGGGCAAGCTGTTCGAAAAGCCGTTCGACCTGCTTCTGGGACGCCGCACCTACGACATCTTCGCCGCCCACTGGCCCTACGTGAAGGATGATCCGATCGGCCCGATGTTCGATCGCGTGACCAAATACGTCGCCACCCATGATCCCGAAAGCCTCACCTGGCAGAACAGCGAATGGCTGGGCAAGGATGTTCCCGCGGCACTGCGCAAGCTCAGGCAGGACGATGGACCCGACCTGCTCATCCAGGGCTCCAGCGAACTCATTCAGGAACTGCTGGAACACGACCTGATCGACCGCTTCCAGCTTGTCGTCATTCCGGTCATTCTCGGCAACGGCAAGAAGTTGTTCGGCACCGGCGCCATGCCGGCAGCGCTCAAGCTGACCGATAGCCTGGTGACGCCCAAGGGCGTGATCGTCGCGGCCTACGAGCGCGCCGGCGAGGTCGAGACCGGCAATTTCGGGGCGGAACATCCAAGCGAGGCGGAACTGGAACGCCGGCGCGGACTGGCGGAAATGGAGCGACGGCGGAAGTCGGCGTGATCTGAACGCTCGACCTGCGCGCCCGCTGGATCAATTTTCGCAACCGAACCGTTCTTCGCCTTACGGCTTCTGCGACTTGCATTTCCTCGCCCTCACGAAATTGGGGAGAGGTGTCGAGGGCGAAGCCCGAAATGGAGAGGGATGTTGTCGATCTCACCAGACATTGGGACATCCCAGAGTTCAGCAATGTGGTGGGAAGCAGGTCGGCGGTTTTTGGCATGGAACACAGGTAAGCAGTCGTCCGGCTTATTCGTGAGGTACTGCTTCCTCGGGAGTTGGTCGCTTGTTGGCAACCGCCAAAGCGAGTCCGCCCAAAATCAGGATGACGCCTGCCGCAAACATTGGGCCGAGTTGGTCGCCAAAGATTGCCGACGCGGCGGCAATCCCGAAGACTGGCTGAAGATACTGGACGCTCGCCGCGACCCGCGCCGGAACGGTTCGCAGCAGATATAGCCACAGCAGCAGGCCCGCGACCGTCACCATGACGCCGAGATAGACGATTGCCCACATCGCCTGCATCGTGACCTGCACGGGCTCATGCGCCATTTCCCAACCGGCCAGAGGCAGGATTGCGACAAGACCAGCCAAGGCGTTCCATGCGGCTACGGGCAAGGTGCCATATTTCTCGGTAAGTTCAGCGCTCCAGATGTAGTAGAAGGCGATGGCGACGGCCGAAACGAGCATCCAGGCCACGCCGGTGGCTGTTGTTCTCGTCAAGTCGTCAACGCCCGATCCGCTTCCTGCCGCCACCAATGCAATTCCGGCGAAGGCCCCAAGCAGGCCGATCCACTGTCGCCCCGCAACGGGCTGTTTGAGGCGGATTGCCGCGAAAATCACGATGAAGATCGGGATCGTCGCCGAGATGATCGTTCCGGCCGATGCCGATGTGCCTCGCACGCCGAAGGATTGTGCGACATTGCCGAGCGTAATGCCCATCACACCGAGCGCGATGATACTTGGGATAGCTTGCCACGGCACGCGAAGCCGGCCCGCCGCCAGGATCATGAACAGAGGGACAGCGACAACGAAACGTATGGCGGTCAGCGTTATCGGCGGGATCGTTTCGAGGCCCAGCTTGGTGATCGGGATCGACAGACCCCACATGATCGCAAGCAATAGCATCGCGCCGATGCTCTTCGCGGACGGCGAGTGAGCAGCGAGAGCGGCAGGAGAGACGACTGCGGCGTCGGTAGCGTTCTGCGTCATGGTCTGCTTCGATTGATGTGATTGGCGAAAGCGTGCATCTGTGTCATGTCTAACGGCCGCTGAACCCCGCCGACAAACCATTTGTTCTCACATGATACGTGAAGACACATCACGCATAAGAACCCGATGTCCGACCAACTTCCTCCATTGCAAACGCTCCGGGCCTTCGAGGCGACCGGCCGAAGGCTGAGTATGACGCTGGCGGCGAAGGAACTGCACCTGACCCACGGCGCGGTTAGCCGCCAGATCAAGGCGCTGGAAGGCAGCCTGGGGGTTCAGCTTTTCAGCCGCCTGACCCGCAGGATCGAGCTGACAGAGGCGGGCTTATCCTTCTTCAGTGCCGTTACCCGTCTGCTTTCCGAACTCGCGCGCGAGGCGGAAAACGTGCGCCGCCGGAACGACGACAATCGCCTTGTCGTGAATTCGGGCGTCTCCTTCGCGAGCAAGTGGCTGACGTCGCGCCTGCACAGGCTGATGGCGCGCTATCCGGATTTCGATGTCCTTCTGGAAGTCGCTGACGCCCCGATTGATTTCGCCGCCGGTCATGTCGATGTCGCCCTGCGCTATGGTGCTGGCCAATATCCCGCGGCGGCGGCCGAGCGCATCATGAACGAGACCGTCTCTCCCGTTTGTACGCCAGACTATCGCGACCGCATGGGCGGGCTTTTGTCTCCGGCCGACCTGGGCGGATGCCAACTTATCCATGAAATCGGCATGACCACGACGTGGGAACGCTGGTTCTCGACGATGGGACTGCCTTATCCGAAGATGCGAGGTCCGGGCTACACACTCGGGAGCATGTCCATCGAAGCCGCGATTCGAGGGGAAGGCGTGGCGCTTGGGCGGAGCGTGCTGGTCGCCGAAGACATCGTGGCAGGCCGCCTCGTGAGCTTATTCCCGCAAGCCAAGCTGGACGTCGAATGGGGATATGATCTCGTCTACCGGACGGGTAATCAGGACGATCCAAAGGTCCGCGCGTTCAGAAATTGGATAACTGACGAAGTACGGAAGTTCACGATCGAGAGTGCTCTACAATGACCGCATTGGCGCGATGCGATCCTAATAAAAGTGCCTGCTTGGAGGTCGCAAGCAGCTTTCCCACACCAACGGCAACCCAAATCACACCAGCCTCGCCACACGTCCTGCAAGCGTCCAACAGCCGAAGCAGAGCTGCGATTTAGCCCTCTCCCTTGCCCGCATGGCTGCCATGCACAAAGGTCGCAAAGATTCCCGCATTTTCGGGGTTACAAGCGCGGCAGCATTTGCCTATAAGGCGCCCTTAGCCTGACAACAGACTCTGCACCCCACCGGCCGGGCATTCCCGCGCCGGGGTTTTGCGCAGAGCCAACGACGAATGGACCCCTGCCCATGCCAAAACGCACCGATATCAAATCCATCCTGATCATCGGCGCCGGTCCCATCGTTATCGGACAGGCCTGCGAATTCGACTATTCCGGCACCCAGGCCTGCAAGGCGCTGCGCGAGGAAGGCTACCGCGTCATCCTGGTCAACTCCAACCCGGCCACGATCATGACCGACCCGGAACTGGCCGACGCCACCTATATCGAGCCGATCACGCCCGAGGTCGTCGCCAAGATCATCGCCAGGGAACGCCCGGATGCGCTGCTGCCGACCATGGGCGGCCAGACCGCGCTCAACACCGCGCTGTCGCTGCGCCGCATGGGCGTGCTGGAGCGCTACAATGTCGAGATGATCGGCGCCGACGCCCATGCCATCGACAAGGCCGAGGACCGCGCCCTGTTCCGCGAGGCCATGGCCAAGATCGGGCTGGAAACGCCGAAGTCGATGTTGGCCAACGCCACCGAAGTGAAGGACGCCGACCGCAAGATGCACGAGGCCGAGCGCGCCGCCCTCAAGGCGTCGGGCGCCTCCGACACCGAGCTCGACGCGCTCGAAACCCAATGGAATCTCGGCGAAGGCGACCGCAAGCAGCGCTACGTCTCGCATGCCATGGGCGTAGCCGCGCAGGCGCTCGACGCGGTCGGCCTTCCGGCCATCATCCGCCCCTCCTTCACGCTCGGCGGCACCGGCGGCGGCATTGCCTTCAACCGCCAGGAATTCTTCGAGATCGTGCAGTCGGGCCTCGACGCCTCGCCGACCACGGAAGTGCTCATCGAGGAAAGCGTGCTGGGCTGGAAGGAGTATGAGATGGAGGTCGTCCGCGACAAGGCGGACAACTGCATCATCATCTGCTCCATCGAGAACATCGACCCGATGGGCGTCCACACCGGCGATTCCATCACGGTGGCCCCGGCGCTGACGCTGACCGACAAGGAATATCAGATCATGCGCAGCGCCTCGATCGCGGTGCTGCGCGAGATCGGCGTCGAGACCGGCGGCTCGAACGTCCAATTCGCCGTCAACCCCGACAATGGCCGCCTCGTCGTCATCGAGATGAACCCGCGCGTGTCGCGCTCCTCGGCGCTCGCTTCCAAGGCGACCGGCTTTCCCATCGCCAAGATCGCGGCCAAGCTTGCCGTCGGCTACACGCTGGACGAGCTGGACAACGACATCACCGGCGGCGCGACGCCCGCCTCCTTCGAGCCGAGCATCGATTATGTCGTAACGAAGATCCCGCGCTTCGCGTTTGAAAAATTCCCGGGCGCCGAGCCGACGCTCACCACCGCCATGAAGTCGGTGGGCGAGGTCATGGCCATCGGCCGCACCTTCCAGGAAAGCTTGCAGAAGGCGCTGCGCGGCCTCGAAACCGGCCTCACCGGCCTCGACGAGATCGAAATCCCCGGCATTGGCCAAGGAGGCAACCACAGCGACGACAAGAATGCCATCCGCGCAGCCCTTGGCACGCCCACGCCCGACCGCCTGCGCATGGTCGCCCAGGCCATCCGCATGGGCACCTCGCTGGAAGACGTGCACGCCATGTGCAAGATCGACCCGTGGTTCCTGGAACAGATCGCCGGCATCATCGCCATGGAACAGCGCATCCGCGAACACGGCCTGCCGGATGACGCGGTCAACCTGCGCATGCTGAAGGCCATGGGCTTCTCCGATGCCCGCCTCGCCTCACTCACCGGCAAGACTGCCAAGGAAGTCGCGCATCTGCGCAATTCGCTCGCCGTGCACCCGGTCTACAAGCGCATCGACACCTGCGCGGCCGAATTCGCCTCCCCCACCGCCTATATGTACTCGACCTACGAAGTGCCCTTCGCCGGCGCCCCCGCCAACGAGGCTGAGGTTTCCTCCGCCAAGAAGGTGGTGATCCTCGGCGGCGGCCCAAACCGCATCGGCCAGGGCATCGAGTTCGACTATTGCTGCTGCCACGCCTGCTTCGCGCTGGCCGAGGCCGGCTACGAATCGATCATGATCAACTGCAACCCGGAGACGGTCTCGACCGACTACGACACCTCCGACCGGCTCTATTTCGAGCCGCTGACGGCGGAAGACGTGATCGAGATCCTGAAGATGGAGCAGAGCCGCGGCGAGCTGGTCGGCGTGATCGTGCAGTTCGGCGGCCAGACCCCGCTGAAGCTGGCCGAAGCGCTGGAGAAGAACGGCATCCCCATCCTCGGCACCTCGCCCGACGCCATCGACCTCGCCGAAGACCGCGACCGCTTCCAGAAACTGCTGCAGAAGCTCGACCTCACCCAGCCGAAGAACGGCATCGCCTACTCGGTCGAGCAGGCGCGCACGGTGGCCGGCGAACTGGGCTTCCCGCTGGTGGTGCGCCCCTCCTACGTGCTCGGCGGCCGCGCCATGCAGATCATCCACGACGAAGGCATGCTGCAGACCTATCTGCTCGACACGGTACCTGAGCTGGTGCCCGAGGACATCAAGCAGAAATACCCGAACGACAAGACCGGCCAGATCAACACGCTTCTGGGCAAGAACCCGCTGCTGTTCGACACCTATCTCACCGGCGCCATCGAGGTGGACGTGGATTGCCTGTGCGACGGCGAAAACGTCTTCGTTTCCGGCATCATGGAGCACATCGAGGAGGCCGGCATCCACTCGGGCGACTCGGCCTGCTCGCTCCCCGTCCACTCACTGTCCGATGAGATCGTAGAGGAACTGGAGCGCCAGACGGCAGCGCTTGCCAAGGCGCTCAAGGTCGGCGGCCTGATGAACGTGCAATACGCGATCCAGGACGGCACCATCTATGTGCTGGAGGTGAACCCGCGCGCCAGCCGCACCGTGCCCTTCGTCGCCAAGACCGTGGGCAAGCCGATTGCCAAGGTCGCGGCCCGCATCATGGCCGGCGAGACGCTGGACAGCGCCTTCGCCAACTATGGCGACAAGCCCGACGCGCGCATGCCCGGCCACATCGCGGTCAAGGAAGCGGTGTTCCCCTTCGCGCGCTTCCCCGGCGTCGATACCCTGCTCGGGCCTGAAATGCGCTCCACCGGTGAGGTCATGGGCCTTGACCGCGACTATGCGCTGGCCTTCGCAAAGGCCCAGCTCGGCGCGGGTGTCGACCTGCCGCGCTCAGGCACCCTGTTCGTCTCGGTGCGCGACGACGACAAGGAAGGCGTGCTCGCACCCGTGAAGCGTCTTGCCGGGCTCGGCTTCAAGGTGCTGGCCACCGGCGGCACGCAGCGCTTCCTCGCCGAAAACGGCATCGAGGCGGAAAAGATCAACAAGGTTCTGGAAGGCCGCCCGCATATCGAGGACGCCATCCGCAACCGCCAGGTGCAGATCGTGTTCAACACGACCGACGGCCAGAAGGCCGTGTCGGACTCCAAGTCTCTCCGCCGCGCGACCCTGATGCAGAAGGTGCCCTACTACACCACGCTGGCCGGCATGGAGGCCGTGGCCGAGGCCATCGCCGCGCTGAAGGCGGGCAGCCTGGAAGTCAGGCCGCTGCAGGAGTATTTCTGAGCCTTTCCCCCCTTGCCCAGAGATCGGAGCAAGGGGGAAAGGTCAATATTGCGATCGCCTTGCCATTGACGAAGGGCACGGCGATCGCTAATCGGAACCCCGCGAGGGACGACCCTCACGCTAGCATACGATTCCGGGACGGCCCGGCCACTCAAAGGAGGGCCGCGCTATGGCCGGACCAATCGAACAGTTCGAGATTTCCCGGATTGTACCGGTCGAGATCGGCGGATTCGACCTCAGCTTCACCAATTCGTCGGCCTATATGGTGCTCACCGTGGCGCTTGCGTCTGGCTTCCTGCTGTTGGCGACGAAGCGTCGGGCGATCGTGCCGGGCCGGCTGCAATCCTGTGCCGAACTACTGTTCGAGCTCATAGCCAAAACACTGCGCGACAATACCGGCGAGGAAGGAATGCGCTTCTTCCCACTGGTTTTTTCTTTGTTCATGTTTGTGCTGGTCGCCAATCTGATCGGGATGTTCCCCTACGCCTTCACAGTCACCAGCCACATCGCCATCACCTTTACGCTCGCCATGCTGGTGTTTCTCACCGTCACGATCTATGGGCTGATGCGCAACGGGCTCGGCTTTCTGCGCCTGTTCATGCCGCCCGGCGTTCCGCTGGCACTCGCCCCCATCCTCGTTCCCATCGAGGTCGTCTCCTACATATCCCGGCCGGTGAGTCATTCGGTGCGCCTGTTCGCGGTCATGTTGGCCGGTCACATCACGCTGAAGGTGTTCGCAGGCTTTGTGGTTTCGCTTGGTGGGCTGGGCGCACTGGGTATCGCCGGCGCGATACTGCCGCTTGCCATGACCGTCGGCCTGACAGGCCTGGAATTGTTGATGTCAGTCATCCAGGCTTACATTTTCACAATGCTGACTTGCATGTATCTCAACGATGCCCTGCATCCGGGGCATTGACTGTTCGCAGCAACGCTTCCACGTAACGGCGAGAGGACGACCTCTCAACCGCAATCGAACGACCGGGACGGCCCGGCCCTGAAAGGAGGGCCTCGCCATGGCCTGGATTTATCTGGCACTTGCCGGTTTTCTCGAAATCGTATGGGCGTTCTTCATGAAGAAGTCCGATGGCTTCACCCTGCTGGTGCCGAGCGCCATCACCATCATCACAATGATCGCAAGCTTCGCGCTTCTGTCGATCTCGATGAAGTCGCTGCCGCTCGGAACCGCTTACACGATCTGGACCGGCATCGGGGCGGTCGGCGCCTTCGCCGTAGGCATCGTCGTGCTCGGCGAGGCCGCAACCCTGATGCGCCTTGCAGCCGGAGCCCTGATCGTGTCCGGCATCGTGCTCATGAAACTGTCGAGCACGGGCACATAGCCGGAGATACTGCCGCGGGCGGTCGCAAGGCCGCACCGCAAAACTTCATCCCTGGCCGATGCTGAAACGGAGTAAAAAACGCGCCGGCGGTTCAGGCGCCGGGCGTCACGGAAGCCAGCGCCGGCACGGGCGCGGTGTCCGGTGTTATGACCGGCGCGGAAACCGGGATCACGGCCGTCGCGGTCGGATCGGTCGCGGTCGGCTGGCGGCGCATGCGATGACGATCCCTACCGAGGCCGGTGATCTCCAGCATGCCCTTGCGTTTGGCATCGTAATAATAGCCGCGCTGGTAGAGCTTGTCGGCGCGCTTGTGGTCGCCATCGGCCACCAGATAGGCCCCGCGCAGATATTTGACCGCATATTTCAGATTGGTCTCGGCATCCAGCAACCCGCGCGCCGGGCCGTCATAGCCCATGCCGCGCGCGGTGGCATGCTTGATCTGCATGAGGCCCCAATGACCCTTGTTGTAGGCCAGCGGATTGAAGGTGCTTTCGCGGTTCACCACATGGCGCACCAGACCGACCGGCACGTCGTAGATGGACGCGTATTTGACGATCAGCGTCTCGATTTCCGCCGGTCCGGGCTGGGGTGCGGCGAGCGACCCGGCCGTGGCGGCGCCGGCATAGGCACTGGCCGGCAGCATTGGCTCCAGCGAGGCGACCTGCGTGCCGGGCAGGTCCGAACCGACCTGCGTAGGCAATTGGCCCTGGATGCCCTCGGCCTGCGCCACCAACAGCACCGGCGCGCCGTCGACAGGCGCGTAGGAAGTGGGCAGCACGGCCACGGTTTCGGGAAGCGGGAAGTCCGCGCTTTGCTCGTCCGCGGGGGTGGCGTTGAGAGCTAATTCAGGCGACGCGCCATTGCCGGTGGAGGTGCAGGCTGACAGGCTCGCTGCGGAGATCGCAACGCCGATAGCCAGAAAAATCCGCAAATTCGGCAAACCCGCTCTCACTGCAAATCGTTAAAAAGGCTCGTCCCAGAGAAAAATCTCTTACATGAGCCGTCTGGTGCGGGCAACCTGCCGCCGCGGCCCACGACAACGGGGCTGATCAACAGATGTGTCAGAGTGTTGCGGAAAAGTATTTGTTCCCCATTTGTACTTGATCACTTGCATGATACAAATCTGGAAGCATCAGGAACGAGGCCCATGTCTTCCGCCTTTCCCTATCATCTCTTCGAAACGCCTCTCGGCTGGATCGGCATTGCCTGGAGCGAGCGCGGCCTGTCGCGGGTGCAACTGCCCGAGCGCGACCGCGCCGCGACCGAAAGGCGGCTTGTGGCCACGCTGCCGCGCGCGCAGGCCGCGCACCCTGCGGAACAGAGCGCGGAGCAACTGCCGGCGGCCATCGCCGAAGCAGTCGCGGCGATCAGGCGCTATGCAGCGGGTGAAACCGTCGATTTTACCGACATTGCGGTCGATCTGGGCGATGCGGACGATTTTCGCCTCGCCATTTATGATGCCGCGCGAGGGCTCGGCTTCGGCGAAACCGTCACCTATGGCGAACTGGCAGCGCGGGCCGGCCATGCCGGGCTGGCGCGCGAAACTGGCCAGGCGCTGGGACAAAATCCGGTGCCCATTGTGGTGCCCTGCCACCGCATCCTCGCCGCGGGCGGCAAGATCGGCGGCTTTTCGGCTCCCGGCGGCTCGGTCACGAAGGAAAGGCTGCTGAATCTGGAAGGCGTTCAGGTCGGCCCACCTCCGTCCGCGCAGGGTTCGTTCGCCTTCTGAGGGCCGCAACCCGCCTGGATCAGGGACGGCTCGGCAGACGCAGGCGGCGCCCCGGCTCCGCCGGGCGGCACTCTCGCACCGGGCAGGCCTTGCGGTCGGCGGCAGGCACGAGGGTGGTTTCGGCACGCTCATTGTGCCGGCAGAATTGCCGGTCGCGCACGTAGCGGTCGAAACGCAAGGCGGAGGGGTCCCGCGGCGAGCGGTAGCGCAGGATCACCGCGCCCTCGCGCTCGATTGCCGACTGCACCTGCCCGCAACTCATATCCTTAGTATCGTAACGGGAAATCGCCTGCGCCTTGGCAGCAAGCAGCGACAGGAAAAAGGCAAGCAATACGCGTTTCACCAACACCTCCATAAGCGCCGGTGCATCCCCGCCGGCGTCTCCGCGCTATGGCCGGAAATGGCCGGAAGAATGGCGAAAACGCAGAGTGCTTCCGAAAACGGTGGATAGAGCCTTGGGCCGGAATGATCTGCGTTTTCAAGCGTTTTACGGTCGGGGATGCCGGTGGATAGCCTTGCGCCCCTCCGCCAAGATTGTTGCCGATGCCCCTTGTGCTTGTGACAGGCAACCCCTATATCGGGATTGTTGATATTTCGGCCGATCGATCTGGTAGTCTCGCGATTCTGTCGCGTTTGCTGACGTCTATCTCCAAAATCTCGATACTAACGACTGGAGTTCGGCCATCTGGCATCCGGTCAACCAACGTGCAAACGCAAGGAATACAAACATGCCTATCGGCACCGTAAAGTGGTTCAATTCGACCAAGGGCTTCGGCTTCATCCAGCCCGACACTGGCGGCGCGGACGTTTTCGTCCACATCTCCGCTGTGGAGCGCGCTGGTCTTTCCAATCTGGTCGAAGGCCAGAAAATCAATTTCGAGATCGAGCAGGACCGCCGCACCGGCAAGTCCGCTGCTGGATCTCTGTCCAAGGTCGGCTGATCGCAAAGCGCGCTGGGCCGAAAGCTCAAAGCGCGCGGCAAGTCACGGATGTACTGGCGGCCGCGCGTCAAGCGCGCCGGAGGTCAAGACCAGGAGCCTGACGCGGCAGATAGCCGCCAGACCTGGGCAATGAATTCCAGATCAGTCCGTTTGGACAACGAAGGCGGGGTAATTCCCCGCCTTTTTTATTTCAGATCAAAGCGCCGGGCGAGAAAGCCAGCAAACCGGCTTCTTCATGGCAGCCAGTCTATCGACACATGGCCCGGATCGGCGCGCACCCGCTTCAGCCAGGTGCTGACGGCCGGATATGCGGCGAGATCGAAGCCGCCCTCCCCGGCAGCATGGGTGTAAGCGTAGAGCGCAATGTCGGCGACACTCATTGCATCGCCAGCGAAGAACGCATTGCCCGCCAGATGCTTTTCCATCACGCCGAGCGCCTTGTTGCCGCGCTCCAGCGTCACTGCCAGGCGCTCTGGTGTCGCGTCCTTTGCCCGTTCGGGGAAGGTCAGCAACGCCTTGCGCACCGCAATATACGGCTCATGGCTGTATTGCTCGAAGAACAGCCATTGATAGGCCAGTCCGCGCCGGTAGGGGTCGGCCGGCAGGAACCGCGTTCCCTCAGCCAGATAGAGCAACATGGCGTTGGACTCGGCCAGCATGCGGCCGTCCTCGATTTCCAGCAGCGGCACCATGCCGTTGGGATTTCTGGCAAGATAGTTGGCGGATCGGGTTGCGCCGCTGCGTGAACTCACCTCGACATGCTCGAACGGCAGGTCCAGCTTGGCCAGCAAGAGGCGCGGCTTGTAGCAATTGCCGCTCTCGGTCATCCCGTAGATCCTGATCATGGCGCCTCCTTGTCGTGCGATCCCGTCGCGTTATCGCGCGGATCGGACCAGGCATCCAATGATAAGTTTTGCAGCTTTCTTCAACGCCGCTGACAGATTGCGCACGTCGTGCGGCAAATCCGGGTCAGGATCTATCCACGCAGTGAGATTGCCTTGCCGTCGTCCAGAATTGCCGAGATCGGAACCGGCCTGTCATCGAAAATGGCGCCTGCGGGCGCAGCCGAGGCAAGGAAATCACCCTGAAAATGGTCGGCATTGGCGTCGAGCGCAATGCGAAGCTGCGCGGCGGTGCCGATCCCGTCCACCAGCACCTTGAGGCCACGGCTATGCCAGACCGAGATCATCGATCCCAGCAGGCGCGCGGTCGGCTCGGCGCAGATCTTGCGGAACCAGGCCCGTTCCAGGCGAATGACATCGGCATCGACAGTCGTGGTCAGAGGCTGCGCGCCGCCAAAGACGCACGCCATGCGCACGCCTTTCCAGCTCAATTCTTCCAGCGCGTCGAGGATCTCACAGGAAGGCTCCGCATCGCCAGCGATTTCGCAAACCAGTTTTTCCGGTCCCAATGCGACGTCCTCCCACCCCGCCGTGCTGGGGCTGTCGAGAAGCGGCAGAAGATTGGCGATCCGATCGAGGCTGCAACTCACATGCAGGTCGAGCCCGGCAATTCCGGTATGACCGTAATTACGGATCAGCAGCGCCATGCCCAGAATGGCAGCGAAATCGGCATCCTGCACCGTCGCCGCAGCGAACGCATCGGCGGGAACCGGCCCCGCAATGCCGGCAAGACCGGACGGTCGCAAAAAATTGCTGTAGCGCGAAAAGATGGGCTGATAGGCGCAGGCCATCCTAAATCCGCCGACTATGCCCGTTGCGATGTCCAACTCGTCGACGCGGATCGCCTGATCGATTACCGCCGGCAGATAATGATCCTGCATCATGACGATTTTTTCCGGGTAGTACGCGCCACGGTCGAGCCGGAAGGAGCCTGGCGCGCGGACGCCGCGCCCGCCGCTTCCTTTACGCGTCCGCCAAAACCCGGCGACACGATTTCCGGCCGCGCCAGCACATAGCCCTGCACCATGGAAGCGCCGGACTTCTCGGCAAGTTCCAGTTGCCAGCTTTCCTCGATCCCCTCGAACACGGTGGTGATGCCCTGTTCGGCAAATTTTTCAACCATGGCGGTCAGCAGCGCAAAGCCCGCCCCGGTTACCATCAGCCGGCCGATCCATTGTGCGTCGAACTTCACGATATCCGGCTGCAACGCCTTGACGCGCCGGATGTCGGAGTTCTCCGCGCCGTAGTCGTCGATGGCCACCCTCAATCCGTTGGCGCGCAGCGCCTCGACAAAGGCGCGAAGCGCAGCCGCCGAGGGGGCCTTCTGCTCGGTCAGTTCGCAAACGACGCGGCCGGGAGCGATCCCCGCCTCCTCCATCACAAGGCGCATGTCGCGCAGCGCACTGTCGGCCACCGCGCGCTCGGTGAACAGCGAGGGATCGAAGTTCACGAAAATGGAAGTATCCTGCGGCAGCCATGCCGCACCATTGAGCAGATGCAGCGTCCGCGTCATCGTTTCGACGTCAAGCCGCTCTCCCGCCGCAATGGCGCTGAAGAAGATCATCGGCGAAATACGCTCGCCCCCGAGCGACGGTCGCACCAGCCCCTCATAGGCGACCAGCCTGGGTTTTTCCCCCGGCTGAAAGGCGAAAATCGGCTGGAATGCCGTTTCCAGCAAGAACGCGCCCCAGGAGCCGGTTGCGATACCGTTGTCCTGTCGGATGATGCGGCCGGTTCCGACGTTTCGCGACACGATAATTGTTTGCTCCGGGTTGACGGCGGATAATGACATGCCAAGGTTTTATTCCTTGTTAACGCATGTGAGGCTTGTGCGGACATTGATCCGAACCAGCCACAGCGCGAATTAAACGAGACCAACGCCACGCGACACTTGCGAATTGCCGCACAATCCGACATGACATGCGCGGCCGAAATTCAGGCCGCCCCATTGCAATGGAGATGAAAAGTCATGGCCTTTCTTGCCGACGCCCTTTCCCGTGTGAAGCCTTCCGCGACGATCGCTGTCACCCAGAAAGCCCGCGAGCTGAAAGCGAAAGGCCGCGACGTGATCGGTCTTGGTGCAGGCGAGCCCGATTTCGACACCCCTGATAACGTCAAGAATGCGGCGATCGAAGCGATCCGCCGCGGCGAAACCAAGTATCCGCCGGTATCCGGCATCGCTCCGCTGCGCGAGGCGATCGCCAGCAAGTTCAAGCGCGAGAACAACCTCGACTACAAGCCCGAGCAGACCATCGTCGCCACGGGCGGCAAGCAGATTCTGTTCAACGCCTTCATGGCCACTCTCAACCCCGGCGACGAGGTGGTGATCCCCGCTCCCTACTGGGTAAGCTATCCGGAAATGGTGCTGCTGTGCGGCGGCACGCCGACCTTTGCCCAGACCACCGACGCCAACGGCTTCAAGCTGACCGGCGCGGCGCTGGAAAAGGCGATCACGCCACGCACCAAGTGGCTGGTGCTGAATTCGCCGTCCAACCCTTCGGGCGCGGCTTATACCGAAGCCGAGTTGCGCGAGATCGCGAACGTCCTGCTCAAGCATCCGCAGGTGTGGGTGCTGACCGACGATATGTACGAGCACCTGACCTATGGCGACTTCGTCTTCAAGACCATCGCCGAGGTCGAGCCGCAGCTCTACAGCCGCACCCTCACCATGAACGGCGTGTCGAAAGCCTATGCCATGACCGGTTGGCGCATCGGCTATGCGGCAGGTCCCGTCGAGCTGATCAAGGCCATGGACATGATCCAGGGTCAGCAAACCTCGGGCGCCTGCACCATCGCCCAATGGGCTTCGGTGGAAGCGCTGAACGGTCCGCAGGATTTCATCGCCAGGAACAAGGCGATCTTCCAGGCGCGCCGCGACCTCGTGGTATCGATGCTCAACCAGGCGCGCGGCATCACCTGCCCCTCGCCGGAAGGCGCGTTCTACGTCTATCCGTCCTGCGCCGAACTGATCGGCAAGAAGGCACCGTCCGGCAAGGTGATCGACAGCGACGAAACCTTCTGCTCCGAACTGCTGGAGGCGGAAGGCGTTGCGGTGGTGTTCGGCTCGGCCTTCGGCCTCGGCCCGAACTTCCGCATTTCCTACGCGACGTCGGAAAGCCTTCTGGAAGAAGCCTGCACCCGCATCCAGCGCTTCACCGCCTCGCTCACCTGAGCGAGAACAAATCGAAACACGAAAAACCCGGCCTCGCGCCGGGTTTTTTGTTGGCTCGAACCGTTCTCAGGCAGACTGCTCTATTGCGCGGTTGCCAGCTGCGGGCGCGACCTGACGACCAGCAACAGGATGGCCGCGAGCAAGCTCACCGCTCCCGCGACCAGCATCGCCAATTGGAAGCCGCCCGCATAGGCGTCGAGGAAAAGCACCTGTACCCCGCTCTCGCCCAATGCAGCGTCGGTGGCAAAGTCATGCCGGGACACCGCAGCCCGCGCCACGTCGGCGGCACCGGAAACGCCGGCAAGTTCCAGCCCGTCGGTCAGCAGCCAGATGGCCCGCTGGCTCATGAAAGCGCCAAGCAGCGCAATGCCTATGGCCGTTCCGGTCTGGCGTGTGGCGTTGACGATCGCCGACGCCATGCCCGAACGCTCGCGAGGCGCCGAAAGCATGGCCGCCGCGCTTGTGGTCGGAATGGCCAATCCGGTGCCGATGCCCGTGATGGCCAGCAGCGTGCCGAAATAGGCGTAAGACGTTTCGGCGCCGACCCGGAACATAGCCAGCATCGAGCCGCCCAAAAGCAGATAGCCCACGATCATCACCACGCGATGGCCGAAGCGCGCGGTGAGCCGCCCGGTCGTCGGCGCTACCAGAACCTGCGCGATGAATTGCGGCGACATGTGCAAGCCTGCCATCACCGGTGACATGCCCTGCACCTGCTGGAAGAACAGCGAGAAGAAAAACACGCTGCTGTAGGAGGCAAAGCCGAGCGCAAAGGATGCAACATTGGTGACGGTGAAGCTTGTATCGCGGAAAAAGCCAAGCGGCAGCATGGGCTTGCGGGCTCTTGCCTCGACGGTCAGGAAGGCCGCCAGCCCGATAATGCCCACCGCAAGCGCCGAGAGCGTCAAAGGTGCGGTCCAGCCGGCTTCACCCGCTTCGATGAACGCAAAGGTGAGAGCACCCAGCCAGACGATGCTGAGCAACTGCCCGGCGGGATCGAGTGCGGCATGTTCGGGATGCGCGGTTTCCTGCATCGAACTGCCGCCGAGCAACATCGCAATGGCGCCGAGCGGCAGGTTGATCAGGAAGATGCTTTGCCAGCCGACGAGATCGACCAGCGTGCCGCCGAGAATCGGTCCGACGATGAGCGAGAGCGCGGTAAAGGACGACCAGCCGCCTATCACGCTGGCGCGTTGACGGGTGTCCGGAAAGGCTTGAACCAGGATCGACAAGGCGCCCGGAATGAGCAACGCACCTGCAATGCCCTGCACGACACGCCCGGTCAGAAGCACGGCGAGATTGGGCGCGGCCGCGCAGATCGCCGACCCCAGCGTGAACACGCCGACACCGATCATCCACGAACGCTTGCGGCCGTAGCGGTCGCTGATGGCCCCCGCCGACAGCATGAATGCCGACAGGCACAGCGTGTAGGAATCGACCACCCACTGCAGGCCGGCAAGATCGGTATCGAGCGCGCGCTGCAGCGTGGGCAAAGCGACATTGACGATGCTGACGTCCAGAACAGCGATGAACGTGCCGAGATAGACGGCAGCAACAAGCATGGGGCGGCGGGAGGTGGTCATCGGATCATTCGCTGCGTTGAAAAGATCGAGTTAAGGCAATGACCACCAGTCAGTCAATATGGACAACTCCTTTATTATCTTTATAAATTCCCTTCAAATAGCACTATCCATCAGGGAGCGAGGCATGGTGGACGGCAAGGAAATGCCCCCCATCGGGCAACGGACGTCACGCAAGCAGCGGCCCAAGCCGCGCACCAAGCCCTCCGAGGTGCGCCGGAGCGAACTGCTGGATGCCGCCGCAAGGCTGTTCATCGCCCAGGGCGTCGAGGAAACCACCGTCGAGGAGATCACCCTTGCCGCGGGCGTCGCCAAGGGCACCTTCTATCTCTATTTTGCCTCCAAACCGGAGATCGTGATCGCGTTGCGCGAACGCTTCATCGAAGGGTTTCGCGCTCGCATCCGCACGGCCCTCGACTCCTGCGGGCAGGAAGACTGGCCCGAGCGCTTGAACGCATGGGTCGCGAGCGCAGTCGGCGCCTATCTGGACGGCTATGAGTTGCATGACGTGGTTTTCCACGACTACCGCCCTCATTTCCGGCAGATGAAGGGCGAAAATATCGTTGTGACGGACCTCGCCATGATGCTGACGGCAGGCGCACGGGCCGCAGCCTGGAAGCTGGATGATCCCCGCCTCACCGCCATCGTCCTGTTTCAGGGGCTGCACGGGGCGGTGGATGACGCAATCGCCAATGATGAAAAGGATGGCGACAGGCTTTCCGCCCATCTTTCCGAACTGTTCCTGCGGATGCTTGGAACCAACCGGCAGGCCGGTTAAGAGAACGCCGCCCGCGAGCGCATGGGCTCACGGGCGGTTTCATCGCATGATCGCGCGCCGCTAGGGAATGTTGCAGCCAAGTAGAAACACCTGGCGTCGCACCCATGCGGCAAAATCAATTAGATAGCCCATGATGCCCGCTTCGCGCTTTTCGGCAACATGGTCTATGCGTTCAGCCAGCAGTAGACGAGCGCCTTCGAGCCCATCAGTTCGCCGTTGGGATCATCCACCCAGCCACCAACCTTGTCACTGGTCGCATCGACATAGTTGTTGAACATCGGCACGATCACCCCGCCCTCGTCGCGCAGGATGACCGCGGCGTCGTGATACATCTGCTTGCGCTTGGCCGTGTCGAGTTCGCCGCGCGCACCCAGGATCAGCTTGTCGAAATCCGGCCGGAAGAAGCGCGTGTCGTTCCACTCGGCGTTGGAGAGATAGGCGATCGAGTAGACCTGATCCTGGATCGGGCGCCCGGTCCAGTAGGACATCGAGAAGGGCTGCTTGTTCCACACTTCCGACCAGTATCCGTCGCCCGGCTCGCGCTTGATGTCGAGGGTGATGCCGGCCTTTGCCGCGCTCTGCTGGTAAAGCTGGGCAGCATCCACCGCGCCGGGAAACGCCACGTCGGAGGTGCGCAGCAGCACCGGGCCGTCATGGCCGGATTTCTTGAAGTGGAACTTCGCCTTGTCGGGATCATACGGGCGCTGCTCGATGTCCTCCGGGAACAGCGCATAGCCCGACATCACCGGCATATCGTTGCCGACCGTGCCATAGCCATGCAGGATTTTCTGCACCAGTTCTTCGCGATCGACGGCATATTTCAGCGCCAGCCTCAGGTCGTAGTTGTCGAAGGGCGCGGTGTCGCAATGAGCAATGAACACATAGTGCCCCTTGCCCGGCACGTTGCGGATCGTCACGCCGGGCGCACGCTTGACGAGATCGATGATCTTCGGCTCGATGCGATTGATGAGGTGCACCTGCCCGCCCTGCAAGGCCGACACGCGCGCGGTGGCATCGTTGATGACGACGATTTCGATCTGGTCGGCATGGCCGCGCACTTCGGGCGCCCAATAATCCTTGAATCGCTCACCGACATGGCGCACGCCCGGCTCGTTGGCAACAATCCTGTAAGGGCCGGTACCGATACCCTCGGCAGGATTGTCCTTGCCGCCATTGGGTTGGATCATCAAATGATAGTCGCCCACCACATAGGGCAAGTCCGCATTCGGCTCCTTCAGCGTGATGACGACATTCTGCCCGTCCACCTTCATGCTTTCGAAGCCGCTGACGAAAGGCAAGGCCGCGGATTTGGAGTTCTCGTCGGCATGGCGCTCCAGCGTCGCCACCACGTCGGCCGGCGTCAGATCCTTGCCGTTATGGAAAGTCACGCCCTTGCGGATCTTGAAGGTCCAGGTCCTGGCGTCGGGCGAGGCGTCGTATTCCTCGGCCAGACGCATCTCGATCTCGCCCGTCGGCGAAACCTCCAGCATCTGCTCACCCCAGCAGCGGCCGAGCGTATAGGGCACCTGGCTGGCCCATGTGCCCGGATCGAGGCTGTTGGTGGATTCGCCACCGACCATGCCCGCTCTCAATATGCCACCCTTCACCGGTCCTTCGGCGCGCGCGACGCTGCCGATCAGCGAATTGGCGAATGTCGCAGCAACGCCCAACGCAGCGGCGCGACCGAGGAAATCGCGGCGCGACAGCCGCCCGCGCGCGACTTCCCGGCTCAGGAATTCAAGTTCTTTGGACATGTTTCGGTTCCTCCTCCTCATTGCGAACGGGTACTGTGCTTATTGTCCCGTATCCGGAATAGTGACTGGCGCCCAAATGCCCTCGCCGGGCAGCCTACGACATCAAACGGCGCAAAAGAAACACGCACCCTGTCGTCAGCGGCAAAACGCCGGAAATCCAGACACAGCTGCACGAAGCTCCTCGCGGAGCGGAAACATCGATTCGCAATTCCCTTGCCCTCGCCCCCGGCCCGTGTGACGATGCTTTCAGGCGGGCCGGACGGCCCGCCGCGCGACGGCCGGAGAGGCCGGCCGCCGCCCCGGTGTTCACGCATCAGGAGGAGGTTGTCTCACCATGGGAAAACGCGCAGGAGGAAGACGAACGGGGCCGAAATGCATCGCCATTATCGGTCCCTTCGCAAGCGGTAAAACCACGCTGCTGGAAGCCATTCTTGCTCGCACGGGCGCCATAGCACGCCAGAATTCCATCTCATCGGGCAGCACGGTTTCCGATTTCTCGCCAGAGGCCCGCGCCCACGCCATGAGCGTGGAAGCCACCTTCGCCACCACCGAATTCATGGGCGAAAGCATGACTTTCGTCGACTGCCCCGGCTCGGTGGAGTTCGCCTTCGAGACGGAGCCGGTACTTGCCGCCAGCGATATCGCGATCGTGGTGGCCGAGCCGGACGAGAAGAAGATCCCCGCGCTGCAGCTCATCATGCGCAAGCTCGACGAGCTTGGCGTGCCGCGCATGCTGTTCCTCAACAAGATGGACAAGGCCGAAGGCGGCGTGCGCGAAACGCTGAAGCTGCTGCAGCCGACAAGCAGTTCCCCGCTTTTGCTGCGCCAGATACCGCTGCGCAAGAACGGCATCGTGATCGGTTCGATCGACCTGGCGCTGGAGCGCGCCTACATCTACCGCGAACATGCCGAGAGCGAGATCGCCGATATTCCAGGCGACGAAAAGGCACGGGAGATAGAGGCCCGCTTTTCCATGCTGGAAACGCTGGCTGACCATGACGACGCCCTGATGGAGCAATTGCTGGAGGAAATCGAGCCGCCGAAAGACACGATCTTCGACGATCTCGCCGCCGATCTGCGCGACGGCAAGGTAACGCCGGTGCTGATCGGTTCGGCCGAAAAGGGCAATGGGGTGCTGCGCCTTCTCAAGGCGATCCGCCACGACGCCCCCGATGTCGAGGTGACGCGTCGGCGCCTTGGCGCGCCGGATGACGGCCAGATGATCGCACAGGTGATGAAGACCATTCACACCCCGCATGGCGGCAAGCTTTCGGTAGCGCGCATCCTGTCCGGCACGGTGGCCGATGGTGCCGAACTGTTCCTGCCCGGCGGCGCAAGCGCCAAGGTGTCCGGACTCTATCGCATGTTCGGCAAGGATCAGACCAAGCAGCCATCGGCCGAGTCCGGAGAGACCGTCGCGCTCGGCAAGCTGGACAATGTCCGCACCGGGCAGACGCTGACCTCCGCCAGGAGCGGACTGGAACCGCTCGTCGTCCTGGACCCACCGCCGCCCGTGTTCTCTTTTTCGATGCGGCCGAAGGAACGCAAGGACGACGTGAGGATGTCGGCGGCAATCCAGCGGCTGTCGGAAGAAGACCCTTCCCTCTCTCTGCGCCACCGGCAGGATTCCAGCGAAACCGTCCTTTCCGGACACGGCGAAATGCATCTGCGCGTCAGCGTGGAGCGGCTCGAGGGCAAATACCAGATCGCCGTCGATGCGCGGGCGCCTGCGGTCCCCTACCGCGAGACGATCCGCAAGGGCGTGCAGCAGCGCGGCCGTCACAAGAAGCAGTCGGGCGGGCATGGCCAGTTCGGCGACGTGGTGCTGGACATCAAGCCACTGCCACGCGGCACCGGTTTCCAGTTTTCAGACACCATCACCGGCGGCGTCGTGCCCAAGACCTATATCCAGTCGGTCGAGACGGGCATCCGCGACTATCTGCGCAACGGCCCGCTCGGCTTTCCCGTGGTGGATGTGGCGGTCAACCTGTCGGACGGCTCCTATCATACGGTCGATTCCTCCGACATGGCCTTCCAGATGGCGGCAAAGCTCGCCATGAAGGAGGGCATGGTCGCGTGCTCGCCGGTGCTGCTGGAGCCGATCATGAAGGTCGAGATCTTCACGCCTTCGGACGCCACCGCGCGGATCACCGGCATCGTTCCACAACATCGCGGCCAGATACTGGGTTACAACCCACGACCTGACTGGCCCGGCTGGGACGTGGTGGAGGCGACCATGCCGCAGGCCGAAATCGGCAGCCTGATCGTCGATCTGCGCTCTGCAACCGCCGGCGTGGCCAGCTATCAGGCGAATTTCGACCATATGGCGGAATTGACCGGCAGGCTCGCCGACGACGTGATGAGCGCCAACGGCAAGGCGGCCTGAAAGCACATTGCCGAATCAACGAAAAACGGCGCCCGGGAGGAAATCCGGGCGCCGTTTTGCGGACCGTGCCGCCCAGGATGAATGGGGGGAGGAAAGCAGCACGTCAGGTCCGCCGCAGAACTCTGTTTCCCGGTACCGCCGCAGCACGCGATTGACCGGTCGGACGCGGCGGCTGCCTGAGCCCTGGTCCGAACGGGTGATGCCCCCATCCCCCGGCCGCCCAACGCCGCGTCCTTAGCTTGCCTAGCAAAACGGGCGTCTGTCCGGCAGGTTACAGGGGGTTACATGTCACTGTTACGCCGCCTAATCGGCTCGCGGCAGAACGTAATATTCACCGGAATATAGCACTTCACATGAGGCCCGGAGCGCCATGACAGGTTGGCGGTGAATTTCGCGCACAAAAAAAGCCGGATCAAATGACCCGGCTAAGTTTGATTGGAAGTGCCGATTAAGGCTAAACCTCCAGAGGGGAACACTCTAGGGCGCTAATGGGAGGAGGAACGCGCCCAGGAGATGGTTGTTATATGGGCTACCCATGCCCAAGAAACAAGCAGTTTCCTTGCAAGGCACCCATGCAAAATGACGCAGGCTGTGGCCCAAGCCCTGGATCACTCCATTGATCCAGTTCGATTTACACCCGATTGCCCACGCGCGCGCAGCAAAAACGGATGGTCGATCCGGGTCAGTTCGGCGACGGCAACTTGAAAGGCTGGCGCGAAAACAGGCACGAGCGTGCTGCTGACGATCATCGTGCGTAAGTGTTCAGAAAGTCGAAACGAACCACCGTGAGGCCGAACGCTCTCGACGCAGCAACCCGCGAGTTGCTGCAGGCCGCCCCCTATCGATTAAGCCGGCGTTATGGTCCGCCATTCTCATCCACACGCGACACGACGCACAAAGACGCGCCAACCGGCGACTGCATCAGTAGGACCAGTTGCGCGCCTTGGCGATGACGAAGTCACGGAAGACCTGCAGCTTGGCCTGGTTCTTCATCGTGTCGGGATAGCAGAAATAGGTGTCGAAGGACGGCACCTCGGTCTCGTCCAGAAGCTGCACGAGGCCCGAATCCTTGCTGACCACATAGTCGGGCAGCATGGCGATGCCCGCCCCGGTCTGCACCGCCCGCTTGATCGACAGGATGTCGTTGATCTGCAGGTTGGCGATGCGCTGGCCGCTTTCGAAATCGCCGACCGTTTCCAGCCAGTTCAGCTCGCTGAGATGGGAAGGAACCGGCACGCCGAAGGTGACGATGCGGTGGTTCTTGAGGTCGGCGATGGAGGACGGCTTGCCATGCTTGCTGACATAGGACGGCGACGCGTAGAGGTGGAAATGCACCGTGAAAAGCCGCCGCTGGATGAGGTCCGGCTGCTGCGGCTGACGCAGACGCAGCGCGCAGTCGGCCTGACGCATGGTCAGGTCCAGTTCCTCATTGGCGAGGATGAGTTGCAGGTTGATCTCGGGATAAAGCTCGAGAAACTCCTGCACACGCTCGGTAAGCCAGCCCGCCCCGAGGCCGACGGTCGTGGTCACACGCAGGACGCCGGACGGCCGATCCTTGGTCTCGGTGAGACGGGTCTTGATCGACTCCAGCTTCATCAGCACGTCATGGGCGGTGCGAAACAGCATTTCGCCCTGCTCGGTCAGCACCAGGCCACGCGCATGCCGATGGAACAGCGGCACGCCGACATCATGCTCGAGCGCGCTCACCTGCCGCGAGATCGCCGATTGCGACAGACGCAAAGTCTCGGCTGCATGCGTGAACGATCCCGCCTCTGCCGCGGCGTGAAACACGCGTAGCTTGTCCCAGTCGAGTGCCATGTTCCCCTCATTGCGCCGGGCTGCCTTGCCGGCGCGCTCCGCTTTACTCTGCGGCCTCACGATGTGCTTCAATTCCTGCCAGATACTTTTCTGCTTCCAGGGCCGCCATACAGCCCAGCCCCGCCGCCGTCACCGCCTGCCGGTAGACTTCATCGGTAACGTCGCCGGCGGCGAACACGCCGGGCACGTCGGTACGGGTCGAATCGGGCGCGGTCCACAGATAGCCGTTCGGCTTCTGCTTCAGCTTGCCCTCGAACAGTTCCACCGCCGGCGCATGGCCGATCGCCACGAACACGCCATCAATGGGAAGCCGCGTTTCGGCACCGGTGACGACATTGCGCAGCTTCAGACCATCGACCGAAGGCGGCATCGGCGCCTTGCCGGGCTGGCCGCAGATCTCGTCCACCACCGTATCCCAGATGACCTTGATGTTGTCCTTCTGCATAAGCCGCTCGCGCAGGATGCGCTCGGCGCGGAATTCGCTGCGGCGATGGATCACCGTCACGCTCTTGGCGAGATTGGAAAGGTAAAGCGCCTCCTCCACCGCCGTATTGCCGCCGCCGACGACCGCGACATCCTTGCCGCGATAGAAGAAGCCGTCGCAGGTGGCGCAGGCCGAAACGCCGAAGCCCATGAAGGTCTGTTCGGTCGGAATGCCCAGCCACTTGGCCTTGGCGCCCGTGGCGATGATCAGCGCGTCGCAGGTATAGGTCGTGCCGGAATCACCCTTCGCCGTGAACGGCCGCACATTCAGATCGACTTCGGTGATCACATCATTGACGATCTCGGTTCCGACATGCTCGGCCTGCTTCAGCATCTCGCCCATCAGCCACGGCCCCTGGATAGGATCGGCAAAACCCGGATAGTTCTCGACGTCGGTGGTGATCATGAGTTGGCCGCCCTGCTCCAGGCCGGCCACCAGAACCGGTTTCAGCATGGCGCGCGCGGCGTAGATGGCGGCGGTGTAGCCGGCCGGACCGGAACCGATGATAAGAACGGGCGCGTGTTTGGTCGTCATAATGGGCCTTCGTGAATCTGGAGACGGCGCGTTGCGATGTGAAATCGATAATCCGGGCTAATCTAGGTGTTGCGTGCGGCACCAGCAAGGCGGCGAATCAATAGTCCCCGGAAAGCTTTGGCTCTGGGGGCTCACGCGTTGTCGCAGTTGCGTCCAACCGTCAAAAATTCGCGCCATTCCGGCTGACGACGGCGATTGTATAGTTTAATTACGCGACTGCGACAGATTCTTGCGCCAACCACTCTACCGGGAAGATAAAAATGCCGCTTAAGGCCGACCTCGATGCTATCGATTGGAAGATCCTGCAGGAACTCCAGAACGATGGGCGCATGACCAATGTCGAATTGTCGCGGCGCGTCGGCATCTCCGCGCCACCGTGCCTGCGGCGCGTCAAGCGGCTGGAGGATACCGGCATCATCCGCGGCTATCGCGCGCTGCTGAACGCGCCAGCGCTCGGCATGGATGTGGTGGCCTTTTGCCTGGTCGGCCTCCACCACCACGCGGAAGCGGAACTGAAAGCCTTCGCCGACCGCACACGGCTCTGGCCGATCGTGCGTCAGGCCTGGATGGTGTCGGGCGACAGCGACTTCATGCTGCACTGCGTGGCAAGCGACCTGACCACCTTCCAGACTTTCGTCATCGAAGACCTCGCCTCGGCCCCGAATGTCGATACGGTGCGCACCGCCCTCACCATCCGTCAGGTCAAGAATGAGGGGTTGGTCGCGATCGCAACCAGCGACTGATCACGCACGGCACCACCATCCCGTGACAGCCATGGATGATAGCTGTTAGGGAACGTCAGCTCAGATCGGCTTCCAGTCCGGATCGATCCGCGATGCCTCCGCGCGCCAAAGGTCGCCGTAATCGACGTGTTGCCAGTCCTTGAACCAGGGACCGCCATTGGTGAAATGCACCGCCTTGGGCGTGCCGCCGGCCGGCTTTTCATTCCAGCCTTCCAGCCAGTTCCAGTCCACAGGCAACGCGCCGATCTCGTCATCCTTCGCCCATTGCATCCGGTGAAGGTAAGCGCCGCTTTCACGGTTGATGACGTCCGGCGTCAAGGTACGGGTCGAAGGATGCTCGCAGTTGAAGAGCATGAAGGACGACCAGTTCTTGCGCGGATAGGACGTCTGGACCTTGCCGTCCATCTTCACCGTGGCGGAAGGCGTGTAGTCGTGCTGCACGCACAATACCGCCTTGGAGGGGTCGAGATATTGCAGCAGCCCGGCCACATCATCGAGAAACAGGAAATCGCAGTCGCAAAACAGCGCCCATCCCTTGTAGCCCGCCAGCCACGGCGTGAAGAAGCGCGAATAGGTGAATTCGGTCGAGGCAAGCGGGTCCACCTCGCGCGTATACGCGCCTTCCCCCACCAGTTCCTGCAGCTTTATCGGCGAGACGCTGACAGGAACCGATGCGCGCTCACGCAGCGTGGCTTCAGCAACATCATAGGCAATCGGCTCGCGCGAGTCCCAGCCGATGTAAACATCCAGTCCTTGTCGTGCTTCCAACGTTTCTTCCCTCGCTTGCTTTCAGCCGGCGCGCCAAAACGTCAAATTCCGCTCCTCAACCTGCCGCAGCATCCATTCGCGTTCCGCATTCCAGGCGTGGCGCTTCCATCCTTCCCAACTGAAGCCGCAAATGTGAATGTCCCACTCGGCTCCGGCAAACCGCTCAAGCGTATACCTTATCCCGAAAAATCCGGTTGTCGGAAAGACGGTGCGGCGGTCACGCTCCGGAATGCCTAGCATATCGCAGCCCTCTTCGTAATAGGAGGGCGGCAGGATGGCGACCTTCTTGTTCACCCGCCCGAACATCTCCAGCGCGTCGAGCGTCCAGTCGGCCCGACGGCCCTTGAGCCGGGACAAGAAGTTCGGCTTGATCAGATAGTTGCGGATGGTGATGGGATGATAGGCGAAGAAAATGAAATCCGCCGCCTGCACGGTCGGCAAATGCGCATATTCCCTGCTCAGTATGCGCCGCTGCATCGGCTTGCCGGAATTGTTGACGAACAGCCAGTCGGTGCGGGTTCCACTCCAGTCGATCGAGGCCTTGGGCTCATTGAACCGCACTACGTGAGCGGCCCCGTCCACACGTCCGGAAAGATCGTGAGGCAAGGGTCCGTTGCCGATGATGAAAACTTCCTTGGCCACGTATTTACCCCTTGCCGGGCTACCGCATGGGGAAAACGTCCCTTGCCCGCGCCCTGAATTCCTTGTCCGTTGCGTCGTAGGTGGCGCGCGCCGCGCGTCCCATTTTTCGCTTGTCTTCTTCCGTCATTGCAAGAACGGACGCAATAGCCTGTTCCAGCGCAGCGCGATCCACGAAGAAACAAGTGCCCAGATGACGCGGTTCCTGACGACCATAGCGCACCGGAATGCCGTTTTCGGCGGTCACGAATTCGTTCATCGGCGGCGCGTCAGTCGCCACCACGCAGGCTCCGGTGGAAAGCGCCTCGACGATATTGTGGCCCCAGCCCTCGGCACGCGAGGGGCACAGATGAATGCCGCACTCGTTTTGCAGCCGCCGCAATTCGACATCATCGATGTAGCCGGACAGCAGCCGGACATTGGCCGGTACTTCCCTGGGGGCGTTGTCCGCCTTCTGCACCAGCACCAGTTCCGGCCATTCCGGATGGCTGGCCCAGAGCGCAAGCACATCCTCCGTGCCCTTCAACGTTGAGCCCCCGGCCAGATGCAGGAATTTGTTCCAGTCCTTTTCCACCGCCGGATCGAACCTGTCCTCCGAGGTGAAGCCGACATGGATGGTTCGCACCCCGAGGTCGGAGAAAATGCGCTCGGCATGGCGTGTCTTGGCGAACACGCCAGTGGCCCGTTTCAGCCGGTTCAGATGCCGGAGCGGATACCGCTCCTGATTGGGCATGATCCAGTTTTCGCTGCCGGCCGAAAACCAGCGCCACGAAGCGCGCTCCAGTTGCAGCACCCTCCTGGCGGCTTTGCGGCCCAGCAACAGGTCGAGGAGACGCCAGCGCTTACGCGGCGAAAACTCCGCGCTGAGCCCTGCCGCGCGCATGGCCTCGATCAGGATCTGCGCATCCCTGGTCAGCCCGTAGTTGTTGGCTCGGGCAACAACCAGCCAGTCCGGCAAATCCCGCTTGGCCATGATCCGTTCAGCCCTGCGCCGCCCAGACCTGGTCGTAGACGCCGCGAATGCCATCGACCTCGCGCCGCAGCGGAAAATTGGCGCGCGCATGGGCAAGAGCGGCTTCGGCCGCCGTCTGCCGCATGGCATCGTCATCCATGAAGCGGCCGGCCTTCGCGACCATTGCCGGCAGATCCTCGCGGGCGATCACATTGCCGGTCACGCCTTCCACGATCAGCTCGGAAAAGGCGCCGACGTCGGTCGCCACGACCGGCACGCCGCTCGCCATCGCTTCCAGCGGGGTCAGGCCGAAACCTTCCCAGCGCTGTGGCGCGATATAGAGCGACATCGCTCCAAACCACGGCGTGATGTCGTCCACCTCGCCCTTGAACAGAATGCGATCGGCCAGCCCGGCGGCTGTGGCGCGATCTTTCAGCTTCTGCTCGAATTCGGCATTCTGGGCCGTCGCCCTGCCCGTCACGACCGCTGTCCAGTCGGGTCGGGCCGGCAGCAGTTCGATCATGGCCTCGACGAACAAGTCCGTGCCCTTCTGGTGCCGCACGCGCCCGAAGCAGCCGACATAGTGCCGGCTCGGGTCGAGCCCGAGCGCCTTCTGCGCCACCGCCTTGTCGGCAGGCGGCGTGAAACGATCGGTGTCGATACCATGCATGACCACCGTGTGCGGCACCTTGAGATAGGCCGCCGACTTGCGGCTGGTGGCAATCACCGCATCCATCTGCCGGATCAGGAACTTCGTCCAGCGCTTGTGGTCACGCTGCCCTGCGGAGGTGAAAACGAGCGAAAGCGGCGCGCGGAACACCGATTTCAGCACGACGCCCGCCAGCATTTCCGGATTGCGCCGAGCGTGCCAGATGCGCCGGCGACCGGAGCGCGGCCGCTTCAGCAGCGAAAACACCTGCCACCATCGCATCCGCGGCAGCGTCTGCGGCAGGCCGGGACCGATCGTGGCAATGCCGAGGCTCTGCGACTGGATTGGCACGAGCTGGATGATGGTGCTGGTCACGCCCGACAGGCGCTTTTTCATGTTCGGCGCGACCACCTCGACCCGCGCCATGTCCGGCGCTGCCGAATGCGCAGCCGCGGCCTTGAAGGTCGCGGTTTCCTTGTGGTCGGCCATGGTGGAGGACCTCAAATGAACTGGACCTCGACCACTTCATAGCCGCGCGGGCCGCCGGGTGCGTTGACCTCGATGGTTTCGCCCACTTCCTTGCCGATCAGCGCCCGCGCGATCGGGGAAGAGATCGAAATGCGGCCCATCTTCACATCGGCTTCCTGGTCGCCGACGATCTGATAGGTCTTTTCTTCCTCGGTCTCCTCGTCGACCAGCTTGACGGTGGCGCCGAATTTGATCTTGTCGCCGGAGAGCTTGGAGATGTCGATAACCTCGGCGCGCGCGATCAGGTCTTCCAGCTCGTTGACGCGGCCTTCATTGAGGCTCTGGGCCTCCTTGGCCGAATGGTATTCGGCATTCTCGGAAAGATCGCCATGCGCGCGCGCCTCCGAGATCGCCTCGATGATGCGCGGACGTTCGTCCTGTTGACGCCACCGCAGCTCTTCCTTGAGAGTTTCGAATCCGGCTGCGGTCATAGGGACCTTGTTCATGTTGGTCTGCCTTTCCTCAAAACACCTTCCTCGTCCGGTTCACAGCGAAAGGACGCGGGCAGGCACAAAAAGAAAACGGTCCAGCAGCCTCCGCCGCAGGAACCGTCAGATTCATTTCGCAGCAATATAGCAATCTTCCTGCATTTTTCACGTCAAAAAAGCGCGCGCGGAAATTCATGCAGATATTTCGCGGGGGTAGGCTTGAAGGCGTAATGCCGCACCTTCGGTCCCGGCACAATTTCCGATTGCCGGAACGGATACTTGCCCGCACCGGAAGAAGCGCGGCTTGCCCCTCGACAGGCGCAACCTATTTCGTTCTGATGCGCATCATGAAGCCTTTTGCCGCATTTGCCATCCTTTCCCTGCTTTGCCTCATGGGTCCGGCACAGGCTGCGTCCAAAACTTTCGACACCGACAAGGTCAGGGTGGAGGCGACCGTCATCGCCTCGGGGCTCGACCATCCATGGGCGCTTGCATTCCTTCCCGACGGCGACGTGCTGGTCACCGAACGCTCCGGCCGCATGCGCATCCTCTCGCATGGCAAGCTGTCGGCCCCGATTGCCGGAGTGCCGGAGGTCGCGGCCTATGGCCAGGGTGGCCTGATGGACGTTGCAATCTCGCCGCACTACGCCACGGACCAGTTGATCTTCTTCACCTTCTCGCGGCCCGGCAAGGGCGGTTCCGGCACGGCTGCAGCGCGCGCAAAGCTGGTGCGCGACGGCGGGAAGGCCCGCCTCGAGGAGGTCAGGGTCATCTATTCGATGAAGGAAAAGACCGCTTCGCCGCTGCAGTTCGGCTCGCGCCTTGTCTTTGCCCCCGACGGCACCCTGTTCATCACCACCGGCGACCGAGGCGATGCCGAACGCGCGCAGGACATGCAGGACAGCGCCGGTGCGATTCTGCGTGTGGAGCCGGATGGATCGGTGCCACCCGACAACCCCTATGCGAAGGGCGGGAAGGCGCTGCCGATCATCTGGTCCAAGGGTCATCGCAACATTCAGGGCGCGGCCTATGACCCGCTCACCAGGGGATTGATCGTCACCGAGCACGGGGCGAGGGGCGGCGATGAGGTGAACCGGCCCCAGGCCGGCAAGAACTATGGCTGGCCCGTCATCTCCTATGGCCGCAACTATTCCGGCACCAGGATCGGCATCGGCACGGCCGCGCCTGGTTACGAACAGCCGCTCTATTACTGGGACCCCTCCATCGCCCCCTCCGGGCTCGCGATCTACGAGGGTGACATGTTCCCCGAATGGAAGAACGACCTGCTTGTCGGCGCTCTGAAATACCGTCTCGTCGCGCGGCTGCCCCGCGATGCCAGGGGCAGGATCACGGGCGAGGAGCGATTGTTCGCGGGTGCCTTCGGTCGTATCCGCGACGTGCGCGTGGCTCCGGACGGCTCGATCTGGCTGCTCACCGACGAGGACGATGGCGAGATCGTCCGCCTGTCGAGAGCCAGGTGATGCGGCGCATGGCCTGACCCTCCATTGGGAGGCAATGCGACCGCCTGTCCCTTTGCATTGGCGCGTGTGGCTCTCTTGCCGCCGCGCGCAACGATGCTATGAGAATGCCGATCCTCCTCCAGCGGTTGCTCCCCGAAATGACCCGTCTTCAGGCCAATCTCATTCTTCTGCTTGCCGGCGCCATGTGGGGCATGGGCTTCGTTGCCCAATCGACCGCGATGAAGTCGATCAGCCCGCTTTTGTTCACCGGCCTGCGCTTCACATTGGCCACGCTCGTGGTGCTGCCTTTCGCCATTCGAGAGGCGCGGCAGGCGCAAACGGCACTGACGCCGCGCAACTGGCTGGCCTTCATCTGGATCGGGCTGTTGATGCTGGGCGCCATCGCCACGCAGCAGATCGGCCTCCTGACCACGACCGTCACCAATTCCGGCTTCCTGACCGGCCTCTATGTAGTGATGACGCCGCTGTTGGGCGTGATGCTCTTCCGGCACTGGCCGCATCCGGTCGTCTGGCCGGCGGCGCTGACGGCGCTTGCGGGCATCTGGTTCCTGTCCGGCGGCGCGATCGAGCATCTCACCTCGGGCGATTGGCTGACGGTTCTGGCAGCCGGCTTCTGCGCGTTGCAGGTCATCTTCATCGCACGCGCGGCATCGAGCACCGGCCGGCCGATCACTCTGGCCGTGACGCAATTCGCGGTCTGCGCCGTTCTTGGGCTAACCGGTGCGCTGGTTCACGAGCAGATCGACTTCAACGCGGCGCGCGCCGCACTGCCCGAGATCGTCTATGCCGGTATCTTTTCCGGTGGCATCGCCTTCACCCTCCAGGTGATTGGGCAACGCTACACCACCGCGCCACAGGCTGCGATCTTCCTGTCCTCCGAAGCCCTCTTCGCCGCCTTGTTCGGCGCCCTGATCCTCGGCGAAAGGCTGCCGGCAATTGGCTTCCTCGGCTGCGGTCTCATCTTCGCGGCCATATTGGCGGTGGAACTGGCGCCGGCGCTGCTTGCCAGGGCTCGCGCGACCGGAACCGTCTAGGCCCTGAAAATGAGGGCCGCGCCGCCGGCGATCAGAACGAAGCCTGCGACGTGATTCCAGGTGAACGCTTCCTTCAGATAGCAGACCGAAAAAACCGCGAAGACGCTGAGCGTGACGACTTCCTGGATCGTCTTCAGTTCGGCGGTTGAATAGGCCTGGCTACCGATGCGGTTGGCGGGCACCGCCAGGCAATATTCGAAAAAGGCTATCATCCAGCTCGCCACGATCACCACATAGAGCGGTGTGCTCTTGAATTTCAGATGCCCGTACCAGGCAAAGGTCATGAATACGTTCGAGGCGACCAGCATGAGCACTGGCGCTATCTTGGACGAAAGCAGGAGAGACATCGGCGTGGAACCATTCATTGGTAGGAACGCGCCATTTCAGGCCATCGCCGCCACCTGTCAATCTGCGCGGCGCAGATGTGAGCGGCCTGCCTCAACAACATGCGTGACGTGGCCCGCAAATCGGCTATCATCCCGTCAGGAGCGGCAAGGATGACGGCCGTGGAGCGAAAGCTTGAAAGGGAATGGGACCTGACCATCGGTCCCGACACCGTGCGCCTTTTCATCGAAAAGGCGAAGGCGATCAGTGCCGCCGTCAACGACGACTATTTCGACGGCGGCGAACACGAGATCGAGATGGACGGCGATACCCGCGACAGCCATTCCCATGACGGGCTGGCGGAGGAGGAGGCCGAGGACTTTACCGAGGAGGAGTTGAGGGAACTCATCAACGACCTCAATGTCGATGAGGCCGCCGAACTGGTGGCGCTGGCCTGGGTGGGACGCGGCGACTACGAGGCTTCCGAATGGCAGGACGCAGTGACCGAGGCGCGCAGGCGCAGCAACGGCCGCACCGCCAAATATCTGCTCGGCATGCCGATGCTGGGCGACTACCTTGAAGAAGGGCTCGAAGCCATCGGCGCGTGACAGGGCGTCACCCAACGTGATCGCCGCGCGGCAACCGGAACGCGCATCCGGTCGTTGCTGCGCCGATGAAGATTTCTCCGCACGATCCAATCGCAAGAATTCTGCTGCTGACGACGACAGGTTTGCTCTGCGCAACGGTCGCCGCAGCGAAGACGCCCCAGCTTCCGCAGCAGGTGCCTGTGCCTGCGGTCTTTTCACCGCCGGCCGGCAATCTCCCACCCAGGAAGCTTGGCGACACGCCGCTGCCTGAGCCACGTCCCGATGATCCGGCAAGGCCCGGTGCCAGGCCGGCACCCGTGGGTGAAACCCAACCGCCCGAGAAAGTGCCCGTACCCGAAGAAAATCCGAGTGTGGAAAGGCAGGCCGTTCCCGAAAAACCACCTGTGCCGCAGGAAAAACCGCAAAAGCCCGACAGCAAGGGCGAAGCGCACGACAATCGACCGGCCCAACCTGTCGATCCCCGTTCGACCGCATCGCGCTCGGCGATCATGCCCGCCGGTGAGGTCGCCTGCCGCAAACGGCTCGATGGGCTGGGCGTTGAGTTCGAGGAACGCGAGCCGGAGAGCGATCCTTCCGGCTGCGCCCTTCCCTATCCCATCGCGGTGAAATCGTTCGGCAAGACAGTCGGCATCACGCCCGATGCGCTTATGGACTGCGCAATGGCCGAAGCGGCGGCACGGTTCGCCACCGGTATCGTCTCGCCGGCGGCCAAGACAACCTATGGCGCCGAGCTGAAATCCGTGTCGCAGGCCTCGGCCTATGTTTGCCGGCCACGCAACGGCTCCACCAAGCTGTCCGAACACGCCTTCGGCAATGCGCTCGACATCGCCCGCTTCATCCTGGCGGACGGCACAGCCATCGACATCGGTCCCACGCCGGACCCGAAGGCCGCGAAATTCCTCGCCGATATCCGCGAATCCGCCTGTGGTCCGTTCAAGACCGTGCTCGGCCCCGGCAGCGACGCCGACCACGAACGCCATTTCCATCTGGACCTCGCCCCGCGCAGGAATGGCGGAACCTTCTGCCAATAGGGCCTCCGCGTCCGGCCAAATCCCGTTCGCGCCACAGGGGTAAACGGCCGCGCTGACCTTTCATTTACCCTGGCGTCTTACCCTTCCTGTTTCAGAACAGGAATCACCAATGGCCCAGCCAGTTCGAACCGTGGCAGCCAAGGCCCGGCGTTTCGGCACGACACGCAGAGCCGCCATCGGCGGAGTAGCGCTCGTGATCGCCGCGACCATTGCATCGTGCAGTACCGAAGGTGTGCTGCGGCCGGACGTGGATATCGGCATGCAGACGGCTGCCGTGCCGCCAAGGATAGTGCCACCCGCGCCGACACTGACTCCGGTCGAGCCGACACCGGCTCCGGTTATGCCCGATCTGGTACCGGTAGAGCCCACTTTCGGCACTACGGACGACATGGCGCTGCCTGCGGAGAGCGACGAGCCGGACGAACCCGTCATCCAGATCGCACCCACGCCCGCACAGGTGGCTGCTGTCATTCCTCCAGGCTCGGTCAAGCCGAAAGGCTTGCAGACGCTGGTTCCGTCAAATCCGATGATGGTCGCCTATCCACGCATGGATTCGCCGATGGCCCCCAGCACGGCAATGCCCGCCGACGAGGTCGCCTGCCGCAACGATCTGAAACGGCTTGGCGTCACATTCCGCAACCTCGCGCCGATCAACGACGGCGGCGCCTGCCGCATCGACTATCCGGTTTCCGTATCTGCCATCGGCGGGGTGAAGATGAAGCCGGCCGCGACGCTGAGCTGCAGCATGGCCGCGACCTTCTCGCGCTGGACGCGCAAGGAACTGGTACCGGCGGCACGGTGGCGCTACTGGTCGAGCGTGAAGACGATCCACCAGGGCTCCAGCTACTCCTGCCGACGCATTGCCCGCACCACCACGCCCTCCGAGCACTCCAAAGGCAATGCGCTCGATGTCATGCGCATCGAGTTGACCAACGGCAAGGACATCGACGTGCGCAAGCCCGGCTGGTTCGCCTTCCGCGAAAAGGGCTTCCTCAACACCGTGCGCGCCGATGGCTGCGACTACTTCACCACGGTGCTCGGCCCCGGCTACAATTACGACCACCGCAACCACTTCCATTTCGACATCAAGCCGCGCAAGAACGGCTACGTCGCCTGTCGGTAGCAGGCGACGGTCATCCCGGTTGCACGGACACTCCGGTGCTCAAACCTGCAAGCCGGTCGGTCGAGTCGACATCCAGATCGACAGCCATGCCATCCCTGACCGGCCGCCGAAGCGCGCGCTCTCCGACCGGCGAAAGCCTCAGTCTTTCGGCGGCATGAAGCTCCTGAATCCTGGTGCGCGATACGCCAAGCTCAACCACCAGCAGGCGGTCCAGCCGCAAGGCGCACGGCACGGAAACGCTTAAAGCGATCCGCGCTCGCTCGAAAGCCGCCGGATTGCCGGCCAGCACCCTCTTCGTGACATGTGCTTCCGGGAATTCTTCGATCCGCGTCGCGCTGCGGCGCAGGCCTTCGATATCGAAGGCGATTGCTTCGATCCGCTGGCGGTCGTTTGCCTGGAGTGCCTGCAGCAGACCCGCGTCAATCTCCCTGACATTGCGCCGCTCGAACAACGGCCGGTTCCAACTGGCGTCGCAATCGGTGCATTTGTAGATCAGCCGCGCATCCAGGCGCTTGCCATTGGCATTCAGCCTGGCCTTGCCGCTGCTCTGAAAGGGTTTGATGCCGCCGCACCGGCCGCAGGTGAGCCACGGGCGCGGTGCGATGAGTGGAGTGACGGTCCATTGTACATGGAGAGTGCTGGACATGCCGGCTTGCCTTCCTCGCTGGGAAGTTCGTCAAGACGGCGCTGAGAAGCCTCGCATGGAGGCACGATGTGACAGGAAATTCGAGGGCGATCGAGGAGCGAACCGGAGCGAGCACTGCCCGGCAGCAGTCCAGCCTGCCAAACCGGTCTCAACCGCCACCTCGAAGAACGCAATTCATTGGTCGAGCAATGCCGCTGCACTGCTGCGATTATCGGGTGGAACTGCGGAGACCGACGGTTACGTTGGCAAAATCACAAACCAGACTAATGAAAACAGGACGCACCTTTAACGCGAAGACCGCGATATATGCAACCGCGCAATGGTGGACGCTGCGATCCACGCCTCATCGATGTTCACGCAACTGCCTGCGGCACGAAGCATCTTCGCGACAAAATCGGATTGCTCCCTATTTGCGTGCGACCATGCCGATGCTATGGAGCGGCAATGCTATACGTCGAAATTCTCGTCGTCTTTGTCCTGATCTGCGTGAACGGCCTTCTGGCCATGTCCGAACTTGCCATCGTCTCGTCGCGGCCGGCGCGGCTCAAGACGATGGTAGACCGTAACATCAAGGGTGCGGCGCGCGCGCTGGAGCTCGGCTCCAATCCCGGCCGCTTCCTGTCCACCGTGCAGATCGGCATCACGCTGGTCGGCGTGCTCTCCGGCGCTTTTTCCGGCGCCACGCTGGGCCAGCGGCTCAGCGTGGTTCTGGTCGAACAAGGCATGTCGAAAGGTGCCGCCGATGCGCTGGGCGTGGGCGTTGTTGTGGCGATCATCACCTACGCCTCGCTGATCATCGGCGAACTGGTGCCCAAGCAGATTGCCCTGCGCAACCCTGAAACGGTCGCTTCGCGCGTTGCCCCGATGATGAACGTGCTCGCGCTGATCGGCGCGCCGCTGGTCTGGCTGCTCGACATCTCCGGCCGCAGCATGCTGTGGCTGCTTGGCCAGCGCGGCGAAAGCGAGGAAAAGGTTACCGACGAGGAGATCAAGATGCTGGTCGCCGAGGCCGAGCATCACGGCACGATCGAATCCGACGAGCGGCGCATGATCGCCGGTGTCATGCGCCTGGGCGACCGGGCCGTGCGCGCCGTGATGACGCCGCGCACCGAGGTGGACTGGCTGAACCTCCATGCCGACGAAGCGGTCCTGCGCAAGCTGCTGATCGAAACCCCTCATTCGCGCCTGCCTGCGGGCGAAGGCAGCGTCGATGCCATGGTGGGCGTGGTGCAGACTCGCGAAATCCTGGCCACGATCCTGGCCGGCAAGGGTTTTGACGCAGCCAAGCATGTGCGCACAGCTCCGATCGTCCACGATCAGGCGGACGCGCTCGACGTGCTGGCCACGCTGAGGGAATCCGACGTGCCGATGGCGCTCGTGCATGATGAGTACGGGCACTTCGAAGGCGTCGTCACGCCGGCCGACATTCTGGAAGCGATCACCGGCGTGTTCCGCGCCGACGCCGACGAGGACGAGTTCGCACCCGTGCAGCGCGAGGACGGCTCATGGCTGCTGGCGGGCTATATGCCGGCCGACGAAATGGCCGACCTGTTCGACATCGACCTGCCGGAAAATCGCGACTACGAGACGGTCGCCGGCTATGTGCTGTCGCATATGCATCACCTGCCCACGACCGGTGAAAGCGTGGACGCCCAGGGCTGGCGTTTCGAGGTGGTCGATCTCGACGGCCGCCGTATCGACAAGGTTCTGGCAGCCAAGCTGACGAGCGCGTGAGTTCAGTCTCGAAGTCACATCTTGCCCGGTAGGCCGGCGGGTTGCGGGTCCATGCCTCGTCATTACGGACATCGGCGACGGCTCAGGCGCCGCGAAGCCGCACGGCCTGCGACGGCGTAAAACAGTGCTAATAAAAAGGGCGGCATCGCTGCCGCCCTGCCGTCTCTTGGGAGGAAATGTCGTTGCCGCTCAGGCGGCCTGTGTGGCGGCTGCGGCCGCATCGGCATCGCGCGCAACCTTGAGCGCCTTGGCCCACCAGATCGTCTCGTCCAGCAACGCCTTGCCGGCCTGGTTGAGATGCTCGATTTCATCGATCTTCTTGCCGTCCCTGATAGCAAGGAAATCGCCCCACACGATGTGAACGGCCGTCTTGGTGGGCGCCATCTGCAGTTCCACCGCATGCATGCGCAGTTGCTCGACCGCGCGGGCGCCGCCCACGCCGCCATAGCCGATGAAGCCGGCCGGCTTCTTGTTCCACTCGGTATAGGCATAATCGAGCGCGTTCTTCAGCACGGCCGTCGGGCCGTGATTGTATTCGGCGGCGGTAAAGATGAATCCGTCGAGCGAAGCGACCTTCTCCTGAAACCTGCGCGCAACCTCGCTCTGCGAGGGGCCCCATGCAGGTGAAACCGCTTCCTCGAAAAAGGGCATCGGATAGTCGCGCAGATCGACCACTTCCACCTCGACATCGCCGCGCGCCTTGGCCAGACTGGTGAACCACTCTACAGGCTTGTCAGCGAAACGCGCGGCGCGCGTGGAGCCGATGATAATGCCGACCTTCGGCTTGGACATCGCATTCTCTCCTTTCGAAATCTGGTATCTTATGGATACCGACGCTATATAGGTGACTTAAATAACGAGCCGCAAGGAGGCACTTTTTTGAAACCGAGGCACCTGCACCGCACCGAGGATTGCCGGGCCGTCAGCGATATATTGCAGCGCGTCGGCGACAAATGGACCGTCCTGGTCGTAAGCCAGCTCGGCAGCGGCCCGATGCGCTTCAACGAACTGCGCCACATCGTCGGCGGCATCTCGCAGAAAATGCTGACCACCACGTTGCGCGGACTGGAGCGCGACGGGTTCGTCACACGCACCGTGTTTCCCACCATCCCGCCGCGTGTCGATTATGAACTTACCGAACTCGGCCACGAGCTTCTGGTGCCGGTCACCGCGCTGGGCGAATGGGCGCGCAAGAACACCGCGCGCGTGAACGAAGCGCGGATGAAGTTCGATGCCGCCTGCCCGGAACGGGTTACAAGACAGCGAGTAGCGAGTAGCGAGTAGCGAGGGTTGGCGGTTGCCGTAGCCCGTCAAGCCATTTTCACTTCCGCCCTATTCGCTATTGGCTACTCCCTATTCATTCCCCTCTTCCACCGGCACCGGCTTCGGCTTGCCCTCGCCGTCCAGAGCCACCATGACGAAATCGGCGTCGGTCACACGTTCCATCAGTTCAGTGAGGTAGCGTTGCGCCCATGCCTCGACCTTCAGAGTCATGGAGGTGCGGCCAATGCGGGTAACATGGGTGTAGATGCATAGCGTGTCACCGATCTTCATCGGTTTGGCGAAGGACATTTCCTTCACCGCCGCCGTCACCACGCGCCCTCTCGCGCGTTCGGCGGCGCGGATGCCGCAGGCAAGGTCCATCTGCGCCATCACCCAGCCGCCGAAAATATCGCCGGCGGCATTGGCGTCAGCCGGCATGGCCAGCGTGCGCAAGGTGAGTTCGCCTGTCGGCTGACCGTCTGCGTATTGCACCATCTGGAATCTCCCTGACCTCACCTGCATGGTTGGCAGTTACCGCCGCACCCGACAAGCTTCGCAATTGCCACACGGTCGCTTTTTTCACAGGCCATGCCGGTCGCCCATCGGCCAAGGCGACGAGACAGGGTCTAGGCTTGAATCGATGGTTGAGCCAGTTTGCGGACGGTCTTTTCTTTCCGATGCAAGACTATGATTTCATTATCATCGGTGCAGGTTCAGCCGGCTGCGTTGTGGCCGAAAAACTGTCGGCCGGCGGGCGCCACTCGGTGCTGGTTCTGGAGGCCGGCGGCACCGACCGCCGCTTCTTCGTGCAGATGCCGCTGGGCTATGGCAAAACCTTCTTCGACCCGGCGGTGAACTGGAACTACAAGACGGAAGCCGATCCCGGCCTCGCCGGCAATGCCGACCACTGGCCGCGCGGCAAACTGCTCGGCGGCTCCAGCTCCATCAACGCCATGGTCTGGATTCGCGGCCAGCGCGAGGATTTCGACGGCTGGGCAGCGGCGGGTAATTCCGGCTGGAGCTATGATGATCTCCTGCCGATCTTCAAGGCGATCGAGGACAACGAAGCCGGCGCCGACGAATGGCGCGGGCGCGGCGGCCCGATCCACGTGACCGACAATCGCAGCCGCGTGCATCCCCTCACCCACCGCTTCCTCGAGGCCGGGGAGCAGGCCGGCCTCGCCCTCAATCAGGATTTCAACGGCGCGGCCCAGGAAGGCGTCGGCATCTATCAGCTCAACACGAAGGATGGCCGCCGCTGGTCCGCCGCCCACGCCTTCCTGCGCCCGGCCATGAAACGCGCCAATGTCCGCGTCGAAACCGATGCCCTGGCGACGAAAATCCTGTTTGAAGGCAGCCGCGCAACCGGCATCGAATATCTGAAGAACGGCCGCACGCACACGGCACGCGCCGGGCGCGAGGTGGTGCTGTGTGGCGGCTCGGTCAACACGCCGCAACTCTTGCAGCTTTCCGGCGTCGGTCCTGCCGATCTGTTAAGGGACCTTGGCATCCCGGTGGTGCATGCCAACGCCCATGTCGGCGCCAATCTGCAGGATCATCTCGGCATCAACTACACCTACAAAGGACGGCTGCCGACGCTGAACCAGACGCTTCGCCCGTGGTGGGGCAAGATGCTGGTCGGTATGCAATATCTCCTGCTGAGCACCGGCCCGCTGTCGATGAGCATGAACCAGGGCGGCGGCTTCTTCCGCACGGACGCCACGCAAGCGCGCCCCAACATGCAGCTCTATTTCCAGGCGTTCTCGACGGTTCTGCCCAAGCCGGGCGAACGCCCCATCCTGACACCCGACCCGTGGCCGGGCTTTTCCATCGGCCTGTCCAACTGCCGGCCGTCGAGCCGCGGCTCGATCATGATCCGCACAAAAAACCCGCTCGACCATCCCAGGATCGTGCCCAACGCCTATTCCACCGACACCGACGTCGCCGAAATGCTCGCTGCGGTGAAATTCCTGCGCAAGCTCGCATCGATGCCCGCCATGCGCGAAGTAATCGAGCAAGAGGTGCTGCCCGGCCCGAAATGCGTGAGCGACGACGAGTTGATCGCCGATTTCCGCAAGCGCAGCGGCACGGTCTATCACCCGGTCTCGACCTGCCGCATGGGGGTCGACGCATCGCAATCCGTCGTTGACCCGCGCCTGAAGGTACACGGGCTTGATGGCCTGCGCATTGTCGACGCCTCGATCTTCCCCGACAACATCAGCGGCAACACCAATGCAGCTTCCATCATGACCGGCTGGAAGGGCGCGGAGATGATTTTGGAGGATCACGCATGAAGATCACCGACGTAAAAACCTTCGTCGTCGGCAATCCGCCACCGGGCATCGGTGGACGCTATTTCATCTTCGTGAAGCTCACGACCGACAGCAACGTGGTCGGCTATGGCGAGGCCTATAACGCCACCTTCGGCCCACATGTCACCGCGCGCATGATCGAAGACCTCGCCGAGCGCTACCTGGTCGGGCACGATCCCCACGACATCGAAACCTTCTTTCGTCGCGCCTATTCCTCCGGGTTCTCGCAACGGCCGGACATTTCCGTCATGGGCTGCTTTTCTGCGCTGGAAATCGCCTGCTGGGACATTGTCGGCAAGGAGGCGGGAAAGCCGGTCTACAAGCTGCTGGGTGGCCAGGTGCATGAGGCGCTGCGCTCCTACACCTATCTTTATCCGCAAACCGGCAGCGCCGTGCCGGCCGAGGCCGACAACCCGGACAAGAACGTCTACAACGACCCCGACCTGGCCGCCGAATGCGCCCTCGCCTATGTCGAGCAGGGTTTCAATGCGGTGAAGCTCGACCCCGCCGGGCCCTATACAGCCTTCGACGGCCACCAGCCGCGCCTCATCGACATCGACCTGTCGGCGCGCATGCTGAAGGCAATCCGTGCAGCGGTGGGCAACCGTGCCGACATATTATTCGGCACGCATGGCCAGTTCACAGCCGCCGGCGCGCTGCGCATGGCCAGGGCCATCGAGCCCTACGATCCGCTGTGGTTCGAGGAACCGGTGCCGCCGGACATGCCTGAGGTGATGGCGCAAGTGGCCCGTGGCACCTCAATTCCCATCGCCACTGGCGAGCGGCTGACGACGAAATGGGAATTCGCCCGTATCATCGAAAACCGCGCGGCCAGCATCCTGCAACCGGACCTCGGCCGCTCTGGCGGCATTCTCGAAACGAAGAAGATCGCGGCCATGGCCGAGGCCTACCATATCCAGATCGCGCCGCACTGCTATTGCGGACCGATCGTCGGCGCGGCCAACATCCAACTTGCTACGAGCTTGCCCAACTTCCTCATTCTGGAGTCGCTGAAACAGTGGGACGGTTTCCACGAGAAGCTTCTGAAGTCAAAGATCGACTGGCAGAGCGGGAACGTCATTCCTTCGAAGGAACCGGGACTCGGCGTCGAACTGGATGAGGCGGTGTGCGAGGCGCATCCCTGGACCGGCCCGGAACTGCATCTGCAAATGGCGCAGGATCCGCTGTTCCCGTAGGAAAATTGCGATCCCGATCAGCGCCTTGGCAGAAAATCCGGAATCGTCATGCGAAGGCCGGCCCACCGGGCCGACCTTCGCGGATCATCGTCACTTCACTCGTTCAACGGCGGTCGCCATCTTGTCGCTGCCGGTCGTTATTTTCACCTGCTCGCCAGCCTTCAGCCCATCCAGCTTCACGGTCGGCTTCACCATGACCGACATTCCATCCTGCATGGTGATCTCATGCTTCTTCATATCGACCGACTTGATCTTACCCTGCATTTCTCCAGCCATCGTCGGCGCGATGGCCATCATCGTCAGCAAGGCCGTTGCGAGGATCGTTTTCATCGGCTTCTCCTATTGTAGCGCAGAGATGCGTCGCCCATCGACACATCCGGCGCGAGAGCAAGCGGCGGGCTAACGCATCGACCCCGAAACGGTTGCTCCCACAAACGAGATTTGAAGAACACGTATTCGCGATAACTCGTCACGCTGGAAAAACACCCGCATCGCGGTCGTGGCGTCCCCTTGCCGACACCCCAAATCCATGGCTAATTTCGTGCATGAAGAAAGTTCTTCTGGCCGCTGTCGTCTTGTTGTTTGCCCAGCCGGCGCTTGCCGAATGGAAACCGCTCGACGATGGCGTGACCTCCGCGCCGAGCGACACAAACAGCACCATTCAGGCCGTCGTGCTGCATTGCGTGGATGGCGCGGTAATCGACGTCTATTCAGGCGGTGACGGCACGATCCGGCCGCTCTCCGGCGGCGAGGTCGAGGACTTTTTCTACAAACCCGGCTTCATCCGCGCCGTGGTGGACGATCAGGTCTTCCCCATCGTTGCGGCTGGCTCCGGCGATGCCGTGGTCCTGTTCTCGGAAGGCGAGGAACAGGACGGCTATCAGGCACCGCTCGACCCGGCGTTGGTCGCAGCTCTCGGCACCGGGGAGTTGTTGACTCTCAACTTCGACCTCAACCCGACGACAGGCTCAGATGGGTCCACGTTCGAGAGTTTCGCCAGCTTCGACCTCACCGGGGGCGGCCAGCTTATTCGCGATGCCATAGGCAACTGCCAGTAGCCGCCACTGACACCGCCATGTCAGCAGCAGTGGCTTTTGCCCTGCCGGCCCTTTTCATTTCCTCGGACTCCCACCATATTCCGGACCATGGTCAAATCCCCCGACAAGAAATCGCCGCACGACGCGGCCGCACGCGACGATCGCCCCGCAAAGGGCATGCGGCGCAGCGCATTGACCGATTTTCTCGATGCCGCAGAACCGCTTGAGCGCAAAGGCTTTTCGGAGGCTCCACAGGCCGGGTTGTCCGGTACGCCATTGAGCGGCTCGATTTCCGATTGGGCCGACGAGATTGCGCGCAAAGCGGAAAAGGCCAAGCCAAAATCCGCCAAGAAGGTTCCCGAGCGTTCCGCCGCCCCGGCACGCACGGCGCGCGGCACTTCGATGGGCGGCGCGGCCACGGCCAAGGAGCGTGCCGCCGCCGGCCTCAACCCGGTCGCCGGCATGGACATCAGCCTGGAGGAGGCCGAGACGCTCGCCCCTTCGGGCGTCACCGCCACGGTCGCAGCACTTTCGGCGCTGATCGAAAGTGGCAATCCGCTGCACAAGAACGGCAAGGCCTGGGTGCCGCATCGGCCCGAACGCCCGGAAAAGTCCGAAGGCGGCGTGGCCATCAAGATGGTCTCGGACTTCGAGCCGGCGGGCGACCAGCCGACCGCCATCAAGGACCTCGTGGAAGGCGTCGGCCAAAGCGAGCGCACGCAGGTGCTGCTCGGCGTCACCGGCTCCGGCAAGACCTTCACCATGGCCAAGGTGATCGAGGAAACGCAGCGCCCTGCCCTGATCCTCGCCCCCAACAAGACGCTCGCGGCGCAGCTTTACGCCGAGTTCAAGAAATTCTTCCCCGACAACGCGGTCGAGTATTTCGTCTCCTACTACGACTACTACCAGCCGGAAGCCTATGTGCCTCGCACCGACACCTTCATCGAGAAGGAATCGTCGATCAACGAGCAGATCGACCGCATGCGCCACTCGGCCACCCGCTCGCTGCTGGAGCGCGACGACGTCATCATCGTCGCCTCCGTGTCCTGCATCTACGGTATCGGCTCGGTAGAGACCTATACGGCGATGACCTTCCAGATGCAGGTCGGCGACCGGCTCGACCAGCGGCAACTGCTCGCCGACCTCGTCGCCCAGCAATACAAGCGGCAGGACGTCAACTTCGTGCGCGGCTCCTTCCGCGTGCGCGGCGACACGATCGAAATCTTCCCGGCCCACTTGGAAGATTCGGCCTGGCGCATCTCCATGTTCGGCGACGAGATCGAGCAGATCACCGAGTTCGACCCGCTGACCGGCCAAAAGACCGGCGACCTGAAAAGCGTGAAGATCTACGCCAACTCGCATTATGTGACGCCGCGCCCGACCTTGAATCAGGCCATCAAGTCCATCAAGGAAGAGCTGCAGCACCGGCTGCAGGAGCTTGAAAAGGCTGGACGCCTTCTTGAAGCACAGCGGCTGGAGCAGCGCACGCGCTTCGACCTCGAAATGCTCGAGGCAACCGGTTCCTGCGCCGGTATCGAGAACTATTCGCGCTACCTGACCGGCCGCGACCCCGGTGACCCACCGCCCACGCTGTTCGAATATGTGCCGGACAACGCCATCGTCTTCATCGACGAGAGCCACGTCACCGTGCCGCAGATCGGCGGCATGTATCGCGGCGACTTCCGCCGCAAGGCTACCCTTGCCGAATATGGTTTCCGCCTCCCCTCCTGCATGGACAACCGGCCGCTGCGCTTCGAGGAATGGGACGCAATGCGCCCGCTCACCGTGGCGGTTTCGGCCACGCCCGGCGGCTGGGAGCTGGAGGAATCCGGCGGTGTGTTCGCCGAGCAGGTCATTCGTCCGACCGGCCTCATCGACCCGCCTGTCGAAGTGCGCCCGGCCAAGAGCCAGGTCGACGACGTGCTGGGCGAAATCCGCGAAACCACCGCCAAGGGCTACCGCACGCTGGTCACGGTGCTGACCAAGCGCATGGCTGAGGACCTGACCGAATATCTGCACGAGAACGGCATTCGCGTGCGTTACATGCACTCCGACATCGACACGCTGGAGCGCATCGAAATCCTGCGTGACCTGCGCCTCGGCGCCTTCGACGTGCTGGTCGGCATCAACCTGCTGCGCGAAGGTCTCGACATCCCCGAATGCGGCTTCGTCGCCATTCTCGACGCCGACAAGGAAGGGTTTCTGCGTTCGGAGACCTCGCTCATCCAGACCATCGGCCGCGCGGCGCGTAACGTCGATGGCAAGGTCATCCTCTATGCCGACAACATCACCGGCTCGATGGAACGGGCGATGGCCGAAACCACGCGCCGCCGCGAAAAGCAGGTGGCATGGAACGAGGCCAACGGCATCACGCCGGAAAGCGTGAAGTCGCGCATCGCCGACATTCTGGAATCGGTCTACGAGAAAGACCACGTCCGCGCCGACATTTCCGACTTCGCCGCTGACGGCAACATGGTCGGCAACAATCTCAAGGCGCATCTGGAGGCGCTGGACAAGCAGATGCGCGATGCCGCCGCCGATCTCGACTTCGAGCGCGCCGCGCGCATCCGCGACGAGATCAAGCGCCTGCGCGAGCTGGAGCTTTCCGTCTCGGACGATCCACTGGCGAAATACGCCGAGATGGAAAGTCCCGTTTCCGGCCGTGAAAAGGGCAAGCACAACAAGGGCATCGCCAGGCATCGCGCAGTCGGCGACAAGGGCGATTCATCCTTGTTCCGCAAGCCTCATCTGGACGAAATGGGTGCCGACGGCGCAAAGCCGCTGGGCACCTCACTGTTCCAGAAACCGCATATCGACGACATGGGCCCCGGCACCGACATGACCACGCCGGCCGGCGCGGTTTCGCGCTCGCTGTTCAAGAAGCAGTCGGCGCAGGAAGCTCACGGTGCCGATTACGGCCTGCCGGACGACGATCGGGCAAGCGGCGGCAAATCCCTCTTCCGAAAGAACAGTCTGGACGAAATGACCGTGGGCCGCACCGAAAAGCCGGTGGAAGGCACCAAACCCATCAAGCGGGCCAAGATCGGCGCGGGATCCTATGAGGACCCGGCCGACGAACGTCAGCGCAAACGGCGGCCCGGCAAGACCGGCAAACCGGGGCACTGAAGCCCGGACTTCTCAGGTAGACTTCTCAGGCAAAAGCCATGCCGCCGGAGGCTGATGACGTTTCTCGGAGCGTCATCAGGCTCCGGCTGTTTGTTTGAGCATGATCTTTTCCGAAAGCCGGTTCCCACTTTTCGGGATCATACTAAAGGCCGGGCCATTGAGGCTACGCACCGTTCCGTCGAAAAATGGCTGCTGCATCCGGCTGTGTCGCCGATGACAATGCCGCCGCCCGCCCTACCTTCCTGCTGCATAGCCAGGCCCGCCATTTCGGGCCCTTCCGCCGCAATCGCGGCGCGAAGCCGTTTGTTCAGCAACAGGAGGAAAATCATGTCAGTCGCCAAGGTCACGGAAATTATCGCCACCTCCGACAAGGGCTTCGACGACGCCGTGAGACTGGGCGTGGAGCGCGCTGCCAAGACGCTGAAAAACATCACCAGCGCCTGGGTAAAGGATCAGCAGGTCGAAGTCAGCAGCGGCAAGATCACCCAATACCGCGTCAATCTGAAAGTGACCTTCGTGCTTGAGGATTGACGCGCGGCAGCCCAGGCACCGCGCCGGCTCCTCCCTGGCGGGACGACAACGGAAACGCATCCGGGTCGCCTGCCGTCACGTCGGGCGGCGCGTTGGCCAACAATATCGAATTTCATGGGAACCTTTGCGAGGCAGCGCCATCCAACGCTTAGCGGCCGAATGAACGGTCGCGCCTTGCCAAGGAGCATTGTCCATGAAAGCGCTCGCCTTTGCACTTGCCCTGACCGCCGCCGGCACGCTGCCCGTCGCCGCTGCCGAGCAGGTCGCCAAGTCGCCCCCGTCGGCCCCGTATGAGCAGGTCAGCAAACTGGTAAAGCTGCCGGACTTCATTCCCGGAATCGGTCAGCTTTTCGTCGATCCCAAGACGCTTCCCGCTGGCCCCTTCCTTGCCTACGACCATGACGGGGCACTCGTCAGCACCATTTACATGATCCCCCTCAAGGACCTGAATCCGGACAAGCACTTTGATGATCTTGCGGCTCCGGGCGGCAATGTCGATCATGTCAGCATTTACTACAATGCCGGCCATCCGGGCGTGGAAACGCCGCACACCCACATCGTTCTGTGGCATGTTTCGGCCAAGGACGAGGCGCGGGTCGCGAAATGATCACCACCAGGCGACATATGTTGCAGGCAGGCGGCGGCTTTCTCGCCGCCTTCGGCCTCCTTCGCCTGCCGGCTCTGGCCTCGGACGTGGTCGATATACGGATGCATGGCAATGCCGACGGCGCGCATGTGTGGTTCGACCCGATCGGCTTGCGCATTCAGCCGGGCCAGACGGTGCGCTGGACAAACGGCGACGCCGGCAACTCGCATACCGCCACCGCCTATCACCCGTCGCTGTTTGACCGGCCACGCCGCATCCCGACGAAAGCCAGGCCGTGGGATTCCGACTACCTGTTGCCGAATGAGACCTTTTCGGTCACGCTGACGGTGCCGGGGATTTACGACTTCTACTGTATCCCGCACGAGCACGCTGGCATGGTTGGCCGGATCGTTGTGGGCGACCCGGCCGAAAACGACTGGGATCTGGCAATGCCACAGAACCCCGAGAGTGAGGGAGCCTTGCCGCAGATAGCGCTCGATAACTTCCCGGCAGTGGATGAGATCATGAAAAAAGGCATTGTTCGACGCGCCTGACACACAATGTTCCGAGAAATCCCAGGGAGCGAGGAATGTCATGCAGACAAGTCCCGTGCGGGCACAAACGCCTCTGAACAGCCTTGAGTCACAGGACGATGCATGTCTGGTCGAGCTTGCACGCCGCAACGATGAAGCAGCCATTCGCACGCTCATACGTCGCCACAATCGACGGCTCTTCCGTATCGCCCGAAGCATTGTGCGCGACGACGCGGAAGCCGAGGACATCGTTCAGGAAACCTACGTCAAAGCCTTCACCAATCTGGCTTCCTTTCGCGGCGAGGCGCGCATGCTCACCTGGCTGACCCGGATTGCGCTCAACGAGGCGCTGGGGCGGTTGCGCCGCCGCCGGCCGACTGCCGAACTCGAGGAGGTCGACAGGGCCGATGAGGCGCAACTGATCCCCTTCCCCGGAGCGCATGTGCCCGACCCCGAGGCGGAAACGGCGCGCAGCCAGCTACGCGATCTCCTCGAACGCACGGTGGACGAACTGCCGGAACCGTTCAGGATCGTCTTCGTCCTGCGCGATGTCGAGGAAATGAGCATCGAGGAGACGGCAACCCTCCTCGCGATCCGTCCCGAAACCGTAAAGACGCGTCTCCACCGTGCCCGCGCGATGATGCGCAATTCGATCGAACGGCGGTTTTCCGCGACCTTTTCGAGCCTTTTCCCCTTCGACGGCATGCGTTGCGCGCGCATGGGCGACCGCGTGATCGCCCGCTTGCGCGAACACCGGAATATCTCGCGACCGGATTGAAGCATCGCCTTCATCCGATCGCGAGAGGCGTCAACCCAGCTCCATGAAGCTCTGGAAGCCGCCATAGATCATGCGTTTTCCGTCGAAAGGCGCATCGTTCATGAAATCCTTCAGGCGCGGATCGGCCATCACCTTCCCGTTGATGGCATCGCGGTCCTCGCGCGAGCCGTAGACGATCCATGAGAACACCACGATCTCATTTTCCTTGGCCTGCACGGCACGCGGAAACGAGGTCAGTTCGCCATAAGGCACATCGTCGCCTATGCATTCGACATAGGCGCGCGCGCCATGTTCCATCCAGACCTCTCCGGCCAGTTTCGCCATCGACTTGTAGGCGTCGATATTGTCCTTGGGTACAGCGACCACGAAACCATCGACATAGGACATTTTTCATCTCTCCCGTTGCGTTTGCACATCGAAGACGTCCGCCCCCTTGCCGAACCGACACGACGAGCGGAATTTTTCTCCCTTCTGGCTCTGGCCGCAACCGGGTGTTCTTAAAAAAAATTCCGCTCGGTTGTCGGAAAACCTGTTTCTCCGCCGTCATGGGAAAGCGCGACAATCAATGGAGGAAAAGACATGACCGAAGCGACCACACAAGCACCGGCCAGGACGCTGGGCGGCCTCGTCGCCTATCTGCAGGTGGATGGCGCCGTGAAAGCGGCCGACTTCTACAAGCGCGCCTTCGGCGCCGAACTCGCATTCGCCTATCCGCCGGACGACAAGGGCCGCACGATGCATGTGCATCTCTACGTCAACGGAAGCTCCCTGATGCTCGGCGATGCATACCCCGAACACGGCCATCCCAGCGTTCCACCGCAGGGCTATACGATGCAGCTCATCCTTGGCGACGATGTCGACGCATGGTGGCAGCGCGCCGTCGATGCCGGTTGCACGGTGGAGGTGCCGCTCGACGTGATGTTCTGGGGCGATCGCTGGGGTTTGCTGCGCGATCCGTTCGGCGTGAACTGGGGCATGAACGCACCGGTGAAAAAGGGCTGACGTTCGCGCTCGCCCTGCGTCCCGCAGTATAAGTCGAAATCGAGCCAGGTCTTCCATGCGTCCGGCGCAAGATTCGCCGGGCGCATACTCCCCCCGCATCAGAACAAGACACTCGTCGACTTCCGTTCGCAACACCCCCTTGACTTTGCGATCAAGGAACGATGTCGACGACTTCCTTATATATCTTGATTTGCTAAATTATATTGGCAAACTGAAATCGTCTTCGCACAAGCTGTCTTGCCAGCTTCACATTTCCGTGCAATGAATTCGTGGTTCGGGCATTTGTGGCCCGGTGATTGGAACGCTTGTTGCAGACCCCACTCTCCGAAAACCGTGAATCTCTGACAGCCCCGTTTTGGCGGGGGCTTCACCGTGCGCGAATGCACGACCGCCAATTTGCTACCACCTCCCCGCGCCGGCGCCAGACGGATCGGGGACCGACTGAAAATGGGTGAAGGAGTTTCCCCACAATGTCCCAAAGCGGCACCGTCAAATTCTTCAACGCCACCAAGGGTTTCGGCTTCATCACGCCGGACGGCGGCGCAAAAGACGTCTTCGTTCACATCTCTGCTGTCGAACGGTCCGGCCTGCACACGTTGGTCGACGGCCAGAAGGTCACCTTCGACGTCGAGCCTGATCGCATGGGCAAGGGCCCGAAGGCGGTCAACCTCGCCGTCGTCTGACCCAGACCGGCTGGAACGATCCCGAAATCGATGAAAGGCGCGGCTTATGCCGCGCCTTTCTCTTTGATTTATCGGCATATTTTTCCGCACAAGATGCATCGTGAAATGCATTTGAAGCGCAGGCGCGCAAAAACTTCCTCGCCCGCCAAGGTGCTGCCGAAAACTTTTGCTTGCCCCTGTCGATAAAATATGGAGAAACTTAGCCTTCGGGCATTTACGGGCCCGGAGAGTGGAATAGCCTGCCCTGGGAAAACCGAAGGTTTCCTGGCTGGAATCGTGAAAAAGAGGGCGAATGCCCCACTCGATGTCTGTTTCTTCTCCCCCAGTGAACGACCGAGATGGCGGAAATTCCGCCAGATATGGACTTATGAGGGGAATACAAGGAGCTACCCATGCCGCAGACCGGCACTGTAAAATTCTTCAATCATGCCAAAGGCTTCGGCTTCATCACGCCGGACGATGGTGCGAAGGACGTTTTCGTTCACATCTCCGCCGTGCAGGCCTCCGGACTTCCGGGCCTTGATGATGGCCAGAAAGTCACGTTCGAGACCGAGCCGGACAAGCGCGGCAAGGGCCCCAAGGCCGTAAACCTGACGATTGCCTGATACGTCCGGGCGCCCACGCGCTCGGATGACCACTTCGCGGCGGACACCGGACAGTCTGCCGCCGCGAAGATATTACGCCAGAAATGGTCCCGGGGTGTGTCTTGCCGCTGCATACCCGCAACGACCCGGCGATTGCCAGGCAGCGGTGCCGAGGGAGCAGGGAACCCCCTTTCATCGATGAAGCACGGTTCGCGTTGTTTCATCGGGCAATTTTTTGTGTTTTCCCCCCGCTTACGCATTCCTGATTTCGACATAAACGCCGTTCAGCCTGCATTCAGGCGCAGCGCGGTAGGATCTTCCGAAAGCTTGGCCGCCTCTGGAAAAAGCGACCGCTCGAAGGAGATCGGAATGAACCATTTTCTCAAGACCACCGTTCTTGCCACCGCCGTGGCCGCAACGACGCTGGTGGCATCGCTTCCGGCCGCGAATGCCGGTGAACGCTGGCGGCACCATGGCCATCGCGATCGCAGCGGCGACATCGTCGCAGCGGGCGTGCTGGGGCTGGCAGTCGGCGCGCTTGCCGCAGGCGCTGCGAACGCGGCGTCCCAGCCACGCTACTATGAGCCAGTCGATCCCTATTATGCCCCGGACTACGTCTATGCCGAGCCGCGCTATCGCTATGTGCGTCGCCCGGCCCCGGTTTATGTCGACCGCTACGGCGCGCTCGAACCCTGGACGCCCGAATGGTATCGCTACTGCTCCGACCGCTATCGTTCGTTCAACCCGCGTTCCGGCACCTTTACCGGTTATGACGGGTTGCAGCACTTCTGCAACGCCGGGTGAACAAATCCGCGAGGGCCTGGCACAAAGCCTGGGCCCCGCGACTTGCTCTGCACCTCGGCGCAGCAGGCACGGTCCGATCACATATTCGAACATGATCCCGAAAAACGAAAAGCACGTCTCCGAAAAATCGTTCCTGAACAAATAGATGGAACGCAACTGCATGCTTGCGACGCAATCGATCACGAATTGGCCGACGCGCCTTGAGTTTCTTGTTCTGCAGGGCGGTGTTCTTATTTTCTCCTGATGCAGCCTGATCCGGGCCTCCCACCCGTATCTGCGAGAAGGAGATTGTGATGATTAATCCTCTCAAGACCACCGCTCTCGCCGCGGCCGTGGCCGCGACCACGCTAACCTCCGTACCGCCGGCGGATGCACATCCCGAAGCGATCTGGGCCGCAGCCATCATCGGCGTCGCGGCCGGCGCGCTGATTGGCGGCCTCTTCGCCCGGAACCATTGGGGGCCCACCTACACGACCGACCCCAATTACAGCAGCACGCAACCCATGTACGCGCCCAACTATTCCGGCGCCGCGCCCATGTACGCCACAAGCTATGGAGAAACGGGCTACTCGACCGCGGAATGGTCGCCGGAATGGCTGAATTATTGCCGGAACCGGTACCGGACCTTCAATCCGCGCACCGGCACCTTCACCGGCAATGACGGCCAGCAGCACTTCTGTATAGCCAGATAAAGGCACGGGTTCCCCAGGCGGCAAGCACGGGGAACCTTCTCGGGGAAAGCCTCGAATTTTCAAAGCACCAGAACCGGCGTGCCGATCTCCACCCGATCATAAAGATCCTCGACATGCGCGTTGAGCATGCGGATGCAACCGTTCGACACCGCACGTCCGATTGTCCACGGCTCGTTGGTGCCGTGGATGCGATACATGGTGTCCCGCCCGTCTTCGCCATAGAGATACAATGCCCGCGCACCGAGCGGATTTCGTGGCCCTCCGTCCACACCATCGGCATATTTGGCGTATTTGCGCGGATCGCGCCTGATCATGTCATCGGTTGGCCGCCAATGCGGCCATTCTTCCTTACGGCCGATATAGGCGTAGCCGGACCAGGCAAGACCGGCTTTGCCGACCCCCACCCCATAGCGACGGGCAGTGCCGGGCCGCGTGATGAGGTAAAGGAACCTCTCATATGGATCGACCACCACCATCCCCGGATCGTATTCGAACGGGAAGGCGACGTTGTGCGGCGCATATTTCCGGTTGAGGACGAAGTGCTTGTGAGACCTGGCCGCCAGTGCGGTCCGAGGTGACATCGCTGCGGCGACCAACCCCAGCATGAACAAACGCCGACTGACCATGGACTGCCCCTTCCAACGCAGAACGCATGCCTGAAAATGCCGACCACTACACGTTGAAGTGTAGGAGGCTTTTCCGCAGCGTCCATAGTGCCTTGGGCAGGCAGTGGCTTCACTCTCGCGTGAAGCCACTCGAACGATAAAGCGTTCGGATCAGTTTTCCTGGCCGGATTGGCCCATCAGCAGCACCGCATCCGGCCGGCTGATCGGCACATTCGTCCGTGATGTCTTCTTGGCCAGATTCTTTGCGCCATTCTTCTGCAGCAACTCGCGGAAGCTGGGGTGCATTCCGCCATCCGTGTAGGCATGGGCGGAGATGAGCGACCCGCTGACGGCAGCGGCCTCCATGGCGCGCGCGTCGGCGTCGCGCCTGGCAATCAGGTCCGGGTCGGGCGCGCTCGTCATCGGCGGGCAGGCAGCCAGCGGATCGGCGGGCTCGCCATTGGCGAACTGCGCATCGAACACATAGCGCCCCCCGCAGGCCGACACGACCGGCGGCCGCCGCTTCACTTCGAGAATGTCGTAGCCTTCCTTGAGATTCTTCCAGAACGGCATGTTCGGATCGTCACGATGGCGCGCCATGTTCTGCGGCGTCATGCGGAAGGGGAAGGCCTGCACCTGGAACGAGGTCTGGCCGCCGCGCAGCGCCTCGCGCACGACGGCGTAGATTTCCGAAACGCCGTCATCCGTCATGGCGTAGCAGCCGGAGGATGAGCAGGCGCCATGCACCATCAGCGAGTCGCCACTATAGCCCAGCGCCTTTTCCAGCTTGTTCGGGAAACCGAGATCGAAGGACAGGTAATATTGCGATGCCGGGTTCAGCATGCGGACGTTGACCTGATAGAAGCCTTCCGGCGCCTGCCGGTCGCCATTGCGCTTCTTGGGCCCGAGCTGGCCCGACCAGCGGCACATCGGATAGCTCTTCAGCCGCGCGTAGCGTCCGCTGCGGTCGCGTTTCCAGATCTCCAGTTCGCTCTCTTCCTTGAAGATGCGCACCACGATCGGGTCGGACGGCTTCATCTGCTTGGCGGTCATCTGGCTGACCAGCCTGGCGGGTATCGGCTGGCTCGCCTTCACATTGGGATCGAGCACACTCGAAACGCACCCCGCCAGCGCAGTCGACAGCGCCAGAGCAGCCAAAGGAACAGCAAATCTACGCAGCAGTTTCAAATCCGGCTCGTCCCCGAAAAACCCGTCGCCCGATCCTCCCCTGCCATTCATCTGTGGCGGAACTGCGGGCGTCAAATCATGTTTGGCGACAATTCTTGGCTGTTATTGTTAACGAAACCTTGCGATCACGCGCTTTGTGACTTGCCGTTGAGCAAACGCAGCGCATTGCCCACCACCAGCAGCGAGGCGCCGACATCCGCCGCGATCGCCCCCCACATGGTGGCGATGCCGAATGCCGTCAGCGCCATGAACACGGCCTTCACGCCAAGCGCGAAGACGATGTTCTGCCGGATGACGCCCATGGCACGGCGCGAATGGCGGATCAGCCATGGCACCTTGGAGAGATCGTCGGTCATGAGCGCAATGTCGGCCGTCTCTATGGCCGCGTCGGACCCGATGGCACCCATGGCAATGCCGAAATTGGCGCGCGCCATGGCCGGCGCATCGTTGACGCCGTCACCGATCATGGCGACCATCGCGTGACGCCCGGTCAATTCGTCGACGACCTCGACTTTCTGCGCCGGCAGAAGCTCGGCCCGCACCGTATCGATGCCGACCTGCCGCGCAACGCTTTCCGCGGCGGCGCGGTTGTCGCCGGTCAGCATGACAACCTCTTTCACCCCCTGCGCATGCAGCGCGGACAGGATGGCCTTTGCCTCTGGCCGGATCGTGTCGGCGAGCGCAATGACGCCACACAGATGGCCTTCGGAGCCGACGACCACGGTGGTGGCGCCGTTCCCCTCCAGTTGGGCAATCCGGGCCGCGACGGCATCGTCGGCCTGACCCCGCGCGACCGCGTAACGCCATGAGCCGAGCCAGTATGTCTTGCCGTTGAAGGTGCCCTGCACGCCCTTGCCCGGCAGCAGCTTAATATCCTCGCCGGCAATCGGCTCGATGCCGCTTTGCTTCATGTGACGCAGGATCGCATCGGCCAGCGGATGCGAACTGCGCGCCTCCAGCGCGCCGGCCCGCTGCAACAGTTCCTGCTCGTCATGGCCCGAAAGCGGGATGACGGCCGTAACCTGCGGCTCGCCCCTGGTCAGCGTGCCGGTCTTGTCCATGGCGAGCGCGGTGAGCCTGGACGGCAGCTCGATGAAGGTGCCACCCTTGATCAGCACGCCATTGCGCGCGGCCGAAGCGAGCGCGGCGACGATCGACACCGGGGTGGAGATGACCAGCGCACAGGGGCAGGCAATGACCAGCAGCACCAGCGCATTGTAGAACCACGCCCTCCATTCGCCACCGAACAACAGTGGCGGCACGACGAACACCAGCAGCGCCAGCAGCATGACAGCGGGCGTGTAGACGCGCGCGAAGCGCTCCACCCACTGCTCCACCGCCGCACGCCGGCTGTGGGCGTCCGACACCATGCGGATGATGCGCGCCAGCGTCGTATCGCTCGCCGCCTTGGTCGCCTCCACTTCCAGCGTCCCGTCGCCATTCACGGTACCGGCGAACACCTCGTCGCCCGGTTCCTTGCCGACTGGAATGCTTTCGCCCGTAATCGGCGCCTGATTGACGGAGCTGACGCCTGAAACGACGCGGCCATCGAGCGCGATGCGGTCGCCGCCGCGCACGATGAAACGTGTACCGATACGCACATCCGCCGCCTTCACCTCGCGTTCGCCATTCGCATCCTTCACCCGCACCACAGGCGGTGCGAGGTCGAGCAAGGCCGAAACCGCATTGCGCGCGCGGCCGACACTCCAGCTTTCAAGCATCAGCGACAGCGCAAACAGGAAAGCGACGGTGGCGGCTTCGAACCAGTCGCCGAGGATGAGCGCACCAGCCACGGCCACCATCATCAGCAGGTTCATATCCGGCGACATGCGCCTGAGCGCATACCACGCCTTGACCACGACGAAGCGCGCACCGGTGATGACCGACAGGATGAGCGCCGCCTGCTCGGCGAGCGGCGCGCCCTCGGGATGATGGAAAGCCATGATCTCCAGGAAAGACTGGCCCGGCGACATCATGGCATGGACGACGAAGCCGGCAAGGAGGAACAGGCCGCTCAGCGCGGTGAACAGCTTTTGCTCGGCAAGCCGCGCATCCTTGGCCGGCGGTGCGCCTTCCTGCCATGGCTCTGCCCGCATGCCGGTTGCGGCGACCGCCGAAACGATCGTGCTGGCCTGGATGGGACCCGCACCGTCCAGAACGGTCATCCGTCCGTTGATGACGTCGAACGCCAGATGTGTCGTCCCGCCGACCACCGGTCCGACGGCCGATTTCAACGTTGCCACTTCTTCTGCGCAGTCCAGGCCGAACACCCGGAAGCTGCGCCCTGAAACCACCGGCGCGGATGCGATCTCATCATCCGGCTCGCCATGATCATGGCCGTGTCCGCAACAGCCGCCATGCTCATGCGCGTGATCATGTTTATGGCCATGGGAATGCCGGTGGCTTTCCTGGGCCTCCACTTGCCTGGGGCTGCAACAAGCAGCATCGAGCTTGATGATCTCGGCGTCTTTGCGCGCGGACATGGTGTTCTCCTGTGCGTACAGGATGGACGTAGCCCCTCTAGCAACTAGAGCTACAAGAGGGTTTTTCGCACTTTTTTCGCATTCGCGGTCATTCTTGACCTCGGGTCGGACAAGCTCCATATCTCCATAGACTATAGATTTTGCAGGAGAGGATCATGCTCAGCATCGGCGACCTGTCGCGTCAGACCGGGGTGAAGATACCGACCATTCGCTATTACGAGCAGATCGGTCTGATCGAGGCGGCCGAGCGCTCGGAGGGCAACCAGCGCCGCTACACATGTGAGGAAAAGGATCGCCTCTCCTTCATCCGCCATGCCCGCGACCTTGGGCTGACGCTGGAAGCCATCCGCAAGCTGATCGATCTCAGCCAGCATCCGGAGCGCCCCTGCGTCGATGCCGACCGCATTGCGGCCGAACAGCTAAAGGCGGTGCGCGGCAAGATCGAGAAGCTGAGGCGACTTGAAACGGAACTGGAGCGCATCGCCACGCATTGCCATGGCGACCAGGTGAAGGACTGCTACGTCATCCACGCCCTTGCCCATCATGAATTGTGTGAAAGCGAGCATTAAGGCGTCACTCTACCCTCTCCTTGATGGGAGGGACCGAAGGTCCAGGGTGAGACGAATATTGCCGCAACGAGAAGCCCGCACCCCGCCCGCCAATTCGTGGCGACCTTCCCCATCGACGGGAGAGGGCCGCATCACCGCCTGTACAAAATCTCCCCTGTGCCGGCTACGGCATTGTCACCGCCGAACTTACCCGGCGCGGCCCCAAGCAGCGGCCGCTTGAGAATACCCTCTGCCACCAGATAGCGGTCGAACACGCCGGCAAAGACGCTGTCCGGCGCGCCGCATGCGACGAAGCTGGGCGACAATTCTTCCGGCATGCGGTCGAGCAGGATCGAGCCGCGCCGCATCAGATAACCCGGCAGGCGCCCTACCCCACCTGTGACGACCAGCGTCCCGGCGATCATGCGCGCGCCGGCATAGTCGCCGCAACCCTTCAACACGGCCGCCACGCCGCGACGCATCCGGTCGGCCGCATAAGCGCCGGCGCGGCCGCGCACGATGAGCAGCCCGCCATTCATGCCGGCGAGTTCGCCCGCCAGCGGCCCGCCGAGATGATCGCCGGCATTGCCAAGAATCTCCAGCCGGCCGCCACGCATGCAGGAACCGGCATGCGGCCCCGTGCTGCCCTCGACCAGAAGCTGGCCGCCGCGCATCTTTCGGCCCACCTGCGCACCGACATCGCCGGCAACGCGAATGCTGCCTTCGGTCATCCCGGTGCCGACGCCGTCGAAGCGGGAGCTGCCGCCCTCGAAGGCGAGGTTTTGCACGTCGCCACCGGAAATCTTGAAAAGATCGCCAACCGTGAGGCCGCGCTTCGACATGCCGAGTTTTATCCCGCCCATTTCCTTGGCTGAAAGACCCGCCAGCCCCTGCGGCGTCAGCGGCGACAGGTCGAGCCGTTCCGGCGGGATCTCGCGCAAGGTGAAGGTGAGCGGCTTCACGGCAGCAAATCCTTCAGATGATAGTGGAATTTCCCGAGCTTGCCGCCATAGTTGCCGGCGCTGATGCGCGAAGCGCCCTTGTCCGGCCCCAGCGCCGTGACCGCGCCGATGCCGGCCCTCATCGCCGCCGCCACCGCATCGCTGGTCTCGCCGTCGATGACGATCTCCAGCACGGCATTGTCGTCGGGTCCAAGCTCGCTCTTGGTCACCCCGCGCAGCGTCGGCGCGAAGGCATCGTTGGTCGAGGCGATCATGCCCTTGTACTTGCCGCCGATCTTGGAGCCCGAGCGCACGACGCCGCCCGGAAACGGCATGATCGCACCCGGCACCTTTTCGATCGCCGCCACGGCTGCTTCCGCTGCCGCCAGTGCCTTGGCGCTGGATGAGGCGACCAGCAGCAGATTGCCGCCGCCGACGGCCTCCTTGGTGAGGCCGGTGGTGGCCTCGCACAGAAATTCGCCATCCATCACCGGCACGCGCCAGAAATGCCGTCCGCCGAATTTCTTCGACACCTGCCAGCCGTCGCCGAAATAGCGCAGCGCGGCGCCGAGCTTCAGATCGGCCGTGCCCTTCAGCCCGGCAAAGCAGGCGCTGCCCGGCGAAGTCAGCACGCATTGGCCGAGCCGGTTCTGCAACTGCTTCTGCAATTCGTCGGTGCTGACGGCGAAGATCATCACGCGGCAGCCGGGCCGGCCGTCCGGTGTCTCCGAGCCCGACAACTCCACGTCGATCGCCGCCTCGCAGCCGCAGCCGATCACCGAGGTGGCAAAGCCCGTCATGGTGATAGCTGCCTGCCGCGCCCATTTGCGGTTGGGTGCGGTGATGATGATGGCGGTAGCGCGCATGCCGAAGGCTTCGGCAAAAGTGTCGTCGATGGCGACGCCGTTGACCGTCAAGCGTTGCATGACACCTCGCTGAACGGTTGCTCGCGCGGAAGCGCGGAATCGGGGAAATCGAACCAGTTCAGCGACAGGCCGTAGCGCTCCTGATAATAGCCCTCCAGTCGCTTCACCATGGCCTTGTCCGGCGTGGGCTTCAGCCGCAGCGCCTTGCCCCAGCGATAGTTTTTGACAATGCCGTCCTCGACCACCATTTCACCGTTCTTCAGCACGAATGCGGCCGAGCGGAACATCCGGGCGATGTCGCCGCCCTTGCGATAAACTGCAATGTCGGCCAGCGCCCCTGCTCCCAAATGCCCCCGATCCTTGAGGCCGAGCAGCCTGGCGGGTGCCGCCCGTGTCATGATCGCGATTTCCTCGAACGTGTATTCGCGCGTCAGGTCGGGAAGCGTGGACAGGGCCAGCGCCCGCTTCGACAGGCTTTCCATGGCCTGCGCGCGCGCCTCGCGGCTCATCAGCAGCTCGAAGATTTCCGGATAGGCGGTGAAGGGCGCGCCGTTGGGGTGGTCGGTGGTGAAGAACACCCGCCACGGGTCTTCGATCAGCAGGAACAGTTCCAGCCCGATCGCCCATTGCAGCGAACCGTGGAAATCATCCCGATAATTGTAGGGCACGATGCCGCCGCCATTGGCATCGCCGTCGATGATCACCGATTTCCGGGGACTGGCGGTTCCGCGCGCCGAAAACTGCCGCAGCACATCCGACGAAATGGTCACCGTCTGGCCGAACATCACCTGCCCGACATCGATGGTGATCTCGCGTGTCGAGTTGACCAGTTCGGCCAGCCGCGCGGCGGCCGACGAAAACCCGCGCTTGCCCTCGGTGCCGTAGCCGTAGAACTGGAGATGCGCCAGATGCAGGGGCAGGCCTTCCGCCGCCGCCATGGTTTCGGCGGCCGTGTCCGGCGCGCCCGGAATGCCGAGATTGTTGCAATGGACATGCAGCGGATGCGGAATGCCGAGCGCACCGACCGCCGCCTGCAGCGTCTTGACGATGCTGCGCGAACTCGTGCCGTAGAAAGGCACGACATCGTCGAAGGAAAAGCTGCGCGCATTCTCCTTGAAGGCCGCCGCCGCGCCGGCATTGATGACCTTCACCCCGAGCGCACGGCTCGACGCCACGGTCCAGGCGACATAGTCCTCGATCATGACCGGCGAGGCCTTGTCGCGGATCATCGCGAGCAAGAAGTCGTCGTTGCCGAGGATCGCCAGCGTCGCCTTGTCGATGATCGGTATGTCGGCCAGTTCGAGGTGGGTGTGCAGCGCCGCCCCCGGCGACATCGCCGGCTCGACCACGGTGGTGAACCCCATCTGCGCGTAGCGGCGGCCGGTCTCGAATGTCGTCCAGCCGACCTTGGACAGCGGCGTGGTGGCCGGGCGCGACGCATGCGCCTTATGCTGCTCGGGCAGCAGCAGCCGCGCCGTGTTCACATTGCCGCCGCCAATATGGGAGTGGATATCGATGGCACCGGCCATCACCACGCAACCCGTTGCGTCCAGCGTGAGATCGGGCTGACGACCAACAGGTTCGTCAACGACCGTCTCGTCCTCGATCCAGAGATCGCCCTTGCCGACGCGACCGTTGACGGGATCGACGATTTCACCGCCGGCGATCCGGGTCAGCATGGCAATGCCTCTTCTTGCGGCAAATGTTCGGCGATCTGCCGCAATACGGCCGCCGTCGACGGCAGTTCGCTTGGAGCTTTCGCCTCGATGGCCGCCAGCGTACCGATCCGGCTCGCATAGAAGACCGCGTCATGGCCGAGGCCCGGCGTGCCGATGGCAATGGTCACGGCGGCCCCGGCAACCTGTTTTTTGGTTCCGGTCAGCGCGATCAGCGCCATATTCCTGGACCCGGCAGGCAGACGCTTCGCATCATCGGCAACGACCAGATGCAGGTCCGCCTCGCCATCGGCGATCATCCGCGCCGCATCGAAACGCCAGGGGTCGAACTCCGCTTCGCCGCGCATCAGGCTGGTACGAAGCGGGAAGCCTGTCGTCCAGGTCGAGGCCAGCGTGCTGCCCCAGCCATTCTCGCTTGCCGGCAGATGCAGCGCCGAGGCGCGCTGCTTGCCGTTGATGTCGGCGATGAGCCCTTGCAGCATCTCCAGCCCGAGCGTTCCGACCGACTGACCGCAAAAGGTGAAGACCGGAAAACGAGCGTCGGCCAACGCCTTGGCGAAGTGGGCAAAATGGGTCACTTCGAGAGCGGTCTTGCGTCCGGCCCATTGCGCGCGCAGTGCGGCAAGCGTGGCCTCAAGCCCGCCATCGCAGGAAAGCCGCGTCGCCTTGACCTTTGCCGGCGCTTTCACCTCAGTCCCGATCAGGAAAAACTGTCGGCCGGTTCCGGCATCGAGATCGGGAACGGTAGCGGCAAGCCCTGCCATGATGTCGCGATGCGCTGCCGGCAGCGCCCCGACGATGACGATCACATCCGCACGCCGCCGCACCTCGCCCGGCGCGATGAACATGCCGCCCTTGTCGGTGTGCTGCGCCGTCTCCCGCGCCACCGCCTCGCCGTCGAGCTGGTCATAGGCGGCACCGACCGCACGTGCGAGTGCGATCGCGGCGCGCGTGCCATGCACATCCGTATCGAAACTGAAAACGGGACAGGAACTGGTCACCAGAAGCTCGGCGGCATGCTTTGCCGCGTCAGCCACAGGCACGCCCCGGTCGCCGATCCATGCAACCGTCATGCTCTCGCAAACTTTCTGGTGCCCGGTCTGACTTTAGACGAAACTGTTTTGAGCGGAAACCCCACCCGGTCCGGACTATCGAAGGACAGCGCGCCCGCGTCAATCGTATTTGATGTAGGCGAAGCGCTGGTCGGTGGATGGCGTGCCTTCGAGCGCGCCGCCTTCCTTGCCCGGCTGCCATCCAACAACGGATTCGATCTTCCTGGCCAGTTCGAAATCCTTGTCGGTAATGCCCTTGGCCGCATGATTCTGGAGCTTCACCTCGACCCAGGCATAGGACGCGGCGATATCGGGATGGTGCCAGGCGGCCTCGGCCAGATGGCCGACCGTATTGATGACCATCAGCGTGGATTTCCAGCTATGGGTCTTGTATTTGCGCCTGATCCAGCCATTCTCATACCACCATTTCGGCAGCTCCTTCTGGAGCCGTTCGGTGATTTCGGCCTCGGAATAAACGCGTTCCTTTGCAGCAGCTTGCTTTTCTTCACTCATGATCGCCTCCACCGTCCCTCCGAATTTCCAAAGGCTCCGCCTGCCCGGAAACGCCCATGTAACCTTTTGTCCCGCTTGCCCCGCCTTTGAAAGCCGCTATCATTGCAATGGGCACCTAAACTTCTGTGATGCATGTATGATGCACCCACAAGGGGGCAGATGTCTAATTCCGTGACCATAAAAGTGCCGGCAAGGCTGCATCTTGGGTTTCTCGACCTGAGCGGCGACGCCGCGCGCCGTTTCGGTAGTCTCGGCCTGCCGCTGAGCGGGCCGGAAACGATAGTGACCTTGGCACGCGCGCACGAAAACAGCGCCGAAGGGCCGGATGCCGCCCGCGCCGGAGAACACCTCAAGCGCCTGTGCAGGCATCTCGGCATCCACACGGGCCATCGGCTGGTGGTCGAACAGGCCATCCCGCCCCATGCCGGGCTCGGCTCCGGCACGCAGATCGCCATCGCAGTAGCGGCGGCTCTGCGCACTCTGCACAAGATGCCGCTCGACACGGCCGCCGATGCCATATTGCTCGGGCGCGGCGAACGTTCCGGCATCGGCATCGCCAGCTTCGAAAGCGGCGGCGTGATCGTCGATGCCGGCAAGGACGACAGCGGCAGGCAGCCGCCGGTGGTTGCCCGCCTTCCGTTTCCCGACGACTGGCGCGCGATCCTGATCCTCGATCATAACCAGAACGGCATCCATGGAGCCGAGGAAATCGACGCGTTTCGCGCCTTGCCGCCCTTCCCGGCCGCGAGCGCCGGGGAAATCTGCCGCCATGTGCTGATGGGGGTGATGCCCGCGCTGGTGGAGCGCGACCTGCCCGCCTTCGGCGCCGGCATTACCGCCATCCAGTCGCTGATCGGCGCCTATTTCGCGTCGGCGCAGGGCGGCATCTTCACCAGCAAGCGGGTGGAGGATGTTGCCAACCGCCTCGCGACAGCGGGTGCGACCGGCATCGGCCAGAGTTCGTGGGGTCCGACTGGCTTCGTCTTCGCGCCGGCGGCGCAAGCCGAAGCGATTGTACGCAAGGCTGGCTCGCTGCCGCCGGGCATCGAAACGCGCATCGTGCGCGGCCGCAATTCCGGGGCCGAGATCCACGCCACCGCGCTCAATCTCGTCGGTTCCTAGACTTTCATCCGCAGGGCACCCTCTGTCACAGCCAGGAAGATCATCATGGCCCGCAAACACATCCTGCATATGCTCACGCCGCTCCGGCACATGAGCCCGTTCGACGTCAACATGGCGGTCGATGCCGGCTATGACGTCGTGGTGCCCTATGTCGAGGTCGGCCTGGCCGAAGTCACCGGTCTCGTCCAGGACGCGATCTTCTCGCGCCCGCCCGATGCCGGGGTCAACACCGGCATCTTCATCGCCGGCAAGGACGCAGCCCTTGCACTCGACATGTTCGCGGCCGCGAAAAAGGCGATGGTGCCGCCCTTCAAGATTTCTGTCTTCGCCGACCCGGCCGGTTCGTTCACCACGGCGGCGGCCATGGTCGCCAAGACGGAAAAGCTCTTGCGCAGCAAGTTCGAGCGCACGCTCGACAACACACGCATCACCGTCTTCGGCGCGACCGGCGTGGTGGGCTATTGCACGGCCGTCATCGCCGCCAGGGAGGGTGCCGAGGTAACGCTCGTCGGCCATGACGGCGTCGAACGGGTGACGAAGATTGCCGCCGACATCAAGCGCCGCTTCGATGTCGATACCTGGCCGGTTGACGGCTCGAGCGACGACAGGAAGAAGGACGCCGTCCATGCCAGCCAGGTGGTGCTGTCGGCCGCCAAGGCGGGCATCCAGGTGCTGTCGCGCGATCAGCTTTCGCAAGCGCAGGACCTGCTGATCGCGGCGGACGTCAATGCCGTGCCGCCAGCCGGCATAGAGGGGTTGGGGGTCAGCGCCAATGGCGACCCGATCGAAGCGACAAGGGCTGTCGGTATCGGTCCGCTCGCCATCGGCAATGTGAAGTACAAGACCGAATTCGGATTGTTCCAGAAGATGATCGGCGCCGAAAAGCCGGTCGCATATGATTTTCAGGACGCATTTACCCTTGCGCGCGAGATCGCAAAGTAACTCGAGCGCCGTGCTGATCGCGGCGATTTCCGGTCGGGCACTGGCAGCCGCCGCGCGCCGCGCGGGCTATCGCGCGCTGGTGGCCGACTTTTTCTGCGACGACGACACGCGCGCGCTGGCCGAACGCACGGCGATGCTGCCCGGCGACCTGCACAAAGGTATCGACCCCGACCGCATCATCAGCACGCTAACCAAGCTTTCCAACCGCGAGGAGCCTTTGGCGCTGATCTGCGGCTCCGGTTTCGAGCGGCTGCCGGGCCTCATCGACACTCTGGCCGCCCGTTTTCCCTTGGCCGGATGCGCTGGCGATTCCATTCGTCGCGTGAAAGACCCGGAACGCTTCGCGGCCGACTGCGCCGAACTCGGCATCCCGCATCCCGAAATCCGGCGCCAGCGGCCCGACGATCCGCACAACTGGCTGCTCAAGCGCGACGGCGGTGCCGGTGGCACCCATATCGGCCGCGCCAATGGCGATGCGGCTGCGCCGGGCCGCTATTTCCAGCGCTTTGTGGAAGGCAGCAGCGTCTCGGCCCTGTTCGTCGGCGATGGCAGCCAAGCGCATGTCGTGGGCTTCAGCCGGCAGTTTGCCTCGCCGACAACGGCCGCGCCCTACCGCTATGGCGGCGCGGTACGGCTGCGCCGCCTGGACCGCAAGGACGCCGTCACCATCGAAAGCTGGCTTTCCCTGCTGACCCGCCGTTGCAATCTGGTCGGCCTGTGCAGCGCCGACCTGATCCGCAACGCGCAGGGCTACCATCTGCTCGAAATCAATCCCCGGCCGGGCGCCACGCTCGACATTTTCGACGCCGACGAAGCATCGCCCATGGAAGCGCATCTCGACGCTGCGCGCGGAAAGCCCATTCGGCTGCCGGTCTTTTCCGACTGCATGGCCTCGATGATCGCCTACACTGACCGACCGCTGGAGAGCTTTCCGCAGATCGACTGGCCCGGCTGGGCAGCCGACCGGCAAGCGGCCGGCACCAAACTGCGGGCGGGCGATCCGGTCTGCACCATCTTCGCGCGCGGCCCCAATATCCGCGCCGCGCGGCAAACCCTGAACGCACGCGCCCGCGAACTGAAACGCCAATGGGCAGGAGGTATCCGACCATGAAAGAGGGCTCAGCCTTTCTCAACGAAAACGCCGCGCGCATCGCGCAAAGCATGGTGGCGGATGCCGAGCGCCTGCGCGTTAACGTTTCCACGGGCTCGCTTGGCGAGCGCCGGATCGATGCCGGCGCAAGAGCGCTCGGCAGCATCGAGGCCGGGTTGCGTATGGCCGAAGCCGCCATGGGCGGGCTCGGCACCGTCTCGCTCGTCATGAACGCGACGGCAGAAAAATATCCGCTCAATGTGCAGGTCCGCTCCTCGCAGCCGGTCATCGCCTGCCTTGCCGCGCAATATGCGGGCTGGAACCTTTCCATCGACGACTATTTCGCCATGGGCTCCGGCCCGGTGCGCATGCTGGTGTGCGTGGAGCCGCTGTTCGAGACGCTGACCTATCGCGAGAATGCGAAGCGGACGGCCGTCATCCTCGAAGCGGCCACGCCGCCGCCGGAGGCCGTGGTGGAGAAAGTCTCCAAGGCGGCCGACATCGTGCCCGAAAACCTCACCTTCATCTATGCACCTACCCAAAGCCTTGCCGGTGGCGTGCAGATCGTCAGCCGGGCGCTGGAAGTCGTCCTGCACAAGGCCAACGACCTAAAGTTCCCGCTGGACAACATCGTCGATGGTGTCGCGACGGCGCCCGTGCCGGCCCCGCATCCGGATTTCCTCGCCGCCATGGGCCGCACCAACGACGCCATCATCTACGGCGGCACCGCGCAGCTTTTCGTACGCGGTTCGTCCGACGACGCGCGCGACCTCGCGGAAAAGATGCCCAGCAGCGCCTCGCGCGACTATGGCCGTCCATTCGCGGAAGTCTTCGAACACTTCAAGGGCGACTTCTATGCCATAGACCCGCTGCTTTTCAGCCCGGCCGAAATTGCCATCACCGCAATCGAAACCGGCGAAACGTTCCGCGCCGGACGGCGCGACCTCGCCATGCTGGAGAGGTGCCTTGGCTGAGAAGGACAGAACGTGAAGGTCCTGGTCGTCAACGACATCGTCACCAACCGTTCGCGGGGGCTTGCGGTAGCGCTTGAAAGACGCGGTTGCGAGACCGTTACGGCCGCCCTTTCGGAGATCGGCTTCGATACCGGCAGCCCGTCCGGCCTTGCCATTCCCGGCTTGGGTGCAGGCGAACTTCCCGATGCGGTTCTGGTGCGTTCCGTGGCGGCCGGATCATTCGAGGCAATCACCCGTCGCCTCGGCGTGCTGCACGCGCTGGCTCGTCTTGGCGTGCCGGTGTGGAACTCGGCGCAGGCCATCGAGCGCTGCGTGGACAAGTCGATGACCACGTTTCTCCTGCAAAGGGCCGGCCTTCCCACCCCGGCCACCTTCGCAGTCGAGGGCCGGGACGCGGCGCAAGCGATCGTTGCGCATGAGGCGGGACCGCTGGTGCTGAAGCCTCTTTTCGGCGCACAGGGCCGCGGCATCCGGCTGGTCCGGAGCACGGAAGATTTGCCGCCGGAAGCAGACGTCAGCGGCGTCTATTATCTCCAGCGTTATGTGCCGCGCCCCGGCCCGCCCTTCCGCGACTATCGTGTCTTCGTCTGCGCCGACAGGGTGTTGGCCATGATGCTGCGGCGTGGCGACGACTGGATCACCAACATCAATCGCGGGGCAACGCCCGAGGGGCTTGTCTCGCCCGATGGCGAGTTGGAGAAGCTGGCGATTGCCGCCGCGCGCGCGGTAGGCGCGGATTTCGCAGGCGTGGACATCCTGCCCGACGCGGAGGGGCGGCTGTTTATCCTCGAAGTCAACAGCATGCCCGCCTGGTCGGGTCTTCAGTCGGTGGTCGCGGTCGATATTGCCGATGCCATCGCCGAAGCGCTTCTGGACTTCCTCGCAGCTCGCGCCGACACCCCGGCAAGCCTCCTGCCTGCGAGCGCCGCGTGCTGAACATGACACGAAGGCAAGCAATCCGGGCCGCCTATGAGGATGCCTGCCGGCGGGAAATCGAGGCACTGAAGCCCGGCAACGTCCACCTGTTTGCCGATGGACACCGCATGACGGCACAGGAATTCCTGACAAGCGCGCAGGTGTCTTCCGACCCGCTGACGGACCCCACGCTATCGCTCGGCCAGCGCATCGTCGAAGCGGTACGGGCCACGCGCGCGGCCGTCGGCACAAACACCAATCTCGGCATCATCCTGCTTTGCGCACCGCTTGCGGCGGCAGCGGCTCCGGAAGGAGGAAGACTGCGCGAAAGGCTGGGCCACGCCCTCCAGGCAATCGACCTTGATGACACCGCGGCGGTATTCGAGGCCATCGTGCTGGCTTCTCCCGGCGGGCTCGGCGCGGCGTCCACGCATGACGTGCATGAAAGGCCGACCGTTGGCCTCCTGGAAGCGATGAGGCAAGCCGCCGACCGCGACCGCATCGCCCGTCAATACATCTCCGGTTTTGCCGATATATTCGAGCTCGGCCTTCCGGCACTGGAAACGGCTATCGACTGCGGCGAAACCGGCATGTGGCCTGCCGTGCACTGCTATCTGGCGTTTCTGACCGCCTTTCCGGACAGCCATGTCCAGCGCAAATTCAACCTTGAAACGGCGCAGAAGGTGCGCAACGAGGCGCTTTCGGTCCATGCCCGGTTCCTGTCGGCGCCGGACGATCCGCGGCGGATCGAGCTGCTCTCGGAATTCGATGCGCGCCTGAAAGAACGCGGAATCAATCCCGGCACTTCGGCCGATCTCACGGTAGCTTGTCTTTTAGTCCACAATCTGGGAGGCCGGCTTGCGCAGTTGTCGGGTTGATGGTTGAATTTCCGCAGCGGAAGCAGTGCTTTCGCTGCTATCTAGCCAACCGGTCCGGATTGTCCGGACGCTGCCAACAAGGATAGCTGTCCATCGGGCGTCCGCTCGAGAGCGGCACAAGTGGACACCATAATTGTGTCTTGGAGGAGAATTGGTATGGCAAAAATCAATAAGGTCATGGTTGGTGAATCGCTTGTCGGAGACGGCAACGAAGTCGCCCACGTCGATTTGCTGATTGGCCCGAGAGGGAGCCCGGTCGAGGCGGCATTCTGCAACGCACTGACCAACAACAAGGACGGCTTCACCACGCTTCTGGCGGTGATCGCACCCAACCTGCCTTGCAAACCCAACACCGTGCTGTTCAACAAGGTCACGATCAAGGGCGCCAAGCAGGCGGTGCAGATGTTCGGTCCCGCCCAGTTCGCCGTGGCCAAGGCCGTGCAGGACAGCGTGGCCGAAGGCGTCATTCCCGCCGAGGAAGCCGACGATGTCTTCATCTGCGTCGGCGTGTTCATTCACTGGGAAGCCAACGACGACGCCAAGATCCAGCAGTTCAACTACCAGGCCACCAAGGAGGCCATCAAGCGCGCCATCGACGGCACGCCCACGGCTGCCGAGGCAACCGCCAAACGCGATTCGGTGAAGCACCCCTTCGGAGCCTCATAGACAAGAGACAGCCCCGCACAGGGGAAACCCTCTGCCGAGCCGGATGGTCTGTTGCGCCGGCTGCTGAAAAGTCTGGGGTTCTGATCGCGGGGAAGCACGTGGCTTCCCCAACCAGCGCCGTTTGAACCTGCCCGCGAAGGCGCCGGCGGGAAAGTGTTTTCTGCCTTCTGATGCATCCAACGGGCGCGGCCTTCCGCGCCCATCTCGGCAAACAGCATCGGGGCGTGGCCGGGTCGCACCCCGCCCAGCATGTCAAACGATCCGCTCATGCCAATCGTCCGTTGGCACGGTTCATGGCCAGGTTCTAGCTTTCGCTGAGCCTGGCGATCTGTTTCGGCGTCAACACGCCATTGTGCAGCGACGTGGCCACCAGCGCCGCGCTGACGCCCAGTTCGGAAAGCTGCCGCAGGTCGGCTTCATGACGCACACCTCCGGCGGCGATCACCTCGCGATCGCCCGCCTTGGCCTTGATCTCGCGCAGCCGCGGGAAATCCGGTCCGGTGCCGGCGCCAACCTTGGCCAGCGTCATCACGATGACGCATGCCGGCCAAAGTTCGGGCTTGTTCAGCAATGTGGAAGGCCCCCGATACCCATCGGCGAAAAAGTCGAGCGAAAGGATCAGTCCGGGATGGTCGCGGAAGCGTTCGAGCACGCTGACGTCCTTCTGCGATTCAGACCCCAACACCGGACAAAGCGATGGCGTGGCCAGCGCGGCCGCCACGTTGATCAGGTCGGCAAGCCCGGCGTCCCACCACACGGTGGGTGAACCGGCCTCGCCCTGCAATCGTGCGATCGCGTCGTAGTTCGGGGTACGCCCCTCGATCGCGTCTATGTCGGCCACGTAAAAGGTGGAAAACGGATGCAGCCCGCGCAGGCCCGCAGCCACGGCGACGATATCCGGGCTCTGGCTAAGCGGGGTCACGATCGGCTTGTATCGGTCGCGGCGACCATGCTGGGCACGCACGACCTGACCGCCTTTCAGATCGAGCACAGGGATGATACGCATCTGTGGTCCTCGTTTCGCCCCCTATAAAAGCAAAAGCGTGCAGCATGAGCAAAGAAAAGAACATCGTGGTGGGTTGCGACATAGGCGGCGCGCATCTGAAGGTTGCCCGCGCCGAGGATGGTCGCATCGAAAAAGCGCTGACGCTGGCGACCCCGATCTGGCTCGGTCTCGACCGGCTGACCTCCGCCGCGCGCGAAGCGGCGCCATTGTTTGCCGGCAGCCGACTCAACGTCTTCACCATGACCGGCGAGCTTTCCGACATCTTCCCTTCGCGCGAGGCCGGCATTGCCTCGCTTCTCGACATCGTCGCCGGACACTTTCCGGGCAAGGCGCGGATCTATGCAGGGCGCTCCGGTTTCGTCCCATCCGACCGGGCGGCCGGACTGGCCGCCGACATAGCCTCCGCCAACTGGCTTGCGAGCGCGGCTTTGGTGGCAAAACAGGTCGGCACCGCGCTGTTCATCGACATGGGCTCGACCACGACCGATATCGTCGCGACCCGCAACGGCGTGGTTGAAAATACCGGCTACAACGATGCCGAGCGCCTTGCCACCGGCGAACTCGTCTACACCGGTTTTACCCGCAGCGCGTTGATCGGGGTTGCCGGCACCGCACCGGTGCGCGGGACGATGTCGCCGCTGATGAACGAATATTTTGCCTCGATCGCAGATGTCCACCGCATTCTTGGCGTGCTCGACGAGGGCGACGACAAGCAGCCGGCAGCCGACGGCCAGGCCAAGACCGTGGAGGGCTCCATCGCGCGCATGGCCCGCATGACCGGGCACGACGCCTCCGACCTTACCCTGCCGGAATGGCGCGATGTCGCGCACTGGTTCAGCGAGCAGCAGCTTCGGACAGTGCATGACGCGGGCTTCCGCGTGGCCGCCAAACTGGCGGATGACCCCGATGCACCAATCGTCGGTGCCGGCATCGGCCGCTGGCAGATCAGGCGGCTTGCCGAGCGCATGGAGCGACGTTTCGTCGATTTCGCGGAGCTTATCGAAGCAAGCGACGAAGCGCGCAGCGAAGCAAGCAGTGCCGCTCCGGCCGCAGCGCTGGCGCTGTTGGCCCGGGATGTGGAATAGCGCCATCGCCTTACTTCCTCTCGCGGGCCGGTGAATATGGGCAGGCATGACAACCCTTCAGTTCACCCCGACCCCCCGCATCACGGATGGGGGTGGAGCAAGCGCAGTCAACCGGCAAAATCCAAGAAGGACAGGCAGTTAAAGCCGCCTCCGGATTCAAGACATCAGCGCTCCGGCGGCACAATTCCCTCGGGACGGGCGTGTACATCGCGTCCCTTGGCGTCCTCATGCGCGAAATGGTCGTTCACCCTTTGCATCAGCCACCCCCAGGCCTCTTTCTCGTCAGAACCTGCGGTTTTCTCTATGGCAATCGCAAGATAAGCGATCTCGGTCTCCACCTTCTCGCGCGGCAGCATGCCGAGCCGGCTGACGAGGATCGCAAGTTCCAGCACCGCCGAACGAGCGCGGTTGAGGCCGGTGAAAGGCGCGTGCGTTTCCTCGGCCACCACGCGGCAGAAATGGCGCGGACGCACACCGTCATCCTGCACGTCGACGACCTCGAGCACCGAATGCGCCAGCGCTGCATCCAGCCGCGGCACCGGGCAGCCGTCAACCGGAACCGTCGGCCAGTCCTTGCGGCCGGTCAGGCAGCCGGCAAAGATGCGGGCGTCGTCCGTGTAGTTGGCAATGGCGAAGGGCACTTCCGACAGATTGTCCAGCGTGACCGAAGGGCGAAACGGCGCGATGATCCAGCCGTCCCGTTCCGCGATGATGCCGAGCGGCGCGATATGCACCTTGCCGTGGCGGTCGACGGTGGTGACGATCGTTTCGCGAATATAAGGCATCACCTGCCCTCCTTCTTCGCCCGCAGCGTGTGCCCGGCCTCGGCAAGCCGTGTGCGGTCGGCTTCGGGCTCGGGCGCCGCCACGCCCCACGCCAGCGGTTCGTCCTGCGCGTAGCGCTTGCCCAGTCGCCAGGCGATTTCGGCCTTCATCAGTTCGGCGCCCAGATAGAAGGCGTGTGCGCCATCATTCTCAACGCCAAGCCCGGCAAACAGTTCGAAAGCATCGGTCGCAACCGCATGCCCCTTGCCGTTGAAGATATGGATGCCGTCCTGCGCGGTCATGATGCGAAAATTGGCGTCGCGCACATTGGCGGCAAGTGCCGCGATGTCCTCCAGGCTCGCGGCATAAGGCTTGCGGTCATGTATCTGCAGCAACCCGGCATGGTAGCCGCGAGGCAGCGCGCCATCGGCACGGGCAGCGAACATCACGCGCCGGGCGATATCGTGCTCTTCCACCGTGCGCACCGTGTGCGGGCTGACATGCACCGTCAGCACATTGCGCACACCCAGCTCGGAGCACAGTCCCGCGAGCATGGCGGTGACACCGGAACTGTCCGCGTCTGTCAATTCGGTGAGATTGCCGGTGCCCATCAGCAGCTCGACGCCGGGCCAGCGTCGCCGCGCCTCGATGAACCGGCCGAGCGAGGCGGCAAAGCCGAAGTGAATGGGGTCGAGCACCGGATCGGCGATAAATTTTATCCCCCTGCGCTCAGCCACCTCGATTGCTCGCCCGAGCGAATCCAGATCGCCTGGAATGGAAGGGATCAGCACCGGCACGGCCGAGTGACCGAAAGCGAGCGGCAGCGTTTCCTCGTTGAGGCTAAGCAGATAGTCCGCGCCCGCCTCCGCGCCGATCCGCAACTCCTCGATGCTTGCCGAATCGACGCTGACGCAAAACCCCTCCTCCTTCAGCGCGCGCACCGCCTCGCCAAGCAGTGGAAAAGGCGTTTCGGGCAGACAGCCGAGGTCGATCACATCCGCGCCGGCCTCCCCCAGCACCCGCGCGCGGGCGAGCAACCCGGCGACCGACAGCATCGGCGCATCGACGACCTCGGCGAAGATGCGCATGTCATGGCGCGACAGGTCCGGCGGCTGGCCATCGCGGCCAAGGAAACCCGGCAGGTCCGCGACTTCATCCGGCCCGCGCACGAAAGGCACGTTGAAATGCCGCGTCAGCCGGTCGAGCTCACCGCGGTAGCGGCCGGGCAGGATCACGCGGTCCGGCCCTTCGGGAAGCCTGAGACGTCGCTTGACGATCTCCTCGGTCATCAGCGCCGCAACCTTCACGCCGATGTCTATGATTTCCCAGGAAAATTCCGTCTCGCCGAGACCGGACAGCACCCTTTCCAGCCGGGCTTTGGCCAGATGCCCGGTAAGGAAGACGAGCCGCTCAGCCATGGCTTTCCAGTTCGGCCCGGCGCGCGGCCACCGCCGTTTGCAGATCGGCAAGCGATTCCACCACATTGGTGTAGTGAAAACTCTTCAGTCGCTCGGTGTGCTCCAGGTCGATTGGGCGCGGATAGACCTTGACCATGCCGTGCGGCGCCATCGTTTCAAGTTCCGGAGCGGTATCGCAGGCAAATATGATCGATGGCACGCGGCACTTGCCGGCCTGCGCGTAGACATTGGTGGCGATGGTGTCCGAAATGCCGAGCACGCATTTGGCCACCGTGTTGGAGGTGGCGGGCGCAATCACCACCGTGTGGTAGATGCCGTGATAAAAGCCGCCGACGGGAATGGAACTCGCCGTCTTGTCGTGGATCACCCGCATCGTCCTGGGGAAATCGAGCTTCAGCTTGTACATGCGCAGAACTTCTTCGGCCGCCCTGGTGACGAAGATGTCGCAATGTTCCAGCTCATGGATGAGCGCGAAGCTCTCCGTGAAGAAATGGCCGGAGCCGGTCAACACCCAAGCCCAGCGTGGCGTGTGCAGTTTGGCCATCTATGCCGCTCCCCTCCGACCGGCCATCGATGCAGAAAAATTCCTGCCCGGCAAGGTATTTGCAGCGAGGCGTTCATGCGCCGTGGCCAGCGATGCAGGACCGGCGAGATGGAGTGCCGTGGCCTCGCCCAGCATTGCGGGCAGAAGGAGGTCAACGATTCCGGCGGCAACCAGCGCCTCGATGCCATCAGCATTTTCAAACGCGTCGGTCTGCTTGATGAGAAGCAATGCTTCGGCGCCGATACGTGCCGCAAGCCAGGCGGCGAGCGAATCCGAGGTCATGTCCCAGGACTGCGCAATATCCTCGGCCGCATCGCACATTTGCGAAGGCAGCCACACCGGCAGCTTGCCGCTCGTCAGGGCGCTGTCGATTTCTTCGAGCGAACGGGCCAGGGTCAGGCGCGCATCCATGTCGAGCAAAGCCAGCCCCATCTGGTCCATGGCCATGATCGCCATGAAATGGGCCGCGCGGTCGGAAAAGCCCATTTCGCCTTGCGCCTCACGCACCCGGTCGGCGAAAGGCCCGCCACCCGGAACGAGGACCAGAGGCCGTTGCGAGGCCGTCAGGATGGCGACCCAGTTTCGCATTTCGGCATGGTAGGCCGTGCTGCCGCCAAGCTTGACGACGACCCGCCTCATGAAGACGACCCCTTCTGGCCGCCCCCGTAAAACAGGCTGTCGGCCGGCGCAATGCCGTGATGACGCGCGGAATGCGCCTGTTCGCTGGCGCGCTTGCGCTCGATCTCGACGCCGACGCCGCCGGGCCCGAGCTCGAGCTTTTCCACCCGCACCCGCACCTGCATCACACGCGGGTCCTCCAGCACCAGTGCCGCCACCTGTTCAGCCAGCGCCTCGCTGAGTTGCACATGGCCGCGCGCGACAATGGTGCGGATGCCGTCCATGATGATGTCGTAGGAAAAGACATGGCGCATGTCTTCGGGTGCGTGCGTTACCCGCAGCACGTCGGCCACTACGTCGAAGCGCACCTTCTGCGTATGTCCATGCTCGAAGCTGTAGGCGCCGATCTGCACGGGCAGCACGAAGTCGCGCACGAAAATCTTGTCCGTGCCGAGAGACGGGTCCACCGCTCCCGGCGAATAGCCCCGCGCGGCGAGCAGCCGGTAGTCGACGCTGGAGGCAGTGCCCGCCGGACGCTCATCGGGGATCAGTTCGCGTATCTGCCGCACGGCTTCCAGCTCTATAGCGCCCTCGCGTTGGGACTGGTCGCAGAGCGCGCCGCGGAAACCCAGGAAATCGGGCAGCATCGGCAGGAGGCGCGGAATGTCTGGCGCTTCCAGCGAACCGGCAAGGCCGACCTTGAGGCCAAGCTCGCGGCATTCATCGACAAAGCCATGCAATTGGTCGGGCGGCAAATGGTCGAGCAGACGCCGGCCGTCTTTTTTTGCGGTGTCGAGCATGGCGCCATGGAAGCCGTGGCGCGCCAGAACTGCCAGCAACCCGAGATCCGGCTGAAGATCGGCAAACAGCACGCCGATAAGCCTGGTGCGCGCCGCGAGCGATGCCAAAGCCTCCGCGCAAGCCACCGCATCGGCGGACGGAAAGAAGCCGATCTTGACGTAGTCTACGCCGGTCGCGGCGATTTCCTCCACCTTGGCGCGGATGGTGTCGGGTTCCATCGGCAGGTCGCCGGCCACGGCACTGACCGGCTTGCGGCCCGCGACCGTTCCCATCGTCTGGCGGATCACATCGATGGCCACTGCTCCCAATGCTCCGGCCGCCGGGTCCTTGAGATCGACAATATCGGCGCCACCCGCAAGCGCGATCTCCGCCTCGTCGCCACCATTCACGCTCGCGAGCATTTTCGTCATGTCGTCAGTCCTTCCGGCGCAAGGCCAGTATGTTGCGGCAAGGTGGTCGAAATCCAAAGCATGTCCGCCCTTTGCCGATGTCGATATAGCGCATTCCGGCGCGCGGTCATGCACGTTCGGAAGTGCCGTTCCTCATTCGCATTCCCGCCGCCGCCGGCAAAAACGGCAATCGCGTTCCCGACGGGGTTGCCGCCGAGATTTATCGGAACGCACCGGCGCGCGGCCTTCCCGATCCGCCCCGAAACATGAGAGAAAGCGACACCGGGCGCATCCGCGCAGGCAAGTTTTCGGCCCGAAGCCTTTGACAATATGGAGGTCTGGGTTAAGTTCACCTTCGGCACCAACTTTTTGCGACACTTCCTCCCGGCTGGCGGCCGGGCGACGATGGGTGAGCCATTATGAAGAGCATGGTGCCGAACTCTCCGTGGATGTTCATCATTCTTTTTTTGGCGGCCGTCAACATTATGCCGGCCGTGGCGCAGGAAACCGCGCCGGCGGCACAGTCCGCCAAACCCGCGCAGCAGGTGACCGAAATCCGGATCGGCTATCTGCGCGCCTATGCCCCGCAACTGACGCTCTCCCTCCTTGACGTCCCTCCGGCTGATGAAGGGGTCGCCGGCGCCATGCTCGCCATCGGCGACAACAACACGACGGGCTCTTTCCTCAAGCAAAAGTTCGAACTCGACGTCGCCGAGATCAAACCCGACGCCGACGCTGTCGCGGCCTTCAACGAGCTGGTCGCCAGGGGCGACAAGAACATACTGGTCGACCTTTCGGCCAGGCAGATCCTGTCGATTGCCGACCTCGCGCGCGACAAGGGCGTGCTGCTCTTCAACGTCGGTAACACCGATGACAGCCTGCGCGAAGAGGATTGCAGGCCGAACGTGTTCCACATTGCCCCGACGCGCACCATGCTGGCCGATGCGCTGGCGCAATATCTCATCTGGAAGCAATGGCCGCGCTGGGTCCTGATCTACGGTTCGCATGAGAAGGACCAGCTCTACGCCGATGCCCTGCGGCGTGCGGCCACCCGCTTCGGCGGCAAGATCCTGGCTGAGAAGGAGTTCAAGGATACCGGCACGGCGCGGCGCACAGATACCGGCGTAATCCAGATCCAGCAGCAGATTCCCGTCTTCACGCAGGACCTGCCCGACCATGACGTCACGCTGGTTGCCGACGAAAGCGAAGTGTTCGGCACCTATATCCCCTACCGCACCTGGCTGCCGCGGGTGGTGGCGGGAACCGCCGGCCTCGTGCCTTCCTCCTGGCATCCGGCCAGCGAGCAATGGGCAGGCATGCAGATACAGGACCGCTTCTTCAAGCAGAGCAACCGCAACATGCTGTCCAGGGACATGTCCGCCTGGACGGCGGTGCGCGTGGTGGGCGAGGCCGCGACCCGCACCAACAGCGGCGACCAGGCGAAGATCAACGACTATCTGCACAGCGACAAGTTCTCGGTGGCGGCATTCAAGGGCCAGAAGCTCACCTTCCGGCCCTGGAACCTGCAATTGCGGCAGCCGATCTTCCTTGGTGATGCCAAATCCGTCGTTACCACCTCGCCGCAGGAGGGGTTCCTGCATCAGGTCTCGGAACTCGACACGCTTGGCGTCGATCAGCCCGAGACCAAATGCGTGTTCAAGAAATAGAGGCGAAGCTGAAAACGGGAGGAGTAACGCAGGATGCGCAGACAGTTGACACTGACGGCCCTGGCGCTGGGGCTCGGGATCACGGCAAGTCCCGCATGGGCCTATATGGTCTATGTTTCCAACGAGAAGGACAACACCATGACGATCGTCGATTCATCGACGATGAAGGTGGTGAAGACGGTGGATGTGGGCCAGCGGCCGCGCGGCATCACCATCTCGCCCGACGGAAAATTCGTCTATCTGTGCGCAAGCGACGACGACACGGTCCAGGTGATCGACACCGAAACGCTCCAGGTGGTCGGAACCCTCCCCTCTGGACCCGACCCGGAATTGTTCGTGCTCTCGCCGGACGGCAAGGTTCTCTACATCGCCAATGAGAACGACAACCTCGTCACCGCCATCGACCTCGAAAGCAAGAAGGTGACGGCCGAAATCCCGGTCGGCGTCGAGCCGGAGGGCATGGGGATCAGCCCCGACGGGAAAACGCTGGTGAACACATCCGAAACGACCAGCATGGCCCATTTCATCGACACCGCGACCCATGAGATAACCGACAATGTGCTGGTCGATACGCGCCCCCGCTTCGCCGAGTTCAAGCCGGACGGCTCTGAAGTCTGGGTGAGCGCGGAAGTCGGCGGCACCGTTTCGGTCATCGACAATGCCACCCGTGAGGTAAAGCACAAGATCACCTTCGAGATTCCCGGATTGCGGTCGGAGGCGATACAGCCCGTAGGCGTGCGCATTACCGCCGATGGCAAGAAGGCCTATGTGGCGCTCGGGCCGGCCAATCGCGTCGCGGTGGTGAACGCCGAAACCTATGAGGTCGAAAAATACGTGCTGGTCGGCCAGCGCGTCTGGCAGCTTGCCTTCACCCCCGACCAGAAAACGATCATCAGCACCAACGGCATTTCAAACGACATCACATTTATCGACGTCGCCACCGACGAACCGGTCGAGTCCGTCACCGTGGGCGCCCTGCCCTGGGGCGTGGTGGTATCGCCGAAATAAGCATTTTGCAGGCAACACAAGGAGGAGAAGACGATGAGGAACTACCGTGCAATCGCTTTCGCAACCCTGTTGGGCGCGGCGCTGCTGCCTGCGCACGTGCTGGCGCAGGATGCGGACGACGATGACGACGAGCCGCAGCACACGCGCTCCAGCCAGAACGTGCCGGAACTGAAGCTGGGCTCGGCGGAAAGTACCTATGACGTCAACCAGAAGGACTTCACCCTTCTCGCCGGGCAGGGCTATCGCTGGAAAATCACCTCGGGCGCCGCCTTCGAGTACAAATTCCAGACCGATCTGTTTCGCGACACCTGGGTCAACCAGATCGTCATCGACGATCTGGAAGTGCACATGAACGGTGCGCCGGCCTGGCTGGAATTCGATTCCCCCGGAACCATCCTGGTGCAGTTCAACACCGTGCGGCCGGGAACTTATACCTGGTCGGTGCCCGATCTTGCCGACAAGGGCATGAAAGGCACCATTACCGTCAAATAGGCCAATGGAGACCGGCCTGCGCAGGCACTATGCTCGTCATGGGCAAAGGAGCGATCCGACTTGCAGCATGTGAAGACTGACGGCAATGGCGGCGTGGCGGCCCTCGAGGTCGCCGCGGTCAGCCATTTCTACGGCTCCAAGTGCGCCCTGTCGGATGTGTCCTTCACCATCCCGCCGGCCAGCTTCACGGTTCTTCTCGGCCTCAACGGGGCCGGGAAAACCACCTTGTTCTCCCTGATCAGCCGGCTGTACAACACGCGGCAAGGCACGATCCGCATTTTCGGCCACGACGTGACGCGCGCCGCCGGCCAGGCCTTGCGGCGTCTCGGCATCGTCTTCCAGGCGCGAACGCTCGATCTCGATCTCAGCGTCTACCAGAACCTCGCCTATCACGCCTCGCTCCACGGCATCGGCGCGCGACAGGCGCGCCAGCGCATCGACGCGCTGCTGCAGCAGGTGGACATGAGCGACCGGCTGCGTGACAAGGCGCGCAGCCTTTCCGGCGGCCAGATGCGTCGCATCGAGATCGCCCGCGCGCTCCTGCACCAACCGTCGCTGCTGCTGCTGGACGAGGCGACTGTCGGCCTCGACATCCAGTCGCGCGCCGGCATCCTCGCCACCATCCGCGATCTGGTGGCGACCGAGGGCATCAGCGTGCTGTGGGCCACGCATCTCATCGACGAGGTCGAGGATAGCGACCATGTCGTGGTGCTCCGGGAAGGACGCGTGGTTGCCGCGGGCAATGTGGCCGACGTGGTCCGTTCCACCGGCCGCAAATCGATCCGCGACGCGTTTTCGCACCTCAGCGGCATCGACACCCGCCAGATGACGGACCTGCAGCCATGAGCGCACATGCAGTCCACTCGACCGGAAAGGACGTTCTGGCCATGCAGGCGCCAGGCTTCGGCCCGCGCCAATATCTCATCTGCCTGAAAGGCATCATGGTGCGCGAGGGCCTGCGTTTCGTGAACCAGCGCGAACGCTTCATCTCCTCGCTGGTGAGACCGCTGGTGTGGCTGCTGATATTCGCCGCCGGCTTCCGGCAGGTGCTCGGCGTGTCGATCATCCCGCCCTACAAGACCTACGTGCTCTACGAGGTCTACATCACGCCGGGCCTGTGCGGCATGATCCTGCTATTCTCCGGCATGCAGTCATCGCTGTCGATGGTCTATGACCGCGAGATGGGCAATATGCGCACGTTGTTGGTGAGCCCCTTCCCGCGCTGGTACCTGCTCGTCTCCAAGCTTTTTGCCGGTGTCACCGTATCGATCGCGCAGGTCTATGTGTTCCTGCTGGTGGCCTATTTCTTCGACATCAGGATGTCGGCGCGCGGCTACCTGTTTGCGCTGCCGGCCCTCTTCCTGGCAGGGCTGATGCTGTGCGCGCTGGGCATGTTCCTGTCCTCGGTCATCAAGCAGCTCGAGAATTTCTCGGGCGTCATGAATTTCGTGATCTTCCCGATGTATTTCGCCTCGCCCGCGCTCTACCCTCTGTGGCGCATTCAGCAGTCGAGCCCCCTGCTTTACAAGATCTGCCAGCTCAATCCCTTCACCTACGCCGTCGAACTGATCCGCTTTGCCCTCTATGAGCAGATCGACTGGCTGTCGCTCGCCGTCGTGGTCGGTTGCACCGTGCTGTTCCTGGCCGGTGCCATCATCGCCTACGACCCCGCGCGCGGCCTCATCACCCGCAAACAGGATACGGGAGGAAACGCCTGATGAACCCGAGAAGGTCGATCTGCAATTTCGCCGCCGTCCTGGCCGGACTCGGCATTGCAAGCCCCGCGCTTGCCGACGCCACCAACCCCGACTGGCCCTGCATGCAGCGCAAGGTGCCGGAACTGTCGCTGGCGCAGGTATGGTCCGGACCCGAGCTTCCCGAGGCCGCCAGGGACTGGGCGAACGATCCCGAAATTTCCCGCCGCGTGCAGGATCTCTCCGCCCGCCGCGTACCGCTCAAGGATGCGGCGCAGGAGATTAAGGATTTTGCCGCGAGCCTGCCGGGCGACCAGCTCCTGCCCAAAATGGCCATGCTCGAGCAAGGTCTCTTCGACCATATGAACGCCGAGCGCTCGAATGTCATGGACGGCATCACGCGCTACGCCCACAAGCAGATCGAGCTTGCTACCCAGCTGCGCAAGGAGGCCTCCCAGGTCGATGATCTGGAAGACAGCAAGAAGGCCGATCCCAAGGTGCTCTCCCAGCGGCAGGACCAGCTTGCCTGGGGCACTCGCATCTTCCAGGAGCGTGTGAAGTCGCTGACCTATGTGTGCGAGGTACCGACCATCATCGAGCAGCGGTTGTACCAGCTTTCCAAGGCCGTCGCCGACACACTGACGGCGAAGAAATAACGCGGCCGCCTCACACGGAAGCTTCGGCTGCCGGGTAGAGCGTGCCGAACAGCGGCAGGTACATCGCGCCCTTGCGCATCAGGAAATCGTGGAACGTCGCCATGGCCGGCGAAATCGCCCGGTCGGCGCGCATGACCGCGAACCACTGTCGCCGGATCGGCATGCCCACCACATCGAGGATGACGAGGCGACGGGTCTCCACCTCGAACGCCACGGTGTGAGCCGAGATGAAGGCGATGCCCAGCCCCGCCATGACGGCCTGCTTGATGGTTTCGTTGGAATCCATTTCGATCCCCAGATCGTCGAGCCGGCCGGGAATTTCGCTCAGGAAAATCTCCAGCGAGATGCGCGTGCCCGAACCCGGCTCCCGCACCAGGAAATTCTCGCGCGCGATGCGCTCCTTGGAGATGTCGCGCGCTTTGGCCAGCGGGTGATCCGGCGAAGCGATGATGACCAGCGGATGATCGCCGAAGGCAGACGCCCGCACCGGCACGTCGCGCGCAGGCCTGCCCATCATGGCGATGTCGACCTCGTGGCTCCTGAGATTGGCGATGGTCTCCGCCCGGTTGCCGATCTTCAGGCGCATCTCGATATCGGGATATTCCTTCATGAAAGCCGCCATGAGCTGCGGCGCGAAATATTTGGCCGTGGAGACCACGCCGAGCGTCAGGCTGCCGGCACGCACACCCTTGATGGCGTCGATCTGGTCCTCCAGCAAGCGCAATCGTTCCTCCAGCGCCTGTGCCGCATCCACAAAGGCCAGCCCTGCGGCAGTCGGACGCATCCCCTCCGCCGTGCGGTCGAACAGCGCAATGCCAAGTTCTTCCTCAGCCTGCCTGAGCTGGATCGTCACCGCCGGCGCAGAAAGGCCTAACACCTTGGCTGCATTGACAATTTTACCATGTGCGAGGATGGCTTGAATGGTCCGGAACTGTCGGAATGTCAGATTGCGCATGACTTAGATAAATTGTTTTTATCGGCAAAGTAAAGTTATTAAAATTTACTTATCCATGCGGCTTTGTTCTCCTTTTCAAATGCCCGGCCACAGCGCTCCGGGCTGGAGGAGGACAGATGACGGCAGCGACACTCGATGCGGTTTTGAACTCTTACGTTCGCGGCGGAAGCGGCATCCGCGCCGACATCGCCGCCACGGTGCATCAACTGGCGCTGGCCGCGAACAAGATTCGCAGCACCATCAACCAAGGTGCGCTCGGCAAGGCCTTTGCCGGCACACGCGGCACCAACACCGATGGCGACGTGCAGAAGGACCTCGATGTCTTCGCCGACGACATCTTCCTCGACGCGGTGCGTCATGCCCCGGTCGGGCTGTATGCATCCGAAGAGCTGGAGCAGCCCGTGCTGCTCGACAAGGATGCCAGCCTCGCGCTTGCCATCGACCCGCTCGACGGCTCCTCCAACATCGACACGAATGTGTCGATCGGCACCATTTTCTCGTTCCTCCCGGCAACTGGCGCGCCGGACCAAAATCCGGCCGCCCCTTTTTTCCAGACGGGAACGAACCAGCTCGGCGCTGGCTTCTTCATCTACGGCCCGCAACTCGCGCTTGTGCTGTCGCTGGGCAGCGGCACGCATGTCTTCGTACAGTCGGCCCGGCTCGGCACCTTCGTGCAAGCCTATGAAAGTCGCGTCATACCGGCGCGCGCGCATGAGTTCGCCATCAACGCCGCCAATTATCGCCATTGGGATGAAGCCGTGCGGCTTTATGTGGACGATTGCATGAAGGGCAGTGAAGGCCCGCGCGAGCGCGACTTCAATATGCGCTGGATCGCCTCGCTGGTGGCCGAGTGCTACCGCATCCTCATGCGCGGCGGCGTCTTCCTCTACCCCGGCGACCAGCGCCGCCGCTATGGAAACGGCCGCCTGCGTCTCGTCTATGAAGCCAACCCGATCGCCTACCTCATAGAGCAGGCGGGAGGTGCGGCCACCGATACGGTTGACCGCATCCTGGAAATACCGCCGCAAAGCCTGCACCAGCGCGTGCCGCTGGTGTTCGGCTCCGCCCGCGAGGTGGCGCGGATCGCCCGCTACCACACCGATCCCAGCAGTATCGGCGAGAGATCGCCGCTGTTCGGCAATCGCGGCCTGTTTCGCGCGTGATCGGGAGATAGCGGCTCATGTCGGCAAAGCATCCGATCATTTCGATCACCGGTTCGTCAGGTGCGGGAACCACGTCCGTGAAGCGGATTTTCGAGCAGATTTTTCGGCGCGAAAGTATAGAGGCCGCCTTCATAGAAGGCGACGCGTTCCACCGCTTCGACCGCGCGGCAATGAAGCAGAAGGTCGCCGAGGAAGAGAAGAAGGGCAATCCAAACTTCACCCACTTCAACGTGGAGGCAAACGAACTGGAAATCCTCGAATCCGTCTTCGAGGAATATGGCCGCCGCGGCACAGGCCGCACGCGGACCTACATCCACGACGAGGACGAGGGCAAGCTCTTCGGTCAGGAACCCGGCACTTTCACCGACTGGCGCGCGTTCGAGCCGAGCGACCTTCTGTTCTACGAAGGCCTGCATGGCTGCGTAGCGACAGAGGAGGTCAATATCGCCCGATATGCCGATCTCAAGATCGGCGTCGTTCCGGTCATCAATCTCGAATGGATCCAGAAGATCCACCGCGACCGGTCCACGCGCGGCTATTCCACCGAAGCGGTCATGGACGTGATCCTGCGGCGCATGCCCGACTATGTGCGCTACATCACCCCGCAATTCACGCAGACCGACATCAATTTCCAGCGTGTGCCGATCGTCGATACGTCGAACCCCTTCATCGCCCGCTGGATACCGACGCCGGACGAATCGATGCTGGTCATCCGCTTTGCGCGGCCACGCGGCATCGATTTTCCCTATCTGCTGTCGATGATCAACGACAGCTTCATGTCGCGGGCGAATTCCATCGTCGTGCCGGGCAACAAGCTCGATCTCGCCATGCAGCTCATCCTGACCCCGCTGATCCTGCAGCTTATCGAGCGCAAGAAGCGCGCGTCGTGAGGGCGAGGCAGATGGCGCGGCAACACCGACACATGAACACGACCAAGAAGGAGAGCTGACCATGGCGCGCATCACCCTGAGGCAATTGCTCGACCACGCCGCCGAACGCGGCTATGGCGTGCCGGCCTTCAACATCAACAACATGGAACAGGGCCTCGCCATCATGGAGGCGGCCAGGGCCTGCGATGCGCCCGTCATCATCCAGGCCTCGCGCGGCGCCCGCTCCTACGCCAACGACATCATGCTGGCAAAGATGATCGACGCGCTGGCCGACATCTATCCCGAAATCCCGGTCTGCATGCATCAGGACCACGGCAATGACGAAGCCACCTGCCTCACCGCCATCCGCCACGGCTTCACCTCGGTGATGATGGACGGCTCGCTGGAGGCCGACGCCAGGACGCCCGCGAGCTATGAATACAACGTCGCCATCACCGAGCGTGTTGCCCGCATGGCCCATTGGGTCGGTGCCTCTGTGGAAGGCGAACTGGGCGTTCTCGGCTCGCTCGAAAGCGGCCAGGGCGAGGCTGAGGACGGTCACGGCGCCGAAGGCGCGCTGTCGCACGACCAGCTTCTGACCGACCCGGACCAAGCCGTCGACTTCGTCGCCCGTACCAGGGTCGATGCACTGGCGATTGCCTGCGGCACCTCGCACGGCGCCTACAAATTCACCCGCAAGCCCGATGGCGAAATCCTCGCCATGCGGGTGATCGAGGAAATCCACCGCAAGCTGCCCAACACGCATCTGGTCATGCACGGCTCCTCCTCGGTGCCGCAGGAGCTGCAGGACGTCATCAACAAGTTCGGCGGCGAGATGCCCCAGACCTACGGCGTGCCGGTGGAGGAGATTGAGCGCGGCATCCGCCACGGCGTGCGCAAGGTCAACATCGACACCGACTGCCGCATGGCCATGACCGGCCAGTTCCGCCGCATCGCCATGGAGAGCCCGCGTGAGTTCGACCCGCGCAAGTTCCTGAAACCGGCGATGGACGCCATGCGCGACCTTTGCCGCGACCGGCTCGAACGCTTCGGCGCCGCCGGCAACGCCTCGAAGATCAAGGTGATCGCCATGGACGAGATGGCCCGGCGCTACGCCGCCGGCAAGCTCGACCCGCAGATCGCCACCGCCAGGGCCGCCTGACCGGCCGCCCGACCCGAATTCACGAAAGGACCTCAGCCATGGCCAACAAGTCCGAAACCGTCACTGGAGCGGCGCGCTACAGATCCGGTGTCATGGAATACAAGAAGATGGGCTATTGGGAGCCCGACTACGAGCCCAGGGACACCGACGTCATCGCCGTGTTCCGCATCACGCCGCAGGACGGCGTCGATCCGGTCGAGGCGGCGGCGGCCGTCGCCGGCGAAAGTTCGACGGCGACCTGGACCGTGGTGTGGACCGACCGCCTGACGGCGACGGAAAAGTACCGCGCCAAGGCCTACAGGGTCGATCAGGTGCCCAACGCGCCCGACCAGTACTTCGCCTATATCGCCTACGATCTCGATCTGTTCGAGCCGGGCTCCATCGCCAATCTGACGGCCTCGATCATCGGCAATGTGTTCGGCTTCAAGCCGCTCAAGGCGCTGCGGCTGGAGGATATGCGCCTGCCGGTCGCCTATGTGAAGACTTTCCAAGGCCCGGCCACCGGCATCGTGGTCGAGCGCGAGCGCCTCGACAAGTTCGGCCGCCCGCTGCTCGGCGCCACCGTCAAGCCCAAGCTCGGCCTGTCGGGCCGCAACTACGGCCGCGTGGTTTATGAAGCGCTGAAGGGCGGGCTCGACTTCACCAAGGACGACGAGAACATCAACTCGCAGCCCTTCATGCATTGGCGCGAACGCTTCCTCTACTGCATGGAGGCGGTCAACAAGGCGCAGTCCGAGACGGGCGAGATCAAGGGCACCTATCTCAACGTCACCGCCGCGACCATGGAGGACATGTACGAGCGCGCCGAATTCGCCCGCGATCTCGGCTCCAACATCGTCATGATCGACCTGGTCATCGGCTATACGGCGATCCAGTCCATGGCCAAGTGGGCGCGCAGGAATGACATGATCCTGCACCTGCACCGCGCCGGCCACTCGACCTACACGCGCCAGAAGAATCATGGCGTGTCCTTCCGTGTCATCGCCAAGTGGATGCGGCTTGCGGGCGTGGACCACATCCATGCGGGCACGGTGGTGGGCAAGCTCGAAGGCGACCCGGCCACGACGAAGGGTTACTACGACGTCTGCCGCGAGGATTTTAATCCCATGCGACTGGAGAACGGCATCTTCTTCGACCAGGATTGGGCTTCGCTCAACAAGCTGATGCCCGTGGCCTCGGGCGGCATCCATGCCGGCCAGATGCACCAGCTCATCGACCTGCTGGGCGAGGATGTCGTGCTGCAGTTTGGCGGCGGCACCATCGGCCACCCGATGGGCATCGCGGCCGGCGCCACCGCCAATCGTGTCGCGCTGGAATGCATGATCCTCGCCCGCAACGAGGGCCGCGACATTGTCCGGGAAGGCCCCGAAATCCTGAAGAATGCGGCCCGGACCTGCCTGCCGCTGAAGCAGGCGCTCGAAACCTGGAAAGACGTGACCTTCAACTACGCCTCGACCGACTCGCCGGACTTCGTGCCGGTGGCGACGGCGGCGGAATAAGGCGGAATAAGGAGACCAGACCATGCGTATCACCCAGGGAGCCTTCTCGTTCCTGCCGGACCTCACCGACGATCAGATTCGCGCGCAGGTGCAGTACTGCATCGACAATGGCTGGGCGGTCAGCCTTGAGTTCACCGACGACCCGCACCCCCGCAACACCTATTGGGACATGTGGGGCCACCCTATGTTCGACAATCCCGATGCCGCGGCCCTGATGCTGGAGCTGCAGGATTGCCGCAAGGTCTATGGCGACCGCTACATCCGCGTCGTGGCCTTCGATTCCAGCCATGGCTGGGAGTCGGTGAAACTGTCCTTCATCGTCAACCGCCCGGCCGAGGAACCCGGCTTCCGGCTGGAACGGCAGGAAGCTGTCGGCCGCATGGTCCGCTACACGACCAAGCCCTACGCGGCGGACAGGCCTGCGGGCAGCAGATACGGGTGAAATCGGGCCGAGCGCCAAAGTACCCCACTCCGGCCCCTGGGGTCCCTCTCCCCCGGACAGGGGGAGAGGTGGTTTGCGCGGCAAACCGGAGCGGGGATGCTTCGATCCAACCTGGCCCGAACAGCAGAGTATGCATCATGTCCGCAACCGCAACAGCCGAACCCGAAACCCCTGCCCCGGAAATCCCCTCGGCGATCGACCTGCGCGAAGAGTTCGAGAGCTCGGGCGTCAAGGAAGTTCTGGCCGAACTCGACCGCGACCTGATCGGCCTCGCCCCGGTCAAGAAGCGCATCCGCGAAACCGCTGCGCTGCTTCTGGTGGAGCGGGCGCGCAAGCGCATGGGACTGGCCCACGAAACGCCGACGCTGCATATGAGCTTCACCGGCAATCCCGGAACCGGCAAGACGACGGTGGCGCTGCGCATGGCCGACCTGCTGCATCGCCTCGGCTACATCCGTAAGGGACATCTCGTCTCGGTGACACGTGATGATCTCGTTGGCCAATATATCGGCCATACTGCGCCGAAGACGAAGGAAATCCTGAAAAAGGCGATGGGCGGCGTCCTGTTCATCGACGAGGCCTACTATCTCTACCGCCCTGAGAACGAACGCGACTACGGTCAGGAGGCAATTGAAATCCTGCTTCAGGTCATGGAAAACCAGCGCGACGATCTTGTCGTCATCCTTGCCGGCTACGCCCAGCGCATGGACCGCTTTTTCGAGAGCAATCCCGGATTCCGCTCACGCATCGCCCACCACATCGATTTTCCGGACTATACGGACGGGGAGCTTCTGGAGATCGCGAAGAAAATGCTCGACCACCAGAACTACCATCTCGACCAGGCGGCCGTCTCCGCGCTGACCAACTATATCGCGCGACGCCGCGATCAGCCGCATTTCGCCAATGCGCGCTCGATCCGCAACGCCCTCGACCGGGCGCGGCTGCGGCAGGCCAACCGCCTGTTCGAAACCTCCAAAGGCCCGCTTGACGCAGCGGCGCTCTCGACTATCTCGGCCGAAGACATTACAGCCAGCCGGGTGTTCGGCATCAAGACCAGAAGCGAGGCAACCCGCCCATGACCGCAAAGACCCTGATTGCCCCTTCGGTCCTGTCGGCCGATTTCTCCCGCCTCGGCGATGAGGTCGAGGCGGTGGCAGCCAGCGGCGCCGACTGGATCCATCTCGACGTCATGGACGGCCATTTCGTCCCCAACATCACCTTCGGCCCGCCGGT
>NZ_QGGG01000011.1 GCF_003148475.1 Pseudaminobacter salicylatoxidans | reverse complement strand
GGAGGTCTACACCGAGATGGCCAGCGTCATGCCCTCGCTGAACCATATTTCGTGGGAGCGCATCGAGCGCGAGGAATCGGTCATCTATCCGGCCGACGCCGACGACAAGCCGGGCAACGAGATCGTGTTCTCGTCCGGTTTCCCCACCTCGGACGGGCGCGCCCGCATCGTGCCGGCCGACCTCCTGCCGCCCGACGAGGTGCCGGACGCGGCCTACCCGCTGGTGCTGACCACCGGGCGCCTGCTGGAGCACTGGCACACCGGCGCCATGACGCGCCGTGCCGGCGTGCTCGACGCCATCGAGCCCTATGGCATCGCCGCCATGAACCCGCGCGAAATCGCCCGCAGCGGCCTGACGCCGGGGGACATGATTTCGGTGGAGACGCGGCGCGGCGTGGTGGAAGCCATCCTGCGCGCCGACCGCGAAGTCGCCGATGGCATGGTGTTCATGCCCTTCTGCTTCAACGAAAGCCCGGCCAACAGGCTGACCAACCCGATGCTCGACCCCTACGGCAAGATTCCGGAATTCAAATATTGCGCCGCGCGCATCGGGCGGGTGCAGCATGCCGAGGCCGCGGAATAGATCGAGCTCGCTCCTCCCTTTCTCCCCGCCGGGGGAGAAGGGGCCGCAAGGCGGCCGGATGTATCTCACAGGGGATATGATAGTCCCGCACGGTGACGGGAAAGCTTCTATCCGCCCCGTGGCAACGCCTCGGCACAGCGCGCGGCAATGAGGTCGAGCAATTCCTGCTGGCGGCTGTCGCCAGCCACCCCTGGCGCAGCGTCAGCCCGATCGCCCGCGATGTATGGGCCGGATCCATCGGCAGGGCTTTCATCAGGCCGCGCGCGATTTCCGCGACTGCCTGCAGATACGTAAAATCAGGTAGATAGAGCCGTTCCGAAACGTTCGTGAAAACGGGAATCGCTCCAGCCCCATTTTTCCTACACGATTTCGCGATCCGGCCATGCCGGTGGAACCTCCCGGCGCACTGGCGAATTGAGCCTGGCGACGATGCGCGAGAATGGCGGGCGCTCTGCCGGTTTCGCCTCCATCCGGCCGGGTCGCGATTTTTCTCACAATGAGCAGACGCATCGGCCGATGCCGGGGCATTCGCTGCCGGACAGCACCGCAGGCTCGCGGCATGACGACTTGCATCACGGATTACTTTGATCGGTGGAGGCGATTTTCATGTCAATGGCAGATTACATGCACAGGAAGTCGGTCGCCGATATTGTCGGCGAAGCCGGAAAGCACGCGCTCCCGCCGAGCCTCGGCGCGTTGAGCATCACCGCCCTGGGCATCGGCTGCATCATCGGCGCGGGCATCTTCGTGCTGACCGGCACGGCGGCGGCGCAATATGCCGGCCCGGCCATCATGCTTTCCTTCGTTCTGGGTGGCATCGCCTGCGCCTTCGTCGGGCTGTGCTATGCCGAGCTTGCCGCCCTGCTTCCGGTTTCGGGAAGCACCTACAGCTACACCTATGCCACGCTGGGCGAGCTGGTCGCCTGGATCATCGGCTGGGACCTCGTGCTGGAATATGCGATGGGGGCCGCCACCGTATCCGTCGGCTGGTCAGGCTATGTCGTCAGCCTGCTGGGCAATTTCGGCATCCATGTTCCGCCGGCCTTTGCGGCGGCACCCGAAACGGTCGCCGCGACGCTGCCCGACGGCACGATCGTCCATGGCATCGTCAACCTGCCTGCGGCGCTGATCGTCGCCGTCCTCACCCTCATGCTGATCATGGGCACGCGCGAATCGGCGCGGGTCAACAACATCATGGTCGCGGTGAAGCTGACCGTGGTGCTGGCCTTCATCCTGCTCGGTTCGGCCTATGTCACCACCGCCAACTGGCACCCGCTGGTGCCCGACAATACGGGCGCGTTCGGGCATTTCGGCTGGAGCGGCATATTGCGCGGCTCTGCCGTCGTGTTCTTCGCCTTCATCGGCTTCGACGCGGTGTCGACCGCCGCGCAGGAGGCCCGCAACCCGCAGCGCGACATGCCCATCGGCATTCTGGGATCGCTGTTGATCTGCACCCTGCTGTATATCGCCGTTTCGGCGGTGCTGACGGGCATCGTTCCCTATGGCCAGCTGAACGTCGCCGACCCGATCGCCAGGGCCGTGGACGTCATCGGGCTCACCTGGTTCTCGGTGCTCATCAAGATCGGCGCGCTGGCGGGCCTCACCACCGTCATTCTGGTGCTGCTCTACGGCCAGAGCCGCATTTTCTTCACCATCGCCAAGGACGGGCTGTTGCCGCCGATATTCGCCGAGGTGCATCCGACCCGCCACACGCCGTGGAAAAGCCAGCTCATGATCGGCACCATCGTCGCCATCGTCGCGGCGCTGACGCCCATCGGCATCCTTGGCGAGATGGTCAGCATCGGCACGCTGTTCGCCTTCTGCCTGGTGTGCGGCGCGGTGCTTTATCTGCGCAAGAGCCATGCCGATGTGGCGCGGCCGTTCCGCACACCCGGCGTACCGTTCGTGCCGATCCTGGGCATCCTGTTCTGCCTGCTCCTGATGGTCGGGCTGCCTCTGGAAACCTGGCTGCGGCTGGTGGTGTGGCTGGTGATCGGGCTCGCCGTCTATTTCCTCTACGGGCACAAGCATGCGGCGCTGCGCAATGCCTCCGCACCGCCGGCCGCGCACCGTGAATTGCGCAAGGACGTCCGCATGGATCGATGAGACGTGGCCTCGGCTTCAGCCTTCCGCCAGCACGGCCGCGATCGTATCGTCCAGCACGCTCACCAGATGGTCGGCATTGGCGCGGCTGAAGATCATCGGCGGGCGCATCTTCAGCACATTGTCGTGCGGACCCTCGGTGCCGATCAGCACGCCGCGCTTGCGCACGCCGTCATTGATGCGGCTGGCGAGCGCCGTTGCCGGCTCTTTCGTCTTGCGGTCGGCCACCAGTTCGATGCCGAGGAACAGGCCCGCGCCACGCACGTCGCCGATGATCTCGTAGCGTCCCTGTAGCTCGCGGAAACGGTCGAGAAGATACGCGCCGATCTCGGCCGCGTTCTGCCTGAGGCCGTCGCGCTCGATCACATCGAGCACCGCCAGCCCCGCCGCGCAGGAAACCGGGTTGCCCCCGAACGTGTTGAAATATTCCATGCCGTTGTTGAAGGACGCGGCGACCTCACGCGTCGTCACCACCGCCGACATCGGATGCCCGTTGCCGATCGGCTTGCCCATGGTGACGATGTCAGGCACCACGCCCTGCATCTCGAAGGCCCACCAGTGGCTGCCGACGCGGCCGAAACCCACCTGCACCTCGTCGGCGATGCACACGCCGCCAGCGGCGCGCACCATGGCATACACTTCTTTGAGGTAGCCCTCCGGCAAAAACACCTGGCCGGCGACGCTCGGGATGGACTCGGCGATGAAGAATGCCGGCGCGCGGCCTTGGGCGCGCATGGCCTCAATCTGCTCGGCGATGTTCTGGGCAAAACGCTTCGCGTGCTCCTCCAGCGGCCAGTCCACCGGGGCGCGGTAGCTGTCGGGAATGACGGCCTCGAACACATGCGCCGGCCGCCCCTTGCCGCCCTTGCGCTTGTATTTGTAGGGGCTGAGGTCGATAAGCTCCTGCGTGGTGCCGTGATAGGCCCAGTCGAGCACGATGGCGTCGTTCTGACCGGTGTGGGCACGCGCCATGCGCAGCGCGAGGCTGTTGGCCTCGCTGCCCGAGCAGGCGAAACTCGCCACCGCCAGCCCGTCGGGCAGTGTCGCCGTCAGCCGCTCGGCGTAAGTGACGATTGCGTCGTGCAGGTAGCGCGTGTTGGTGTTGAGCTTCGCCGCCTGTGTGGCGATGGCCTCCACCACATCAGGGTGGGCGTGGCCGAGATGGCAGACATTGTTGAAGCAATCGAGATAGGCGCGGCCACGGTTGTCGATCAGCCATGCGCCTTCGCCACGCACGAACTTGATCGGCTCGGAATAGGAGATCGACAGATTCGGCAGCAGCGTTTCCTTGCGCGCCGCCACGATCTCGGGCCGGGTGCGCCCGCTCTGGTGAAAAGTCTCGGCCGGAATTCCGGCCAGCACCGAGGCGTCCGGAAACAACTCTGCCCAGACATCGAGATAGCGCGCCTCGCCGACGCCCAGAACGTCGCGCGCGGCAAGCCCCGGATCGGTGGAAATCTGGAAATGCAGATGCGGCGCCCAGCCGCCATTCTCTTCCGGCGCGCCCATCATGGCGACGAGATCGCCGGCCTCCAGCCGTTCGCCGGGCTTCAGCCGTGTCGTCACCTCATGCGCCAGATGCCCCCAGAGCGTCACGAAGGGCGGGCAGCCTTCGGGCAGGTGCTCCAGCGCCACCAGCCCGCCATAGCCGAGCGGGTCTTCCTCGATCTCGACGCTCACCACCGTCGCCGCCAGCGGCGTGTAGAGCTTCGTACCGGCCGCCATGAAGAGGTCGAGGCCGAGATGGTGGATGCGCCGCTCGCCCTCCACGAAGCGCGACCTGAACATGTCGCCGGCATAGACCGTGCGCGCCTCGCCCCACGGCCCCATGCCGAGCTCGATGCCGTGTTTGGCGCAATAGTCGTCCCACCAGGCGGTGGCCTCGTGCGGCCGCTGGCCGGCGGAATCGACGGTCATCGGATGGTGCGGGTCGCCATAGGGCACCAGCGCCTTGGTCAGCGTTGCCGGATGGCGGTCGAGGATCGGGGCGAGTTGCTTGCGATGCGCCGCGATCCAGTTCGTCACGGCGCGCGCGCCGGGCGTGGCGTCGAAGCCGCAGCCATGGCGCAGGATCGCGGTGGCAAAGCGCGGCTTCATCGCGCCCAGCCTGCGCAGCAGCCGCCAGGCGGGCGCCTCGCTGATGGCAAGATAGGGGTTGTCCTCGGTCTGCCGGCGCCGCGCCGCTGACAGCGTGACGCTGATGACCAGCCGCATGGCGATGAGGTCGAACAGCACGTCCAGCTCTTCCTCGTGCAGCTTATATTCGCGGTGAAAGCCGGCCGCCAGCCGTGCCGCCGCGCCGATCGGGTCTTCCATGTCGAGGATCGAATAGGCGCAGGCCACCGCCACTTCGGCGATCAGCACCGAATGCAGGGCATCGCCGAAATCGATCAGCCCGGTCACGCGCGGCGCACCGGCCTCGTCCACCAGCACGTTCCAGTCATTGGCGTCGTTGTGGATCACCTGCGCGCGCAGTGAGGGCAGGCGCGGCGCGACTTCCGCGTCGAAGCGGTCGAGGAAGCATTCCACAAGCGCCCGGTCATCAGCGTCCGCTATGTGGTGCAGGCGCTGGCGCGAGGCGCCGGCGCGGCGGATGTCCCAGTCGAAGCTGCGCAGCGCGCCGGGATGGATAAAACCCTGCAAGGCGCGGTCAAGCTTGCCGAGCGTGCTCCCAAGGCTTTCCAGCAGTTCCGGCGTGCGCCGGGCTTCAGCAAACGGCTTGCCCGGCAGCCACGAAACCATGCGCAGCGCATGCTTCCCGCCTTCGGCGCCTTCCACATAGGCCAGCGCCTCGCCAGCGCCGCTCATCTTCAGGCGTGGCACGGCAAGGTCGGGCGCCGTGCGCGCCAGATGCTCCAGCAGCGCGGTCTGGAACTCGCTTTCGGCGTGCGGCTCGCTGGCATTGACGATCTTGAAAATCCAGCCGCCTTCGGGCATGGCCAGCCGCACGTTCTGGTCGCGCTCGCTGTCGAGCGGGCTTGCCTCGCCGCTCACGCCGAAATGGCTTTGCGCCAGCTCCTTCGCGGTTTCGAGGGAGAAATCGGGAGCGGGATGGTTCACGTCGGTCATGATGGGCCCGGATTTTTGATTTGCGCGAAGCTTGGCACGCGCCGAAAAATCAGGCATCCGGCAAAGCGCCGGTTGCACCGGCAGTTTGCCTGCTGATATCGACAAAGTGACGGAGCCGCCCATGAAGGAACCCGACGCCAAGGACAGGGAAATTCTCGGCATCCTGTCGAAGGAGGCGCGCATTCCGCTGAAGACGCTGGCGGGCCGCATCGGCCTGTCGCGCAGCGCCACCAGCGAGCGGGTCGCGCAGCTCGAAAAGGCAGGCGTGATCCGGGGTTATCGCGCCGACATCGGCCAGATGGGCGAGGGACTGGTCTGCGCCTTCCTGCTGGTCACGCTGGTGCGCACGCCTTCGCTCGGCATCCTGGACGAGCTTGCCCGCTACCCGGACGTGCGCCGTGTGTCGTCCGTCAGCGGCCAGCTCGATCTGGTGGTGGAGGTGGAAGTTCCCTCGATCGACCGCCTCAACACGCTGCGCGATCTCATCGCCAGCCATCAGGGGGTGGACGATCTCACCACGGCGATCGTGCTGCGCCGGGACATAGAGAGGATGGCGGGGTAGGGAGGCTTACCCCCACCCCTAACCCCTCCCCACCAGGGGGAGGGGGACGACTTCATCACGGTAGCCGCCAGAACAGTGAAGGTTGGCGGCGGACGGTCCCGCAGCAAAATTCCCCTCCCCCTTGTGGGGGAGGGGTTAGGGGTGGGGGTATTCATGTCGTTCCGGGAGCAAGCGAGGGTGCCTGGGCGAGCGGTAAAACCACCCGCGCCGGGCAAAAAGATCAGTCCTTCAGACCCTGTGCGGCATAGGCCGCGATGTCGGCATGGGTGGCGAACCACACATCGTCATGGCCGCGAATGTGGCGGATCAGCTCTTCCAGAACCGAGATGCGAGAGCGGTAGCCGATGACATGCGGGTGCATGGTGAGCAGGAACAGGCCGCCCTCCTCATAGGCACGGTCGAACTCGCGGCGGAACACTTCCAGCACGCCCGACGGCGGCATGTAGGGGCGCAGCGCCGTGAAGCGGTTCATGTTGAAATAGACCGCGTCGTCGCGGATCCACTCCACCGGCAGTTCCACGATGCCGGTCGGTTCGCCGTCTTCGAGGATTTCGTAGGGATCGTCGTCGGCCATCAGCGAGGAATCGTAGAGCAGGCCGAGTTCGCGCTGAATCTGCAGCGTGACCTGCGAGAAATCCCAGGAGGGCGTGCGCATGCCCACCGGCCGCACGCCGGTGATCTTTTCCAGCGCGTCGGCGGCGCGGAAATGCAGGTCGCGCTCATCCTGCGGCGGCACCTTGGTGTTCAGCTCGTGGATCCAGCCATGCAGGCCGATCTCATGTCCTTCCGCGATCACGCGGCGCTGCTCGTCGGGATAGAGCAGGCCCACCACCGCCGGCACGAAGAAGGTCGCGTTGATGTCGTTGTCGGCGAGCGTCTTCAAGATGCGCGGAATGCCCATGCGGTTGCCGTACTGGCCCTGCGACATGCGGCCGATGGATTCGCCGCCGTCGCGCAGCTCGTTGGTTTCGTGGTCGCTGTCGAAGGACAGCGCCACCGCGCAGCGTGCGCCGTTCTTCCAGCTTTTCGGCTTCAGCGAGCGCCCGGCGCGCACCTTGCCTACCTTGCCGCGCCAGACCTCTTCATCCCACTGCCAGGGTTCCATCATTTGCCTCCGATTTCGATGGGTCAAAGAACGGCTTCTTCCGCCGCCTGTGGCAGAACCGGAACGGCCGCGAGCAGCCGGCGGGTGTAGTCGTCCTTGGGGTTGTCGTAGATGTCGGCCGTTTCACCGGCCTCCACGATGCGGCCGCGATACATGATCGCGACGCGGTCGCACAAATGCCGCACGACGGAGAGGTCGTGCGAAATGAAGATCAGCGTCAGGTTCAGTTCCTGCCGCAGCCGGATCAGGAGGTTGATGATCTGCGCCTGGATCGACACGTCGAGCGAGGCCACCGGCTCGTCGCACACCACGATGTCGGGCTGCATGGCCAGCGCGCGGGCAATCGCCACGCGCTGGCGCTGGCCGCCGGAGAACTGGTGCGGGTAGCGCCCGGCGAATGCAGGGTCGAGACCCACCGCCGCCAGCCACTGGCGCACATATTCGCCCGCCTGCGCGCGCTTGACCAGCCCGTGCGCCAGCGGCCCTTCGGAAATACAGTCGCCGATATGCATTCGCGGATCGAGCGAGGCGAACGGATCCTGGAAGATGGTCTGGATGCGCGTGGTGATCTTCCTGGCCGAGCGGCCGGAAGACATCACCTGCTCGCCCTGCAGCCGCACCGTGCCGGCGGTCGGCACATAGATGCCCGCCGCCATGCGTCCCAACGTGGACTTGCCGCTGCCGGATTCGCCGACGAGGCCGAGTGCATCGCCGCGCGACAGCGTCAGGCTGACTTTGTCCACTGCGTTGACGACCGGCACGGGCCTGGCCAGCCCGATCTTCTCGCCGAGGGCATGCACCAGCCCGGTGTTGCGGCGGAACTGCTTGCTGACGCCATCGATCGCGAAATAGGGCACGTCGGCCCGCGCGGGGGCCTTGGCGGCTGCTTCGCGGCGCGGCGGCGGCGCCGGGTCTGGCTCGCTGTCGCCGCTGTTGCGGGCAAGCAGCGCGCCGGGTTCAGAGCGCGAGGGCAGGGCGTCCAGAAGGCCGCGCGTGTAGGGGTGCTGGGGTTTCAGCAGCACGTCCATGGTCGGCCCGGCCTCGACGATGCGGCCGGTCTTCATCACCGCCACGTGGTCGGCGATGGAGGCAACGGTGGCGAGGTCATGGCTGATCCAGATCAGCGCCGTGCCGATCTCCTTCACCAGCTCCTTCATCTCGGCGAGGATTTCGGCCTGCACCGAAACGTCGAGCGCGGTGGTCGGCTCGTCGGCGATGACGAGCCTGGGCTTGTGCAGCAGCGCAATCGCGATCGCCACGCGCTGGCGCATGCCGCCGGAGAACTGGTGCGGATAGAAATCCACCTTCTGTTCAGGGTCGGGAATGCGCACCTGCGCAAGTGCCGCTATGGCGCGCTTGCGGGCCTCGGCGGCGGAGACCTTTTCATGCGCTTCGAGCGCGAGCCTGATCTGCGTCTCGATGCTGAGCACGGGGTTCAGCGTCATCATCGGATCCTGGAAGACCATGGAGATGGTCTTGCCGCGGATGGCGCGCAACTGGTCGGCCGGCAGGCCGACGATCTCGCGGCCCTCCAGCCTGATGGAGGAACCGCTTTCGATGCGGCCGGGCTGGTCGATCAGGCCGATGATGGAGAAGCCGGTGATGCTCTTGCCCGAGCCGGATTCACCCACCAGCCCCATCACCTCGCCGGGGGCGAGGCTGAAGGACACGCCGTCCACCGCCTTCATCACGCCTCGGGAGGTGTGGAAATAGGTCTTGAGGTCGCTGACCTGGAGAAGCGGCGTCGTCATTTCTGCAGCCTTGGCCATCATTTTTGCAGCCTTGGATTGAGCTGGTCGCGGATCTGGTCGCCGACCAGATTGAGCGAGACGATGAAGATGATCAGTGCGATGCCGGGATAGATGGAAATCCAGTAGCGGCCCGAAAGGAGATACTGGAAGCCGTTGGCGATCAGCATGCCCAGCGACGGTTCCGTGGGCGGCAGGCCGACCCCGAGGAAGGAGAGCGTCGCTTCGAGTGAGATGGCGCTCGCCACCTGCACGGTGGCGACCACGATCAGCGGCGGCAGCGAGTTCGGCAAAATGTGCCGCAGCACCACGCGCCGCGCCTTCAGCGGCACCGAAAGGGCGGCCTCCACATAATCCTTCTGGCGTTCGGCCGATGCCGCGCCATGCGCGGTGCGGGCGAAATAGGCATATTGCGCGAAGATCAGGGCGAGGATGAGCTGGTAGCGGCCCTGGCCGAGGATCGCGGCGATCACGAAGGCCAGCAGGATCGCCGGGAAGGAGAGCTGCAGGTCGACGATGCGCATCAGCAGGCTTTCCACGCGCCCGCCGATATAGGCGGCGCTGGTGCCCACCAGCGCGCCGACGGTGAAGGCGACGGCGCCCGAGATGGCGCCGATCTGGAGCGAGATGCGCAGGCCGTAGAGGATGGCCGAGAGCAGGTCGCGCCCCTGGGAATCCGTGCCGAGCAGATGGACGTAGCCGCCGCTGCCGACAAAGCCGGGCGCGCGGCGCGCATCGCGCAGTGCCAGACGGGCGAGGTCGTAGGGGTCCTGCGGCGCGATCAGCGGTGCGGCCAGCGCCACCACCACGATCAGCAGCGTGACGATGCCGGCGGCGAGCGCCACGCGGTTGCGCGAGAACTCGACGAAGAAGTCGCGCCAGGGTGAGGAAGCGTTGGTCATGCCCGTCCCTTTCTCAGGCGCGGATCAAGCAGCGCGTAGACGAGGTCCACCGACAGATTGATGATGATGAAGAGCAGGGCGACCAGCATCAGATAGGCGACCATCACCGGGCGATCGAGCGAGGTGATGCTGTCGATGATGAGCTTGCCCAGACCCGGCCAGGAAAAGATCGTCTCGGTCACGACCGCGAAGGCCAGCGTCGAGCCGAATTCGAGACCGAAGACGGTGACGAGCGGGATCGAGATCAGCTTCATGACGTGCCGCGTCAGGATGGTGCGCTCGCTGAGCCCGGCCGCACGGGCGAATTTCACCGTGTCGCTCAGCATGATCTCGCGGGTGCCGGCGCGCGCCAGGCGGATCATCATGGAGAGCTTGAACAGCGCCAGATTGATCGCCGGCAAGAGCAGGTGCTTCATGCCGTTGGCGGTGAGGAAGCTCCATTCGACGCCGAACAGCGACACCGTATCGCCGCGCCCGCCGGCCGGCATGCAGCCGCATTGCACGGCAAATACCATGATCAGCATCAGGCCGAACCAGAAAGTCGGCACCGAGAAGCCGAGGATCGACGCGCCCATGATGATGCGCGCGGCCGGGCTTTGCGGCTTGTAGCCGGCATAGACGCCGAGCGGAATGCCGATGCAGGACGCAAGCAGCACCGCGAAAATGGTCAGCTCCAGCGTGGCGGGCAGACGCGACAGGATCAGCGAGCCCACCGGCATGCCATAGATGAAGGAGGTGCCGAAATCGCCATGCAGCAGGCGGCTGGCGAATTGCAGATATTGCTGCCACAGCGGCAGGTCGAGGCCGTAGCGCGCGATCACCTGCGCGCGGATTTCCTGCGTGGCGTCGGGCGAGATCAGCACGTCGATCGGATTGCCGACGGCGAACACCCCGCAAAAGACCAGGACGGACATCGCGATGACCACGAGCCCCGCCTGGAACAAGCGTTGGAAGATGAATGAGAACATCGCTCCCCTGCTGCGCCCTTCGCGGGCGTCGTCTTGCCGTTGTTGCTAGGGTCTGATGACGTTTTCTCGAATTGCCACCAGGCTCTGTCTATTTGTTGGAGCGTGATCTTTTCCGAAAACCGGTTCCCACATTTCGGGATCACGCTCCGGTAGGTCAGGCTTTATGCGGTTTCAGTCCCAATCGGATTCCAGAAGCGCGCGCGTCTCGGCGACAGCCACGTCCCAGATCGCCAGCATGTCTTCGTCGGGGCGCTGGAACAGGCCGTGATAATTGCCTTCGCCCAGCATCTCGCGCTTGGTGGCGGCATCCACCCGCGCCAGCCGGGCGAAGTCGATGCGCGGCTTGGCCCCGGCCGGCTGCTCCACGCCGGCAAGCCGGGTCCACGGGAAATTCTCCATCCACGAGGCATGCGAGGCGGCCGGATCGATTTCCATCACCTTGGCCCAGGTCTGCGGCGCGCGCCACCAGTCGTGCATCTTCACGCGGGCGGCCGGATGCGCGTTCAGCCATTCCGAGATCAGGGCGGTGATCGGCGTGTTGCCGCCATGGCCGTTGACGATGAGGATGCGGCGGAAGCCCGAACGGTACATGCTGTCGAGCAGGTCGCCGATCAGGGCGATATAGGTCGACAGCTTCAGCGTCATCGTCCCCGGATAGGTGGCGAAGGACGACGCCAGCCCATAGGGCACGACCGGGAAGACCGGCACGCCGGACGGCGCGGCCGCGTCGGCGGAAACCTTTTCGGCAAGGATCATGTCCGTGCACAGGCTGAGATAGGCGTGCTGCTCGACGCTGCCGATGGGAAGGATGCAGCGGTCGTCATGTGCGGCGCGCTCTTCCACCTGTATCCAGTTCATGTCGGCAATGTTCATTCCATCTCTTCCCGAATTGCAGAACCCGTGTTCCGCGTGAACGCCAGCGCGCGCAAAAAGCTTGGTCGGCGTTCCCGTCGCAATGGTTCAATATTGTTCTATTAGGAACTAAAAAAAGAAATTGACAGTGGTTTTCCGCTAAGTCAAGTTCCATACGGAACAAACAGCGGGCAGAGGAGGGCAGCTCGTGGCGTCGCCTGAAAGCGAGTCGATGACTCTGGATATGCTGCTCATGGAGGCAGGGCGACAGGACGTGCCGGACGGCGCGGTCGATGAGCTCGTCACTGTCAAGCTGTGGCAGAATCCCTGCTGGTTTTCCTTCCGGATCAATTTCCTGGCGCTGCAGTTCAACGTGCCGGTCTATCGTTGGATCGAGACCGAGTTCGGGCTCCAGCGGGTCGAGTTCGTCGTGCTCTATTCGCTGGCGCTGAAGAACGGCGTCACCGCCAGCGCGATCTGCAATTCCTCCGGCTTCCCGCGCAACACCATCAGCCGCGCGATCCAGAAGCTGATCGACAAGAACATCATCCGGCGCGAAGTCGATTCCAACGACCTCCGGAGCTTCGTCCTTTATCTCACCGACGAAGGCAGGCGCATCGTTGACGAGGCCATGCAGCCCATGCAGGAACGCGAGCAGATCATGCTGTCGGGGCTTAGCCCGGCGGAAAAGCTGATGTTGTCCGAGCTGCTGGCAAAAGTCGTCCGCGAGTCGCGAAAATGGCCGGAAACCTGGCCGTCAAACAGCAAGTCCAATCAAGAAACCGACACTTCAGAGGAGATGGAAGAGGTATGAATCTGTTGCGCGCAACCACGGGGCTCGCACTTGCCCTCGGCCTTTCGGCCAGCGTTTCCACCATGGCACTGGCGGCCGATCTGACGATCGCCGTTCGCGCCGGTCCGTCATCGATCGACCCCGACTTCACCGCTACGGGCACGCAGGCCGAGGCGATGAAGCACATCTACGACACGCTGATCAAATCCGGCGACAATCTGCAGCTCGAACCCGGCCTTGCCGAGAGCTGGGAGGCGCTGGACGACAGCACCTGGGAATTCAAGCTGCGCAAGGGCGTGAAGTTCCATGACGGTTCCGAGTTCACCGCCGAGGACGTGAAATTCTCCATCGAGCGCATTCCGCATGTCACCGGCCCCAACCCGACGACGGTCTATGTGCGTCGCGTGCAGGGCATCGAGATCGTCGATCCCTACACCATCCGCATCATGACCGACGGCCCGGCGCCGACGCTGCCGAACGACTTCATCCGCCTGTTCGTCGTCTCGCATGTGGCGGCCAAGGACTATTCCGCCTCGCCCGAAAACGCGACCGAAGGCTTCAACTCCGGCAAGGCGGCAATCGGCACCGGCCCCTATAAGTTCGTCTCCTGGACGCCGAAGGAACAGCTCGTTCTGGAGCGTTTCGACGACTACTGGGGCGGCAAGGAGCCGTGGGAAAAGGTGATCCGCAAGGAAATCCCGAACGATGCCGCGCGCGTCGCCCAGCTCAAGGCCGGTCAGGTCGATGTCGCCGCCCGCATTCCGGCGTCCGACATTCCCACGCTGGAGCAGGATTCCTCGCTCTCCATCGCCCGCATCGACAGCGTCTATTCCTTCCTGATCTATTTCGACTTCCGCGAGCAGACGCCGCAGGTGAAGGGCAATGACGGCGCGGCCCTGCCGAAAAACCCGTTCCTCGATCCGCGCGTGCGCGAGGCCTTCGATCTGGCGATCGACCGCGAGGCGATCACCGAGGTGGCGATGGAAGGCATGGGCAAGTCCCAGTCGCAGATCGTGACGCCGAACATCTTCGGCTATAATCCCGACATCCAGGTCACGCAGCCCGATCTCGACAAGGCCAAGCAGCTTATGGCCGATGCCGGTTATCCGGACGGTTTCAAGGTTGTGTTCAACTTCACCAACGACCGCCTGCCGAGCGACAAGGAAGTGGGCACCACCATCGCCCAGATGCTGGCCGCCATCAATGTGACGGTCGAGGCCGCCGCCCAGCCGGGCGCTGTCTACTTCCCGGCCAACACCCGCGGCGACTACAGCCTTGGCATGTCCGGCTGGGGCACGTTGACGGGCGAGGCCAACTACACGCTGGGCGCGCTGGCGCACACCAACGATCCGGCCACCAAGCTCGGCGCCTTCAACGTCCACTTCTACTCCAACCCGGAGATGGACAAGCTGACCGAAGCCGCCGCCGTGGAGATGGACACGGCCAAGCGCGAGAAGCTCTTGCAGGAGGCCAACGCCCTTGTCGCCAGGGAACGGCCGCTGCTGCCGATCGCTTCGACGGTTTCGGCCTGGGGGCTGAAGAAGGGGCTGACGATCAAGCCGCGTTCCGACGAGGACACGCTGGCCATGAACATCCGTCCGGCCGAGTGATCTGAACGCACGCACCGAGCGGTCGCCCTCCGGGGCGGCCGAATCTCCTTTAGGGAAAGAAACGGAATGGGACCTGTTGCACTGGCGATCCATGGCGGCTGCGGCGTCATGGCCAAGCTCGACCTGAGCGAAGAGGAATGGGCCGCCGCCCGCGTCGATCTGCGCCGCTCGCTGGAAGCCGGCTGGGCGGTTCTGTCGGCGGGCGGCCGCGCGCTCGATGCGGTCGAGGCGGCGGTGGTCGTCATGGAGGATTCGCCGCACTTCAACGCCGGCTATGGCGCGGCGCTCAACGCGGCCGGCTATCATGAGCTCGACGCCTCCATCATGGACGGCACCACGCAGACCGGCGGTGCGGTGGCCGGCAGCCGGCACATCCGCAACCCGGTCAAGGCGGCCCGCATGGTCATGGAGCGCGGCGAGATGGTGCTGGTCGCGGGCAAGGCGGCGGACGAATACGCCGAGGCCGGCGGGCTCGAAACCGTGCCCAACGACTATTTCACCACCGAGCGGCGCGTGAAGGCGCTGGCCGCCATGAAGGAACATGAGCGCAAGGGCACGGCCGCCGGGGCTTCGGAGTCGGAAAAGCACGGCACAGTGGGCGCCGTGGCGCTCGACGCCAAGGGACATCTCGCGGCCGCGACGTCGACAGGCGGCTACAACAACAAGCCCGAGGGCCGTGTGGGCGATTCACCGGTCATCGGCGCCGGCACCTATGCGCGCGACGGCGTCTGCGCGGTTTCGGGCACCGGCAAGGGCGAGTTCTTCATCCTGCATGCGGTGGGCCACGAAGTCGCCTCGCGCGTGGCCTATCTCGGCGAGAGTCTCGAGCAGGCGGCCTCCAAGGTCATCATCGAGGACTTCAAGCCTTATGGCATCGGCGCCGGGCTCGTGGCGGTCGATGCCATGGGCAATATTTCCGCGCCCTACAACACCGACGGCATGTTCCGCGGCTGGGTCACGGCCGAGGGCAAGTTCTTCGTAGCCACCCACGACCAGGTGTTTGCGCTGTAGTTTTTTTGCCCCCCCCGCCGCGTCATCCCGGAAGCCGAAGCGAAGCGCAGGCTATCCGGGACCCATTGAGAGGCGTGGCCGGGTGGCGGGTAGCGTCCGGCCGACGGGAAGCGTGAGGCCGGCACCAGGCTGTGCTCGATGATGTTGCGGCCAATGGGTCCTGGCCCAGCGGTCGCTTCGCTTCCTTGGCCGGGATGACGGCGGAGTGGCTGTCAGCGGTGGTGTGTACACCGCGCCCGAGAGACCATCACCCCTTATGCAACCTTCGCCTGCCTGGCCGCATGGCGCTGGAGCATGCCGAACAGGTCGCGCGGCTCGTCCGGGTCGGCGAGCAGGTCGAGCTTTTCGTAGAGGCCGGTCGATTGCAATTGATCGCGCACATAGCGCAGCGCCGAAAAATCCTCGGTGGCGAAGCCGACCGAGTCGAACAGGGTGATCTGGCGCGGGGCGCGCCTGCCTTGCGTCTCGCCCGTCATCACCTGCCACAGTTCGGTAACCGGGTGTTGCGCATCGAGTTGCTGGATTTCGCCCTCGATGCGGGTCTGCGGCGGATATTCCACGAAAATGTCGGAGCGCAGCAGGATGTCGCGGTGCAGTTCGGTCTTGCCGGGGCAATCGCCACCCACGGCATTGATGTGCACGCCGCTGCCGACCATGTTGTCGGTGAGGATCGTGGCGTACTGCTTGTCGGCGGTGACGGTGGTGATGATCTGCGCGCCTTCCACCGCCTCCTGGCCCGAACCGCAGATTTTTATGTCAAAACCCTTGCCGGCAAGGTTGCCGGCGCATTTGCGGCTGGCGGAAGCATCGATGTCGAAAAGGCGCAGCTTGTCGATGCCGAGCAGCGCCTGGAAGGCGAGCGCCTGGAACTCCGACTGCGCGCCGTTGCCGATGATGGCCATGCAGTCCGAACCCTTCGGCGCGAGATATTTGGCAGCCACCGCAGAGGTCGCCGCCGTGCGCAGCGCCGTCAGTATGGTCATCTCCGTCAGGAGCATCGGGTAGCCGCTGCCGACGTCGGCCAGCACGCCGAAGGCGGTGACGGTCTGGCGGCCGTCGCGCGTGTTGCTGGGGTGGCCGTTGACATATTTGAAGCCGTAGAGCTGGCCGTCGCTGGTCGGCATCAGCTCGATGACGCCTTCCTTCGAGTGAGAGGCGACGCGCGGTGTCTTGTCGAAGGTCGGCCAGCGCTTGAAATCCTCCTCGATATAGCCGGCGAGTTCGACGAGGAAGCGTTCCACGCCGATCTTCAGCACCAGCGTCATCATGTTGTCGACGCTGACGAAGGGAACGATGTTGAGGTCTGGCTGCGTCATCTCAATAGCTCCGTGTGGGGCGGTCCATGATGCGGCGTCCCATCAGGCTTGCCGTCAGATCGACCATGAGGGTGGCGGTGCGGCCGCGCTCGTCGAGGAAAGGGTTCAGCTCGACCAGGTCGAGGCTGGTCACCAGGCCGCTGTCGCTCAGCATCTCCATCACCAGATGCGCCTCGCGCAGCGTCGCGCCGCCCGGCACGGTGGTGCCGACCGCCGGCGCGATGGACGGGTCGAGGAAATCGACGTCGAGGCTGACATGCAGCATGCCTTCGGCCTCGGCGACCCGTTCCAGAAACGCGCGCAGCAGCGGCGAGATGCCGTGTTCGTCGATCGCGCGCATATCATACAGCGTCACGCCGGCTTCGTTGAGCGCAATGCGTTCGGCCGGATCGACGCTGCGGATGCCGAGCGCGCAGACCCGCGCCGGGTCGATCGCGGCGGCGAGCGGCGGGAAATAGCCCTCGAAGCCCGGCCGCCCGGTCGCATAGGCGAGCGGCACGCCATGCAGGTTTCCGCTGGTGGTGCTGTCGAGCGTGTGGAAATCGGTGTGCGCGTCGAGCCAGAGCACGAAAAGCGGCCGCCGGTTCTCGGCCGCGCGCCGCGCAATGCCGGCAAGCGTACCCGCCGAAATCGCGTGGTCGCCGCCGAGGAAGATCGGCATGGCGTTGTCGCTTGCCCGGTAGCTGGCCTCGGCGAGTGCCGCGGTCCAGGCGGCGATCTCGGGCAGCGCCTTCAGCGCCGTATTCGGATGGCTGATCGGGGCGACGGGAGCCGGGGCGGCGGTGCCGAGGTCGTCCACCGTGTGGCCGAGGTCGGTCAGCGCCTCCACGAGACCGGCCACGCGCAGCGCGCTCGGTCCCATTTCGCATCCCTTGCGACCGGCTCCGTCCTGAACCGGCGCGCCCAAAATCCTGCAATGCATGTCTGCCCGCCCGAATTGTCTGTTTTTCGCCCCTATACTTGGCAGATTGTGGTGGCGGATTGAACGGATTGAATTGGCAAATCTATCCATTTGAGTTAGCAAAATGGTAGATTGATAATGCCGGAATGGATCCTCGATGGACGATCTGGATGAAAGGCTGATCAAGCTGCTGCGCCATGACGCACGTCGCAGCATTTCCGATCTGGCCATAGACCTGGGCGTTTCGCGCGCCACCGCGCGGGCACGACTGGAGAAGCTGGAGCGCTCCGGCGACATTTTGGGCTACACGGTGATCCTGCGCGCCGATGCGGTCGATCAGCCGGTGCGCGGCATCATGATGATCGAGATCGAGGGGCATGCCGCCGACAAGGTGGTCCAGGCGCTGGGCGGTCTTTCGGAAGTGTCGGTCATCCACACCACCAATGGCCGCTGGGACCTGATCGTGGAACTTGGCACCGCGACCCTGACCCACCTCGATGCGGTGCTGCGCCGCATCCGCCTGATCCCCGGCGTGACCAACAGCGAGACCAACCTGCTGCTGGCAACCCCGCGCAGCACAAGGGCGCGGCTCTAGAAATTCGGCTCCGGTCCCGATCGTGAACCTTCGGGGCAGCTTTTGCGTTCAGCTTGCATGCGTGTCGATCTGCCGTTTCGGCATCGGCCGCTGAAGGCCCTCATGCGCGTTGCCCTGAAAGGACATCCATATGACCGTATCGACCCTTGCCATCACGCCGCTCGTTGCCCTGGTTGCGGGCATATTGATCCTCGTGATGCCGCGCCTGCTCAATTACATCGTCGCGCTCTATCTGATCATCATCGGTCTTCTCGGCCTGTTCCCGCATCTGGCGGGATAGCTCGCCTCAACCGCCTGGGGATTTCCTACCATCGGTGCGCATAGCCGGCGCGGATGCTGCCCGTGGGGCTTGGCGCCGCAAGGTTGTCGATGCCGGCGCTGAGGTTCAGGTTTCCCGAGATTTTCTGCTCGACCCCGACGCTCGCCTGCCATTCCTGGTCCCGGCTCGAACGGGCGCCGCGCGCGAAAAGCGAGGTTGACGTGCTGTGCGCGCGCAGCCGCAGCGTGCTGGAGGCGCGTGCGCCGACATGCCTTGCCGCGCCGCGGTCATAATCGACGCTGTAGAGATCCTCGATCTGTGCGCTGATGTCGGGCGTCAGGTCGAGCGACCGCGACCGGCTGAGCGCTACCGAGCGATTGCCGGTAACGGCGTTGAGATTCATATCGAGCCGGGCGCTGCGCGTCTTGGCGCGCGATGCAGGCAATTGGACCGAACCCCAGAACCGCACCGGATTGGCCACACGCTGCGGCGCGCGTCCGGCCTGCCTGCCCGCGAAGCTGAGTTCGGCACCGGCGCTCGCCTCCAGATCGGTCGGCAGACGGCTGCCCATGCGCATGGCATAGGAGGTCGCGGACGTCTGCATCGGCGTCCAGATCAGCGGCTTTTCGGTCGCCCGTGCCATCGTGGCGGTGGGCAGGGCGGCCGCCAGCGCCAGCAAAAGCGCGCATATCGGGCCGCGAAATCTCCGTTCGGTCATGTGTCCATCCGTTCCAAGCGGCGCGCACTCCGAAACGGAGTTGGAGAGGCGCGGGGTTCTTCAGGGGATGGCGCTTTCTACCAGTGTCGCCCTGATGGGCCAACGGAAAAATACCTGCTGTAACAATTCGTGTTCGCCCGCAAAGGCAACTGGTATATTGTATTCCAGTTTTCGACGGGTTACTGAAAGTGCTTCAAGGATAGGGCGTCGAATGGTCGGGGGGAGCGACATCACGACCATTGCCCTTGCCGCTGCTTTTCGCTATGTGCGCAGAAACAGCATCTGGAGGTTTTTATGGCAGACCACTCCCACGTCGCACCGGTGGAAACGGGCGCGGATATGGACTACCGGGAGCATGAGCACACCTACAGGCTCTTTCTCACCGTCGTCAAATACGGCTCGCTCGTCTGTATTGCAATTCTCATTGCCATGGCGTTCGGCTTCTTCGTTTCCAGCGCGGGCTTCTTCTCCGCCGCCGTTGTGTTCCTGATCGTCTGTGCCCTCGGGGGCTTCCTCCTGCGTTAAGCAGCACAGACTTCCATATTCCTGAGACGTCGGCCCGGCATGCGGCCGGGTAGGCGTCCCTCGTTTTCAGCCGTAGGGGGGTGCCTTGGCACAGACTATTTTTGTTCCGAAGGAAGTCGATGCTTCCGAGCCGCGCGTGGCGGCCTCTCCCGAAACGGTGAAACGGCTGGCCGGTCTTGGCTTTGACGTGGTCGTCGAGGCTGGGGCGGGGTTGAACTCGCGCATCACCGACGCCGACTATCAGGCGGTTGGCGCGAAAATCGGCAAGGTGTCCGACGCCGCCGGCGCCGATGTCGTGCTGAAGGTGCGCCGCCCGACCGATGCCGAGCTCAAGGGCTACAAGCCCGGCGCTGCCGTGATCGCCATCATGGACCCCTACGGCAACGATGCCGCCGTGGCCTCGATGGCCCGGGCAGGCGTTACCGCCTTCTCCATGGAGTTCATGCCGCGCATCACCCGCGCGCAGGTGATGGACGTGCTCTCCAGCCAGGCCAACCTCGCCGGCTATCAGGCGGTGATCGATGCGGCTGCCGAATATGATCGCGCCCTGCCGATGATGATGACGGCGGCCGGCACCGTGCCGGCGGCCAAGATATTCATCATGGGCGTCGGCGTCGCCGGCCTGCAGGCCATCGCCACCGCGCGCCGTCTTGGCGCGGTCGTCACCGCGACCGACGTTCGCCCGGCGGCCAAGGAGCAGGTCGCCTCGCTGGGCGCCAAGTTCATTGCCGTCGAGGACGAGGAGTTCAAGCAGGCCGAGACCGCCGGCGGCTACGCCAAGGAGATGTCCAAGGAGTACCAGGCCAAGCAGGCGGCGCTGACCGCCGAGCACATCGCCAAGCAGGACATCGTCATCACCACCGCGCTCATTCCCGGGCGCCCGGCGCCCAGGCTGGTGTCGGCGGCCATGGTCGCTTCGATGAAGCCGGGTTCGGTGCTGGTCGATCTCGCGGTCGAGCGCGGCGGCAACGTCGAAGGCGCCGAGGCCGGCAAGGTCGTCACCACCGCCAACGGCGTCAGGATCGTCGGCCACGTCAATGTCGCGGGCCGCGTCGCGGCGTCCGCCTCGCTGCTCTATGCCAAGAACCTCTACGCATTCCTGGAGACGATGGTCGACAAGGAGACGAAGCAGCTTGCCATCAATCGCGACGACGAACTGGTCAAGGCGACCATGCTGACCGACGCCGGCAAGGTGGTGCATCCGGCCTTTGCGGAAGCCGCGGCCAAAGCGGCGGCGCAGCCTGCTGCGGATACCGACGAGAAACCGGCCAAACCCGCGGCGAAGAAACCGGCGGCTGCCAAAAAGCCAGCAGCCAGCAAGTCCAAGGGGGATGCATGATGGACAAAACTTCTCTTGAACAGGCGCTGGACCAGCTTGATCGCGCGGTTGCGGCGGTCAGGCTCGGCGTCCAGGATCTGGTGACCTCGCAAGGCGGCGCCGAAGCGGCCGGCTCGATCGCCCATGCCGCCTCGGGCGGCGCGATCGACCCGTTCGTGTTCCGCTTCGCCATTTTCGTGCTGGCGATCTTCGTCGGCTATTATGTCGTGTGGTCGGTGACGCCGGCGCTGCACACGCCGCTGATGGCCGTCACCAACGCCATCTCCTCGGTGATCGTGGTGGGCGCGCTGCTGGCTGTCGGCATCGCGGCCTCGAGCCTTGCCAGCGGCTTCGGCTTCGTCGCGCTGGTGCTGGTCTCGGTCAACATCTTCGGTGGCTTCCTCGTCACCCAGCGCATGCTGGCCATGTACAAGAAGAAGGACAAGTGAGCCGGTCATGAACGCGAATCTTGCTTCCTTCCTCTATCTCGTTTCCGGCATCCTGTTCATCCTCGCGCTGCGCGGGCTGTCGCATCCGACCACCAGCCGGCAGGGCAACATCTACGGCATGATCGGCATGGCGATCGCGATCGCCACCACGCTGGCGCTGGCCACACCCTCGCTCGCCGGCTTCGGCCTGATCGTGCTGGGCCTGGCCATTGGCGGCGGCGTCGGCGCGGTGGTGGCCAAGCGCATCGCCATGACGGCGATGCCGCAGCTTGTCGCCGCCTTCCACAGCCTCGTCGGCCTTGCCGCCGTCATGGTGGCCGCGGCCGCGATGTATGCGCCTGAAAGCTTCAGCATCGGCGCCATCGGGGCCATCCACGGCCAGGCGCTGGTGGAAATGAGCCTTGGCGTGGCCATCGGCGCCATCACCTTCACCGGCTCGGTCATCGCCTTCCTCAAGCTTGACGGACGCATGTCGGGCAAGCCGATCATGCTGCCGGGGCGTCACTTCATCAACATCGTGCTGGGTGTTGCGCTGGTCGTGCTGATCGTGCTTCTGGTCACGACCCAGAGCTACAGCGTGTTCTGGCTGATCGTCATCCTGTCGCTGGTGCTGGGCGTGCTGCTCATCATCCCGATCGGCGGTGCCGACATGCCGGTCGTGGTGTCGATGCTCAACTCCTATTCGGGCTGGGCCGCCGCCGCTCTCGGCTTCACGCTGGGCAATCTGGCGCTGATCATCACCGGCGCGCTGGTCGGCTCGTCGGGTGCGATCCTGTCCTACATCATGTGCAAGGGCATGAACCGCTCCTTCATCTCCGTCATCCTCGGCGGCTTCGGCGGCGAGACCGCGACGGGCGGCGCTGACGACGGCATCGAGCGTACGGTCAAGCAGGGTTCGGCCGACGATGCCGCCTATCTGATGATGAACGCGCAGAAGGTCATCATCGTGCCGGGCTACGGCATGGCAGTGGCGCAGGCGCAGCACGCCGTTCGCGAAATGGCCGACAAGCTGAAGGCCAATGGCGTGGAAGTGAAATACGCCATCCATCCGGTCGCGGGCCGCATGCCCGGCCACATGAACGTGCTGCTGGCCGAGGCCAACGTGCCCTACGACGAGGTGTTCGAGCTGGAGGACATCAACTCCGAGTTCACGCAGGCCGACGTGGCCTATGTCATCGGCGCCAACGACGTCACCAATCCGGCGGCGCGCGACGACAAGACCTCGCCCATCTACGGCATGCCGATCCTCGACGTCGACAAGGCGCGCACCTGCCTGTTCGTCAAGCGTTCGCTCGGCTCCGGCTATGCCGGCATCGACAACACGCTGTTCTACAAGGACGGCACCATGATGCTGCTGGGCGACGCCAAGAAGATGACCGAGGAAATCGTCAAGGCAATGGATCACTGAGTGATCGCAATCCGCAAAAGGGCCGGCTTTGCCGGCCCTTTTTCTTTTGGGGGCAAGAAATGCCGCTTGCCGGGTTTGTATGGACATGGTTGAAATTGGCTAAGCCGGCAGCGCAAAGACCGGTATCGAGCGTGGGAACGCAGGCCATGAGCACAAACAATGGGAAATCGGACATGAAACGTTTTGTTGCAGCAGTGGCCGCTCTCGGCTGCGTGGTGGTGGGCGCGGCTTCGGCACAGGCCGGCGAAACCCTCGACCGGGTGATGAAGAACAAGGTGCTGGTCGAGGTGACGGACCAGGCCTATCCGCCGTTCTCGTTCCTGAACGACAAGGGCGAGATGGACGGCTTCGATATCGACGTTGCGAAGGAATTCGCCAAGCGGCTGGGTGTGGAGCTGAAGGTCGAGACGCCGTCCTGGGCGATCATCACCGCCGGCAACTGGAAGGGCCGCTGGGACATCTGCATCTGCTCCATGACGCCGACCACCGAGCGCGCCGCGGTGCTGGACTTCGTCAACGAATATTATGCCGCGCCGGCCGTCATCGTCGTCAACAGCGACAATGAGGACATCAAGGGCGCGTCCGACCTGAGCGGCAAGAAGCTCGGCGCGGAAGCCGGCACGACCTATGAGAAATATATCGAGAAGCAGCTCGTCATCGACGTTCCGGGCGTCGATCCGGTGAAGCCGGAATTCCCCTTCGACAATGCGACCGCCGTGCCCTACGATTCCGAGGACACGGCCTTCCAGGACCTGGCGCTCGGCAGCGGCAAGCGCCTCGACGCCATCGTCAGCGGCTATCTGACCGCCAGGGAGCGCGTCGAGAAGGCGGAGGGCAAGTTCAAGATCGTCGGTGACACGCTGTTTGCCGAGCCTATCTGGGTTTCGGTCGACAAGGGCGACCCCGAATGGGAAGCCAGGATCAAGGAAATCTTCAAGGACATGGAAGGCGACGGCACCCTGACCAAGCTGTCCGAAAAGTGGACCGGCAAAGACATCTCCAGCAAGCAGTAGTCGCGTGACCACAGAAACGATCGGGACGACCGAGGGCGGGGCCATGCTCCCGCCCAAGATCGTGGATGAGCGGGGCCGTTTCTTTCAGGCGAAGGTGGCGAGCGTGTGGGCAGTGCTGTTTGCGCTGTTCGTGCTGTTCTTCCTGAGCTTCGGCCTCGATTTTCCCTTCATCGTCGACAAGTTTCCGGCGCTGGCCGGTTTCCGGCTGACAAGGGACGGCTTTATCCAGGGCGCGGCGCTCACGCTGTTCGTGTGCTTCTTCGGCATCATCGCGTCGATCGTGCTGGGGCTGCTCTCGGCCCTGGCGCGCCTGTCGAACAGCGCGGTCGCCTATGGCATCTCGACCTTCTACACCTCGTTCTTTCGCGGCACGCCGCTCCTGGTGCAGATCTTCCTGATCTATCTTGGCCTGCCGCAGATCGGCCCGGTGCCGGATGCGGTGCCTTCCGGCATCATCGCGCTGTCGCTCAACTACGGCGCCTATCTCAGCGAGATCTTCCGCTCGGGCATATTGTCGGTGCCGCATGGCCAGCGCGAGGCGGGCGCGTCGCTCGGCCTGCACCGGCTGCAGATCATGCGCAAGATCGTGCTGCCGCAGGCCATGCGCATCGTCATCCCGCCCACCGGTTCGCAGTTCATCGCCATGCTGAAGGATTCCTCGCTCATTTCGGTGATGGGCGTGTGGGAGATCATGTTCCTGGCCCAGTCCTTCGGCCGCGCCAGCTATCGCTATATCGAGATGCTGACGACGGCGGCGCTGATCTACTGGATTCTGTCCTTCATGTTCGAGATGGTGCAGGCAAGGCTCGAAGCGCATTACGGAAAAGGCTACAAGCGCTGACCTTTCCCGGCCGCGCCTGTCACATGGCACGGCCACAACGCACCACTCACCCTTGTTTGGCGCCGGATCGATCGCTGCAGGCGATGCAGCGTCGGGCAACCGGCCTACCTCATGGCCACGGTGCGCAGCACGAAACTGGAGACGCCGAGCGCCAGATTGAGCCCGGTCTGCTCCTGCACGCTCACCGGTTGCAGGGTGAATGTGCGGTTGGAATCGCTGACCAGAACATTGGCGCCCGCGCCCACGGCAACCGTGGCCTCCGCACTTGCCCCGACATAGCTTCCGGCCAGCGCGCCGGGCCGGTAGGCGTCACGGGTGGGAGCCAGCACAAGCCATTGCATCAGTGATTGTTCTGTCGCGCCGATATCGAGTCCGAACTTGTTCACATGGCCGAAATAGGTCTCGGCCGGAAGCCTCTTGGCGATGTCCTGGAAGGTGCAGGTCAAATCCTTGCTCGACCCGACGATGAAGCCCACGCCCGGCCCGATGGCGCAGTCCAGCGTGCCGATTTCCACGGCTGTCTGTGCCGCTGCCGGGTTCACGAAAGCGGTGGTGAAAATGGCTGCGGCGCATGCCGCCGCGATGATGACTGAAGTTTTCATTTTGCCCTCGCGCCTTTCGGCGGGGCCGCGGATGTGGAAGCCTGCGGCCCCTGTCTTGTCCGCAGGACTAAACCCGTTCGACGGGCTCGTGGTTCCAAACAGGACGGCACGACCGGCAAGCACCGGCCGTGCCGCAGAGCGCGAAGTCTGCGCTTTCGCCGGGGCCGAGCCCCTAGATTTCGCTGCGCAATCTCAGGCTGGAGACGGCGACGGCGGCATTGATGCCGCTCTGCGCCTGAACGCTTATCGGCTGCAGGGCGAACGTGTTCCACAGGCCGCCGACCAGCGCGTTGGCGCCGACCCCGACGCCGGCGGTCGCTTCGGCCGTGGCCCCGAGATAGTTGCCGGCCAGCCGGCCGGGCTCGTAAGCGTTCCATGTCGGCGCGATCACGCACCAGACCAGCACTGCCTGATCGGTCATGCCGACATCGATGCCGAGCTTGTTGATGCTGCCATAATAGGTCTCGACCGGAAAATTCCGGTCGATGCTGCGAAACGTGCAGGTCACGTTCTTGCTCGATCCGATGATGAAGCCCGCGCCGCCGCCGATGGCGCAACTGAGCGTGCCGACCCTGATACCGTTGGCATGCGCCTGGGTGGTCAAGGTGGGGATGGCCATGGAGGCGGCCAGAAGCGTTGCTGCAATGAGAGGGGTTTTCATCGACGTCATCCCTTCTGTAAAAATCCATGATCGGTCAAACCCCGGCATCGCGATGCCGGTTGCAGGGATAACCCGGCGACGGCATGCAAGGTTCCGGCGTTGCCGCTGGCGGCGGCAAAAATCGCCGTGACGGCCCGTGGATCCGACGTCAACGAAAACGCCCGGCAGATGATGCGCCGGGCGGTTCCTGGAAAATGGATTGTCGGCGGGAGCTTCAGCCGCGCGTGCGGGCAAGCCCTTCGGTGGCCGGCTTGTAGTTGGGGTCAAGCTGGGCTGCGCGCGAATAGGCGCGCGCCGCCTTGGCCTTGTCGCCGCGGCGCTCATAGATCAGCGCCTGGTTGGCCCAGCTTTCGGCGATCTTGTCGTCGAGCCGGATTGCCATGTTGAAATCGGTGAATGCGTTGTCCTCGTCATTCATGGCGAGGTAGGAGAGGCCGCGGCCGTTATAGGGCTCGGCGGCATCGGGCGCCAGCGAGATGGCCTTCGAGAAATCCTCGATGGCGTAGGCGTGCTGGCCCTGCAACTGATAGATCAGGCCGCGATTGTGATAGGCGCGCGGATCGGTCGTGTCGAGCTGGATGGCCTTCTGGAAATCGTTGAAGGCGTCCTGCGTGCGGCCCGCCCTGCGATAGAGATTGCCGCGGCCGATATAGGCTGCATCGTAGCTCGGATTGAGCTGGATGGCCTTGTTGTAGTCGGCAAGGGCGGCATCCTGGTTGCCGAGTGAGCGCTGGATAAGCGCACGGTTGGAATAGGCCTGGTAATAGTCCGGGCGGAGCTGAATGGCGGTATTGAAGTCCTTCAGCGCCTCATTGTAGCGGCCGCCGCGACCGTAGGCGGAGCCGCGAACATTGTAGGCTTCGGGGTCTTGCGGGTTGCGTGAGATCACCGACGACAGCGACGAGATGTTTTCGCTGGAAGCCTGTGCGGTGTCGATGCTGGAAATCTGGTTGACGGCGCTCGACTGGCAGGCGGCCAGCATCAGGCCGGAAAGTACCGATGCGACCATGGCCGGGCCACGCCAGAAAACCATTCGGCCGCCGATGACTGATTCCATTGCCGATTCCCTTTCAGACCGCCGGAACGCCCCGTCCGCGCACCGGCAGCATAAAGTTCATTTTCTGAACAAAACAAAAAGGTGGTGGTGACTGCGTGTCACCCCACCTTCCGCTATCGTCGGAAAAGGACGAAATATTGGCGAGATTAACGCGCTGCGCGCGCCGGACGCGGGGCCATCGGCAGCAGGCCTTCGCGCTGGGCGCGCTTGCGGGCCAGCTTGCGGGCGCGGCGAACGGCTTCGGCCTTTTCGCGGGCGCGCTTTTCCGAAGGCTTCTCATAGTGGCCGCGCATCTTCATTTCACGGAAGATGCCTTCGCGCTGCATCTTCTTCTTGAGCGCGCGAAGCGCCTGATCAACGTTGTTGTCGCGGACGAGTACCTGCACGGGCGATCCTGTCTTTCCGGTTCGAATTCAATGATACGGGGCCAATAGCCACTGCTTTCGCAGCGGTCACCACCGCGAATTGGGGCGGCAAATAGCAGAATCAAGAGCAGATGTCGAGGGGCCGCGGGGCAAAAGGTACGAAAACCTGCCCCGGAACATGGCTCAACAGACGCGAACCACAGCAGCGAATGATCGTGGCACCACTATGGACGCGCGCGCGGGAAGGTCAAGCCGAATTGCTCCGGATCTCTTTTGCGGGGCGATGTCGGCTCGCCCGGCTGCGCGGCGCAAAGCGGCACTTGCCGTCGCAAACAGTGCAAGGCTGGCTCCGGCTTTTCGCTAGTGCTACACCTCGCTTCCTTGAATCGGGAAACAGTTTCTTCCGGCATCCACGAGGCCAGAGCCCATGCGGAAATATTCGGTATTTGCCATCGCCCGCGAAGCCTTGCGCGGCCACAAGGGTTGGGAAGCGCAATGGTCCTCGCCCGAGCCGAAGGCGGAATACGATGTCATCATCGTCGGTGCGGGCGGGCATGGCCTCGCCACGGCCTATTATCTTGCCAGCCAGCACGGCATCACCAATGTGGCGGTGCTGGAAAAGGGCTGGCTGGGCGGCGGCAATACGGGGCGCAACACCACCATCATCCGCTCCAACTACCTGTATGACGAATCCGCCGGCATCTACGACCATGCCGTGAAGCTGTGGGACGGGCTTTCCCAGGAGCTGAACTACAACGTCATGTATTCGGCGCGCGGCGTGATGATGCTGGCGCACAATGTGAACGACAAGCAGAGCTTCCAGCGCCACATCCATGCCAACCGCCTGAACGGTATCGACAATGAGTGGCTGACACCCGAACAGGCGAAGGAATATTGCCCGCCGCTGAACATCTCCACGGATGCGCGCTATCCGGTCATCGGGGCGGCACTCCAGCGGCGCGGCGGCACGGCCCGTCACGACGCGGTGGCCTGGGGCTATGCGCGCGGCGCTTCGGCGCGCGGCGTCCACATCATCCAGAATTGCGAGGTCACAGGCATCCGCCGCGCACCGGGCGGCGCTGTCACTGGCGTGGAAACGTCGCGCGGCTTCATCGGCGCAAGGAAGGTCGGCGTGGTGGCGGCCGGGCATACGTCGGTGCTGATGGACATGGCGGGCGTGCGCATGCCGCTGGAAAGCTATCCGCTGCAGGCGCTGGTGTCGGAGCCGGTCAAGCCGGTGTTCCCCTGCGTGGTGATGTCGAACACGGTGCACGCCTATATCTCCCAGTCCGACAAGGGCGAGCTGGTCATCGGCGCGGGCACCGACCAGTACACCTCCTATTCGCAGACGGGCGGGCTCCATATCCTCAATCACACGCTCGACGCCATTTGCGAGATGTTCCCCATGTTCACGCGCATGAAGATGCTGCGTTCGTGGGGCGGTATCGTCGATGTCACGCCGGACCGCTCGCCGATCCTGGCCAAGACGCCGGTGCAGGGGCTCTACGTCAATTGCGGCTGGGGCACGGGCGGGTTCAAGGCCACGCCGGGCTCTGGCCATGTGTTCGCCCACACCATCGCCCGCGACGAACCGCACCCGATCAACGCGCCGTTCACGCTGGAACGCTTCCGCACCGGCCGCCTGATCGACGAGGCGGCAGCCGCCGCCGTGGCCCACTGATCTTGTTTGAGCGCGATCTTGTCCGAAAACCGGCTTCCGTTTTTCGGGATCATGCTCTGAGGAAGGGACAAACATGCTTCTGATCCGCTGCCCCTATTGCGAGGAAGAACGTCCGGAACTGGAGTTTCGCAACGCCGGCGAGGCCCATGTCGTGCGCTCGGCCGACATCGCCGCCGAAAGCGACGAGGATTTCGAGAAATTCTTCTTCATCCGCGCGAACCCCAAGGGCATCACCTTCGAGCGCTGGCGCCATGTGCATGGCTGCGCGCGCTTTTTCAACGCGGTGCGCGACACCGTCAGCGACAAGTTCTTCATGACCTACAAGGCCGGCGAGCCGAAGCCTGACCTTGCAAAGATCATGAAGAGCGTTCCGGCAGCCGCCCCGGCCGCGTCGGACGATGCCACGGAAGACAAACCGAAGAAGCCGGCCGCCAGGCGCGCCGCCGCAAAGAAGGGAGACGCGTGATGGCCGCCACGCACCGCATTGCAGGCCAGGGCCGACTGACCCCGGCAAAGACGCTCCGCTTCACCTTCGACGGACAGCAGATGAGCGGCATAGCCGGCGACACGCTGGCTTCGGCGCTGCTTGCCAATGGCATCCATCTCGTCGGCCGCTCGTTCAAATATCACCGCCCGCGTGGCATCCTCTCGGCCGGCGCCGAGGAGCCGAATGCGCTGGTCGGCATCGAGCGCGACGCCACCCGCAAGACGCCCAATGTGCGCGCGACCGTTCAGGAGCTCTATGACGGGCTGAACGCGACCTCGCAGAACCGCTGGCCGTCGCTGTCCTTCGATGTCGGCGCGGTCAATAACCTCCTGTCGCCGATGTTCTCGGCCGGTTTCTACTACAAGACCTTCATGTGGCCGAAGACGGCCTGGAAGAATGTCTACGAGCCGAAGATCCGGGCCGCGGCCGGCCTCGGTGTTGCGCCCGACCAACCCGATTCCGACCACTATTCGGCACGCTACGCGCATTGCGACGTGCTGGTTCTGGGCGGCGGCGCGGCAGGCATCGCGGCGGCCCTTGCGGCGGCTGAAACCGGTGCATGCGTCATCCTCGCCGACGAGCAGGCCGAATTCGGTGGTGCGCTTCGCTTCGAAACCGGTGCGACCGTTGACGGCACTGACGGCTGGAGCTGGGCGCAGGCAAGCGTGGCCAAACTCGCGGCCATGGACAATGTGCGGCTTTTGGCGCGCACCACGGCCTTCGGCTACTATGCGCAGAACCTGATCGGCCTCGCGGAACGCGTGACCGACCATCTGGCAAATCCCGACCGCGACCTGCCGCGCGAGCGCCTCTGGCAGGTGCGCGCCCGACGCGTGGTGCTGGCCACCGGCGCCATCGAGCGCCACATGGTGTTTGCCGACAATGACCGTCCGGGCGTGATGCTGGCTTCCGCCGCGCGCACCTATCTCAACCACTACGGCGTTGCCGTGGGCAAGAATATCGGCGTCTACACGGCCAATGACAGCGCCTATGCGGCGGCGATCGACCTGAAGAAGGCGGGCGTCGACATCGCGGCCATCGTCGATCTGCGCGACAATCCGGCGGGCGATCTGGTCGAGGAGGCGCGCGCGCTCGGCATCGAGATCAATCACGGCCGCGCCGTCATCCGCACCGGCGGGCGGCTGCGCGTGTCGTCCATGACCATCCAGCCCAAGAATGGCGGCGGCGAGCGCACCATTCCCGTCGACGCGCTCCTGATGTCGGCCGGCTGGACGCCTTCGGTGCATCTGTTCTCGCAGTCGCGCGGCAAGGTCGCGTTCGACGAGGAGACGCGCCGCTTCCTGCCCGGCACCTATGCGCAGGACTGCGTGTCGGTCGGCGCCTGCAACGGCACCGACGGGCTTTCGGCCAGCGTCGAGGAAGCCTATGCGGCGGGCGCGAAGGCGGCGAAGGACGCCGGCGCGAAGGCTGCCAGGGGCACAAAGCCCAAGGTCGAGGCGAGCGAAAGCTGGTCGCGCGGCATGCTGGGCGCTGGCCCCGGCGCCGGTCCGGAGACCACGGTCAAGGCGTTCATCGACTTCCAGAACGACGTCACCGCAAAGGACATCCGTCAGGCCGTGCGCGAGGGCATGCACTCCATCGAGCATGTCAAGCGCTTCACCACCAACGGCATGGCGACCGATCAGGGCAAGACCTCCAACATGCACGGTCTGGCAATCGCGGCCGAGACGCTGGACAAGCCCATCCCGCAGGTGGGCCTTACCACCTTCCGCGCGCCCTACACGCCGGTGACGTTCGGCGCGATCGTCAACCATGGTCGCGGCGCGCTGTTCGATCCGACCCGCAGGACCGCCATGCACGGCTGGGCCGAGGCGCATGGCGCCGTGTTCGAGGATGTCGGCCAGTGGAAGCGTGCCTGGTATTTTCCGAAAGCCGGCGAGGACATGCATGCGGCCGTCAACCGCGAATGCGTGACCGTGCGCAAGACGGCGGGCCTGTTCGACGCCTCCACGCTCGGCAAGATCGAGGTGGTCGGGCCGGATGCGGCCAAATTCATGGAGCTGCTCTACACCAATCCGTGGCAGAAGCTGGAGCCCGGCCGTTGCCGCTACGGCATCATGCTGCGCGAGGACGGCTTCATCTATGACGACGGCGTGGTGGGCCGGCTCGCCGAGGACCGTTTCCATGTGACGACCACGACGGGCGGCGCCGCCCGCGTCATGAACCACATGGAGGATTACCTCCAGACCGAATTCCCGCATCTGAATGTGTGGCTCACCTCGATTTCCGAGCAGTGGGCGGTGATTGCCGTGCAGGGGCCGAATTCGCGCAAGATCATCGAGCCGCTGGTCGAAGGCATCGACCTGTCGGACGCGGCGATGCCGCATATGTCGGTGCGCGAGGGCAAGATCTGCGGCGTGCCGACGCGGCTGTTCCGCATGTCCTTTACCGGCGAGCGCGGCTTCGAGGTCAACGTGCCGGCCGACTACGGCCAGGCGGTGTGGGAAGCGCTGTGGGCCGAGGGCCAGAAGCACGACGCCTGCGCCTACGGCACCGAGACCATGCACGTGCTGCGGGCCGAAAAGGGGTACATCATCGTCGGTCAGGACACCGATGGCACGGTGACCTGCAACGACGCGGGCCTCGACTGGGCGGTCGGCAAGAAGAAGACTGACTTCGTCGGGATTCGCGGCATGACGCGCCCCGATCTCGTGGCAAAGGGCCGCAAGCAGCTCGTCGGCCTCAAGACCAGGGACCCGAACGTGGTGCTGGAAGAGGGCGCCCAGATCGTCGCCGACCCGAAGCAGCCGATCCCCATGAAGATGATTGGCCACGTCACGTCCAGTTACTGGTCTGACAATTGCGGCCGTTCGATTGCGCTGGCGCTGGTGGCCGGCGGGCGCGACCTGATGGGGCAGACGCTCTATGTGCCGATGCCGGACCGGGTGATCGAGGTGGAAGTGAGCGGAACCGTGTTCTTCGACGAGAAGGGAGAGCGCCTCAATGGCTAAGGCTGCGACCAAATCCGCTGCGCCGACCGTGGCGCGTGCGCCGGCACTGGCCGGCCGCGATTTCTCGGCAAAGGGCGTCAGGCTTGCCGTGCTCGCACCGGCCGAGCGCATGGCGCTGCGCGCGCCGGAAGCATCGCTCGCCGCTCTCTCCAAGGCGCTTGGGGTGACGCTTCCCAAGGCACCCAAAACCTCCGCCGGCAAGGGGGCGCGCACCGCCATGTGGCTCGGCCCGGACGAATGGATGGTTATCGATGAGGCGGGTGGCGACCCGCTGGCCGATTGCGCGAAGGTCAAGCAACTGCATTCGGCGGTCGGCATCTCGCATCGCAATGTCGCGATTTCGGTCACGGGACCGGCCGCCGCCGTCTGCCTGAATGCGGGCTGCCCGCAGGACCTGTCGCTTGCGGCGTTCCCGGTCGGCGCCTGCTCGCGCACGATTCTGGGCAAGTCCGAGGTCGTGCTGCTGCGCACGGCCGAGGATGCGTTCCGCGTCGAGTGCTGGCGTTCGTTTTCGGACTATGCCTTTGCCTTCCTGTGTCAGGCGGCGACCGACGCGGCGGCATAAGCCGCCGGGAGAGAATCTGACAAGAATGAAGCCCGCTCCGCCTTCCAGGCCGGGCGGGCTTTGTTTTGGGGAACCATCGGCGCAAGGGGGCGTTTCATCTGCCCGAAACCAAGGAAGAGCCTATGCCCCGACCAGTTCAGCATCCGAGCCATCCCGCGAAGAAATCGCCTGCGGTGCGTTCGCTTGAACGCGAGCAGCGCAAGCAGGCCAAGGACGAGGACGAGCAGAAGCTCGAGGAGGGTCTGGAAGATACGTTCCCGGCAAGCGATCCGGTGTCGGTGACGTCCACCTCCATTCCCGGTGGGCCGAAGCAGCGGAAGCATTAGTCAGGCAGCTTCCGTCGTGCCGCGCCATCGGGATTGATGGCTATCCGAAAATCAAAAACACCCGGCGAGTTGCCCCGCCGGGTGTTTCGCTTGCCCGTCCCGCAAGCCTATTCGATGGCGTTGAGATCGACGCCCTTGGTGTCGCGCACGAAGATCATGCCGATGATGAACGTCATCCCCGCAATCACGATCGGGTACCAGAGACCGTAGTAGATGTCGCCCTCGAAGGCGCTCATGGCGAAGACGGTCGCCGGCAGCAGGCCGCCGAACCAGCCATTGCCGATGTGGTAGGGCAGCGACATGCCGGTGTAGCGGATGCGGGTCGGGAACATCTCGACCAGGATCGCCGCGATCGGCCCGTAGACCATCGTGACATAAATCACCAGGATGAACAGGATCAGGATCGTCAGCGGCCAGTTCACCGCTGCCGGATCGGCGACCATCTTGAAGGCGCCGCTGTCGGCGATGCTGTAGACCGGCATTTCGGTGGCGCCGCCGGCTTCTTCCTGGGTCAGCGCCTTGCCGGCGACAAGTTCGGAAACCGGAACCATGGTCTTTTCGCCGGCACGGATGGCGGCCGGGTCGAGCTTCAGTTCGGGATTGGCGGCCGCGAAGGCGTCGAGCTTGGCGTCGGGAACCTTGGAAGTTTCGCGCACCAGCGGATAACCGGCATCGTGCAGCGCGATGTTGACTGCCTTCGCGAAGGCCGCCTGGCTGGCCTTGGCGTCGTCACCAGCGGCAACCGCGTCGTAGGACTGGATCGTCGCATCGCCGACCTTGACCACGGCGGGCGTGCCGGCGGCAGCGGTGCTGACCACGTCATAAGGCACCGAGTTGTTGGTCAGGAACGCGCTGGCGATGTCGCAGGACGTGGTGAACTTGGCGGTTCCGGTCGGGTTGAACTGGAACTTGCAGTCGCCCGGAGCGGCCGTCACATGCGCCTTCACATTCTGCTGGGCGGTGGCCAGTGCCGGATTGGCGGCCCAGGTCAGCGCCTTGAACAGCGGGAAGTAGGTGACGACGGCAAGCAGAAGGCCGGCCATGATGATCGGCTTGCGGCCGATCTTGTCCGACAGCCAGCCGAACACCACGAAGAAGATCGAGCCGATGGCCAGCGCGATCGCGATCATGACGTTGACCGAGAAGGCATCGACCTTGAGCACGTTCTGCAGGAAGAACAGCGCATAGAACTGGCCATTGTACCAGACCACGGCCTGACCGGCGGTGAGGCCGAACAGCGCCAGAAGCGCGATCCTGGCGTTCTTCCACTGGCCGAAGGCTTCCTTGAGCGGCGCCTTGGAGCCCTTGCCTTCGGCCTTCATGCGCTTGAAGGCCGGGGATTCGCTGAGCGACAGGCGAATCCACACCGAGATGCCCAGCAGTACCACCGAGATGATGAACGGAATGCGCCAGCCCCAGGCCTTGAAGGCGTCGGGTCCGAGCCAGCTCTGCACCGCCAGGATGACGATCAGCGACAGGAACAGGCCAAGCGTGGCGGTGGTCTGGATCCACGACGTGTAATAGCCGCGCCGCTCGTTGGGGGCGTGTTCGGCCACATAGGTCGCCGCGCCGCCATATTCGCCGCCGAGCGCGAGTCCCTGAAGCATGCGCAGCACGATCAGGATGATGGGCGCCAGAATGCCGATGGACGCCGAGCCGGGCAGGAGGCCGACCAGGAAGGTGGAACTGCCCATGATCAGGATGGTGATGAGGAAGGTGTATTTGCGACCGACAAGATCGCCGATGCGGCCGAACACCAATGCGCCGAACGGGCGCACCAGGAAGCCCGCCGCGAAGGCGAGCAGCGCGAAGATGTTGCGGGTGGCTTCCGGATATTCGCTGAAGAAGGTCGCGCCGATGAAGGCGGCGAGCGAACCGTAGAGATAGAAATCGTACCATTCGAAGACGGTACCGAGCGATGAGGCGAAGATGACCTTCTTTTCCTCACGCGTCATGCCTCGCGGGGCCGAGCCCGCGCTCGCTGCCATAACCATAAGATGTCCTCCCAGACGTTTTCACCGCGGCCGGGGGCGCGCAATGTCCGCGCCTGCTGCCCATTTCGGTAGGGTGGATTCTACGCCTGAGCCACGGGAGGAACCATCGCTGCTTTGGTTTTATGACTTTAGTCTAGATTATGATCCTGAAAAGTGGAGGTCAGTTTTCGGGAAAGATCATGCTAAAACAAATAGATAGAGCCTAACGACAATTCGGGGAAACGTCGTCTGGCTCTGGCATGGCCTCTTGCATCCGAAGGTGAGCGGCGAAGCAGCCGCATCGCCGTGCTGGCCTCAATACCAGGCATCCTCCATGGAAGATTTGCGCCGCGCCATGAAGTCCTGAAGCGCTTCGTCGATGCCTTCGTCAAGCGCGGGCGCTTCATATTCGGCCAGCGCCTTCTTCCAGCGCTTGTTGGCGCGGACGGCGGCATCTTCGGAGCCGGCTGCCTCCCACTTCTCGAACGCCTCATTGTCGGCGATTTCCGAATCCCAGAAGGCGGTTTCGTAATTGCCCATGGTGTGGGCGCAGCCGAAGAAGTGGTTGCCCGGTCCGACCTCGCGGAAAGCGTCCAGCGCGAGCTGGTTGTCGTCCACCTTCACGCCGTCGAGATAGGTGTGAAGCGCGCCGCAGAAATCGGTGTCCATGACGAATTTCTCGTAGGACATGGACAAGAGCCCGTCGAGGAAGCCGGCTGAATGCAGGATGAAGTTTGCCCCGCAATGCACCGCCGCCAGCATCGACATGGTGCCCTCGTTCATCGCATGGGCGTCGGGCAGCTTGGAGGTGGTGAAATTGCCCGAACAGCGCAGCGGCAGGTTGAGCCGGCGTGCCAGCTGCCCCACCACCATCGAGCCGATCGCCGGCTCCGGCGTGCCGAAGGTCGGCGAGCCTGAGCGCAGCGACATGGACGACAGGAAGTTGCCGAAGATGACCGGCGCGCCCGGCCGCTCGAGCTGCGTCAGCGCGCAGCCGGCCATGGTTTCAGCCAGCGACTGCGCAATGGCGCCCGCATTCGTCACCGGACCCATGGCCCCACCCAGGATGAAGGGCACGATCACCGCCGCCTGGTTGGCGCGGGCATAGGCGCGCAGCGCGGTCGTCATCGTGGCATCCCACACCAGCGGTGAATTGACGTTGACGTTTCCGAGGATGACGCAATTCTCGTCCGTGAATTTCTCGCCGAAGACGATGCGCGCCATGTCGATGGAATCCTCCGCGCGGCTTTCGGCCGTCACCGAGCCCATGAAGCCGCGATCGGAATATTTGATATGGGCGTAGACCATGTCGAGATGGCGCTTGTTGACCGGCACGTCCACCGGCTCGCAGATCGTGCCGCCGGAATGGTGCAGCCAGGGCGAGGACTGCGCCAGCTTCACGAAGTTGCGGAAATCCTCGATCGTGCCGTAGCGGCGGCCCTGGTCGATGTTCATGACGAAGGGCGAGCCATAGGCCGGCGAGAACACGACGTTCCTGCCGCCGATCCGCACCGCATTGGCGGGGTTGCGCGCATGCTGCGTGAACTCGGCCGGCGCCGTCTTCAATATCTCGCGCAACATGCCCGGTTCGAACTTGACCAGCACGCCGTCCACATGGGCGCCGGCGCGCTTCCAATGGTCGAGCGCGACCGGATCGTCGCGGAACTCGATGCCGATTTCGGCGAGGATGCGGTCGGCGGTCTGCTCGATGCGCAGCAGGTTTTCTTCCGACATGACGTCATAAGTCGGAATGCCGCGCACGATATAGGGCCGGTGCACCGCGCCGGTTGCGCGCCCCGTGCGGGCGCGGCGGCGCGCCTCGCGGCCGCCGGATCTCTGTTCTGTTGGGGCGGTGGACGTGGCAGGGGTGGTCATGGCGAATTCCGGTCCTCAAACTGCTGTGTAACGGGAACGCGCGGTTACGTCCGCGTCGGTCATGTCCCGGTTGCGATCTCCTCCCGCAGGACGCCGTCGAAGCGCGTGCGCGGATATTGCTGCGCATAAGCATTCATTATGCGATAACAGCGTCAACGGCATTTTTGATGCACTTCGCATGAGGTCTGGTAATGGGTGGTTTTCGTCGCCAACTCCCTTCGATGACGGCGCTGGTGGTGTTCGAGGCGGCCGCCCGGCAGGCCAGCTTCACCCGTGCCGCGGCCGAACTGGGCATCACCCAGGCGGCGGTGAGCCGGCAGGTGCAGGCGCTGGAAGCCAGCCTGGGCTTCCCGCTGTTTCGCCGCCTGCACCGCACGATCGAACTGACGGAGCCCGGCCGGGCGCTTGCGGCCTCCATGTCGGAGGCGCTGGGCATCGTGGCGCAGACCGTGCGCACCATCACCAGCGCCAAGGCGGCGAACGAGCTCACCATTTCGGCCACCGTCGCCTTCTCGCATTTCTGGCTTCTGCCGAAAGTGTCGAGTTTCCGGCAGGCCGATCCCGACATCAGGCTGAAGATCGTCACGCAGGATAGCCATATCGATCTCCAGCGCGACGAGGTCGATGTCGCCATCCGCTATGGCGACGGCACCTGGCCGGACGGCAAGGCGATCATGCTGTTCGGGGACGATGTGTTTCCGGTGTGCAGCCCGGACTATCTGGCGGCGCGCGGCTCTCCCGACTGCGTTGCCGATCTGGCACGCCACAACCTCATCGCCAGCGACTCGATGGGGCCGGGCTGGATCGGCTGGGAGCAATGGCTGGCAGCCTTCGGCCATGGCAACAATCCCAGGAACATCACGCTGAGCTGCAACTTCTACACCGACGCCCTCTATGCGGCCATGCGCGGGGAGGGAATTGCGCTGGGCTGGCACCGGCTGGTGGACGACCTGTTGCAGCGGCGTCAGCTTGTGCGCGTGTCGGTGGAAACGCTGCGGCCGCGCTCGGCCTATTATGTCGTGCTCAAGCATGGCGCGATGAAGCAGTCGGTCGCGGCCTTTCTCGACTGGATACGCGGCGAAGCCAACGCGGCCGCGCCCGCGCCGCTGGAAAACACGCTCTATGCCAATGAAAGCGCCGTGTCGGGCGGGTAGGGTAGTTTCAAACGAAAACGCCCCCTCCGGTGAGGAAGGGGGCGTCGAAGCAGCGAACTGAAGTCGCGCCGTATCAGCTTGCGGCGATGAGCGCAGGGTTCTCGAATTCGAGCGCGCGGTCGCCGTCGGCATCCTTGATGCGTGTGGGCAGGCCGATCTCGTTGAGCAGGCCGAGGAAGGGCTGCGCCGGCAGGTCTTCCACATTGGCCATCTTCCTGACGTCCCAGTCGCCGAGCGCGACCAGCATGGCAGCCGCCACGGCCGGCACGCCGGCGGTGTAGGAGATGCCCTGGCTGCCCACTTCCTCATAGGCTTGCTTGTGGTCGGCGACGTTGTAGATGAAGACCTCGCGCTCCTTGCCGTCCTTCACGCCCTTCACCAGATCGCCGATGCAGGTCTTGCCGGTGTAGTCGGGCGCGAGCGATGAGGGATCGGGCAGCACGGCCTTGACCACCTTCAGCGGCACGACCTCGAGGCCCTCGGCCGTCCTGACCGGCTTTTCCGACAGGAGGCCGAGATTGTTCAGGACGGTGAAGACGTTGATGTAGTGGTCGCCGAAACCCATCCAGAAGCGGACATTGGGCACGCCCAGGCGCTGCGACAGCGAATGGACCTCGTCATGGCCGGTCATGTAGGCCTTCTGCTTGCCGACGACCGGCAGGTCCCACTCCTTGCCGACCTCGAACATCCTGTTCGAAACCCACTTGCTGTCCTGCCACGACCAGACCTGGCCGGTGAACTCGCGGAAATTGATTTCCGGGTCGAAGTTCGTGGCAAAATACTTGCCGTGGCTGCCGGCGTTGATGTCGACGATGTCGATGGAATCGACGCGGTCGAAATATTCGTCGAAAGCGAGCTTGGCATAGGCGTTCACCACACCGGGGTCGAAGCCGGCGCCCAGAATGGCGGTGACGCCAGCCTTCTCGCATTCCTCACGGCGCTTCCACTCGTAGTTTTCGTACCACGGCGGGGTCTCGCAGATCTTGGCCGGATCTTCGTGGATGGCCGTGTCGATATAGGCCGCGCCCGTTCCGATACAGGCCGAAAGCACCGACATGTTGAGGAAGGCCGAGCCGACATTGATGACGATCCGGCTGTTCGTCTTCTCGATCAGCGCCTTGGTGGCCTCGATGTCCAGCGCGTCGAGCGCATGGGCCTCAAGGATGCCGTTCGGATTCTTCAGGGCCTTCTTTTCCCGGACCGACTCGACGATCGCACGACATTTCGCGACCGTGCGTGAAGCGATATGGATATCGCCGAGCAGATCGTTGTGTTGCGCGCATTTGTGAGCCACCACCTGGGCCACTCCGCCCGCGCCGATGATCAGTACGTTCTTCTTCATTTCGGGCGTTTGTCTCCTTTTCCCGTCAGCCAAATCCGGCGAACCCTACGAAAGGCTCGCCACGTAATCCTCGAAACCGAACTCGCGCACCACGCGCACCGAACCGTCCAGTTCGCGCACCGCGATGGAGGGCATGCGCACGCCATTGAACCAGTTCTTTTTGACCATCGTGTAACCGGCGGCGTCCTGGATCGAAATGCGGTCGCCTACCTTGAGTTCCTTTTCAAAGCTGAATTCGCCGAAGATGTCCCCCGCAAGGCAGGACTTGCCGCAGATCATATAGCTGTGCGGCCCGGCATTGGGCTCGACCTTGGCGGTTTCGCGATAGATCAGCAGGTCGAGCATATGCGCTTCGATGGAGCTGTCGACGATGGCAAGGTCCTTGCCGTTGTTCAGCGTGTCGAGCACCGTCACTTCCAGCGTGGTGCTCTTCGTGATCGAGGCCTCGCCGGGCTCCAGATAGACCTGCACGCCATGGCGCTCGGCAAATGCCTTGAGCCGCGCGCAGAACTTGTCGAGCGGGTAGCCTTCGCCGGTGAAGTGGATGCCGCCGCCGAGGCTCACCCACTCCACGCGGGCGATCAGCTCGCCGAATTTTTCCTCAATCTGCGTCAGCATGCGGTCGAACAGATCGAAATCCGCATTCTCGCAATTGTTATGGATCATGAAGCCGTTGATGCGATCCATTACGGTTTCGATGCGCTTCACGTCCCATTCTCCCAGCCGGCTGAAGGGGCGGGCCGGATCGGCGAGATCGAAGCTGGAGGAGCTGACCTGCGGATTGAGCCGCAGGCCGCGCGTAAGGCCGCTCGCCTTGTCGGCGAAGCGTTCGAGCTGGCCGATGGAGTTGAAGATGATCTTATCGGCATTGGCGATCACCTCGTCGATCTCGTAATCGGCATAGGCGACCGAATAGGCGTGCGTCTCGCCGCCGAACTTCTCGCGGCCCAGTCGCACCTCGTTGAGCGAGGAAGAGGTGGTGCCGTCCATGTAGTCGCGCATCAGGTCGAACACGCACCAGGTGGCGAAGCATTTGAGCGCCAGCAGCAGCTTGGCGCCGGAGTGCTCGCGCACATAGGCGATCTTTTCCATGTTCCGCAGAAGGCGGGACTTGTCGATAAGATAGTAGGGCGTCTGGATCATCGTGGCTCAGCGCTGGATTTTCGGTTCAAATATCTGGCGCTCGCCGGTCAGGCGTCCTGAGATCGGTCGAGCATTGCGGGAGATTTTTCCGGGTCCTTTTAGGAACTGCCGTGTGCAATCTCAAGCGTTTTGGGGGCCAATCGTACCGGCAGGGCCGGCGGCTGTGGGAAACGGTTCGGTGTCGAAGTTCGTCTTGGGCCGCAAAATGCGATGCCGCATTTCCTGCCGCCATACAACCCTGGCACCCCCGAACGCGAGCCAGGCTTCGATCGCGTCCGGGCTAGCTGCCCGCTTTGATGCGTTGCGGCTCTCGCCGGAAAAGGTTCGGTATCATCCACATCATGGTGGCCGCAACGTAAGCGTCGCGGCCCCGAAGTCAAGAGCGGACGGCTGTTTGCCGCCCTGCAGGCGTCACTTGGGCTTGTTCTCGTCGTCGATCAGGATGCGCGAGGCGGCGCCGTCGAGGTCGTCATACTGGCCGCTGCGCAGCGACCAGATGAAAGCGCCGAGGCCAAGGCCGCCGAGGAACAGTGCGATGGGGATGAGATAGAGCAGCGTCGTCATTGCGCCGGTTCCATGGGGCCGATGCGGCCCGTTTTGGCGGCAGTGCCGCGTGGATCGGCGGCGCGACTGCGGCGGGCGCCCCTCAGGCGCAGCGCATTGGCAACGACAAGCACGGAAGACAGTGACATGGCGATAGCCGCCACCAGCGGCGTGACATAGCCGAGAATGGCGATCGGCACGGCAATGGCGTTGTAAATGACCGCGAGCGCCAGGTTCTGCCGGATGAGGCGGCCAGAATCCTTCGAGATGCGCAGCGCCAGCGGAACCGCCGACAGGCTTTCGCGCAGGAAGACGAAATCGGCCGCGTTGCGCCCGACATCGGCGGCGGTGGCCGGAGCCATGGACACATGCGCGGCAATCAGCGCCGGCGCGTCGTTGAGACCGTCGCCGACCATCAGCGCCTTGCGTCCTTCGGCGGCAAGGTCGGCCATGCGCGCGGCCTTGTCGCCCGGCAGGACACCGGCGCGGAACCTATCGATGCCGACCGTGGCGCTGAGCGAGGCCACGGCCGCCGGCCGGTCGCCCGACAGCACTTCCAGATTCAGTCCGCGCCGGCCAAGCTCGCGCACGGCTTCGGTCGTGCCGTCGCGCAGTCGGTCCTCGAATTCGAACCGGGCCAGAAGCTCGCCGTTCCGGCTCAGCACCGTGCCGGCCTGCGCATCGACGCTGCCGTCGGTGACGGCCCAGTCGGCGCGGCCCAGCCGGTAGAGGTCTTCGCCGGCGCGCGCTTCCACGCCGTAGCCAGGCAATTCGCGGATGTCGGCCAGCGCCAGATGCGGCGCGGAAGCGCCGGCCAGCGCGATTGCCTTCGACAGCGGATGGCGCGAGTGCGCGGCCATGGCGGCGGCAAGCGCCAGGGTGCGCGGTGCGAGTGCGCCTGCATTCACCAGCTTTGGCGTGCCGACGGTCAGCGTGCCGGTCTTGTCGAACACGATGGTGTCGATCTGCGCCAGCCGCTCCATGGCCGAGCCGTCCTTGACCATGATGCCGTTTTCGAACAGGCGGCGCGCAGCCACCACCTGCACGATCGGCACCGCCAGCGCCAGCGCGCACGGGCAGGTGATGATGAGCACGGCGATAGCGACGGTGATCGAGCGATGCAGGTCGCCCGTCATGGCAATCCAGCCGAGGCAGGTGAGGAAGGCGGTGAGATGGACGACGGGCGAATAGAGCGCCGCAGCGCGGTCGGCGATGCGGCGATAGATGTTGCGGCCGCCCTCGGCCGCTTCCATCATCCGCACCATTTCGGCGAGGAAGGAGTCCTTTGCGGCGGCCAGCGCGCGGATGGCGAGCGGGCCGGTGAGGTTGAGCGTCCCGGCGCGCAGCGTCGCGCCCGGCGCCACAGGCTGCGGCGCGCTTTCGCCCGACACCAGCGAGCAGTCGAGGTCGGAGGTCCCCGTCTCGACCTCGGCGTCGACCGGCACGCGCTCGCCTGCGGCCAGCAGCATGCGCATGCCCGGCTCGATCTCCTCGACCGGCAGATAGTCGCGCGAACCGTCGGGGCGCAGCACCATGGCGCCACGCGCGGCCAGCCGCGCCAGCCCCTTCACCGCCTCGCGGGCGCGCTCGCGCATCACATGGTCGAGCGTGCGGCCGATCAGCAGGAAGAACAGCAGCGTCACCGACGCGTCGAAATAGGCGTGTTCGGCGTGATGGATGGTCTCGTAGAGGCTCATGCCATAGGCAAGAATGATGCCGAGCGAGATCGGCACGTCCATATTGGTGCGGCCGCGCCGCAGTGCGCTCCAGGCGGAACGGAAGAAGATGCGGCCGGCAAAGGCCAGCGCCGGTATGGCGATCAGCGCCGAGATCCAGTGGAACAGGTCGCGGGTTGCGCCTTCCGCACCCGACCAGACCGATACCGACAGCAGCATGATGTTCATCGCCGCAAAGCCGGAAATGCCGAGCGCACGGATAAGCTCGGCCAGCGTTTCATCCTTCTTGTCGGCGTCGGCGTCGAAAAGATGCGCCTCGTAGCCGATCCGGTCCAGCGTCTCGACGAGTGCCGGCACCTGCTCCTCATACCAGCGTACGCTGACGCGCCGGGTCGAGAGGTTCACCCGCGCGGCGGCCACGCCATCCAGCTTCGAGAGCGCGCTTTCGATCTTCTGGATGCAGGCGCCGCAATGAATGCCCGGCACGGAAAGATCGCTCTGGCGGATGCCGTCGCCCAGGGCGCGGCTGGCCAGCCGTACCTCTTCGGGCGAAGGCGCTGCGCGCTCGACGCGCTCGAGGTCAGAGACGATTTCCGTGGGGGCGCAGCAACTCATTCCAGGGCTCCATCCTTCACCACGACGCGGCGAACCACGCGATAGGGCAAGGGCTCGCCGACGTCGGCATCGACTTCCACGATCCAGATACCGTCGCGCACCGCGTGTGCGGCTTCGAACGCGCCGCCGGGCAACGGATCGAGCTTGAAGGTTTCGTCCTCCGCTTCATAGGCGGGACGGCGCAAGGCAACCGTCACCCCCTTGGCATGAATGGCGCTGCCGGAGGCGTCGGCGAGGGTGAAGCGCACCATGCCCGATCCGATCTTCAGCTCGTCCTTCCAGCCCAGCGCGGCCTGCGCGCGGCCCGCCTCCGCCTTTTCGTTGAACTGCAAGCCCGCGACATAGGCGTTCTGCACCACCAGCCCGGTCCAGCTCGTGTTGGCATAGATCGCCATCACGGTGTTGACGGTGATGATGGTGCCGAAGAAGGCGGCCATCACGGCCGCCATGTGCCAGCCGGTGAATTCCTTGAAACGAAACAGCCTGGAGGTCATCACCTTCTCCCCGGAACCTGGAACTTGGCATTGCCCTGGGCGGTTTCGCCGCCGTCGGGGTCCTCAACCACAAAGCGGAAGGACATGGCTTCCACCGCGGTTGCGTATTTCGGCAGGGCGACGAATACCTTCAGCGTCTTCACCCGGTCCGGCGCCAGCTCGACCTCGGCCGAGTCGGGGGCGTGCTCGGTCATGCCGGATATGGTCATGGTGGCGCGTCTCAGACCCTCCACCCTGAGCGTTACTGTACGCGGTTCGGGGATCATGTTCGAGAGCTTAACCGTATATCCGTTGCGGATCGAGCCGTCCGAGAGCGTCACGAATTGCGGATTGCGGTCGTGCAGAACGCTGATCTCCAGCCGGTCGCGGATGAGCAGTGCATAGAAGAGACCTATTCCGACAAGGGACCAGACACCGAAATAGGCCAAAGTGCGCGGACGGAAGAGCTTGCGGAGGTGGAAATGGGCGATGCGGTCGGACAGCTTTCCGGAAGGCGCGCGGACCTTTGCCGGGTCGATGGCATGCGTGCCGTTGCCGGTCGCAACCGCCATGTTGGCCTGATAGTCGTTGAGCGTCGCGTAGGAGATCAGGCCGCGCTCCTTGCCCAGCTTGTCCATGACGCTGTCGCAGGCGTCGATGCAGAGCGCGCAGGTGATGCATTCGAGCTGCTGGCCGTCGCGGATATCGATGCCCATCGGGCAGACGGCCACGCAGGCGTTGCAATCCACGCAATCGCCCACGCTCTCGCCGGCGGCGGCGGTCTTCTTGGCATGGCGCGAGCGCGGCTCGCCGCGCCAGTCATTGTAGGTGACGGTCAGCGAGTTCTCGTCGAGCATGGCCGCCTGGATGCGCGGCCACGGGCACATATAGGTGCACACCTGCTCGCGCATCAGCCCGCCGAACACATAGGTGGTGACGGTGAGGAGGGCGACGGTGATGTAGGCCACCGGGGCCGCCTCCAGCGTGAACAGATCCCTCAGCAAGGACGGCGCGTCGGCGAAGTAGAAGACCCAGGCGCCGCCCGTCGCTACCGCGATCAGGATCCAGACCAGGTGCTTGGTTATCCGTTTCCAGAGCTTGGCGAACGACCAGGGCGCGGCCTCGAGCTTGATGCGGGCGTTGCGGTCGCCCTCGATGGCGCGTTCGATGACGAGGAACAGGTCCACCCACACGGTCTGCGGGCAGGTATAGCCGCACCAGGCGCGGCCCACCGTCGAGGTGATGAGGAACAGGCCGATGCCGGCCATGACGAGCAGCCCGGCGACGAAGAAGAACTCCTGCGGCCAGATCTCGATCATGAAGAAATAAAAGCGGCGGTTGGCCAGGTCGAGCAGCACGGCCTGGTCGGGCGCGTGCGGCCCGCGGTCCCAGCGCAGCCACGGCGTCAGGTAGTAGATGCCGAGCGTCACCACCATGACCAGCCATTTGAAACGCCGGAAACTTCCCGAAGCGCGCTTCGGGAAGATCTTCTTGCGCGGCGCATAGAGCGGTTGCCGGCTCTTGGCCGAGTTTACCGCTTCGGCCTCGAGCCGTTCGACGGCACTACGCTCCATGACCTCGTGCTCCAATTTATTCTCCGCCGCCCAGCGAGTGGACGTACACCGCCAGTTCCTTGACCGTGGTGTCGCCAAGGCGCGCAGACCACGCGGGCATCATGCCGTGGCGCGGCGTGCGCACCTGACGGGCGATTTCGGCCTCGCTGGAGCCGTAGAGCCAGATGGCGTCGGCAAGGTTGGGTGCGCCGAATTCGCGATCGCCAGTGCCATCGTCGCCGTGGCAGCTTGCGCAATTGTCGGCAAAGACCTGCTTGCCTGCGGCCGCCGCCTGCTCATCGGTCGAATTGCCGGTGAGGCTGGCGACATAGGACGAGACCTGACGGATTTCATCCTTGCTCAACATGTCGCCGAAGGCGGGCATTTCCGAATAGCGCGTGTCGGGGTCGCCTTCGAAGCGGATGCCATGCGCAATGGTGTGATAGATTGCATCGGCGCTGCCGCCCCATAGCCAGTCGTCGTCATTGAGGTTGGGGAAGCCGGCGGAGCCCTCGGCGCCGGAGCCGTGGCACTGGATGCAATTCACCTTGAAGGCGGCGGCACCCGCGGCCGTGGCGAATTCGCGCAACTGGTCGTCCGCGAGAATCTCGTCCGCGGATTTCGCGGCAATGGTTTGGGCATAATCCTGCTTCGCCGTCTCCGCCGCCGTCATCTCGGCTTTCAGGTCGCCGCGGCTGGAAAAGCCGAGCACGCCGCTGGTGGCCGAGCTGATCATCGGCCAGGCAGGATAGGCGATGGTGTAGCCGGCCGCCCACACGATGGTTGCGTAGAAGGTCCACAGCCACCAGCGTGGCATCGGGTTGTTGAGCTCCTTGATGCCATCCCATTCATGCCCGGTGGTTTCGACGCCGGAAACTTCGTCGATCTCTCTCTTCGTCATTGTCAGTCGTCCTTGAGCGGGATACGGGCGGCTTCATCGGCCTGCTTGCGGCTGCCGGGGCGGAAGGCGAAAAGGGCCACGCCTATGAAGAACAGCACCATGAACAGGAGGCCCCAGCTATCGGCGAAGTGGCGCATCGCGGTGTAGGTTTCCATCGCGTCCTCCCTCAGCGATAGCCAGCGGCTTCGTCGTAGGTCGAGAAGTCGACCAGCGTGCCGAGCATCTGGAGATAGGCGACCAACGCGTCCATTTCCGTCAGCACCGCCGGATCGCCGTCGAAGTCGCCGACTTTGGCCTTCGGGTAGCGGGCCAGAAGATCGGAGGTGCTGGCGTTCGGGTCGGCCTGTGCCTTCAGGTCGGCCTCGGCGTTGTCGATCATCTCCTGCGAATAGGGCACGCCGACCGCCTTGTTGGCCTCGAGGTGGTACTTGATGTCCTTCACCTCCAGCCGGGTGGTCTTGAGGAAGGCGTAGGTGGGCATCACCGATTCCGGCACCACGGAGCGCGGTTCGATCAGGTGCTGGACGTGCCATTCGTTGGAATAGCGATCGCCGACGCGCGCGAGGTCCGGCCCCGTGCGCTTGGAGCCCCACTGGAACGGATGGTCGTACATCGATTCCGCCGCCAGGCTGTAGTGGCCGTAGCGCTCCACCTCGTCGCGGAAGGGGCGGATCATCTGGCTGTGGCAGGTGTAGCAGCCTTCACGCACGTAGATGTTGCGACCGGCCAGCTCCAGCGGCGAGTAGGGCCGCATGCCCTCCACCTTCTCGATGGTGTTGTCGAGATAGAAGAGCGGCGCGATCTCGACGATGCCGCCGATGGTGACGACCAGGAACGAGCCGACCAGAAGAAGCGTCGCGTTCTTCTCGATGATTGAGTGCTTGTCGAGCAAAGACATTTGAAGCTCCTATTCGGCCGGCTGCAATGCGGGCGTCGCGCCGGGGATCGGCTTTTCCTGGCGCTGGTGGCCGCGGATGGTCATGAAGACGTTCCAGCACATCAGCAGGCCACCGGCGAGGTAGAGGACGCCGCCCAGCATGCGCAGCACGTAGTAAGGCACCATGGCGGCGACGGATTCGGCGAAGGAATAGACCAGGAAGCCCTGCTCGTCGTATTCGCGCCACATCAGGCCCTGCTGGATGCCGGCGACCCACATGGCGGCCGCGTAGATGACGATGCCCAGCGTGGCGAGCCAGAAGTGCCAGGACACCATGCGCACCGAATAGAGGCGCTCGCGGTTCCACAGCCTGGGCACCAGGAAATAGACCGCACCGAAGGTGATGAGGCCGTTCCAGCCCAGCGCGCCCGAATGCACGTGGCCGATGGTCCAGTCGGTGTAGTGGCTGAGCGAGTTGACCGCCTTGATCGACATCACCGGCCCTTCGAAGGTCGCCATGCCGTAGAAGGCGACGGCCATGACCATCATGCGGATGATGGGATCGGTGCGGATCTTGTCCCAGGCGCCCGAAAGCGTCATCAGGCCGTTGATCATGCCGCCCCAGGACGGTGCCCACAGCATGATCGAGAAGGCCATGCCGAGCGTCTGCGCCCAGTCGGGCAGCGCCGTGTAGTGCAGGTGATGGGGACCTGCCCAGATGTACAGGAAGATCAGCGCCCAGAAGTGGATGATGGACAGCCGGTAGGAATAGACCGGACGGTCGGCCTGCTTGGGGATGAAATAGTACATCATGCCCAGGAAGCCGGCGGTAAGCAGGAAGCCGACCGCGTTATGGCCGTACCACCACTGCGTCAGCGCATCCTGCACGCCGGCGAAGGCCGAATAGCTCTTGGAGCTGAGGAGGGACACCGGCACCGTCAGGTTATTGACGATGTGCAGCATCGCGATGGTGACGATGAAGGACAGGTAGAACCAGTTCGCAACGTAGATGTGCGGTTCCTTGCGCCTCAGGATGGTGCCGAGGAACACGACGAAATAGGCGACCCAGACGATGGTCAGCCAGATATCGACATACCATTCCGGTTCGGCATATTCGCGGCTCTGGGTGATGCCCAGCAGATAGCCGCTGGCAGCCATGATGATGAAGAGCTGGTAGCCCCAGAACACGAACCAGGCGAGGTTGCCGCCGAACAGCCGCGCGCGCGAGGTGCGCTGCACGACATAGAACGACGTCGCAATCAGCGCGTTGCCGCAGAAGGCGAAGATGACGGCCGAAGTGTGCAGCGGCCGCACCCGGCCGAAATTGAACCACGGCTCGAAATTGAGATCGGGAAAGGCAAGCTGTGCTGCGACGATGACGCCGACCAGGAAGCCGACGACCCCCCAGAACACGGTGGCGATCATGCCGTAGCGGATCGGCCCGTCGAGATATTCGGACGGATCGGCCGGCGCCGTGACGCTTTGCGCGCCGAAGCGCGTTTTGCGCATGAGCAAGATGGCGCCGCCCGTCAGAGCGAAGAACAGCACCCACATATGCGAGCGGAAAAGGTCATCGCCCGCGAAGGCGGCCCCCAACAGCGCCAGAAAGGCGGCGGCGGTGACGCCGACGATTTCGACACCAAATTTCATGAACGGTCCCCTTTGTGAGGCAAAATGGCTTCGAATCCGCAAGCCGCGCCCACGGTTTCTCGGCCGGACACTGTGCTGCCGCCCGGCAAAGCTCCTTGATCTGGATCAAAGAGAAGAAGCTGAAGGGGGTGCATTTTGACGCAGACTTGCGCCATAAGGCGCACCAACCGGCTTTAGGAGGAGCTTTTCATGGGGTATCGATTGCGGCGAACGGAAGATGCCTTGCTTCCGCCCGTTCTCTACGGCGGGGAGGGGCAGTTACCCATCTCCGAAACCTTCGCGCTGCTTCACGGCGAGAAGCTCGCGATCTGCGACGAGCTGGAGGAAATCGCGGACAGCCTGCCCGAGGGCCTCGACCGCGATCGGTGCCTGTCCGTGTCGCGCCGGCTCGAGCCGCTGGTTCAGGCCGTTCATGTCTATGAGGAGCAGGTGCTGTTTCCGGCCTGTCTGGAAGCGGCGGGCCATGCGGCGCATGCCCGCGAGCTGGTCGCACGCCTGAAGGCCGAGCATATCGAGGATGCCGAATTCGCCGCCGAACTGTGCGAAGGCCTGCGCCGGATCGGCGAGGGGCTTGCCCCGCTCAATGTCGAGGCGCTGGCCTACATGCTGCGCGGCTTCTTTGCGGGCGTGCGCCGCCACATCGCCACCGAGCGCGAGGCGATGCTGTCGCTGTCCGGCGCCACGGCCTGAGCCGCGCCGGCGCTTCAGATATTGGCGTGCAGGCCCAGCCTGCCGATGTCGGGAATGGTGATCTGCCGGTTGTGCTCGATCTCGATGACGCCTTCCTTGCGCAGTTTCGTCATCTGCCGGCTCACCGTCTCGATGGTCAGTCCGAGGAAATCGGCGATGTCGGCGCGCGTCAGCGGCAGGTCGTAGGCAACCGGCCCGCGGCCGACCGAGGCTTCCGGATCGATATTGACGGCGACCAGATGCAGGAAGCTCGCCACTTTTTCGGCCGCCGTCTTGCGGCCCAGCGTCAGCATCCAGTCGCGCGCCTCGTCGAGTTCGTTGAGCGTCTGTTTGAGCAGGCGGCGCTCCAGTTCCGGCACTTCCTCCATCATCCGCTCGATCACCGAAGCCGGGAAGGAGCAGAGCGACACTTCCGTCGCCGCCACGGCGTTCAGCGAACTTTCCGTGCGGAACGGGCGGCCGAGGAAATCTGGCGCGAACTGCAGTCCGACGATCTGCTGGCGCCCGTCGGACAGCATCTTGCTGAGCTTCACCACTCCGGCCAGAACGTTCGAATAGGTGCTGACGTGCTCGCTGTCGGCGACCAGCTCCTCGCCGGCAGCAACCCGGTATTTCGAGGAGTGCTTGCTCAGCGTCACGAGCTGGTCGGCGTTCAACGCGCCGCAGACCCCCTTGTGGCGCACTTCGCAAGAGCGGCACAGAACAGGGATGTCGGAATTATGTATATCCTGCCTGACATTCATGTCTGCCGGATATACAGAGTTGGGTTGCGGAAATCTCGCGGCAGTTTGTCTCTGAGGCCAATGCGCCCTCGAAGAGTTTTTCCGGCAATCGTTCCAGTCACACAATGTAGTGGCGCCGGGGAGTTGCGGCGCGCTCCAGGGGTGTGACTTTGGCGCGCACGGCGCCTGCCGCTGTTGCAAAGGGACGGGCTGCCGTTTAACGCGGGCGGCGTTTTGCCCTCCCGTACAATCCCCTGAAGGAATATGATTTTGCAGCCAGCGCTTGATCTGTCGATGCTCGACGGATGGACGATTGCCGCCCTGATATCCGGTCTCGGCTTCACCGGTGCCCTGTCCGGCCTCCTTGCCGGGCTTCTCGGCGTCGGTGGCGGCATCGTCATCGTGCCGGTTCTGTATTGGGGATTGCTCCTGTTCGGCTTTCCACCCGCCATCATCAGCCATCTTGCGGTGGCGACGTCGCTGGCGGTCATCATCCCCACCTCGATCTCGTCGATGCGCGCGCATTCGCGGCGCGGCACGGTGGACCGTTCGCTGGTGAAGCTCTGGGGGCCGGCCGTTTTCACCGGCGCGCTGATTGGGGGTATCATGTCCAGCTTCATTTCCGGCGGCGGGCTGCGCGCCATCTTCGGTGTGGTCGGGCTGCTCGTGGCGGTGAACATGGCGAGCCCCAGGCATCTGGTGGTTTCGGATCACCTGCCCCGCAGCGGCTGGATCAACCGGACGATGGCATCGGTCATCGGCTTCATTTCTTCGCTGATGGGCATCGGCGGCGGCACGCTATGGGTTCCCACCATGACCGCCTTTTCCCATCCGGTTCACCGTGCCGTCGGCACCTCGGCGGCGCTCGGTCTGCTGATCGCGCTGCCGGGGGCGGCGGGTTTCATCTGGTCCGGGGTCGGCGTGGCGGACCGCCCGCCGTTCAGCCTCGGCTTCGTCAGCCTGCCGGCGGTTCTCATCATTGCGCCGGCGAGCTTCCTGATGGCCCCTTATGGCGCAAGGCTCGCCCACGCGCTCAACGCGCGTTATCTGCGGTTGGCCTTCGCATTCTTCCTGGCGATAACGGCCGGCCGGATGCTGATGTCCTGAGCCGTGGCCTCGGCGGTCAGGGCGGCGGAATCTCGCCGCGCAGCACTTGGATATAATCCTCGGCATCGATATTGCCGCCCGAGATGACGCAGACCACATTGCCGGTTGCGTGCGGGCTCGTCAGCGCCGCGGCAAGGGACGCAGCACCCGCGCCTTCGGCAACGACTTTGGCCCGCGTGAACAGGAGCTGCATGGCTTCCACCACCTGGGCGAGCGTCACCACGGCCGCGCCGTCGATCAGGCTGCGCACGAGCGGCCACATCTGCGGCAACAGCGATGGGCCACCGATGCTCTTGATGAAGGCCGGTGTTGTCTCGACCTCCTCGACGCGCCCCGAGGCAAGCGAAGCCGTGACCGGCGCCGCATGCTCGCCTTCCACGGCAAGGATTTTTGCTTGCGGTCGTATCGCCTTCACCGCGCTGGCAACCCCGCTGGTCAGTGAGCTGCCGCCATAGGGCGTCAGCACGCAATCGACATCCGGCAGGTCCTCGACGATTTCCATGCCGATAGTGCCGTTGCCGGCAAGCACGGCCTGGTCCGTCACCGGGTTGATGACGAGTTCGGAAATATCGGGGCGCTCAGCATCGGTGATGTACTGCCACCAGGTCTCGTGCGAGATGAAGCGGACTTCGCCGCCGAGCTTCTGCACGCCCTCGATCTTCGTTCTGGGCGCATCGGCATACATGTAGGCGGCCATCGGCACGCCGACGTGGCGCGCGGCCCAGGCCATGCCATAGGCCATGTTGCCGGAGCTGATGGTGGCGACCCCATTGCGCAGCGCTGCCGGATCGCGCGTCAGCACCGCATTGAGCGCCGGCCTGATCTTGAAGGCGCCGATGGGCGAGAAGGTTTCGAGTTTCAGGAATATCTTCCGGTCCGGCAGGCCGAGGTCGAAATGCACCAGCGGCGTGCGGGCCAGAAGCGGCGCAAGCCGCTGCCGCGCGGCACGGATTTCGTCGAGGGTCGGGTGGCGTGGCGCGGTCATGCCTTGAGCGTCGTCAGTTCGGCCGCGGGGGCGGGCGCGCCGACGGCGTGCTCTTCCTCTGCATGGACATAGACATGAAGCGTATAGCCGATGTGCTCGGCCATCAGTGCGCTTGCGCGCTCCACGTCGCGGTCGAGCGCGGCTTCCATCAGGGCGGTATGGTGCTCCAGCGCCATGGCCTCGCGCAGTGCCGCCACGGCCTCCTCATAGCCGGTCTTGAGCCCGGCGGCAGCCCGCAGCGTCGGCGCAAGGCCGAGGAAGCGATGGTGCCGGCGCAACTGGTCGGCAATGGTCTCGCGGAAGCGCAGCAGCCAGCGCGAGCGGGCGGCACTCAGCAGCGCGGCGTGGAAGGCCTGATGCTTTTCATCCCATTCGTTGACGGCGGCATCGGAGGGGTCGTCCACGGCAAGCTTGCAGCGTGAGAGCCGGAAGTGCGCCGTCACCACGGCCTCCTCCCATTCGCTGCCTCCATTTTCGATCGACTCGATGAAAAGCGGGACTTCCACGACCTGTCGGGCGCGGGTAAGGTCTTCCAGTTCGGCACGCGAAACGGGCGCGACGGCAAAGCCGCGATTGCTGACGGCGGTGACGAGGCGTTCGGCCTCCAGCCGCGACAGCGCCTCGCGCAGCGGCGTCCAGCCCAGGCCGTAGGCCGTGCGCAGATCGCCCAGCTTCAACGGCGCGCCGGGACGCAGGCGCGTCGCCAGTATGTCGCGACGAAGCGTGCGGTAGGCGGTCTCCGTCTTGGTCGTGTGTTCGCCGTTCTGCATCCGGCTCGCTCCTTGCTGGGACGATCCTTCGACAGCAAGGGTTATATATCATGGAGCCTCTTCGCAAGAATTATATATAATTGTTTGACAGGTAAATTGCTCCGGTTATGATCCCTTCCCAATCGCAGCAGGGCGCTGCGTTTCCGCGCTCGTCGCGGCATGTCTCAGGACTGGGAGGATTGACATGAACAAGGCAAGGACCGGCTGGTTGCGCGGCATCGTCGCGGCTGGCGTTTTCGTGGCGGGTATGGGCTCCGCTCTCGCCGACCCGATCAAGATCGGCATCGCCAATTTCGGCGAGCATCCTCAGCTCAACGCCTCGATCGACGGCTTCAAGAAGGCGCTGACCGACGCCGGCTATGTCGAAGGCAAGGACGTCGTTTACACCGAGAGCCACACCAATTTCGACGCCTCGCTGGTGCCGCAGATGATCGCCAAGCTGCAGGCGGAAAACCCGAAGCTGGTCTACACCGTCACCACGCCGGTTTCGCAGATCGCCAAGAAGGCGCTTGCCGGCTCCGGCATCCCGATTGTCTTCACTGCCGTCACCGATCCGGTCGCGGCCAAGCTGGTCCCGTCGTGGGATGCCGGCGACGAGGGCATCACGGGCGCCACCGACCTGCAGGACATCGCCGCGGTCATGGAATTCACCCACAAACTGCTACCCAACGCCAAGCGCTTCGGCCAGCCTTACAATCCGGGCGAGGCCAATGACGTGGCCCTGCTCGACAAGGTCAAGGAAGCCGCGCCGGCCGCCGGTTTCGAAGTCGTTCCGGTCGGCGTCGACAACGTCAACGACATCCAGCAGCGCATCGCTTCCCTCGCCGGCAAGGCCGACGTGATCTACACGCCCGCGTCCAACCTGCTGCAGCCGGCGATCCCGGCCGTCGCCGCCGCCGCCCGTCAGGCCGGCATCCCGATCGTCAACTCAGACGACGACGCCGTGCGCAAGGGTATCGTGCCGGCCAGCTTCGCCGTCAACTACACGCAGGTCGGCATCAATGCCGGCAAGATCGCGGTCGAGATCCTGAAGGGTGCGGACCCGAAGACCATCGCTCCGAGCAAGCCGGCCTATCAGGACCATGCTCCGCTGATCAACAAGGCCACGCTGAAGGCCTTTGGCGCCGAACTGCCGGCGGATCTCGAAAACTGCAACTGCTTCGTCGACTGATTAGTCGCCATCGAACAGTGTGCGGCGGCGCGGTTCGCGCCGCCGCACATGCAGCAAAATCAATTAGATAGACCACGATGTCATCCGAAAACCGCTTCACACTTTTCGGCATCATGGTCTAAGGGAGGTGCCCGTGCTGGAAATCCGGTCGGCGCAAAAAACATTCTACCGCGGCCAGGCAGACGAGAAGATTGCCCTCGACAGGCTGAACCTCAAGCTTGCCACCGGCGAGTTCGGGGTCGTCATCGGCTCCAACGGCGCCGGCAAGAGCAGCATGTTGAACGCGATTTCCGGCTCGCTGAGTCTCGATTCCGGGCAGATACTCGTCAACGGCCAGGACGTGTCGAACATGCCCGTCCACAAGCGGGCGGTGCGGCTCGCACGCGTTTTCCAGGACCCGATGAAGGGCACCGCCGCCTCGATGACGGTGGCCGAAAACATGCTGCTGGCAGAACTGCGCAGCAGCAAGCGCACGCTGCGGCGTGGTCTCACGCCTGCCCGCATCGCCGATTACCGCGAGCGTCTTGCCATTCTCGGGCTGGGGCTTGAAAGCCGCATGGACACCCGCGTCGAGCTGCTTTCGGGCGGCCAGCGGCAGTCGCTGTCGCTTATCATGGCGGTGGGCGGCTCGCCCGACCTGCTGCTGCTCGACGAGCACACGGCAGCGCTCGATCCGCGCACGGCCGACATCGTCATGGCCGCAACCGTGCGCGCCGTGGAGGCGCTGAAGCTGACCACGCTGATGGTGACCCACAACATGCAGCACGCGGTCGATTTCGGTCATCGCGTCATCATGCTGGATGCCGGCAAGGTGCGCCTGGAGATCGCCGGCGAGGAAAAGGCGAACACCACGGTCGCCGACCTCATCGGCCATTTCGCCGTCAAGACCGACCGTATGCTTCTGGCGAGTTGACCGATGATGGATTTCGTTCAAACCACTTTCGCGAGCTTCGTCTCGCTCATTCCGGTCACGCTCGCGCAGAGCCTGATCCTCAGTTTCGTGGTGCTCGGCATCATGATCCCGTTCCGCATGCTGAGCTTCCCCGACCTGACCAGCGAAGGCGCGTTCCCGCTCGGCGGCTGCGTGTGCGGCGTGCTGCTTGCGGCGGGGGCTTCGCCTGTGGTGGCTATCGCGGTCGCGTTGCTCGCCGGCTTCGTGGCGGGCTGCTGCACGGCCTTTATCCATCTGCGCTTCCGCATCCACACGCTGCTGGCCGGCATTCTCATGATGACGATGCTCTACAGCATCAACCTGCGCATCATGGGCAAGTCCAACCTGTCGGTGTTCGGCGCGCCCACCGTGTTCGACTGGGTGCCCTTCGTGCAGCCGGGCTTCCCGGTCAGCAAGATCATGGCCGCCGGCCTGATCGCACTGGTGGTGTTCATCGTGCTCAATCTGTTCTTCAAGACCGAACAGGGCACGGCCGTGCGCGCCGTGGGCGCCAATCCCGACATGGCCGAGGCGCAGGGTATCAATGTCTGGGCCGCGACCATCGGCGGTGTGGGCCTGGCGGGTGCATTCTCCGCGCTCAGCGGCGCGGTGATGGTGCAGTCGCAGGGCTTTGCCGACGTCAATATGGGCCTCGGCATCCTCATCAACGGCCTGGCGGCGCTGATGATCGGCGAGGCGCTGGTGGGCAAGCAGACGGTGTTTCGCCAGCTTCTGGCGCCCTTCGTCGGCGCCATCGTCTATTACCAGCTCGTCTCGCTCTGCCTTGCCGCGGGGATGCCGCCCCCGGATCTCAAGCTGGCGACGGGCCTGTTCGTGCTGGCCATGCTGGCCTTGCCGAGCCTGCGCCGCAGCCGCGGCGCTGCCGCCCCGGCCCGCGAAGCCTTCCGCGAATAATGTCCAAGGATTGCAGACCATGACAGCCATGCCAGACCTTGCCGCCATCGAGGCGCGTGACGCCGCCGACCCGCTGCGCCACATGCGCGACCGTTTCGTGCTGCCACAAGGCGTGATCTATCTGGACGGCAATTCGCTGGGAGCGGCACCGAAGGAAGCCTTCGCCGAACTTGACAAGGCGGCGAAGGAGGAGTGGGCGCAAGGGTTGATCCGGAGCTGGAACCACGCCGGCTGGTTCGACCTCGCCCTGCAACTGGGCGACAAGGTCGGCCGGCTGATCGGTGCCGGGCCGGGCGAGACGGTGGTGTGCGACACCACCTCCACCAACATCTACAAGGCGCTGCAGGCGGCACTTTCGATGCGTCCGGGGCGCTCGGTGATCGTGGCCGAGGGCGACAGCTTCCCGACCGATCTCTATATGGCCGAGGGCGTGGCCTCGACCCGGCCGGATGTGAAAATCCGCCTCGAAGGCGTCGATGCCGACAATATCGAGGACCTGATCGACGACAGCGTTGCCGTGGTTCTGGTCAACCACGTCAACTACAAGTCGGGCATATTGCGCGACATGGCGGCGCTCACCGCCAAGGCGCATGCGGCCGGCGCGCTGATCGTCTGGGATCTTTGCCACACGGCCGGCGCCCTGCCGGTGGAACTCAACGCCGCCAATGCCGACATGGCGGTGGGCTGCACCTACAAATATCTGAATGGCGGGCCGGGCGCGCCGGCCTTCATCTATGCCGCAAGGCGTCATCACGAGCAGATCCGGCAGCCCTTGTCGGGCTGGTGGGGCCATGCGCGCCCCTTCGCCTTCACGCAAGGCTATGAGCCCGGCGCCGGCATCACGCGCTTCCTGTGCGGCACGCAGCCGGTCCTGTCGCTGAGGGCACTGAAAGGTTCGCTCGACGTGTGGGACGAGGTCGATCTCAACGCGCTGCGCAAGAAAAGCATCGAGCTGACCGAATTGTTCATCGAGCTGGTCGAGGCGACCTGCGGCGAGTTCGGCGTGAAGCTCGAAGGCACACGCGATCCCAACCGGCGTGGCAGCCAGGTCTCGTTCTCGCACGAGAACGCCTACGAGATCATGCAGGCGCTGATCGACCGGGGCGTGATCGGCGATTTCCGCGCGCCAAACGTCATGCGTTTCGGCTTCACGCCGCTCTATGTCGGCTATCGCGACGTGTGGGAGGCCGTGGCGACGCTGCGCGACATCCTCGCGACCGGCGCCTGGCAGGACACGCGCTTTGCGGTGCGCGCCGCCGTTACCTGACGGAGGCGCTGCCCCGCATAGATCAGCGGAGCCTCAGTTGGCGTGGGACGCGGTGGAAAACGAACCGCCCTGCGCCTTCTTCCGATGTTCTTCGATGATCTGCTCGAAGTGTTCTACGTGCTCTTCGAGCGCCGTGTTGTTCATGAAGGCGGTCAGGGTGGTGATGTCCCTGCCCCTGATCAGATCGTGTTGCTGCGCGGTCTTGAGGCGAGCAAGCAGCTCGACGCGTTTCATCGGCACTCCTTTCCCAGCGTTTCACCCGCGAGATTTGAGAGCGACGATCTGCGCTGAATTCAGATCGCGCGGGCACGTTCGGACAAGAGGCTGATGCGCCGGCCGGCCGCGCCGCGGGTGATTTGAGGTTCTCCTTGGAAGAGGCAAGTTGTCCTTTTTGTCAACCGTGCCTTGACCTTCCAGTTGCTGGAAACCCTAGTCTGAGTCTCCATATGAAGGGGGAAACGAGTCGATGGCATGGCGACAATTGCCATCCAAAGGGAGATTTTTCATGAATATCGGTGAAGCGGCCGAACGTTCCAGCCTGCCGGCCAAGACCATCCGCTACTATGAAGAGATCGGATTGCTGAAACCCGATCGCTCGGAGAACGGCTATCGCGATTATTCGATGAGCGACGTGCATCGTCTGCGTTTTCTGCAACGGTCGCGCAGCCTCGGCTTCTCGGTCGAGGAATGCCGGCAGTTGCTGTCGCTTTATGGCGACACGCATCGCGAGAGCGCCGACGTCAAGGCGTTGGCGCAGGTCAAGCTGACCGAGATCGACCGCAAGATCGCCGAATTGCAGAGCCTGCGCGCAACGCTGCGCCATCTGGTGAAAAGCTGCCACGGCGATCATCGCCCGGATTGCCCGATCCTGGAGGAACTGGCCGGTGAACGCGAGCAACCCGTCGTCGCATAAATCCCCCCGCCACAGAAAGGAAACGTGAAATGACCCTTCAACGCAAGCTTGCGGTCGCCACGGCGGCCTTGATCCTGGGCGTCGGCAGCACAGGTATCGCGATGGCGCAGGAAAGTCACAGCGGTCATGACATGAGCGGCATGAGCATGTCGAAGGAAGCGTCCTCACCCGCCGCCAAGGGCTATACGGAAGCCATGGACAAGATGCACGAGGCGATGGGCAAGGCTGAATATACGGGTGACCCGGATGTCGATTTCGCCATCGGCATGATCCCGCATCATCAGGCGGCGATCGACATGGCCAGGGTGCAGCTCGAATATGGCAAGGATCCGGAAATCCGCAAGCTGTCTGAGGAGATCATCAAGGCGCAGGAAGCCGAGATCAGGCAGCTTCAGGATTGGCTGGCTGTGCATAAGGCGAAATGATCCCTGCGGCCTTGAGTCCGGTGTTGTCGGCGCCGCCCGCGCGGCTTGCCGCTTCAGCGGGGGCGCGCCCGACGCGTCAAACGAAGGGTTTTCCGACCTTGAATTTTTTCGGCACGAGCCTTTCCAGATAGGCCATGCCCTTCCGCGAAAGCCGGTTTGCCTTGGGCTCCAGGAAATCGTCCGGCATGTGGCGGGTTTTGCCGGCCACGTCGCCCAGCGGCACGCGCCGCATGACGGTCTTTTCCCCGTCGAACTGCAAGGCCACCGAGCCTCCGCCCCGTGCCGCGAGATCGACCGCGTAGCTGCCCGCCTGGAAGGCTTCGGCGGCGTCAACCGGGCTGATCGTGGCGACATTGCCGCGCGGCATGTAGCCCAGCGTGTCGACGCGCGCGCGCTTGCCGGGCAGGCCGTCGCGCAATGCCTGTTCGAAGGCCATGCCGAGATCGCCGCCCGAAAGCTTCAGATTGCCATGCGCGTCGCGCTCCAGCCGGTCGGGCGATACGAGGCTTTCCACCAGCGGCTTCCCATCCGCCGTCGTCACGCCTTCGGAGACGGCGACGATGCAGCGCTTGTGCCTGTCCAGCGTGGCGCGCACATCGTCGATGAAACGCGGCACCGAGAATGCCCGTTCAGGCACATAGACCAGATGCGGGCCGCTCTCGTCGTCGAGACGCCACGCGGCCGAGGCGGCGGTGAGGAAGCCAGCATTGCGGCCCATGACGATGCCGACATAGACGCCGGGCAGGGCGCGGAAATCCAGGTCGACGCTGAGGAAGGCGCCGGCCACGAAATCGGCGGCCGAGATGAAGCCCGGCGTGTGGTCGTTCTCCACCAGATCGTTGTCGATGGTCTTGGGCGCATGCACGAAGGCGATGGAGCCGCCCGAGGCTTCGGCGAGGATTTCCTGCGTGCCGGACGTATCATTGCCGCCGATATAGATGAAGGCGTCCGCGCCTTCCTTCCTCAAGCCGGCAAGAACCTGTGCGCAATAGGCCGCGTCCGGCTTGTCGCGCGTGCTGCCGAGGGCCGCGCTCGGCGTGGCCGCCACGAGGCGCAATTCGTCCTCCGGCACCGCCGACAGATCGACATAGTCGCCGTCGCGAATGCCGCGCACGCCGAAGCGCGCGCCAAGCACGCGCGCACCCTTGTGCCGCTTGCGGATTTCCAGCACCGCGCCCGCCAGCGTCTGGTTGATGACGGCGGTCGGCCCGCCGCCCTGCGCGATCACGAATGTTGTCATGGCTGATCTTCCCTCCGCATGCGTTGTCGCTTTTATGCGTACCCATCGCTTTCGTGCAATATGGCGCGGTGTTCGTATGTGGCCATGCACAGGCGGCTGAGCCATGCGATCTTTCGTTCTGGCTGCAGCCGATTGCGTTGCTGCGACCCTGTTTTTGTCGGATAGATGACGCATAATCAGTCTCGCGTGAGGACCCCTCAGATGACAAACAACGCTTCCCTCCAGTCGCGCCGTGTCGCGGCCATTCCGCGCGGCGTATCGACCGCCAACCCGGTTTTCGCCAAGCGCGCGGAAGGCTCGGAGCTGTGGGATGCCGACGACAGGCGCTACATCGATTTCGGCGGCGGCATTGCCGTGCTCAACACCGGCCATCGCCACCCGAAGGTCATCGCCGCCGTGCGCGAGCAGCTTGATGCCTACACCCACACCGCTTTCCAGATAGTACCGTATGAACCCTATGTGGCGCTGTGCGAGCGCCTGAACGAGATCGCGCCGTTCAAGGGGCCGGCCAAGTCGATCCTGTTCTCCACTGGCGCCGAAGCCGTCGAGAACGCCGTCAAGATCGCGCGCGCCCACACCGGCCGCACCAATGTCATCGCCTTCACCGGCGCCTTCCACGGCCGCACGCTGATGACCAGCGCGCTGACGGGCAAGGTCGCGCCCTACAAGAAGAAGTTCGGCCCGATGCCCGCCGGCGTCTGGCACGTGCCGTTCCCGATGCCGCAGGACGGCGTGACGGTCGCCGATACGCTGAAGGCCATCGAATATCTGTTCCGCGCCGATGTCGATCCGGTCAATGTCGCAGCCTTCATCATCGAGCCCGTGCAGGGCGAGGGCGGCTTCAACCCGGCTCCGGTCGAGCTGCTGGAGGCGCTGCGCAAGCTGTGCGACCAGCACGGCATCCTGCTCATCGCCGACGAGGTGCAGACCGGCTTTGCCCGTACCGGCAAGATGTTCGGCATCGAAAACAGCGGCGTCGAGCCCGACCTCATAACCATCGCCAAGTCGCTTGCCGGCGGCTTCCCGCTTTCGGGCGTGGTCGGCCGCGCCGAGATCATGGATGCGCCCGAGCCGGGCGGCCTGGGCGGCACTTATGCCGGCAACCCGCTTGCCTGCGTGGCGGCGCTGGCCGTGCTGGACGTCATCAGGGATGAGAAGCTGATCGAGCGCGCCAATGCGCTGGGCGACCGCATCAAGGGCGAACTGACGCGCTTTGCCCAGCGCAACGACACTGTCGCGATGGCCTCCATCCGTGGTCCCGGCGCCATGATCGCCTTCGACATCGTAAAGAGCCGCGGTGGCCAGGAGCCGGATGCCGAGGCCACCAGGCGGGTGCTGGCGGCAGCCCTCGCCGAGGGGCTGGTGCTCTTGTCCTGCGGCGTCTACGGCAACACCGTACGCCTGCTGATGCCGCTCACCATCTCCGACGCGCTGCTCGACGAGGGCATGGCCAAGCTGGAGAAGGCGCTGGTCGCGGCCAACGCCTGAGGCTTGCGGGATAGCTGAAAAAAGGAAGCGCCCGGTCGAAGCTCGGCCGGGCGCTTTTCAATTGAGGGTTCGAAGGCGGCTTTCCAGCCGATCACACCACGACGATCGGCGTTCCCGATGGCACGCGGCTATAGAGGTCGATCACGTCCTGATTGATCATGCGCACGCAGCCCGACGAGACGGCCGTGCCGATCGACCACCATTCGGGCGAGCCATGAACGCGAAACAGCGTGTCGCGACCGTCCTTGAAGATGTAGAGCGCCCGTGCGCCGAGCGGGTTGGTGAGGCCGCCCGGTTGGCCGCCGCGATATTTCTCCAGCTCCGGCTTGCGGGCGATCATCTCGGCCGGCGGCGTCCAGGTCGGCCATTCCTTCTTGTACTGGATGTTGGCGCGGCCCGACCAGACGAAGCCCTCCTTGCCAATGCCGACGCCATAGCGGATGGCATCGCCGCCCGGCTGAACGAGGAACAGGAAGCGCTCCTGCAGATGCACGACGATCGTGCCCGGCCGCTCGCCGGTCGGATCCACCACGATCTGGCGGCGGAATTTCGGATTGATCTTGGCAAAGGGAACCTCGGGCAGCGCATAGCCGCTGTCGGTGAGGGAGGCATACATCAGATCGGGTGTCGTCACCTGCTTGTCGACGCTGATGCGCGGCCGGATCGAGCCGGTGGTGAAGTCGTCCACCTGCACTGCGGCAAGGTCGATCGACCGCGAGCATCCGGCGGTGCCGAGCAGGGCCGAGCCGAGGCCGAGCAGGGCAGTGCGACGTGAGATTTGGGCGGGTTGTTCCGTCTCGCCGGAGACGGTGTCGATCGATGCGGGGTTTTGCGACACGGGATACGATTCCATGGTTGAACCAGAAGCGTTTCGGCAATCGCGAAAACCCTGCGATCACGCCATTCGTATTTTCCGCAATCATGGTTGATAAAGCGTGAACCGCCGAAAGCGATTTGTCTGCAATGGCTTGGCGGGATCGAGCTCTGGACGGCCTGTGGATGACCGGCTTTTAACCGGAGGCGAACGCGACAAGAGCGCGCCTGGGTCACAATCTCGACCAGCCCTTCGCATAGCTCCCGAAGCGCAGTTCGAGAGGGATTTTCATGCGCACCATATTCACGATCTTGACGAAGGCGGCATCATGACGACGCGGCCCCGGCACGCCTCCGAGGCGCCGCAAACTTTGTACTTTACTTCGCCGTGCTGGCAGGGATTTATCCTTTCCTTTGAGCAAAGGAGACATCCATGCCGCTTGAAACCTGGGCAGCTTTCGCAGTCGCATCGGCGGTCCTGCTGATCATCCCCGGACCCACCATCCTGCTGGTGGTTTCCTATGCGCTCGGGCAGGGCTGGCGCACCGCCCTGCCGATGTCTGTCGGGGTCGCGCTCGGCGACTTCACCGCCATGACGCTGTCCATGCTCGGCATCGGCGCGTTGCTGGCGGCTTCGGCCACCGTCTTCACCCTGCTGAAATGGATAGGTGCCGCCTATCTCATCTACCTCGGCATAAAGCTGTTTCGCGCTGGCGGTGCGCTGCAGGCAGAGCCGCGCAAGACGGCCGCGTCATCGCTCCGCATGATGGCGCATGCCTGGCTGGTCACGGCGCTCAATCCCAAAAGCATCACCTTCTTCGTGGCCTTCCTGCCGCAGTTCATCGACCGCCATGCCGATTTCTGGACGCAGATGGCGATCTTCGAGGCGACCTTCCTGACGCTCGCCTTCCTCAATGCCTTCGGCTACGCGCTGGTGGCCGCGCGGGCGCGCGAACTGGTGCGCAATCCGCGCGCCATCGGCTTCTTCAACAAGGCCGGCGGTACGCTTCTGGTCGGCGCCGGCATTGCCACCGTGGCGGTTCGTTCCGGCAATTGATTTTGTCCGGCATGTGATTTTGTCCGGCATGGCTTTGCACGCCGGACAGCACTCTATTTTTTACGAGTTCCGAAAAAATACCTTTCCTGCGCTGCCATATTTGTTATGAAGCAGAGACCGGGAGGGAAATGAAATGTATCTGGGACTCGATATCGGCACCTCCGGCGTCAAGGCGCTGCTGATGGATGATGCGCAGCGCATCGTCGGCTCGGCCAATGGCGCGCTCGACGTTTCGCGCCCGCATATGGGCTGGTCCGAGCAGGCGCCGGCCGATTGGATCCGCGCGACCCGGCAGGCCGTCTCCGCGCTCAAGGCCGAACATCCACAGGAACTGGCGGCGGTGAAGGGCATCGGCCTTTCCGGCCAGATGCATGGCGCCACGCTGCTCGATGCGCGCGATGAAGTGCTGCGCCCGTGCATTCTGTGGAACGACACGCGCAGCTTTGCCGAAGCCGAAAAACTCGATGCCGATCCGCGCTTTCGCAAGATCACCGGAAACATCGTGTTTCCCGGCTTCACCGCGCCCAAGCTGGCATGGGTGAAGAACAACGAGCCGGAGCTTTTCGCCAAGGTGGCCAAGGTCTTGCTGCCGAAGGACTATCTGCGGCTGTGGCTGGCGGGCGAGCACATTTCTGAAATGTCGGATTCGGCCGGCACCTCATGGCTGGATGTCGCGGGGCGGCGCTGGTCGCCGGAGCTTCTGGCCGCGACCGATCTGGACGAGGGACAGATGCCGCGTCTGGTCGAAGGGTCGGAACGGGCCGGCCAGCTTCGCGCCGAGCTGGCGGCCGAATGGGGCATGGGCTCGGGCGTGGTGATTGCCGGCGGCGCGGGCGACAATGCGGCTTCCGCCTGCGGCATGGGTACGGTCAGGCCCGGCCATGCCTTTGCCTCGCTCGGCACCTCGGGCGTGTTGTTCGCCGCCAACGGAGCCTATCTGCCCAATCCGGAAAGTGCGGTGCACACATTCTGCCACGCGCTGCCGGAGACCTGGCATCAGATGGGCGTCATCCTCGCCGCGACGGATTCGCTGAACTGGCTGGCCGGCATCATCGGCCGCAGCGCAAGCGAACTGACCGGCGAGCTTGGCGATGCCTTGCACGCGCCTTCGGGTGTTACCTTCCTGCCCTATATTTCCGGCGAGCGCACGCCGCACAATGATGCGGCCATCCGTGGCGTGTTCAGCGGACTCGACCGTGAGTCCGACCGTGCCGCGCTCACCCAGGCGGTGCTGGAAGGCGTTGCCTTCGCCTTCCGCGACAGCCTTGAAGCCTTGGCCGCAGCCGGCACGACCCTGACGCGCGTGACGGCGATCGGCGGCGGGTCGCGTTCGCGCTACTGGCTGAAGGCGATTGCCACCGCGCTCGGGCTTCCGGTCGATCTTCCGGCCGATGGCGATTTCGGCGCGGCTTTCGGTGCGGCGCGGCTTGGCCTGATCGCGGCCGAGGCCGCCGACCCCTTTGCGGTCTGCACCGCGCCGGCGACGGCCGAAACCATCGAGCCCGACACGGCGCTGGCCGATACCTATGCCGAGGCCTATGGGCGCTATCGCGCCCTCTATCCGGCGGTCAGGAGCACGATGTGAGCTTTTCGAGCGAGGGAGGAGTTTTGTCATGAGCACCGGATTTTTCGGCGACATCAAGCCTGTCGGGTATGAGGGCCCGGAGAGCACCAATCCGCTGGCCTATCGCTTCTACAATCCCGACGAGATCGTGCTCGGCAAGCGCATGGAGGACCATCTGCGCTTCGCTGTCGCCTACTGGCATTCCTTCACCTGGCCGGGCGGCGATCCGTTCGGCGGGCAGACCTTCGAGCGCCCGTGGTTCGGCGACACGATGGAGCAGGCCAAGCGCAAGGCCGATGTCGCCTTCGAGATGTTCTCGCTGCTCGGTGCTCCCTATTTCTGCTTCCACGATGCCGATGTGCGCCCCGAGGCCGATACCTTCGCCGAAAGTGCTGCGCGCCTCGACGAGATCGCCGACTATTTTGCCGGCAAGATGAGCGAGACGGGCGTCAGGCTCTTGTGGGGTACCGCCAACCTCTTCTCCAACCGCCGCTACATGGCGGGCGCGGCGACCAATCCAGACCCGGATGTGTTTGCCTATGCCGCCGCGACGGTCAAGCACTGTATCGACGTCACCAAGCGCCTGAACGGCGAGAACTATGTGCTGTGGGGCGGGCGCGAGGGCTATGAGACGCTGCTCAACACCGACATGGGCCGCGAGCTCGACCAGATGGGCCGCTTCCTGTCGCTGGTGGTCGACTACAAGCACAAGATTGGTTTCACCGGCACGATCCTGATCGAGCCGAAGCCGCAGGAGCCGACAAAGCACCAGTATGATTTCGACGTCGCCACCGTTTACGGCTTCCTCAAGCGCTATGGTCTCGAGAACGAGGTGAAGGTCAATATCGAGCAGGGCCATGCGATCCTCGCCGGCCATTCCTTCGAGCACGAGTTGGCGCTTGCCAATGCGCTGGGCATCTTCGGTTCCATCGACATGAACCGCAACGACTACCAGTCGGGCTGGGACACCGACCAGTTCCCCAACAACGTGCCGGAAATGGCGCTGGCCTATTACCAGATCCTCGCCCATGGCGGCTTCAGGACCGGCGGCACCAATTTCGACGCCAAGCTGCGCCGCCAGTCGCTCGATCCCGAAGACCTGTTGGTCGCCCATATCGGCGGCATGGATTGCTGCGCGCGCGGGCTGAAGGCTGCGGCCAGGATGATCGAGGACAAGGCGCTTTCGGCCCCGCTTGAGGCGCGCTATGCCGGCTGGAACTCGGCCGAGGCGCAGGCGATGCTGTCGGGACAGCGTTCGCTGGAGGACATCGCCGCGCGCGTGGTGAAAGACGGGATCGAGCCGCAGCCGAAGTCGGGCCGGCAGGAATATCTCGAAAACGTCGTTAACCGTTACGTCTGACGCTCAAGCGGCGGCGGAAAAGCTCGCAGCCGCTGTCGCCATTTGACGTGGCCACGCCTGCGCGGCATCCTTCGGCCATGATCAACGGCGTGCTTCTGGACCTGTCCGGGGTGCTCTATGACGGCGGCAGCCCTATCCAGCAGGCTGCCGCCTCCGTCCGGCGCTTGCGCGATGCCGGGCTGCCGCTGCGCTTCGTCAGCAACACCACGCGGTCAGCAAAAAGCGAAATTCTCGTGCGCCTTGGCAGGCTTGGCATAAAGGTCGGCGCCGACGAGCTTTTTACGCCCGTGCAGGCCGCGCGCGACTGGCTGAAGACGCATGATTGCTCGGCGCATCTTTTGATCCATCCGGAACTCGAACCCGATTTTCGCGATCTGCCATCAGGCAGCGGTATTGCGGTCGTAATCGGCGATGCAGCCGATGCCTTCGACTATGCGAGCCTCAACGCAGCCTTCCGCCTGCTAAGCGACGGCGCGGCGTTTCTGGCGCTGGCCGACAACCGCGTGTTCAAGGATGCCGATGGCAAGCTCAGCCTTGATGCCGGGCCGTTTGTGCGGGCACTCGAATTCGCCTGTGGGCGCAAGGCGACCGTGCTCGGCAAGCCGGCGCGAGAATTCTTCCTTTCCGCGCTAGCCAGCATGGATTGTCCGCCCGGCGCGGCGGTGATGGTCGGCGACGATGCCGAAAGCGATGTTGCCGGGGCCATGCGGGCCGGGTTTTCCGTGGCGTTGCTGGTGCGCACGGGCAAATATCGCGATGGCGACGAGACGCGTTTCGAACCGCAACCGACCGGGGTGGTCGAGGACATAGCGGCGGCTGCGGACTGGATTCTGGCTCACCGGTAGTCAGCGTCGTCTCAGCTGCGTCGGCGACATGCCGAATGTCTTGGCAAACGCACGCGAAAAGCCAGCGGCGCTGGAAAAGCCGGTGCGCGCGGCAATGTCGGCCATGGGCACGGCCGTGTCCACCACCAGCCGCCGCGCCGCGCTGAGGCGCAGGCGCAGATAGTAGGCGCCGGGCGTCTCGCCGATCGACTTGCCGAAGATTTTTTCCAGCGCGCGTGTCGTCAGGCCGGTGCGCCGGGCGATGGCCGAGATCGTCAGCGGCTGGTCGATATGCGCTTCCATGAGGCGGATTGCCTGTGCCAGTCGCGGGTCGTAGCCATCGAGCCTGCCGAGCGAGACGAGCGGCTGCGCGTCGGTCGCCGCGCGCGCCTGATCGTAGATGAAGACGCTGGCGACATCGAGCGCCACCGCCATGCCGAGCCGCGAACGGATGAGGTGCAGCATCAGGTCGAAGGTGGGTGAGGCGCCGCCGGAGGTGAAGACCGGCCCGTCGATGATGTAGCGGTCCGGCCGCACATCCACGCCCGGGAAGGCGGCGGTGAAATCCTCCAAGTCCTCCCAGTGGGTGGTGGCGCTGCGGCCTTCCAGCAGCCCCGCGCGGGCGACGAGCCAGGTGCCGGCCTCGATGCCGCCCACCGCGCGCGCCGAGCGCGCCACGCGCCGCAGGCCGGCCAGCAGGGCGGACGTTCCCTGCATTCTTGTGCCGAAGCCGCCGATGATGGCCAGTACGTCGGTTTTTTCGCCCGGATCGAACTTTCCGCCGACCGCCACGGGCAGGCCCGAGGTCGTCACCGGTGGCGCGCCGTCCATCGAAACCAGCTTCCAGTCGAACAGCGTTTCGCCAGATACGCGGTTGGCCGCGCGCAGCGGATCGACGGCGGAGGCCACGCACATGATGGAGCAGCCGGAGAAAACCAGCATCGTCACCCTGAGCGGCGAACGGTCGGGAAGAAAGATTGAAGGCTTTTCGCTTTTCATCAATTCAGGTTCGTAAAGTGCAAAGCAGTTTCAGGCAAGTCCGCCATGATCCCTTGCGAGAAACGGCGCGATGTCCGGGCACTGGAGCCGGATGAGAAGTGCGCGCGCCGGTCGATTGGAGGAATTTATGCCGCTTTCCATGAACCGCGAGGTCTTCATCACCTGTGCCGTGACCGGCTCGGGGGGAACGCAGGACCGCAGCCCGCACGTGCCCCGCTCGCCCAAGCAGATCGCCGATTCGGCCATCGAGGCGGCGAAGGCGGGCGCGGCCGTCGTGCACTGCCATGTGCGCGACCCCGAGACGGGCAAGCCGCGCCGCGACGTCCACCTCTATCGCGAAGTGACCGAGCGCATCCGCGACGCCAATGTCGACGTGGTGCTGAACCTCACCGCCGGGATGGGCGGCGACATGGTGTTCGGGTCCACCGAGGCGCCGCTGCCGCTGAAGGAGCAGGGCACCGACATGGCCGGTGCCGCCGAGCGCGTGGAGCATGTGCGCCAGTGCCTGCCGGAAATCTGCACGCTGGACTGCGGCACGATGAACTTCAACGAAGCCGACTATGTGATGACCAACACCCCCGGCATGCTGCGCGCCATGGGCTCGATGATGACCGAAATGGGCGTCAAGCCGGAGATCGAAGCTTTCGACACCGGTCATCTCTGGTTTGCCAAGGAACTCGTGAAGGAAGGCGTTCTCAAGCCGGATGCCCTGGTGCAGCTCTGCATGGGCGTGCCGTGGGGCGCGCCGGACGACCTGAACACCTTCATGGCCATGGTCAACAATGTGCCGCAGGAATGGACCTTCTCGGCCTTCTCGCTTGGCCGCAACCAGATGGCCTATGCGGCCGCTGCGGTCCTGGCCGGCGGCAACGTTCGTGTAGGCCTCGAGGACAATCTGTGGCTCGACAAGGGCGTGCTGGCCACCAATGCGCAGCTCGTCGAGCGTGCGGTCACCATCGTCGAGAACATGGGTGCCCGTGTGATCGGGCCGGAAGAGGTGCGCCAGAAGCTGAACCTCACCAAGCGCGCGCCGGTGGCGGTCTAAGCCGGCAATAGTTCCAGGCGGAAAAGGGAGAGGACGCCATGGAAACGGTCAAGTTCACGGCGATGAAGGATGGCGACCGCGAGGACTATGCCTTCCTCACCGAGCACGAGATCGAGTTTGCCACCAAGACCGGGGGGCGTCTTCTCGACGCCCTGGTAAAGCTTGACGAGAGCCTGTCGGGCTACAAGGTCACGCGGCTTGGCCACTCGGTGCAGGCGGCCACCCGTGCCTGGCGCGACGGCGCCGACGACGACTGGGTCGTCTGCGCCCTCCTGCACGATATCGGCGACATCTACGCACCCTACAACCACGACGAATATGCGGCCGCGATCCTGCGGCCGTTCGTTCGCGAACAGTGCCACTGGGTGGTCGAGAAGCACGGGGATTTCCAGCGGCTCTATTATGCGCATCACGTTGGCGGCAATCGCCATGCGCGCGATAAGTTCGCCGGGCATCCCTACTACGACGACTGCGACCAGTTCTGCGAGCGGTGGGACCAGTCGAGCTTCGATCCCGGGTACGAGACCCTGCCGCTCGATTTCTTCCGGCCCATGGTGGAAAAAGTGTTCTCCCGCCAGGCCTACGATCCCGCCGTCATCCGCGTCGGCGAGCGCGTCGCGCTCGTCAATCCCCAAACAGCTAGCCAAAGAGCGGGAGCATCCGCATGAGCAGTATCAAGAAAGCAGCCGCTATCGGCGGCGGTGTTATCGGCGCGGGCTGGGTCGCGCGTCTGTTGCTGAACGGCATCGACGTTTCCATCTACGATCCCGATCCGGAGGCCTCGCGCAAGGTCGACGAGGTGATGGAAGGCGCGCGGCGCGCCTACAAGCAGATGCTGCCCGGCGGCCTGCCCCGGGAAGGCAAGCTGACCTTCGCCAAGACCCTCGCCGAGGCGGTGACGGGCGCCGACTTCATCCAGGAAAGCGTGCCGGAGCGGCTCGACATCAAGCACAAGGTGTTGGCCGAGATCGACGTCCATGCCCCGGCCGACGCGCTGATCGGCTCGTCCACCTCCGGCATCAAGCCGACCGATATGCAGCCGGCGCTGAAGCATCCGGAGCGCCTGGTCGTCGCCCATCCGTTCAATCCGGTCTACTTGCTGCCGCTGGTCGAGATCGTCGGCGGCGAGAAGACGACGCCGGCCGTCATCGAAAAGGCGCGTGCGCTCTACGCCTCGATCGGCATGAAGCCGGTGGTGATCCGCAAGGAGATCGAGGCCTTCGTCGGCGACCGCCTGCTGGAGGCCGCATGGCGCGAGGCGCTGTGGCTGATCAAGGACGGCATCTGCTCGGTCGAGGAACTCGACGACATCATGCGCTACTCCTTCGGCCTGCGCTGGGCGCAGATGGGTATGTTCCAGGTCTACCGCATCGCCGGCGGCGAGGCGGGTATGCGCCACTTCATGGCCCAGTTCGGCCCGTGCCTCAGCTGGCCGTGGACGAAGCTGATGGACGTGCCGGAATTCAACGACGAACTGGTCGATCTGATTGCCGGCCAGTCCGACGAGCAGTCCGATAAATGGTCGATCCGCGAGTTGGAAAAGATTCGCGACGACAACCTCGTCGCGATCATGGAAGCACTGGGCAAGCAGAACAAGGGTGAAGGCTGGGGCGCTGGCGCGCTTTACAACGAATACACCAGCCGCCTGTCCGCGCTCGCCGCCAAGGACAAGGTCGAGAGCTGAGGAGAGACGCGGCGGCGCCAGGTTGGGCGCCGCCGTGTTTCGCTCCTGCTCCGTTGCACGAAGCAGACCGGACGGGGACGGATTTGGGCGGCCATGTCGCCTGTATGGGAGGTTACTGATGGATTTCGGGCTTACCGAAGAACAGCGCCTGATCGTCGACACGACGCGGGCCTTTGTCGAAAACGAGCTTTATCCGCATGAGGCGGAAGTGGAGCGCACCGGACATCTGCGCCGTGAACTGATCGAGGAGATTCAGGCCAAGGCGATCGAGGCCGGTCTTTATGCCGCCAACATGCCGGCCGAAGTCGGTGGCGCGGGCCTCGATACGGTGTCGTGGCTGCTCTATGAAAAGGAACTCGGCCGCGCCAATTATGCGCTGCACTGGACCTGCGTGGCGCGCCCGTCCAACATCCTGCTCGCCGGCACCGACGAGCAGAAGGAAAAGTACCTTTATCCCTGCATTCGCGGCGAGACGTGGGATTGCCTGGCGATGACTGAGCCGGGTGCGGGCTCCGACCTGCGCGGCATGAAGGCGACCGCCATGCAGGACGGCGACGATTTTGTCCTCAACGGCACCAAGCATTTTATCTCCCACGCCGACATCGCCGACTTCGCCATTGTCTTCATGGCCTCGGGCGAAGAGGATACCCCGCGCGGCAAACGCAAGAAGATCACCGCGTTCTTCGTCGACAAGGGTACGCCGGGCTTCACGGTGCGCGACGGCTATCGCAATGTCTCGCATCGCGGCTACACCAACGCCATCCTCGAATTCGACAACTGTCGCCTGCCAAAGAGCCAGGTGCTGGGCGAGGTCCACAAGGGCTTTGAGGTCGCCAACAGCTGGCTGGGCGCGACCCGGCTGCAGGTCGCTTCGACCTGTCTCGGACGTGCCGAGCGCGCGCTTGGCCATGCCATCGAATATGCCGCTAGCCGAGAGCAGTTCGGCCAGCAGATCGGCAAGTTCCAGGGCGTTTCCTTCAAGCTCGCCGACATGGCGACCGAGCTGAAGGCGGCGGAGCTGCTTACCCGTGAGGCCGCCTGGAAATACGACCAGGGCACCGTGACCGATCAGGATATGGCCATGGCCAAGCTCAAGGCCACCGAGGTTCTGGCCTTCATCGCCGACGAGGCGATCCAGATCCACGGCGGCATGGGCCTGATGGACGACCTGCCACTGGAACGCATCTGGCGCGACGCCCGCGTCGAGCGCATCTGGGAAGGCACGTCGGAAATCCAGCGGCATATTATTTCCCGCGCGCTGCTGCGCGCCGTCGGGGGCTGAGCCATGCTGCGTCTCGAACGGCTCCTGCGCCCGAAATCCATCGCGGTCATCGGCGGCGGCGCGTTTGCGCCCAATGTCGTCAAGCAGTCGCTGAAAATGGGCTTTGTGGGCGACATCTGGCCGGTGCACCCCAAGCGCGACGAGGTGGAGGGCGTGAAGGCCTATGCCTCGGTGGCAGACCTGCCGGGCGCGCCGGATGCCGTGTTCATCGGCGTCAACCGCTTCGCCACCATCGACATTGTGCGCGAGCTTTCCGAGCGCGGCGCGGGCGGGGCGATCTGCTTTGCCTCGGGCTTCCTCGAAGCCGGTGCCGACGACGAGGATGGCGAGCGGCTTCAGGCCGAGCTGGTCGCGGCGGCGGGCTCGATGCCGGTCATCGGGCCGAACTGCTACGGCCTGATCAATTATGCCGATGGTGCGCTTTTGTGGCCCGACCAGCATGGCGGCCAGCGGCTGGAGCCCGGCACGCGTGGTGTGGCGATCATCACGCAGTCGTCCAACATCGCCTGCAACATCACCATGCAGCAGCGCGGCCTGCCAATTTCGTTCCTGATGACGGCCGGCAACCAGGCGCAGACGGGCCTCTCCGAAATGGCGCTCGGCCTGATCGAGGACGAGCGCGTTTCCTGTCTCGGCCTGCATATCGAGGGTTTTGACAAGGTCGACGGTTTCGAGCGGCTGGCGGCGCGGGCACGCGAGTTGAGCAAGCCGATCGTGGCGATGAAGGTCGGCCGCTCCGAACAGGCGCGCGCGGCGACGGTTTCGCATACCGCCTCGCTTGCCGGTTCCGATGCGGCGTCCGACGCCTTCCTCAAGCGGCTCGGCATTGCGCGGGTGAATTCGATCCCCTCGCTTCTCGAAACGCTGAAGCTCTTGCACGCCTTCGGCCCGCTTCCCGGCGACACGCTGTCTTCGATGAGCTGTTCGGGCGGCGAAGCCTCGGTCATGGCCGATACGGCCGAGGGCCGCAAGGTCCGCTTCCCGGCACTGACGCAGGAGCATTGGTCGCGGGTAAAATCGACGCTTGGCTCCTTCGTGGCCGTGGCCAATCCGCTCGACTACCACACCTTCATCTGGAACAACGAACCGGCCATGACCGACACGTTCACCGCGATGGTGTCGGGCGGCTTCGACCTCAACATGCTGGTGCTCGATTTCCCGCGCGGCGACCGCTGCTCGGATGCCGACTGGTGGCCGACGGTGCGCGCCTTCGAGGCGGCGCTGAAGACCAGCAAGGCGCGCGGCGCCATCGTCGCCTCCATGCTGGAAAACGTGGCCGAGGCGCATGCGGCGGAGCTGTTCAAGCGCGGCATCGTGCCCTTGCAGGGCATCGTCGAGGCGATGGATGCGGCCGAAGCGGCGGCGTTCATCGGCGAGGCGTGGAGCCAACCCTCTACCTCCCCCTTGTGGGGAGGTCGCGCCGAATGCGGGGGTGGGGGTAAGGCCGGTGATGCAACTCCCAACCCGGCGCTTCGCGCCGACCCTCCCCACAAGGGGGAGGGTAAGGTGGTACCCGACGAGGCCGAAGCCAAGGCGCTGTTGCGTTCTGCCGGTCTCGCCGTGCCGCAAGGAGCTTGCGCGGCCAGTGTGGCCGAGGCTGTTGCGGCCGCCGAGAAGCTTGGGTTCCCGGTGGCGCTCAAGGCGCTGGGCGTGGCCCACAAGAGCGAACTCGGCGCGGTGAAGCTGAACCTCAAATCTCCCGAAGAAGTGCGAGCGACGGCCGAAGCCTTGCTGCCGCTCGGCACCGGCCTCTATGTCGAGCGCATGGTGGAAGGCGGCGTTGCCGAGCTGATCGTCGGCGTCACGCGCGATGCACTGTTTGGCCCGGTCATGACCGTGGGCACCGGCGGCGTGCTGGTCGAACTGCTCCAGGACAGCGCGACGCTGCTTCTGCCGGCATCGCGCGACGAAGTCGAGGCGGCGCTGAAGAATCTCAGGCTCTATCCGCTGCTCGACGGTTATCGCGGCCGCGCCAGGGCCGATGTGTCGGCTGCCGTGGATGCGATCCTTGCCATTTCGCGCTTCGTGCAGGAAAACGCGCACACGATCGAGGAGCTCGACGTGAACCCGCTCATCGTCTGCGGCGAGGGCAAGGGCGCCTGGATCGCCGATGCGCTGCTGGTGACAAACGAAGGCGAAGCGGCGGCGTCCGTTTCCCACGAGAAGAAGGCTGTGGTTTCAGTCGAAGGCTGAGCCGCCAGGGAGGTTCCAAAAATGTCCGATGTCGTAAAGACCCGCCGCGAAGGCACAATCCTCGAAGTGACGCTCGACCGGCCGAAAGCCAATGCCATCGACCTCGCCACGTCGCGCCTGCTGGGTTTGACTTTTCAGGCCTTCCGCGACGACCCCGAACTGCGCGTCTGCATCGTGAAGACGGCCGGCGACAAGTTCTTCTCGGCCGGCTGGGACCTCAAGGCCGCGGCAAACGGCGATGCGGTGGACGGCGACTATGGCGTCGGCGGCTTTGCCGGCCTGCAGGAGTTGCGCGACATGAACAAGCCGGTCATCGCCTGCGTCAACGGCATGGCGGTGGGCGGCGGCTTCGAACTGGCGCTGTCCTGCGACCTGATCTACGCCTCCGAGCATTCTTCTTTCGCGCTGCCGGAGATCAAGGCAGGTACGCTGGCCGATGCCGCGACGATCAAGCTGCCCAAGCGCATTCCCTATCATGTCGCCATGGACCTGCTGCTCACCGGTCGCTGGATGGACGTGGCCGAGGCGCATCGCTGGGGCCTCGTCAACGAGGTTCTGCCGGCCGACAAGCTCGAGGACCGAGTCTGGGAGATCGCCCGCCTGCTCGCCGGCGGCCCGCCGCTGGTCTTCGCCTCGATCAAGGAAGTGGCCCGCAAGGCCGAGGCGATGGAGTTCCAGGACGCCATGAACTGGATCACCAAGCGCAAGTTCCGCACCGTCGACGAGCTCTACGCCTCGGACGACAACATGGAAGGCTTCCGCGCCTTCGCCGAAAAGCGCGACCCGGTGTGGAAGGGCAAATAGCATAGCAGTGCAGGAGGACGACCGATGACCGACTACAGCAAGCTGATCGATGCGGAGACATGGGCCTTCATCGACCGCACCAACAGCTTTTATCCGCCGGACGCGGTCGACCATAGCGTGGACGAGCAGCGCCGCACTTATGACCGGATGTGCCGCGAGTTCCATGCCGGCTATCCGGCCGGAGTGACGGCGACGGACTCTGCGGTTGAGACGCCGACCCACAAAATCCCGGTCCGCATCTATCGCAATGCCGAGCCGAACGACGCGGCCATGGTGCTCTATTTCCACGGCGGCGGTTTTATCCTTGGCGGGCTCGACAGCCACGACGATGTCTGCGCCGAAATCTGCGAGCGCACCGGCTATGAGGTGGTCTCGGTCGACTACCGCCTGGTGCCGGAGCACACGCATCCCGCCGCCTATGACGACTGCCGTGCGGCCTTCGAATGGGCGACAAAGACTTATGCGCAGCCCATCGTGCTGTGCGGCGATTCCGCCGGCGGCAATCTGGCGGCGGCGGTTTCGCACACCACGCGCGGCCACGCACGTGCCGCGATCGGCCAGGTGCTGATTTATCCGGGTCTCGGCGGCAAGTTGGGGCAGGGCTCTTACGTGACCCATTACGACGCGCCGCTGCTGAGCGTGCGCGACATGGATTATTACCGCGACATGCGCGCGGGCGGCCGGGACATTTCGAAGGACGCCACCTTCGCGCCGTTCAATGATGAGGATTATTCCGATCTGCCGCCGACGGCTGTTATCACTGCCGAATGCGATCCATTGTCGGACGACGGCCGCGATTACCGCGACCGCATCCAGGCGGCCGGCGGCAAGGCCTGGTGGTTCGACGAGCCGGGTCTGGTCCATGGCCATCTGCGCGCGCGCCATTCGGTCGGCCGCGCGCGTGAAAGCTTTACCCGGATCGTGGAAGCGGTGCGCGCGCTTGGAAAGGGCGATTGGCCGTACTGAGGCGTTGAAAAATCGCCGCGCTTGAACCCGGCGGAAAATATCACCATTGCTCTCCTTCGAGGCGGCAGCTTGCGCCACCGTCTCGGGGTGAGGGTTGCTATTCTTTCTTTTGGCTTGTCACAGGCGTTGCAACCGGGTTGACCCGGCGTCTGGCTCACCTTCCGGTGCTTCCGTGGCAGGGGCTTATGGGCTAAGGGCAGGGGCGAGTTCAACCGTCCCGGATTGCCCCAGACATGACCGAAAAGCCCATGCCATCGTCACCGCAGGTTTCCGGTCCGCTGTTTCTCGGTATCGATACAGGCGGCACCTATACCGATGCGGTTCTGTGGTCGGAGAGCGCCGGCGTCACCGCCAAGGCCAAGTCGCTCACCACGCGGCACGATCTGGCGGTCGGCATCTCGGGCGCGGTCGATGCGGTGCTGTCCGAGGCGAAGGCCGATCCTGCCGCGATAAAGCTGGTGTCGATGTCCACCACGCTTGCCACCAATGCGCTGGTCGAGGGGCAGGGCGGGCGTGTGGCGCTGGTCATGATCGGCTTTTCCGAAGAGGATCTCGCCCGCGACGGGCTGAAGACCGCGCTTGGCACCGATCCCGTGGTGTTCTGCGGCGGCGGGCATGACGTGCATGGCAATGCCAGGCCGTTGGACCTTGCCGAGCTGGAGGCTGCGCTGCCGGAGCTGGAGAAATCGGTGTCGGGCTTTGCGGTCTGCGCCTATTTCGCCACGCGCAATCCGGCCCACGAGATCGCCGCGCGCGAACTGATCCGCGAAAGGACCGGCCTGCCCGTCACCGCCAGCCACGAACTGTCGGCCAAGCTCGGGGGCCCGCGCCGGGCGCTCACCACGCTGCTCAATGCACGGCTGATCTCGATGATCGACCGGTTGGTCGCGGCGACGGAGGGGTTTCTGGAGGCGCGGCGGATCAAGGCTCCGTTGATGGTCGTGCGCGGTGACGGCGCGCTGGTTTCGGCCGGCTTCGCCCGGCAGCGGCCGATCGAGACGATCCTGTCGGGTCCGGCCGCCAGCCTCGTTGGCGCCCGTCATCTCACCGGCCTCGACAATGCGGTCGTTTCGGACATCGGCGGCACTACCACGGACGTGGCCGTGCTCGATCACGGGCGGCCGCGGCTCGATCCCGAAGGCGCAACCGTTGGCGGTTTCCGCACCATGGTGGAGGCGGTCGCCATGCGCACCTTCGGCCTTGGCGGGGATTCGGAAGTTGCGTTGCAGGATAGCGGGCTGGCCCCGCGCATCATGCTTGGCCCGCGCCGCGTCGTGCCGCTGGCGCTGGCTGCGGTCGCCCATGAGGAGGCGGTGGTCAGTCAGCTCGAACGTCAGCTTCGCGCGCCCAATGCGGGGCGTCTGGACGGCCGCTTCGCCATGCGCACCGGCGTGCCGGAGCGGCTGGCATCGGGGCTGAGCAGTTCGGAAGCGAAGCTCTACGAAACCATCGGCGCGGTCCCGCTGGCGCTCGACGGCTTGCTGATGTCGACGGCGCAGCTCGCGACACTCAACCGGCTGGTCGGGCGTGGACTGGTGCATGTGGTCGGCTTCACGCCGTCGGATGCCGCCCACGCGCTCGGGCGCCAGGCGAACTGGAATGCCGGGGCTGCCCGCCTTGGTGCCGAACTGTTTGCCCGCAAGCGCGACGGTCGCGGCCAGTTGATCGCCGAGACGCCCGAAGCGCTGGCCGAGCGGGTGCTGCGTGCCGTCACCCGCAATTCAGCGGAGGCGATCCTCGAAACCGCCTTTGCCGAGGATGGGCTGGATGGAGCGTCAGCGGTCGCGCATGCGCTGGTGCAGCGCGCCGTCGACGGACATGAAGGCATCGCCCGGTTTGCGGTGGCGCTCGACCGCCCGGTAATCGGGCTCGGTGCATCCGCGCCGCTGCACTATGCCAGCCTGCACGGCTTCGTCGGCAATGAATGCGTGGTGCCGCGCGACACCGACGTGGCCAACGCGCTCGGCGCCGTGGTCGGGCAGGTGCGTATTTCGGCCGAGGCGCGCGTCAGCCAGCCCAAGGAAGGCGTGTTCCGTGTCGCCTCGGGCGACGAGATCCAGGATTTCCTCGACGAGGAGGAGGCCATCCGCGTGGCCGACACCGAAATCCGCAAGCTTGCCGCGCAACGCGCTCTGGAAGCCGGTACGGACGCCGCCGAGATCGAAGTGACGCATGATGTGCGCGCCTCGATGGTGGACGGGCGGCGCATGTTCATCGAGGCCCATATTCTGGCAGTTGCCACGGGCAGGCCGCGAATTGCCGCATAGAACATGACACCGGTACGTGGAAACCGGCTTCGGCGCCCGCGTACGGTGTCGCAAGCCGGGTTTTCGTGCTCCGGAGTGGTGTGGAACTTAGGGATGAATTGACCCTGCCATCCCAACGTGGTCAAAGGCCGCAAACATCCGTAGGGATAGGGTGCCAGGAGAAATACTATGAGCGATATGGTGGAAGCATCGGGTCTGTCGGTTGCCCGTGAGCTTCATGATTTCGTTGTGGGGGAGGCGCTGCCTGGGACTGGGGTGGAGGCTGCCGCTTTCTGGACCGGGCTTGCCGCGATCGTCCAGGACCTTGCGCCCAAAAACGCCGAGCTGCTGGCCAAACGCGCTGCCCTGCAGGAAAAGATCGACGCCTGGCACCGTGCCAACGGCGCGCCGGCGGATCTGGCCGCCTATCGCGCCTTCCTGACCGAGATCGGCTATCTGGTCGAGGAAGGTCCGGACTTCCAGATCACCACGGAGAATGTCGATCCCGAGATCGCCGTGCTTGCCGGCCCGCAGCTCGTCGTGCCGGTGATGAATGCGCGCTATGCGCTCAACGCCGCCAACGCTCGCTGGGGCTCGCTCTATGACGCGCTCTATGGCACCGACGCCATCCCCGAGACCGATGGCGCGGAGAAGGGCAAGGGTTACAACCCCAAGCGCGGCGAGAAGGTCATCGCCTGGGGGCGCGATTTCCTCGACGCGTCCGCGCCGCTGAAGGACGGCTCCTGGGCCGCAGCCGGGGCGCTGTCGGTCAGGGACGGCAGGCTGGCCGTGGGCACGACCGGCCTTGCCGATCCGGCGCAGTTCGTCGGCTATCGCGGCGAGGCGGCGGCGCCGTCGGCGGTGCTGCTGGTCAAGAACGGCCTGCATGTCGAGATCGTCATCGACCGCAGCCACACCATCGGCAAGACCGATGCGGCCGGTATCGCCGACCTTGTGCTCGAGGCGGCGCTGACGACGATCCAGGATTGCGAGGATTCGGTCGCGGCGGTGGACGCCGAGGACAAGGTTCTGGCCTATCGCAACTGGCTCGGGCTGATGAAGGGCGACCTTGCCGAAACCTTCGACAAGGGCGGCAGGAGCGTTACCCGCAAGCTCAACGCCGACCGCGAATACACCGCGCCAGAGGGCGGGAAGCTGGTGTTGCCGGCCCGTTCGCTGATGCTGGTGCGCAATGTCGGCCATCTGACCACCAATCCGGCGATCCTCGACCGCGACGGCAACGAGGTGCCGGAGGGCATCATGGATGCCGCCATCACCGGGCTGATCGCGCTGCACGATGTCGGCCCCAACGGCGTGCGCAAGAATTCGCGCGCCGGATCGGTCTATGTGGTCAAGCCCAAGATGCACGGGCCGCAGGAAGTGGCCTTCGCGGTGGAGCTGTTCGAGCGCGTCGAAAAGTTGCTCGGCATGGAAAAGAACACGCTCAAGATGGGTGTCATGGACGAGGAGCGGCGCACCACCGTCAATCTCAAGGAGTGCATCCGCGCGGCCAGCGAGCGCGTGGTGTTCATCAACACCGGCTTCCTCGACCGCACCGGCGACGAAATCCACACCGCGATGGAAGCCGGGCCGATGATCCGCAAGGGCGACATGAAGCAGGCGCCGTGGATTGCAGCCTATGAGGCGTGGAACGTCGATACCGGTCTGGCATGCGGTCTGTCCGGCCACGCCCAGATCGGCAAGGGCATGTGGGCCATGCCCGACCTGATGGCGGCGATGCTGGTTGAGAAGATCGCGCATCCGCAGGCCGGCGCCAACACTGCCTGGGTGCCGTCGCCGACGGCAGCCACGCTGCACGCCACGCATTATCACAGGGTCGATGTCCATGCGGTGCAGGAAAAGCTGAAGAGCCGCCCGCGCGCGAAACTCGACGACATCCTCTCGGTGCCGGTGGCGGCGCGGCCGAACTGGACCCCGGAGGAAATCCAGCAGGAGATCGACAACAACGCCCAGGGCATCCTCGGCTATGTCGTGCGCTGGGTCGACCAGGGTGTCGGCTGCTCCAAGGTGCCGGACATCAACGATGTCGGGCTGATGGAGGACCGCGCAACGCTGCGCATCTCCTCGCAGCACCTCGCCAACTGGCTGCACCATGGCGTCGTCTCGCACGAGCAGGTGATGGAGACGATGCGGCGCATGGCGGCAGTGGTGGACCGGCAGAATGCGGGCGACCCGCTGTACCGGCCGATGGCGCCCGACTTCGACAATTCGATCGCCTTCCAGGCCGCCTGCGACCTCGTTTTCAAGGGCCGCGAGCAGCCCAACGGCTACACCGAGCCGGTGCTGCATGCACGCCGGCTGGAGCTGAAGGCGAAGGATCGACATAGTGCTGAAGCTTAGGGTGCCGCGGGACGACGAGGCGGAGCCTTTGAGCGGGCTCTGCCTGCGCTCCAAGGCCGTGCATGGATATGACGCGGCCTTCATGGAGGCCTGTCGCGCCGAACTGATGGTGAAACCGGCGGCGGATGGGCGCATGATGGTCGCGGTCGATGACGGGACGCCTGTCGGTTTCGCCGAAATCTCCGTTGCTGGCGACGCATGCGAACTCGACAAATTGTTCGTCGAGCCTTCCCATCTCGGCAAGGGCGTTGGCCGCCTGCTGCTTGATTGGGCCAAAGAGAAAGCCGTTGCCGTCGGCGCACGCGCGATGTTCATCGATTCCGATCCAGGCGCGCGCGACTTCTACCTGCGTATGGGCGCGGTGGAGATAGGTCAGGTATCGTCCGCCTCGATTGCCGGCCGCTTCCTGCCCCGGCTCAGGATCGATCTATAGGGGCCCGCGATCGCTTGCCCGGCCCGCGCGGTTCGGCTAGCGATGAACTCATGAAGATACTTGCAATCGATACCGCCGCGAAACTCTGCGCTGCAAGCGTTTATGACGCCGATGCCGGCAGGGAGCTTGGCCGTGAGGTGCTCGACCTCGACAAAGGCCATGCCGAACACCTGATGGGCGTGATCGATGCGGCCATGCAGGCGGCCGGTCTCGGCTTTTCCGGTCTCTATGCGGTTGCCGTCTCTGTCGGCCCCGGGTCCTTCACCGGCGTGCGGGTCGCGGTTTCGGCGGCGCGCGGGCTGGCGCTGGCGCTCGACATTCCGGCCATCGGCGTCAACACGCTGGAGGCGCTGGCGGCCGAGGCACGCGCGCGCTACGAACCACGTACCGTGCTGGCCGCGCTCGATGGCGGGCGCGGCGATCTGCAGGCGGCCGTCTACGACAATGCCGGCATGGCGCTGTTCGAGCCTGCGGTGATCCAGCTCGACAAGGCAATCCTGCTCGCAACGGAATATGATGCGGCTCTTGCCGGCACGGCAGCGCGCATGATCGCCGAAGCCATCGGCGCCGAAGCGGGGCCGGTGGGCCCTGTCGCGGCCACGGCCGACATTGGCACCTATGCCCGGCTGGCAGTTGGCAGGCAGGCCGGCGAGCGGCCGAAGCCGCTCTATCTGCGCGAGCCCGACGCCAAGCCTCAAGCCGGCTTCATCCTTCCGAGGAGCAGGTAATGCGCATCCCCTTCGTCACAGCGCGGCAAAGGGATTTCTCGCTGGAGCCGCTGACGGTCGAGGACGGCGACGCCCTGTTCCATCTCCATCGCGAGGGTTTCGCGCGGCCGTGGACGGGCAGCGAATTCGCCGATCTTCTGGAGCAGGACACGGTTTTCGGCTATGCGGCGCGCGCGGTCGGGCGCGGCCATGAAGCGCCGGCGGGTTTCGTGCTGGCGCGGCTGGTGGCCGGCGAGGCTGAAATCCTCACCATCGCGGTGGCGCGCTCGCACCGGCGCCTCGGTCTCGGCTGGCGGCTGATGGATGCAGTGCTGCGCGAGCTGCATGCCCAGCGCGCCGAAGCGCTGTTCCTCGAAGTGGACGAAACCAATGCGCCGGCGATCGCGCTTTATCGCCGACTCGGCTTCATTCAGGTCGGCAAGCGGCCGGACTACTACCGCACCGGCGGCAGCGGCGCCAACGGTGCGCTTGTCATGCGCCGCGACCTTCGCTAGCCGTCACTATCGGTTGCAGGCAGGCAAGCAACGCATGGTCAGCAGGATCCGTATCGGGCTGGGGCTTCTCTGGGTGGTCGTCGGACTGTCCCTTCTGGTGCCGTGGCTCTATCTGGGCATGAGAACCGGGCTCTATGAGCCCTGGCGCATCCGTCGCTGGTGCCACAGTCTCATCCTGCGCGCCCTCGGCTTTCGCGTGCATGTGCATGGCGCGCTGGCGCCACAGCGTCCGCTGCTCGTGGCGTCGAACCATATTTCGTGGACCGACGTCATGGTGCTGGCGTCGTTCAACAACGTCTCCTTCATCGCCAAGTCGGAAATGGCCGGCTGGCCGCTGATCGGCTGGCTGACGCGGCTGCAGCGCTGCGTTTTCGTCGAGCGCGACCGCAGGAGGAAGTCGGGCGCGCAGGCGAGCGAGATTGCCAGCCGGCTGGCCGCCGGCGACGCCATGGTGCTGTTTGCCGAAGGCACGACCGGCGACGGCAACCTGATATTGCCGTTCAAAAGCACGCTGTTTGGCGCGGCCGAGCTGGCGATAGGTGAGGGCGATGTGGACAGGGTTTTCATCCAGCCCGTCGCGGTCGGCTACACCCGCTTGCAGGGCCTGCCGATGGGGCGCCAGCATCGCGCGGTCGCCGCCTGGATCGGCGATCAGGATCTCGTGCCGCACCTGAAGGACCTGCTCGCCGAAGGGGCGATCGACGTCGAAGTTCACTTCGGCGAGCCGATCGAGTTTTCCGCCGGCAGCAGCCGCAAGGAGACCGCGCGCAGGGTAGAAGAGCGCGTGCGCACCATGATGAACAAGGCATTGCGCGATCCTCGCCGCTGAAGCGGCCAAGATTCGTCTGTTTTTTGTCACCGAAAAGCGTTAGAAGCCCGCCCATGGAACCGGAGCAGATCACTCAGGACGGCGCTGAAGCGCCGCAGGCGGCAGGCGCGGCCAAGAAGGTTTTTGTCAAAACCTATGGCTGCCAGATGAATGTCTACGATTCCCAGCGCATGTCCGATGCGCTGGCTGCGGACGGCTATGTCGCTACATCGGTCATGGAAGAGGCCGATCTGGTGCTGCTCAACACTTGCCACATCCGCGAAAAGGCTGCCGAAAAGGTCTATTCCGAGCTTGGCCGCATCCGCGACCTGAAGGCCGAGCGCGCGCGGAACGGCGACGAGATGCTGATCGGCGTCGCCGGCTGCGTGGCGCAGGCCGAAGGGCGCGAGATCATCCGGCGCGCACCGGCGGTCGATCTGGTCATCGGTCCGCAGACCTACCACCGCCTGCCGGACGCGCTGAAAAAGGCGCGCGGCGGCGAGAAGGTCGTCGAGACCGATTACGCGCTGGAAGACAAGTTCGATCACCTTCCGCAGCCCCGGCGCGCGGATGTGATCAACCGTGGCGTGACCGCATTCCTCACCGTGCAGGAAGGGTGCGACAAGTTCTGCACCTTCTGCGTGGTGCCCTACACGCGCGGCTCCGAGGTTTCGCGCTCTGTCGCCCAGATCGTGGCCGAGGCGGAGCGACTGGCGGCGGCCGGTGTGCGTGAGGTGACGCTGCTTGGCCAGAATGTGAACGCCTGGCACGGTGAAGGGCCGGACGGCAGTGAATGGGGCCTTGGCCGGCTGCTGTTCCGTCTGGCCGAAATCCCCGGCCTGTCGCGCCTGCGCTACACCACCAGCCATCCGCGCGACATGGACGACGAATTGATCGCCGCGCATCGTGATCTGCCCTCGCTGATGCCCTATCTTCATCTGCCGGTGCAGGCGGGGTCCGACCGCATCCTGAAGGCGATGAACCGCAAGCACACGGCGGCCGACTATCTGCGCCTCATCGAGCGCATCCGGGCGGCGCGGCCGGACATCGCCATGTCGGGCGATTTCATCGTCGGCTTTCCGGGCGAGACGGATGCCGATTTCGAGGACACGATGGAACTGGTGCGCGCGGTGGACTATGCGCAGGCCTTTTCGTTCAAATATTCACCACGCCCCGGCACGCCGGGCGCCGAGATGGACGGTCATGTCGCCGAGGCGGTGAAGGATGAACGCCTGCAGCGCCTGCAGGCGCTTCTGAACGAGCAGCAAAACGCTTTCCTTGCCAGCCTCGTTGGAACTACCATTGAAACGCTTATCGAGAAGCCGGGTCGCCAAGCTGGTCAGATCGTTGGCCGTTCGCCCTGGTTGCAGCCGGTTATTCTTGATGAAAAGGCCGGCAGAATCGGTGACATTGTCAGTGCGCGAATCACGAATACGGGCCATGCCAGCCTGTTCGCCGAACGGGCCTGACGGCACCGTCAGATGAGGAGACACGGTTGAACGCCGACGCGAAAAATGTGCCCTCCGGGGCCTCGGACATGGCGCATATCGTTCTGACCTTCGACAACAACAAGCTTGCCAGCGCTTTATACGGGCAGTTCGACGAGAACCTTGCCCGCATCGAGCAGAAGCTCGGCGTCAGCATCAACTCACGCGGCAACCGGCTGACCGTCAAGGGTGATCCGGTGGCCGCCGAGCAGGCGCGGCGCACGCTCGACCAGCTCTACGGCATATTGCAGAAGGGCGCGGAGATCGGGCAATCCGATGTCGATGGTGCAATCCGCATGGCCATTGCCACGGACGACCAGTTGATCCTGCCCACGCTGGAGCGCAAGGGCAAGGTGGCGGCCGCGCAGATTTCCACGCGCAAGCGCACCATCTATGCCCGTTCGGCCAATCAGGACGCCTATATGCGCGCGCTGGAGCGCGCCGAACTGGTGTTCGGCATCGGCCCGGCCGGCACCGGCAAGACCTATCTGGCGGTGGCGCATGCGGCCATGCTGCTGGAACGCGGCCTTGTCGAGCGCATCGTCCTGTCGCGGCCGGCGGTGGAGGCGGGTGAGCGGCTGGGCTTCCTGCCGGGCGACATGAAGGAAAAGGTCGACCCCTATCTGCGCCCGCTCTATGACGCGCTCTATGACATGATGCCGGCCGACAAGGTCGAGCGCGCGATTGCCGCCGAGGTGATCGAGATCGCGCCGCTCGCCTTCATGCGCGGTCGCACGCTGGCCCATGCCGCGGTGATCCTCGATGAGGCGCAAAACACCACCTCCATGCAGATGAAGATGTTTCTCACCCGTCTGGGCGAGAACTCGCGCATGATCGTCACCGGCGATCCGAGCCAGATCGACTTGCCGCCGAATACGCGGTCCGGGTTGGTCGAGGCGCTACGCATTCTCGACGGCGTGCCGGGCGTGGTCACGGTGCGCTTCAACGACAGCGACGTGGTGCGCCATCCGCTGGTTGCCGAGATCGTCAAGGCCTATGAGCGCGACGGCAAGATCGAGCGCGGCCTTGGCGGTTCCGAAAACTGATTGGCCGCGAGCGCATGATGGAAAACACTGCCCAGCACGACCAGCCGGAGCTTCCGGTGGCGATCGACCTCATGGTCGAGGCGGGGAAGTGGCCCGCCGAGGCGCATCTGGAGGCGCTTGCGCACGATTCCGTCCGCGCCGTGCTGGCCGAAACCGGCGCGAGCGCCCCGAACGGCACCGAACTCAGCCTCGTCTTCTCTGACGATGCCCATATCCAGGTGCTGAATGCGGAGTGGCGCGGCAAGGACAAGCCGACCAATGTGTTGTCCTTTCCCGCTTTCCCGACCGAGCCTGGCGCGCCCTTGCCGCCGATGATGGGCGATATAATCCTCGCCGCCGAGACGGTTGAGCGAGAGGCGGCACTGGAAGAAAAGCCGCTCGATAATCATATTACTCATCTGGTGATTCATGGCCTCCTGCATCTCATGGGCTATGATCACGAGACTGACGCGGAGGCGGAAGAGATGGAAGGGCTGGAGCGAAGGGCGCTGGCAAGACTTGCCATCCCCGACCCCTACGCGTAACCGACCTTGGAAACCAACTGGAAGATAATGAACGAGAGACAAGAAACTGCCGCCAGATCGGATGCCGGCAGTGCGCCGCAGGCGCCTGAAAATGCGGAAGAGGGACCTAGTCCCAGTAGCTCGCCAAGCAGCGTTTCGGACGAGCATTCGCATGAACGTCCATCGCTGCTCGGACGCCTGAGCAGCCTCTTCAAGCCCCGTAACGGATCGAGCCTGCGTGACGACCTCACCGATGCGCTGGCTGAAAGCGCGCCGGAAGCGGAAGGCTTTTCGCCCGGCGAACGGGCGATGCTCAACAATATCCTGCGGCTGCGCGAGGTTCGCGTCGAAGACGTGATGGTGCCGCGCGCCGATATCGAGGCGATCGAGATTTCCACCAGCCTCGGCGATCTCATGGTGCTTTTCGAACAGTCCGGCCATTCGCGCATGCCGGTCTATTCCGAAACGCTGGACGATCCGCGCGGCATGGTTCACATCCGCGACGTGCTGGCCCATGTCACGCGCATGGCCCGTGCCAGGAAGGGGCGCTCGAAGAAGGTTGTCACCGGGGCGTCGCTGGACCTCTCCCATGTCGATCTCGCGCGCACCGTGGGCGACCTCAGCCTGATCCGCACCGTGCTGTTCGTGCCGCCATCCATGGCGGCCTCGGAACTGATGGCCCGCATGCAGGCCTCGCGCACGCAGATGGCGCTGGTCATCGATGAATATGGCGGCACCGACGGGCTTGTTTCGCTGGAGGACATCGTCGAGATGGTCGTCGGCGACATCGAGGACGAGCATGACGACGAAGAGCCGCTGATCACGCAGACGCCCGACGGCAATTTCGTCGTCGATGCCAAGGCCGAGATCGATGACGTCGCCAAGATGATCGGTGACGATTTCGCGCCCGGCGAGCACGGCGAATATGTCGACACCATCGGCGGCATGATCTTCAACACGCTGGGCCGCGTGCCGACCCGCGGCGAGGTCGTGCAGGCGATCCCGGGATTCGAGTTCCACGTGCTGGATGCCGATCCGCGGCGCGTCAAGCGGGTGCGGATCGTCCATATGCAGAAGGCCGAACGCCGCCGTCGCGCCGCTCGCGCCGAGCAGGGCTGACCCGTGTTTGGAGCACGGGTCTCTTGCTGCTAAACCTCTCGCGTGATTCTCGCGACGGGGGGCTGTGCATGGAGCGCCTTGCAGGGCGGATAATTTTGCTGTGGGGCTGGCGACGCGCGCTCGTCGCCTTCCTGGCGGGGGCGTTCGCCACACTGGCTCAGGCGCCTTACGATTTCTTCGCGGCCTGTTTCATCTCCTTCCCGGTTCTTGTCTGGTTGCTCGATGGAGCGGCGGCGCCGGTTGCGGCCGGACCGTTGCGGCGCATGCTGCCGGCCTTCGCCATCGGCTGGTGGTTCGGCTTCGGCTATTTCCTGACCGGCCTGTGGTGGATCGGCGGGGCCGTTCTGGTGGAAGCCGACAGCTTTGCCTGGGCGCTGCCGCTGGCGGTGGTGGGCATTCCGCTTCTGCTTGCATTTTTCTACGCCTTCGCCTGCCTCGTCGCCCGCCTGATGTGGAGCGACGGCATAGGCCGTATCGCCGCGCTCGCCTTCGGCTTCGGGCTGGCGGAGTGGCTGCGCACCTTCCTGTTCAGTGGCTTTCCATGGAACGCCATCGGCTATGCGGCCATGCCGGTGCCGCTTTTGATGCAGAGCGTTTCCGTGATCGGCATGACCGGTATGAATGTGCTTGCGGTGTTCGTCTTCGCCATGCCGGCGCTCTTGGCCGGCCGGCGGCACCTGCGGCTCGGACTGGCGCTTGCGGCGGTGCTCGTCGCCGCGCATGTCGGCTTCGGTTATTATCGCATTTCCACGCCGATTCCGGTGGACGGACGCAACCTTTCGGTACGGATCGTGCAGCCCTCGATCGACCTCAGCGAGAAGTGGGACGCCGCCGTTCGCGACCGCATCTTCCGCACGATGCTCGACCTTTCCGCGCAGCCGGCACAAAACGGCCGGCCGGCGCCGCAAATGATCCTTTGGCCGGAAACCTCGGTGCCGTTTTTCTTCACCGACCGGCCGGATGCGCTGGTGGCGCTCGGCGAGGTGCTGGATGACGGGCAGACGCTGGTTGCCGGCGCGATGCGCGAAGAGGGCGGAAACCCGTCCCGGGCCGATACGCGCTACTACAATTCGGTCGTGGCCATCGACGGTTCGGGCGAAATCGTCGATGCGGTCGACAAGGTCCACCTCGTCCCGTTCGGGGAATATATCCCTTTTGCCGATCTGTTCGCCCGTTTCGGGCTTGAGCAGTTCGTGGCCGGGCCGATGAACCTGACGCCCGGCAATAGCCGCCATGCAATAGCTGTGCCGGGCAATGTCCGCGCGGTGCCGTTCATCTGCTATGAAATCATTTTTCCCGATCTGGTTGCCGTTGACGTTGCGTCAACCGATATTATTCTAAACGTTACGAACGACGCGTGGTTTGGCGATACGCCGGGCCCCTATCAGCATTTCCGTCAGGCGCAGATACGCGCCGTTGAAACCGGGCTTCCGCTGATACGAGCCGCCAACACAGGGATTTCGGGGGTGGTCGATCAGCGAGGCCGTATTGTTGACGCCTTGTCGATGAATACTCGTGGCATCGTGGATGCCGTGATTCCGCTCTCGCCGCAGGGCGGGGAGAACGGTTTCGGCAGTCCCCGCATTAGCGGTTTGGTCATATTGTTCCTGCTTGGCGTGTTTGGCGCGGCACTGGGATTGGGACAACGCCAGCGCTGGAATTGACAGTTGGTATATTAGAGAATCATAGTGCGCCGCCTTGAAAGGAAGCGATCAGGTGAGAGTGGGGGCTCTCGCCGCCGGGTTGAAAAAGAAATTAGAAGAATGCCGGAGCGCGGCGAGGACAGGATGATAGAAAAGGAAAACAAGAAGAAGCCTAATCCGACCGACATCTATGTCGGCAGCAGGATCAGGCTGCGCCGAAACATGCTTGGAATGAGCCAGGAAAGCCTTGGCGAACAGCTTGGAATAACTTTCCAGCAAATCCAGAAATACGAGAAGGGCACGAACCGGGTCGGCGCAAGCCGCCTTCAGGCGATCTCTTCGGTTCTCGGCGTGCCGGTTTCCTTCTTCTTCGAGGAGTTTCCCTCACAGGAAAGCACGGTTGGCAGGGGGTTTGCGGAAGAATCCCCGAATTTCGGCCTGGATTTCGTGACCAGCCCCGAAGGGCTCCAACTCAACCGCGCCTTTGTAAAGATTACCGACGCCAAGGTGCGCCGCAAGATCATCGAACTGGTCAAGACGCTTGCTGCAGAAGAAGACTGACCCTGGTTGCCGGCGACGCGCGGGGCGATATCGACATGAGGTCGCCAATTCCCGAAAGGGCTTGATCCAAGGAACAACCGGCCTTGACGGGCTCTGCATGCGTTCGCTAACGGTGTCCTGCCGAATGCGGCATCCTGCCGCTTTTATCTTCTAGAGGGGACACCCGTGGCACGTCAGAATTACCTCTTCACCAGTGAATCCGTTTCCGAAGGCCATCCGGACAAGGTCTGCGATCGTATCTCCGACGAGATCGTGGACCTGGTTTACCGCGAGGCCAAGAAGTCTGGCATGAATGCGTGGGACGTGCGCGTGGCGTGCGAAACGCTGGCCACCACCAACCGCGTAATCATCGCAGGCGAGGTCCGGGTTCCGGCCACGCTCCTGAAGACCGGCAAGGACGGCAAGCAGGTCCTCGACGCCAAGGGCAATCCCGTCATCAACCCGTCGAAATTCCGTTCCGCCGCGCGCCGCGCGATCCGCGCGATCGGCTATGAACAGGACGGCTTCCACTGGAAGCATGCCAAGGTCGACGTTCTGCTGCATGCCCAGTCGGCCGACATCGCGCAGGGCGTTGACAAGGCTGCCGACGCCAACACCGAAGGCGCTGGCGACCAGGGCATCATGTTCGGCTACGCCTGCCGCGAGACCCCGGACCTGATGCCGGCCCCGATCTATTACAGCCACAAGATCCTCGAACTGCTTTCGGCCGCGCGTCGCGAAGGCAAGGGCGAGGTCGCCGGGCTTGGCCCCGATGCCAAGAGCCAGGTCACCGTGCGCTATGTCGACGGCAAGCCCACGGAAGTCACGCAGATCGTGCTGTCGACGCAGCATCTCGATCCGAGCTGGGATTCCAGGAAGGTCCGTTCCGTCGTCGAGCCCTATATCCGCGAAGCCCTGGGCGACTTGCGGATTGCAGCCAATTGCAACTGGTACATCAATCCGACCGGCAAGTTCGTGATCGGCGGCCCGGATGGCGACGCCGGCCTCACCGGTCGCAAGATCATCGTCGATACCTATGGCGGCGCGGCCCCGCATGGCGGCGGTGCGTTCTCTGGCAAGGACACCACCAAGGTCGACCGCTCGGCTGCCTATGCCGCGCGCTATCTGGCCAAGAACGTGGTTGCCGCAAAGCTTGCCGACCGCTGCACCATCCAGCTTTCCTACGCCATCGGCGTGGCCCAGCCGCTGTCGATCTATGTCGATCTGCACGGCACGGGCAAGGTGGACGAGGGTGTACTGGAGAAGGCTCTGCGCGAGGTGATGGACCTGTCGCCCTCGGGCATCCGCCGCCACCTCGATCTCAACAAGCCGATCTACGCCAAGACCACCGCCTACGGTCATTTCGGCCGCAAGCCGGGCCGCGACGGTTCCTTCTCCTGGGAGAAGACCGATCTGGTCAAGGCCATCAAGGACGCGATTGCGGCCGAGGACGCACTGGCGGCCTGATCCACGGGCCGCCACGACTACCGGATATGCTTGCCATGACCGCTGAAACACGGCGCAGCCGTTCAACCGAAGCCTTTTTTGGCCGGCGGCATGGCAAGACCATCCGCCCGCAGCAGGCCGCCGCGCTGAAGGCCGGCCTGACGAAATACGGGCTCGACCTTGCCGAGCCCGCCCCCCTCGATCCGCGAACCCTGTTTGCCGAGCCCGTCGACGGTGTGCGGCTGGAAATCGGCTTCGGCGGCGGCGAGCACCTCTACCATATGGCGCTGCAGCATCCCGGCACCGGCTTCATCGGTGTCGAGCCCTTCGTCAACGGCATGGCGCGCCTGCTGACGCGGCTTGCGGAAAATCCGCTGCCGAACCTGCGGGTCTATGACGATGATGCCGTGCGCGTGCTGGACTGGCTGCCGGCCGGCTCCATTTCCGGTATCGATCTGCTCTATCCCGATCCCTGGCCCAAGAAACGGCACTGGAAGCGGCGCTTCGTCGGCAGGGCCAATCTCGACCGCTTCGCGCGCGTCATGGCCGAGGACGCGAAGTTTCGCTTCGCCTCCGACATCGATACCTATGTCAACTGGACGCTGCTGCACTGCGGCGCGCATCCGGCTTTTGAGTGGCAGGCCGAAAGCGCGGCCGACTGGCACACGCCCTATGATGGCTGGATCCGCACGCGCTACGAGGCCAAGGCGGTCCGCGAGGGGCGTCGTCCGGCTTATCTGACCTTCCGCAAGGTGACGGCCTAGATCTGCCCGCGGGTCGATCCCGGAGGCGAATTCCTCATCCACAATTCCATGAGTGGCGCTGTTGACAAGATGTCGCAGCGAACGCTTATCTGTTTTCGATTGGCCGGTTTCGCTCTGCGCAGGGCAGAGGAAAGTTGATCGAATGCGGACGTCGGCGTGGGAACGCCACGGGTCGCCCAGAGGGAGGAAGTTCATGCGCAAATTGTTGTTCGCCCTGGCGGGTGTCGTCGCGATGTCGGCCGCACAGGCCTCTGCCACCGATTACAAGATCATGGCGCCAGCCGCCCCGGGCGGCGGCTGGGACCAGACCGCGCGCGCCATGCAGACGGTGCTGCAGGACGAGAAGATCTCCAACAGCGTGCAGGTCACCAACGTGCCGGGCGCCGGCGGCGCCATCGGCATCGCGCAATTCGTCAACACCGCCAAGGGCGACCCTTCACAGTTGATGATCAGCGGTTTCGTCATGGTCGGCGCGCTGCTCACCAACAACTCGCCGGTCACGCTCGATCAGGTCACGCCGATTGCCCGTCTCACCGGCGAATATGAGGCGCTGGTGGTGCCGGCCAATTCCGACATCAAGGATATGGCCGGCCTCGTCGAGAAGCTGAAGGCCGATCCGGGCTCGGTTTCCTGGGGTGGTGGCTCTGCCGGCGGCACCGACCACATCACGGCGGGCCTGATCGCCAAGGCCGTGGGCGTCGATCCGACCAAGGTGAACTACATCGCATTTTCCGGTGGCGGCGAGGCGCTGGCAGCAATCCTCGGCGGGCAGGTCACGGCCGGCATTTCGGGCTATGGCGAGTTCGAGTCGCAGATCAAGGCCGGGCAACTCCGCCTGATCGGCATTTCGAGCGACGAGCGGCTGGAGGGCATCGATGCGCCGACCTTCAAGGAGAGCGGCGTGGACGTTGCGATCCAGAACTGGCGCATGGTCGCCGCCGCGCCGGGCCTCAGCGACGAGCAGAAGGCTGCGGTCGGAGCCGATGTCGAGAAGATGGCGCAGTCCGATGCCTGGAAGAAGATCCTGGCCGACAAGGGCTGGGCCGACACCTATCTGGCCGGTGATGCGTTCGCCGCGCAGCTCAAGCAGGACATCGATTCCACCACCGCGATCCTGAAAGAGATCGGTCTCGTCAAATGAGTGATACCCGCCCATCCGAAGCCGACCGGCCGGGGCAGGAGCGTCGCCCGGACATGGGCGCTCTGGCCATTGCAGCCGGACTGGCGATCATTTCCGTCGTGATCGCCTGGAACACGGCCACGATGGGCGGGGTTGCTTCCTATTCCCGCGTCGGGCCGACCGCCTTTCCCTATGCCATTGCGGCGGTGCTGTTCGTGCTGGCGATATGGACTGCCGTGGAAGCATGGCGCGGCGATTTTCCCGAGCGCGAGGCGGACAATATCCCGCCGATCCTCTGGATCGTCGGCGGGCTGGCGGCTCAGATGCTGTTGTTGAAGGTTGCCGGTTTCTCGATCGCCACCGGGCTTCTGTTCGCGCTGACGGCCCGTGGCTTTGGTCGCGGGCCGTTGTGGAAGACAGTGCCCATCGGCATCGTGATCTCGCTCGCCATCTGGTTCATCTTCTCCAGGGGACTGCAGCTTTCGCTGCCGGCAGGCCCGCTGGAAAACCTGCTCTGAAGCCAAGGCCATGGACACATTCCTCCTTCTCGGCCAGGGTTTTCTGGTCGCCTTCGAACTGCAAAACCTTCTCTATGCGCTGATCGGCGTCACGCTCGGCACGGCGGTGGGGGTGCTGCCCGGCATCGGCCCGGCGCTGACGGTGGCGCTGCTTCTGCCTGTCACCTACAAGCTCGATCCGGCCGGCTCGCTCATCATGTTCGCCGGCATCTATTATGGCGGCATGTATGGCGGCTCGACCACCTCGATCCTGCTCAACACGCCGGGCGAAAGCGCCTCCATCGTCACCGCGCTGGAGGGCAACAAGATGGCCCGCAAGGGGCGTGGCGGTCCGGCGCTGGCGACCTCGGCCATCGGGTCCTTCGTCGCGGGGCTGATCGCCACGATGGGACTTGCGCTGATTGCGCCGACCATCGTGCGCTTTGCGCTGTCCTTCGGCCCGGCCGAATATTTCGCGCTGATGGTGCTGGCCTTCATGACCGTCTCGGCCGCTTTCGGCGATTCGACCCTGCGCGGGCTGACGGCGCTGTTCATCGGGTTGACGCTCGGTCTCGTCGGCATCGACCTGCAGACCGGTCAGGCGCGGCTTGCCTTCGGCATTCCCGACCTGCTCGACGGTATCGAGGTGACGACGCTGGCGGTGGCGATGTTCGCGGTCGGCGAAACGCTGTCGGTTGCGGCATCGAAAAGGTCCGCCGACGAGAAGATCGAGCCGGTGAAGGGATCGGTCTGGATGAGCCGGGAGGATTGGTCGCGCTCGTGGAAACCCTGGCTGCGCGGCACGGCGATCGGTTTTCCGATTGGCGCCATGCCGGCCGGCGGCGCCGAGATCGGCACCTTCCTGTCCTACTCGGTGGAAAAACAGCTTGCCCGCAAGCCGGAAGAATTCGGCAATGGCGCCATCGAGGGCGTCGCGGGGCCGGAAGCCGCCAACAACGCCTCGGCGGCGGGAACGCTGGTGCCGCTATTGACGCTTGGCCTGCCGACGACCGCGACGGCGGCGATCATGCTGGCCGGCTTCCAGCAGTTCGGGTTGCAGCCGGGACCGCTGCTTTTCGCCAACAATCCGCAACTCGTCTGGGGATTGATCGCCAGCCTGCTGGTGGCCAACCTGATGCTGCTGGTGCTCAATCTGCCGCTGATCGGCCTGTGGGTGCGGCTGCTGTCGATCCCCAAGCCATGGCTTTATGCCGGCATTCTGGTGTTCGCCACGCTTGGCACCGTCGGCGCCAATCCGTCGAGCTTCGAACTCGGCATGCTGCTGGCGTTCGGCCTGCTCGGCTACCTGCTGCGGCGCTTCGGCTATCCGATCGCGCCGGTGGTGGTGGGGTTGATCCTCGGGCCGCTCGCCGAGCAGCAGTTGCGGCGCGCGCTGGCCATCAGCCAGGGCGATCCGACGGTGCTGGTGCACTCGCCGATCGCGATCGTGCTGCTGTTGCTTGCCGCTGCCGCCGTTATCGTGCCGCTCATTTTGCGGGCGCGGGGCAAGGGCAAGGTGCTGGCGCAATTGGCCGCCGACGAGGATTGATCCGCGCGCGGCGGTGGCTGGTTGTTAGAAGCGGTTGATCCTGCGGAATTCTTCCGGATCGATGCCGAGGCGATGGAGATTGCCGGCATAGGGCTGGCGACCGTGTGAAACCGCCGAGGCGGCAGCGATCGCATTGCCGAGAAGCATGAAGAGTTCGCCCAGCCTGGAGTGGTGCTGGCGGGTAGACATGATGATTTCCTTTGGATGTTGCACTGCAGCATAGATAGTGCATGCGGGCCGCAAATGCCAGAGCGGCTCGCGCAGGGCAGCCATGCCGCGCGCTCATGGTGCATTTCTACCGCCGGCCGAACCGTATTGACTTGAAAATGGCGGGTCGTTGAGCTAAGTAAATTCCAAATTCTTGGTCGGTATGACGAAGAGTGGGTCCATCCGGTCCCGCTCTTTTTTGTTACCGGCCCCAGCCTGGGTCGGGAATGACAGAAGAAACTGCCAATATCGAAGGTGATGATCGCATCATCCGCGAAAGCGGTGTGGATGCGCGCGTGGCGGCCATGATCGCGCCGGTGCTGCGCGCCATGGATTTCCGGCTCGTGCGTGTGCGCCTGTCCGGCCAGAACGGCCTGACGCTGCAGATCATGGTCGAGCGCGAGGACGGCACCATGACCGTCGAGGATTGCGAAGAGGTCAGCCGCGCTGTCTCGCCCGTTCTCGATGTCGACGATCCGATCGATAAAGCCTATCATCTGGAGGTTTCGTCGCCCGGCATCGACCGTCCGCTGGTGCGCAAGTCCGATTTCACGACATGGGCCGGCCATCTGGTCAAGCTGGAGACCTCGATCCTCGTTGCCGACCGCAAGCGCTTTCGCGGCCGGATCGGCGAATCGGACGAGGACGGCGTCGTGATCGAGCGCGATCAGCCGGCCTATGGCGAGGAGCCGCGGGTGCGGATACCGTTCGAGACGATCGCCGATGCGCGGCTGATCCTGACCGACGACCTGATCCGCGATGCGCTGAGCAAGGACAACAAGGCGCGCAAGGAAGCCAAGAAGCGTCGTGGCGAACCCGACGACGACAGCGCCGAAGACGAAAACGAAACAGAAGAGTGATTGAACGGCCGGCCCTCCGGCAATGTTCAGGGAGACCATTATGGTAGTCAGTGCGAACAGACTTGAACTGCTGCAGATCGCCGATGCGGTCGCGCGTGAAAAGTCGATCGACAAGCAGATCGTCATCGCCGCCATGGCCGATGCCATCCAGAAGGCGGCGCGCTCCCGCTACGGCCAGGAAACCAACATCCGTGCCGACATCAACCCGCAGACGGGCGAGATGAAGCTGCAGCGGCTGATGGAAGTGGTCGAGAACGTCGAGGATTACGCGACGCAGATCTCCCTGCAGGAAGCGCGCGAGCGCAACCCCGATGCGCAGTTCGGCGACTTCATCGCCGAGCAGCTTCCGCCGATGGATTTCGGCCGCATCGCCGCCCAGTCGGCCAAGCAGGTCATCGTGCAGAAGGTGCGCGAGGCCGAGCGCGACCGGCAGTATGACGAATACAAGGATCGCATCGGCGAGATCGTCAACGGCACGGTCAAGCGCGTGGAATATGGCAATGTCATCGTCGATCTCGGCCGTGGCGAGGCGATCATCCGCCGCGACGAACTGATCCCGCGCGAGAACTACAAGTATGGCGACCGCGTCCGTGCCTATGTCTACGACGTGCGCCGCGAACAGCGCGGCCCGCAGATTTTCCTGTCGCGCACGCATCCGCAGTTCATGGCCAAGCTGTTCACCATGGAAGTGCCGGAAATCTACGACGGCATCATCGAGATCAAGTCGGTGGCCCGCGATCCGGGCTCGCGCGCCAAGATCGCCGTGGTCAGCCGCGACAGCTCCATCGATCCGGTGGGCGCCTGCGTCGGTATGCGCGGTTCGCGTGTGCAGGCCGTGGTCGGCGAATTGCAGGGCGAGAAGATCGACATCATTCCGTGGTCGCCTTCGGCTGCCTCCTTCATCGTCAATGCGCTGCAGCCGGCCGAAGTCGCCAAGGTGGTGCTTGACGAGGATGCCGAGCGCATCGAGGTGGTGGTGCCGGACGATCAGCTGTCGCTGGCCATCGGCCGCCGCGGTCAGAATGTGCGCCTGGCCTCGCAACTCACCGGCTGGGACATCGATATCCTGACCGAGCAGGAAGAGAGCGAGCGCCGCCAGAAGGAATTCACCGAGCGTTCGACCCTGTTCATGGACGCGCTCAATGTCGACGAGATGGTCGGCCAGGTGCTGGCCTCGGAAGGCTTCACCAGCGTCGAGGAAGTGGCCTATGTCGATGCCGACGAGATTTCGTCGATCGACGGCTTCGACGAGGATACCGCCGAAGAGATCCAGACCCGCGCCCGCGAGTATCTCGACCGCATCGAGGCCGAGCACGACGCCAAGCGCCTCGAACTCGGCGTTGCCGACGAACTGCGCGAACTGCCGGGTATCACCACCGCCATGCTTGTGGCGCTGGGTGAGGATGGTGTGAAGACGGTCGAGGATTTCGCCGGCTACGCCGCCGACGATCTCGTCGGCTGGAAGGAGCGCAAGGACGGCGAGACCAAGTTCTATCCGGGCGTTCTGGCAAGCTTCGGCGTCACCCGCGCCGATGCCGAGCAGATGGTCGTGGCCGCCCGCCTCAAGGCCGGCTGGATCACCGAGGAAGAGGCTGCCGCCGAAGAAGGCGACGCCGAAGCCCAGGATGCGTGAGGTGACCACGCATCAAACAGGATATGTCGCCCGACGAGATGAACGATCGCACATGCATCGTTACGCGCAAGACCGCCGAACCGGATGATCTGATTCGTTTCGTCGTCGGGCCGGACGGTGCTGTCGTTCCGGATCTCAAAAGAAAGCTGCCCGGACGTGGTTGCTGGGTCACTGCCGATCGCCTACATGTAGACAAGGCGGCCGGTAAGAGTCTCTTTGCGCGTGCCTTCAGGAAGGATGTCACGGTTGTGCCGGATCTCGGCGCGATGGTGGATGGCCTTCTGGCCAGGACGGCATTGGGCGCATTGGGGTTGGCGCGAAAGGCCGGCGCGGTCGCGCTGGGCGCGGCCAAGGTCGACAGTGCAGTCCGCAGCGGGCAGGCGCTTCTCGTCCTGCATGCCGAGGAAGCGTCGGAAGACGGTCTGCGCAAGATAACCCAGGCACGCAAGGCCACTGCCTATGCGGGCGGACCTGCCATCCATGCCTATAAACTTTTTTCGGAAGCCGATTTGAGTTTGGCATTGGGGGGCACAAATGTGATACATGCAGCCGTTCTCGCGCAGGACGCGGGACGTGCGGTGCAGAAGCGCATGGTTGCGCTTGACCGTTACCGGGGCGGATCCTCGGAAGATCGGGCAATGTTTGCGGCGATTGCTGACGAAGATGAGGCCGCAGAGGATTTGGAATGAGCGATACGAAATCGGGAGACGACAACACTTTGAGCGTCAACACGAAGAAGACTTTGACGTTGAAGCGGCCCGGCCTGGAGCAGGGTACTGTGCGTCAGAACTTCTCGCACGGACGCACCAAGTCGGTCGTCGTCGAGACAAAGAAGCGCAAGTTCACCATACCCGGCGAGAAGCATGAGCCTGTCGCCGCCGCGCCCGCTCCTGCGCCCACGCCCGCCCCCGCGCCGGCAGCACCCAAGCCTCAGCCTCAGACACAGGCCGCGCCTGCTGCTCCGGTCGCCCGGCGCGAAGCCCCGCGCCCCGCGCCGCGGCCGGCTCCGCCTTCCGAACGTCCCGGCATGGTACTGAACGAGCTGTCGTCGAGCGAGATGGAAGCGCGTCGCCGTGCGCTGGAGGACGCCGTCGCCCGCGAAGCCGAGGACCGCGCCCGTGCGGCCGAGGAATCCAAGCGCCGTCAGGAAGAGGATGAGCGTCGCCGTCGCGAGCGCGAGGAATCGGCACGCCGTCAGGCAGAGGAAGAAGCGCGCCTGAAGGCCGAGGCCGAAGCTCGTCATCGGGCCGAGGAAGATGCCCGCCGCCGCGCCCCGCAGGCCGCGGTCGCGGAAGAGGCCGATGTCGAGGAGCCGAAGGCCAAGAGCAAGAGCACGCCGTCGCCGCGCAGCGGCATCCCGGTCAAGCGCCCTGTGACCCCCGAGGTCGCGCGCCCGGCCAAGACGCGCGGCGAGGAAGATCGCCGTCGCGGCAAGCTGACGCTCAACAGCGCGCTGTCCGAGGACGGTGATGCGCGTGCACGTTCGCTGTCGGCCATGCGTCGCCGCCAGGAGAAGTTCAAGCGGGCCATGCATCAGGAGCCGCGCGAGAAGATTTCGCGTGAGGTCGTGCTGCCCGAAACCATCACCGTTCAGGAGCTTGCCGGTCGTATGGCCGAGCGCGCCGTGGACGTGGTGAAGTTCTTCATGAAGCAGGGCCAGATCCTCAAGCCGGGCGACGTTATCGACGCCGACACGGCCGAACTGGTCGCGGCCGAATTCGGCCACACCGTGCGCCGCGTTGCCGAATCCGACATCGAGGAAGGCCTGTTCGACATCGCCGACCGTCCGGAAGACATGCTGCCGCGTCCGCCGGTGGTCACCATCATGGGCCACGTCGATCACGGCAAGACCTCGCTGCTGGACGCCATCCGCAACGCCAATGTCGTGTCGGGCGAGGCCGGTGGCATCACCCAGCATATCGGCGCCTATCAGGTCGAGAAGAACGGCCAGAAAATCACCTTCATCGACACGCCCGGCCACGCCGCCTTTACTGCGATGCGTGCGCGCGGCGCACAGGTGACTGATATCGCCATCCTGGTGGTGGCGGCCGACGACTCGGTCATGCCGCAGACGATCGAGTCGATCAGCCATGCCAAGGCTGCGGGCGTGCCGATCATCGTTGCGATCAACAAGATCGACAAGCCGAGCGCCGATCCGCAGAAGGTGCGCACGCAGCTTCTGCAGCACGAAGTCTTCGTGGAGTCGATGGGCGGCGACGTGCTCGAGGTCGAGGTTTCCGCCACCAAGGGAACCAATCTCGACAAGCTGCTCGAAGCGGTGCTTCTGCAAGCGGAGGTGCTCGACCTTCAGGCCAACCCGAACCGCACGGCCGAAGGCGCGATCATCGAGGCCAAGCTCGACAAGGGCCGTGGTCCTGTCGCCACTGCACTGGTGCAGACCGGTACGCTGCTGGTCGGCGACATCGTCGTGGCCGGCAACGAATGGGGCCGCGTGCGTGCGCTGGTGACCGATCGCGGCGACCATATCAAGGAAGCTCTGCCTTCCACGCCGGTGGAAATCCTTGGCCTTCAGGGCACGCCGCAGGCGGGCGACCGCTTCGCTGTGGTCCACGACGAGGCCAGGGCGCGCGAGATCACCGAATACCGCCAGCGCAAGGCGCGCGACAAGGCTGCCGCCAAGCATGCCGGTCAGCGCGGTTCGCTCGAACATATGATGTCGCAGCTCCAGTCCAGCGGCCTGAAGGAATTTCCGCTGGTCATCAAGGGCGACGTGCAGGGCTCGGTGGAGGCCATCGTGGCCGCGCTCGACAAGCTCGGCACCGACGAGGTTCGCGCGCGCATCGTGCATGCCGGCGCCGGCGGTATCACGGAAAGCGACATCTCGCTGGCCGAGACGTCCGGTGCCGTCGTCATCGGCTTCAACGTTCGCGCCAATCCGCAGGCGCGCCAGGCAGCCGAAGCTGCGGGCATCGACATCCGCTACTACAGCATCATCTACAGCCTTGTGGATGACATCAAGGACGCCATGTCGGGCCTGCTGTCGCCGGAGCGTCGCGAGACCTTCATCGGCAATGCCGAGATCCTCGAGGTGTTCCACATCACCAAGGTCGGCAAGGTTGCCGGCTGCCGCGTGACCGAGGGCAAGGTGGAGCGTGGTGCTGGCGTACGCCTGATCCGCGACAACGTCGTCATCCACGAAGGCACGCTAAAGACGCTGAAGCGCTTCAAGGACGAGGTCTCGGAAGTGCCGGGTGGCCAGGAATGCGGTATGGCCTTCCAGAACTACGAAGACATCCGCCAGGGCGACATCATCGAGTGCTTCCGCGTCGAGATGGTGACCCGCACGCTCTAAGCGCGCATAATGAACTGACCGGCTTGCTGGACGGTGGTGCCTCGCACCGCCGTCGGCCGGCCGGTTTTGTGCTCGCGGTTTGATCCCGCGGTCCATGATCATTCAGGATTGCACCAGACAATGTCACGTTCCCATTCTTCCGGCCCCTCCCAGCGTATGTTGCGCGTCGGCGAGCAGGTGCGTCATGCCCTTTCCGAGTTGCTCCAGCGCGGCGAGGTGCGCGACGATCTGATCGAAGCGACGGTGATCTCGATCTCGGAGGTGCGCATGTCGCCCGACCTGAAAATCGCCACCGCGTTCGTTTCGCCGCTGGGCGCACCCGACGACAATGCCGTGGTCGAGGCGCTCAACCGTCACACGCGTTTCATTCGCGGCCGCGTATCGCCGGCGCTGCGGCAGATGAAATACATGCCCGAATTCCGTTTCCGGCTCGATACGAGCTTCGACAACTTCACCAGGATCAATGAACTGCTCAAATCCCCCGAAGTGAGCCGGGATTTGGATGCCGACGACGACAAGGAGCAGGAACAGTAAGATGGGTCGCCGAGGCAAGAAGAAGGGCCGGCCGGTTTCCGGCTGGGTAATCCTCGACAAACCGGTCGGCATGGGCTCGACCGAGGCCGTGTCCAAGATCAAGTGGCTGTTCCAGGCCGAGAAGGCGGGACATGCCGGCACGCTCGATCCGCTCGCTTCCGGCATGCTCCCGATCGCTCTGGGCGAGGCCACCAAGACGGTGCCCTATGTGATGGATGGCGCCAAGGTTTACCGGTTCACCGTCGCCTGGGGCGAGGAGCGCTCGACCGACGACCTTGAAGGCCCGGTCACAGAAACCTCCGACAAGCGGCCGACCGAGGCGGAAATCCGCGCGCTGCTGCCCAAATATACGGGCGTGATCATGCAAACGCCGCCGCAGTTCTCGGCAATCAAGATCGCGGGCGAGCGCGCCTACGACCTGGCTCGCGAAGGCGAGAAGGTCGAGATTCCGGCGCGTGAGATCGAGATCGGCCGGCTCGACATCGTCGAAACCACGCCTGAAGGACATACCGTGTTCGAAATCGAATGCGGCAAGGGCACCTATGTCCGCTCGCTGGCGCGCGACATGGGCCGCGATCTCGGCTGCTATGGCCATATCGCGGCATTGCGCCGTGTCGAGGTCGATCCCTTCACAGAAGAGGATTTCGTCACGCTGCCGGACATGGAGGCTGCCGCCCCTTCCGCCGAGGACAGGAATGCGGGCGTTGCCCTCGATTTTCACGCTCTCGACGATTTCCTGATCGACACCGGCGCGGCGCTCGATTGTCTGCCGCAGGTGGCGCTGAGCGACGATGCCGCCACGAAGGTGCGGCTCGGCAATCCCGTCATCATCCGCGGCCGCGATGCGCCGGTGGAGGCCGAGGAGGCCTGCGTCACCGCGCGCGGCAAGCTGGTGGCCATCGGCGCGATCGAGGCTGGCATGTTCAAGCCGCGGCGCGTTTTCAGCGTTTGAGCGGGCTTTGGCAGCCATTTTGCAATAACGCTGGTCTTTTCGCGCGTTTTGGACTATACGCCCCGCAGCATTGTGCCAACGGGGCGCAATGTGCATCGGCCCCTGCTGGACGACATCCCGGCTGCGGGCATCTCGTTTCCTCCAGATCGAAAGGAAAAACACGATGTCGATCACTGCCGAACGCAAGAAGGAATTGCTTGCCGAGTTCGCCACCGCCAAGGGTGATACGGGTTCGCCCGAGGTTCAGGTTGCCGTTCTCTCGGAGCGCATCAAGAACCTGACCGAGCACTTCAAGGACCACAAGAAGGACAACCATTCCCGCCGTGGTCTTCTGGCTCTGGTTTCGCAGCGCCGCAGCCTGCTTGACTATCTCAAGCGCAAGGATGAGGCCCGTTACCAGACGCTGATCGAGAAGCTCGGCCTGCGTCGTTAATATCTTGACCGGCGGACCTTCGAAGGTCCGCCGGTCTGCCATCCGGGTCCGGCTTCGCGCCGGGTTCGCGAGCGTCCAGATGCCGGAAATGCATGAATTTCTTCCGGCAAATCAGGCGCCATCAGTTTCGGCGAGGCGAGGGCCGGCCGAGACCGACCATGGGACTGGTCATGGGGCAGGATTGCAGGATGCCTGGCGCGCCTTTCACTGGCGCTTGAAGTCCAGACCTCCCGTTGTCTTGCCCGTGGCTCGTCCGGAACAAGCCAGGGAGGGATGCGCGCCCCGCGCGCGTCCTCCCGTATTTGAAGGACAGGACATGTTCAATCATCACTCCGTTGAAATCGAGTGGGCGGGTCGGCCGCTCAAGCTCGAAACCGGCAAGATCGCCCGTCAGGCCGACGGCGCCGTGCTTGCCACCTATGGCGAGACCGTCGTGCTGGCCACCATCGTTTCGGCCAAGGAGCCGAAGCCGGGCCAGGATTTCTTCCCGCTGACCGTCAACTATCAGGAAAAGACCTATGCCGCCGGCAAGATCCCGGGCGGCTATTTCAAGCGTGAAGGCCGTCCGAGCGAGAACGAAACGCTGGTTTCGCGCCTCATCGACCGCCCGATCCGTCCGCTTTTCGCCGACGGCTACAAGAACGACACGCAGGTCATCATCACCGTCATGCAGCACGATCTGGAGAACAATCCGGACATCGTGTCGATGGTTGCGGCCTCGGCGGCGCTGACGCTTTCGGGCGTGCCCTTCATGGGCCCGATCGGCGGTGCGCGCGTCGGCTACATCAATGGCGAATATGTGCTCAACCCCTACATCGACGAGATGCCCGAGTCCAAGCTCGATCTCGTCGTGGCCGGCACCGGCGATGCCGTGCTGATGGTCGAGTCGGAAGCCCGGGAGCTTGACGAAGACGTCATGCTCGGCGCCGTCATGTTCGGCCACAAGGGCTTCCAGCCGGTGATCGACGCCATCATCAAGCTGGCCGAGGCTGCCGCCAAGGAGCCGCGCGAGCACGCCGCCGAAGACCTCTCGGAACTCGAGAAGGAAATGCTGGCGATCGCCGAGAGCGATCTGCGCGAAGCCTACAAGATCACCGACAAGCAGGCCCGCTACGCCGCCGTCGACGCTGCCAAGGCCAAGGTCAAGGCCGCCTTCGCCGCCGAGGGCGAAGAAGCTCCGAAATGGGCTTCCGAGCAGGTCGCCACCGTGTTCAAGGAACTCCAGGCCAAGATCGTGCGCTGGAACATCCTCGACACCGGCTCGCGCATCGATGGTCGCGATCTCAAGACGGTTCGCCCGATCGTTGCGGAAGTCGGCCTTCTGCCGCGCACCCACGGCTCGGCGCTGTTCACCCGTGGTGAGACGCAGGCGATCGTGGTCGCCACGCTCGGGACCGGCGAGGACGAGCAGTTTGTGGACGAGCTGACCGGCACCCGCAAGGAAACCTTCCTGCTCCACTACAACTTCCCGCCCTATTCGGTGGGTGAGACGGGCCGCATGGGCTCGCCCGGCCGCCGCGAAATCGGCCATGGCAAGCTGGCCTGGCGCGCCATCCACCCGATGCTGCCGAGCGCGGAGCAGTTCCCCTACACGCTGCGCGCCGTCTCGGAGATCACCGAGTCCAACGGTTCGTCCTCGATGGCGACCGTGTGCGGCACCTCGCTGGCGCTGATGGATGCCGGCGTGCCGCTGGCCAAGCCGGTTGCCGGCATCGCCATGGGCCTGATCAAGGAAGAAGAGCGCTTTGCGGTTCTCTCCGACATCCTCGGCGACGAGGACCATCTCGGCGACATGGACTTCAAGGTGGCCGGCACTGCCGGTGGCATCACCTCGCTGCAGATGGACATCAAGATCAGCGGCATCACCGAGGAGATCATGAAGATCGCCCTCGACCAGGCCAAGGATGGCCGCATCCATATCCTGGGTGAAATGTCGAAGGCCATCACCGAGGGCCGCAAGGAACTCGGCGAATTCGCGCCGCGCATCGAGGTCATGCATATCCCGACCGACAAGATCCGCGACGTGATCGGCTCGGGCGGCAAGGTCATCCGCGAGATCGTGGAAAAGACCGGCGCCAAGATCAACATCGAGGACGACGGCACCGTCAAGATCGCTTCGGCCAGCGCCAAGGAGATCGAGGCGGCCAAGAAGTGGATCCACACCATCGTGGCCGAGCCGGAAGTCGGCGAAATCTACGAGGGCACGGTCGTCAAGACCGCCGACTTCGGCGCCTTCGTCAACTTCTTCGGCCCGCGTGACGGTCTGGTTCACATCTCGCAGCTCTCCGGCGAGCGCGTCGCCAAGACCACCGATGTCGTCAAGGAAGGCGACAAGGTCTACGTCAAGCTCATGGGCTTCGACGAGCGCGGCAAGGTTCGCCTGTCGATGAAGGTCGTCGATCAGGAGACCGGCAAGGAAATCGTCAAGGAAAAGAAGTCCGAGGACGAGGAAACCGTCGCCTGATAGCGACGACATCCTGACAATCGAACGGGCGTCACCGCAAGGTGACGCCCGTTTTCGTTTGGCATGGTCGCGCTCGGCGGCGTGCTTGATGCTTCCCAGGCGGGAATTTGCGCAGGCCGTAAAAGAAAACGGCCGGTTTGACCGGCCGTTTGTCGTACTGAGTATTTTCCGCCCGGCTTATTCGCCGTGGTCGCTCTGCTTCAGCTCGTCCAGCGTCGGCATGGAGACGATGTGATAGCCGGAATCCACATAATGGATTTCGCCGGTCACGCCGGAGGACAGGTCGGACAAGAGATAGAGCGCCGAGCCGCCGACCTCGTCGAGCGTGACGGTGCGGCGCAGCGGCGAATTGCGCTGCTGGTAGGAGAACATGTGGCGCGCGTCGGCAATGCCCGCGCCCGCCAGCGTGCGCACCGGGCCGGCCGAAATGGCGTTGACGCGGATGCCGTTGGGGCCATAGTCGTCGGCGAGGTAGCGGACGCTGGCTTCCAGCCCGGCCTTGGCCACGCCCATGACGTTATAGTTGGGCATGACGCGCGTGGAGCCGGCATAGGTGAGCGTCAGCATTGAGCCGCCTTGCTTCATCAGGCCGGCGGCATGGCGCGCGACTTCGGTGAAGGAATAGCAGGAGATCACCATCGTGCGGATGAAATTCTCGCGCGTGGTGTTGGCGTAGAGGCCCTTCAGCTCGTTCTTGTCGGAGAAGCCGATGGCGTGGACGATGAAGTCCAGCCCGCCCCATTTGTCGCCCAGCGTCTCGAACACGGAGGCCACAGAGGCGCTGTCCTCCACGTCACAGGGCAACACCAGCGAAGCGTTGACCTGATCGGCCAGTGGTTTCACGCGGCGGCCGAACGCCTCGCCCTGATAGGTGAAGGCCATCTCCGCGCCGTGTTCGTGCAGCCGGCGGGCGATGCCCCAGGCGATCGAGTGGTCGTTCGCGACGCCCATGACGAGGCCGCGCTTGCCTTTCATCAAACCTTCCATCGGAAGAATACCCTCAGCCGTTGAAGCGCTGGAAGACCAGCGTGGCATTGGTGCCGCCGAAGCCGAAGGAGTTCGACAGCACAGTGTCGATCTTTGCGTTGTCGATGCGCTTGCGCACGATCGGCATGCCCTCGAATTCCGGGTCCAGCTCGGTGATATGGGCGCTTTCGCCGATAAAGCCGGCCTGCATCATCAGGATCGAATAGATCGATTCCTGTACGCCTGCCGCGCCCAGGGAATGGCCCGTCAGCGACTTCGTGGACTGGATCGGCGGAATGTCGTTGCCGAACACCTCGCGCACCGCCTTCATCTCGCCGGAATCGCCCACCGGCGTCGAAGTGCCGTGGGTATTGATATAGTCGATCTTGCCCGAAACGGTCGCCATGGCCTGCTTCATGCAGCGCACCGCGCCTTCGCCCGACAGCGCCACCATGTCGTAGCCGTCGGAGGTCGCGCCGTAGCCGACGAGTTCGCAGTAAATCTTGGCGCCGCGCGCCTTGGCGTGCTCCAGTTCCTCAAGCACCAGCACGCCGGCGCCGCCGGCGATGACGAAGCCGTCACGGGTCACGTCATAGGCGCGCGAGGCGCTCGAAGGCGTATCGTTGTGCTTGGAAGACATCGCGCCCATGGCGTCGAACAGGTCCGACATCGTCCAGTCGAGATCTTCGTGGCCGCCCGCGAACATCACGTCCTGCTTGCCCCACTGGATGAGCTCGGCGGCGTTGCCGATGCAATGCGCCGAGGTCGAACATGCCGACGAGATCGAATAGTTCACGCCGTGGATCTTGAACCAGGTGGCGAGCGTGGCGGAGGCGGTGGACGACATCGCCTTCGGCACGGCAAACGGCCCGATTCGCTTCGGGCTGCCGTTCTTCAGCGTGGTTTCGGCCGCTTCCACGATGGTGCGGGTGGAAGGACCGCCCGAACCCATGACGATGCCGGTGCGCTCATTGGTGATGTCGCCCTGCTCCAGGCCGGCGTCGGCGATGGCCTGCTCCATGGCGACATGGTTCCACGCACCGCCGCGCGACAGGAAGCGCATGGCGCGGCGGTCGACCAACTCGGTCGGGTCGAGCGTCGGCGCTCCCCAGACCTGCGAGCGGAAGCCGTGTTCGGCAAAGGAATCGGAGAACGTGATGCCCGATTTCGCGTCACGCAGCGAGGCGGTTACCTCGTCCGCGTTGTTCCCGATGGATGATACGATGCCGAGGCCGGTAACAACAACACGTCTCATGAATGCTCCTTGATGGCCCGCCGTGCTCCCTGCGGGATCAGGCGGCCGCTTCCTTGAACAGGCCGACGCGCAGGTCGGTGGCCTTATAGATGGTTTCGCCGTCGGCCTTCAGCCAGCCGTCGCCGATACCGAGCACCAGGCGTCCACGCATCACGCGCTTGAAATCGACGCCGTACTCGACCTTCTTGTTGGCGGGAGTGACCATGCCGGTGAACTTCACCTCGCCGGTGGAAAGCGCGCGGCCCTTGCCGGGCTCGCCGAGCCATCCGAGGAAGAAGCCCGAAAGCTGCCACAGCGCATCGAGGCCGAGACAGCCGGGCATGACCGGATCGTTGATGAAATGGCAGGGGAAGAACCAGAGATCGCGGGTGATGTCGAGTTCGGCGCGCACGAAACCCTTGTCGAACTCGCCGCCGCTTTCGCTGATTTCGGTGATCCGGTTGAACATCAGCATCGGCGGATAAGGAAGCTGGGCATTGCCCGGGCCGAACAGTTCGCCGCGGGCGCAGGCAAGCAGCTCCTCATACTCGTAGCTGGATTTCGAAACCGCCATGAATTCTTTTCCCTGTCTGGCCTTCGCGCGCCAATCGCGCAGCCACGTTCAGTAACACAGTCTGTTTCCGCACGGAAACCGACGTTTGCGATTAACCTGCCGGTTTGCCTGGGTCAATTGCGCCTATTGATCGCATGCTCCTGACAGAATATATGTCAGTGGATATAAAGGTTTTCGGCATATATTGCATCGTTGCAAGACCTTCTCGAGGAAGAAACGGATACCGCAGTCTGATGGATGTGAACGGGGCGATCGAAAAGCGTGTGCGTGAAGCGGGCCTGCGCCCGACGCGTCAACGCATCGCGTTGGCCAGCCTGCTGTTCGCCAAGGGCGACCGGCATCTCTCCGCTGAGGAATTGCATGAAGAGGCTGTGGCCGCCGGTGTGCCGGTTTCGCTGGCAACGGTCTACAATTCGCTGCATCAGTTCACCGAGGCGGGGCTGCTCCGCATTCTCGCGGTTGAAGGGTCGAAGACCTATTTCGATACGAATACGTCCGACCACCATCACTTCTTCATCGAAGGCGAGAACAAGGTGTTCGACATCGATCCCGGCGCGGTCAAGGTGCTCAACCTGCCCGAACCCCCGGAAGGTCTCGAAATCGCCAATGTCGATATCGTGGTGAGGCTGCGCCCCAAGCGCGTGCGCTGAAAAGCGGTTGCGGCCGGTCGCGCCGGCCGATCCCATTTATCAGGTTTGAACTGACTGGCTCGAACGGTCCGCAAGCCGTTACCGCGGCTGAAGATCAGTCCTTGACCTGCTCGCCCGGATAGGCGCCCCACACCATCGTCTGCCTGATCCAGCCGGTCACGCCGTCGAAGGTCATTTCGCACCAGTCGCCGTTGCAGGACTTGATCCTGCCGATCACGCCGGGATCGAGGATGGCCACGGTACGCGCTTCGGCTTCGGGCTTGGCAAGCAGGTTGATCTTGGCGTCCTTGCCGCGTTGCCAGGGGGCTGCGATTGCCGTGCGCTTGCCCGAAAGCAGTGTCTGGTTGACCCAGCCTTCCGCGCCTTCGGCATCGCGCACGCGCCGCCAGTTGTCATATTCCTGGATGATTTCCATCGGCAGGCCGGACTTCAGATAGAGCCAGTCGACGGGATAGTTCAGTCCCGGACCGATGCGGGAATTGACCTTCGCCGATTTGAGGCTGACGAAACGCGGCAGCGGCAGGCCGCTCGGGCCCAGCGTCGCCTGCTGGACGGCGGCAGCCTCGCTGACCGTGATCGAGGCGCTCGTCGAAATGAATGCAAGGCCAGCCACGATGGCGGCCGCGGCACGAAGCGACACGAAACCAGACACCTTCATTCCTCTGTATGCAACGCGCTGCCGTGGGGGACGGTGCGCACCCTTTTTCTTTGTCTTCGGCACCACCGCTTGTTACACAGGCAGTCGCGCCAAGGCTGGTTTGCAGTTTCGCTCGTCTTGGTTAAAGAGGTCTCAACGGGATCTGGATTTGAGGAAGCAATGTCCGGCAAAAAGAAGCCCCTCGTGGTGATTACGCGCAAGCTCCCGGATCAGGTCGAGACCCGTATGCGCGAGCTTTTCGATGCGCGGCTGAACCTCGAGGACCGGCCGATGAGCCAGCCGGAACTGGTGGCGGCGGTAAAGGAAGCGGACGTGCTGGTGCCGACCGTGACCGACCGTATCGACGCGGCCCTGATCGAGCAGGCCGGAGAAAACCTGAAGCTGATCGCCAATTTCGGCAATGGCGTCGACAAGATCGACGTGTCGGCGGCCGCCAAGCGGGGGATCACCGTCACCAACACGCCCAACGTGCTGACCGAGGATACCGCCGACATGACCATGGCGCTGCTGCTGGCGGTGCCGCGCCGGCTGACCGAGGGCGCAAGCCTCCTGGAAAGCGGCGGCAAATGGGCGGGCTGGGCGCCGACCTGGATGCTTGGCCGGCGAATCTGGGGCAAGCGTCTGGGCATTGTCGGCATGGGCCGGATCGGCACGGCGGTTGCCCGTCGCGCCAAGGCCTTCGGCCTCTCCATCCACTACCACAACCGCAATCGCGTCCTGCGCGAGGTCGAGGATGAGCTGGAGGCGACCTATTGGGAAAGCCTCGACCAGATGCTGGCCCGCATGGACATCATCTCGGTCAACTGCCCGTCCACGCCGGCCACCTTCCACCTGCTTTCCGCGCGCCGGCTGGCGCTGATGCAGCCGCAAGCCTATCTGGTCAACACCGCGCGCGGTGACATCATCGACGAGGATGCGCTGGTCAAGCTGCTGCAGGAGGGCAAGATCGCCGGTGCCGGACTCGACGTGTTCGAGAACGAGCCCGTGGTCAATCCCAAGCTGGTCAAACTCGCCTCCAAGGGCAAGGTGGTCATCCTGCCGCATATGGGATCGGCCACCATGGAAGGCCGCATCGACATGGGCGAGAAGGTCATTATCAACATCCGCACCTTCATCGACGGGCATCGTCCGCCGGACCGCGTGCTGCCGCTGCGTCTCTGAGCCCGAGCCGGGGCACCGGCACGAAACTGCTCCCCGACATTTCCATGTCATTTACGCAGCCTGGCCTGTGGTTCTACGCTGCCCGCATTGTCGAGCGAAGGATGGGGGAACAGGATGAAAAAGCTTCTTGGTGGTCTGGTGCTGACCGCGCTGCTGTGGCCGGCATGTGCCGTGGCGGGCGAAGGTTTCGAGGTCGTGGCGCTCGGCGCGCGCGGTGGCATCCAGGACGGCAATCTCAGCGCTTACCTGATCCGCCCGGCCGGAGACGAGCGCGCGGTGACGTGCGACGCGGGCGCACTGGTGAACGGCCTCAAGGCTGCCGACGAGAAGGGCGTTTTCGATGACATCAAGGTGCCCGAGGGAGCTGCCAATGGACGTATCGGCCATGTGCTGACCGAAGGCATCAAGGGCTACCTGATCAGCCATGCGCATATGGACCATATCGCCGGGCTGATCGCTGCCTCGCCGGACGACAGCAAGAAGCCGATCTACGGGCTGCCCTCGGTCAATGAGCGCATCGAACGTAACTATTTCAATTGGGAGGCCTGGCCGAATTTCGGCGACAGGGGCAAGGCGCCTCAACTCAAGAAATACGAATACCGCGATCTGCAGGCCGGGCAAAAGGTGCCACTGACCGATACGGCCATGGAGGTTACTGCGTTTCCATTGAGCCATGGTGGCGTGGAATCGACCGCCTTCCTCATTGAAAGCGGCGATGACGCGCTGCTGTGTTTCGGCGACACCGGGCCGGACGCGGTGGAAAAGACCACGCGCATCGCAGACGTCTGGGCGGCTGTTGGGGAGAAGGTCAAGGCGGGACACCTCAAGGGCATCATCATCGAGACCTCCTACACGAACGCGCAACCCGACGAGATGCTGTTCGGCCATCTGACGCCGAATTGGCTGACGAAATCGCTGCACGACCTTGCGGCCAGGACGGGTAACGAGGCGCTCGACGGTCTGCCGGTCATCGTCAGCCACATCAAATATTCGCTGAAGAAGGGCGAGCAGCCGCAGGTGCAGATATTGCGCGAGCTGGAGGAGGCCAACGATCTCAAGGTAAAGTTCATCGTGCCCGAGCAGGGCGACCACTGGCGTCTGTGACCCACATCTCCGGTGGCGGTTTAGGCGGCCGCCACCGCTCTGATCATTCCCCCTGCGGTGACTTCCACGCGATGACCGTCGAAAGCGGAAAAATGTTGGCGGTCGAGCTTCATCGCCACGGGCGTTTGCCAGCCCATTTCGCGCGCCACGATCAGGCCGAGCAGCAGGATCGCATCCGGTTCGTGCAACACCATCGCGGCCGGCGCATTGCTGCTGTGAACGAGCTCCATCAGCACGGCGGACGCCGAGGAAGAGCCGATCGTTCCGGGCAGGAACAGCACGCGTCCGGCAATGATCTCGCCATGCTGCGGGTGGCGCACATCGGCGATGCGTCCGCTTTTCGGATCGACGCCGCCCCAGAAGGAAATTGGCGCCGTCAGCACCAGCGCCTTGCCCGCGCCTGCCGCGCCCGGCACCAGAATTTCACCGGCGCGGGCGCTCATCGGTCGATCTCCGCGAACGACGGCCTGCCGGCGACAGCACTTTCCACGCAATCGGCAAGGGAGCCGTAGAGCACGCCATAGCCGGTGTTGCCGGGCGCATATTGCGCGAACTTGCCCGAATTGGTCATCAGCACGCCATCCCGCCTGTCAGCCAGGATCGGCGTCACCACCACGCAGGTATCCGCCACGATGGTCACGCCGCAGCTTTCCAGCGCCTTGCGACGCCCGGCCTTGTCCAGTTCGGTCAGAATGTGCCGCCCGGTGCAGGCATAGAGCGGCACCGAGAGCTTTCGACCGGCCAGCAATCGCTCCAGTGCGCCGAACTCGTCCAGCGACAGGTGTGGGCTGCCGATGGCGACGGCATCCAGCCGATCGACGGTCTGTGCGGTTGAAAGACGCTTGCGCGCATCGGCTGCCATTTCAGGCGTGACGTGGATGGTCGTTTCCGCCTCGATCTTGCCGAAGGTTCCGGCCTCGGGCGTTACCCCAGCGATGTGAAACAGCCCGACCGCGCCGGAGGATGCCGCCGCGGCGCCAAATGCTTTCAGCGCATCCTCGCCCGGATGCTTTTTAACACCGGTGACGATGCCGATGGCGTTGCCCACCTCGCGGCCGTAAAGGCTGCCCAGCACCGGCCACGCCGTTTCGTCAGCGAGGAAGGCGGCCGGCAGGCCCGACACGTCGAATGTCAGCGTCGGCCGGCGGTTCTCGGGCCGGTGCAGGCCATAGTCGGGCGCGCGGCCGCTGATCGCGCAGGCAATGTCGAGGAAATCGCCGTAACGATTGGTGCGCGCGCCGAGCACCGAATTGCAGAAGACGACAGCGTTCGATTCGCCCCAGGCCACATCGGTGCCGAATGCGGGCCTGTGTCCCGCCTGGTAGGGCGCGCAGGTCCAGCTCTGTTCGCAGCCGAGCTTGCGATAGGCCTCCATCATGCGGCGCGCCATGCTGCGTGCCGGCTCTTCCAGCCGCACGCGCGCGCAGCCGGTCAGATCGAGCGCGCCGACATTCAGCGTGGCGCGCACCGCCACGCGGGCGCCGCCTGCCACCAGCCTTTCTGCAAACAGCGTACCCGAATCGCCGTGATAGAGCGCGCCGTCGATATGCGCCGAGGCGATCGGGATCAGGCCCGGCGCGCCGAGCAGGCGAGCGCTGTCGGCCACGATGCGCATGGCCATGGCCCTGCTGTCGCTGCCAGCCGCGACAGCGCGTTCCCCGGCCGAGAGTTCGAGGCTCACGCAAGCACCTTGCGCATGGTGACGGCGGTGGGTCGATCAAAGCCCGGATGGGCGGTCCGCGCCGTCTCCACAAAGCCCAGACGACCAAAGGCCCGCTGGTTGCCTGTCAGTTCTATGCGAGTCTGCAATTCGAGAATGGACCTGCCGCTTTCGCGCGCGAAGCGCTCCACTGCCGCCAGCAGACCCTTGCCGATTCCGGCTCCTTGCGCGGTTGGCGCGACCGCAAGCTTGCCGACATAGAAATAATCCGCCTTCTCCGCGACAAAGACGCAGCCCAGCAACTCTTTGCCGGCGGTAGCCAGAAAGACCGTTTCCGCGCGCGTCCTTTCAGCCAGATTCTCCGATGTTAGCGTGAGCGCGGAGGAGGGCGGGTCGATGACGCCGTTCATATAGGCGAAGGCGTTGAGGATCAGCGCGAGCAGTTCGTCCCAGCGGTCGAAGCCCGTGGGCAGCCGCTCGATGGAAACGGCTTTGTTGGCCGCCGTCATGTCCGCCTCTTGTAGCGCATCGTGTCGAATCGGGCAGCAAGCGCGTCATAGAGCAGGATGCGGCCCACCAGCGGCTCGCCGATGCCGGTAATCAGCTTGATCGCCTCCATCGCTTGCAGCGTGCCGATGACCCCCGTCAGCGCGCCGACGATGCCGGCTTCCGCGCAGGAGGGCACGAGCCCCGCCGGTGGCGGCTCGGGAAACAGATCGCGATAGCTCGGGTTCGGGGTGCCGTCCGCGCCGGTCTCGAACGGCTTCAGCACGGTGATCGATCCGTCGAAACGGCCGACCGCGGCATGCACAAGCGGCCGCCCGGCGGCCGCGCAGGCGTCCGCCACGGCGTAGCGGGTCGCGAAATTGTCGGAGCCATCTACCACGAGGTCGTATTGCGCCACCAGTGCTTCGGCATTTTCGGCGGTAAGCCGCCATCCATGCGGTTCGATCCGCGTGTGGGGATTGATCCGCAACAGCGCTGCCTTGGCGCTTTCGAGCTTGGAGAGGCCGACCGAGGGGGTGTCGTGGATGACCTGCCGCTGCAGGTTGGAAAGCGAAACGGTGTCGTCATCGATAATGCCGAGCGTGCCGACGCCTGCGGCGGCAAGATATTGCAGCACCGGCGCACCGAGCCCGCCCGCGCCGATCACCAGCACGCGCGCGCGTTTCAGTTTCTGCTGGCCGGCGCCGCCGATTTCCGGCAGCACGATATGGCGCGCATAGCGTTCGAGTTCGTCGGGCGAGAGAGGGGAGGCGGGCTGACTGATATTCATGATGCAATCATATCGGCCCGGCTTGTGCTTGTCAGTGGTCTTCGGTAGGGCGCACCGAGCCATGATCTACGGTGAGGAACTGAGCCTTCCCACGCAAGCTGGAAAACAGCGCCGGCTCGGTTCCGGTCATGAAGGCCTGGCAGCCGAGTTCCTCAAGAATTGCGAAAAGGGCTGCACGCCGCCCGGCATCGAGATGGGCAGCGATCTCGTCCAGCAGCAGGATCGGCACGGTGCCCGACATCTCGCCGCAAAGCCGCGCATGCGAGACGATGATGCCGACCAGAAGCGCCTTCTGCTCGCCGGTGGAGCAGAGTTCCGCCGGCATGGCTTTCGGTCTGTGGGTCACGATCAGGTCGCTGCGGTGCGGGCCTTCCAGCGTGCGGCCGGCGGCGCGGTCGCGGTCGCGGCCTTCCGCCAGCGCGCGGCGAAACCTTTCCTCGATTTCGACCGCCGGTTCCTGGCCGATCCGGTTTTCCAGCGTACCGGAAAGGGAAATATCGGCCTGGGGAAAGGGGCTGGAAGCCGGCAGTTTCTCAATCATGGCGGCGAGCAGCCGCACCATTTCGGCGCGCGCGGCAGCGATTGCCACGCCGGTCTCGGCCATCTGTGTTTCGATTGCCTCGAACCATTGGCGGTCGTAGCGGTCTTCGCCGAGCAGCCGGTTGCGGCCGCGCATGGCCTTTTCATAGTCCAGGGCGCGCTGGCCGTGGCTGGGGTCGATCGCCAGCACCAGACGGTCGAGGAAGCGGCGGCGGTCGCCGGCCGGGCCAGTGAACAGCGCATCCATAGCTGGCGTCAGCCACAGCACGCGCAGCCATTCCAGCATGTCGTCGGCGGATTTGGCGTTGGCTCCGTTGATGCGCACGCGCCTTCCGGCTTCGCCTTCGATGCCGGAGGTGCCGGTGCCGATTTCGGCATCGCCGAACTCGCCTCCGATCACCGCATGGATGCTGAAGCTGCCGCCACTGCCTTCGCGGGCGACGTCGGCATAGGGCGCGCGGCGCAGGCCCCGCCCTGGCGTCAGGAAGGATATGGCTTCAAGCAGATTGGTCTTGCCTGCGCCATTGTCGCCGGTGAAGACGACGGTGCCGGGCCTCAACTCAAGCGACAGCGCCGCATAGTTGCGGAAATTCGTCAGCGTAAGCCTGTTGATATGGGTCGACGCCACGTCTTCCTACCGTTCATCGACCGGATTGAAGTGCCGTCTGCGCAGCCTAAACACGCATCGGCATGAGCACGTAGAGCGCATGCTCGTCGGCGGTGTCGTGGATCAGTGTTGGCGAACCGGCGTCCGCCAGCATGAACTTGGCCTCGCTACCGGAAAGCTGTGCGGCGACATCGAGCAGATATTTGGCGTTGAAGCCGATTTCCATCGGATCGGCCGAATAATCCGCCGCGATCTCTTCGATGGCACTGCCCGAATCCGGGTTGTTGACGGCAAGCGTCACCTGGCCGTCGGCGATCGACAGCTTCACCGCGCGGCCGCGCTCGGAGGAGATGGTCGACACGCGATCGACGGCGCGCGCAAAACTCTCGCGGTCGATGATGAGCTGTTTGTCGTTGCCGGTCGGGATGACCCGTTGGTAGTCGGGGAAGGTGCCGTCGATCAGCTTGGATGTCAGCACCACGCTGCCGATGGTGAAGCGGATCTTGGTGTCGGAAAGCTCGGTGGTGACGGCCACGTCCGGGTCGTCCACCAGCTTCTGCAATTCGCTCACCGTCTTGCGCGGAATGATGATGCCCGGCATGCCTTCGGAGCCGGCCGGCGCGTCCATTTCGGCGCGGGCGAGGCGGTGGCCGTCGGTGGCCACCGAGCGCAGCTTCAGCTTGCCGCCGACTTCCAGCGTGTGCAGGAAGATGCCGTTGAGATAATAGCGTGTCTCCTCGGTGGAGATCGCGAACTGGGTCTTTTCGATCAGCGTCTTCAGCGACGCCGATTCCAGCCGGAAGATGTGGGAGAAGGAGCCCGCCGAAAGCTCCGGGAAATCCGACTGCGGCAGGCACTGCAGGCGGAAGCTGGAGCGGCCGGAAATAACCGACATGGCGTTGCCGTCCTCGTCGGTCTTCAGCATCACTTCCGCGCCTTCCGGCAGCTTGCGCACGATGTCGTAGAGCAGATGCGCCGGGACGGTGGTCGCGCCACCCTGCTCGACGGTGGCGGCGGTCGCCTCCGTCACCTCGAGGTCGAGATCGGTGGCTTTCATCTCCAGGCTTGCGCCGTCGGCATGCAAAAGCACGTTGGACAGGATCGGTATCGTGTTGCGCCGCTCCACCACGCGGTGGACGTGGTTCAGGGACTTCAGAAGGTTCGACCGTTCCAGGATAACACGCATGACGAGACAAGCTCACTTGAATGAAGAAGCGGGGTTCCGGGACCGGTTCCCCGCGTGGCGTCCAACAAGGTTGGATTTATAGGGCAAACTGACAGAAAAAGGGAACAAAAGGCAAGCCCGCGGTGCCGTTGAAAGGCAGTTCCGCGGGCTGCTTTGGGGATAACCGGTCACGATCTGCTGTCGCGCGCCCGTTATCGCGTCCTGGTCGGTCAGGCCTGGTCGGTGATCAGGCGGCGCAGCAGTTCGAGTTCCTGCGCCAGCGTGTTGTCGCCGCCGGAAAGATCCTCGATCTTGCGCACGGCGTGCAGCACCGTGGTGTGGTCACGCCCGCCGAAACGCCGGCCGATCTCGGGCAGCGAGCGCGGCGTCATCACCTTGGCCAGATACATGGCGATCTGACGCGGCTTGACGATCGTGCGGGTGCGCCGGTTGGAGAGCAGCTCCGTCTTCGACACATTGTAGTGGCGCGCCACGATGCGCTGGATGTCCTCGATGCGCACGCGCTTGGGCTCGCCCGAGCGGTAGATATGGCCGAGGATTTCGTCGATGCGCTCGATATTGAGCTGCGGCTCGAACGACTGGCGGAACAGGAGCTGGTTGAAGGCGCCTTCCAGTTCGCGGCCGCTGCCGGTCACCGTGCGCGCGACGTGGGACAGGATTTCCTCGTCGATATGCAGGTTCGGGTCTTCGGTCTTCGCCGCCGCCAGACGCATCTGGAGCATGTTGAGCCGCATGCCGTAGTCGGGCGACTGGATTTCCAGTGCAACGCCGCCATGCAGGCGCGAGCGCACGCGCGGCTCCAGCGATTCCAGCTCCGCGGGCGGGCGGTCTGCCGCGACCACCACCTGCTTGGCGCTGTCGAGCAGCATGTTGATGAGATGGCAGAACTCATGCTGGATCGACTTGCCCTGCAGGAACTGCATGTCGTCGATGATCAGAAGGTCGATGTCGCGAAGCTGTTCCTTCAGCGTCAGCGCGTTGTTGTCGCGGATGGCGGTCGCGAAGCGCCACATGAAATATTCCGCGGTGAGGTAGACGACGCGTGATTGCGGGTTCTGCTTCAGCGATTCCGCGGCGATGGCCTGCAGCAGGTGCGTTTTGCCAAGGCCGACGGTGGCGTGGATGAACAGCGGGTTGAAGCGCACCGCGCTCTGCGCCGATTCCGCGATGGCGCGCGCGGCAGCGAACGCGACCCGGTTCGACGGGCCTTCGATGAAGGACTGGAACGTGTAGCGGGCATCGAGCGGCGAGCCCAGCACGCTCTGGCGGAAGTCGGTGGCAGCACCCTGCGGGGCAGGGGTGGCGCGCTCGGCGCTGGCATTGCTGCCGGCCGTGGTGCCGGTGGAAAGCGTGGTGTGCGCATGACGGGTGGTCTTGCGGCGCTGCTGGCCCTTGTCGCTGTCTTCGACGACCGGCACGAGCCTTGTGGCCGTGCGCACGACGATGTCGATCTTCAGGACCTCCGGGTCCTCCTGCTTCCACAACTCGGAAATGAGGTCGAGATAGTGGCTGTTGATCCAAGAGCGCAGGAATGCGGTCGGAACCGACATCCTCACCAGCCCCTTGGACGTCTCCGCCAGCTTCATGCGGCCGAACCAGCTTGAGTAAACTTCGCTGCCGAGGCGGGCCTTGAGCTGGGCCTTCACTCGGTCAAAAGCCTTCTCAGCTTCGCTCGAAGCCGTCATGTCGTTCCCCTCGATCGGATTCACTGGAAAAGGAAAGTTGGATTTGGCTTCCCTGTCGATGCCACTATGCATAGTCGCAATCCTCGTCTTTTTGTACCTGCACCGGATCGCCACTGGGCGCACAATCAGCACCCGCCTCGCAGGCGATCCTTCTACTCTCAAACACCGCTGTCGCCGCACGACAGCGGACACCAAATAATCCTCCAGTCCGCGCCGACCGGCGCGCGCCTGCCAAGAACACGACAGGCTACTCCTCCAGCGTTTCTCGCCAGAGCCTTGTCTCCTTACGCTTTCGTTTTACCCCACTCGCAAGCCTGTTCGACGTGACAATGTCCTGCTGGCACGCGAAGTGACTTCGCGTCCAAAAATCCTTATGATTTCCTGCTAGGTTGTCAGGCCGTCGGCCCGTCCCTCGATGAAAAGGACACTACAAAAAACGCTGTGGACAGGGCAAGGCCGCACCTAACCCTTTTTTAATGAATCCGGCCGCTCCAAGCCTTGACTCTGCCCTTTGCGCGCGAGGCAGAATCGACAAAATCGTTTCGATTCAATCCCTTTGATCACAGCTTCGAAATCGCGGGCGCCGAAGGAAATAAAATTAAAAAATGTCCTTGACATATGACCCCTGTCGAGCCGCGACCGTCGGCTGGAACAAGCTGTGGATAAAGTTCTGTAACCACATGAAATATATGGATAATCTGAGGTGGTGGGCTGTGCGCGGCGCTGCGCGCAAAGATTGCGGGGCAGAGGAATCGCGCCTATGCCGGCAAACGATGTTCTTTTAATACTTTAGTATATAAGAATGTTCTGCTCGTGAACTTCTTCGGCAAACGAAAAAAAGCCCGGCGCAAACGCCGGGCTTTTCGTAAGTCAAATAATTAAAATATAACGCTATCAGGCCGACAGGGCCTTCAGACGCTGGGCAAGGCGCGAAACCTTGCGCGATGCGGTGTTCTTGTGCAGCACGCCCTTGGTTGCGGCGCGCATCAGTTCGGGCTGGGCGGCCTGGAAGGCGGCCTGTGCGGCAGCCTGGTCGCCGGCGGCCAGCGCCTCTTCAACCTTGCGGACATAGGTGCGCATGCGCGAGCGACGGTTCTTGTTGATCGCAGTGCGGCGGGCGATCTTGCGCGTTGCTTTTTTGGCCGAAGCTGTATTGGCCATGATGCCTCTCTTTGCGTTTCAGTGATGGCGCCCGGTCGGTATGCTGCTGAGCGCAAAAACAAATGGGCAGCCAGAGGCCGCCTCGGTTGGTGCGGCTTATAGTTCAGCTTTTTGCGTCCGTCAACGGCGATTCCGGCCAATCTGCGGAAGTCTTGCCGAACCCGCCGTCAGCGGTTTCTGAAATTGGCGGTGCGCTTCTGCGAGAACGCGGCCATGCCTTCCTTCTGGTCCTCCAGCGCGAAGGTCGAGTGGAACAGGCGTCGCTCGAAGCGCAGCCCCTCGGCAAGCGTGGTTTCGTAGGAGCGGTCGACGGCTTCCTTGACCATCATGACGGCCGGCAGCGAGAAATCGGCGATCTTGGCCGCGGATTTGAGCGCTTCTTCGACCAGTTCCGTTGCCGGCACCACACGGGAGACCAGGCCGCTGCGTTCCGCCTCGGCGGCATCCATCATGCGTCCCGTCAGGCACATGTCCATGGCCTTGGACTTGCCCACGAAACGCGTCAGCCGCTGCGAGCCGCCCATGCCGGGCATGACGCCGAGCGTGATCTCCGGCTGGCCGAACCTGGCGGTATCGGCGGCGATGATGAAATCGCACATCATGGCAAGTTCGCAGCCGCCGCCCAATGCATAGCCGGCCACCGCCGCGATGATCGGCTTGCGGGTGCGCGCAAAAGTCTCCCAGCCCGAAAAGAAGTCTTCCAGATACATGTCGACATAGGTTTTCGACTGCATCTCCTTGATATCGGCGCCGGCAGCGAAAGCCTTGTCAGAACCGGTCAGCACCATGGCGCCGATCTGCGGATTGGCGTCGAAGGCCTGGGTCGCGGCCAGAAGTTCGGCCAGCACCTGCGAATTCAGCGCATTGAGTGCCTTCGGTCGATTGAGCGTGATGAGCCCCACCTTGCCGCGGGTTTCGACGAGGATTGTTTCATAAGCCATCGGACGAGATCTCCTTCCCGGAATTGGGTCATCGGTATTGCCTACGCGATAGCTAATGCTGACAGACAGGGCAATAGAAGGTGGAGCGGCCGCTCTGCGCGATGCGCTTGATGTGGCCGGTGCAGCCGGGTGTGCGGCAGGGCGCGCCCTCGCGGTCGTAGACAGAGAAGGAATGCTGAAAATAGCCGAGCGACCCGTCTGCCTGTACATAGTCGCGCAGAGACGATCCGCCCGCTTCGATGGCGTCGGCGATGACGGAGCGTATGGCGGTCGCCAGCCTTTCGCTGGATTGTGCCGCCTTGCTGCTGCGCCGGGCGATCGTGCCGGCCGGCCGGGTCGGCAACAGCCCCGCGCGCCAGAGTGCCTCTGATACGTAGATATTGCCGAGCCCGGCGATCAGCCGCTGGTCGAGCAGCGCGGCCTTCAAGGGAGACTTGCGGTCGCGCAGCAGTTCGGCAAGCAGCTTGCCGTCGAGCGCATTGCCGGTCGGCTCCACACCGAGGCCGGACAGCATCGGATGCTCGTCGATCCCGTTTTCGGCAAAGAGCATGAAGCCGAACCGCCGCGGATCGTTGAAGATGACGCGCGCCTCCCCGCCCTGCGCCTGTTGGAGATGGAAGACGACGTGGTCATGCGCGGCCGCTTTCGGCCGCTCGTGGTGGAAGTTTCCCGGCGCGTGCGCGTCATCGTCCGCCTCGACCCGGAAGGAGCCGGACATGCCCAGATGGCAGATCAGGACCGGCGCGTCTTCTATATGAGCGGTGAGATATTTGGCGCGGCGCCCGAGCGAGACGATCCGGTGCCCCGCAAGGCGTTGCGCGAAATGTTCCGGAAAGGGAAAGCGCAGGTCGGGCCGGCGCGTCTCGACGCGCAGGATGCGCGCGCCTTCCATCACCGGCTGCAGACCGCGCCGGACGGTTTCCACTTCGGGCAGTTCAGGCATGGTCAGCTATCGTCTGGAGGAAGGATGTGCCGTGGCGGCCGGGCGCAAGGCCGAGATGTTCCGCCACCGTCTCGCCGATGTCGGCGTAGCTGTCGCGCAGGCCGGCATCGCCGCCCCGCAGGCCCGGTGCCAGCCCGAACGCGGGCACGCGCTCGCGCGTGTGGTCGCTGCCGGACCAGGAAGGATCGCAGCCATGGTCCGCGGTGAGCAGCAGGAGGTCGCCTTGCCGCAGCCGCGCCAGCGCTTCGGGCAGGCGGGCATCGAAGGCTTCAAGTGCGGCGGCATAGCCGGCAACGTCGCGGCGGTGGCCGTAAAGCGTGTCGAAATCGATGAAGTTGGCGAAGACCAGTTCGCCGTCGCAGGCGTCGTCCATCGCCTTCAGCGTTTCGTCGAACAGCGCCATGTTGCCAGCCGCCTTGCGCACTTCGCTGACGCCCTGATGGGCGAAGATGTCGCCGATCTTGCCTATGCCGATCACGCGGCTGCCGCGTGCGGTCAGCCGGTCGAGCAGGGTTGGTTCGGGCGGCGGCACGGCATAGTCGCGGCGATTGGCGGTGCGCTCGAAGTCGGCGGCCGTCTCTCCCACGAACGGCCGCGCGATCACGCGGCCGATATTGTAGGGGTCCACGAGTTTGCGGACGGTCAGGCAGAGCTCGTAAAGCCGCTCCAGCCCGAAATGGGTTTCATGCGCCGCGATCTGGAAGACGGAATCGGCCGATGTGTAGCAGATCGGCTTGCCGGTGCGGATGTGCTCCCCGCCGAGCTTTTCGATGATCTCGGTGCCGGAGGCGTGGCAATCGCCGAGAATGCCGGGCAGTTTTGCCTGCTCGATGATCGCCGCCGTCAATTCAGCGGGAAATGTCGGCACGGTGTGCGGGAAATAGCCCCAGTCGAAGGGCACCGGCACGCCAGCGATCTCCCAATGGCCTGAGGGTGTGTCCTTGCCGCTTGAAACCTCCTGTGCGGCCGCGTGGAAGGCCGAGGGCCGCAGAGGAATGTCCTTGCCGAAGGCTGATCCCGCCGCGGTTCGCGCGGCATGTCCAAGTCCCAGCGAAAGCATGTTTGGCAGGTGCAGCGGCCCCTGGCGCAGACCGTCGCGATCGGCTTTCCCGACCGCGCAGGCCTCGGCGATGTGCGCCAGCGTATTCGCGCCGGCATCGCCGAAACGCGCGGCGTCGCCGGCTCCGCCTATGCCGAAGGAATCCAGAACGAACAGGAATGCACACGCCATCGCGACCCCGGACCAGTTAGCCGATAACGCTACACAGATATGCGTCGTGGGCGGCAATGGCAATTCGCGAAAGCACCGACCATGTCGGCGCAACGCTGTCTATGGGCTAACTCGAGCAGTCGTTACAGGCGATCGTCGAAGTCATGCGCGGGCGCAGGTAGTAGGTGTCGCTCATCGAGATGTTGTCGAAGGCGCCGCCCAGCCCGAGGGTTTTCTTCTGCTCAGCCGACCAGGTGATGAGCGGCTTGTATTCGAGCGAACTGCTGACCCTGATCACGAAAGCATTGGGAATCCTGAGATCCTCCGGAATGGTGGTGATCGTATCCTTCTTGAACGGCTCGCTGAACGTGCCGTCCACCATCTGCCGCGACCAGGAGACCTGAACCGTTGGCGAGGGATCGCCGGACATCTGGATCGCCGTCACGACGACCTTTGGACTGGAACGGTCGTAGGGCTGAAGCAGGGTGTTGGCGAGTTTCATGATCTCCTCCACCTCCGTCTTCTTGATGGACGGTTTCTGGGTAATGAGGTCGGCCACCATGCTGCCGACGCGGTCGACCCTCTTGTCGGTCTCGAAGCCCATGGAAAATTCTGCGCTGAGAAAGTAGAGCGCCAGCAGGAGCGGCGCGATGAGCGCGAACTCTATCGCGCCGACGCCGCGCCGGTCCGCGAGGAACCGGGGCAGTTTCCGCCCTAGCCATGCAATCGCAGTGCCCATATTCATCCCCTCCCGCCTTGCCTCAGCCTGCGGCCAGCGGCTGGAACGGCTCGTTTTGCCAGATCGCAGTGCCGGTCTGCAGGATGTAGCCGCCCTTTATGTTGGACATCGAAGCCCGCATGAAGTCGGTGATCACCGGCCATTTGTAATAGATGCGCAGGATGTTCCGTTCTTCGGGGCCGCCCGGCTTGATGGCGAAATCACTGGTGTCGAGGTCGCGGTCGGCCGTCAGCCTGGTTCGGAGATTGGCGGCGTCGGTGAAGTTGGTGAATGTCCGCAGGTCCATTTCCAGACCGGGGCAGCCCTTCGAAACCATGATTTCCAGATTGGAGCAGACCATGGTGCGGATCTTTTCGGCGAGTTTCTGGTTGTTGGTGTCCTTGGGGTCCGGCCGAAGCTGGCCGGTGCGGAACTGACGCGCGATTTCATCGGCCGAGTTGGAAACGATCTGCCCCGCCGTCAGCGAAATGCAGCTTTCCAGAATGGCGAAGGTGAGCAGGAAGAACGGAATCGCCAGCGCCGCGAACTCGATTGCCGCAGCACCGTTGCGGTCACGCAGGAAAAGGCACAGCATGCCTGCGCGTTTCCGCCGCGTGGATTTTCCTGCTTCTGTCCCCGAAACCATGCCGGCCCCCGCCTGCCCGAACCCTGTGTGGCGGAAATAGCTAGCGCAAATCCATTGAGGCCGGGTTTGGATGGCCTCTAAAATTATATGAAGCGCATTCATCACCGGCTAACCGGCGGGCCGCGTTCAGCGGCTGATGCTCATCTCGGCTTCGGATGCCTGTTCGGCAGCGCCCTTGTAGGAGCTTTCGCAATAAGGCGTGCATGACAGCGTCTGCACATCCGCGCGCCGATAGATGCGCAAGGTGGAAGTGCTGTCGCGCGCCACCGTCACCTGCTCGTCCACGATCGGTGCGCCGTCGCGGTCGAGCGCGACCAGGTTGGTCACGCCGAACCCCTTGCCGGTGAGCACGATGGTGGTGGCGTCCTGCACGGCCGCATCCGCGATTGCCGGATTGCCGATGACGATCGTGTCCGCGGGCCGCGACAGCCGCACGATCTTGGCCTGGTTCATCACGACGTCGATGCCCGCGCCCGCCTGTGCAGGCAAGGTCAGGCCGGCGGCGATGCCGGCCGCGATTGCCGAAAGGCGAAAGGATGATTGCAACATGGCCATGCGACGCCCCGTCCCAAGGAGATTGTTGGCGGACTATGAACGGGAATGGTGAAGCGACGGTTAAACGCGGTTGCATCGCGGCTTTGCTGTCGGCGCGGTGAATAGGGGTAGTCGTTCTCCCTATATGCCTTCACGCCAAGGGAGGGTTGCTTGGAGCGGGATGCGCTGCCGTTCCTTCCAATGCATTGCTTTGCTTTATTTATTCATTAACCGACAAGTCTAGGTGGTGGTCGGAAAGAATTCGGTAAGGCTGTTCCTTAAGCGGTTTGAAAGAGCTCCTCGCTAGGGTGCGGCTATCCGATCAATGACGAAGAACAGTTGACGGAAGTGCTGTTAAACGTGGAGTAAGGAGCTTTCCCATGAAGAACATCTTCGCCCGCTTTATGAAGGACGAATCCGGCGCAACCGCCATCGAATATGGCCTGATCGCCGCGCTGATCGCCGTTGTCATCATCGGCGCCGCCGGTGCTATCGGCACCAACCTGAGCGACAAGTTCCAGGGAATTGCTGATGAAATCAGCACTGCTGGTACTGGATCGTAATAACATTCCGCTGAAAAATCGGTGTGGAATGACAAAGGCCGCCGTTACAGCGGCCTTTTTCTTTCACTTTTACCCAAAATCACAAATCCTTAATCGGATGAGGGCAAGATCTAAAATGGCCGTATCCCATAGGTTGGCATCATGCTCATAGCATTGGTCTTGGTTGTCTTCCCCTTTTGCATGCTCTTCGCTGCTATCTCCGACACGCTGTCGATGACGATCGCCAACCGCGTTCCGTTGCTCCTCATCGGCACTTTCGCGGTCGCAGCGCCGCTGACCGGGATGGACTGGTCGGTTTATGGCATGCACTTCGCCGCCGGCGCTCTGGTACTTGCCGTCACCTTCGCTCTTTTCGCTCTCGGCAGCATGGGCGGCGGCGACGCCAAGTTGATGGCCGCGACGGCCGTGTGGATGGGTTTTTCGCCGCTGCTTCTGAAATATCTTCTTTTCTCGGCGGTCTTTGGCGGGCTGCTTACGCTGGCAATCCTGCGTTATCGCGGTTCGGCAATTGCCGTCTTCACCTCGCGCAACATGTTCCTGCGCAATTTCGCGGATGGGAAGCTCGGCGTGCCCTACGGCATCGCGCTCGGCATTGGCGGCCTGCTCACCTATCCCGAGTCGCCCTTGATGGTCTGGGCCATCGGCCAGCTCGTCGCCAACTGATTTCCATATCGCTCGCCCCCACATCTTGCGGACGACCTTCGCATGCTCGGTCATCGACAGATGACGTGAAGGTTTACGGCGCAATCAACGCAAAATTAATGATACGCGTCAGGGATGCATTAACCATAATTTGACGATTGCTCCCCATTGTCCGTGATCGGACGGGTATATGGGCAAGGGGTTCGGGCAATGGCAGCATCCCGGCTGATCATTCTGGGCGTGGCGGTGGCGGCCGCCGGCGGGGCAGGCTACGTGGCCAAGAACATGGCGGCGTCGCAGCCGGTGGAAGTCGTGAACGCAGGCCCGCAAGAGCCGGCAGTTCCCCTCACCGAAGTGCTCGTTCTTGCCAGCGACGTGCCCATGGGGGCGTCCGTCAACGGGCATCTCTCCTGGCAGGCATGGCCCAAGGACAATGTCGGCGCGGGCTTCATCACCCGTTCGGCCGATCCCGAAGCCCTGGACCAGCTCAAGAACTCGCTTGCGCGTGTCGCCATGTATTCGGGCGAGCCTTTGCGTCGCTCCAAGCTGGTGGGTGACGGCCAGAGCTTCATGTCTTCCATCCTGCCCGCCGGCAAGCGCGCGGTGGCCACGCGTATCGCAGCCGATACGTCCGCCGGCGGCTTCATCCTGCCCAACGATTATGTGGACGTGATCATGACGCGCCGCAGCGAAGCCGAAAGCGGCGGCAGCGGCTATGTCACCGAAACCATCCTGCAGAACATCAAGGTTCTCGCCATCGATCAGGCCATCCAGGAAGACGAGGAAGGCCGGCGCGTGAAGGTGGGCGATACGGCCACGCTGGAACTGTCGCCGCAGCAGGCCGAAATCATCACCGTGGCCCAGCAGATGGCCGATCGGCTGACGCTTTCGCTGCGCTCGGTTGCCGACGCCCAGCAGAAGCCGGACGGCGAGGCCGACTATCTGGTTTCCGGGAACGGCCGCCGGGGCACGATACGGCTGATAAAGGCCGGTGAAATGACCGAGACGGGGGCGCGCAAATGAGGGCGAATCTGAATGGCCGTGTTGCCCGGCTTGCGGTTCTCGCAGGCTCCGCAACGGCCCTGCTTCTGACGAACCTCCCGCAGGGAGGGCAGCTTGCCGCTCACGCTGCGGGCAGGGCGCAGATCGGCTCTTCTTTAGGCAATGCGCAGCGGGTGAAGCTCGGCCTCAACAAATCCATCGTCATCGACCTGCCGGCGGATGCCTATGACATTCTCGTCGCCAATCCGGCAGTGGCCGATGCCGTGACCCGCACGGCACGGCGCATTTATCTTTTCGGCAAGTCGGTCGGCGAAACCAACATCTTTGTCTTCGGCCCGAACGGCGAGCAGATCGCCAGCCTCGATCTGGCCGTGGAGCGCGATGTCGCGGGGCTGGAAGATTACATCAAGCGGTTTATTCCGAGCTCCAGCGTCAGGGTGGAACTGATCAACGATAACGTCGTGCTGACGGGAACGGTGGAAACGCCGCTCGACGCCAAGCGCGCGGTCGATCTGGCAACAGTCTTCGTCAGTGGCGGCGAGGCGACCACCGGCCAGTATTCGCAGACCGCTTCCGGCGGGTCCTCGAACGGCGGCGTCGACATCAACAACCCCGATTCCGAGCGGAGGGTGAGCAGGATCGTCAATCTCCTGCAGATCGTCGGCGAGGATCAGGTGACGCTCAAGGTCACGGTCGCCGAAGTCAGCCGCAATGTCATGAAGCAGCTTGGCGTCAACATGATCGCCAGCGGCAACGCAGATGGCATTTCGTGGGGCGCCATCGGCGACAGTATCCCCGGCCTCGGCAAATCGCTTTCGGCTTCCCAGCTCTCCCTGGGAACCTCGATGCTCGACGCCTACATCAATGCGATGGAGCAGTCGGGGGTGATGAAGACCCTCGCCGAGCCCACGCTGACAGCGGTCTCCGGCGAAAAGGCGACATTCAAGGTCGGTGGCGAGTTCAACCTTGTTACCGGAAGAAGCATCGACAAGGACACCGGCGAGACAAAGTACGACATAGAGAAACTCGACTATGGCATTGGTCTGGAATTCCAGCCGGTCGTGCTTTCTCCGGGACGTATCAGCCTCAAGGTGAGGACTTCCGTTTCCGAGCCGACGAACGAAGCCTCGGTGGCGCTTTCGGCGGGTTTTCAGAAGGGCCAGCGCTTCAATCAGCCCGGCATGACCGCCTTGTCCATCCGCAAGCGTCTGGCCGACACCACGGTCGAGCTGCCGTCCGGCGGTTCCATGATGATCGCCGGGCTCGTGCGCGATGACGTGCGCCAGGCCATCAATGGCGTGCCGGGCCTCGCCAAGATTCCCGTCCTTGGCACGTTGTTCCGCAGCCGCGATTTTGTGCGCAACGAGACGGAGCTGGTCGTCATCATCACGCCCTATCTGTCCAAGCCCGTCGCGCGCAACGAACTGGCCAGGCCGGACGACAATTTCACGCCCGCCAGCGATGGCGCCGGCATGTTCCTTGGTCGCGTCAACCGCGTCTACGGCACCATGCAGACCAACAGACCGGCCGGCCGTTATCACGGCGTCGTCGGCTACATCTACAAGTGATCGGGGGAACCGGCATGTCTCAGGCAAGATTTGCCATCAGGATCGCGGCTCCGGCGCTGGCCGGCCTCGCAGCCATGCTGGTTTCGGGCTGCGCGCAGCGCGACAGCGTCACCGTCGGCTCCATCCCCGACGACTATCGCACCAATCATCCGATCGTCATCGGCGAGAAGGAGCGTGTGCTGGATCTGCCGGTGGGCGCTGGCGACCGCGGCATGACGGAAATGCACCGCGTGGCGTTGCGCGGCTTCTTTGCCAATTACGATCGCAGCGCAGCGCCGCTCGTCACGATCATGGTGCCCTATGGCGCGCCCAACTCGGTTGCCGCCGGCGATGCCGGTCGCGATTTCGCGCGCTACGTCCAGCGTATGGGCGTGAAGGACAGCCGGGTCATCGTCTCGTCCTACCAGCCTTCGGTGCCGGATGTGTCCGCGCCCATCCGCGTCACCTATGCGGCCATGCGCGCCTATACGGACCGCTGCGGCCGCTGGCCGGCGGACCTTGCCGACACTACCGACAACAAGCACTACGCCAATTTCGGCTGCTCGTTCCAGAACAACCTTGCAGCGCAAGTGGCGAACCCGGCCGATCTTCTGGGGCCGCGCCAGCCGTCCGAGATCGATGCCGAGCGGCGCGAGACGGTCATAGACGGCTACCGCAATGCGCCGTTCTACACTCCGGTGCCGCGCCGCGAGGTCGATTACTGATCGGCGATGGGGGACATCTGATCATGGACAATCTCGCCTACGATACCGAAACGGAGAACCCGGAAACCACACCGGATTTCGCCGCGATGAACGCGCTGCGGCCGGTGCCGCGTATCTCCATCCAGGCATTCTGCGAAACCGAGAGCGTCGCGCACCCGATCGAGCGCGCCGCCGAGGACCGCCGCATGGCCAAGGCGCATCTCAAGGTGCATATGGGCGGCATCGCCACCGCGGTCGAGTTCTACCAAAGCGCGCCGACCCCGAACCTCATCATCCTGGAATCGCGCTCCGAGCCGCGGGAGCTGCTCGCCTCGCTGCGCGAACTTTCCGAGGTTTGCGATCCCAGTTCGCGCGTGGTCATCATCGGCCATTACAACGATGTCGGCCTCTACCGCGAACTGATCCGCTCGGGCATCTCCGAATATGTCGTCGCCCCGATCTCGATGGTGGATGTGGTCAGCGTCATCGCGTCGATCTTCGTCGATCCCGAAGGCGATCCCATCGGTCGCTCCATCGCTTTCATCGGCGCCAAGGGCGGCGTCGGCTCCTCCACCATCGCGCACAATGTCGCCTGGAGCATGTCGACCCTGTTCAGCTCCGAGGTCATGGTCGCCGATCTCGATCTCGCCTTCGGCACGGCCAATATCAATTTCGACCAGGACCCTGCCCAGGGCATTGCCGAAGCGGTCTTCTCGCCGGAGCGCGTGGACGAGGTCTATCTGGACCGTCTCCTTGCGCAATGCGCCGAGCGTCTGTCGCTGCTTGCCGCGCCGTCTACGCTCGACCGCGTCTACGATTTCGATTCCGAAGCCTTCACGCAGATCATCGACACGGCCCAGCGCAGCGCCCCGCTGCTGGTGCTGGATGTGCCGCATGTCTGGAGCGGCTGGTCGCGCAACACGCTCATGCAGGCCGATGAGATCGTCATCACCGCCACGCCGGAACTGGCCAATCTGCGCAACACCAAGAACCTGCTCGACATGCTGGCGAAGCTTCGCCCCAACGACGCGCCGCCCCGGCTGATCCTCAATCAGGTGGGCGTGCCCAAGCGTCCTGAAATCTCCGTGTCGGATTTCGCCGAGCCGCTCGGCGTCACGCCTGTCGCCGTTATTCCGTTCGAGCCCCTGCTGTTCGGCAATGCCGCCAACAATGGCCGCATGCTGGGCGAGATGGACGCCAAGAGCCCGATCGTCCAGACATTTTCCGAAATCGCGCATGTGCTGACGGGCCGCAGCGAGGCCAAGGCGCGCAAGAAGGCGGGTCTCGGCGGCATTTTCGAAAAGCTCAAGCTCAAGAAGTGAACCTGGGACTGGTAATCGGCCATGTTTGGTAGAAGAGGCACTGACGAGGGAAGCCGGGCAAAGCCCGAATTCCGCCCGCCCGCACCACCGGCGGCGGCTTCGGTGCAGCCGGTGGTCGAAACCCGCATCGCCTCCGCGCCGGCCGCGCCGCGCCGTCCTGTTGCCGAGCCGCCGGCACCGGAGCCGCGCAAGGCCCAGCGCGAGCGCAGCGAAACCTATTACGACACCAAGAGCCAGGTCTTTTCCGCGCTCATCGACACGATCGATCTGTCGCAACTCGCCAAGCTCGATCCCGAGAGCGCGCGCGAGGAAATCCGCGACATCGTCAACGACATCATCGCGATCAAGAATTTCGCGATGTCGATCTCCGAGCAGGAAGAACTGCTCGAGGATATCTGCAACGATGTGCTCGGCTATGGCCCGCTGGAGCCGCTTCTGGCGCGCGACGACATCGCCGACATCATGGTCAACGGCGCCAGGCAGGTCTTCATCGAAGTCAATGGCAAGGTCGAGCAGACCGGCATCCGCTTTCGCGACAACCAGCAGCTTCTGAACATCTGCCAGCGCATCGTCAGCCAGGTCGGCCGTCGTGTGGACGAATCCTCGCCCATCTGCGATGCGCGCCTGCCCGACGGTTCTCGCGTGAACGTCATTGCCCCGCCGCTGGCGATCGACGGCGCGGCCCTCACGATCCGCAAGTTCAAGAAGGACAAGCTCACGCTTGACCAGCTCGTCCGCTTCGGCGCGATCTCGCCAGAGGGCGCGGAAGTGCTGAAGATCATCGGCCGCGTGCGCTGCAACGTCATCATCTCGGGCGGCACGGGCTCAGGCAAGACGACGTTGCTCAACTGCCTGACCAATTATGTCGACCGCGACGAACGCGTCATCACCTGCGAGGACTCGGCCGAACTGCAGCTCCAGCAGCCGCATGTCGTGCGTCTCGAAACGCGCCCGCCCAACCTTGAAGGCGAGGGCGAGATCACCATGCGCGATCTCGTGAAAAACTGCCTGCGCATGCGTCCCGAGCGCATCATCGTGGGCGAGGTGCGCGGACCGGAAGTGTTCGACCTGTTGCAGGCCATGAACACGGGCCATGACGGCTCGATGGGCACGATCCACTCCAACAGCCCGCGCGAGTGCCTCAACCGCATGGAATCGATGATCGCCATGGGCGGCTATTCGCTGCCGCAGCGCACCGTGCGCGAGATCATCGTCGGATCGGTGGATGTCATCATTCAGGCCGCGCGCCTGCGCGACGGCTCGCGCCGCATCACCCATGTCACCGAGGTGATCGGCATGGAAGGCGACGTCATCATCACGCAGGACCTGGTCCTTTACAACATCAAGGGTGAGGATGCCTCGGGGCGACTGATCGGCGAGCATGTCTCGACGGGCGTCGGACGGCCGCATTTCTGGGATCGGGCACGTTATTTCGGTGAGGAACAGCGACTGGCGACCGCACTGGAAGCCATGGAAAAGCGGACGGACTAGCACCGATGTTCGGCATGGACTCGACGGTATTGATGTTCATCGCGCTGGCCGGCCTCAGCGCCGGCGCGGTGGCCTATGCTTTCCTGTTCAAGTCCATCGAAAACGAGAAGAAGGCGGATCGCCGGCTGCAGACGGTCAAATCCGCCGAAACCGATCGCTCGGTGGTGAGGGCGGCGCGCGATCGTGCGAACGAGGCTCAGAAACGCCGCAAGTCGATCCAGGATTCGCTGAAGGAACTGGACGAAAAGCAGAAGACGCAGGACCGCAACACCAGGAAGCCGCCGCTGCGCATCCAGATCAGGCAGGCAGGCCTGCAGGTGCCGGTGGAGCGCTTCTATGTCTATTCCGGCATCTGCGGCGTGGTGCTCACGCTGCTGGCCTTCATTGTCGGCGCACCGTTTCTGTTGCTGCCGGGCGTGCTGATCGCCGGCTCCATCGGCGTGCCGCGCTGGTTCGTTTCGTTCAAGCGCGCGCGCCGCGTCAAGGCATTCCTGAACGAGTTTCCGAATGCGCTCGACATCATCGTGCGCGCGGTGAAGTCGGGCCTGCCGCTGAATGACGGCATCCGCCTTATCGCCAGCGAGGCGCCGGAGCCGGTGAAGTCCGAGTTCCGTCGCATCGTCGAGGCACAGCAGCTCGGGCTTTCCATTCCGGAAGCCGCCATGCGCATGGGCGAGACCATGCCCTGTCCGGAAGCGAATTTCTTCGGCATCGTCATCCAGATCCAGAGTCAGGCCGGCGGCAATCTTTCCAAGGTGCTGCGCGACCGCAAGAAGATGAAGGCCAAGGTGCAGGCCCTGTCGATGGAAGCCAAGGCTTCCGCCGCGATCATCGGCGCGCTGCCCTTCATCGTGGCGCTGCTGGTCTATCTGTCCAGCCCGGGTTTTATCATGCCGCTGTTCATCACCAGCACCGGCCACATGATTCTGGGTGTGTCGGGCATCTGGATGTCGATCGGCATTTTCGTCATGCGCAAGATGATCAATTTCGAGGTCTGATCCAATGACCGACCATGTCGTCAAGACCATCACCGATCCGTCCTTCCTGATTGCGCTGCTGGTTGGCATTGCGGTCTTCGCCACCGTTTTCACCGCATTGCCGGCATTGGGCGCCAACCCGCTCAAGTCGCGCATGAAGGCCGTGGCGCTGGAGCGCGACGAGCTGCGCGCCAGGCAGCGCGCGCGCCTTGCCGCCGAGGCCGATCGCCGCCGCAAGGGCTTGCGCGAGGAACAGTCGGTGGGCATGCGCAACATCGTTGAGCGGCTGGACCTGAAGCGGGCGCTGGTCGACGAGGCGACGCTCAACAAGCTCAAGGTCGCGGGGTTCCGCGGCGAGAACCCGCTGACGAGGTTTCTTTTCTTCCGCCTGGTCCTGCCCTTTGTCGGACTGGTGCTGGCCGTCCTCTATGTCTTCGTGCTGGGCGCTTTGCCCGACCAGCCGATGTTCATGAAGATATTCGTCTGCATCATTGCGGCCTATGCCGGCTTCTACCTGCCGGTGCTCTATGTCACCAACCGGGCGACCAAGCGCAAGCAGTCGATCCAGCAGGCATGGCCCGATGCGCTCGATCTGACGCTGATCTGCGTGGAGTCGGGCATGTCCATCGAGGCCGCGATCAGGCGCGTCGCCGACGAGATCGGCGCGCAATCGGTGGATCTGGCCGAGGAACTGATCCTCACCAATGCGGAACTGTCCTATCTGCAGGAACGTCGGCAGGCATATGAGAACCTTGCCGCGCGCACCGGGCTTGAGGCGGTGAAGGGAGTAACGCAGGCGCTGATCCAGGCCGAGCGCTACGGCACGCCGGTCGGGCAGGCATTGCGTGTGCTTGCCAATGAAAGCCGCGAGATGCGCATGAACGCCGCTGAGAAGAAGGCAGCCGCGCTGCCGCCGAAACTCACCGTGCCGATGATCCTGTTTTTCCTGCCGGTGCTGTTCGCCGTCATCCTGGGGCCGGTCGGCATCCAGGTCAGTGAACGTGGCAGCTTCTTCTGATGGCAGGCGATTGTGCGCCCCGACCGAAGGTGATGGGAACAGGTGAACCGGACGAAATCGCGTCTATTTTCACAGGCCCGGCGTGTTGCAGGCCGTAGCGACGGGCGCGGTCTGCGCGGATCAGTTGGTGGCGGAAGCTTTCTTGTCCTGCCGCTTGAGCTGGTTCCACGCATTCTGCTGCGAGAGCATGTCGCGCAGATAAGCGACATTGGCCTGTGCCTGTTCGGGCGAAAGCTCACCGCGGGCGATCTTCTCGGCCTCGTCGAAGCGACCCTGCAAGCCGACCACCAGTGCGAGGTTCTGGCGCACCCGGCTGTCGGCGCCGGGAGCGGCTGCTGCCTGGCGCATATGGGTTTCAGCCGTCTTGAGATCGCCTTCCAGCACATAGGACATGCCCAGATTGGACAGCACCGAGGGCTCGTTCGGCTTGATGCCCAGCGCCTTGCGGTAGAGCTGGCGCGCTTCCTGCGGCTGGCCGAGCTGGTCGAGGATGGCGCCCTCGGCCGAAGCGAGCTTCCAGTCGGGATATTCCGGCGTCTGGGCGCGCCGCACCGCATCCAGCGCCGGTTCGAGCTGACCGCCGGCGGCCAGCGCCTTGCCATAGGCGGCCAGCACTTCGCGGTCCTTGGGCAGCGCGATGGCCAGCTTGCGCATCACCGCCAGCGCCTGGTCCGACCGGCCATTCATCTGCAGCACGCTAGCGTAGCGCAACGCGATGGATTTTTCGGTGGGGTTGCGGGCATAGGTCTTGCCGAGCGCGGTCGCGGCGGAAGCGAGTTCCGTCGACGACATGCTTTCCACCGGCTTGCTGCCGGTCGTCCGCGAGACCGAGCCGGTCGTCATCCTGTCGGTTCCGCAGCCCGAAACACCGGCCGCGAGTGTCAGCATCATGGCTGCCATGATGGCGCGCCTGGCTGCGGTCGTCTTCATGCGAATGGTCGACATCGAAACCGGATCCCCGTCCTCGCCGGCCCTGGGCCAGCTTCCCGTGTCGAGAAATATTCTGTTAACCCTAACGCAAGGTTAATGGCTGCGTCGTCGGCGGGCGTGACGGTAAGCATGGCGACCATCTCCCTGATTTTGGCCATTTGCGCCCTCAAACAGAACATAATTACACTGCATAGGCGTCCATCAAGAGCGCTGGGGATGTCGCGCTTGACTTCCAAGCAGATATAAAAAGGAGAAGCCTGTGACGATCAACAGACGCCAGATGCTTGTCGGTTCGGTTATTGGCGCTGCGAGCCTCATGCTCCCTGAAGCTTCCGCCCTTGCGGCCGGAAAGGGATCGCTTGCCGATCCCGACATTCCCGTCTTTGGCAATCCACATGGCGATGTCACCATCTTTGAATTCTTCGACTATCAGTGCGTTTATTGCAAATGGAGCTATCCGGATCTGATGAGGGTCGTCGAGCGGGACGGCAATGTGCGTCTGGTTATGAAGGACCTTCCGGTGTTCGGTGCGTCGTCGGTCCGGGCGGCACGCATGGTGCTGGCGGCGAAGGAACTCGGCCAGTACAAGCAGGCGCTGCGTGCGCTGATGGCGACCCGCTCGCGGCTGGTGGACGAGCGTATCGATGACGCGCTCGCCCAGGCAGGGGTCGACCCGGCCGCGTTGCAGACGGTCGCCAATTCCGATCGTATCGGGCGCATCATCGCCCGCAACAAGGGACAGGCGCGCGCCTACGGCTTGAGCGGCACGCCGTCCTTCGTCATCGGATCGAAGGTCTATCGCGGCGCTCAAAGCGAATGGGCGCTCAACAAGGCCATCGAGTCGGCCCGCCGCGCTGCATGATTTTCGCGCGTGCTACCCGCGCTCGCCTGCTTTGCAGGCGCGCGCGTCGGCGCTAGAAGGGGACAATCAGACTCCGGCGTGATCGATCGCGTTGGAGCCCCCCTTAAGGCCCGGCCGCTCCTGCCGGGCCGCTCACGCAGCCGAGGAAGACACGCATGCCGCTCTCCGTCACCGACAAGAAGCTGAAAAAGTCCCGTCCGATCCATCTGGTTGCCAAGGGCGGTCTGGATGGTGCGGGGCTCGATCTGACGGTGCTGGCCTGGGCGCAGCAGAACGGCTTTTCCGGGGAAGCGGGCCGCGCGCTGGTGCTGCCCGACGCCGAAGGCGCCGTCGCCGGTGTGCTGTTCGGTCTCGGCAATGACGGGGAGGGCGCGCTGTCGCTCGGCGCGCTGGCACGCAGCCTGCCCGAAGGCGACTGGCATTTCGCCGAAACGCCTGCCAACCCGTCACTGGCCGCGCTCGGCCTCATGCTCGGCGGCTATGTCTTCACCCGATACGGCAAGAATGCCGGCAAGGAGTTGCGGCTTTCGCTTCCCGATGGCGTGGATCGTGCCGATGTGGAACGCCTCGCCGAGGGCGTTTTCCTGACGCGCGACCTTGTCAATACACCCACCAACGACATGGGCCCGGATGCGCTGGAAGCCACCGTGCGCCGCCTGGCAAAGCAGCATAAAGCCAAGGTCGAGGTGATCGAGGGCGACGATCTGCTGAAACGCAATTTCCCGATGATCCATGCCGTCGGCCGCGCCTCGACCATCGCGCCGCGCCTCATCGACATGGTTTGGGGCAAGAAGGACGCGCCCAAGATTACATTGGTGGGCAAGGGCGTGTGCTTCGACACGGGCGGCCTCGACATCAAGCCGGCCAGCAGCATGCTTCTGATGAAGAAGGACATGGGTGGCGCGGCCAATGTGCTAGGCCTTGCCTCCATGATCATGGCGGCAAACCTGCCGGTGCGCCTGCGCGTGCTGATCCCGGCGGTCGAGAACGCCATCGCGGGCAACGCCTTCCGCCCCGGCGACATTCTTTCCAGCCGCAAGGGGATTACCGTCGAAATCGGCAATACCGATGCCGAGGGCCGGCTGGTGCTGGCCGACGCGCTGGCGCTGGCCGACGAGGAAGCGCCGCAGCTTCTGGTCGATATGGCGACGCTGACGGGTGCCGCCCGCGTGGCGCTGGGGCCGGACCTGCCGCCCTTCTACACCGGCGACGATGCGCTTGCCGCCGAACTCGCGACGGCAGCCACGGAGGTCGAGGATCCGATCTGGCGCATGCCGCTCTGGAAGCCCTACGACGCCAAGCTTTCCTCCAAGGTGGCCGACATCAACAACGTCACCACGGACGGTTTTGCCGGCTCTATCACGGCTGCCCTGTTCCTGCAGCGCTTCGTCGAGAAGGCCGCGAGCTGGGCGCATTTCGACATCTTCGCCTGGAACCTGACCGAGCGCCCGCATGGACCTGTCGGCGGCGAGGCGCAGGCGATCCGTGCGCTGGAGCGCGTGATCTCGGCCCGCTTCGGCTGACCGAGCATTTTGCAGCGAAGTGGCGTCGCTTCCTCGCGTCGCACAAAGGCGGTAATCAATTATGGGTCATGATGATGCCGAAGAGCAGTTCCGCTTTTCGGCATCATGGTCCAGCGTCCGCCTGGACTGAAACGGAACCGAAACGTTTTCGCGGCATTCTGGGCGCATGGCAGTCCATTTGCGTCCGAGCCAGGCTTTGCGACTTTGGCAGCAGGTCAACCTTGCCGAGGTGCGCGATGACGCGCCCGACCTCACGGTTCGGCAGATGGCGATCCTGCTGACCATCTATCTCGACCCGCCGCCGCATACGGTGCGCGGGCTGGCGGCACGGCTCAACGTCACCAAGCCGGTGATCACGCGCGCGCTCGACACGATGGGCGCGCTGAAACTGGTGTCGCGCCACCGGGACGAGCTCGACAGGCGCAACGTGCTTATCAAGCGCACCGTGGAGGGCGCGCTCTATGTCGAGCGCTTTGGCGATGCTATCATTGCCAAAGCAATGGAGTTACCGATTTGACCGCCCGCGATGCCCGCCTGCATGCCTTTCGTCCCGACCTTGCCGACGCCCGCCTGAAAGGTCAGGTGTCGGCCGAACGGTTCGTCACCGGTCGCCCGGCGCGCATCGCTGCCTCGGTGGCGGATCTGAAGAAGTCGCCGCGCGACGATTCCGCCATCGACACGCAGCTCATCCATGGCGACGAGGTGCTGGTGTTCGACGAAACGCCGGGGTGGGCGTGGGTACAGGCAGAGCGCGACGGTTATGTCGGTTATGTCGTGCAATCGGCCATCGTCCCGCGTGAGCACGCGCCGACACATCGCGTCATCGTCCCGCGCACTTTCGTCTATCCGGGGCCTGACCTGCGCTTTGCGCGCGCAGGCGAATTGTCCATGGGCGCGCTCGTCACCGTGACGGGCCAGGCCGAGACGCGCGGCACGGCCTATGCGCTGCTTTCATCCGGGCAGGCCGTTGTCGCCGGACATATCGCACCGGTCGAGGCCGTGGCGGAGGATTACGTCGCCGTTGCGGAAACCTTCCTTAACACGCCCTATCTGTGGGGCGGCGTGTCGGGCTTCGGCATAGACTGCTCGGGGTTGGTGCAGCTTTCCATGCTGATGGCGGGGCGCAGCGTATTGCGCGACACCGATATGCAAGAGGCTTCGGTGGGGGACCCCATCGTTCCGGGCGCGGATTTTTCCGGCCTGCGGCGCGGCGATCTGGTGTTCTGGAAGGGTCATGTCGCCATCATGACCGATGCCGAAAACATGATCCATGCCAATGGCCACACCATGATGGTGTCGCGCGAGGGCTTGCGCGAGGCGGTCGAGCGCATCGGCTATCTCTATGGCGGCCCCACGAGTTTCCGGCGCCCGTGAGTTTCTTCCCTCCCCTTCGAAGGGGAAGGTAAGTGGTTTAGATCCCGGTCTCTGTCCGTCCTCAATACCCCGCCGCGCGGTCGACGATATGGTCCAGCGGCTCGCCGCGCTCGAAGGCGTCCATCTGCTTCAGCATCGGTGGGATGAGATGCTCGGGGTCGGATGTGGCTGCCGCATGCGGTGTGATGAACACCTTGGGATGCGTCCACATCGGGCTCGTCTTCGGCAGCGGTTCGACCTCGAACACATCGAGGCTGGCCTCCTTCAGCGTGCCGTCGTCCAGCGCGCGCACAATGTCGGCGTCCTTCTGCAGCTTGCCGCGCCCGGCATTGATCAGCACCGCTCCGCCGAGCGCGTTGCGGCGGCGCAGGTGACGCAGAAGGTCATGGCTGATGATGCCTTCGGTCGCCGGTGTATGCGGCAGCAGCACCACCAGAATGTCGGTGGCATTGAGGAAGGGGATCAGCCCCTGCTCGCCATGAAAGGTCGTCACGCCTTCCATCGCTTGCTCGGTGCGGCTCCAGCCGTTGAGGCGGAAGCCAAGCCCCATCAATGTCCGCGCGGCCGCCCGGCCGAGCTGGCCCAGTCCCATGATGCCCACCGAGACGTCTTCGGCCGGCCTCTGCAATGGCTCGTGCCAGATCTTCTTCTGCTGCTGGGCGCGGTACAGCGCACCCTGGCGATGATGGTCGATCACGCGCCAGACGACATATTCGGTCATGTGGCGGGCCAGATTGTCGGCCACCACGCGCACGATCGGCACGTCCGGCAGGCCGGGATCGTTGAACAGGTGATCGACACCGGCGCCGATGGAAAAGATGACCCGCAGGTTCGGCAGCTTGGCCAGGATGTTCGGCGGCTGCTTCCAGACCACGGCATAGGTTATCGACGGGTCCGTCGCGCTGTCGGGTTTTAGCACCACGTCGCGCTCTGCCGCCAGAAGCTCATGCCAGCGCTGCGGGTTGAACCCCGTGACCGACAACAGAATACGGCCCTTCTCCATGCCGTGCCCTCCCTCTTTTCTTGCTATTCGCTGACGACGCCGGCTGGCGCCGTTTCGATGCGGAACGCCGCCGAGATCAGCGCGCGCGTGTAATCCGTTTGCGGGTTCTCGAAAATCTGCCGCGAGGAGCCGGCCTCGACGATCCGCCCGTTGCGCATGACGATCACGTCATTGGCCAGCGCCCGCACCACCTTGAGATCGTGGCTGATGAACAGGTAGGCAAGGTCGTGCTTGGCCTGCAGGCCGCGCAGCAGATCCACCACCTGCGCCTGCACGCTCATGTCGAGCGCCGATGTCGGCTCGTCCAGCATGACGAAGCGGGGTTTCAGCACCATCGCACGCGCAATCGCAATGCGTTGGCGCTGGCCGCCGGAGAATTCATGGGGGTAGCGGAAGCGGGTCGAGGGATCGAGCCCCACCTCGTTCAGCACGTCCACCACCTGCCGGTCGCGCTCGTCGTCTGACAGCTTGGGGGCGTGGATTTTCAGCCCTTCCTCGATGATCTCGGCCACCGACATGCGCGGGCTGAGCGAACCGAACGGGTCCTGGAACACGATCTGCAGGTCGCTGCGCAGCGGCCGCATGTCGTTGAAGGTGAGGGCGTTGATGTCGCGGCCCTCGAATTTGATCTGCCCGGTGGAGGAGATCATGCGCGAAAGCGCCAGCCCCAGCGTGGTCTTGCCCGATCCCGATTCGCCCACCACGCCCAGCGTCTGGCCGGCCCGCACGGTGAGGTCGATACCATCCACGGCCTTCACATGGTCGACCGTCTTGCGGAAGAAGCCCTGCCTGATCGGAAACCAGACCTTGATGTCCTTGCCGGACATGACGGGCTTGGCGTTCTCGTCGGTTGCCGGGGGCTTGCCCTTCGGCTCGGCGGCCAGCAGGTGGCGGGTATATTCATGCTGCGGATTGGAGAATATCTGCTCGGTGGGGCCTGCCTCGACGATCTTGCCCTTGGTCATCACGCACACGCGGTCGGCGATGCGGCGAACGATGCCCAGATCGTGGGTGATGAACAGCATCGACATGCCGCTGCGCTGCTTCAACTCGTCCAGCAACTGGAGAATCTGTGCCTGGACGGTGACGTCCAGCGCCGTCGTCGGCTCGTCGGCGATCAGCAATTCGGGCTGGTTGGCCAGCGCCATGGCGATCATCACGCGTTGCCGCTGGCCGCCCGAAAGCTGGTGTGGATAGGCGTCGAGCCGCTTGGCGGGCTCGCGGATGCCGACATCGGTGAAGAGTTGCAGCGTGCGCGTGCGTGCGTCCTTCAGGCTCATCGGCTGGTGCAGGCGCAGGATTTCGACGATCTGCTGCGAGATCGTGTGCAGCGGGTTGAGCGAGGTCATAGGCTCCTGGAAGATCATGGAGATCTTGCCGCCGCGCACCTGCCGCAGTTCCTTCTCGCTCAGCGCCAGCAGGTTCCGGTCGTGGAACAGGATTTCGCCCGAGGGATGGCTTGCCGCCGGATAGGGCAGCAGTTTCAGCACCGACAGCGCCGAGACCGACTTGCCCGATCCCGATTCGCCGACCAGCGCCACCGTCTCGCCCTTGCCGATGTCGAAGGAGATGCGGTCGACGGAGGTCTGCGTGAGGCCGCCGTTGGAAAACGCAACCGAAAGATCGCGGACGGAAAGCAGCGTGGTCAAAGGGCGGCCTCGATATCGGTCTTGCGGAAATCGTCGCCCTTGAAGAGGAGCTTTTCGCTTCGCGCCTTGGCGAGTGCATATGCGAAGCAGTCGCCGAGGTTGAGCCTTGCCGGATGATTGCCCTTGCCGAACCGTTGGTAGGCTTCGCGGGCAATTTGCGCCTGGGTCCGTGTAATCTGTGCGAGCTTTATCGCTCCTACCCGCATGATTTCGTCCAGCGCCTCCCCGGTCTCGGGACCTTTCTTGTCAGCCCTTATCGCGGCCTCCACGAAATTAATCGGCGAGATGAAGATATCGTCGAGCTCATCGGCGATCGCGCGGCTATATGAGTCTCCGTCCTCTTCTCCGAGGACAATGGCCAGCAGGGCGGAGGCGTCGACAATCATGCCGGAAGCCCATCGTCGTCATAGAGATCGGAATGGTCGCTCGTTATGCCGGGCGGTGTCGGCGGAAGGCGCGAGACGATCTCCTTGATCCGCTGATATCGCCACTCCCGCTCCTTGTGCCGTGCGAGCCTCTCCAGCCTGTCTTCCAGCGCGCGCTCGATGGCCGTAGTCAGGGTCTCACCGGTTTCCCGGGCGAGGTCCCGTGCCAGCCTCTCCACCCGCTCGTTCTTGATATTCATGCCCATGCCGGTCTCCATGGTAGAAATCCGGCAGGATTATACCATCTCCAACCGCTCATCGGAATGTCTTCCGCGGATCGAAGGCGTCACGGGTGGCCTCGCCGATGAAGATCAGCAGCGACAGCATGATCGAAATTACGAGGAAGCCTGAAAAGCCGAGCCAGGGGGCGTTCAGGTTGCGCTGCCCCTGCTTCAGCAGTTCACCGAGCGAGGGCGAGCCGGGAGGCAGGCCGAAGCCGAGAAAATCGAGCGATGTCAGCGTCGTGATCGAGCCGTTGAGGATGAAGGGCAGGAAGGTCAGCGTCGCCACCATGGCGTTGGGCAGCAGGTGGCGGATCATGATCGTGCGGTTGGGTACGCCGAGCGCGCGCGCGGCATTCACATACTCGAAATTGCGCGCGCGCAGGAATTCGGCGCGCACCACGCCCACGAAAGCCACCCAGGAAAACAGCAGCATGATGCCGAGCAGGATGAAGAAGCCCGGCGGCAGAATGGCCGAGATGATGAGCAGCAGGTAGAGCACCGGAATGGCCGACCAGATTTCGATGAAACGCTGGAACAGCAGGTCGGTCCAGCCGCCGAAATAGCCCTGTATGGCGCCGGCGGTCACGCCGACAAGCGCCGAGCCGGCCGTCAGGATCAGGCCGAACAGCACCGAGATGCGGAACCCGTAGATGACGCGCGCCAGCACGTCGCGTGTCTGGTCGTCCGTGCCCAGCCAGTTCCAGTTGCCGGGCGTGCAGTTCTCGTCATTCACGCCCTGCGGGTAGCGCTGGCAACGCACCTCCTTGGAATACAGCCAGGAAGGCTTGGCGGGAGCAGCTTCCGGAATCTCGTTGTTGACCGTGTTGTAGCTGTAGCGGATCGGCGGCCAGATCAGCCAGCCATGCGCCTTTATCTCGTCGCTGATCGCGGGATCGCGATAGTCGGTCACCGCGTAGAAGCCGCCGAACTTCTCTTCCGGATAGTCGATCAGGACCGGAAACAGGATTTCGCCCTTGTAGGAGGCGATCAGCGGCCGGTCGTTGGCGATGAATTCGGCAAACAGCGACAGCACGAACAGGACCATGAATATCCAGAGCGACCAGTAGCCGCGCCGGTTGGCCTTGAAGCTGGCCCAGCGCCGCTGGTTGAGCGGCGACAGCCGGGGGCGTCTGCTGCGTGCGCCTGTCACGTCCTCCACGGTCGTCATCACACATCCCTCCGCTCGAAGTCGATGCGCGGATCGATCCATGTGTAGGTGAGGTCGGAGATCAGGCTGACGATGAGGCCGATGAGCGAGAAGATGTAGAGATTGGCGAACACCACCGGATAATCGCGGTCGAGAATGGACTTGTAGCCAAGCAGCCCCAGCCCATCAAGCGAGAAGATGTTCTCGATCAGCAGCGAGCCGGTGAAGAAGGCCGAGATGAAGGCGCCGGGAAAGCCGGCGATCACGATCAGCATGGCATTGCGGAAGACGTGCCCGTAGAGCACCCTGCGTTCCGACAGGCCCTTGGCGCGGGCCGTGACCACATATTGCTTGCGGATTTCATCGAGGAAGGAATTTTTCGTCAGCAGCGTCGTGGTGGCGAAGGCCGACAGCACCAGCGCCGTCAGTGGTAGCGTGATGTGCCAGAAATAGTCGAGGATGCGCGCCGGCCACGACAGTTGCTCCCAATTGTCGGAGGTGAGGCCGCGCAGCGGGAACCAGTCGAAGAAGGAACCGCCGGCAAACAGCACCATCAGAAGGATGGCGAACAGGAAGCCGGGAATGGCATAGCCGATGATGACGATCGCGCTGGTCCAGGTGTCGAAGGAGGAGCCGTCCTTCACCGCCTTGCGGATGCCGAGCGGGATCGAGATCAGATAGGACAGCAGCGTCACCCACAGGCCGATGGAGATCGACACGGGCATCTTTTCGAGGATCAGGTCGAGCACGCTGATGTCGCGGAAATAGCTCTGGCCGAAGTCGAAGCGGGCATAGTCCCACAGCATCATGAAGAAGCGTTCGAGCGGCGGCTTGTCGAAGCCGAACTGCTTTTCCAGCTTGGCGATGAATTCGGGGTCGAGCCCCTGCGCCCCGCGATATTTGGACGAGGCGATGCCGCCGGCATCGAAATTGGTCATGCCGGGTTCGCCGCCGCCACCGGAAATGCGTTCGGTCGCGTCGCCGCCCTGCCCGGTCAGCTTGGCGATCACCTGCTCCACCGGTCCGCCCGGCGCGAACTGCACGACGGCAAAGGAGATCGCCATGACGCCGAACAGGGTCGGGATCATCAAAAGGATGCGGCGCAGGATATAGGCACCCATCAGGCAGGCCTCGCCAATGACAGGCGGGGGTAATGCCAAGAGCCATCCCTTGCCTGGAGTGGAAGTCTAAGCCTTGCCAATCGCTGCCGCCTTGTCCTTGTCAAACCACCACATGGCTTCGACCGGGAAGCCGAAGTCGGGTTTGGGTTCCTTGAAGCCGAACATATCCCAGAACGCCGCCCGGTGATTCGGAAGATACCAATTTGGAATCCAGTCGAGACGCGCGCGCAAGACCCGGTCCAGCGCACGCAGCGCCGTGATCAGGTCCTCACGGCTTTCCGCCCTTCCGGCAGCCTCCACAAGCGCGTCGATGGCGGGATCGGCGATGCCGGCCAGGTTGCTCGAGCCGGACAGGGTGGCCGCGCGTGAATGGAACGTCGCTTCGATCTCGTCGCGGGTCGGCGTTGCGGTGAAGGACTGGGCCATGGTCACCAGGTCGAAGTCGAATTCGAGCTTGCGGTTGGTGTACTGCGCCGAATCCACGACCCGGATCGAGGCATCGATGCCGATGGCCTTCATATTCTCGACCCAGGGCGAATGGATGCGAATCCAGTCCTGGTCATCGACAAGCAGTTCCACCGTCAGTCTCTCGCCCTTGCCGTTCTGCACGAACTGCCCCGCGCGCTTCCAGCCGGCTTCGCCGAGCAGTTTCAACGCCGCCCCCAGCAGCTTGCGGTCCCGGCCCGTGCCGTCCGAAACAGGCTGGATGACGGCCTCGCCGAAGGCTTCGTCGGGGATCTTGCCGCGCAGCGGTTCCAGCAGCGCCAGTTCCGCCGGCGAGGGCAGTCCGTCCGCCCGGTAGTCCGAGCGCTCGAAGCAGGACTGCGCACGCTCGTAGGAACCGTAGAACAGGTTGCGACGCGTCCACTCGAAGTCGAAGCACATGGCAATCGCCTTGCGCACGCGTGGATCGCGAAAACGTTCGCGCCGCTCATTGATGGCGGTGGACTGCATCGAAGGACGTTTCTCGGCGGGGAACTCGCGCTTGACGACCTTGCCTTCCTTCAGCGCGGGAAAGTCGTAGCCGGTCGCCCAGACGCGGGCAGTAAATTCCTGCCGATAGAGCACGTCGCCTTTCTTGAAGGCTTCGAAGCCGGCCTGCCGGTCGCGGTAGAACTCGATGCGGATGCGGTCGAAATTGTAGAGCCCGCGATTGACGGGCAGGTCGCGTGCCCAATAGTCCTCGACGCGCTCATACTCGATGGTCTGGCCAGGCACGACACGACCTACCTTGTACGGACCGGAGCCGAGCGGCGGCTTCATATTGGCGCTGGTGAAGGGATTGGCCTCGAAATAGGCCTTCGATACGATTGGAAAACCGGCCACCCCGAGGATGGTGCGCGCCGGCTGCCTGCCTGAAAAGGTCAGGCGGAAGGTATGCGGATCGACAGCCACCGCCTCGGTCATCTGGCTGAGCGGCAACAGCAGGCTGGGATGGCCGTCTTGCTTGTACAGTTTGAAGGAATGGGCGACGTCTTCCGCAGTCAGCGGCGAACCGTCATGGAAGCGGGCTTCAGGTCGTAACGAGAACTCGAAGCTGTTGCGGTCGTCCGAGATGGTGACGCCTTCGGCGATCAGCCCATAGAGCGCGTCCGGCTCGTCCAGCGCACTCGCCATCAGCGAATCGAAGCACATTTCCATGCGTGGCGGCGCGTCGCTCCTGGCCACGAAAGTGTTCAGCGTATTGAAGGTCAGCGGGTTCTGGTTGAAGACCCAGTTGGGCGGCGAGAAGATGAAGGTTCCGCCCTTGGGCGCATCGGCATTGACATAGTCGAAATGCGTGAAGTCGGCTGGATATTTCAGGTCGCCGAAGGCCGACAGGCCGTGCAGTTTCGCGCCCGTCGGGGAAGCGGCAGAGGCGAGATCGGGCAGAAGTGCCGCAGCCGCGCCGAATGCGAGGAAATCGCGCCGCGAAAGAACGGGACCCATCAATTGGCGCCCTTGTATTTTGCAGCCAGCGCTTTTTCCTTTTCCGGGTCGATCCACCAGGAATCGGTATCGGCGCCGGTATATTCCGGTTGCGTTTCGGGCATGCCGAACTTGTTCCAGTAGGCGATCCACTGCTTGGTCCGGTGCCATTGCGGGATCGTGTAGTAGTTCCACAGGAGCACGCGGTCGAGCGCATGGGTGGCGGCAACCAGATCGTCGCGGTCGGTCGCATAGATGATGCGCTCGACCAGCGCATCGACGACCGGGTTCCTGATTCCCATCAGGTTGCGCGAGCCGGGCGTATCGGCGGCCTTGGAGCTCCAGAAATCGCGCTGCTCGTTACCGGGCGAGTTGGACTGGTTGAGGATCGTGGTTGTTGCGTCGAAATCGAAGTCGTTGATGCGATTGATATATTGCGAGGTGTCCACGATGCGCAGCGAGGCGGCGATGCCGATCTTGCGCAGCGTGCCGACGAAGGAGTTCGAGATCACCTCGTCAGTCGGTCCGCTGCCCAGAAATTCGATCCTGAACTGCTCGCCCTTGTCGTTGACCATCTTGCCGTTGCTGATCTTCCAGCCGGCTTCGGCGAACAGCCCGACCGCCTGGCGCAGATATTGCCGTTCGGACTGCGGGTTGTCGTAGGCGGGCAGCTTGAATTCGCGGGTGAACAGCTCCGGTGGCAACTGGTCCCTATAGGGTTCGAGGATTTCCAGTTCCTTGCCCGTGGGCAGGCCGCTCGACGCCAACTCGCTTCCGACGAAGTAGCTGGAGGTGCGGGTGTTCTGGCCGTAGAACAGCGTGCGGTTCATCGATTCGAAATCGAAGGCCAGGGTCAGCGCCTCGCGCACGCGGCGATCCTGGAACTGTGGCCGGCGCATGTTGAGGGCAAAGCCCTGCATGAACACGAAGGCGGTGGCCGTGAACTCCTTCTTCAGCACATCGCCTGCCTTGACGGCTGGGAAATTGTATTCGGTCATCCAGCGCCGCGAGCTGTTTTCCGACCGTATGTCCTGATAGCCGCCCTTGGTGAAGGCCTGCCATGCGGCGTTGTCGTCCTGGATATAGGTGTAGCGCTTGTGGTCGAAATTGTTGCGGCCGACATTCACGCCGAGATTGGCCGACCAATGGTCCGGCACGCGCGCCCAGACGATCTCCGAGCCCGGCTTGAAGCGTTCGATCCTGTAGGCGCCGGACCCTAATGGGGCCTCCAGCGTCGGCCGGGTGATGTCGCGCTTCTTGCCGTTCTTGTCGGTGCCCTCCCACCAGTGCCTGGGTAGCACCACGAGATCGCCCATGATCTTGGGCAGCTCGCGGTTGCCCTTCTGGTCGAATCGGAACTCGACCTCGCGATCGGACACCGCCACCGCTTCGATGACATCGGCGTAGTAGCGATTGTAGCGCGGGCTGTTGGCCTTCAGCATGTTGAAGGACCAGATGACGTCGTCGACGGTAATCGGCTCGCCATCGTGCCATTTGGCATTCGGGTTCAGGCGATAGGTGGCCGAGGAGAAGTCATCCGGATATTTGAAGGCTTCGGCGATCATCGCATGGCTGACGCCCGGCTCGTCGAGCGATTGCTCCATCAGCGTTTCATAGAGCAGGCCGCCGCCGAATTCTGCAAAGCCTGCCGCCGGAGCGCCCTGCACGATATAGGGGTTGAAGCTGTCATAGGTGCCGCTGGCGACCGAATTCAGCGTGCCGCCCTTGGGCGCGTCGGGGTTCACGTGATCGTATCGCTGGAAATCGCTGCCGTATCTCGACTCGGCGCCGAGCGTTGAAGACGTGCGCCATTCGTCGGCGGAGGCGGTGAGGAGGCTTGCCGCAAGCATGGCCGGCACGATGCCGATTGTACCGATGATTCGCGCAAGCCCTGCCCGCATATCCAACCTCGCAATCTGTTGCCCAATCTAGCGCCCGGAACAGGTGAGGGAAGCTGCGCACTGCGCTTCCGCCGGTTCCGATGGAAAGTCTAACAAAAAAGCCGGGCTGAACCCGGCTTTTTCATGATCTGGCGATGATTATTTCGTTACTGCGCCGGTGCCGGCTGGGCTGCGCCACCTTCGGCCGGCGCCTCGGGAGCCGCGCCTTCCTTCGGCGCTTCGCCTTCAGCCGGGGCGGCGGGGGCAGCGCCTGCCTCGGGCAGCGGCTTGGGGCTGTCCGACAGGGTGCGCAGATAGGCGATCAGGTTGGCACGCTCGTCATCTTTCTTGATGCCGGCAAAGCCCATCGCGGTGCCCTTCACGAAGCCCTTCGGCGAGGTGAGGAAATGGTCCAGGTTGTCGTAGGTCCAGAGAGTTTCACCGCCCTTGGAGAAATCCTTCATACCGGCCGAGTAGGAGAAGCCCCCATGTTCGGCGACCGGGCGATCCACGATGTCCCACAGGTCCGGACCGACCTTGTTGGGGCCGCCCTTTTCGCCGGAGTGGCAGGCCTGGCACTTCTTGAACACGGATTCGCCGGCCTTCGCGTCGGCGCTGGCGAGCAGCTCGGCGATCGGCTTGGCGGCCGGCGCGGCCTCGCCGCCTGCGGACGCCTCGGCCTCAGCCGCCTCGATGGCGAAGCCCGGCTTTTCGGGAGCGGACGAAGCGAAGATGCTGTCAGAGAGCAGCGAGATGGAGAATACTACGAAAACGGTGCCCAGCAGGCCGCCGACAATTTTGTTGAATTCCAATGAGTCCATTCGCCCCTGGCTCCATTTATCGGCTTTTTCCCGGAAAAACCCTCTTTCCAGGCAACCGACGGCATTATCCCTTTGCCGGCCGAGCCAGCAGAATTTGGCGGAAACTAGGTCTTTTGCTCGCCCGTTGCAACACCTATAAGAGCGCAGCCAGTGAGACGTTTTGCCACTTTCCACCGTCGTTTTCTCGGACCTTGAGGAATCCTCATGTCGCACCTCATCCTGATCCCCGCCCGTTTGCGGGCCACGCGCCTGCCCGGAAAGCCGCTTGCCGACCTCTGCGGCCGCCCGATGATCGTCCAGGTCGCCGACCGTGCGCGTGCGAGCGGGCTGGGCCGCGTGGTGGTGGCCACCGACGCGGCCGGAATTGCCCAGGCCGTGCGCGCGCATGGCCATGAGGCGGTGATGACGCGGACCGATCACGAATCGGGTTCCGACCGCATCTACGAGGCGCTGACGGCGCTCGATGTGGAAGGTGACGTCGAAATCGTCATCAACGTGCAGGGCGACCTGCCCACCATCGAGCCTGAAACGATTGCCGCCGTGCTCAAGCCCCTCGAAGACCCCGAGGTGGATATCGCCACGCTCTGCGTGGAGATTACGCGCGAAGAGGAAAAGACGGATCCGAACGTGGTGAAGGTCGTCGGTTCCCCGCTCGCGGAAAGCCGGTTGCGCGCGCTTTACTTTACCCGTGCCACCGCGCCGTCAGGCGAGGGGCCGCTTTATCATCACATCGGGCTCTATGCCTATCGCCGCGCGGCCCTCGAACGCTTCGTCAAGCTCAAGCCTTCTGCGCTCGAAAAGCGTGAACGGCTGGAGCAGCTTCGCGCGCTGGAGGCCGGCATGCGCATCGACGTCGAGATCGTGAACTCCGTGCCTCTCGGCGTGGACACGCCCGAAGACCTTGAGCGCGCCCGCGAAATTCTTTCCAATCAAGACAGGGCCTGACCATGGCTGAAAAGACCAACCGCATTTCCTTCCAGGGCGAGCCGGGCGCGAATTCCGACACCGCCTGCCGCAATGTCTATCCGGGCATGGAGCCGTTGCCCTGCCCGACCTTCGAGGATGCGTTCAATGCGGTGGAGACCGGCAAGGCCGATCTCGCCATGATCCCGATCGAGAACACGATCGCCGGTCGCGTTGCCGACATCCACCATCTCCTGCCGGAATCGAAGCTGCACATCGTGGGTGAATATTTCCTGCCGATCCACTTCCAGCTCATGGTGCTGCCGGGCGTGAAGCGCGAGGAGATCAAGACCGTCCACAGCCACATCCATGCGCTGGGACAGTGCCGTAAATATATCCGCAAGAACGGCTGGAAGCCGATGGTGGCCGGTGACACGGCAGGTGCGGCCAAGCTGGTGGCCGAAATGCAGAACCGGTCGATGGCCGCGCTCGCGCCGCGCCTGGCCTCCGACCTCTATGGTCTCGACATTATCGAGGAAGACGTCGAGGACACGGAAAACAACGTCACCCGTTTCGTCGTTTTGTCCAAGACCAGGCAGTGGGCCGAGCGTAAGGACGGCGTGCCGATGGTCAGCACCTTCGTCTTTCGCGTGCGCAACGTGCCGGCCGCGCTCTACAAGGCCATGGGCGGCTTTGCCACCAACGGGGTCAACATGACCAAGCTGGAGAGCTACCAGCTCGGCGCCTTCACCGCCACGCAGTTCTATGCCGATGTGGAAGGCCACCCCGACGACCAGAGCGTCAAGAATGCTCTGGAGGAGCTGCGCTTCTTCTCGCGCGAGGTGCGTATTCTCGGCGTCTACCCGGCCAATGAGTTCCGCGCCACGCAGGACGCCGACGCCTGAGACCAGGGCTATCGGATGCGGCTATTCCCTCATGCTATCGCGGGGCAAGGCGACGGAGTGGGGGTAGGCTTGCCATATGCACTCTAGCGGAGCGCCGAGCCTTCAGGTGCCTACAACGGCTTTGAAAACCAGTGATCGGCGTAGGGGTTGTCGTTGAAGCGCGCGACCTCTTCATATCCTTCGCGGCTGTAGAGGGCTCGCGCCTCCGTTAGCGACCCGTTGGTGTCGAGGCACACCGTTTGCGCGCCCAGGTCGCAAGCGACGGCTTCGAGCCGGCGCAGCATGCGACTGGCCAGCCCCAGCCCGCGCGTGGACGGTGAAACCCACATGCGCTTGATCTCTGCCGTCGCGGGGTCAAGCATGCGCACTGCACCGCAGCCGATCGGATTTCCGTCGAGCCGTGCGATCAGGAAGCAGCCGCGAGGGCGGGTGAACTCGTCGCCGGTCGCGGTGCTTCCCTTGCTGGTGTCAAAACCTGTCTCGAAACGTGTTGCCAGCTCGCCGACATAGAGCGCCAGGCATTGCTGGGCATCGGCGCAGTTTGCGTCTTCTTCGCTGATGGTGATGGATGCGGCGGTCAAAAGATGCTCGACCTGCGCCATCGCGGCGACAAGCCGGTCCCGCGCGTTTTCTGACAGCGCCTCGAGCATTGAGCTGGCAAGACCGTCGGAGAGGGCGTCATAAGCCCCAAGTTCCTCGCGGCCCTTGGCGGTCAGCGTCGCGTGGCGGCTGCGGCCGTCGCCTTCCTGCTGCTCGACCGTGACGAGGCCCTGCGCTTCAAGTGAGCGCAGCATGCGGCTGAGATAGCCGGAATCGAGCCCAAGCCGCGCGCGCAATACGCCCAGCGCGGCTCCGTCCGGCCCGATCTCGAAGAGAAGCCGCGCCTCGCTGAGCGGCCGGCCGCGACTGAGGTAGCTCTCCTCCAGCGCGCCGACGCGGCGCGTGACCACGCGGTTGAAGCTGCGGATTTGCGCGATTTTCGATCTGTCCATTGCCTGATTTTAGTCAGGTATCCGGCGGGCGGCAATAGTTATCTGACAGAAGTCAGGTAAAATGATCCTGAGCTTAACTGTTCTCTGTCCAGTAGCGGATCAGATGGGTGGCGATGGCGCCGGGCGGAGGAACGGCAAGATCCTGCGGATGCGTCCGAGCCAGCATGTCGCGCACCTCGCCGCGCGCAAACCAGCGGCAATCTTCCAGCTCGTTGAAATCGGCATGGATGTCCTCGTTCAGCGCCTCGCCGAAACAGCCGATCATCAGTGTGTGGGGGAAGGGCCAGGGCTGGCTGGCATGGTAGACGACGCGGCCGAGCCGGATGCCGGCTTCTTCGAAAGTCTCGCGACGCACCGCTGCCTCGATAGTCTCGCCGGGCTCGATGAAGCCGGCCAGAGCCGAATACATGCCCGGCGCGAAATGCGGGCTGCGGCCGAGCAGGCATTTGTCCCGCGTTACCGTCAGCATGATAGCCACCGGGTCGGTGCGTGGGAAATGCTGGGCATTGCAGTTCAGACAGACGCGCTTGTAGCCGCCGATACGGCTTTCGGTGTTGTGGCCGCAGCGGCTGCAGAAGCGGTGTGTGGCATGCCAGGCAAGCAGCGATGCGCCCTGCGCCATGGCGCCCAGCCCCTCGGGGTCGATCAGCCCCTGCACATAGATGGAGCGATATTCGATCGCCTTCATGGTGTCCGGCAACGCGTCCGTCGCACGCCCGGCCGGAGCGGCCAGAACTGGTCCGGAACCGGCTTGGCCGAGCAGCACGGCATCCTCCATCCGCGCATCCAGCGCCCGCGCCTCGTCGAGCGTCAGATAGGGGTCGAACGCCGTGCCAATGAGCTTGATGTGCAGGCGCCCTTCGCGCATCAGCATCACGCGGGCGGCCGGATCGGCCAGCGCCCGCCGGATGGATTGCTCATCGCGGCTTTCGGCCTGCCGGTCGATGCGATTGCCGGCGAAGCCAACGAGCTGGCTCGGCTCGCGCTCGGGCGCATCGAACAGGCGAAACTGCGTCCCTGGTGTCGAATCGAGCATGGAATTTATCGCAATGCCGAGCGGATTTTCTGGCAAAAGCCGTGCAGATCGGCGCGGGGATAGGGTTCGCGTATGCCGTGGCCCCATACCGGGCCCGGCCAGGCGGGATCGCCTTCACTGCGCGCCACGACATGGACGTGGAGCTGGCGCACGATGTTGCCGAGCGCGCCGGTGTTGATCTTGCTGCAGCCCGTCACACGCTTCAGCGCCTGCGCCACCGTGTTGGCTTCGAAAGTGAGCATCGCCTGGTCGAGCGGGGTAAGATCATGGATCTCCTCGATGTCCTGGCGCTGCGGCACCAGCACCAGCCAGGGCCACCGGCGATCGTTCATGATGCGCAACTCGCACAAACCCAGCCACATCAGGGGTTCGCTGTCCGCCTCCAGCCTGGCATCCAGTTCGAATCCAGCCTTGAGCCCCGACGGTGCCATGTGTGTTTCCTCGTGTTTGACGGAAAGCTAGAGTGGCAGCCTGCGGCCTGCAAGCGTTTCATGAGACAGAATGTTTCATGGGGCGATTTATCCATCGCTCTTGCAATTAATTGCACAATTGCCGATATGGGGAGCGGGAGGTTGGTGGTGGACGGTCCACTCGCCAACCGGGTCAGGTCCGGAAGGAAGCAGCCCTAACGAGCCCGGAACGGGTCATTGTTCCAGCCTCCCACCTCTTCGCCGATTGCCCGCCTTGGTTCGCCGCCGGTTGACGGCACGTAAGCCTGCGGGAACACTCTGTTGCAGGAATCGGCCGGTTCCCGAAGCGGCCCATGGAGCACCTGAAGAGCGGATGAGCGAAGCCGGAAACGACCCCCAGACGAAGGCCGCCGGCGCCTATCGCGTGCTCGCGCGCAAATACCGTCCCACCGATTTCACCGGGTTGATCGGCCAGGAGCCGATGGTCCGTACCCTGACCAACGCCTTCTCGTCCGGCCGCATCGCGCAGGCCTGGATGCTGACCGGCGTGCGCGGGGTGGGCAAGACCACCACCGCCCGCATCCTTGCGCGCGCGCTGAACTACAAGACGGCCGAAACCGACCAGCCCTCCGTCGATCTGTCGGTGCCGGGCGAGCATTGCCAGGCCATCATGGAAGGCCGCCATCCCGATGTGATCGAGATGGACGCGGCCTCGCACACCGGCATCGACGACATCCGCGACATCATCGAGCAGGTGCGTTATGCGCCCGTTTCGGCGCGCTACAAGGTCTACATCATCGACGAAGTGCACATGCTCTCCACGCAGGCCTTCAACGGCTTGCTGAAGACGCTGGAAGAGCCGCCACCGCATGTGAAGTTCATCTTCGCCACCACCGAAATCCGCAAGGTGCCGATCACGGTTCTGTCGCGCTGCCAGCGCTTCGACCTGCGCCGCATCGATGCGGCGATGATCAAGGCCGACCTGAGCCGCATCGCCGGCCTCGAAGGCATCGAGGCGGAAGATGCGGCACTTTCGATGATCGCGCGCGCGGCCGAAGGCTCCATGCGTGACGCGCAATCGATTTTCGATCAGGCGATCGCCCATAGCGCGGGCAATGTCACGGCCGAGGCTGTGCGGACCATGCTGGGGCTGGCCGACCGCGCCCGCATCGTCGATCTGTTCGCACATGTGATGTCGGGCGACGTCGCCGCGGCACTTCAGGACCTGCGCGCGCAATATGACGTCGGCGCCGACCCGGTGGCGGTGCTGACCGACCTTGCCGAATTCAACCATCTCGTCACCCGCATGCGTTTCGTGCCCTCGGCCGCCGAGGATGCCGCGCTCAGCGAGGACGAGCGCGTGCGCGGGCTGGAATTTTCGCAGACGCTCTCGGTCAGGGTCCTGTCGCGCAGCTGGCAGATGCTGCTCAAGGGCATTCCCGAGGTGCAATCGTCCAACCGGCCGATCAGCGCCGCCGAAATGGTGCTGATCCGCCTGGCGCACGCCGCCGACCTGCCGACTCTGGACGAGGCGTTGAAATCGCTTGGCGATGGCGCGCCGCTGCCCAATGGCGCGGCCCCGCGGCCCTCCGGCTCGCCGCAGCCTTCGGGCGGCGGGGGCGGCAGCGCCCATGCCGTCTCCCAGACGGTGTTGCAGACGACCAATGGCGGCGGCCAGACTATGCGGCTGGTGGCGAGCGAGCCCGCGCCGATGGCCTTCGCGCCGCCGGCGGTCGAGGAAACGCCCGCCGTGCCGGTCCGGTCGCTGGCCGATATCGCCGGGCTGGCCGACGCCAATCGCGATATGGCGCTGAAGGTGCTCGTCAAGCGCTGTGTCCGGCTGGTGAAGGTGGAGCCGGGGCGGCTCGACGTGAACCTCACCGACGACGCGCCCAAGACGCTTCTGGGCGACCTCAAGAGCAAGCTGGAAGCCTGGACCGGCCGCCGCTGGATGGTGGCGCTGTCGCGCGAGGCCGGTGGTCAGACGCTGGCGGAGACGGAAACGGAAAAGCGCGAGAACGCATTCCTCGACGCCCGCTCCGACCCCACGGTGGCTGCGATCCTCGCCAGATTTCCGGGCGCCAGGATCATCGACGTGCGCATTCCCGATGCCCCGGAAGCCGAGGGCATGGAGATCGATATGCCGGTCGAGGCGCCGGCCGAAGACGACGACGAGAACTGACCAACACGAAGGACTATCACCATGAAGGATTTGCTGGGCCTGATGGGCAAGGCAAAGGAGATGCAGGCCAAGTTCCAGGCCATGCAGGAAGAAATCGCTTCGCTCGAAGCCACCGGCCAGGCCGGTGGCGGGCTGGTTGAGGTGACGATCTCCGGCAAGTTCGAGATGAAGGCGCTGAAGATCGACCCGTCGCTCTTCAAGGAAGACGATGTCGAGATCCTCGAGGACCTGATCATCGCCGCGCACAACGACGCCAAGACCAAGGTCGAGGCGACCATGCAGGAAAAGACCAAGGCGCTTACCGCCGGCCTGCCCATCCCGCCCGGCATGAAGCTGCCGTTCTGAGAAGGAGCGAGTGGCGAATAGGGAGTAGCGAACAGGGGGCGATGTCACGTTCCCTTTCGCTATTCGCCACTCGCTATTCGCTCTATAAAACCGCCAATGTCCAAGCGAATCGCCGGCCCTGAAATCGAACGCCTGATCCAGCTCCTTGCCAAGGTGCCGGGGCTGGGGCCGCGCTCGGCGCGGCGTGCCGCGCTCCATCTCATCAAGAAGAAGGAGCAACTGATGGCGCCGCTGGCCGCTGCCATGGGCGAGGCGGTGGAAAAAGTGCGCGTCTGCTCCACCTGCGGCAATGTCGATACGGTCGATCCCTGCACGGTCTGCACCGATCCGCGCCGCGATCCGACGACCGTCATCGTGGTGGAGGAAGTGGCCGACCTCTGGGCGCTGGAGCGCGCCGGCGCCATGAACGCGCTCTACCATGTGCTCGGCGGCACGCTGTCGCCGCTTGACGGCATCGGCCCCGACCAGCTCAACATCAGGCAGCTGGTGCAGCGTGTCTCCGAAGGCGCGATCACGGAAGTCATCATTGCCGTCAACGCGACTGTCGAGGGCCAAACCACGGCGCATTACCTGACCGACCAGCTCGCCGGCTTCGAGGTGAAGGTGACGCGGCTGGCGCACGGCGTGCCGGTCGGCGGCGAACTCGACTATCTCGATGAGGGGACGCTGGCGGCGGCATTGAAATCGCGGACGGCTTTCTGACGCATTTTGCGGGCAAGGGGGGAAGATGAATTTCCAGCTTAGCGTGCTGCGAGGCCTCCCACTGCCCTGCCAACTGTCTCTCCCGCGAGGGAAGAGACCGGTCTTCATTGCGTCTTTCGCAAGGCGCTGGCGTGGCAGAGAGGACCCCGACGCGGCAACCGCCAATCACCCTCCTTGTGGGGGAGATGCCCGGCAGGGCAGAGGGGGGCAACGTGGAGCCTTTACCCTTGCGATCATCGCCTTCATCCTGTCCGCTTTGGCGTCGTTCACTCCGGCCGCCGCAGCGCAGATCGACGACCAGTTCCGTGTCTGGCTGAAAAGCGACCTGTGGCCCGAGGCTCGAAAACGTGGCATCTCCCAAAAGACCTTCGATGCCGCCTTTGCCGGCATAAAGCCCAATCTCAAGCTGCCGGACCTCGTGATGCCCGGCACCAGGCCCAAGACGCCGAAGAAGCAGCATCAGGCCGAGTTCGGCTCGCCGGGAAATTATTTCGGGCCGCTCGGCAGCGTCACCGCCGGCGCGCGGGCGCGCACTGCGCGGAACGCAAGAACGCTGGCGGCGATCGAAAAGCGCTTTGGCGTGCCGGGCGAGGTGGTGCTGGCGATCTGGGGGCGGGAATCCGGCTTCGGCACCGCGAAAATCCCCTACAATGCCTTTGAGGTGCTGGGCACCAAGGCTTTCATGGCGACCCGCAAGGAGATGTTTCGCAACGAGGTGCTGGCGGCACTTGAGATTGTCGAGCGTGGTCTGGCGGATGCGAAGTCGATGAAATCGTCCTGGGCGGGCGCGCTGGGCCAGCCGCAGTTCATGCCGTCGAAATATCTGCGGCATGCGGTGGATTTCGACGGCGACGGCCATCCCGATATCTGGAATTCGACGCCGGATACGCTGGCTTCCATCGCCAACTATCTCGCCCATTACGGCTGGGTGAAGGGCCGCGACTGGGGCTTCGAGGTGACGGTCCCTGCCGGCGTTTCCTGCGCGCTCGAAGGGCCGGACAGGGGACGGAAAATCGCCGATTGGGCGGCGATGGGTATCAGGCGCGTCGGCGGCAAGCCGTTTCCGGCAGCCGAAATGCGCGCCGAGGGCTTCCTGCTCATGCCTGCTGGGCGCAACGGCCCGGCCTTCATCGTCACGCCGAATTTTTATGTGCTCAAGGAGTACAACCAGAGCGACCTCTACGCGCTGTTCATCGCTCACGGAGCGGATCGCATCGCCTATGGCGACAGGTCGTTCGCCGGGCAGTGGGGCAAGGTGGACGAGCTTTACCGCTCGGACATTGCCGCCATGCAGCGAGGGTTGGAGAAGGTCGGTTACGATGTCGGTGGCGCCGACGGCCTGCCCGGCTTCAAGACGCGCCGCTCGATTGGCGATTGGCAGGCCAAGAACGGCCGCGCCGCGACCTGCTTCCCCGACAGGGGGCTGGTCGAGGCCATGCGCTGAAACTGGGCGGGGCAGTCTGGCGACACCGGGCATGACGCGGGCCGACCGACAATGAAGCGCCGTGCTCCCGGATTCTTTGCCGGCTCGACCTCCGCTCGCCTTGACAGGAACACAATTGGAATGGCCTGACAGCAAAAATGGTCCGAACCGGAGCCGGAGCGCCCATGACCTTTCGTCGTCCCGCCATCGGCAGCAATGTGCTGACCGCGCTCGTCGCGGCCTATGTCCTGCTTTTGTGCAATTTCACCTTCTGGGGAAAGCTGGCGGAACAGTTTGCCGGCCATCCGGTGAAGCTGGTGCTGTTCGGCGTGATACTTTTCCTGCTCTACGCCGTGTTCCTGATGATCTTTTCGGCCCGCTACGTGATCAAGCTGGTGTTCATCGCCGTGGTGATGATCGCGGCCAGCGTCGCTTATTTCACAGACACATTCGGCACGATCATGGATCGCGACATGATCCAGAATGCGGCCCAGACCACCGGCGCGGAATCGAGCAATCTGATCACCGCCGAGTTTCTGTTGCATATGCTGGCGTTCGGCATCGTGCCGGGCCTGCTGATCGCCTGGGTGCAGGTGGTGCATCCCCCGTTCTGGCAGCAGGTGAGGCGAAACACGCTGTTCGGCTTTGGAATGGTGGCGCTGGCAGGCGCGATACTGCTGGTCAATCTGCGCACCTATGTGCCGTTCTGGCAGCGGCAGCGCGAAATCACCATGGCCTACCTCAACCCGGCCATGGCCCTGGTCGCCACGGTCGACTACGGCATCCATGAAATGCGCGACGCCAATCTCGTCGCCAGGCCTTATGGCGAGGATGCCCGCATCGGGCCCCGGCTGGCCGCCGCGAAAAAGAAGATGCTGACCGTACTGGTTGTAGGCGAAACGGCGCGCGCCCAGAATTTCAGCCTGAATGGCTATGAACGCGACACCAATCCCGAGCTTTCCGCGCGCAATGTCGTGGCCTTTACCAATGTGACGAGCTGCGGCACCGCCACGGCGATTTCGCTGCCCTGCATGTTTTCCCATCTTGGTCGCGACGGCTATTCCAAGCGCGCCGCCCTCAGCTCGGAAAACCTCGTCGATGTCCTCCAGCACGCCGGACTGACGGTGGAATGGTGGGAAAACAACACCGGCCCCAAGAGCGTCGCCGACCGCATCCCCACGACCCTGCTCAACAGCAAGGACGCGCAGTACGACCCGGCCCTCTGCGATGGCGGCGAATGTCTCGATCAGGTGCTGGTCGACAAGCTGCGCGCGCGGCTGGACAGCTTGCAGGGCAATGCGGTTCTGGTGCTACATACCATGGGCAGCCATGGGCCGGCCTATTACGAGCGCTATCCGGAAGCGTTCGAGCATTTCAAGCCCTCCTGTCGCGAGGCCGAGCTGAACGACTGCACGCCGCAGGAGCTGGTGAACGTCTACGACAACACCATCCTCTATACGGACCATATCCTCGCCGCGATCATCGATGTGCTGAAAGAGCGCGAGGGCGAGTTCGCCTCGGCCATGTACTACATGTCGGATCACGGCGAATCGCTGGGAGAAAACGGGCTCTATCTGCATGGAGCGCCCTATTTCCTGGCACCGGAAACGCAGAAGCGCGTCCCCTTCATCACCTGGTTTTCGGACGACTTCGCCTCGACCACCGGGCTCGACGTGTCGTGCCTGCGCGGCAAGACCGGTGACGGTTTCTCGCATGACAATATGTTCGATACGATACTGGGCATGATGGACGTGCAGACGTCGGTCTACAATCCGAAGCTGGACGCCTTCGCTTCGTGCCGCAACGGCGTCATCTCGCGAGGCGACGCCGGACAGAACGGCGCGGTTGCCGTGAAGTAACCGCTTTACTCCCCTCGGAGGGGGGCGGGATCATCCCTATGGGGCCTTACGCGGCCTGCGAAAGCTCGCGATGCATGTCAGCCAGAATCTCGAATGAACGCACCCGTGCGGCGTGGTCGAAAATCTGTGCCGTCACCATCAGCTCGTCGGCGCCGGTGCGCTCGACGAATGCTTCCAGCCCTTGCCTTACCGTTTGCGGCGAGCCGACGACGGCGCAGGACAGCGCCTGCCCGAGCATGGCGCGGGCGGAGGGCTCCAGTCCGTCCTCATAGTTTTCGACCGGTGCGGGCAGTTGCCCCGGCCGGCCGCTGCGCAGGTTGACGAATGCCTGCTGCAACGAACTGAAGAGCAGCTTCGCCTCGGCATCCGATTCGGCGGCGAAGACGTTGAGACCCAGCATCACATAGGGTTTGTCGAGCCGTTCTGAAGGCTGGAAACGTTCGCGATAGAGTGCGATTGCGTGCTCCATCTCGGCGGGCGCGAAATGTGAGGCGAAGGCGTAGGGCAGCCCGAGAATGGCGGCAAGCTGCGCGCCATAGAGGCTGGAGCCGAGGACCCATACGGGCACATTCTGCCCTTCGCCGGGCACCGCGCGCAGCCGCTGGCCCGGCTCGGCCGGGGCGAAATAATTCATGAGTTCGACCACGTCCTGCGGGAAGCTGTCGACGCCGGCTTCCAGGTTGCGGCGCAGGGCGCGCGCCGTCAGCATGTCCGTGCCGGGCGCGCGGCCGAGGCCGAGGTCGATGCGGCCGGGATGCAGAGCTGCCAGCGTGCCGAACTGTTCGGCGATCACCAGCGGCGCGTGGTTGGGCAGCATGATACCGCCGGCGCCGACGCGGATGGTGCTCGTGCCTGCCGCCACATGGGCGATGACGACCGAGGTGGCCGCGCTGGCGATGCCGGCCATGTTGTGGTGCTCGGCCAGCCAGTAGCGCCTGTAGCCGAGGCGTTCGGCATGGCGGGCGAGGTCGAGCGTGTTGGCTAGCGACTGCGAGGCCGTGCTGCCTTCGGTGATCGGTGACAGGTCGAGAACGGAAAGCGGTATCATGGCGGATCCCCAGGTGGCAGGACCTCGCATATAGGTGCCGCGATATTGATTGGCAAAGAGGAGGATCAGGCCGGAGCGCTTTCTTCCGCGGCCCCGTCCTCTTCTTCATCGTCTTCATCATCGGCCGTCTGCTGAGCGGAGAGGAAATTGCCGACATGGCGCAGGCTGTCGAAATGGTCGCAGAAGACCTTGATGACCACCAGCAGAGGCACCGCGATCAGCGCGCCGATGAAGCCCCACAACCAGGACCAGAAGGCCACCGCCACGAAGATCGCCACCGCGTTGATCTCCAGCCGCCGGCCCACCGTCAGCGGCGTGACCAGTTGCCCTTCGATGATGTTGCAGCAGAGAATGAAGAGCGGGGCGAGCAACGCATAGGAGAGGCTGCTGAAGGAGATGACCGAGATGATCGTCACAAGCGTGATCGTGGCCAGCGCGCCGATATAGGGCAGGAAATTGAGCAGCGCCGCCGCCACGCCCCAGACGAAGGGTGTCGGCATGCCGAGCAGCCACAGACCAATCCCGATGACGATGCCAAGACCGACATTGATCATCGTTACGGTCAGCAGATAACGCGAAATCTCGCGCTCGACATCATAAACCACGCGCAAAGCCCGCTTCTTTTCGCTCATTCGGGTAAAGGATTGCACGATTTTCTCGTAAAACAGCGTGCCGGATGCGAGCAGGAACAGCGACAGCACGAAGGTGATGCCGGTCGTGGTCGCGCCTGAGAGCACATTGCCGGCGGCGAGCGAAATGATGCCTGGCTGCGCCACCGCCACTTTCTGCACGCCCGGCTCCTGGGCGGTCTCGGTGGCTTTTTCCACCTGATGCGAAATGGCCATCATGCGTTCGAAAGGCCGTTTGAGCGGCTCCAGCCTTTCCGACAATTGCTGGCCGATGGACGGTGCGTCCTCGATCATTTTCGTGACCGGGCCGCTCAGCAGGTAGCCTGCGCTGACGAATATTATGCCCGAAACCACCACGAGGATGGTCGCAGAAACCGGTTCGGGAACACCGCGCCTGCGCAGGAAGCGCACGATCGGGGTCAGCATCAGCGCAAGCAGGCAGGCCAGCACCACGGGCATGAAGAAGTCGCGGCCGAAATAGAGCGCATAGACGCCCATGAGCAGGAACATGCCGACGAGCAGGGAGCGCATCAGCCGCAGGTCCGAGGCAATCGCTTCGCGATCCGGCTGCACTGCATCGGACTCTTTCCTCATATGTCATGTCCCCCGGCAGGCACCGCCGGCATGCCGGGGCGCAAAGTCCCTTGTTCCGGCAATTAATGCCCACAAGGGACTTAGGTTCCGGCCGCGAACCGTTCCCAAACGGCAACAAATGACGCTGACATGGCAGGAATGCCGAATTCGCGCTTGAACTCTGGGCCGTGCCGCGTATGTAAACGGCGCGTACTGACAAGAGAGTAAAGGCGAAAATTGGCAATCTATAGAGAAAAGGACTTCAACGAGCGGCGCAACGCCGCAAACGAAGCAAAGAAGGCTCTCCTCGCAAAGTTCAAGGCAAGGCCGGCGGACGACGATCCGGAGGTTCTGGCCCGCAAGGCGGAGCGGCAGGCCATTCTGGAAGCACGCGCCAAGCGCGACGCCGAGAAGGCCCGGTTGAAACGGGAAAAGGAAGCCCGTGAGGCCGAGGCGCGCAGGATCGCCCAGGAAAAGGCGGCCGCCGAACGCGCGCTGCGCGAAGCCGAGGATAACGAACGCATAGCCTTGCAGCTGGCCGAAGAGGCTGCCCGCAAGGCCAAGCGCGACGCGCGCTATGCCGCCCGCAAGGCGCGCAATGGCCGCATGCCGCTGCCGCCGCGTCCGTAAGCCCGACCGGAAAGCACTACGCAGCGAACCTCCCGCCGGCACGACCGCCGGCGAGGTTCGTTCCATTTCCGCCCGGAAACGCATCAGGCGATTTTCCGGCGCTTTGGCGTGCGCACTTGAGCCCGGCCACCTGCGCGCTACTGTTCCTTGCGGAGAGGGGCAGCCATGGCCGCGCATTCGGGATCGAAAAAAGTCATCTACGCCGCGCTTGCCGGCAATCTCCTCATCGCACTCACCAAGTTTGCCGCCGCCTTTGTCACCGGCAGTTCGGCGATGCTTTCGGAGGGCGTGCATTCGCTGGTTGATACCGGCAACGGGTTGCTGCTGCTTTATGGCATGCACCGCGCCGCCCGGCCCGCCGATCTCACCCATCCCTTCGGCCACGGCCGCGAGCTCTATTTCTGGAGCTTCATCGTGGCGCTGCTGGTCTTCGCGCTGGGCGCCGGCGTCTCCTTCTACGAAGGCGTTCTGCACATATTGTCGCCCGAGCCAGTCACCAATCCGATGGTCAACTATGTCGTCCTGGCGCTGTCCTTCCTGTTCGAAGGCGGCTCATGGGTTGTGGCGCTGAAGGAGTTTCGTCGCAACAAGGGGCGCCTCGGTTACATCCAGGCTGTGCGCCAGAGCAAGGACCCGAGCGTCTACACCGTTCTGTTCGAAGACAGCGCCGCGCTGCTTGGTCTGGCGATTGCCTTTGTCGGCGTCTTTTCGGCGCAGATGCTCGACATTCCCGAACTGGACGGCGCGGCGTCTCTCGGCATCGCCGCCATCCTCGGGGCCACCGCCATCTTCCTGGCGCGGGAAGCCAAGGGCCTGCTGATGGGCGAGCCGGCGCTGCCGGATGTGCAGGCCGCGGTTCGCCGTTTGGCCGAGCAAGATCCGGATGTGCAACGCGTCAACGGTGTGCTGACTGTGCATCTCGGGCCGGAAGAGATCGTCACCGCGCTCAGTGTGGAGTTCGAGGACAGGGTGACGGCACCGGAGATCGAAACCTGCGTCGAGCGCATCGAGGAACGCTTGCGCAAGGAAAAGCCGGAGATCGTTGCCCTGTTCGTGAAGCCGCAGACGAAACGCGCCTGGCTGGAGCGGCGGGGCGAGATCATCCAGGAAGGCCAGCCGAAAAAGGAATAGAGCAGTTTGCAGCCCGCCGGGATCGTCTGGCGTCGTACACGGCTCGCGTAGCGCACCGTCGAAGCGCTGTTCAGCCCTCGTCCTCGACCACCATCAGCCGCAATTGCCCTGTCTTGGAATCCGCCATGCGTCGAGTTGCTCTTTCGTGAGCGGGACGCTCGCTTGCCGCATCGGCTGCGGCCTCTTCGCCAAGTTCCAGCGTCTCGATCTTCGCGCTGCGCCGGGTGATCTTGCCGGTGGAAATGAGGATGTCGTCGATGTCCCTGGCGGTCTGGCCGAAATGGCCCTGCAGCTTGCGCACGCGCTCGTCCAGGCGCGAAACGTCCTCCATCAGCCGCATCACCTCGCCCTGGATCAGATGCGCCTGCTCGCGCATGCGCGCATCCTTGAGGATCGCCTGGATCACCTGGATGGAGAGCATCAGCAGCGAGGGCGAGACGATGACCACGCGCGCCTTGTGCGCCCGATGCACCAGCGCTTCGAAATTCTCGTGGATCTCGCTGAACACCGATTCGGAAGGCACGAACATGAAGGCCGTATCCTGCGTCTCGCCAGCGATCAGGTATTTTTCCGAAATGTCCCGGATATGGATTTCGATATCGCGGCGGAAGCTCTGTGCGGCCAGTTTCCGCGCGTCCGAGCCCTCGGCGGCGCGGATCGCGTTCCATGCTTCCAGCGGAAACTTGGCGTCGATGACCAGCGACGGCGACCCGTTGGGCATTCTCACGATGCAGTCCGGCCGGCTGCCGTTGGAGAGCGTCGCCTGGAATTGGTAGCCGCCATGCGGAAGCCCATCTGCGACGATCGCCTCCATGCGCGACTGGCCGAAGGCGCCGCGGGTCTGCTTGTTGGAGAGGATCGCCTGCAACTGCACCACCTGTCCGGCCAGCGACTGGATGTTGTTCTGGGCCGTGTCAATGACGGCCAGCCGCTCCTGCAGCTTCGTCAGGCTCTCATGGGTGGATTTGGTCTGTTCGCTCATGGTCTGGCCGAGGCGGCCCGTCATGGCGTCGAGGCGCTGGCTGAGCGACTGGGTAAGCTCGGCCTGCCGCGCGCCGAACAGTTCGGCCATCGCGCCCATGCGCCCCTGCATTTCGGCCTGCGCCTGCAGGATCGCGCTCATGCGCATCTCCGCCTCTTCCGCAGCATTCGCCCTTGCGCGGGTGGACCGGGCAAGCGCGAACGCAAGCAGACCCAACAGCACAAGCAGGGCAAGGCCGGCGAACACCACCATCTGGCCAAACGTGATCGTGCTGGCGCCAAGGCGCAGCGCAGGCTGGGACAGGAGGGTCGGCAGATCGCTCATGCCGGGAGGATACGCGATTCGCCGTTGAAGAAAAGATCAAAACGAGAACATCTGCGGCGCAACCGGTTGACGCTTTTCGCGCGAGGTCTTAGGTGAAGCGCATGACGATAAAGCCGCTGATCATCCTTCCCGATCCTGTCCTGCGCCAGATCTCAAAGCCCGTGGAGCGGGTGGACGGCGATTTGCGCAAGCTGGCCGACGACATGCTGGAGACGATGTATGACGCGCCGGGCATCGGGCTCGCCGCGATCCAGATCGGCATTCCGCTGCGCCTGCTGGTGATCGACCTTGCCAAGGACGATGAGGACAAGGCGCCGATGGTGGTGATCAATCCGGAGATCCTCGACCGTTCCGACGACCGCTCGGTCTATGAGGAAGGCTGCCTGTCGATCCCGGATTACTATGCCGAGGTCGAGCGTCCTGCGAGCGTGCGGGCAAAATTCCTCGACCGTGACGGCAAGGAACAGGAGATCACCGCCGAAGGGCTTCTGGCCACCTGCCTGCAGCACGAAATCGACCATCTCAACGGCGTGCTCTTCATCGATTATATTTCGAAGCTCAAGCGCGACATGGTCATGCGCAAGTTCAAGAAGCTTGCCAAGGATCGTCCGCCGAGCCGCATGGTGGGCTGACCTTCTCCGACGGTCTCGATAATCCAGCGGGCTTGACCTGAGGCTCGCAAACCCGTTTGAAGCGGGTGGATAATCGGCGCGTGGCGATGCGCGCCGGCAAACAGCCGGATTGGGACAAAAATGCCGCTTCGCGTCATCTTCATGGGTACGCCGGATTTTTCCGTGCCGACGCTCGCCGCAATCGCAGCGGCGGGACATGAAGTTGTGTGCGTCTATACCCAGCCGCCGCGCCCGGCTGGGCGCCGAGGGCTGGAGCTGACACCCTCACCGGTGCAGCGCGAGGCCGAAAGGCTTGGCATCGAGGTGCGCACGCCTTTGTCGCTGAAGGGCGAGGCCGAGCAGGAAGCATTCCGCGCACTCGGTGCCGATGTCGCCGTTGTGGTGGCCTATGGGCTGCTTTTGCCCAGGGCAATCCTCGAAGGCACACGGCTCGGATGCTACAACGGCCACGCCTCGCTGCTGCCGCGCTGGCGCGGCGCTGCCCCCATTCAGCGCGCCATCATGGCCGGCGACAGCAAGACCGGCATGATGGTCATGAAGATGGATGTCGGGCTCGACACCGGCCCGGTGGCGCTCACGGCGAAGGTTGAGATCGGCCCTGACATGACGGCGGACGAACTGCACGACCTGCTGATGCGGGAAGGCGCGGGCCTCATGGTCGAGGCGCTGGCGAAGCTGGAGCAGGGCAACCTGTCATTGACGGCGCAGCCCGAAGACGGCGTGGTCTATGCGAAAAAAATCGACAAGGCCGAAACCCGCATTGACTGGGCAAAGCCGGCGGCCGACGTGCACAACCACATTCGCGGCCTGTCGCCGTTTCCCGGCGCCTGGTGCGAGGTGACGATCGGCGGCAAGGTCGAGCGGCTGAAGGTGCTGCGCTCGACGTTGGGCGAAGGAGCTGGCTCGCCGGGGGCGGTGCTCGACGGAAATCTCATGGTCGCCTGTGGAGAAGGTGCCGTGCGCCTTCTGGAAGTGCAGCGCGCCGGCGGTAAAATCATTTCAGCGGAGGAGTTTTTACGCGGGGCCAAGCTCGACAAGGGAGGAACGCTGTCATGAGCACGGTAGCCGTAAGACAGGCGACGCAAGAGGATCGCAAGGCGATTTTTCTGGTCGAGGAACGCGCCTTCGGGCGAAAGCACGAGGCCGACCTGGTCGAGCGCGTGGTGGCGGATGGCGAGCACCTCCTGGAACTGGTCGCCGAAAGGGACGGCCGCGTCGTCGGGCATGTGCTGTTCTCACGGTTGCTGGTCGATCCGGATGGCACTCCTTTCGACGCGGTGTCGCTGGCGCCGCTTGCGGTCGACCCCGATTATCAGGGGCAGGGCGTAGGCAGCGCGCTGGTGCGGCACGGCCATGAGGTTTTGCAGGCGCGCGGCGAGAAGCTGTCCATCGTGGTGGGCGACCCGGCCTATTACGGTCGCTTCGGCTATGCCCGCGCCGGCGCCGAGAAATTCACGAGCGACTATCAGGGCGACGCCATGCAGGCACTTTACTGGGGCGAGGCCCCGACCAGTGGGCAGCTTGCCCATCCCCGCGCCTTCGCAGGCTGGTGAGTATGATCGAACTGGCGCCGGAAACGGCGATGAGATGCCAGGAAAAGCGCGAAGGTCGATGGGGTGCCATCGGCCGGGCGGTTCGACGCCGGGGATCGAAGCCGTTTCGGCGTCCTTGGGATGTGGCCCATTTGGCCGGCAACTTCGTTGCGAAGGGCTTGAAAGCCTTCAGGCTTCCTGCGCCTTCGCTCCTCGTATCCGGCCAGATGGCCTCACACCATTCCGACCAGATTGACAGGTCCTGACCCCAGTGCCGCGCTACCGCCTCGACATCGAATATGACGGAACCGCCTATGCCGGCTGGCAGCGCCAGGATGGCCCGGCGACCGTGCAGGGCGCCATCGAGCAGGCCATCAAGGGGTTTTGCGGCCAGCAGGTGACGCTGCGCGGTGCCGGCCGCACCGATGCCGGCGTTCATGCCACGGGGCAGGTCGCCCATGTCGACCTGGAAAAGAGCTGGCGCGACGACACGGTGCGCGATGCGCTGAACGCGCATCTGCAAATGGCCAGGGAAGCAGTGTCGATCCTTGGCGCGCGGATGGTGCCGGATGATTTCGACGCCCGCTTCTCGGCCACAGGAAGGCGATATCTCTATCGCATCCTCAATCGCCGCGCGCCGGCCGCACTGGGGGCAAACCGCGTCTGGCTGGTGCAGAAATCGCTCGATGCCGATGCCATGCAGGAGGCGGCGCAGGTTCTGGTCGGTCGGCACGACTTCACCACCTTCCGCTCGCAGCAATGCCAGGCGGCAAGCCCCGTGCGCACGCTCGACCGCTTCGATGTGGTCCGCAACGGCGAGTTCATCGAAATCCACGCCGCCGCGCGCTCCTTCCTGCACAATCAGGTGCGTTCGATGGTCGGCACCATAAAGCAGGTGGGCGAGGGCGGCTGGACGGCGGACGACGTGAAGGCCGCTCTGGAGGCGAAAGACCGCGCTGCCTGCGGCGTGGTTGCGCCGCCGCAAGGGCTCTATCTGGTGAACGTGGATTATCCCGATCCGTAGATGCCGAAAATCGATTCCAGCACCAGCAGGACGATGATCGACGCCATGAACATGCCGGCAAAGACGGCGCTGCCCATTGCCGGACCACGCGCGATCACGGTGTTGGTGAGCCGCCATGTCAGCACCATCGAGAGGGCGAACAGGGCAATCGAGGCGAGCACGAATATGCTGGAGGTCGAGGCGACCACCAGTCTCAGCAGTGCAACTGGCAGCAGCAGCCAGGCGAGTATGACCGAGGCCCAGTTGATGGCCACGACATAGTGCACGAAGCGGTCGCGGATCCCGGCAATCGGCGCTGCGACCGCAAGGGCGGCCAGCGGCAGCACCCAGGCGCCGAGATCGACGATGGCCAGCCGCAGCAGATAGGAAAACCGGCTGGCGGTCGCGGCCGGGTCGTCGCCAAGTTCGTTGGCGGAGCCCACCCAGCCCACGATGAGCGGCGGCAGGGCCACCACGATGGCGAAGAACGAGTTCCAGAATCCATCCGCCGAGATGTCGAGCAGCGCAAGCCCGTCGCGCTTGCCCGTCATCAATCGCCAGGCGCCGACAAGATAGCGTTGTATGTCGTCGACGGGTGGCATTCTTCTCAGCCTCGTTCGAACCAGTCCCGGATGAACCGGCCGTAGATATCGGTCAGTGTTTCCAGATCGGCAACTGCCACGCGCTCGTCCACCATATGCATGGTCTGGCCGACGAGCCCGAACTCGACCACCGGGCAGTGGTCCTTGATGAAGCGCGCATCCGATGTGCCCCCCGAGGTGGACAAAGCGGGCCTGCGCCCGATCACGGCCTCGACCGAGGAACTCAGCGTTTCGATCAGCTTTTCGTCGCGGGTGAGGAAGACATGGCTCGGCCGGTCGCGCCAGACAAGCTCGAACTCGATCGGCTCCCTGCGGCCCTTGCGGTATTTCTTGCGGCGGGCGGCAACATCCAGCCGGTTGTGGACTTCCGCCTGCAATGTCTCGTCGGTCCACGTGTCGTTGAAACGGATGTTGAAACTGGCGGTCGCCTTCGCCGGAATGACATTGGTGGCGGGATTGCCGACATCGATGGAGGTGATTTCGAGATTGGTCGGCTGGAAATCCTTCGTGCCCTTGTCGAAATCCGGAACCAGCAGCGCGTCCACCAGCGTCATCAGCCCGCGCACCGGATTGTCGGCCAGATGCGGATAGGCGGCGTGACCCTGGCGGCCGTTCACGATGACCGTGCCCGAGATCGAGCCGCGACGGCCGATCTTGATCATGTCGCCGAGCTTTTCGGGATTGGTCGGCTCGCCCACGATCGAGGCGTCCCACTTTTCGCCTTTGCCGGCGGCCCAGTCGAGCAGCTTGGTGGTGCCGTTGATGGCCGGGCCTTCCTCGTCGCCCGTGATCAGCAGCGAAACCGAGCCCTTCGGATTGCCGTGGGCCTCGATATGGCGGGCAAGGGCGGCCACGAAGCAGGCGATGCCGCCTTTCATGTCCACCGCCCCCCGGCCATACATTTCGCCATTGTCGATCGCGGCGGAAAAGGGCGGGTGCTTCCAAGCCGCCTCGTCGCCCACCGGCACCACGTCGGTGTGCCCGGCAAACATCAGGTGCGGCCCGTTGCCGGACAGGCGGGCATAGAGGTTTTCAATATCCGGCGTGCCGTCCTCGGAAAACACCGGCCGCTCCACGGCGAAGCCGAGCGGCTTCAGCATGGCGTCGAGCGCCGCCAGCGCGCCGCCTTCGGCGGGCGTCACGGAAGGGCAGCGGATCAGGGCGGCGAGATTTTCGGCGGGGTCTTTTGGCAGCATCATGACAATGACCGATAGTCGAAAGAAATGCGCCTGTCACGGGAGATTGCGTTCTCGCCACGGCACCCGCTGCGGGCGAACTGGCCTCGACCAAATTCTTGTCGCGGCGGCTTTTCTTTTTGGAGCGGTTGGATGCATTGTCACTGCCGATCCAAGGTGCACCATGGCAAACCTCACCACCATCGGCTTCGATGCCGACGACACGCTCTGGCAGAACGAGCAGTTCTTCCGCCAGACGGAAAAGCGCTTTGCCGCGCTTCTGGCCGCGCATGTCGAGGGCCATGATATCGAGGCCAGGCTGCTGGAGGCGGAAAAGCGCAACCTTGCCGTCTACGGCTTCGGCATCAAGGGCTTTACCCTTTCGATGATCGAGACGGCGCTGGAACTCGGCGGCGGCAGGATACCGCCCGAAGTGATTCGCGAAATCCTCGATGCCGGCCGCGAAATGCTCAGCCACCCGGTGGAGACGCTGCCGCATGTGCGTGAGACGCTGGAACGACTGGCCGGCGACTATCGCCTCGTGCTCATCACCAAGGGTGACCTGTTCGATCAGGAACGCAAGCTGGCGCAATCGGGGCTGGGAGAATTGTTCGATGCCGTCGAGATCGTCAGCGACAAGACGGCCGATACCTATCAACGCATCTTCAGCCGCCACGGCGACGGGCCGGAGCACAGCATGATGGTCGGCAATTCACTGAAATCGGACGTTGTGCCGGCCATTCAGGCGGGGAGCTGGGGCGTCTATATCCCGCACGAGCTGACCTGGGTGCTGGAGCATGTCGAGGAGCCGGCCGGTGCGCCGCGCTTCCGCCGGCTGGACCATCTGGGGGAACTGGAGAGGCTTTTGCGAGAGCTTCCACGCTGAGCGGAATTCCGCGCTACGGCAGCGAGTCGGCCTTCTCGCCATACTGGTTTCGGCCTTCGTTGCCCGGAAACAGGCAAAACACGACGAAGGCGACCAGCGAGACAACGGGGATGAACAGGGCAATCGCCATCAGCCCCGATTTGCCCATGTCATGCAGCCGCTTCACGCTGGTGGCCACATGCACCCACAGAAAGACGATGAAGGTCAGGCCGAACACGGTCGACCACACATCCGAAGCCGTGGTGCCGGGCGCAAACCGCATGTGCTGGTAGAGCGGAAACGACACCACCACCAGCATGAGCAGGAAGGCCAGCACATAGACCGCGCGGCCAATGCGGCCGGAAAAGCGGAAGAACAGCCAGATCAGTGTATTCTTGTCAGCCAAATGCCGTATGTCCCCGTTGCTGCCTGGAGCGTGCTTCCCGAAAAGCGGTCTCCGATTTTCGGAAAAAGGTCATGCTCGGGCAATGAGTCAGAGCGCGTTGACGATTCGAGGAAAAGTCAGCGCGCCCTAAGGTGGGAGCGATCCCCCGAAACATCAATCCCGCAGCAGCTCGTTGATCGAGGTCTTGGAGCGGGTCTGGGCGTCCACGCGCTTGACGATGACGGCGCAATAGAGATGCGGGCCGGGCTCGCCGTTGGGCAGCGGCTTGCCGGGCAGAGAGCCGGCCACCACGACGGAGTTGGAGGGCACTTCGCCATAGAAGATTTCGCCCGTCGAGCGGTCCACGATCTTGGTGGACTTGCCGATGAACACACCCATGCCCAGCACCGCGCCTTCACGCACGATGCAGCCCTCGACCACTTCCGAGCGCGCGCCGATGAAGCAATTGTCCTCGATGATGGTCGGGCCGGCCTGCAGCGGCTCCAGCACGCCGCCGATGCCGACGCCGCCCGACAGGTGCACGTTCTTGCCGATCTGTGCGCAGGAGCCGACCGTCGCCCAGGTGTCGACCATGGTGCCTTCGCCGACATAGGCGCCCAGATTGACGAAGGACGGCATCAGCACCGCTCCAGGCGCGACATAGGCCGAGCGGCGCACCACGCAATTGGGCACGGCGCGGAAGCCGGCATTCTCGAAATCCAGCGCGCTCCAGCCCGAGAACTTCGAGGGAACCTTGTCCCACCACACCGAATCGCCGGGGCCGCCCTTGACGATTTCCATAGGGTTGATGCGGAAGGACAGAAGCACGGCCTTTTTCAGCCACTGGTTCACCTTCCAGTTACCGTCGCCCTGGCGCTCGGCGACGCGGACCGTGCCGCGGTCGAGCAGGTCGAGCGAGGCTTCGATCGCCTCGCGTACCTCGCCGCGCGTGGAGACGCTGATCGCCTCGCGCTCCTCGAACGCCTTTTCAATGGTGGCTTCGAGGGTGGCCAGATCGGACTTGGACATGAAAAAGCTCCGTTGCATGTGCTGTTAAGGCGCGCGCCATATACTGTTTTAAAGATCGCGCGGACCCTATGTCAGGGCTAAGAAGGGGTCAATCACGACTGCGCCGGCAAACGGCGCGCAAAGGGCAGAATCGGATAGGAAAAACATGAATCCCATGGAAAAGGGCGGCTGGACGCCGCTGCCTCATTCGAGTGAGGATCTGGTCAGGGCCAAGGCGGTGCCGGATACGCCGCAGACGCGCGCCCCGACCTATCGGTTGGCATGGGACGACGAGGACTTCATGACCCGGCGCGAACTGCGCGCCGTGCGCCTGCAGCTCGAATTGCTGAAGCCGGAAATGACCCTGGCCGAACGCGGCATTCGCTCCACCGTCATCCTGTTCGGCGGCGCGCGTATTCCCGAGCCAGGCGGCCAGGCATGGGCCGCCAAGGACGAAACGCAGAAGCGCAATCTCGAGAAGAACAGCAAATATTACGACGAGGCGCGCAAGTTCGCGCGGCTGTGCTCGCAGCAGTCGGCGCTGTCCTATCACCGCGAATATGTGGTGGTGACGGGCGGCGGTCCCGGTGTCATGGAAGCAGGCAACCGTGGCGCTGCCGATGTCGGTGCACCCTCCATCGGCCTCAACATCGTGCTGCCGCACGAGCAGGCGCCGAACGTCTATGTCACGCCGGAACTGTGCTTCAACTTCCACTATTTCGCCGTGCGCAAGATGCATTTCGTCATGCGTGCCAAGGCCGTGGCGGTCTTTCCCGGCGGATTCGGCACGATGGACGAGTTGTTCGAGACGCTGACGCTGATCCAGACCGGACGCATGGAGCGCGTGCCGATCATCCTGTTCGGCAAGGAGTTCTGGGAACGTGCCATCGATCTCGACTATCTGGCGGAGCAGGGCACGATCAGCCCCGGCGATCAGGACATCATTGATTTCGTCGAGACCGCCGATGAGGCCTGGGACATCGTCAAGCGCTTCTATAGCCTCTGATCGCCTTCTCGGAGAGGCTGCCGGGTATCCCGCGCGAGGATGCCGCATCCGATCCCGCTGGAAAGCCGGGCGGCATTCGGCTAGACCTTCCCGCATGGCAAGGTTGCGCAAACGATCGGGGTGGTTTGCCGCGCTTCGGCGCGACCGCCTGCTGTTTGCGATTGCCGCCTCGCTGGTGCTGCTTGCCCACCTGTTCCAGCCGCTGGCCGAAGCCAGGGCCGCAAGCCGCGCGGACGGGCTGGTCATCTGCACCATGCTGGGCATGCGCACTGTCTTGCCCGACGGCAAGCTGCCGCCGGCCGGCACCACCGACAAATGCCCGACCTGCATCGGCGGTCCCTGTGCCGGCATGGTCGCGCCGCTCAAGGTGGCGGACGTTTTCGAGAAGGCCTTCGCCGCTCCCGTTACCCTTTGCGATGCGGGAGTTTTCCCCGCTGAAATCCGGATACCACCCGATCGGCTGAGCGAGCCGCCGCCGGCGATCCGTGCGCCCCCGTCCTTCTTCTCCTGAAACATGACTGCTCCGCTCGTCCGAGCGGAGGAAAATCTGTTCTGGACGCAAAGAGGAAAAACAATGCGCCGTATTCTGTTTCCGTTTGCCGCAGCCTGCGCGCTGTCGGCTGCTTCGATCGTTGCCGCCCATGCCCATGCCACGCTCGAAAAAAGCGAGGCCGCGCCGGGCTCCTACAAGGCGGTGCTGAAAATCCCGCATGGCTGTGATGGCGGCCAGGCCACCCACACGGTGCGCCTCGAAATACCCGAAGGCTATATCGGAGCAAAACCGATGCCGAAGGCCGGCTGGGAACTCGCGGTCGAAAAGGGCGACTACGCCAAGACCTACAAGCTGCATGGCGAGGAGGTGAAATCGGGCGTCATGGTCGTGACCTGGAGCGGCGGCAACCTGCCCGACGATTTCTATGACGAGTTCGCCGTCAGCGGCACGCTGGCCGATGTCGAAGAGGGCCAGCAGTTGTTCTTCAAGGCCACGCAGGTCTGCGACAAGGGTGAAGTTGCCTGGAACGAGGAGCCGGCTGCGGGCCAGAACCCGCATTCGCTGGAACATCCCGCACCGGCCGTCACCATCCTCGCCGCCAGCGCAGGCGGCCACGACCATGCCGGTCACGGCGGGCATGAGGCCGCGCCGGTCAAGGCGGGCGATCTCGAAATCTCGGGCGCCTGGGCGCGTGCGATGCTACCCGGCCAGCCGACCGGCGGTGCGTACCTGACCATCGCCAACAAGGGCAAGGCCGCCGACAAGCTGGTCGGCGCAACCTCGCCCAATGCAGGCAAGGTGGAAGTCCACACCATGGAGGTGAAGGACGATGTCATGGTGATGCGCTCCGTCGAAGGCGGGCTGGAAATTCCGGCCGGCGAAACGGTCGAGCTGAAGCCGGGTGGCTTCCATGTCATGTTCATGGGCGTCAAGGAAGCCTTCAAGGAGGGCGCCACCGTGCCGGTCACGCTGGAGTTCGAGCATGCCGGCAAGGTCGACATGCAGGTGCCGGTCAAGGCGGCCAATGGCGGCGACGATCATTCGGGGCACGAACACTCGGACCACTGATCGCAAACCGATGTGATCTCATGGAACCGGCTGCCCATCGGCGGCCGGTTTTTTCGTCAGACCGCGTCCACCGTCTGCACCTCTTCCATGAAGGTGCGGTTGCGCCCGGCTTTCTTGGCGGCATAGAGATATTCGTCGGCACGTTCGACCGTCGCCCACAGATCGGCGCCGGCGCGAAATTCGACCACCCCGAAGGAACACGTCACCGTGTGCTGTTGCGGCAGGCCGGGAAAGACTGCGCGCTGGATGTCCTGCCGCAACCGCTCGGCGAACTGATAGGCGCGCATGGGTGGCGTACCTTTCAGCACCACCACGAATTCCTCGCCACCGATGCGCGCGACGATGTCGTCGGCCCGCGACAGGTTGCGGATGATACGCGAAAAGCCTTCCAGCACTTCGTCGCCCACGGCATGACCATAGGTGTCGTTGATGATCTTGAAGTTGTCGATGTCGCAGGCGACGATGCTTGAAACCGACCTGTCCTGCGCCTTGCGCTGGTCGCGGTTGCGAAGCTCAAGGCCGCGTCGGTTGAGCAGGCCTGTCAGCGGATCGCTGTCGCGCTCGCCGCGCAAGGCGGTGACGACGTCCACGGCGGTGATGGACATCAGCCCGAGCGCGGTTGCGGCGCCGATCAGCGACAGCGTGATCTGCACCCAGGTCCAGAAGGTCGTGGCGCCGAAGGCGGTCGGGTCCCCGTCGGTGAACACGCTCATGGTCAGGATCGTGCGCGGGAAGAAATGAAGACCCACAACCATGATAAGCCAGAACAGGGCGCGGTCCGTGACCTGTCCGTGGCGCAGGAACCGTGCCTGCCAGGCGATGGCGAGCAGCAGCGCGGCAAGGCCGAAATTGAGGATATAGACACGTATGACCAGGCTGCGGTCTATGTAGAAGAAGTAGAAGATGCCGGCGACGATGAACCCGATGATAACCGCCGGCACCGGCAGGGCGATGCGGTGTCCGGAGCGCCGCAACACGCCTTCGCCGAGCAGCAGCACGCCAAGGCAATAGAGGGTCGCTGATATCATCGTGTTGTGGCCGATATCGCGCGGCCAGAAGGCGATCTGTCCCAGCGCCGCCAGGCCGATGCAGAGATAGGCGCCGGCGAAGAACAGGAGATAGCGGCGGACACGTTCCAGCGCCCACGCGCCGGCAAAGCTCAGCGAAAACAGCAGCAGCAATGCCGGGGGCACGAATTTCACGATCGAAAACCAAACTGTCTTGCACCGGACAATCGAGGGTTGGTGGCCCGGCTTCTAACGGGTTGTGACGATGCGCCATGCGAAGGCGCACATGCGCCTTATCAACTTTTCCGTGCAATGTAACGCGGTTTGGTGCACCAGCCGATAAATTGCCTGCCGCCGCGTCAGGTGCTGGCCCAGGCTATGAATGTCCCGGCGCGATCCTTTTGAGGAAATCCGCAAGATCGTCGGTGACATAGTCAACCGCATCGTCATAGGCCGGATCGCGCTCCCATATCTCGGAGAAGGTCGGCTCGAAATTGCGCGGCACCACCAGCACCGTCTGCATGCCAAGCGCCTTGGGCACGATCAGGTTGCGGGCGAGGTCCTCGAACATCACGGCGTTCGGGCCTGCCACGCGGTGCAGCGCCAGGAACTTGTCATAGGTCTCCTGCGCCGGCTTCGGCACCAGATTGGCGGCAACGATGTCGAAGATGTCATCGAACTGATCGAGAATGCCGAGCTGGCGCGCGGCGCGTTCGGCATGGCCGCGGTCGCCATTGGTGAAGATGAATTTTCGCCCCGGCAGCGTCCTGATCGCGTCGCCGAGCGCGGGGTCGGGCGACAACCAGGAATAGTCGATGTCGTGGACCTTGTTGAGGAAGTCGTCCGAATCGATGTTGTGGCGCGCGATCAGACCGGCCAGCGTCGTGCCGTATTCCTTGTAGAGTTCCTTCTGCAGCTTGCGGGCATCCTCGCGTGACAGTTGCAGCAATTCCGACACATAGGCGGTCATGCGCACGTCTATCTGCGAGAACAGATTGGTGTGGTGCGGATAAAGCGTGTTGTCGAGGTCGAACACCCAGTCGGTGACGCGGGCGAAGCGGGAAGGATCAGGAAACTCGGTCATGGGGTCCTTATGCCATGGATCGGCGAGTTTTGTACCGGCACGCCGGGGAAAATTCCGGTGCATAAAGCCGCAACGCTCCGGCGTGCAGTGGAAATGATTCAAATTTTAAGCAACAGCGAAACTGGTCCTTCAGCCGCCTGCTGTCATGGAGACGCGGCAAAGAGGAGTGGTGATGACGAGCATATTGCTGAAGGCTGCGATTGCGACCCTCGTCGCGGTCGCGGGTTCTCTTGGGACCGCCCTGACCGTGGTGCCGATGCTGGGCGGAAGCGTGGACGGAAACGCCTTCCTGATGTGCATTGTCTGCCCGCTGGTCACCGCCTTTCCGGTGAGCGCCTACACCTTCTGGCAAAGCGCCCGGCTGAAGCAGGCGCATCGCGATCTGGCACGGGCGCACGCGCAGCTTGCTGCCACCCATCGCCGGCTCGCCGAAAAGGCTTCGCGCGACTACATGACCGGCATGCTGAATCGCGAGAGCTTCTTTGCCGCGCTCGACGGTTCGCGCCGTCGCAGCGATCGCGGCGCGCTGCTCATCATCGATGCCGATCACTTCAAGAAGATAAACGACAATTTCGGCCATCTCACCGGCGATGACGCGTTGCTTGAGATCGCCGCCGCCATTTCCCGCGGCGTGCGGGCCGGCGATGTGCTGGGGCGCATTGGCGGCGAGGAGTTCGGCGCCTTCCTGATCGGTGCCAGCGAGGCGGAAGCCGCCACCGTGGCCGAGCGCATCCGCCGTGAGGTTGAGCAGATCCGGTTCAAGCCGGCGGGCACGCAGCAGGTTCCGCTCACCGTCAGCATCGGAGGTACCGTTTGCTCGTTTGGCGCCACGGTTTCCGAATTGATGCGCGCAGCCGACCGGCGTCTCTACGAAGCCAAGCAGGCCGGCCGCAACCTTGCCATCGTTTCCGGCCTGTCTCCGGCTGCTTGACGACATAGGCTCCACCCGCGCATCGAGGAACTCCACGGCACGATGCCGGTTGGCTCGACCGGTGCATCAAACTCGGGGCTTCGCCGGTTGCGCGAGGCAGCGCTGAAAGACGAGAAGGGCACCATGCTCGGTGCGCTGAAGACCATCGCGACGCTGTAGCCGGTTCACCGTACTTGCAGGACAAGGTCTGGCCGGTTGCCTGTGGGCATCTAGCATTACAGTTGCGCTTTTGATTTGAGGTGTGCTCGTCGCGCTTTGGCTTGATGTGCTCTTCGCCAGAGCGACCAGGCGATGATGTATGATGGTTC
>NZ_QGGG01000010.1 GCF_003148475.1 Pseudaminobacter salicylatoxidans | reverse complement strand
TCTGCTCATCCGAGAAGCGGCTGCGTTTCATGTTCTGGTCCTCTCTTTAGGCCAGAACGAACTTCAAACCGGATTAAGTCAAAGGGGCAACGTCACTCTCGTCGAAATCTTCTCACCAGCCGAATGCGCAAACTACTTCAAGGCAGCAGGATATGAACCAGATTAAACCGAACGTGCTCTAGCTTGTCTTGATACCATGAAAGAGAAATATGGATTCCGTCGACGGCAGCACAAATTTCTCAACGGAAAAGCCATCAAACGATGGACCATATCTTTCTGTCACCGTTTCACTGGTCTTGAAATAGCGTACATGTCCGAATGCGTAGAAGCTTGGCACCGAGAAAATGCAGAATGTACCGGACCTAACCCAAGATATCAGTTCAAGATCCTTGTCGACATGCTCGAGTACTTCCGTGCAAATAACGGTGTCATAGGCTACGCTCTCGACTAACGACGTAGTCAGCGCGTTTCCTTGTGCGAATGTGAAAGGTAGCTTTCTTTCAGTGGCTTGCCGAACGGCCACGCTACTGAAATCCATACCTAGATATTCGCATTTAAAACGCTTGGCTAAGAAGGCTGCAAATTGTCCTGGCCCGCATCCAATGTCTAGAATGCTTCTACTGCCGTTGGTCGTCAGGAGATCAACAATCCGCTCCCACATCTGACGATAGGAGGTGTCCTCGCCGTCCTTACGATAGGATGCAGATTTCTCATAGATGTCGTCGTAATATCCGGCGGATGCTTCTATCGAACCACCGCCAGTGTGACCCCATCTTTCTAGTTCGCGAGTCGCAGTTTGCCACGCGTCGTTACTTGGATCGATCTTGATTGCCTCTGTATATGCTTTCCGCGCTTTCTGATGGTCTCCGACGAGTATGAATGCCTGCGCTAACCGGGCATGCCACCATGCCGGCGATGCCTCGCCTTTGAGATCAATAGCTGCAGAATATAGTTCAATTGCCTTGGAGAACTGTCCTGCGGCTTCTTCCAATTTTGCTTGCTGGACATAGATAGTTGCGCTCGCGCGCTTTTGCCCACTTTGTTGGCTCATATCTGGCCCGCCGCGAAATCTATCACGGGTACTCTTGCTCGGGTAGTGGATGCGCCATCCTCGCTATTGTATGTGAGCTTGGGATAATATCGTTGCTATATTTCTTGCGGCAGTGCCATCACCGTAAGGCAGAGCTTCGCTACCTTTTTTTCCGATCGCGTTCAGTATCGCGGTTGAAATGTCCGCTTGGGCTGGAGAAGCCAATCGATTCCAGCCCAACTCAATGAGTTCGACCCATTCCGTTTCGTCACGTAGCGTGACGCAAGGCACCTTATAAAAGAAAGCCTCTTTTTGCACTCCGCCGGAATCGGTAGCGATGACCGCAGCCTGGGATTCGAGCGCGACCATATCCAGATAGCCGAGAGGTGCTAAGGTCTTTACGTTGTTGAACGCCAACCCGCTCTCTCTCATGCGGCTAGCGGTGCGCGGATGCAGCGGAAGTATGACCGGCATTGTAGCGGCAACGGTTTCTAATCCGTCGACCAATCGTTTTAAGCGAGTCAGGTCGTCGGTATTCTCCGCGCGGTGAAGTGTGGCGAGAACATATCTTTGTGGTTCAACGCCGGCGACAGACAGTATGTCTCGTTTCGAGGCTGCCTCGGCAAACTGCAGTGCGGCATCGTACATTACGTCGCCGATCTGAAATATGCGATCAGATACGACGCCTTCTCGCGCAAGGTTTTCTGCCGCCACATTGGTCGAGGCGAACAGGATATCGGAAAGCTGGTCGGCGACGATGCGGTTGATTTCTTCCGGCATCGCACGATTGAAGGAACGGAGGCCTGCTTCAACGTGAGCTATCGGGATGTGGAGCTTCGCCGCCACCAGAGCCCCTGCCAGCGTGGAATTGGTGTCACCATAGACCATTACTCTGTCCGGCTTCAGTTCCTGAAGAACTGGCTCGATCTGCTGAAGCATTGTACCGGTCATGGCGCCGTGTCCGCCGCCATTTACGCCGAGATGGTACTGAGGCGCCGCAATGCCAAGCTCTTCGAAAAACACGTCAGACATGTCTGTGTCAAAGTGCTGGCCGGTGTGGATAAGGATCTCATCGATTCCGGCCCCCGAGAGGGCTTTGCTCACTGGCGCAACCTTAATGAACTGGGGTCTTGCTCCAACAATCGTAACCAAACGCACAGACGATACCTCCATGTTTTTTTGGTCAGTCGCACGTCTAGCTAGGCGGATCAAGAACAGACGGGCACTGAGCGTCTATCCCAACCACCACCAGCAGCCGGTCACCGAGCCATCAGAGCGATGGTCGGCGGTATGTCCCACTTGCGCGTTTTGCCGCGCCTATAGCTCCCTCCCTTTGCCGCTCCTGAGCGGTATCCACGATCACGAATCCAATCGGCGCAGGGTGCCAGGGCGTGGATCAAGAACAATGAATGCGAGAACATGGCCGTTGCGTGGCGCGTCTCCAGAGTGAATGGGCTTATCGCTAATAATACTGGCCGCAACTGCACTACTGATACCTCCGATCTCGGAACAGGCAATATCCTCAGAAACAACGATGCTATCTCGTAAACGAGTGCCTTTTGAGGATTCGGCGCCAGAACGGCTCTTTTGGGGAATCTGTTACCGGAACGATGTTATGCCCATTATTATTTAAGGCGCAGTGCTGTGTAAAACTTACACCGGCTTTCCTGTACACATCCATTGAAGACCACCGCTCAGTGTACCCTCTCCACTTTTCTGCCCAGGGAAGCAGATTGGGGTACCGTTTAGACAAGCTCTCTAGGTTAGTAACATGCATCCAGTGATAGACATTTCGGTTAATCCCACCGACCTTTTTCTTGAAGTTCGTCGGATATCCGAGTAGCGGAATATCATTCCACGATATCGGGATGCTCACGTTGTTAACACCGTGTGAGAGGTGAAGAGTCCGCACTCTTTTCCATTTGTTGATTCGGGTACGAGCCATATTTGCAGAAAGTGGGCAGTAATCAGCGTAACCAAGCTCGTGATAGATTTTTGTCGCGACCGGGGTGCTGATTTCCAGTTCCATCTTCCACTCTGACGGCCATGTTGCGCGGCTGATAACCGTTCGGATCTCGACTGACCGAGATTCATCGGTGCCAGATATGTAGCTCTCCCAGTTGGGCGACTTCATCTCTCCTTTCTGTGCAAACCAGTATTGCTTATCGCCACCCAGTACTGCGCCGCTTTTAATTCTGATTTCTATGCGCTTGCTGGCCACGATGCGCTGGTCAACAAATCCTGCGAGTTGGTATCTTGAATTGGCTAGGCGAGGTATGTCGTAGAAGGGCAACAGCTGCTCTAGAGCGGATATGCTTCCTTCGAGAAATTCCGATGCTTCGGCAAACCCCGATGCTCTTGCGTACGCATCGATTTGTATCAGGGCGGTAGTCCATCCATTCAGAATGAATACTGGCAATTCATGGGGAAATTCTTCGATCACAAATCCTCCTCCGAATTGCCGCATGACCCCGCCCGAGTTCACCGGCAATCTCAGACTTTCGAAAACCGCTTGAGCTACCACTTTGAAGTCGTCGTTACCTGTGGCAACCCCCAATTCGTAGAGGGGCATTAGATATCGGGCTTGAGTTAGCCCCGAATAGTGCTTCCCTCTCGTGGGGGCCAGCTCGTTTTCTTCATACCAGAAGACACGTCCGCCTTTGAAATTCTCCATCCTCTCAATGGCGGCTCGTCCAATTCTCTCGGCGGCCAGCAAAGCCTCCTGGCTCTTGTTCTTTTTGTACATCCACAAATAATCGCGGAGCATATACGCTCCATAAATGGGATGAGCTATCGTGCCGGAGTTTGTTCGTCGGGCCGGGAAACCATCCTCAAGCGAAACTGGTTTGTAGAATTCGTAAGCAGAACGGCGTGAGGCCGGAAGCGGATGAAAGCCATCAATTGTGAAAAGGTCCACGCCGGTCACCCTTTAAATTGCATGGCTGTGCCTACCATAGCAGCTGGTTCCAATGCAATTTGCAACTGAGACTAGCCTATGTGACTCGCTGTTCAGCGCAAGGGTGACCCAACCCGTCATTGCTGTCGCAGCGCGGTTGATTAGCGGGTGACGGCCATGGCGGAAGCGCAGGTGCTTCGCTCTGACAACAATCGGCGGCTTACGTCTCTGCGCTCTATGAGACGTCGTGGGCGATCAAGGCCATGGACCCGCTGCCGGAAGACGTGGCGGACGATGCACTGTGGCCATCTACCTAAACAGCCACCACCACCCACCTGCGAACGCGACCATCAGCAGCATGTCCACCATGTCGGTTTTCTGCGGCCGTACTGTGGTGATCGCCCAGCTTCATCATCACCAACGACAAGCCATTTGCCCGTCAGGTCGCCGACCACAACCGGACCTGCGCGGCGCAGCCGGCTTGCCGGAAATAGCATTCGGAAATCGGGGACGCTCGCAGTGAACATGGAAGAGGAAGCGATGGGACAATCCGCACAGAAGCTCATCGATAGCGTCATCGTCACCGCACTGGCGCGGTTGTCGATGCTCCTGGCGCTACCGACGCTGGGGCTGATCTTCTGGCTCTGCTCGAACTGGCAGGGCGACAAGCTGGCGACGATGCAAATGCAGATCGAGCAGACGCTGCACGATGCCACGGAGACGTCCCGGCTGGCGCTCAAGCTCTCCGACCGTCTCGTCGCGGTGGAGACGAACTAGGCACTATTCCGTGCTCGTGCGGTCAATTTGATCGGTCAGTCAGCAGGTCTGCCGTGGTGGTGCCGAGCGCCTTGGCCAGCTTTGCGACCACGGTGATCGTGGGGTTTCTCACCTGCCGCTCAACACCCGAGATATAGGTGCGGTCGATCTCTGAGGTCGGCAAGCTCTTCCTGGGACCAACCCAGAAGGCCTCGGGCTGCCTTGATGTTTCGGGCCAGTATCGCGCAAACGTCTTCCATGCCCAAGATAGGGCAGATATGTAGACGATGAGACAACGGACTGTGAGTCTCATTTTGCTTTCAAGTTACACTCGTTGACTATAGGCTACATCGCATTTTCATCGGGGATGGTGCGATGTGGGATACATTCGTCCAAGCATTTTCGTGGCTGCTACTAATCTCTTCGGAGGACAGGCACTCGTCTTCGTCGGCCTCATGCTCTGGACGATCTGGACCGACGCGATCAAGCCGAGACTAATCCCCGCCGACGTCATCGCCCGCGTAGCTGACGACATTATTGCCAGCTATCGCGCCCCTGAGCTTGAGGCTTTCGCCCGCCACGAGCGCGCGTGGTACGACAGCGACGGCGCGGAGCAGACCTATTGGTATCGCGTGCGGAAGGCCGTCAGGCGGCGGCTAGAGCGGGCGTAACACCTGTCCGCTCGCCGAACGTTGGCGATGTCCTCGGTCGCCTCGCAGCGAACCTGCAACCGCTACTTCTCATTGGGTAATCGTCTCTCCTCTAATCCCCCTAATTTCTTAACATTAAGCGATTTGAGGATTAATGTGAGGGAAATGAGGAAAGGTGCTGAAATGCAAACACGGTCTATCGATATTGATTTCGAGGTGCACAAGGCGATTGAGTTGGAGCGCTGGAGCTTCGATGAAACGCCCAACGAAGCGCTGCGGCGAATGCTGGGCATTGATGCTTCCGAAACCCAACGGCCTGAGTCCGAGTCGGTCACGCCCATCGCTAACGGACGCCCTTGGGTTGGCAAGGGGAAGTCGACGGGGTTGATCCTCCCTCATGGAACCGACCTCCAGATGGACTATAACGGCCAGCGGTTCACTGGGCACGTGGATAACGGTACTCTTGTGCTTGAAGGACAGCGGTTCTCCAGCCCGTCTGGAGCTGCCGATGAGCTTTGCAGAACGCGGGACGGTAGGAAAACGCGTCTCAACGGCAAGGAACTGATCCAGGTCCGGCTACCCGGCGAGAGTGGTTGGGTGTTGCTGAAGGAATATGAGCAGCGATTGCGCCGGAAGGCGAAGGCCGCCTGAACAGCAGGAAGCCTAGGCGTTATTCCGAGGGTGTGTTGTTGTTGGCGGCAAGGGGGGACGAAGCCGATGGAATATGTGACGCAGTATGATCCACCTGAAAAACGGCAAGCCAAAGCGCAAGGGGGCGTTGAGGAGCGGTTGACGGAGGCGAGTATAATGCTCGCAATGGCCCGCTATATCCTCGACAATGCCACAGAAGCGAAGGTGTCGATCCACCCTGACGGCGAGCACGCGAAGCGCTTCGATATTCCGGCTTGGCTTGGCACCGCTGGATTCGAGAAAACCGCGTCGCTTGGCAGCACTTCTTACGGCGGAACTTATCAGCGTGGACATGAGACTGTGATCGTCAATCCTCGGTCTGGCGTCGGAGACGTGGTAGGAGTGGTAGACGGCCGGTCCATCGTCATCGAATGCAAGGGCGGCACAATCAACAGCACTCACGCTGGCCAGCTATCGCGCCTTCGCCGTGGGCTATGCGAAGCGGTCGGCTTGTTGATGGCCCGTCCCTTTGATGGGGCGCGAGAAATCGCTGCGGTTTCCTGGACTCCAGAAACTGAGCGCCTCGCTGCGCGGATGGTGTCACGGTGTTCGCGAGCTGGAATTGAACTCGCCCTTGTCAGGCGTGACGGAGCAATCGTCTGGGTAGCTGAGGACTGAGAGAAGTGGTGCCGCTTGCGTGACTCGAACACGCGACCCCATCATTACGAATTATTTTTCGTAACAATATCAGAGATTTAGATGCTCTGCGAAATCGTTGGACCCCCTTGGACAAACCATTGGCCAGAATTCACTTTCAGGAGTCGAGCGATAGCATGGGGTATCACCCTGTTGTCACCCCTTTGATCCCGCGACACTACTAGAAGCCTACAGTTCACCGCGTGCCCTACTAATCGGTAGCGCCCCCCCCCGCCGGACCTCCCCCCATCAACGGCGTTCACAGTCTGGACCGGGGGCGGGAGTCCGTTGGCGTCGGGATGTCGCGGAAACGACAGGATAAGGTCGGTCGAATTCAGCCCTAATACCGCCAGCGCGTGGCTGCGGCTTCAGAATTGCTTCCCAACCTCTGGTCATGGGTAAGCTGCCCTGACTGGATATTGCAGCTAGGAATTGTATCGGGTGACTGACAGCCTGCGAGAGTTCTACGAAAGCCTGAATCAGGAGGAGCGAGCTCTCGCGGCTGAAGTCGCAACCGATCGACTCGGATTGCTGATGCGGATCGCGGTCAATGAGCTTGATCTCGATTTCGAAGGTGTGGATGTCGGAACCGAGCCTACCGGGGCCGACGAAGAGCGATCGTACCTCATGCGCATCGGCGTGGTCCGAATCGTTAAGTTGGCGATGCAGGCACACGCTCGCTTTGACGCGCCAACTGTCACCATACGGCGCAACCTTACATACTCGGGTGCGGTGCTCTCGCTGATCGGTGTGGCCGGGGCAATCGAGCACGGCCGACGAATAGCGCAGAGCTTAACCGCAAAGGGAGGGTGGATAGAGAGGCTGCCCGATCGTTTTCGTATCGTGCTGCCCGCGAAGCTAGCTGATCTCGAGCTGCACGAACGCGAGCTCGAGCGTGTTCAGAAGAGGCACTACCGAAGAACTTTTGCGGAGGACTACGAAACGACGGTCGGCGCCAAAATAGGCGACGAAGTCAGGTCTCTGCTTACCGATCTCGTCTATCCATTCGCGGAGCACTTCATTGGGTACGAGGCCGATCCAACGCTGGATTTCTATTTCTTCGGTCCCGCTTACAGCGACATGCTGCTCGCAAAGGGTTTTGACACATTCCACTTCTCGACAGCCTTCGGTGGCATCACCTTTGGGAACTACCAGCTTGCAGCTATCTTCATCGTATCAGTGGCAATGAAACACCGTGCATACGTGCGAGCACTCCTAGACAAGGAGCCTTCGATCAGGATTGAGGACGTCCTCACCGTGTCGGTTGAGACCCCAGGTTTTCTCGAGGGAATGCAGGCGTTTATCAATGAGTTTGGCGAGCAGCTCTACGGCCACGAGCCCGTCACGAATGACACCGTGCGCAGCATCTTCGACGTACTTTCCGTGAGCAGGCGAAATTTGTCGCTGCTCGATCGGCCGGGGGCTCCGATACCTCCGTTGATCCAGTGCTCCGACGATCATGTCATCAGACCCCTTGCGGGCGCTGATAGTGATGAAGTCATGCTGTTCCTTCTGAATTCATTGCAGCATAGTTTTCCGAAGGAATATGACCGAGCTCAACAGGCACGGGAAGGCGTGATGCAGCGAGCGGCTGAGAGGGTTATTCTGTCGGTGCTCCCAGCGCTGGAATTCCGCGGCAACATCAAGCTGAGGCAAGCCGACAAGGTTTTGACGGACATTGATCTGGTGATCGTCGACGCAGCAAACAATCGCGTGATTCTTGCGCAGCTAAAGCATCAAGACCCATACGGCGCAGATTTCGCGACGATGCTGGCGAGAACCGACCGGCTCAACCGTCAAGTTAGCGACTGGGTTCACAAGGTGCGTTCGTGGCTCGCCGCCGTGAGCACGGCCGAGCTTCGTGCTACTTTGCGGCTCGCATCCGGCTCTGCGAGACCCGAGGTTAGCCTACTTATTCTCACGCGGCATTACGCGCATTCGCTCCGAAAAGTTGTGGGCGGCGATGCCACATTTTCCAACTGGAATCAGCTCGTCACGGCAGTAGCGAGGCTTCAAGGACGAGCTGGCGAAGCCACGATGGGCGATTTGATGAAGGAGCTGAAAGTTCTGAGTACTCCGGAAGAGGAAGAGTATTTGCCGGAGCCGTCCAGTGTTTGGACTGTCGGGAACTTGCGTTTCACGGTCGAGCAGGAGCAAGCCTAGAGGCCAATGCGCTACGCCGAGTGGGCCGGAGCTGGGTTTGTGGGCGACCAAAGCTTGCTCCCTGTGAAATTGTTGTAGGATGATCGTCCCTCTGTTGTTATGGTCCTGGCGCTTCTGGACAAATCCAGATATTGTGCCTGTTAGGGATTGGCCCGAGTTTTCGTTGATCGCAATAAAGTAAAAATGGAAATTATCGCGCCTCTATGCCCGGAATATAGTAATATCGGGATCGTACATGAAGTCTTATAGTTTTGCGGATTTGTTCTCAGGCTGCGGCGGGCTGTCTCTTGGACTGTCGCTGGCAGGGCTGAACGGCAAGTTCGCGATTGAACGCGATCCGATGGCCTTCGAGACGTTTTCGGCCAATTTCATAGACAACGCCTCGCCAAAGGTCGCTTTTGATTGGCCGAATTGGCTCGCCAAGCGGGCGTGGGACATTGAGCTCCTCCTTGCTCAGCACAAGGATGACCTGATCAAGCTGCGAGGCACTATTGACGTGCTTGCTGGCGGTCCACCCTGCCAGGGTTTTAGCTTTGCTGGACGTCGCGTCGAGGACGACCCCCGGAACCTCCTCTTCAAAAAATACGTGGAGGTCGTGGACGCACTCCAGCCACAAGCCCTCATCCTGGAAAACGTACCAGGGATGCGCGTAGCCCACGCCCGTCGAAACATAGTGGGCCTTCCTGTTCCTGGTGAACACGCGGAAAAGCCAAGGTCTTTCTATGACAAGCTTGTCGATAGCCTCGATGTCGCTGGATACAGGATGGAGGCAATGTTGGTGGATTCCTCGCGGTTCGGTGTACCCCAGCGTCGTTCGCGCTTAATAGCAGTCGGTATCCGGAAGGACTTGTGCGAATGGCTAGATGGCGGAATTAGGAGACTATTCGTACTGCTCGACGAAGCGCGACTCACGCAGCTTCAGGAACTTGGCCTTCCCGAGGCCGTCAGTGCCTCTAGCGCGTTGTCCGACCTGGAGACTGTCGGTCGCGAGATGATCGCCTGCACAGACCCGGAATCCTCCAGCGGCTTCCGTGAGGTAAAGTATGGCAAGCCTACTACGACATATCAGAAGCTCATGCAGGCTGGCCATCAGGGAAACATGGACAGCATGCGGCTTGCGCGGCATCGGGACGACGTTCAGGAGCGGTTTCGTCGCATTCTGGTCGAGTGCCGCAAGGGTGTCCGCATGGACAACGAAAGCCGCAAAACCTATGGCCTGAAGAAGCACCGGATTTACCCGATGGCGAGCGACGAACCAGCGCCGACGCTGACCACCCTGCCAGATGACATTCTGCACTACTGCGAACCTCGAATATTAACCGTCCGCGAGAGCGCTCGTCTCCAATCTTTCCCGGATTGGTTTGTGTTCAAGGGAAAGTTCACGACCGGGGGCGACCGGCGCACCAAGGAATGTCCGCGCTACACACAGGTCGGCAACGCCGTTCCGCCGTATCTCGCGCGCGCTATTGGCATAGCCGTTCAAAATCTCCTTGAAGAAGTCGCGAGTAAGAAATCGGCGGTTGGTCAGGGCATAGCGGAGTTGCCAATAGCAGCGACGGCCTAGGGGGGCGTATGACTGGGGAAATCACCGAGGCGCCGTTTCCGGCGCAACTGCTGAATTGGGCCGGAAACCGGTCTGGTGGCGTGCGGCGCCTGTTCGACGCGGGTAGCGGCCGGCCAGGCCAAGCTGTCTTTGAGACCAACCTTTTGCATCGCCTTGAGGCATGGGCCAGATCGATTGCGTCGGAGTCCAACGGGGTCCCGCGCATCTTATTGCTGGTGGGGGGGCCTGGGAACGGGAAGACTGAGGCAATCGAATCCACCGTAGGCTGGCTCGACACGGCGCTTGGCGCCGAAGGCGAGCTTGCAGCGAAGCTCAAGAAATCATTCTTCCCGCCTGAGGGCACAGCCGTACCGAGGCTTGTTCGCGTGGATACATTGGGTCTCGGGGGCCGCTCGCGAAGGCTTGGCTTGTCGATCGTTCAGGATGCCTCTGCGGTAGTCGGTGCCACTGGGAAGCAAGCCGCGCAGCTCTTGCTCGATGAACTCGATGCAGTCCAAGCCGCCGGCGCCGAGGAGGCCTACTTGTGCTGCGTCAACCGTGGCGTGTTGGACGATGCCCTGATCGAGGCGATCGACCATGAGCGCGAGGGGCCGCGCCACTTGCTTGAAGCCGTCACGCGTGCAGTTAGCCTGACGCCAGACGCGCCCTCCTGCTGGCCGCTTGCCGGGTTTGCCGACGTAGCCGTTTGGCCGATGGACGCCGAATCGCTGTTGCTAAGGCCGGTGGCCGGCGGTGAGGAACCGGCGCGAAGCCTGTTTCGCACGGCATTGGATGCGGAGAAGTGGCCAGCAGCCGGCTCGTGCGCTGGCGGCACTTCCTGCCCGTTCTGCGGAAGTCGCGAGCGGCTAGCACACGGGCGCGCAGAAACGTCGCTCCTGCAGATTCTTCGATGGTTCGAGGTGGCAAGCGGAAAGCGCTGGAGCTTTCGCGATATGTTCTCCCTTGCATCCTACCTATTTGCCGGCCACCGGGTATCCCCACGCGAAGCAAGTCTAGAGCCGTGCGAATGGGCGGGAAAGCTCTTCGGTCTCGACGAGATTGCGCGCCGGAGCGGCAAGCCGTCGAGGGAACAATCGACCGCGATATTCCACTTGGTCGCGTCGCAATACCAGCACGCGCTATTTCACCGCTGGGAGCGCGACGCTGGCCCCGCCCTCCTCCGAGAGATCAAGGAGCTTGGGCTCGAAGACGACAATACTGCAATGGGCTTGCAGTGGTTTTTGTCGTCTCGTCGGACGGCATACTTGCCCGCAATGATAAGCAGCGCGCTCGACGGAGTGGCTGAGCTTCTGGACCCCGCCCTTACCGATCCCGACACGGAAGTGCAGGTCACAAAAAACACCCGCTTTGCTCTGCGCGAGCTTGACGTTCGGTTCAGCCGATCAGTGCTTGAAGGCCTTGACTATATTAGAAAACTACAAGTGCTCTCCAGGCTTGAGGTCGACCTGATCGAACGGCTGGCCAAGCTGGACGCGGAGCTCTCGCTTGGTGGCGTACGCCGAAAGCGGCCCGCGTCTGCCACCAATGTCCAGCGCTTCCTCCGTGACTTTGCATGCCGCCTAGTGCGACGCGCCCTTGGTGCGAGGACCGGCGCCGTACTCGACGCGCCGATCCTGAATGACTTCCAGCGAGTAGTGGAGGACACCGCTGGCGATGACCTATTCGACGTCGCGCAGGAAGTCGAACAGTTGCTTAACCGGAATCAGGACTTCGAAATCTCTTTGACGACGACGTTTGGCCAACCTCTTCCGCCGATGATTCGGCGCGCTACTCTGGTCGTGCCGTCGCGCTCGGTGCAGCCACACGATTCCAAGAAGGCCGGCCGGCCCGTGTCTCCGATCTGTTTCTTGATGGTTGGCGATGGAAGGTCGGGCCAGCCCATCGCGTTAACCTACGACCTCTTCAAGGCGGTGAAGGAACTTGAGAAAGGGATGTCGGTAGCGTCGCTGCCCCGGACCGTGCTTGCGCTGCTGGACACGACGCGAGCGCGCCTTTCAGGCCCGATCGTCAGGGACAAGCTCGTACTCGATCGCGCACGCATTCGGATTGGGTCAAGCGGTATGTCGGTTGTTCAACGGCGATCTGGATTCGCCGTTCGAAAGGAAGGCGGGGGTCGATGACACTAGCAAGATTCAGGGACGAACCCTGGCGCACCTCCCATCCGGCCTATCAGGATTCAGCGCTCGCGATGTCGCCTGCTCCCGAATATGCAAGCTCCGAAGTCATTCTGTCTTCGTTGTACCGGCACATCGGTCTGGAGGGTGCAACTGAGCGCACCGTGCCCCAACGCGGGCGCGACCTCGACAAGGAAGTCCAATGGTATCGCGACCGCGCGCGCAAGCCAGATTCGGCTTCACTCGACGCAGACACCTTCCACGTGCTGCTCCACTCCGTCCTCGAAAGCCCCAAGCTCCCCAATCAATCCTCGAAGCGTTTCTTGCAGGTCACTCCGCTCGTGCCCCAAGCCACCGTCTTTTCCGGATCGGCGAGGCTCAGCAGCAATTCTTGGCCGGCTGGTGCGTTGATCAGGCGCATGGTGTGGCTTGGGGCGCCGGACGTGGCAATAGCGAACGCTACTTGGCAGGCGCTGTTCGAGGCTCTTTCAGTTGCCGAAGCCGACGACATATTCGCCCGCTTCCTGCAAGCCGAGATCGAGGCTTGGTCGCCACAGCCAGCCTGGGCGGCTGTTGAGCCCGGCGAACAATCGACGCTCGATCCAACCGACACAAGTGGACTGGACTACCCAGCACGGCGCTTCGTCCGTGACCTTGGCTCGATCATTTCCGCCAAGGATTCCATGACCCGCCGACAATGGACCACCCTTCTGGAGGCGATTGTCAGGCTCGCTGCGGTCGCGCATGTAACTTGGCTGTGCGACGTCCATGCTAGGTTGTGGGATTGCATAAAAGGGGCGCTCGACGGCGGCGGGCCCATCGACGAAGCATCGGCGCGCTCAGCAATTTATCCCAAGACATTCCAGTTCCTGTCCTATGGTGATCGCGCCCTTCCCGGCATCAAGGACCGCGCGTCAGCCTTCCTGCAGGCCCGTCTTGGGCTCAACGCCACTCTATGGGCACTTCAAACCGTCGGTATTGAGATTGCGTCAATATCATCGGCAAGGGCCGTCGCAGAGGTTTGCAAGCGTGTGCGGGCGAGCGTGACAGAGATAGAGGCGACGGGAATTCGCGAGGCGTTGGCCGAAGTATCCGAACGTGAGACCCGTACCCTGCTGTGCAAAAAGGGAATCGGATCGAACATCATGGAGTTCGCGCGCCATGTCCTCGGCCAGCGGCAAGCTGCGAACCCCGCCTTGCGTGCATATGATCAGGGATTCGTGCTTCGCAAGCGCGGGACGAGCAATTCGAGCCCTTGGGTCGTCGGCCTGGGTCCTGTCAGCGTCCTGGCGCTCGTGCATTGTTCCCTGGCAGGCACCACGGGTCCAAGGTCGGTGCGCCGCCTTTCGCAGCATCTGGCCGGATACGGGACGATCGTCGACCACAGGGATATCGCGACGAACGACCTTGGTCACCAGTTGCGCATGCTCGGGTTGGTGCTCGACAGCCCTGATGCAGAAAGTGGCATGCTGCTCGTGCCGCCTTTTCCTAACCGTCTGGAAATAACCGCATGAATCATTTGGCATCTGCCATCGCGGACCTCATTCGCGACAAGCTCGCCCAATCGCCTGACGGCGACCAAGGCGAAGTGCGTTTGATCTTTCATGGTCCTCAAAGGGAGACATTGTCCGAAGTCTTTGACCTATTAACGGCCGATGGCGTGGTAGGTTCTAGGGTGCCCATATTGCTTCAGCTGCCTAGTTTGGCCGTGGGAGAGGAAAATCCACCGGTCGGCGTGTCTGGTCGGTGTGACGACACCCACTTGCTCAACCTACGCAATTCACCCTCCCAGCCCACATTTCTGGCCCTTGTTCCTCCGGGCCACCACAGCATGCGCTCGGTGACGTCAACGACCGACGAATTTGGCGTCGCGGCCGCCAACAACGGAGGCAACGTGCCGTTCGAGGATTGGTGGGCAGACGAGTTCGTTCAGGAACTAGTGCGCGTCGGCATTCGTAAGGCGGGTATCATGGACCCGCAGCAGCGCGACGACGCGCTCATATTGATTGGCCGGGCGGCTTCTGCCGCAGACGAAATGGATCCCGAGCGAACCCAACGCGCTGCAGCCTGGAAGGTCCTGTCGCGCCTATTCTCGGCGACGCCGGGCTCGACTGGCCTCACGCCGGGACAACAGGTCAGCCTTGCTTGCGGCATGCCACCGATGCATGACGGCGGAATATCGTCTCGCGATCAGTTGGGCGTCTTGGAGAAAATCGCGGATGCCATGTCCGATGGATTTGGCCCCGGCGTTCGCCGTGCGCAGGAGAACGCGAGCGATGAAGATAGTCGCCACCTCGATGCCTTCCTGACCCACTTGCGCGAGACCTGCGACCTTCCGACGGCCTTCGAAAGGGCGACGGCCGCCTACTACGCTCCGGACAATGGTTTGAATATGCCGGCAGCGCCGAATTGGTGGAGCGCACTGACAACCGAGAAGTGGTCGGAGTTGCTCACCGAGGATGTCGCCGCGCAGGGCGACATTCGAATGGGTTGCTCGAATAGCCTTGTCCCATTGGCAAAGGGCATGCCCATCCTCGTGGAGGGCAGTGTTGCACTTACCTTCGAGACAGTGGGCAAGGACGCGACAGATACCGTCGTGTCAATTGAGCGCGGCAAGGGCAACAAGCTTGGGGAGGTTCGGGTTGGCGACGAGGAGACTGCCTTCCTTGACGAAGCGCCGCCGGACCACAGGACGCCCCTTCGGTACGCGGCATCTGCCGAGGGTTTCAAGCCCGGGGCGATCAAGATCGTGTCGCTCGCGACCTGGCAACCCGGAATTTTCGTTGCCTGTCGGCTCGCCCGCAAGCTGACCCCGCCACGCAAACCTACGCGTCGCGCCAAGGGGGCACCAGAGCTGGAAGCCAGCCTGACCGTGCCTGGCGGTGGACGCTACGAACTGATGGTGTTCACATCGCCGGGAGTGAACCTGGCTGCTGAGGCGACTGGCACCGCGGACGATACCGAGGATCGCCTTGATGCCATGCAGCAGCTTTTCGTCCGTCCTGTGCGCCAGGGACTTCATCAGATCGAAGTTGAAGCAGAAACGAACTATCAAGTTGACATTGGCTTCAGCAAGCCAGCGGCGGACGGCTCGGTCTCGCACGAGACCTGCCGTGTATTCCTCGCGGTTGAGGACGTGGTCGAGCAGGGCTGCCGGAGCGAATTTGAGCGATTGATTCGTGCCAATCGCCGAGCAATCGAACCTTCAGAAGCCAAGCCTGTCGTCCAGCTGAACCGAAGTGCCAGAGCTTCCAGCCTGCAGGATTGGATGCTATCCGAAGACTCCGTGGGTAGATCGTACCTGCCGATCGTGCTTGCCGACGACTATGTAGATGCTTGGGTCCAACCCGTCTGGGGTACTGGCACCGGACCAATCTTCTCAACTGGGCGTTTCCTGCAGGACCCGCGCCCGGACGCCACCGAGTTCCAGCCGCCAGTTGGCTTCGTGGAAGCGAGGCAGCAACTTGCGGCGCGCATTCGGGGTTCTGGTGACCAAACCGGGCTGATGGAGTCGGCCGAGCTCGGCAAGTGGCTTGCTAGCGATGAGGACTTCCGCGCCGTTGTCGAACGGTATCTCGATGCCTACCAAGCTTGGCTGGCCGCCGAACCCGACGTAGCATGCTGGGTCGATGTGGGTATTGTCACGTCGCTGGATGATGATCGCAGGACAATATCCCGGGTCCCCGACGCGATTATCTTATCGCCGCTGCACCCCCTGCGTCTTGCATGGCACGCGGTTGCCCAAGGTGTGCTGCTAGAGGCTGAGTCCGGCGGCAATCCTTGCCCTGCGGTGAGTGTCCTAGATCCAGACTGTGTCCCCGACCTCTTGACGCTCTCGCTTAGATCGCCGGGTGGTATCGAGAAGGTTGATTTCCTGGCAGTTGAAAATGGCACCGACTATTGGTCGGTTTTGTGGAATGGCGAGCGACTTGGTCGCCTTCCCAGCCGCTCTCGAATCGCCCCCTTCGGCGAGGGCTTCGGCATCTCAGTCGGCGGCATTTCCGTTGGCTTTAGTGCGGCACAGGTCGCCCGCGCGCTGGAGGACGTGTCGGGCCTTTTGGCGGCGAAACCAGCTATTGGCGTCGTGGTGGCGAGTGCCGGTGGCACCACTGATGCATGCAATGAGGGACTTATCACTTGGTGCTCGGATCGTTACCGCGACGGCAACGGCCGCGCACTCCGCCAAGGGGCGGGGCCACGCGTCGTCGAAATATACGACCACCGCGACGGGGACTCGCGTCCCGACGACGCAACAATCGCAAACTTATCGGAGGATACCCGCAACGGCGTCCGGTGGTTCGACGGACAGCCAGCGACGGCGCGGCCCGATCTAGGTATTATCGCACAACTCGACATGTCCGAGCCCAGCACCGCTGCGGTTTCGGGTCGATCACCACTCGGGCATGGCGGCCTACTTCGGCATCGTGTCCGGCGTCAACTCCCTGGCGCGTTCCTAAGCGAGACGCGCCAGTCGCTCCCGGGGTCGAATTCTGGAGATGTTCTCGCCGACAAGGTCGCCGCTTGCCTGGGCACTTTGGAAAGCCTTGGCGATCGTCCCACCGGAATGCGGTTTGCGCCGAACGTCAATGTGGTGCGCGACATGCTCGAGACACGCCGGACCGACTTCGTCGCGGTCTCCTCCTCAGCGATTGATCCGGCTTGCTTCCTCGGCGGATGGCTGGAGGACGCATATCTTTGGGACTATGATATGCCATCCTATTCCCATCGGGCCGGCGATACGAACGGCTACTACCTGCTGTCGAGGGTCAAGCAGGCAGATCGCGAAGCTCTTTCAAAGGCGCTTAGCCGCCTCCCGGGATGCGCAGCCATCGAGCCGAACCAAGTTCAGGACGTTTTGCTCGAGATTGCTCGGCGCGGCATCCCCACGATTAGGGGCCTGGCCGGCGACAATGCCGGCGCAACGGGCGATCTGGGCTTGTTCGTAGCCGTTCGGTTGCTGCAGGATCGATTTAGGCTATCCAACATAGGCGAGAGCCTAGTTCCGGTCATCGACAGCTCAGGCGATGACATCACCGTCTGCATAATCGTGCCAGTCGATCCATTTCGGGGATATTTCTCAGACCTCGCAAAATCCTTGGGCAAGGATCGGAAAGACGCGTCTCTCTCTCGTCCTGACCTTCTGGTCGTGGGCATCCACCTCGGGACAAATGGCGTCCGAATTCACCTCACGCCTATCGAGGTGAAGTGCAGGCCTGGATCTGTGTTCCCGCAATCGGAGGTGAACGACGCGTTGGAGCAAGCGCGAACCTTCTCCAGGCTTCTTGCCAGCATGCTGCCGCACGACGGTCAGCCTGTCGCCTGGGCCATTGGGTTTCAGCATCTGCTGCTCTCGATCATCGGTTTCGGCATGCGAGTCTACAGCCAACATCCAGATGTTGTTGGCCGGGAGGCACAATGGACGTCGCTTCATGAACGCATCGCATCAGCCATCCTCGATCCACGACCATGCGTCTCGGTCGATCAGCGCGGGCGGCTGATAATTGTGGATGACAGTCCGCGCAGCGGAGCGCGCGATCGCGACGACGATGGTTTCGATGAGACCATCACAATAGGCAGTAGTGACGCTGGCCAAGTCGTCGCGGGCGATCCTCTGGCGTTCTATGAAAGTGTCCGGGCTAAAGTCGGGCAATGGGATCTCTTCCCAATCGTCGGCGAGTTCACAACCGGCCTCGTGGAACCCCACACCGACCCTAACGTGAAAGCAACCCCTGAGGCGCCGTTGGAGTCCAGCGGAGATGATGTCGCGGGGGCGGTGCCGGTCGAGCTGGCGCCGGTTCTAGCTTCGGCAGAGAGCTCTGCCTTGGCCACGCCGGACGAGGCTTCGACTGGGATCGTGCTGTCGATTGGCACCACTGTTGACAGTTTCCGACCCGGCGATGTCCAACTAAATATTTCGGATACCCGATTGAATCAGCTCAACATGGGCGTGGTCGGCGATCTGGGCACTGGCAAGACGCAGTTGCTGAAGTCGCTGATTTTGCAAATATCTGATGCATCGGCTGCCAATCGCGGCATCCGGCCGCGCTTCCTGATCTTTGACTATAAGCGGGACTATAGCAGCCCGGAATTCGTCAAGGCCACGGGCGCACGCGTGGTGAAGCCATACCGACTGCCGCTCAACTTGTTCGACACGAGCACTATCGGCGATGCCGCCGCGCCCTGGCTCGATCGGTTCCGCTTCTTTGCCGACGTGCTCGACAAGATCTATACTGGCATCGGCCCCGTACAGCGTGACAAGCTCAAGCGAGCCGTCCGCGCTGCCTATGACGCATGCCTACCTGGGCAGCAACCAACGCTCTACGATGTCCATGCTGCCTATGCCGAACTGCTTGATGGTAAGTCGGATTCGCCTATGGCGATCATCGACGACCTCGTCGACATGGAGGTGTTTGCTGCCAAGACAAGTGAGACACAACCATTCGACGAGTTTCTAGATGGCGTCGTAGTCATCTCGCTCGATGCCCTAGGCCAGGACGATCGCAGCAAGAACATGCTCGTAGCGGTAATGCTCAACATGTTCTACGAGAACATGCTTCGCACGCCCAAACGACCTTTCATTGGCAAAGGCCCGCAGCTTCGTGCAGTGGACTCCTACCTGTTGGTCGACGAAGCCGACAACATCATGCGGTATGAATTCGACGTACTGCGCAAGTTGCTGTTACAAGGCCGAGAGTTTGGGACCGGCGTTATCCTGGCATCGCAATACCTACGGCATTTCAAGGTGAATGCGACGGACTACCGTGAGCCGCTGCTTAGTTGGTTTGTCCACAAGGTCCCGAATGTCACCCCGGCTGAGCTTTCCGCGCTCGGGTTGACGGGCAGCGCCGCCGAGATGGCCGAACGGGTCAAATCGCTCCAAGTCCACCAGTGCCTATATAAGTCGTTTGACGTACCAGGCGAAGTGGTTCGGGGCTTGCCCTTCTTCGAGCTCGAGGCACGCCGGGGTACTGGGAACGGGTAAATAGTTGGGATGGTGGACACTCTAACCCCTGCTCAGCGTTCAGAACGTATGTCGCGAATTCGGTCGGCCAATACAAAGCCGGAAGTCGCGCTCCGAAAAGCGCTCCACCGACTAGGCTTTCGGTTTCGCCTGCATGGACGTCGCCTGCCAGGCAAACCCGACATCGTCTTGCCGAAGTATCGCACCGTTATATTCGTGCATGGTTGTTTCTGGCATCGACACGAAGGTTGTAAGATTGCCACGACACCCAAGACCAACACCGAGTTTTGGGTAGAAAAATTTAATCGGAACACTTTGCGTGATGCGGCAACGGCTGAGGAGTTGAAGAGGTCCGGGTGGCGAGTGATAATCGCTTGGGAATGCGATCTTGGCTCCGCCGAAAAAGTGGCGGCCAGATCGATTGAAATCGCCGAAGAAATTTGCAGCGGCGAGCAAAGCCATACCAGCTAACGGCGATTAGGATGAGGGCCACTGGCTAAACTGAAACGGCCGTTGCTCATGTTGCGTCCGCTCGCGCGCGTGCGCATATCGGATGGCGTTGGACAGGGTTTTCTGTCTTTGGATCAAAACTCTTTTTATGTCATAAGTCTCTGATATCACTAGTAATTTCACGTTATTGACGTTACGTTGAGTTGAGGCCAACAGGAGGTCTCAATGCCAAACTTACGTCTGACACGCCGCGCAGTTGATGAAATTCCCCATCCCGCCAGCGGCCAAGTTTTCTACCGCGACACTACGCTGACCGGCTTCGGTCTTCGCGTCGGCAAGCAATCCAAGGTCTACTACGCCGAGGGGTACGTGAACCGGCAGACCCGGCGCGTCACCATCGGCCGGGCCGATCTGTTCGCGGCGGAAATCGCCCGCAAGCGGGCGATGGCGCTCCTCGCCGAAATGGCGGAAGGCCACGACCCGAACGCCGGGAAGCGCAAGGAGGCGGTGGCCAAGGTCACGCTGGCTGACGCGTTCGATGGCTTCTTCATCGCTCGTCCGCACCTTTCGCCGCATACGGTGCTGAACTACACGAGGACCGCCAAGCTCCACCTCAAGGCATGGCGCAAGAGGCCGATCAACGAAATCACCCGCCAGATGGTGCTAAAACGGCATCAGGAGCTTTCCACCGAGATCGGGAAGACCACGGCCAACAACGTGATGCGGCATCTACGGTCGGTCTACAATTTTGCCGCCGCGACCCACGACGAGCTTCCGCCGAACCCGGTGCAGATTCTGACTCAGGCTCGGGCATGGCACCGCGAGCAGCGTCGGCAGACAGTCGTGGCGGCGCTGGACCTGCCGATGTGGTGGAAGGCCGTCATGGCCGAGCCGGACTATTCGCGCGACTTCCTGCTCATGGCGCTGTTTACCGGGATGCGCCGGGGCGAGTTGACGGCCCTGCGTTGGGACAACGTGGACCTGATCGCTCGTACGCTGCACCTGCCGACGACCAAGAACGGCGATCCGCTGAACCTGCCTCTGTCAGGGTTTCTCGTGGACCTGCTGACGGAGCGCAAAAGGCACGCGGGCGAGTCAGCATTCGTGTTCCCCGGCCCTGGTAAACAGGGGCACGTGATGGAAACGAAGAAGTTCCTGCTCCGGGTCAGCGCGGGGTCCGGCGTCAGCTTCACGCTGCACGACCTTCGGCGCACCTTCATCACCATCGCCGAAAGCCTCGACGTTCCTTACTATGCGCTCAAGCGCCTGCTGAACCATCGTGCTAACGGCGACGTGACGGGCGGCTATATCGTCGTGAATGCCGAGCGCCTGCGCGGGCCGGTGGAATTGGTCGCAGCCCGGATATTGGAGTTGGCCAATGCAAAATGAGGACAAATCGGGGAGCTTGGCCACCCCTTACGCCGATGGGCGGCTTGACCGCGAGCGCCGCTCCAGCGCCCGCATTGCCACTGATGGCCAACAGCGCAAGCTTCAGGAATTCGCGGCGGATGTCGCCATTGAATTCGACTTTGAAGACGCTGATCTGCTCTATGCCTTTCTGGTCCGCATGTGGCTGCTGATGGAAACCGGCTCAGCAGTTGCCATCAGCAACGGCAAGGTGGGTGTGCCGACCGATCAGCCAGAATTCAAATCGACGCATGACAGGTTGGAACGGCTGCGGGACCATCTGGCCGAGGCGGCGGCAATCCTTCGCGAAGTCCCGGATAACGAAACGCTCGGCGCCGTGCTGCACCACTCCGATAATTCAGGGGCGATGGATGAACATTACGAAGCCCTGCTGTCCCTGCTGGAAACCTGCAACCGGGCGGCGAACCTTGAAGGACGCGCCGGGCGTCGGCCAAACGAAGATTGGGTTCGTGACTTCTGTGTCGCCTGTCAGCAATTCTGGCTTCTGGCAGGAAAGACCGGCACCGCCATCGTCTTCCATACCGCTTTCCCAACTCCGATCACCCGCTGGACCGAGCGCGTTTATGTCGGTCTTCGCCGGCTCAAAGGCTTGCGAGACGACCTTTCCAAGTTGAAATCGACGGCGAAGGCGCTTTCCGCTTATCGGGGCTGAATCCAGCCCGATTTCCGGTGATATTTCCAGGCAGCTCGACACGGCATCGTCCTCCTATCAACAACAGGAGGACGCCATGTCCGACCGATCAAATCGACTGCTCACCACCAAGCAATTGCCGGACATCACGGGTCTGAGCCGGAGCTTCTTCGAGAAGGGCCGCATTTACGGCTATGGCCCACCCTTCATCCGCGTTAAGTCCGGCAAGCGCGCCGGCAAAATCCTCTACCGGCCTGCCGATGTCGAGCTTTGGCTTGCCTCGCAGGAGTTCGACCCGGAGGAGACGCGTCATGGCTGACCGTCTCGAACCTAATTCCGATCACGCGATTAACTACCTTCTCTGGATTAACCCCGATGCGCCGATCTATCTGGAACACATGGAAAGTGCCGGGCGAGAAAGTCCCACTGTGGAAACATACCAGCAGCACGATGCCGATTCCGCCAAGCGGTTCGTGACCGCCAATAACGGGCACGAGTTTCAGCGGAACCTCTATTACATGCCCAATGCGCGGCTGCTGAACGGAAAGCGCGCCAAGGCCAATGTGTCCGGCTCGGATTTTCTCTGGGCAGACCTCGACGGCAAGCATTTCCCCGGCAATGAAGCCGAGCGGTTGGATACGATCCTCGCGCTGCTGACAGAGGACAAGCGGAGACCCAAGGGCGTGCCGCCGCCGACGGCCATCATATTCAGCGGCGGCGGCTATCAGGCGCTGTGGAAGCTCAGCGAACCGATTCCCTCCGAGCAGGCTGAAAACATGAACAGGGCGCTTCTCGAAGCCTTCGGCGGCGCGTCGGGGCCAATCGCCGTCAGCCAGCTATTACGCCTACCGGGGACGGTGAATTGGTTGAATGATGGGAAACGCGCGGATGGACGCAAACCGGCATCGGCGCTGTTGCTGGACCCGCCGAATTTCTCGAAGCCGCCTACGACCTACCGGGCCGAAGATTTCAAGCTGCGGCTGCCGAAGGATAAGGCGCTGACCGTACCAGGAAGTAGGCAAACCGACATCATGCCGACTGAAATAGCGCCGCTTCCGCTACCCGAAGATCTTGGCGAGATCATTCCGTCGAACCTGAAATGGGTGCAAGTCATGGTTACGGGCGAAGACCCGCCCGACAAGACCTATCCGTCCCGCTCGGAACGTATGATGGCCTGCCTATGCTGGATGCTTGGCAACGGCGTTCAGCCGGGACATGCCCTGTCGATCCTGCTCGATCCCGACTATGCCATCGGCGCGCATGTCCGCGAGAAACCCAACTCGCTGCGCTACGGCCAGCGTCAAGTCGCCCGCGCGCTGATGACGATCCAGGCGGGTCGAGAGGACTGGCCGGAGGTGGACGAAAAGCTCCAGCCGATCAGGGACCATCCCGCCAACATACGTTATGCGCTGGCACGCCTTGGCGTCGAAGTACGGCGCAATATCTTCTCCTTCACGAATGACGTAGAAGGCATCGGGCTAGAAGGCCGCGACCTCAATGACGTGGCAGACATCCTGAGCAGCCGCTTTCAACTCAGCCTCAAGTTCAAGGCTTCGACGGCGGCGATCAAGACCGAGCTTGTCGCCATCGGCCACGAGCAGACCTATCATCCGATCATCGAGTATTTCGATGGCCTTGTATGGGATGGAAAGCCTCGCATCGATGGCCTATTGCGCGACTATGCCGGCGCCGACGACACGGAACTGAATCGCGAGTTCGGAGCCAAGTTCATGATTGCCGGCGTACGCCGCGTGAAGCGGCCCGGCGTCAAGTTCGACACGATGCTTGTGTTCGAGGGCAGTCAAGGCACGGGCAAGTCCAGCTTTGCTGAAACTCTCGCCGTGCGTGACGAATGGTTTTGCGGAAGCTTAAGCCTCAAGAGCGACGACAAGACCAAGGCCGAGCTTTTGGCCGGCGCGTGGATCGTCGAGGTGCAGGAGATGGATGGCATCCGAAAGGCGTCGTCGCACGAGTTGAAGAAGTTTCTGTCGACGCGGCGGGACAAATATCGCCGCGCCTACGGTCGGGATGCTCGCACCTATCCGCGCCAGTACGTGATTATCGGCAGCACCAACGATGAGAAATACCTGTTCGACCAGACGGGGAACCGGCGCTTCTGGCCGGTGCGCGGCGGGCGTATCCAACTCGACAAGCTCCGCGCCGACCTGTATCAATTACGGGCCGAAGCGGTGGTGCGCGAGGCTGCGGGCGAATCCATTTCGCTGTCCGAGCATTTGTGGAGCGCCGCGTGCGAACTCCAGAACTTGCGACTGGTCGAAGACGCCTTCGCCGGCGTTCTGGAAGATTGGTTTGCAGGCAAGACGGGCCGCGTCTCGATGGACAGCGTGAAGTTCCTGCTTGGCTTCGAGGGCGGCAGGCTCTCGTCTGTCGAGGTACAGCGGATCAAGGCTGAGATGGCGCGCCTCGGCTGGGAAGACCGCACCAATCGCCTCTACGATCTTGCGCAGCGCGAGCAGACCCAAAGGCGCGGCTTCGCGCGCGGGAGGCTCGATGAGCGCAAGGTAGAGTGGCTGGCGAAGCGGGGCGAAGGCGGCATGACGACATTGGTGCCGCTTACCAATCCTGCTGCCCAAAAGGAGCCGCCGTTTTGACGATGCTTGCGGACAGGCTGGCCGTAACCTGTAACGCCAACCTAAGCCCGGCAACATTTTGCAGCGCCAATTGGCCGGGGGAGTGCACCACTCCCCCGGTTTCTTATAACTTTCAGACCTTAAGTTACAGGTTACAAGTTACGCGCCGGGCAATGCCGCCTGCGCTTTGGGCTTTGTGAGCCGGCGATGACTGCAATGGCTTCAGACGCCCCTCAGAGCGCCGCTGGCGCGGGTTGGGCAGGTTGAGGGCTGGCGCGGCGGGTATGCTGCCGCGTCTGGCGCCCCTCAGATGTCCTCCGAAGCCGTTACCCCACAAACGCCTTCAGCATCTTCGCGGCGCGGTCGAGTTGGTCGTCGTTCATCCGGGACAGGGTGCGGTGAATATCGGTTAGAAGCCGTGCCCGCTCCCCGGTGCCCGGCATTGCGTCGGCGCCGAACAGGACGGATGCGGGGATGTCGAGTGCGGTCGCAATCTTCTCGGCCGTCTCGAAAAGCGGTGCAGCCACACCCCGCTCGATCTTGCCGATGGTCTCGCGTGAAATACCGGTCTGCCCGGAAAGCTGTTCAAGGGTCCAACCCTTGGCTTTCCGACGATGACGCACATTCGCGCCGAATAGTCGTTGAAGCTCCATACGCGCACCTCTCTCGGACAGAGGCGGCAACGCAGGACACAAATCGAGAAATGAGAGCTTTGTATTCTCATAAATGAGAACTATTAAATCTCTTTCATATCAAACAGGATGCTGTGGTTTAGTTCTTGATGGTTGGTGATATTCTACTCAAGGCTGTAGGCTGGCTGCTGATCGCCTTCTTCGGCGGGCAGGCCGTCATTTTCATCAGTCTGATCCTGTGGACGATCTGGAACGATGCCATCAAGCCGAGGTTGATCCCCGCCGCAGACATCGACCGCGTGGCTGATGATATCATCGCCAACTATCCCGACCCAGAACTGGAGGCGTTCACCCGCCATGAGCGCGCGTGGTACGACAGCGACGGTGCGGAGCAGACCTATTGGAATCGGGTGCGGAAAGCCGTCAGGCGGCGGCTACAGGACAAGCGGACATAGGGATGACGATCCGTGGGGAGATCGGGGAAGTGGTGCCGCCTGCGTGACTCGAACACGCGACCCTCGCATTACGAATGCGATGCTCTACCGACTGAGCTAAGGCGGCTCACCAAGCGCAGGGCAACCTACTATAGCCCTACTATTTTCTTCACTCCTCCGCCAACCCGCTGGCTTCGAACCTCATTCTCGGGGCGGACCCGCTAATTACGAATGATGTGCTCTACCAACTGAGCTAAGGCGGCGACCGGCTTTCGCAACGTGGCGCGAAACGGTGAGCGGGTGATAGCCGCATTGCGCGGCAAATTCAAGCGGCCTTCGCGCGGATTCTTCACAGAGTTGCATGATGGCGTTTCCGTCTGTTCCGGTGGAGATGTCTTTCCGGCCAAAGGTGCGACGCATCGGGCGTTGGATGATGCTGGAACGTTCTGATTGGCCATGATTCGTTTGCTCCGCAATCAGTCCGGATGGCTGCTCGGCAGCAACAGGGCGCGGTTTCGCGAAGGGTGAAGGTCGGGGCAGCCGCGGAAGTTCCAGGCCTTTTCCCCGCCAAAATACCGGCCGAAACCTTATATTGATGCCGCCGGGCGTTGCCTGATGGGCCGGCGGCGTCTAACCATCATGCAGGAACGACCCGCATCATGAGGAAACCGGTTTGGACCCGATCGAAAAGGCGATCCGCAACGCCTTCGAAAAAGGAAACGCCGACGACCGGGATTTTCGCGAGAAAGTCTACCGGGCGGCCTTTGCCGCGCTCGATCGCGCCCTGAAGGCGAATCCCGATCTCACCGTCGAGGCGGCCATCAACCGCCGCAAGGCGCTGCAGGCCAGGATTACCGACATCGAATCCGAATTCCAGCCTGCAGTAGCGGCGCTCGATCCGGCAGCCGGAGCTGCCCGTACCGCGCCGAGCCTCGATGAGGTGCGGCCCGGAAGGGGCGGCATGGCGCCTGATGTCGCCATCGAGCGGCGAACCGGAAACGCCTCGGTACGTGGCAAGGCTGCGCCTGCAGGCAAGGCAAAAGACGCACGGTCAGAGCGCCGGCCGCGCCGCTCGCGCTTTCCGTTCGCAGGGCTGCTCAGCACGCTGGTGGTTCTTGCCGTGATTGGCTTTGGTGGCTGGTGGGCGTGGCAGGCAGATCTGTTGAAGCCGGCCGGCAACGGCAATGACGGACCTGCCCGGATAAGCCAGGGCCAGGGAGGCGATGGTGCGCCTCTGAAGCCCGGACAATCGGACCCGAGCCGGGCGTGGATCGATGTGTTCACGCCGGCCGACGCATCCAGCGTGACGGCGCCGGGGCAGACCGCGGCCGATGTGATGCAGGATGGCTCGGGCAGTTTCCTGCGCATCCGCTCAGGTGGCCCGGACGCGGCCGTTCTGTTCGATGTCGGTCAAGGTGTGCTGGAAAGGCTTGCAGGCAAGCAGGCAACCTTCGACGTCGTCGCGCGCGGCGCCGATGGCAAGCCGACGCAGATGTCGGTGGAATGCAATTTCGGCGGCCTCGGTGGGTGCGGCCGCAAGCGCTATGCCGTGGGCGCCGATCAGGGGGATTTTCTGTTCGAGCTCGATTTCCGCGCGCAAAGCCCTGGCGCAGGCGGCACCATTGCCGTCAATTCGGATGTGACCGGCGAGGGCAAGTCGGTCGACATTTACGAGATCCGGGTGTCCGTGGCGCAGTAGCGCCTCAATCCAGCAATGCCTGCAGCGTCTCGATACGGTCGGCCTCGCCGGCCGGTTTGTCCCAGCGCAGCCGCGAGATGCGTGGAAAGCGCATGGCCACGCCGGATTTATGCCGCGTCGAGCGGTTCAGCCCTTCGAAGGCGATTTCCAGCACCAACCCATGCTGGCGGTCGGCGCGCACCGAGCGTACCGGGCCGAAGCGCTCGATCGTGTTGTCGCGCACGAACTTGTCGATCTGGAGCAGTTCCTCATCGGTGAAGCCGAAATAGGCTTTGCCCACCGGCACCAGTTCTTCCCCGCCGTCCGGCCCGGTCCAGACGCCGAATGTGTAGTCGGAATAGAAGCTGGAGCGCTTACCGTGGCCGCGCTGCGCATACATCAACACCGCGTCCACGGTGAAAGGGTCGCGCTTCCATTTGAACCAGGGGCCCTTCGGCCGGCCGGCGAGATAAGCGGAATCGCGCCGCTTCAGCATCACACCCTCGATGATCGGATGTGGCGGGTTGCTGCGCATCTCTTGCAGCGCCGGCCAGTCGGAAAACAGCGCCAGCGGCGAGAGATCGAAACGAGCTGGGTCGAGCCGGCTGACGAAGTCCTCAAGCCGCGCCCGGCGCTCCAGAAAGGGCAGGGTGCGGATATCTTCCGGGCCTTCCTGCAACAGGTCGTAGCAGCGGATGAAGACGGGATAGCGTTCACGCATCTTTGTGGAAACCGTCTTGCGGTTCAGTCGCTGTTGAAGGTCTGAAAAGCTGCCGGTCTCGCGCTGCGGGTCGCCCACCAGCAATTCCCCGTCGAGCGCCCCTTCGAAGCTGATCGCCTCCACCAGATCGGGGAAGGTCGGCGAGATGTCATCGCCGCTGCGCGAATAGAGCCGGCGGATGCCGCTTTCACACACTGCCTGAACGCGGATGCCGTCCCATTTCCATTCGGCGGCATAATCAGCCGGATCAAGCTTTTCGAGATCGCCGTCGCTCACCGGGTTGGCGAGCATGACGGGACGAAAAAGGGCCTTTGCGGCCGTTTCCGGTTTCGGACCTTTGCCTTCCAGCCAGGCAAACAGCTCGGTGTAGGGCGGCGTGAGCCCGTGCCAAAGTTCCTCGATTTGGGAGACATCGACATTTCCGAGGTTTGCGAGCGCCTGCTTTGCGAGTCGCGCCGAAACGCCGATGCGCAAGCCCCCTGTCACAAGCTTGATGATGGCGTAGCGGGCCGAAATGTCGGCGCGGTCGAGCAGGCGGGCCAGAACGCGCGGGCCGTCGGACCGGCTGGCGGCTTGCAGCGCGCCCACCACATCGGCCAGTGTAGGACGGATATTTAAAGTATGATATGCGGGCGGCTCGGGCCATACGAGGGACACGGTCTCGGCAAGGTCGCCGACATAGTCGTAGGAATAACCGAACAGAACCGGGTCCATACGCTCGGTTGCCAGCGTGCGCAGCATGGCTGGCTTGACTGCCGCAATCGACAGCTCGCCGGTGAGTGCTGCAAGCGCCAACCCCCGGTCGGGGTCTTCGACGGTGTGGAAATAGTCGGTCAGCAGGGTCAGCTTGCCATTGCGGGCAGGCGTCAGCACGAGGCGATCGAGCAGTTCGGCGAAGCGATGCATCAATCGCCCTCGTCCTCGTAGCCCACCAGATGCAGCGGCTTGGCGGCGATGCCGTCCAGTTCGCACCACCGCACCAGAGCCTCTTCGCGGCCATGCGTCACCCACACTTCGCCCGCACCGGTTTCGGTGATGGTTTCGGTGAGTTCGTCCCAGTCGGAATGGTCGGAGATGATCAGTGGCAGTTCCACGCCGCGCTGCCGGGCGCGCTGTCGAATGCGCATCCAGCCCGACGCAAAGCAGGCGACGGGATCGGGAAAACGCCGCGCCCAGCGGTCGGAGAACGCTGCGGGCGGGCCGATCACGATCTCGCCGGCGAAGTCCTGCCTGTCGCCGGTCTCGACCGTTGCCGGTTGGAGATCGCCCAGTTCGACGCCTCGACTTTGATAATAGTCGCAGAGCTTTGCCAGTGCTCCGTGAATATAGATGGTACGCTCATACCCGGCCTGCCGAAGCAGGCTGATGACCCGCTGCGCCTTGCCCAGCGCATAGGCGCCGACGAGATGCGTTCGGTCGGGAAATTGCTCGGCCGATTTCAGGAGCCTTGCGATCTCGTCGGACGGGTGCGGGTGGCGGAATACCGGCAATCCGAAGGTCGCTTCGGTGATGAACACGTCGCAGGGGATTGGAATGAACGGCGCGCAGGTCGCATCAGGCTGACGTTTGTAGTCGCCGGAGGCGACGATGCGCATGCCGCGATGTTCCACGCAGATCTGTGCGGAGCCCAGTACGTGGCCAGCGGGCTGGAACGTCACCTTCACGTCATTCAATGAAATCGTTTCGCCGAGGCGCATTGCCTGCGTCGATCCGGCGAATTCCTGGCCGTAGCGCAGCGCCATGATGTCGAGCGTTTCGGCGGTTGCAAGCACCGCGCCATGCCCTGCGCGGGCGTGGTCGGAATGGCCATGCGTAATCAGCGCGCTCGGCACCGGCCGCACCGGATCGATGAAGAAATCGCCCGGCGGACAATAAAGGCCTTCCGGCCGGGGGGAGAGAAGGTCGGCTGCGCGCATTGGCTCAACATAGGTATTTGCGCAGGCGGGAAAAGCCCGGCGTGACAGACGCAGCTAAAGAATGATCCCGTTTTGTTCGCAAAATCGCTTGGCGGTTTGGTTCTGTCGCGCTAGTTCTGGCGCGTGAACGACCAGAGCCGACCCGAGCCGAGCGAGCAATCCGCCATCCTGCCTGAACCGTTTCTGAAATGGTTCGCCGGCCGTGGCTGGCAGCCGCGCGCGCATCAGCTCGATCTGCTGGCGCGTGCGCAAGCTGGAAAATCGGTGCTGTTGATTGCGCCGACGGGAGCGGGCAAGACGTTGGCTGGCTTCCTGCCCACGCTGGTCGATCTGGCGAACCGGCCGAAGCGCCGGCCGGGGCAGGCGCGGCGAGGTGTCCATACGCTCTATATATCACCGCTCAAGGCGCTGGCCGTCGACATCGAACGCAATCTCGGCAAGCCGGTGGCCGAGATCGGCCTGCCGATCACCCTGGAGACGCGCACGGGCGACACGCCCGCGCACAAGCGCCAGCGCCAGAAGCTGGTGCCGCCGGACATATTGATGACCACGCCGGAGCAGCTTGCGCTGCTGATCGCCTCGTCGGATGCGCCGCGCTTCTTCGAGGACCTGCGCTACATCGTGCTCGACGAGCTGCATTCTCTGGTGACTTCCAAGCGCGGCCATCTTTTGTCGCTCGGGCTGGCGCGGCTCCGCCGCTTCGTGCCCGGTCTTCAGGCAATCGGGCTGTCGGCTACAGTCTCCGATCCGGATGAACTGCGCCGCTGGCTGGTGCCGCAGGATTTATCCTCCCGCTTGTGGGGAGGATCGGCACAAAGCGCCGGGGTGGAGATAACCCCTTCTGCGGACGCCCCTCCCGAGCGTAAGACGCCCATGGCCGACCTGATCGAGGTGGCCGGTGGCGCGAAGCCGGAAATCAGCATTCTGGACTCGCAAGAGCGCGTGCCGTGGGCGGGTCACTCGGCGCGCTATGCCATCCCCGAAATCTATGGCGCCATCCGGCGGCACACGACCACGCTGCTTTTCGTCAACACCCGCAGCCAGGCCGAGTTCCTGTTTCAGGAACTGTGGCGCGCCAACGACGACAATCTTCCGATCGCGCTGCATCATGGCTCGCTCGATGTCAGCCAGCGTCGTCGCGTCGAGAAGGCGATGGAGACGAACAGCCTGCGCGCCATCGTCGCCACCTCCACGCTCGACCTCGGTATCGACTGGGGCGATGTCGATCTGGTCATCCATGTCGGCGCGCCGAAAGGTGCGAGCCGGCTCGCCCAGCGCATCGGCCGCTCCAACCACCGCATGGACGAGCCCAGCCAGGCGATCCTCGTCCCCGCCAACCGCTTCGAGGTGCTGGAGTGCCGGGCGGCCGTGGAAGCCAACTATATCGGCGCGCAGGACACGCCGCCGCTGGTTGAAGGCGCGCTCGACGTGCTGTGCCAGCATGTATTGGGCAGCGCGGTTGGCGCGCCTTTCCACGCCGACGATCTTTTCAAGGAGGTGCGCACGGCAGCGCCCTATGCTGCGCTCGACCGCCACACTTTCGACCGTGTGGTCGATTTCGTCGCCACCGGCGGCTACGCACTGAAAAGCTACGAGCGCTATGCCCGCATCAAGCTGACGAAAGACGGCACCTGGCGCATCAGCCATCCGCGCGTTGCCCAGCAATACAGGCTCAATGTCGGCACCATCATCGAGGTGCCGGCGCTTACCGTGCGCTATGTGCGCGAGGGCAGGGGCATGGTGGCGCGCGGCGGGCCGGCGCTTGGCAAGATCGAGGAGGCGTTTCTGGAAACGCTGGTGCCGGGCGACACCTTCCTGTTTTCCGGCAAGGTGCTGCGTTTCGAAGGCATCCGCGAAAACGAATGCTTTGTCTCCAATGCGCCGGGCAAGGATGCCAAGGTGCCCTATTATGGCGGCGGCAAGTTCCCGCTTTCCACCTATCTGGCCGAGGTGGTGCGCGCCATGCTCGCCGATCCGCGGCGCTGGAAGCAATTGCCCGATCAGGTATCGGACTGGCTGCGCCTGCAATCGGAAAAATCCATCCTGCCGAAACGGGAGGATCTGCTGATCGAAACTTTCCCGCGCGGCGGGCGCCACTACATGGTGGCCTATCCCTTCGAAGGGCGGCCGGCGCACCAGACGCTCGGCATGCTGCTGACACGCCGGCTGGAGCGGGCCGGTGCGCGTCCGCTTGGCTTCGTTGCTACCGACTATGCGCTGGCGATCTGGTCGCTCGGCGACATGGGCCGCATGTTCGGGCGCGGGGAACTGCCGCTCGGCCAGCTTTTCGACGAGGACATGCTGGGCGACGATCTCGACGCCTGGCTGGCCGATAGCTGGATGCTCAAGCGCACCTTCCGCAATTGCGCGCTGATCTCGGGGCTTATCGAAAAGCGCCATCCGGGGCAGGAAAAAAGCGGCCGGCAGGTGAATGTCTCGGCCGACCTCATTTATGACGTGCTTCGCAGCCATGAGCCCGATCATATTCTCTTGCAGGCCACGCGCGCGGATGCCGCCATGGGGCTTCTCGATGTCAGGAGGCTTGGCGACATGCTCTCGCGTATACACGGTCGAATCGTGCATAAGGGGCTGGAGCAGATCTCGCCGCTGGCCGTGCCGATCATGCTGGAGGTGGGCAAGGAATCGGTGCAGGGCGATGCCGATGACACACTGCTCCTGGAAGCCGAGGACATGATCAAAGACGCCATGGGCACCCAATGAGCAGTCTGGCGCAGCGGGCGCGTCAACCGCGCGATGAGATAATCGTGATCGCCGGCGAGCGCGTGGTGTGTGATAGGCGCGGCGTGCTGTTTGCGCCCGATCTCGACCTGCTGGTGGTCTCCGACCTGCATCTGGAAAAGGGGTCGTCTTATGCGCGGCGCGGCGCGCTGCTGCCGCCCTATGACACGGCTACCACGCTTTCGCATCTTGCGGCCGTCATCGAGCATTACAATCCCCGCAACGTGATCAGCCTTGGCGACAGCTTTCACGATGGCGAGGGAGCCGCGCGCCTGCCTGAAATCTTCCGCCGCAGGCTGGAAGCGCTGATGGCAGGCCGTGACTGGTTCTGGGTCGCCGGAAATCATGATCCTCAGGCACCCGCCGGCCTGCCCGGCGACACGGTGGCGGAAATCCATGTCGGGGGCTTAAGCTTCCGTCATGAACCATCTGCCATGCCTGTCGAGGGTGAGGTCGCCGGTCACCTGCATCCTTGCGCCCGCATCGTCCAGCGTGGGCGCTCTGTGCGCCGGCGCTGCTTCGCCAGCGACGGCAGCCGTATCGTCATGCCGGCTTTCGGCGCCTATACCGGCTCGCTCAATGTGCTCGACCGTGCCTATCACGGGCTTTTCAACTGGGAGAGTTTCCGTGCCTATATGATGGGCTCCAGCCGCATCTTCGCTATTTCCGGCGCCATGCTGATGCCGGGATAGGCCTCAATCCTTCCTGAAGATGATACGCCCGAGCCAGCCGGTGAGCATGGCGAGCAGCACCGCCAATATGCCGAAGGACAGGCTGTGGTTGGTGGCGAAGCGGTAGATGGTCTGCTCGAAGCCCGACTTGTAGATGGCGAGCTGCGCCGAGGTTTCCTTCACGAACACGCTGTTGCGGAACAGGAAGGCCCGCGCGCGATGCGTGCCTACCGGCACGTTGGGGGCCAGCAACAGGCGCGCGCGAAACAGGTTTGCCGACAGGAACTGCACGCCGCCGATGCGCTCGCTGTAGAGGCCGGTTTTCTTCTTGAGTTCGCGCAGCGCCTGCGTGAACTCCTGTATCGTGGCCGGATTGTCGGTGGTGTCGGCCGGCTGGATGTGCAGGTTGTTGGCACCCAGCGAAAGCTGCCGGTATTTCTCCGGCTCGGAAATATCCTGCCAGGGCCGGGTGGTGGCAACCGAGTAGGAAGAGGGCACGTTGTCGAAGGTCTCGGACGCGGTGTTGATCCACATGCCGAGCACGCGATCCTTGCGGCGCACGACAACCGGTTTGCTCGGCCCTTCCAGCACCACGATCACGTCGTAGCGCCCCTGACGGGCCAGAAGCGGATCGGAATTTTCGATCGCTCCGAAAATGGTCAGGTCGGCGCCGGCGAAGTCGGCGGTGATGGCGATGCGGTCGGTGGAAAGGCCGATCTGGATCGTTTCCAGCGGCGGCTCGATGGCAAGTGCGGGAGCGATGACAGACGAGAATGTGAAAGCGAGGGCGGCAACCGCCGCCGCCAGCTTCATAGATGGCCTCCGCTGAGGCCGCTGAGCGAATAGAGATTGGCCGGTTTCACGAACAGGTCGAAGGCCAGGCGCAGCGCCACCGCCAGCACCAGCATCGCCAGCAGGGCGCGCAATTGCTCGCCGCGCAATTTCTGGCCGGCCTTGGCGCCATATTGCGCGCCCGCCACGCCACCCACCATCAGCACGAAGGCCAGCACGATGTCGACCGTCTGGTTCGTGGTGGCGTGCACGATCGTGGTGTAGGCCGACACGAAGATGATCTGGAACAGCGACGTGCCGATAACGACATTGGTCGGCACTTTCAGCAGATAGATCAGCGCCGGCACCATGATGAAGCCGCCGCCCACGCCCATGATGGACGACAGGAAGCCGATTGCCGCCCCCAGCCCCAGCACGGGGATGACGCTGACGAAAAGCTTGGAAGCGCGAAAGCGCATCTTCAGCGGCAGGCGGTGTATCCAGTTGTGCTGCCCCGACTTCTTGAGCGTCGGTGCAGCGCCGCTTTTGGTCTGGCGGATGGCGTTGACGCTTTCCACCAGCATCATGCCGCCCACCGAGCCGAGCAGGATCACATAAAGCAGAGAGATGAACAGGTCGAGTTGGCCGATGGCGCGCAGCACCGAGAACACATAGATGCCGAATGTGGAGCCGAATATGCCCCCCAAAAGCAGCATCGTGCCGAGCTTGAAGTCGAGCGTGCCGCGTTTGACGTGGGCCAGCGCGCCGGAAAACGATGAGGCGATGACCTGATTGGCGCCGGTCGCCACTGCGATTGCGGGTGGAATGTTGTAGAAGATCAGGAGCGGGGTGATGAGGAAGCCGCCGCCCACCCCGAACATGCCCGACAGGAATCCGACCGCCGCTCCCATGGCCAGAAGCACTGCGATGTTAGCCGACAATTCCGCGATCGGGAGATAAATTCCCACCGTTAAACTCTACAACTATGCGCCCGCCGGCGAAGCCTGTTTCTTGCCTTGGGTGATTGCACGCACTTGCGCCGACAATGCGGCGAAGCATAACTTCGCTGCACTCTAAAACGAAAAGCATGTCAACAGGTTAACATTCGCGGCGTTTGGCTGGTCACATAGCGCCATCCAGGACCTTGGTGGACAGGCCAAGGCCCCGCCACCTTCCGGTGACAGGGCCTTGGCTGATTGCGGCAGCGTGCGGGTTATTTCAGTGCCGTCAGGGCACGCACGACCTTCTCGTCAACCTCGCCGGTCGGCTCCAGGCCATTGGCTTTCTGGAACGCGGCCAGCGCGTTCCTGGTCTTCTGGCCCATCATGCCGTCGGCGTTGCCGGCGTCGTAGCCGTTCTTGTTGAGGATGTCCTGGATCGTACGCACCGCCTGCTTCATGTCCATCGAGGCGGTGGTGATCTGGTCAAGCTGCCAGGCTTCCGGAATATCGACCGTGTTGACGGCGGCGTCGAGCGGCATGGGCTTCCACAACTCGGCGGCGGCCTTGGCGCGGCTGAACTGCTCGGGCTTCAGCGCCTTCGCGATCTCATCGCGCTTGTTGGCGGCGTCCTTGTCGCCGGCCTTGGCCACCAGCGCGAACCATTTGTAGGACTCCTCGAGGTTCTGCGTCATGCCGACGCCCTTGGCGGCGAGGATGCCCAGATTGAACTGGCTGTCCGTGATCCCGAGCTCGGCCGCGCGGTTGAACCAGCGCACGGCTGCCTCGTTGTCGGGCGTGCCATCGGCACCCATGGCAAACAGCACCGCCAGATTGTGCATGGCGCTGGCATTGCCCTGATTGGCGGCGAGCTGATACCACATCTTGGCCTTGGCAAGGTCGGTTTCGACGCCGAGGCCCTTTTCGTAGAAATTGCCGATGCGGTATTGCGCCGGGGCGAAGCCCGTTTGCGCGGCCTTTTCGTACCAGTCGGCTGCGGTCTTCATGTCGGCTGCGACCTCGCGGCCATCGGCATAGCGCGAGGCGATCTCGAATAATGCCTTGGCGTCGCCGGTCTCAGCGGCTTCGCGCAGCGCCACCGGTCCGATTTCGAGCGGGATCACGATGCCACTGGTGGCGATCTGCGAGCCGGGGGCCGATGCTGTCGGAAGCGAACCGGTCACCGTGCTGGTATCGGGCTGATCCATCTCGGACGCAGGCGTGCCGGCAGCAGCCGGATCCGGTTCTGTCGCAGGCGACAGGGGTTCGAGCGGCATAGCAACGGGGGCGGCAGCAGACTCGGGCTGAGTTGTCGTGTCGGTCGACGTTGTGGCGGTGGTGGCCACAGCCGTGGCGCCCCCCTCGGCGGCAACGTTTTCCGCCCTGGCGGGCGCGTTCGCCGTGGTTTGGAAGGAAGGCGCGGGCGCATCAGTGGCGATTTTCGTGGCATCGGCCATCAGCGTCTTGCCGATCTGCAGCCCGGCCAGCGCCATCATGATCGCGGCGGCGGCCATCAGGATCGGCTTGCGCCGGGACTTGATGAACTCGCCGATACGCACGGCGCGCACGGGGCCTCCGGCTTCAGTGCCGCGCTTCAGCGTCTCGGCTTCGGCCGCGGCTGCCTGTGCCGCGCGGCGGGCGGCGGCGATGAAGTCGGCCTTTGCGGCGTCCGTCTCGACGGGCTTGACCTGCTGGCGCTCGTCGCGCACGCGCCGCATGATCGCGTTGAGGTCTGGCGCGCCGGAACCGGGTTCCAGCGGGCGATTTGCGAAAGCCGGATCCAGCGACTCGTCGAGATCCACGGCGGGAGCAGTTTCGGCAAGGGCAGTCGCGGCTTCCGGCTGGTCCTCGGACTTGATGGTCTTGTCGCGCTTGCGCCGGAACAGGCCGCCGAAGCGGGGGCGGGCAGTGGGCTCGGCGTCATCCGCCGTCTCGTCGCCAAGAGCGGCGGCGACGGCGGCATGGGCTGCCTGCGCCGGTGTGCGCTTGCCGTCGTCTGCCTCCGGCGTCTGCACGGCGTCATCGATCGGTGCGCCCGCCAGCGGCAGCGGCGCATCGACGTCGAGTGAGGGCGTTTCCAGAAGGGCAAGCTTGGCCTTGGCAGCGGGCTCGGACTGCGGCACGGGCGTGTCATGCTGGCTCTGTTCGAGCGAGCCGAGCCGGTCGACGATCTTGAGCAGCGTGTCGTGGATCGCCTCGAAGGTCTTGGTATTGCGCTCATCGGAGCGCCGGGTGAGCGTTTCCAGCACGCGCAGGTCTTCCGCGAGACCCGAAACCGCTTCGTTCTGCACTGTCGAGCCGGTGAGGGAGCGCACGGCGTTCTCGGCGGCATGGCGGGCCGCTTCCAGCAGCGTTTCGTGGCTGTTGGCGATGGAGCGTTCGATGTCGTCCAGGCGTGGCGCGATGTCTTCGAACTCGGGCAGCGGGCTTGCAGGCCGTGCCAGATGCTCGGACAGCGCGGTGACCTGCGCCTCGAGGTTGCGGACCAGATCGGGGTCGATGCCGGCAAACTGCTGCGCGGAATAGTCGAGACGGCGAGAAATGTCGTCGAGCCGCACCTCCAGCCCGCGAATGGACTCGTCGTCGGCTGCGGACTTTTCCGCGCCGATGCGGTCGGCAAGTGCGGCAAAGCGGGCATCGATGGCTTCCATGAGGCCGGTATCGTCGAAGCTGGCGGTCTGCCCGCGCTGATCCAGCCGGTCGGCCACTTCGTCCAGCCGCCGCTCCAGATCGCGGAACAATATGTTGCCCTGTTGCAGAACGTCGTCCTGGCGACGCTCGATCATGCTTGAAAACAGGTCGAGCCGCTGCTCGATGCCCTGGAAGATGCGGTCGGCGTCCGGCGCGGCTGGCGCATGGTCGATCTTGTCGGCTATGGTCGCGAGCTGCTGGCCCAGCCGTTCCACCGCCGCTTCGGGCAAATGTGTGTGCTGGGAGATATCGTCAACACGCTGCGACAGCAGGTTCAGTCGCTCCATCACTTCACGGTTGGGCCGATCCTCGACAACCACTTCCTCGATCTGCCTGGCCAGCGACGAAATCCTGGCTTCGATGCGCTGGAAGGGTTCGGGGTCGAAGCTGGTCTGGCTGATGGTCGCCGTGGACGCCACGATGGCGCGCGAGATTTCATCCAGCCGCTCCTCGATCTGGCTGAAGGTCTCGCTGCTGCCGTGCTCGCTCTGGCGGGCGAAGTGATCCACTGCCCCTGCCAGCATGCGCACCTTTTCTTCCAGTGAGCGCAGCGAGAGCGATTCCGGCAGGTTGTCGAGGGCCTGGCTGATCTGTTCCAGCCGCAGGGTCAGCGCATCGATCGCCGGGTCATGCGATTGCGCGGCCACGCGTCCTTCGAAATCGGTCCAGCGGCGGTCGAATTCGTCCCAGCGGCGATCGACAGAGCGAACCGTCTCTTCGCGAGCGAGCGTATCCAGCGCGCCCTTCACCTGCTCCAGTTCCAGCCGCAGCAGGTTGAGGCTCTTGTCGTCCGCGCGTTCTGAGAGCGCGTGGATCGCACCGGACAGGCGTTCGAACTCGACGGCAAGCTCTTCCGTGTCTGGGGTGGCGGTCGGTTGGTTCGTGCGCTCGATATCGTGCCGCATGGCTTCGAATTCGCGGCGCATGCCGGAGGCGACCTGTCCGCGCAGATCTTCGCGCAGGGCCTGCAATTCGGTTGCGATCTTGCCGAAAGCGGCAACGCTGTCTTCCTGCGCGCGGATGCGCTCGAGATCGCGGGCAAGGTCCTGGTAGGGCGCTTCGCCGGCAGCCGTCATGCGGCTTTCGCGCTCGCGCAGCTCGGCAAAACTGCGCGGCTGTTCGCGAACCGGCGCGACGCGCGGGGGGATGACCTGCTCGCGGGGTGCCTCTTCCGGCTCGGTGTGGCGGTTCAGGCGCTGCTGCAAATCCTCCAGCGAGCGGTTCAGCTCCTCCAGCGTGGAATACGACCTGCGTGGCCGCCCGGCGTTGAGGGTGTCGAGATAGGAGCGCTTGCTGTTCATCGAAACGTCCGCCGGTTGCTGGCGATAGCCAGTAGGAAATCCTGCGTCGGAACGGATTGCGCGCTTGCCCCTGCGATAACGTGTCGAGAGTTTGCCCCGCTCTCCGGAAGGCGTGAACAAATCGATACGGGATAATTCACGACAGGCCGACAAGCGCACCTTTCCTCCAACGTGGTAAACAACGCGTTAACCCGAAGGTGGTGTCGGTCATGATTGCGCCCGAAAAGACGTTAAAACAGTTTCTTCTTATGGACGCTTGCCAGACGAAGGCTTGGTAAGTATAGCATTTACGTAAACGTAAGCGGTGTGCGATATGCGCCCGCTGACGCTGAAATCCTGAAGAAACCGGAAGCCACGCGACAGGAGCCGCAGCCCCGCAGCTTCCCTAGCGCGTCGCTTGTCGACGCGTGCCAAACGGGCAAACAGAAAATGACGATGAAACTGATGAAGGCCGACAAGCCAGCCGCGACGCATGACGCCGCCAATGATGAAACCGCCGACGAACTCGCCCGCATTGGCGAGATCGCCAAGAAATATGGCGTTACCCTGCGCACGCTTCGCTTTTATGAGGACAAGGGGTTGCTGAGCCCCAAGCGCGACGGTGCCACCCGCCTCTACACCCGTCGCGAAGAGGTGCGCCTGAAGCTCATCCTGCTTGGCCGCAAGGTCGGCTTCTCGCTGCGCGACGTGAAGCAGATGCTCGACCTCTATGAGCCGCAGGGAAGCAATGTGAAGCAGCTTCGCCTTGCGCTCGACAAGTCCGAAAAACAGCTCGGCCGGCTGAACAAGCAGCGCCAGGCAATCGACGAGGCCATCGGGGAACTGACTGAAGTGATGACGGTGGTGCGTGAGAGGCTCGCCGAGGCGCGCCCGATGCCTGTCGCAGCCAACGGCTGAACCTGTCCACTGCCACGGCTATTGGAGCCGCGTGACGCCACTGGCGCCGCGCGGCTTTTTCTTTTTGGCGCACAGTGCTTGATGCAACTGGCTTTCGAGGCTGTGAATACGTTACGAATTGACGTTTACGCAAACGTCAATTATTGCTGGTGACCGGAAAGCGGACTTGACGCTTCACTGGCAAGCGCCAACTGCCGCGAAGTTGTGGAGGTGGTGTGATGCCGTCATACAGGGCGCCGGTTGCCGATACGCTTTTCGTGCTCAGGGAGGTGCTCGGTTACGACCGGCACAGCAACCTTCCCGGATTTTCCGACGCCTCGCCCGATGTGCTGGAGGCCATCCTTGCCGAAGGCGCAAAACTTGCCGAAAACGTGATCCAGCCCACCAATCGCACCGGCGATATCGAGGGTTGTGCGCGCCATGATGACGCCTCGGTGACGACGCCGGCGGCGTTCAAGGAGGCATACGGGCAATATTGCGAAGGCGGTTGGCTGGGGCTTGCCGCGCCGGTCGAATATGGCGGGCAAGGCCTTCCCTACACGATCCATTCGGCGGTTACCGAATATATGGTTTCGGCCAACATGGCGTTGATGATGTATCCGGGGCTTACACAGGGCGCTATCGCTGCACTCGTCGCCCACGGAACCGACGAGCAGAAGGACACCTGGCTGCCCAGGCTGGTCGAAGGCTCGTGGACTGGTACCATGAACCTGACCGAACCCCATTGCGGCACCGATCTTGGCCTGCTGCGCACAAAGGCGGTGCCCAATAGCGACGGCAGCTACAGGATTTCCGGCCAGAAGATCTTCATCTCGGCAGGCGAACACGACCTGTCCGCCAACATCGTGCATCTGGTGCTGGCCCGCATCGAGGGTGCCCCCGCGGGCACCAAGGGCATATCGCTGTTCATCGTGCCGAAATTCCTGCTTGATGCAAACAGTTTGCCGGGCAAGCGCAATGGCGTCTCCTGCGGCTCCATAGAGGAAAAGATGGGCATCCACGGCAATGCCACCTGCGTCATGAATTATGATGATGCCATCGGCTATCTGCTGGGCGAAGAGAATGGCGGGCTGAAGGCCATGTTCACCATGATGAACGAGGCCCGTCTCGGCGTCGGCCTGCAGGGCCTGGCATTGTCGGAAGCTGCCTATCAGGCCGCGACCGCCTATGCGAAGGAGCGCTTGCAGGGCCGCTCCCTGTCCGGCCCCAAGGCGCCCGACAAGCCGGCCGATCCGATCATCGTGCACCCCGACATCCGCCGCAACCTGATGACCATGAAGGCATTCAACGAGGCCGGCCGTGCGCTGGTGCTCTGGACGGCGCTGAATTCCGACATCTCGCACCGCGCGGACGACGAAGATCAGCGGCAGGCGGCGGGCGACTATGTCGGACTGATGACGCCGGTGGTGAAGGGCATGCTCACCGACAAGGGTTTCGAGCATGCTGTGATGGCGCAGCAGGTGTTCGGTGGTCACGGCTACATTGAAGAGCACGGCATGAGTCAGTTCGTGCGCGATGCCCGCATCGCCATGATCTATGAAGGTGCCAACGGCATCCAGGCGCTCGACCTCGTCGGCCGCAAGCTGGCTCTGGATGGCGGCCGCGCGCTGCAGGCGTTCTTCAAGGAGGTCGGCGATTTCTGCGAGGAAAATCGCGCCGACGAGGAGATGGCTCCCTACACCAAGACGCTGAAGAAGGGCCTCAACGATCTGCAGGCCGCCACCATGTGGCTGATGCAGAACGCCATGGCCAAGCCAGACAATGCGGGCGCGGCCTCTACCGACTATCTGCATCTCTTCGGCCTCGTCGCGCTTGGTTATATGTGGGGCCGCATGGTCAGGGCCGCCCATGACAAGCTGGCCAACGGCGCGGGCGATAACGCAGCCTTCTACGAGCACAAGCTGGTCACTGGCCGTTACTTCATGGAGCGCGCCATGCCCGAGACGGGAGCGCATCTGGCCCGCATATCGACCGGAGCGGACGCCATGATGGCGCTGCCGGCGGAGGCGTTTTAACCTCAATTCCTTTAGGAGTTAATCGTCATGCCTACGTCGCCCCCTCTCAAAAGAGGAGATCTGCTCGATGACGACCAATCCCGCCGAAGTGCTTAGCCTGCCCAAACCCGCCTGGGCCACCGAAGATGTCGCGATGCTCTACGACATGGCGACCAAGTTCCTCGCGGCCGAGATCGCGCCGCGTTACGAGGAATTCGAGAAGGCCGAAATCTTCGACCGCGAAAGCTGGTGGAAGGCCGGCGAGGCGGGGCTGCTCTGCGCCTCCATGCCGGAGGAATATGGTGGCTCGGGCGGCACGTTTGCGCATGAAAGTGCGATCATGGAAGCCATCAGCCATGTCGGTGTCGATGGTTTTGGCATCGCGCTGCACAATTCCATCGTTGCGCCCTACATCCTCCACTATGGTTCGGAGGAGCAGAAGACAAAATGGCTGCCGAAGATGGCGACCGGTGAGTTGATCGGCGCCATCGCCATGACCGAGCCGGGCGCAGGCTCCGACCTGCAGGGCGCAAAAACTTCCGCTGTCAGAGACGGCAGCCAGTATCGCATCAACGGCTCCAAAATCTTCATCACCAACGGCCAGCTCGCCAATCTCATCGTGCTCGTCACCAAGACGGATCCGTCCAGGGGCGCCAAGGGCACCTCGCTGATCGTGATCGAGACCGACGAGGCCGAGGGTTTCGAGCGCGGCCGCAACCTCGACAAGATCGGCCTGAAGTCCAACGACACGTCGGAACTCTTCTTCAACGATGTGCGCGTGCCGACCTCCAATCTGCTCGGAGCCGAGGAAGGGCAGGGGTTCGTCCAGCTCATGCAGCAACTGCCGCAGGAGCGCTTGCAGATCGGCGCAACCGCCATTGCCATGATCGAGCGCGCACTGGCCGTGACCATCGACTATGTCAGGGAGCGTCAGGCGTTCGGCAAGCCTATCCTCGAATTCCAGAACACCCAGTTCAAGCTGGCCGAACTGAAAACGGAGGCCACCATCGGCCGCGTCTTCTACAATGACTGTGTCCAGCGCCACATCAATGGCGGGCTCGACCCGGTCACGGCATCCATGGCCAAATACTGGCTGAGCGAATTGCAGGGCAAGGTCGTGGACGAGTGCCTGCAATTGCACGGCGGCTATGGCTACATGAATGAATACCCGATCGCGCGCATGTATCGGGACGCCCGCGTGCAGCGCATCTATGGCGGCACCAACGAGATCATGAAACTGCTGATCGCGCGGAGTTTGTGACGAGGAAAGTTGAACCACCCCGGCCCTTCCGGCCACCCCGCTCCTGCCGATCCGGCGGAGGTGTCGAGGCGAGGCCCGGACGGGGCGAATGATGCAAGCGAAGCCATGGCACCGTCGTCAGGTTTCGCTTTCGAGGAGAAAAATATGGCTGACGCTTTTGTCTATGATGCCGTGCGCACCCCGCGCGGACGCGGCAAGAAGGATGGCTCGCTGCATGAGGTCCCGGCCGTGCGGCTGGCGGCCCGCACGCTGGAAGCCATCCGTGATCGCAACGGGCTCGACACCTCGGCGGTCGATGACATCATCTTCGGCTGCGTCGATCCGGTCGGTGAGGCGGGCGCGGTCATCCCGCGCGCGGCCGCCTTCGAGGCCGGCTACGACACACGAGCGCCCGGCATGCAGATTTCGCGCTTCTGCGCATCCGGCCTCGACGCCATCAACCTGGGCGCGGCCAAGATCGCCCAAGGCGCCGATGACATCGTGATCGCTGGCGGGGTCGAGAGCATGAGCCGCGTCGGCATGGGCATGTCGGGCGGCGCCTGGTTCATGGATCCTTCGGTCGGTCTGCCGGCCTGGTTCGTGCCGCAGGGCATCTCGGCCGACCTTATCGCCACCAAATACGGTTTTTCGCGTGATGACGTGGACGCCTATGCGGTTGAGAGCCAGAGGCGCGCCGCCAATTCCTGGGAAAAAGGCTACTTCAAGAAGTCGGTGATCCCGGTGAAAGACCAGAACGGCCTCACTATTCTCGACCATGACGAGCATATGCGCCCGACCACCGACATGCAGGGGTTGGCCTCTCTCAACCCATCCTTCGTCATGCCGGGTGAGATGGGCGGCTTCGACGCGGTCGCCGTGCAGAAGCATCCCGAGATCGAGGCGGTCAACCATGTGCACCACGCCGGCAACTCGTCCGGCATCGTCGACGGTGCCGCTGCCGTGCTGCTCGGTTCCAAGAAGGCCGGCAAGGCGATGGGACTGAAACCCCGCGCCCGCATCCGCGCGTTCGCCAATATCGGCTCCGAGCCGGTGCTGATGCTGACCGGCCCGGTTGACGTCACCGAAAAGCTGCTCAAGCGCGCGAAGATGAAGCTGTCGGATATTGACCTGTTCGAGCTCAACGAGGCCTTCGCCTCGGTCGTGCTGCGCTACTGCCAGGCTTTCGACATTCCGCATGACAGGATCAACGTCAATGGCGGCGCCATCGCGATGGGCCACCCGCTCGGCGCCACCGGCGCGATGATCTTCGGCACCGTGCTCGACGAACTGGAGCGACGCGACCTCAACACCGCGCTTGTCACGCTCTGCATTGGTGCGGGCATGGGCACCGCGACGATCATCGAACGCGTCTGACCACCCCTTACCCTCCCCTTGTGGGGCGGGTCGGCGCGTCTGCGCCGGGGTGGGAATTATGATGAAGGGCACAGCCACCGTCACGACCATGCGCTGACGCCACCGGATTTCAAGGAGGGACCACTCCAATGGCTGAATACAAGAATTTCACCGTCGAAACCGACCCGGACGGCATCGCTCTCGTCACCTGGGACATACCTGACCGGTCGATGAACGTCTTCACCGAAGAGGTGTTGGACGAGCTCAACACGATCATCGATCAGGTCGCCAGTGACGCGGCAATCAGGGGCGCGGTCATCACCTCCGGCAAGGAGTCTTTCTCGGGCGGTGCGGACCTTACCATGCTGCAGAAGATGCTCGGCCTGTTCTACAAGGAGAAGGCCAGGGATCCCGAAAAGGCGATCAAGCTTCTGTTCGACAATGCCGGCCGCATGAGCCAGCTTTTCCGCAAGCTCGAAACCTCCGGCAAGCCATGGGTCTCGGCCATCAACGGCATCTGCATGGGGGGTGCTTTCGAGATGTCGCTGGCTTGCCATGGCCGCGTTGCGGCCGAGGGCGACAACGTCAAGATGGCTCTGCCGGAGGTGAAGGTCGGCATCTTTCCGGGCGCCGGCGGCACCCAGCGCGTGCCGCGCCTTGCCAATCCGCAGGATGCGCTGCAGATGCTCACTTCGGGCCAGAACCTCTCACCGCAGCGCGCCAAGGCCATGGGCCTCATTCACGCCGTGGCCGATCCTGCAAAGCTTATCGAGGCTGCCAAGGCGATGATTGCCGCCGGCCTGAAGCCGGTGCAGCCCTGGGACGAGAAAGGCTTCAAGCTGCCGGGCGGGCCGGTCTATTCGGCTGCGGGTGCCAATCTCTGGCCACCGGCAATCGCCATCCTGCGCCGCGAAACCTACGGCAACTATCCCGCCGCCGCCGCTATCCTGAAATGCGTCTATGAGGGCCTGCTGGTGCCCTTCGACACAGGCCTTAGGATCGAGCAGCGCTACTTCACCGAGATCATGCGGAGCAGGGAGGCGGCGGCGATGATCCGCTCGCTCTTCGTCTCGCTGCAGGAGCTCAACAAGGGCGCGCGCCGCCCCGAGGGCGTTGCTCCCACCAAGTTCAGGAAGATCGGCGTTATCGGCGCCGGCTTCATGGGCGCGGGCATTGCCTATGTCACCGCCAGGACTGGTATCCCGGTCGTGCTCATCGACCGCGACATGCCCGCGGCCGAGAAGGGCAAGGTGCACTCCGCCGACCTGATGGACGGTCTGGTCAAGAAGGGCCGCGCCAAGCCGGAGGAGAAGGAAAAACTGCTCTCGCTTATCACGCCGAGCGACGACTACGCCGCGCTGGATGGCTGCGACCTCGTCATCGAGGCGGTGTTCGAGGATTCCGAGGTCAAGAAGACGGCCACCGGGAAGGCCGAGGCGGTGCTGAAGTCGTCGGCGATCTTTGCCTCCAACACATCGACCATCCCGATCACCTCGCTTGCCAGGAACTCGGCGCGGCCGAAGAATTTCGTCGGCATCCACTTCTTCTCGCCGGTCGACAAGATGATGCTGGTGGAAATCATCCTCGGCAAGAAGACCGGCGACAAGACCCTTGCCATGGCGATCGACTATGTCCGCGCCATCAGGAAGACGCCTATCGTGGTCAATGACACGCGCGGCTTCTACGTCAACCGCTGCGTGCTGCGCTACATGTCGGAAGCCTTCAAGATGCTGATCGAGGGTGTACCTGCCCCCATGATCGAGAACGCCGCGCGCGCGGCGGGCATGCCGGTCGGCCCGCTGGCGCTTGCCGACGAGACGGCCATCGACCTTGCCCAGAAGATCATGAAGCAGACCATTCGCGATCTTGGCGAAAAGGCGGTCGATCCCGAGCAGATGAAGCTCATCGACACGATGGTCGACAAGCATGGCCGCTTCGGCCGCAAGAACGGCAAGGGTTTTTATGACTACCCTGAAAAGCCCGCCAGGAAGCACCTCTGGCCGGGCCTGAAGGACCTCTACAAGCAGCAGAACCCCGACAAGATCGACTACGAAGAATTGAAGCAGCGCTTCCTCGTCGTCATCGCGCTCGAGGCCGCGCGCGTGATGGAAGAGGGCATCGTCACCGACCCGCGCGAGGCCGATGTCGGCTCGATCCTGGCCTTCGGCTTCGCGCCCTATACGGGGGGTACACTTTCCTACATCGACGGCGTCGGCGCGAAAGAATTCGTCAAGCTCGCCAAGGCGTTGCAGAAGAAATATGGCGCGGAGTTCAAGGCCCCCAGGCTGCTCCACGACATGGCCGAGAAGGGCGAGACCTTCTACCAGCGCTTCAACCCCTATCCGAAGGACGAGGCCAGGAAGGCAGCCTGAGGCGGGTTGCTCACTCCTCCTGAGACAGATAGATCGCAGGCCGGGCGAGATTTCGACCTCGTCGGCTTGCTGCATAAATCGTCGCTTCCCTGATGCGGGACACATGGCGGCATCACACAGGTGAATTGAAATGTATGTCTGGGCACGTCTTGCCAGGATGGCACTCACAACCGGCCGTCGCGGCGACTATCGCATGGGCGACGAAAGCCGGTTGAGCTTCCGCTGCCTGCCCACCGACATCGATTTCAACTGGCACCTCAACAATGCGCGCTACATGATGCTGGCCGATGTCGGCCGCATCGATATCTTCTTCCGTGCCGGGCTGATTGCCAGGGCGCGCGAGAAGGGCTGGGCGCCGATGCTCGGCGGGTTGCAGACCGTCTTCGTGCGCGAAATCCGGCTATGGCGCAAATTCGATGTCGTCTCTACCGTCGAGACGTGGGAAGGCACGCAGATCGTCGGCCGACACAAATTCGTGCTCGACACGGGCGAGACGGCAGCGTTGATCCTGACCACAGCCGGCATCTATGACCGCCGCAATCGCCGCTTCATGGAGTTCGACGAGGTGCTCACCGCGCTCGGCCGCTGTGCCACGCCGCGCCCGCCGACGGAAGCCGAACGCATTTTCATGGCTTCCCATGCGGGTCTGCGTGTTTTGGCAAAGCAAGGTGGTTAGTCCCCTTAAAACAGGCGCATCCACAGCGTCAGCACGATGAACCCCGCCAGCACCGCGCAGGCGAACAGGTCGCTGATCATCGCGACGTTCTGCTTGATGTTCCGGTCGGTGTCCGTGGCATGGCGAACACCCGCTATGCCATAAAAGAGCGTGCCCGCGATTGCCATCGGCATCACGAAGCTCGGCGCGGCAAGCGACAGCGCGCCGACGACGCCTGTCGAAAAATTCGCCACGCCAAGCTCGCGTACGAAGGGCAGCGCATCGTTGTTTTCGATGCCGAATATCTGCCTGGAGGTGAAGCCGGGCTTGAAGAACTGGTTGAGCCCCGCCAGCAGAAGCCTGATGCCGACCATCCAGAACACGAACCACCGGCCCACGAGCGGTAGCAGCGCAGCGGTACTCTCCAGACTGGCATATTCCGACAGGATCGACCCGATCGGCAGGATCACCATCACAAGCAGAATGGTCACGGCATACATAGCTGTCTCGAACCGGTTGGCGGCCAAGGTTATGGATATGTGGCGCCGATCCGCACGGTCAAATGATCGATACTGCCGGCGCCACATTGCTTTCACCAGGGGCGACGAAGTGCTAGATTGGTCCGGTAATTGCGTATGTCAGGCCTGAAAGGATTGACAATGCGTATGTTGCTGAAAGTCTCGATCCCGGTTGCCGAGGGCAATCGCGCCATCAAGGATGGCAGTCTCCCCAAGATCATCGAGAAGCTGCTTGGCCAGCTTCAGCCGGAAGCGGCCTATTTCACGCTCGAAAGCGGCAATCGAACCGCCTTCATCGTCTTCGACCTGAAGGATACGACGGCGATGCCTGCAATCGCCGAGCCGCTTTTCATGGGCTTCAACGCGACGATGGATATGATGCCGGTGATGAACGTCGAGGACATGAGGACCGGCCTCAAGGCGATGCTGGAGGCGATGTGAACGTGCCGCCGGCCATCACCAAAGGAGGAAAGAGGGCGCTTGGCGCAATGGAAACAGCGCGACTCTGGACAAGCCCTATGCCGGGCGGTAGATAAAAGGAAAGGTATTTTTTCCTGTTTCACGACACAGGACCATGACTATGCTCTCGCATGAACGGGTTTGGGCCGCTATCGATGCGTTGGCCGAGCGCTATTCGCTTTCGGCCTCTGGCTTGGCGAAGCGGGCGGGACTCGATTCCACCGCCTTCAACAAGTCGAAGCGGGCTTCGCCGGACGGTCGCCCGCGCTGGCCGTCTACGGAATCGCTGGCCAAGATCATCGAGGCGACGAATTCCTCGCTGGAGGAATTCCTGGGTCTGATTGAACCGCGCGTGAAGAGCGAAGGCCTTCCTGTGCAGGCTTCCTCCGTGCCGCTTATCGGGTTTGCGCAGGCGGGTGCTGGCGGTTTCTTCGACGATGCCGGTTTCCCCGCAGGCCATGGCTGGGACATGATCGATGCGCCCGTGCGGACCTCGGGCAGTTCCTATGCGCTGCAGGTGCAGGGCGATTCCATGTTGCCGCTCTATCGCGACGGCGACGTGCTGATCGTGGAGCCGGACGCAACCGTTCACAAGGGCGACCGCGTGGTGGTCAAGACGCGCTCGGGCGAGGTGATGGCCAAGGTTCTGGCGCGCCGGTCGTCGAACGCAATCGAACTGGTTTCGCTCAACCCCGAGCATCCGAACCGCAATCTCGGTATTGAAGAAGTGGAGTGGCTGGCGCGCATCGTCTGGGCGAGCCAATAACATATCGAAAGGAACGGGCGATGCGTCCTGGTATCTTTCTCGGTTCCGTCGTTTTCATCGCGGGTCTTGGCATTGCCATCATGGCGGGCGGCCAAGCGGTGAGTTCCGACCAGGCGGCATCGTCGACACCGGGGGAGGACGAGGCCGTCTTCGGCAGCTTCGAACAGAAGGAGCCCGGCCCGCTGGATACGGCTGCCGATGCCGTTGTCGATGCGCTTGTCGGAACACATCATCCCAACGAACGGGTCGGCGCAAGCGGGAAAACGCTCGCGCAGGCGGCCACACAGCAGGCCGTAGCGCCTGACGCCCCCGCGGCAACAAGCAGCGGGTCCAACGCCACCGCCATGCAATACAAGAAGAAGACCCTCTATCGACCGGTTGCGGTCGATGCCGGTACCATCGATGCGATGGGCTATCGGCTGGTCATAGCCGGCGTCATTCCGCTCGAGCCGGAAGCCAAATGCGATTTCGAGGGCAAGGCGTGGCCGTGTGGCGTGCGTGCGCGCACTGAATTCCGTGCCTGGCTGCGCGACCGGGCGGTGACCTGCGAGGTGCCGACCGAGCCGTCGAGCCGCGCGATCTCGACGCACTGCCATATCGGGACGGACGATGCCGGCAAGTGGCTGGTGGAAAACGGCTGGGCCCGCGCTGAAACGGCGGGCCCCTATGCCGGGCTCGGCAAGCAGGCGCAGGATGCAAAGCGCGGCGTGTTCGGCAAGCCGCCGGCTCTCATGCCCGAAACCCTGGTTTCGCCGGAAGCCGCCAACCTGCCCGAACCACTGCCGGCGCCCGATATTACGGCTACGCCGCCAGCTGACCTTTCAGGGCCTTCTGAATGAGTTCGCGCGTTTCGGCGATGCCGTAGAGCGCGACGAAGGAACCGAAGCGCGGCCCGCGTTCCTGCCCGATAAGGACCTGATAGATCATCTGGAAGAAAGCCACGGACACGCCCGGGCCACCTTCGGGGCTCTTCTTGGCGTGGTCCTGATAGCGTTCGATCTGGCGCGCGACGTTGAGCGCGGCATTCTGCACCGCCTCGCCGTCGGCGCCTTCCGGCAACGCAGCCAACGCATCGGAAAGCTGCGCCAGCGCGTCGCGCTCGACGTCATCGGGCGCGCGGTAGGATTTGGTCGGCTTCACGAAGTCGTCGAAGTAGCGGATCGCGTAGTCCGCCAGCTTGTCCAGTTCGGGATGCGAGGCGGGGGTGACACCCGGCGCATAGCGCGAGATGAAACCCCACAATACATCCTTGTTCTGCGCATTGGACGCGCTGACCAGATTGAGCAGAAGCGAGAATGGCACCGGCAGGTCGATGGCCGGTGGGTTGCCGTCATGCATGTGCCAGACCGGGTTGCCGAGGCGGTTCTTCCAGTCCTGCTTCGGATAGGCCGCAAGGAAGGCGTAGTACTCATCCACCGCCTTGGGGATGACGTCGAAATAGAGCTTCTTGGCCTGTCGCGGCCGCTGGAACATATAGAGCCCCAGGCTTTCGGTCGGCGCATAGGTCAGCCATTCGTCGATGGTCAGGCCATTGCCCTTCGACTTGGAGATCTTCTGGCCGTTCTCGTCCAGGAACAGCTCGTAGACGAAATGCTCCGGCGCCCGCCCGCCGAGAATATTGCAGATGCGGTCGTAGATGGAGGCATTGGTCTGGTGATCCTTGCCGAACATCTCGAAATCGATGCCGAGGGCGGCCCAGCGCATGCCGAAGTCCGGCTTCCACTGCAGCTTCACATTGCCGCCCTTGACCGAAAGCGTGGTTTCGGTTCCGTCCTCGTCGTCGAAAGTGATGGTGCCGGCCTTGGCATCGACATGCTTCATGGGCACGTAGAGCACACGGCCGGATTTCGGCGAGATCGGCAGGAAGGGGCTGTAGGTCGCCTGTCGTTCCTCGCCCAGTGTCGGCAGCATCACCGCCATGATCTTGTCGTAGCATTCGGCCGCACGCAGCAGCATCTCATCGAAGCGGCCGGACTTGTAGTATTGCGTTGCGCTGGCAAACTCGTAGTCGAAGCCGAAAGTGTCGAGGAAGCGGCACAGCATTGCATTATTGTGGTCCGCAAAGCTTTCATAATCGCCGCCGAATGGGTTCGGCACCGCCGAAAGCGGAATGTGCAGGTAGGGTTCGAGCGCGGCACGGTCCGGTACGCTGTCGGGAATCTTGCGCATTCCGTCCATGTCGTCGGAAAAGCAGATGAGCTTGGTGGCTACCTTGTTTTCGGTCAGCACGCGGAAGGCGTGGCGCACCATGGTCGTGCGCGCCACTTCGCCGAACGTGCCGATATGCGGCAGGCCCGAAGGGCCGTAGCCGGTTTCGAACAGAACCGTTTTGGGGAACTCGCGACCTTTGTAGCGCGCGATGATCTTGCGCGCCTCCTCGAACGGCCAGGCTTTGCTTTCGGCGGCCGCCGCGAGGATTTCGGGGTTGAGATCGATCATGTTTGATCCCGTCATGTCGCTGTTCCTGCATCGTTTGCCGGCATTGTCAGCCGGCGCAGCGTGTGTGTGGAGGGTTTCGTCATTCTGCCTGCCGGCCAGCGGCGCTGGCGAGGGAGGTCATCACAGGTCTGTAAGCGTGCGGGGAGAAGGCGTCAACGATCTGCGCGGTTTTTCCTTGCGGCGGGCCGGGTGGCTTCCTACCTTCGACCCGCCCGCAACGAGGATTTTTCGCAAGAATGAAGACCCCCACTGCTCATGAAGCCATCATCTATCTCATGGTGGTCACCTCCGCTTCCGACAGCGACATGACGGATGTGGAACTGGCGCGCATCGGCGACGTGGTGCGCACTTGGCCGGTATTCGAGGATTTTGACGAGAACAGGCTGATCAGCGTGGCGCAGGATTGCCAGAAATTGCTGCATGAGCCGAAGGGGCTTGAAGGCATCATGGCGATTGCCGCCAAGGCCATTGCGCCCCGGCTCCACGATACGGCTTACGCGGCTGCGCTGGAGGTGGCGACGGTCGACCTCGAAATGCGGCTGGAGGAAGTGCGCGTTCTGCAATTGCTGCGTCGCCATTTGGGGCTTGATCCGCTGATCGTCACGGCGATCGAGCGCACGACCAAGGCTCGCCATCGCATGCTCACCTGATGTCCTGGCGCGTGCCCTAGTAAAAGCTCACCGGAAAATAGCGCAGATAGAGTTCCGTGAAGGTGCCCTTCACGGAGATGGAATGCAACGCATAGTTGAGTGCGTTCGCCAGCGCGGGATTATTCGCCTTCACTGCTATAGCGAGCCCGGTGCCCAGATATTCGGGCGCCATATAGGGACCGCCGGCAAAGCTGCAGCAGCCGGCCGCGTCCGAGCCGGCAAGCCAGAAACCGAGCTTCATGCCGTCGCCGAAAATGCCGGCGATCTTGCCCGCCTTGAGGTCGTTGAACATCATGTCCTGACTGGCATAGGTCGCGGCTTTCACGTTGGGAAAATAATCCCGCAGCATCCTCTCATGCGCCGAGCCGGCGACCACGCCGATCTGCTTGCCGGTCAGTTTACCATAGAGCGGTTCGTTCAAGGCCGATGTCGTCGGCATCACGAAACGTGCCGGAAACCGTAGATAGGGTCGAGAAAAGGCATATTTTGTCCGCGCTTCCTGCGTCACCGCAATGCCCGCGATGATCGCTTCTCCTTCATCCTTTTGCAGCGCGCCGTCGAGTTCGCCCCACGGCAATGCCTGGATCTGGCATTTGTCGGCAATTTCCAGTTCGGCGCAGATCGCGCGGGCCAGATCTACATGCAGGCCCGACAGCCTGCCTTCGCGATCGAGGAAATTGAAGGGCGGGAAATCCGTGGTGGTCAGGAAACGCAGCCGCGGGAGTGTCGCAAGGTCGAGCCTGGCAAGCTTTTCCTTCGCGTCCCACAATATCGGCGCTCGCGGTTCCTCGGCTCGTGACATGCTGCCGCAGAAGGCGAGGGCGCACATGATGGCGAGGGATAGCGGACGAAGTTTCACAGGCCTCTCTGGGTTGCGCGAAAGGATGGGGACGATTGACCCTGCCTGTTTTCATAGCGCCAAACGATGGCGATTCCCACCCTGTCGTCGCGGTTCCGGGGTGTTGTCCACCTGGGCAAAATATTCAACTTTAAGTAAGTGGCAACAGTTACAAAAGCATGCCTACGATTCGACGGGGTCTGCAACATTGAGGGTGTGTTGCCGTGGGCGATTGTTTGAAAACGCCATCCAGGTATGCCGGCGTGGGGCTTTGCCCGGCGCCGACGGGAAGCTCTGGTGTCCGAAGGCCGCGTTGTTTGCCCGTGCTGCACAACGCGGTTTCGGGCAACCGGCTTCGGAGGTGGCGCGATGGCTCTCATTGATGTTTCCGCCCATGGCTGGCGTGCGGCCCCGCTACCGCAGCTGAAGCAACGCCGCGCTGGCGCACGTGACGCGGTTCGCGCTGGCGCTCCGACATCGCAGGCGTTCTCCGGTCACGCGGAATGGCGCCCGCTGATCGAGCGCATGGGATTGCCTTCCGATGCCGCGTTGCGCATCGCCATGCAGGCGAACGTCAATGACACGGATTTCCAAAGCGAGCTTCTCGCCTCGGGAGCCGTGAGCGAGGAGGCATTCTTCCGCGCGCTGGCGGACGATCTCGGGCTACCTTTCGTGAGCAGGATCGACCCTGACAAGCTCATCATTCGCGAGGAGCAATGTCTGATGCTCCTGCGTCGGAATGACGGCCGCAGGCTGGTGAAGGTCGAGGAAGCCGACGGCATCGCCTATCTGGTCGCCCCCGAGCGGACTCGGATCAGCGTGCTGCATGCTCTGTTGAGGCGAAATCCGGGTGTGCGTGGCAGGTTGCGGGCTACGACGACCGGAGAGTTGCGTTCCGCGTTGCTGAAGCGAGCCGAGCAACCGTTGATGCGCATCGCCGTCCGCGACCTGTTCGACCGCTATCCCGAATACTCCGCGCGCATTGGCATCACCGCGTGGCAGGGCATGGTGTGGGGCGTGCTGGTCACGGCCTTCGTCATAGCGATGGTTCTGGCGCGCGATATTGCATATGCGGTGGCACATGGCCTGTTTTCGCTGTGCTTTATTGCCTGCATCGCCTTGCGCTTCGTCGCTGCCCGTTTCGTCACGCCACCGTTGCGGCCGCGCATTTCACCGGCGGAACGGCGCGAAATGCCGGTCTATTCCGTACTCATTGCCCTTTACGATGAAGCCGTCATGGTGCCGAGTCTGCTGGCGGCACTGGAGCGTATCGAATGGCCGCGCAGCAAGCTGGAAATAAAGCTCTGCTGTGAAGCCGACGACCGGTCGACGCTCGCTGCCATTCGCGCCTGCGCGTTGCCTTCCCATATCGAGGTGATCGAGACGCCGCCGCACGCGCTGCGCACGAAGCCCAAGGCGCTCTCCTATGCGCTGCCTGTCACGCGCGGCGACCTGATCGTGTTGTATGATGCCGAGGATCGTCCGCATCCGGCGCAGTTGATCGAGGCCTGGCAAAGATTTCGCGACCGTGGCCCGGAACTGGCCTGCGTGCAGGCGCCGTTGGAAATCGCCAACCGCGAGGCGTCTGTCATCTCGCGCATGTTCTTCTTCGAATATGCAACACTGTTTCGCGGGCTGCTGCCCTGGTTGTCGCGCCGGGGGTTGATGCTGCCTTTGGGTGGTACGTCGAACCATTTCCGGCGCGAAGCGCTGGAGGCTGTCGGCGGCTGGGATCCGTACAATGTGACGGAAGATGCCGATCTTGGCCTGAGACTGACGCGCTGCGGCTATCGGGCCGAGACGATCGATTGTCCGACGCTGGAGGACGCTCCGGAAGATTTCGGCACCTGGCTGCCTCAGAGGACCAGATGGTTCAAGGGATGGGTGCAGACGTGGCTGGTGCATATGCGCAATCCCGGGCGGCTTGCCGAAGAGGTGGGCTGGGGCTCTTATGCGGTGGCGCAGGTGCTCTTTGCCGGGCTGATCGTCTCGGCAATGATGCATCCGCTCCTGGCGGTGATGTTGCTCGATGTGCTTGTGGACATAAGGGCAGGGCAGCCGTTGGGTGCCTGGCGCGCCGTGCTGTTGCCGTTCGACATGGCCAACATTGCCTTCGGCTATATCTCCTTTCTGCTGCTCGGCTGGTACACGCTGCGCTCGCGTGAGCGCCGGGGCTTCTGGAAGATCATCCTGTTCGTGCCTGTCTACTGGTTGATGATCTCCGCTGCTGCCTGGCGTGCGATATGGCAATTTTGGCGGTGTCCCCATCATTGGGAGAAGACGCCGCATCGCAGCCCGGCACCGTTCAGGGCGAAGTGAAATTCAGGAAATCTTCTTCAGGAATTTCGTTCCCTTACCGATGATCTTCTTGTCGGGCACGCCGATGCCATCGGCATCGCGTCCCGGATAGGGCAGTTCGAGCAGAATGTGCCGCATCACCGCCAGCCGGGCGCGGCGCTTGTCGTTGGCACGTACGATCGTCCATGGCGCGTGGTCGGAATGGGTGCGCTCGACCATCTGGTCGCGCGCTTTCGTGTAGTCATCCCAGCGTATCATGCCGGCGACATCCATCGGCGAGAACTTCCAGTTGGTCAGCGGGCTGTGCACGCGGTCATGGAAGCGCTTGAGTTGCATTTCCTGACCGATGTCGAGCCAGAATTTGAAGAAGCGGACGCCGTCGCGAACGATCTGCTTTTCGAAGCGCGGGGTTTCGGCAAGAAAGTGCTCGTGCTGCTCGGGCGTGCAAAAACCCATCACCGGCTCGACGCCCGCGCGGTTGTACCAGGAGCGGTCGAAGGTCACGAACTCGCCCGAGGTCGGGAAATGCTCGACATAGCGCTGGTAATACCATTGTCCGCTCTCTCTTTCGGTCGGCTTGGTCAGCGCCACGTTGCGCGCGATGCGCGGGTTCATATAGGAGCGCAACACGCTGATGGTGCCGCCCTTGCCTGCGGCGTCACGGCCCTCGAACAACACCATCACGCGCTCGCCGGTCTTCTGCATCCAGGCCAGCAACTTCACCAGTTCGATCTGCAGGCGCTCCTGCATTTCCTGGTATTCTTTCAGCGGCATCTTTTCGTCATAAGGGTAACCGCCCGACTTGAGGGCCTTCTTGTCGATCCAGTCGGGCAGTTTCGGGTCTGCTATGTCGAACACGCGTTCGCGCCCGTCCACCCTGAGCGCGAGTGGTTCGATGCGAGCGGTTGCTTCGGGGGCGCTTTCCATGCCGGGGAGCCTTTCCTGTTTCGCAACTCATGCTATTGGGTGCAGGGCATCTGGTCCAGAATTGGAGTCGGGACGTCGCATGAGCGAAAAGGGCAGCGGGCGCGACAGGCTTTTCAGGCTTTTGGTCCATCGGTTCCGCCAGAACCGCTGGATGCTGGCGGCGGCACTTGCGGTGGCTATCGCCGTGCATCTGACCGCCCCCTCGGGCGCATGGCTGGTGGCAGGTGTTCTGGCGCTCTTCGTGGTTGCCGCGCTGGCGCCGAGCCGCACCGCCGACCAGAGACGTGTAGAGGCGGCCGAGGTCGCCAATGGCGCCGGGCTTGCCGGCCTGTCGAGTGAAAATCTTGCCGCAGCCGTCACAGATCCGCTGATCGTGTTCGATGGCGCGGGTGCCGTGGTGCATGCCAACGCTGCCGCGTCGGCAGCCTTCGGCGCGCTGTCGCCGGGCATCCTGCTGTTGCTCAAATTCCGCGCGCCCGAGATGCAGGAGACGATCCAGGCAGTCCTTTTCGGCCGCGAAACCGCGCGCGAGACCGACTATGTCGAGCGTGTGCCGATCGAGCGCGTTTATCGTGTCACGGCCTCGGCGGTGGGGCGCAATACCGGCCTTTACGTCATGGTCTTCAAGGACCAGAGCGAGGCGCGCCGCATCGACCGCATGCGGGCCGACTTCATCGCCAATGCCAGCCATGAGTTGCGCACCCCGCTGGCCTCCGTTTCGGGCTTCATCGAGACGCTGCGCGGCCCCGCCCGTGACGATGTCGCCGCGCGCGAGCAGTTCCTGCAGATCATGCAGGCGCAGACGGCGCGCATGGCCCGCCTGATCGACGACCTGCTCTCGCTGTCGCGGCTGGAAATGAAACCCTATTTCAGGACCGGCGCAAAAGTCGAGCTGAAGGACGTTCTGGACAGCGTTATCGCCTCGCTGGCGCCGCTCGCGGCCGATTCCGAGGTCGTCATCGAGCGCGACTTCTCCGACACCGCGTCAGCGGTGTTCGGCGACCGTGACGAGCTTATCCAGGTATTCGAGAACCTCGTGGAAAATGCCTGCAAATACGGCCAGAAGGGCGGGCGCGTCGTGGTGTCCGTCGCGGGACCGGAGGCCGATCCGGAAGGTGAAACGACGGTGACGGTTCGCGATTTCGGGCCGGGCATCCCTGAGGAGCACATCCCGCGCGTCACCGAGCGCTTCTATCGCATAGATGCCGAAACCAGCCGCGCGCAGAAGGGGACCGGCCTCGGTCTGGCCATCGTCAAGCACATCCTCACCCGTCACAAGGCATGGCTGTCGATCAGCTCGAAGCTGGGCGAGGGTGCAGCCTTTACCGTTCATTTTCCGCCGGAGTGATATGCGGTTGCTCGGCCAGGGCGCGGACGAGGATACTCCAATGACAACAATGTCTCGAACGGTACGCTGGCTGAGGCTTCTCGCGATCGCGAGCCTTTTCAGTCCCGCCCAGGCCTTCGCCGCTTCCAAGGGCAAGGTTCCCGAATGCACAGTCATTCTCGATGCGGCGTCCGGCAAGGCGCTTTACCGGGAAGGGGCGTGCGGCGAGCGGTTCAACCCTTTTTCGACCTTCAAGCTACCGCTGGCGCTGATCGGCTATGATGCGGATATCCTCGAGGATGCGCACACGCCGAACTGGGACTACAAGCCTGAATTCAAGGCGGTCAAACGCGACCGGAAGACGGTCGATCCGACGATATGGGAAAGGGACTCCGTTCTCTGGTTCTCGCGCGAGATCACGCGGCGCCTGGGCGAAGAGCGCTTTTCCCGTTACGTTTCGAAGCTCCAGTACGGCAACATGGATGCTTCCGGCGATCCGGGAAAGAACAACGGCCTTACCAATGCATGGCTTATGTCGTCGCTGAAGATTTCTCCCGACGAGCAGGCCGCTTTCGTACGGCGTATGCTCGTCCGGGAACTTCCGGTGTCGGGCAAGGCCTATGCCATGACCGCCGCCATCATCCCGCAGTTCCAGACAGGGAATGGCTGGGTTGTCCATGGCAAGACCGGCACCGGCTGGCTGCCGGGCAGGGATGGCAAGGCCGACCGAAACCGTTCCCTTGGCTGGTTCGTTGGTTGGGCGGAGCGGGACAATCGCCGGATCACTTTCGCGCGTATGCAGGTGGGCACCGGGAGGGCAAGCTCGCCCAAGGGACCGGAACTTAGAGCGCGTTTCCTCGACGAGTTGCCGGCACTGATGAAATAGATGCTGGAAAGACAAGCGTCGCTGTGTCGGCGCTTGTCCGTTCGCGGCAGGCAGCCTGTCTCATCAATGTTCTTGCGTAGCATCGCCCGCAAAAGCCGGACAATGCTGTGCGCTGAAGTCGTCCCCGGCTAAGCATTCTTTTTTCCGTCATGCAGGTGGCGTATGAACTGGGATTCAGGATCAAGATTCCCTGACGGGGCATTCGAGGAAATGCATCCATGCAGTCACATCACATTGTCCGCGCTTACGACGACGAACTGAAATATCTGACGCGCAAGATCGCGGCGATGGGCGGCCATGCCGAACGGCTGGTCGATCAGTCGGTGGCGGCGCTGGTGAATTCAGACACCTCGCTGGCGCGCAAGGTGATCGAGGATGACGCCATTCTCGATCAGGCGCAGCGTGAGATCGACGACAAGTCCATCCTCATCATCGCCAGGCGCCAGCCGGTGGCGGCGGACCTTCGCGAGATCATAGGCGCTATTCGCATCGCAGCTGATCTGGAGCGCGTCGGCGATCTCGCCAAGAATGTCGCTAAGCGTGTCGTGGCGGTGGCGGAAGGGCGTCAGCCGGTCAGTCTGTTCCGGGGGCTCGAGGCACTGGCCGAACTGGCGCTGACCCAGCTCAAGGAAGTGCTCGACGTCTATGCCTCGCGTTCCGTGGAACGCATCGAGTTCGTACGCGCCCGCGACAACCAGATCGACGCCATGTACACCTCGCTGTTCCGCGAACTGCTGACCTACATGATGGAAGACCCGCGCAACATTACGCCCTGCACGCATCTGCTGTTCTGCGCCAAGAACATCGAGCGTATCGGCGACCACGCCACCAACATCGCCGAGACGATCTTCTATGTCGTCACCGGCGATCAGATGCCCGCCGACCGCCCCAAGGAAGACAAGAGTCACCACGTGACGCTGCCTGTGGAGCACAAATAGGGTTTGCCCCCAATAAAAAACGCCGGGCAAAAAGCCCGGCGCGAGGTGGGAGCATTCTGCGGTAATCGGGGTCAGCGCGCGCGGCGGCGCTCCGCGGCCGGCTGGAAAGCGATCTTGGAGTGGTACCTGCAATAGGGGCCGGTCTCGCCGGCTTCGTTGCCGCAGAAGTGAAATTCTTCCGTCAGCGGGTCGCCGTTCGGCCATTTGCAGGTGCGCTCGGTAAGCTCGACGAGCTGCAGGCGGCGCGAGATCGGCACCACGACGTCTTCCACCGGACGCAGATACTGGCGAGCGACCGGCTCGGCGTCGAACTGCGCCTGCAGCGCGGTTGCGCCAACCGTGGCGGTGATGGTGCGCGTGGGCGCGGCGGCCGGGCGCGGCGCGGTCTTCACCGCGGTGGCGGTCGGCGCCTGCACGGTCTTTTTCTGGCGAGCCGGGGCGGCGGTTGCGCGGCCACGGCTCGACAGCTTGAGACGGTGCACTTTGCCGATGACCGCATTGCGGCTGACGCCGCCGAGTTGTGCTGCGATCTGGCTGGCACTCAGGCCTTCGGCCCAGAGTTTTCGTAAGGTTTCGACGCGCTCGTCAGTCCACATGAGAATGTGCTCCTGCTGCAAAGTGCGGCTCCCGGAATCCATTCCCGCCCCGGCCAATGCCGGGTCGACACCACATATACACGGGTGAATGAGTTTGCCGCACGAAATCTAGTTATTTCTTGATCGCAAATTAGCTTATCGGCCGACTCGGTGACAAGAGTCCGAGAAGCCACACGAATCCGTATTTTGGGGTTTTCCCCAACTTGCCCGCGAAATCGGTCCGCAGATCGCGGGGAATTCGGCTGGTTCAATACTTGTAGGCGACGTTTTCGTTGACTTCATGGCCGAAAACGAAATATGCCGGTCAAGGCCGCCATTTGGGCGGCTTTTTGGTTTTCGGCATCTGGAGATGCATGCAATGAGCGGTTCGGCGCTATACGATACTTTCGCGCGCGCGCCCCTGGCCTTCGAGCGGGGCGAGGGTTCCTGGCTGATCACGCAGGACGGACAGCGATATCTCGATTTTGCCGGCGGCATTGCCGTCAATTCGTTGGGCCACGGTCATCCGGCGCTGGTTGCCGCGCTGACCGAGCAGGCCGGCAAGCTGTGGCACACCTCCAACCTCTATGAAATCCCCGGCCAGACGCGCCTGAGCGAGCGGCTGGCGGCTGCGACCTTCGCCGACAAGGTGTTCTTCACCAATTCGGGCGCCGAGGCGCTGGAATGCGCCATCAAGACCGCGCGCCGCTACCAGTATGCGAATGGCCACCCGGAAAAGTTCCGCATCATCACCTTCGAGGGCGCCTTCCATGGCCGCACGCTGGCGACGATCGCCGCCGGCGGCCAGCAGAAATACCTCGAAGGTTTTGGCCCGAAGGTCGAAGGCTTCGATCAGGTACCGTTCGGCGACCTTGAAGCGCTTCAGAAAGCCATCACGCCCGAGACCGCGGCCCTCCTGATCGAGCCTGTTCAGGGCGAGGGCGGCATCCGCGAGGTGGCGGTGTCATTCCTGAAGCGGCTGCGCGAACTGTGCGACGAGCATGGCCTGCTGCTTATCCTCGACGAGGTGCAGAGCGGCATCGGGCGCACCGGCAAGCTGTTCGCCTATGAGTGGAGCGGCGTCGCGCCCGACATCATGGCGATCGCCAAGGGCATCGGCGGCGGCTTCCCCGTAGGCGCCTGCCTTGCCACGGCCAGGGCGGCCGAAGGCATGACGGCCGGCGTCCACGGCACCACCTTCGGCGGCAATCAACTCGCCATGGCGGTCGGCAATGCCGTGCTGGACGTGGTGCTGGAAGAGGGTTTCCTCGAAGATGTGCAGCGCAAGGCGCTGCTGATGAAGCAGGGGCTGGCGGCCGTGGCCGACGAGTTCCCGGACGTCATCGAGGGCGTGCGCGGCTCGGGCCTGATGCTCGGCCTGAAATGCAGGATGCCCAATGGCACGGTCAACGCTGCCCTGCGTGACCAGAAGTTGCTGGCGGTTCCCGCCGGCGACAATGTGATCCGCCTTCTGCCGCCGCTGACGGTCTCGGACGACGAGATCCGCGAGGCGCTGGAGCGAATCCGATCGGCAGCCGGGAGCCTGTCCGAAACCACCGCATAAGCTGAAACCGAGCCAGAGGTTCGAAATGACCAGTGGTATCCGCCACTTCACCGACCTTTCCACCATTTCCGCAGGCACGCTGCGCGGCATTCTCGACGATGCCAAGGCGCGCAAGGGAAGGCTGAAGGCCGGTGAACGATCGCGACCGCTGGACGGCAAGGTTCTGGCCATGATCTTCGACAAACCCTCGACCCGCACGCGCGTGTCGTTCGATGTCGGCATGCGCCAATTGGGCGGCGAGACCATCATGCTCACCGGCACGGAAATGCAGCTTGGCCGTTCGGAGACCATCGCCGACACCGCGAAGGTACTGTCACGCTATGTGGACGCGATCATGATCCGCACCACGTCGCATGACCGGCTGGTCGAACTCACCGAGAACGCGACGGTGCCGGTTATCAACGGCCTCACCGACGATACCCATCCCTGCCAGATCATGGCGGACGTGTTGACCTTCGAGGAGCATCGCGGCCCGGTTGCCGGCAAAACCTTCGCCTGGGTAGGCGACGGCAACAACGTGCTGCATTCGCTTCTGGAGGCATCGGCCCGTTTCAGCTTCAACCTCAATGTCGCCGTGCCGGAAGGCAGCGAGCCGATGCAGAAATTCATCGACTGGTCGCGCGACAATGGCGGCAAGCTGCATTTCACGCGCAGCGCCGAGGAAGCGGTCGAGGGCGTGGACTGCATCGTCACCGATTGCTGGGTATCCATGGGCCAGGAGCATCGTGCGCGCGGCCACAACGTCTTCTTGCCCTATCAGGTCAACGAGGCGCTGATGAAGCGTGCCAAATCCGATGCGCTGTTCATGCACTGCCTGCCTGCCCATCGCGGCGAGGAAGTGACCGACGAGGTGATCGACGGGCCGCATTCGGTGGTGTTCGACGAAGCCGAAAACCGCCTGCACGCCCAAAAGGCTGTGATGGCCTGGTGTCTGGGCGCCCACGCGTGATCCCGATGGCGTGAAGCCGCACGACAGGACGAGCGAACTCCGGCGGCGCGCAAAAGCTTGATCCGGCGGCCCTGCGTGCCTATTTGCGCCACATCACACTCGTATTTACGCTGAAACATGCGGCCCGGCGACATCGCCGGATGCCGCGACAAGGGATTTGGTCCATTGGCTGATAAAGAACGCAAGCTTGGCGAATTCGGCTTCGCCGGAGACGACGCGGTTGTGCCCTTCGAGGTCGGCCCGCTCGATGTGCGCGGGCGCATCGTGCAGATCGGGCCGCTTCTGGACACGATCCTGGCGCGGCACGACTACCCCGAGCCGGTGGCGCGGCTTCTGGCCGAGGCCGTCGTCGTCACCGTGCTGCTCGGCACTTCGCTGAAATTCGAGGGCAAGTTCATCCTGCAGACGCGCACGGACGGACCGGTCGATATGCTGGTGGCCGATTTTGCCACGCCTCATGCCGTGCGCGCCTATGCGCGCTTCGATGCCGAACGGCTGGAAACGCTGCTGGCCGCCGGCGAAAGCGCACCCGAAACGCTGCTGGGCAGCGGTGTTCTGGCGCTTACCATCGACCAGGGGCCGCACACCCAGCGCTACCAGGGCGTCGTGCAGCTTGAAAACACCTCGCTGGAGGAAGCGGCCAAGACCTATTTCCGCCAGTCGGAACAAATCCCGACCGATGTGCGCCTTGCCGTGGGCAAGCAGGTCGTTCCGGGCTCCGGCGGCCGTGAGCACTGGCGCGCCGGCGGCCTCCTTGCGCAGTTCCTGCCCAAGGCGCCGGAGCGTATGCGCACGCCCGACATTCATGGCGGGGATGGCGATCACGACCATGCCCCGCGTGAGTTGGCCGACAATGCCTGGCAGGAACTACTGGCGCTGTCGGCGACGATAGAGCCGACCGAATTGCTCGACCCCATGGTTGGGAGCGAGCGGCTGCTGTTCCGGCTCTTCAACGAGCATGGGGTGCGTGTCTTCGACAGCATCGAGGTGCGTGACCAGTGCTCGTGCTCGCGCGAGAAGATTCAGGGCATCCTGGGCGGGTTTTCGGCCGAAGAGATCGCCGAAAGTGTGGAAGATGGCGGCGTGATCCGCGTCAATTGCGAATTCTGCTCGAAGAAATACGAATTCGAGGCAGCGCAATTAGCCCCTACCGCTTGATCTGCGCGATGCTCCCATGGTTCCGGCGAGCGGCCGGAACCATGGGCAGCATGCCTGTAAGGGAGGTCAGTTCACCGTGCGCGACGTATCGGGCAGGTCGAGCGAGAAGGCGGGAATGTCCACATCGAACAGTTCGTCGCGTTCGTTGCGCATGGTGTAGCGGCCGACCATGATGCCCGACGGTGTGGTAAGTGGGCAACCCGACATATACTGATAACTGTCGCCGGGGTTGAGTTCGGGCTGTTCGCCGACAACGCCTGCCCCGCGTACTTCCTCCACGCGTCCCAGCGCGTCGGTGATGTGCCAGTAGCGTGAAAGCAATTGCACGAAATCGTCCGACTGGTTGGCGATCGTTACCCGATAGGCCCAGACATAGCGGTTTTCCTCCGGGTCGGAGCGTTCCTCGAGATAGAACGGCTCGACGCTCACTTCGATGTTGCGCGTTATGGCGCGGTACATGGCATCGGCACTCCTCAATCCCTGCGACAGAATCTGTTGCTATGCCCGGCAGGGTCAACAGCTTCCGGCATCATCATCGCGATTGTGATTTCCGCATGGCGGCGCGCCGCGTCCATCGGGCGCAATGCCGCAGCTGGCTTTCTCCAGCGTTGCCTGGTCCGTAGCCCGTGCGAAAACCCTGTCGCGCTTGCGGCCTCCATATCATAGCCTTCTGCAAGGAGAGGTCAGGGGATTCGTGTGAAATCAGTTCTTTGGTGTTGGCTGGTCATGGCCTTTTGCGCCGCGACACCGGCGGCCGCACAGGGCCAGTGGCAGGCAGTCGAGAAGGTTCAGACCTATGCAATCAAGGGCAAGACGGGGCCGGAACTCTATGCCTCGATAGGCGAGCACGGCCCGCAGGTCGGAAGCCTCAAGCTGCGCACCATCGCGCACACCAACTTCAAGCTCACCTGGTCGCGGAATTATCAGCGGCAGGATGACGGCTCCTGCGTGCTGGTTTCAGCGCGGCCCAATCTTGCCATCACCTACATGCTGCCCAAGCCGCGCGGGAAGCTGCCGGCCCTGATCCGCAAGAACTGGGATATATTCTACGCCGGTGTGCATGCTCATGAGCGGGTGCATGGCGAGATGATCAAGGATATGGTCAGGGAGATCGAGAAAGTCAGCATCGGCTTTTCCGCTCCAGACGATCCGGATTGCCGCAAGATCAGGACGGAGCTGACGAAACGTCTTGCCGAGATTTCTCTGATGCAGCGGCAGCGTAGCCGCGATTTCGACCAGGTCGAAATGAGCGACGGCGGCAATGTTCACCAGCTCATCCTCGCTCTGGTGAACGGCGGATAGGCAGGGTGTCTCGCAACAGGTTCAGGAGGTGGGCTCTTCCGTATAGGCCGCGAGATTGCCGAGTGTGGAGGCCATGCCCGCCTGATGATCCTCGACCCGTATGCCCTCCGGTACGTTCTCGCATGAAATGGTTACTTCGGTGCCGCCCGGAACCGGTCGCAGGCTGGTAGTGACGGTCATCTTTCCGGAGAATGCGGGATCGTCGGATAAGAACTCGATGATTTCCACCACGCGCTGGTCGGGAACCAATTCCTGGAATTGCCCCTCGAATATATCGGCGTCCCTGGTCGTCTTGCCCTGCACTGCGTGGTCGTCGCCGGAGTAGATGAAGGCCATGCGAAACGACCCGCCTTCCCGCGCGTCGAAGGCATGAATTCGTGCCGTCATTCCCGCAGGCGGGCGCCATTTCACGACGGCGTCAGGGTCGAGCAGCGCCTGATAGATGACCCGCGGCGGGGCGTGCACGATGCCCGAGGCGGTATCCATTCTTCTGGGGGGCATTCGATCCTCCTTCCAATGGATGATAGCGGCATCGCCGAAGAAAATCGAAGGCAAGGCGGCATTGCGCCGCCATCGCCCACGAATTCAGTTTTTAGGCTGCCGCCGCCTTCAGCGCGCGGTCGATATCCTTCAGCAGGTCATCTGCATCCTCGATGCCCAGCGACAGGCGCAGCGTGCCGTCGCTGATGCCGAGTTCAGTCCGCGCTTCGTCTGTCAGGTTTTTGTGCGTGGTGGTGGCCGGATGCGTGATCAGGCTCTTGGAGTCGCCGAGATTGTTGGAAATGACGATCACGTCGAGCGCATTTTCAAAGGCGAAGGCCGATTTCTTGCCGCCCTTGAGGTCGAAGCAGATCATCGTTGAGCCGCCCTTCATCTGCTTCCTGACAATGTCGGCCTGTGGGTGGTCGGCGCGGCCCGGATAGATAACGCGTGCCACCTCCGGACGTTCGGCCAGAAAATCGGCTACCCTGGCGGCATTTTCCGACTGCTGGCGCACGCGCAGCGGCAGCGTCTCAAGGCCCTTCAACATCGTCCAGGCGTTGAATGGCGAAAGGCTCGGGCCGGTATGGCGGAAATAATCCTGCAGGCTTTCCTCGATCCATTGCTTGTCGGAAAGGATAACGCCGCCGAGGCATCGGCCCTGGCCGTCGATATGCTTGGTGGCCGAATAGACGACGACATGCGCACCAAGCTGCAGCGGCTTCTGCATCAGCGGGGTCGCGAAGACATTGTCGACGATGAGCCGCGCGCCGATGGAGTTGGCAAGGGCCGCCACCGCCGCAATGTCCACCACTTCGAGCGTTGGATTGGTCGGACTTTCGAGGAAGAATATCTTCGTGTTGGGCCGCACGGCCCGTTCCCAGTTGGCGATGTCGCGGCCGTCTACCAGGGTTGCCTCGATGCCGTAGCGGGGCGCGAGGGTCTCCACCACCCAACGACAGGAGCCGAACAGCGCGCGCGCCGCCACGATGTGGTCCCCTGCCTTCAGGCTGCACAGGATCGCGGCCGTTACCGCTGCCATGCCGGACGCCAACGCGCGAGCTTCTTCCGCGCCTTCCAGCGCGCACATGCGCTTTTCGAACATGTCGACGGTCGGATTGGCGTAGCGCGAATAGATGAAGCCGGGATTTTCGCCCTTGAATCGGGCTTCCGCCGCTTCTGCGGTCTCGTAGACATACCCCTGCGTGAGAAACATCGCCTCGGCAGTTTCGCCGAATTCGGAGCGAAGCACTCCGGAATGGACAAGTTGGGTTGCAGGTTTCCAATCGCGCTTATCGTTCGTCATAGCCCTGATCCAAACACAAAAAAACCGGCCGCGAAAAGTCGCATGCCGGTTTGCAAACGGCCCTTTAGCGACTTGTTTAACGTGGCTGCAAGCCGACCGGCAAATCACCACGGGATAACGCCCCTTTAGACCTCGTGCCGGCTTGCGTCAATGGCACACATCATTAAACCTCCTTCGACCAAATTTCATGGAGCACGTATTGGCCAAGGCAGGCATTCTCCCGGATCGGGACATCGCGGCACTCTTCCAGTCGGGGGCACTGACCTCCGCACGCCCGCTCGACGCCGACCAGATCCAGCCGGCCAGTCTCGATCTGCGTCTGGGCGAAAAGGCGTATCGTGTGCGTGCGAGCTTCCTTCCCGGACCCGGCCACAGGGTTGGCGAAAAACTCGAGCGCCTGAAGCTGCACGAGATAGACCTGACTGAGGGCGCTGTGCTGGAAACCGGCTGCGTCTACATTGTGCCGCTCCTGGAGGGGCTGGTGCTGCCGGCTGACATTTCCGCCTCGGCCAATCCGAAGAGTTCCACGGGTCGCCTCGATATTTTCACGCGCGTGATGACCGACCATGGGCAGGAGTTCGACAAGATTCCGGCGGGTTATGCCGGGCCGCTTTATATGGAAGTCAGCCCGCGCACCTTCCCGATCATCGTGCGCACCGGTTCGCGCCTGTCTCAAATCCGTTTCCGCATCGGCAAGGCGATCCTGACGGAAGCCGAACTGCATGAACTGCACGGCGCGGAGACGCTGGTGGCCTCCGAGACTCCGAATATATCGGGCGGTGGCATCGCGCTTTCGATCGATCTCCAAGGGGGCAGGGAAGGGCTGATAGGCTATCGCGCCAAGCACCACACCGGGCTGATCGATGTCGACAAGCGTGCCGCTCAGGACGCCGATGACTTCTGGGAACCGCTCTATCGACGCGGCGCTGGCGAGTTGGTTCTCGATCCGGATGAGTTCTACATCCTCGTCAGCCGCGAAGCCGTGCACGTGCCGCCGGGGCACGCGGCCGAGATGACCCCGTTCGATCCGCTGGTGGGTGAATTCCGTGTCCACTATGCCGGGTTCTTCGATCCGGGTTTCGGTCATTCCTCAGCCGGCGGCACGGGCAGCCGCGCGGTACTGGAAGTGCGCAGCCACGAAGTGCCGTTCATTCTGGAGCACGGGCAGATCGTCGGACGCCTCGTCTATGAGTGCATGCTGTCACGCCCGAAAGCGCTTTATGGCGCAGACCTCGGCTCCAATTATCAGGCGCAAGGGCTGAAGCTCTCCAAGCATTTCCGGGTATAGCCGGGTTCCACGTCGCCGACCGGTCGCAACCGAAACAACAGGATCATATCGAGGTCGCAATTGGGGGGTTCGATATGCGAAGCGGCCGTGCTAAGCATATTCACGGCATCGCAGGAAAACTCGCCGTGAGGCTGGGAATTCTTCTGTCGCGGGCGGGGATTATCGATTGCTATGTACCTGCGGCAGCCAGGGATGATGCGGCATCGCGACGTGAGCATTGCATTTGATCTGGAACGGCTCGAGGAATAGAGGGACAGTCGCTGCCGTGACAAGATATTATTTGCGTCAGTATTTTGTCGCGATTTGCGATGCCCTTATTGCGCTCGCATCCTTTTATGCTGCCTATGCCGTGGTGATCGGCTATCCGGCGATGCTCTATCGTGTGCCGGGTCTGCACGAGAAGGCGATTGGCTTTACCGCCATCTGCGGCGTCTGCTTCCATTTTTTCTCGGTTACACGCGGCTCATGGCGATTCGTGTCGATCCCGGAACTGACGGCGCTCATCAAGGCGGTCGTCTGCGCGGTCCTTCTCTACACCATGGCGGCATTTCTGGTGTCGCGCGCTGACAACGTTCCCCGTAGCGTCCCCGTTCTTACGGTGCTTTTCCTGATCGGTGGCCTTTCCAGCATTCGCTTGGGATACCGTCTTCTGGTGGATGGATGGGACATTCACCTTTTGGGGCGTCGCCGCGCCTATCACAGGGCGGATCGCAATATCCTCATCTGCGGACTGACGGAAGAAGCGGAGGGTTTCATCCGTACCAGCCAGCGCCTGCGCAGCCGGCAGATGGCAGTCGTTGCCGTTATCGAAGACGGCAAGAAGATAGGACCGCGCTCGGTCCAGGGCGTGCCGATCTATCACAGCCTCGAGGCACTGCCGACGCTGGTCAGCCGTTATGCCAAGAACGGTATCAAGGTCACGGAACTGGTGGTTGCCGAGCGCCAGCCGAACCGGCGGCGGCTGAATGAATTGCTTGAACTCGCCACCTCGGCCGGCATCAAGGTATCCCGGCTTCCTGATGTGACACAGACTGCGTCCATCACCGCAAGTTCGCTGTGGGAGTTGAAGCCTATTGAACTCGGCGATCTGTTGGGCAGGCCGGAAGTCAAGCGGGATGTGGAAGACGTGGCCCGTCTGATCCGGGGTTGCGTCGTGCTTGCCACGGGCGCAGGGGGCTCGATCGGCTCGGAACTTTGCCGGCAGATCGCGGCTTTCCAACCGCGACGGCTGATCATCACCGACAATTCGGAATTGCACATCTATCTGCTGGACAAGGAACTGCGGGAGACTTTCCCGAATCTCGATATCGTCACCCGCATCGTGAATGTTCGCGAAGCCGAGCGTGTTTCCGAGGTTTTTGCCGAATATCGCCCGGACGTCGTTTTCCACGCGGCGGCCTTGAAGCATGTGCCACTGGTTGAAGAAAATCCGCTGGAAGGCATCAAGACCAACGTGCTCGGCACGCGCAACGTTGCCGACGCCGCGCTCGAATTCGGCACCTCCGCATTCGTGATGATCTCGACCGACAAGGCCGTCAATCCGACCAATATCATGGGAGCGACGAAGCGCGCAGCCGAAGCATATTGTCAGGCGCTGGACGTCGTTTCGTCCAACACCACCTTCAGGACCGTCCGCTTTGGCAATGTCCTGGGATCGAACGGGTCGGTCGTCCCCCGCTTCCAGGAACAGATCAATGCGGGTGGCCCTGTCACCGTCACGCATCCGCATATAGTGCGCTATTTCATGACGATACCGGAGGCAGTGCGACTGGTGCTCCATGCATCCGCCCATACGCAGTGGTGCAAGGGAGAACGCGGCAAGATCATGGTGTTGGACATGGGCAAGCCGGTCCGCATCGTGGATCTTGCCGAGCGGATGATCCAGCTTGCGGGTTTGCGCCCGCGCATCGACATAGACATCAAATTCACAGGTTTGCGTCCCGGCGAAAAACTGTTCGAGGAGCTCTTCGATCCCTCGGAAATCCAGGATCATCAAGACGACGAGGCGTTCGTGGTTGCATCGCCCCGTGTCATTGATCGTGCCCTGCTTCATCAGACGTTGTCGGGCATCGAGGCCGCTGCGCTGAGGGAAGATGCGAAAAGAGCGGTTGATCTTCTTCTGCACATCGTTCCCGAATATCACAAGGAAACGAACTCTCAGGGCGCTCCCGCTGTTTCAGCGCGTTAGGTCATGTGATGATAAAAAAGATTGACGCGAGCCGCTCGCCCTGAAAAACGAACGCAATCTTAAAAAAGCGATGCGGAGGCGAGGCAGGACGCCTACTGCCTCCGCGCTGCAGGTAAACTGACCGGAGCGCTGCTTTGGTCGATCTCTGTGGAGATGGGAACGTTGAACACACATTCCACCGCAAGCTTGAATCTGGCTGCTGGCTTTGAGCAGAAAACCGCGCGGATCGGTATTTTGGGTCTTGGCTATGTCGGCCTGCCATTGGTGCTTCGCTTCAGTGAAGTCGGCTACAAGGTCGTCGGTTTCGACATTGATCAGGCAAAGGTCGATATGCTGGCGCGCAAGCGAAGCTATATCGATCATATTTCAGCAGAAAAAATCGGAGTTGCCATCGATAATGGTTTTGAGGCAACGACCGATTTCTCGCGTGCGGCGGAAGTCGATGCACTGATTGTCTGTGTCCCCACGCCGCTCAACAAGCACCGCGAGCCCGACCTCAGCTTTGTCATCGATACGGTCGAATCCATTGTGCCCCATCTGCGTCCCGGCCAGGTATTGTCGCTGGAAAGCACGACCTATCCGGGCACGACGGAGGAGGAGCTGCTGCCCCGCGTGGAATCGCGAGGCCTCAGGGTGGGTAGCGATTTCTTCCTGGTTTACTCGCCCGAGCGCGAAGATCCCGGCAATCCGAATTTCACCACCCGCACGATCCCCAAGGTCTGCGGCGGGCACACTCCGGCCTGTCTCCAGGTCGGGCTTGCCCTGTATGGGCAGGTCATCGACCGCGTGGTGCCGGTGAGATCGACGCGTGCGGCCGAACTCACCAAGCTTCTGGAAAATATCCAGCGCGCCGTGAATATCGGTCTCGTCAACGAAATGAAGATGATCGCCGACAAGATGGGCATCGACATTTTCGAAGTGGTCGATGCCGCCGCAACCAAGCCGTTCGGCTTCACGCCCTATTATCCGGGGCCAGGCCTGGGCGGCCACTGTATTCCGATCGATCCGTTCTACCTTACGTGGAAGGCGCGCGAATATTCTCTGAACACCCACTTCATCGAACTCGCGGGCGAAATCAATCGCGATATGCCGCAATGGGTTGTAGGCAAGATTGCCGATGCGCTCAACGAACGTAACAAGCCCCTCAAGGGGAGCCGCGTGCTGGCGCTCGGCATTGCCTACAAGCGCGATGTTGACGACATGCGCGAGTCGCCCTCTGTGATGGTCATGGAACTGCTGCGCGACAAGGGGGTACATATCGAATATTCCGATCCCAATGTCCCGGTTTTCCCGAAGATGCGGGAACATCGCTTTGATCTCTCATCGGTGGAGTTGACGCCAGAGTCACTCGCCTCCTACGACTGCGTGGTCCTGCTCACCGACCACTCCCGCTTCTCCTATGATCTCATCCTCGAGCATGCTCAGCTGATCGTCGATACTCGCGGCAAATATCGCGACGTCCGCGAAAAGGTCGTCAAAGCCTGATAAAAAGCGAATTATGTCTGGTATGTGATCGCGCAGTCTGCCTTCAAATGCCGCCGGTGCGACGAAGCAGGGCGTACCTGGAAACTGCTGCCTGCGAAGGACTAGGCTCGTGCGGATCGCTTACCTGACTTTCGAAAAACCCGGATCGGGAGGCGTCGGAAGAAAGCTTACCCTGCAGCGGCGCTTCTGGGAGCGTGAGGGGCATGTCGTCCGTCACATCGTGTTGCGCGCACATGATTGCGCGGAAGAAGGCGGCGTTCACTTTCCTATACGCAAGACCATCCTGTCGCCGCTGTTTACTGCGAGTCTGAATGCAGGGCGGATTCGTGAGGAATTGAAGCAATTTGCGCCGGATGTCGTTTACATGCGGCAGATGTTGCGCTGGCCAGGATTGCACAGGATACTCAAAGGGTATCCTGTGGTCGAGGAGGTCAACTCCGATATCAATGGCGAGCTTCGTAGTTCGGGGAGGGTTGGGCTCGTGAAATTTGCCCTGCATCGCTGTGGACAGATTTTTATGCAGGGCATCGTGAGTGGAGAAGTTTTTGTAACTCGGGAGCTCAAAGCGAGGTATGGTACCTGGCATACGCCAAGTTGCGTCATCTCCAATGGAGCGATATTTCCGAAGAGCCTTCCTGACAAAATTCCTGTTCGTGATGCGCCCAGTTTGATCATGGTCTGCAGTTCTGATCAGGATTGGCACGGAATAGATATATTATTCGATATCTGCAGGAATCTTCCTGAGTACAAATTTCATATAGTTGGCCCATTTAAAGATTGCGGTGCGAATAATATTTTGTTCCATGGGGTGATGAACGACGCTGATTTGCGCCAACTATACAAAAAAATGGACTTTGGAGTTGCTGTGCTTGCGCTTGGGCGCAAGAAGATGACGGAAGCCTGCCCTCTGAAGGTTCGTGAATACGTGGAAAATGGGCTTCCGGTCATTGGCGGTTATGATGATACGGATTTGGGAAGCGCGCCTTACTTTCTGAAGATCGACCCCGAAAGCGATGATGTAATTGCGGAGATTCGGAGATTTGTCGACCGCTGGCGTGGAAAGGCGTTTCCATTTTCCGATGCGGAAAAGCGTCTCTCTTTTGCTTGTAAGGAAAGATCCAGGCTAGCTTTTCTGCAAAAGGTTTCAACTGTTGCGTAAGGACAAGAAAATACTTGTCGTAACCAATAGCTATCCGGCCTTGGGAACCGCCGAAAAGAGTTTTTTGATAGAGGATCTGCGTGCACTTCTAGCAAGCGGATTTTCCGTTACGCTTCTGCCGATAAGGGTTTGCTACAAGATCGACCTGGATTTGCCTGACGGGATTGATGTTGATTGCAATTACGCAAAAAGCTTCTCGTCAAGGAATATTGTCGGACGAGTTGGAGATTTAATATTAGATAAACTCTTTTGGGGAGAGGTTTTGGGGAGGCCAAAGCAGGCATTGCTATATAGATTTTGGAAGGAAAGTATAAGGCTTTCGGTGGGGCGGAAGGTTTTTCAAAGGTATTTAGAGCGTTTCGATGTTTTTTATACGCATTGGTTTACCGCTGATACAGCAGCGTTGGCCTGTGCGGGGGCGCGTCCGCTGATTACCAGAGCTCATGGTTACGATCTCTATGAAGAGATAGCCGTCAATAGTGGGCATATACCCTATCGCCGCCAATTGATGGATCGTGTGGATAGGATTGTCGTGTTGTCAGAGGCGGCAAAGCGCTATGTGATTGATAGATATGGGATACCTGCAGAGAGAATACTGAGAAATTCATTGGGTGTTTCCGATCAGGAGCATTACAACGAAGGAAGGCTCACCGAAGCCATCACCTTTGTTTCCTGCTCTTTTTCTGCGCCGGTAAAGCGGCTTCGTTTGATTGCCGATGCGCTTGCGGCATTTGCCCGAGCGCATCCCAATCTGAAGGTGACCTGGCATCATCTGGGGGCGTCGGAACGGCAAATCGGAATCGAAGGTTTTGTGGCGCCTGCGAACATGAACATTCAAGCGCGGCCGGCAATGCCGCGCGAACAGGTTCTCGATTTCTACACCCGTAATGAAGTCTCGTTCTTTATTAACCTGAGTTCTTCCGAGGGCATGCCCTTTGCAATGATGGAGGCGATGAGCTTTGGAGTGCCAGTCATCGCCACCGCCGTCGGAGGCGTGCCAGAAGCAGTCGGGAAGGGGGGCGGCGTTCTGGTGCCTGTCGACGCTTCCGCCGACGCTATCGCGCAGACTATCAACAATACGATCCGGCAGCCGGATTGGCGAGCGCGGTTGGGCGCAGAAGCCAGATTATGCCAGAGGACACATTACAGCGCGAAGAAGAATTCGCAGGCGTTTGCAAGCTTTGCTGCCTCGCTGTGCGAGTGAAAATCTTCGTTGAAGCAGCGGTGTGAGCGAGGTCGCCGGATGATTTTGTCCAATCTACCGCGTGACATGGGGTTCGTAACGCTTTAACGAAAGCCAGCCCCGCAACAACAACCTGGACAGGAGCATCATGGCATCCATCGCACATGTCGGCTACGGCTATTGGGGCAAGAATCTTGCCCGCAACTTTGCCGAGCTCGGGGTTTTGACCGCCGTTGTGGATTTTAATCCTGAGGCGGCAGCGGCAGCGGCCAAGGCACATGGCGCCCGCGCCGCATCGTTCGAAGAGGTGCTGGCCGATCCCGCCATAGACGGTGTTTCGATCGCCAGCCCTGCGGAGATGCACTTTGCGCAGGCAAGGGCTGCGCTGGAGGCCGGCAAGCACGTCTATGTGGAAAAGCCCCTGTCTCTGGACGTTGTCGAAGCGGAGGCATTGTGCGCGCTGGCTGAAAAGCGTGACCTGCGTCTGATGGTCGGACACCTGCTGCAATACCATCCCATCTATGTGCGCTTGCGCGAACTGGTGCATGCAGGCGAGTTGGGAAGCCTGCGCTATGTGTACTCGAACCGGCTTTCACTCGGCAAATTCAGGCGTGAGGAGAATGTCCTGTGGTCCTTTGCGCCACATGACATTTCGATGATCCTTGGTCTGTTCGGCGCCGAGCCCGCGCATGTCACCGCGCAGGGCAACGTATCCTTCACGCCGGGTGTTGCCGATATGGTGACCGTGCAGATGCATTTCCCCGGCGGGGGCAGCGGTCATGTCCAGACCTCGTGGATGCACCCCTTCAAGGAGCAGCGGCTGGTCGTTATCGGCGAAAAGGCCATGGCCGTTTTCGAGGACAGCGAGCCCGACTGGAACGCCAAGCTGAAAATCTATCGTCATGCGATCGACACCAGCGGTCCGGTGCCGATGCCGACCAAGGCGGATGCCGAGCGAGTCGTGGTGCCGCAATCCGAGCCGTTGAGAGCCGAATGCCGGCACTTTATCGAAGCGATCGACGGTGGCCTGACGCCGCGCACTGACGGTGCGGAGGGCCTGAGCGTGCTGCGCGTGCTGGATAAGGCCGAAAAGGCGCTGGCTGAAAATCTGAAACTTCAGGATATGAACAAGGCAACCGCGTGATGGACCAGAAATTTTTCGTCCACGAAAGCTCCTATGTCGATGATGGCGTGACGGTGGGAGACGGCACCAAGATCTGGCATTTCAGCCATATCCTGGGCGGCACCCGCATCGGTCGCAATTGCTCCATCGGCCAGAACGTCATGATCGGCCCGGACGTTTCGGTGGGCGACAATTGCAAGATCCAGAACAATGTCGCCCTCTATAAAGGGGTGGAACTGGAACAAGGTGTGTTCTGCGGCCCCTCCTGTGTGTTCACCAATGTGCTCAATCCGCGCGCGGAGATGGAGCGCAAGGACGAGTTCCGCACGACAAAGGTGCGCCGCGGCGCAACCATCGGTGCCAATGCCACCATAGTATGCGGCAATGAACTGGGTGAATATTGCCTGATCGCCGCCGGAGCGGTGGTGACGAAGACGGTGCCGGCATATGCGCTGATGGCGGGCGTTCCGGCGCGTCGCAGGGGATGGGTGTCGCGCGCGGGAGAAATCCTGGACGACACGCTGACATGCCCGCGCACCGGTGAACGCTACGAGCAGCAAGGCGAGACGCTGCGTCTCATCGAGGAACCTGCGGCCAACTCCTGATCGTCGGGTAACAATGCGGGTCATGCGAAGTGCACGACCCGCTTGCTCCTTCCGCTCGACCGGAAGGGGTCTTTTCAGCTTTCAGCTTCATCCGCTTGCTCGTATTCCACGCCGAGTGCGTCAAAATAATTGCAGGCATCCTCATCGCGGCGTGTTCCGATCAGGAGCACATTGTAGCGCCCGGCACTCTCGCAGGTGACGTTGAGCACGCATGCCGCTTCATCTACGATGCCATAGGCCCGGCCCAAATGTCCGGCAGGGCTCACCCAGACCTGCGGATTTTCGTTGAGATGGGGCCAATAGGCGGGCAAAGGAATGCTTAAGGTTCCGCTTTCCTCCGCTTCGATGTCGAAACGATAGATGTTTTCGCCGCGTGTAGGTGCCTCCACGAAGCAATGCCGCAGACGATGCGTGCCGCGCAGTTCGGGGTTCGGGTGGGCGATGTCGAAGGAGCCGGTGGTCTTGGAAAGGCTTCCGCCCACATGCAGTCTGGCGCTGGGGGCTGCAACCCCGATACCGACATTACCGGCCGATGTGATGACCATGCGCTGAACCCCGGTATTGGTGGTCTCGGAATAAGCGGGCGCGGTATAGAACTGCAACTGTGTGGCATCCGGCAGGTTCCAGCCGCCGCCACCGAAAAACACCTCGCGCTGGCCGTTCGTCGCACCACGATCCCACGAGCCGAAACAGACAAAGGGCGTGTTTGCATTGTCATGGCGGGCGCCGCACACCATGCCGCCCTTGGCCGTGGCGTCCGCATTGCTGTTCGACACGGTGATCGACAGATAGTCGCGGCTGGTCACGTGCAATCGTCCCTTCGCGGTGGCGGTGCCCAGGCCAACATCGCCCGACGACGGGTCGATGCTTAGCGCGTCGGTCCATGCCGAGCCATCGGCAGAGACCTTGATCTGGAACCGGTCGGACCCGAAACAGCCGATACCCGCGCGTGCCGACCAGTCGCTTTGGAAGAAGATAGCGGCCTCCTTGGCCACATCCGCCTTGTTGACGGTTATCTGCATGTTGCCGCTACCGGGCACAGTGTCGTCATGGCTGAAGAGTACGGCATCCGATTTCACGGCAAGTCTGTTGCCGTTGTCAGGCGCGGAGTTGATACCCAGGCTTTCGAGTTGCATGGTTTGCGGGTGACTGTCGTTCAACGACTGCCAATCCGAGCCATCCCATACGAGCAGTATTTCCTCGTTTTCGATCCAGCAGCACCAGCCTGTGCGTGGGGTGAGGCACAGCCATGTGCCATCGACGAAGCTCGCAATCGTATCGTCCCATCCGGTCCAGGCGCCTTCGCCCTCGTGCACCATGTAGCGATCACCCTCGGCGGCACCGGCTGGAGGCGTGGAAAGCTGGCGGCTGATGACGGAAAGCTGCACGAGCCCGTCCAGCATTTGCAGCGCTTCATTGTGGGTCACATGCTTCTGTGCCTGCGAGGGCATCAGGTAGGGGAGGGCGAGGTTGGGGGTGTTTTCCATGACATGTCCTGCGCTGGGGGTTTCTTGCGCAAGTGTATGGAGTGTGTGGAGATGGGGGATAAATTCCTGTCTCTACCAGAAAATCATCTCACCGAGCGTTCCGGATCGCTTCGAGATAATTTGCGGCGATCGTCTCGTAATCATAGTGTTGTCTGACAAAGGAGCGGCCGCGCGCTCCCATGGCATGGCGTTCATCGGCGCGCATGCCGATAAGGCGTTCGAGCGCGGCGGCAATCCGTACAGGATCGTCACTTCCGGTCACGATACCGCATCCGGAAGCTGTGACGGGATCGCCGGCAGCGGCCAGCGGCAGGACGACGGGAAGTCCGGCCTCCATGAAATCCATGATCTTGTTGAAGCTGATGCCATATTGGTAAAGCGCTTCATGGTTGCGCGCGCCGGCATAGCCAATGTCGCATTGACCAGTCAGCCATAGCGCTTCGGTCTTGGGAACCAGGGAAAAGAAGGCGATGTTGTCGAGGTCCAGTTCGCGCGCCTGTGCGACAAGCTGTGCAGTCGTGCCGCCGCTACCCGGCAGCAAAATGCCGTAGCGGTCTTTCAGGCCGCGGGTATTGAGTTGCGCACTTGCATCGAGCAGCCGATCGAGCGCATTGGGTATCCCCTGCGCTCCGGGGTGAATGATGATAACGCGCCCTTGGCTGCGCCATTCGCGGATTTTGTCGGCTGCAGCCTGCCCGACTTCGCTTTCCGGGGCGGAAGCTTCCAACGGATTATTGGCGACAACTCCGTTGGGCGCATGAATGAACTTGCCTCGCGCCAGCCCCTTCTTTCGCATATGCGGTTCCGCGCCTCCCGGAAGGGAAGCGACAAGATCGGATCTGGTATAGGCGAAACGTTCCGCGAGACCCGCCAGGAGAACGAAAGGATGGAAAGACGAAGTTCCGGTGATTTCCGTGATCGAGAGAGGCCAGATGTCCCGTACCTCGAATACCAGTTTTGCGCCGTATCGCCTGGCAAGCCTGAAGGCCGGGAAAACGGCGAAAGGATGCGGTGAACTGACAATCACGACATCCGGCTTCGACAGTTGATATTTCTCCGGTGTGGTTTTGAATATCGACATGCAGAAATCGAGCATGTTCAGCAGCCGCTTTGTGCCGTTTCCCTTATAGGGGCGGGCGTTCAGGCCTATGTATTTCAGGCCGTCGACAGTCTTTGTTTCGGGCAGGGGCGTATCGCTATCCAGAAGGTGATGGAAGCGGGCTACGAATACGGTGGTTTCGATGCCCATCCGCATCCATGCCTGCCCGAGGTTATAGGCCCTCGCAAATTTTCCTATTCCGGGACCGCCGGCATAGTGATTGAAGTACCAGATGTTCACGCGTCGCTCTGGGTCATCGAGTGTTGTCCGATCTTACCCTGTCACCCCTGCCGGCGCCGAATGCGGTTGCCAGGATCAAGTTTATGTCCGTCTTCAGTGACATGTCTTGCAGGTAGGTTGCATCGAGCGCTGCCAGCCGCACGGGATCCGACATATCCACTCCTGCAACCTGGGCCACGCCGGTGATGCCTGGGCGAAGGCGCTCCAGTCCGTAACCGCGGCGTGCCTCGATGAGCCTCGTTTGCGAGGGCAGACAAGGGCGGGGTCCTACAAAACTCATCTCCCCGCGCAAAATGTTCAGGAGTTGGGGCAGTTCATCGAGCTTCAGTCTCCGCAGGTGCTTGCCCAAAGGCGTAATCGCGGATGCACCCATTTCATGGCTCGGCAGGTTTCGCGTGTCACGATGCATCGTGCGCAGCTTGAGGCACACGAATGAGCGCTCATATCTGCCCACGCGCGTCTGCCGGAAGATGGCCGGTCCGGGAGAGGTCAGCCGAATGGCAATGACACAACCGGCTATTATCGGGCTGGCAACCACCAGGCCAATGACCGCCACGACAAGATCGAAGGAACGCTTCATGAAATATCCGCTTGAATTCCCGTTCTTATCAGAAATGCCGGCTGCGCAGGCAACTGCCGTCGCGAGCTTTGCGCGTTTTACCCAAGATGACGACGTCTCTTCATATATTCCTTCCCTGATTGCCTGATGGCCTCAGGTAAACCCTGGGAAGGATGAAAGCCGAAGGTATCGTAAAAGCGGGAAGCATCGACCCTGAGGTCGCCGGTCAATCCCGCGATCTGTCGACGCCGGCCGGTGATCGTTCCAAGCATGTCGAAGAATGCCGAGGGGCAGGAGAACAGCCGCGCCCGCATGCCCATTCCGGCCCTCAGTTCACGCATGAGGTCGGGTAATGAAATTGGCGAGGGGTCCGCGAGGCAATAGTTGCCGGAAGCGGTTATCGGCTTGTCGCCGTCGCAAAGTACGGCAATGGCCTCGGCAAGCGTGCGTACGCTGATGAAGCTCCTGCAATTGCCGATGCCGGCAAAGGGCAAGGGCAGTCCGGTTGCCGCAAGTGCCTGAAGACTTGCCCAGTTGCCCCTTGCATCGGCGCCGACAACCAGCGGCGGCCGCAGTGACACGGCAAAAGCGCCTGCTTCGGCCAACCGACGCACATGCCGTTCCGCCTCCCGTTTCGATCGCCCATAGGCAGTAATCGGCTCACTATTAGTCCGATCACCTATTGTTTCCGGTGTGGAGTTGCCGGTGATCGCCGCAAGACTGCTCAGATGGATGAAAGTGGCGATGTTCGAGCTTAGAGCTGCCTCGCACAGCGCGCTTGTTCCCTGCGCATTGGCCAGCATGAATTGTTCCTCGCGGTCACTTCGGTCGCCGGCGGCGATGTGCGCCAGCCCCGCGAGATGGACCACGGTATCCGCCCCGGCCATCGTTCCCGAGAGTTCGGATGCCGATGTCATATCTGCAATTTCGGTTACCGTGATGCGTGGTTCGTTCCGCCACTCGACGGGGCAACGGCCAATATCGCGCACCACAAGAAGCAGGTCTTTGTCTTGTGCGACGAGATGGGAGACGACATGCCGCCCCACGAACCCCGTCGCTCCCGTAACGAGTATGCGCTGCGTGGTCATTCAGTGGCTGATCCCTGGTTGACTGTTGCGGCAATCGCGCTGGTTGCTCCTGCCTTCCCCTTCGTATAAACCGCAAGCCTGTCGCTCAGGCGCGTCTTGGTCTGTCGGCGCCGGGCTATCCACGACAGAAGAGAGCTATCCCACATGGCAATACCGTTCATCGACCTCGCCGCGCAACAGGCGCGTCTGCGTAGCAATCTGGATGCCGCCGTTTCGCGCGTGCTCGACGAGGGCCAATACATCATGGGCCCGGATGTAGCACGTCTGGAAAAGCAGCTTGCCGAATTCTGCGGCGCCAAGCACGCATTGTCCTGCGCCAACGGCACCGACGCGCTTCAGCTTGCCCTGATGGCGCTGGGCGTGAAGGCAGGCGATGCGGTGTTCGTGCCGTCCTTCACCTTTGCCGCCACCGCCGAAGTCGTGCCTTTCGTCAACGCGACGCCTGTCTTCGTGGATTGCCTTCCCGACACCTTCAATATGGACCCGGAAAGCCTCAAGCGCGCGATCGTCCATGCAAAGACTGAGGGCCTGACGCCGAAATGCGTCATTCCAGTCGATCTTTTCGGTCTGCCTGCGGACTACGACGCCATTCTGGCGATCGCGCGGGAAAACGACCTCAAGGTGATCGGCGACAGCGCACAGGGCTGGGGCGGCAACTACAAGGGACGGATCACCGGTTCGCTGTGCGACATCTCCACCACCTCGTTTTTCCCCGCAAAGCCGCTCGGCTGCTATGGCGACGGCGGTGCCGTCTTCACCAATGACGATGAGCTTGCCGCATTGCTTGATTCCTATCGGGTCCACGGCAAGGGTTCGCACAAGTATTATAACGAGCGCATCGGCATGAACAGCCGCCTGGACACGCTGCAGGCGGCGATCCTGATCGAGAAGCTCGCCGTCTATGCCGACGAGATCGAGAAGCGTCAGGTTGTGGCGCAGCGTTACACGGCGGCGCTCTCCAACCGCTACGAGACGCCCTACATCCCGGAAGGGCTGGTCAGCATCTGGGCGCAATACACGCTCAAGACAGCCTCGGCAGAGGAACGGGACACCCTGCAGGCGCGCGCCAAGGCCGCCGGCGTGCCGACCGTGATCTACTACCCCGTGCCGTTGCACAAGCAAAACGCCTATAAGCAGTTCCCGAGTGATCCGGCCGGGCTGGGCGTCAGTGAGGACCTTTCCAGTCGCGTCGTCAGCCTGCCCATGCATCCCTACCTAGAGGCCGACGTGCAGGATAAGATCATCGCCGCGGTCATCGGCTGACGATTCCACCTAAGGTGGCCGCTCGCGTCATGCGCGGGCGGTCGCAAATTCGTGTTTGTCGGTATGCGGTGTAAAACTGCAGCAAAACCGCCCATCAGGAAACGGGCCGGAACGTCGTTGAAATATTGAAATGATTTGGAGCGGGTAGCGGGAATCGAACCCGCGCGTTCAGCTTGGGAAGCTGACAGGCTACCATTACATCATACCCGCGCAGCGCTTCGCTTATCATAGAGCCGCGTTGACCGGCAATCGCAAATCGCGAGACGGTTGCATTGCCAACAGGCTGATGCTTGAACCAGCGACCCAAAGTCGCCTATCTCCAGTCAATGGCAAAACCAAACGCGAATCGCAGGAGGACGACGGTGTCCGATTTTACGCGCTTTCTGGGTGATACGCCGCTTCGGATATTCCTCAAGCTGGTGGTGGTGTCGTTCCTCGTCGGCATCGTGATGAGTTATTTCGGCTGGTCGCCCTATGATGTCGTCTATCAGATCCGCGATTTCGCCCTGCAGATCTGGAACATGGGCTTCAAGGCCATAGACCGCTTCGTCGGCTATTTCCTGCTTGGCGCGGCTATCGTGGTGCCGGCCTTCATCATCCTGCGGCTGTTCAGCTATCGCCGCTGAAGACCGGCTGCGCACTTCGGTAACGGAGATGCTTCCTTGAACCACGCTCCGGCCGTTCAGCTTTCGAAGCCATTCGAGGTGAGCAATCGCCTCGTGCTTGCCATTGCCGTTCCGATGACGCTTGCCTACAGCACTACGCCGCTGCTTGGCCTTGTCGATACGGCGGTGGTGGGGCAATTCGGCGATGCCGCCTTGCTCGGCGGTCTTGCGGCTGGCGCCATCATTTTCGACGTGGTGTTTTCCAGCTTCAATTTCCTGCGCTCCGGCACCACGGGGCTGGTTGCGCAAGCCTTCGGACGCGACGATACGCTGGAACAGCGCGCGGTGTTCCTGCGGGCCTGTATCATCGCGATAGTCTGCGGTCTGGCGATGGTGCTGCTTTCGCCCTTCATAGCGACCCTGGGCGAATGGTTCATGGGGGCGGCGTCCGACGTCACCGCTGCTATGGACACCTATATTCGCATCCGGCTGCTGTCGTCGCCTGCCGCACTGCTCAACTATGCGATCCTCGGCTACTTCCTCGGGCGCGGCGAAGCCAATCTTGGCCTGCTGCTGCAATTGGTGCTGAACGGCGTCAACATTGTGCTGTCCATCTGGCTCGGGCTGCATCTGGGCTGGGGCGTGGCCGGCGTGGCATGGGGCACGCTGTGCGGCGAAACGATCACCGCGCTGCTCGGGCTGACGATCATCGCCCGGCGCTTTTCCCTTATGCCGAAGGTGGCGTGGGGCAGCATCTTCGCGCCGGCAGCCATGCGACGCATGCTGGCGCTCAACGGCGACATCATGATCCGTTCCTTCGTGTTGATGGGTGCCTTCACCTTGCTTACGAGGCAGGGCGCGCAGCTTGGCACGCTGACGCTCGCCGCCAATGCGGTGCTGATGCATTTCTTCATGGTATCGACCTATTTCCTCGATGGCTTCGCCACGGCGGTCGAGCAGCTTGCGGGCAGGGCGGTGGGAGCCCGCTATCTGCCGGCGTTCAACAAGGCGATCCGGCTGACCCTGCTTTGGGGGTTCGGCATGGCCGGCGTCGCCAGCGTCCTGGTGCTTTTGTGCGGCGACCATCTCATTACCGTCATCACCACGGCCGAGGAAGTCAGGGCCGAAGCGGCCTACTACCTGCCATGGGCCGCTTTCGCGGCGTTGAGCGGCGTCATGGCCTTCCAGATGGACGGTGTCTTCATCGGGGCAACCTGGTCGCGCGATATGCGCAACATGATGCTGCTGTCATTCGTGGCTTTCGCCGCTGCGCTTCTGGTGTTCGGGCATTACTTCGGCAATCACGGCCTTTGGGCCGCGCTGCATGTCTTTCTGATCACGCGCGGGCTGAGCCTGCTCGCCATCCTGCCGCGCAGCGTGCGCGCGACCTTTGCGGGCTGATCAGTCGAGCGGCCGGTCGGCCCAGTCGGCAAGCCGCGTGTCGCGGATTTCACGGATGGTTGCGATGTTCTGCGTTTCCAGAACGCGCCCCATATCCGCAACCACGCGCCCGGGCAGGGCGGGACCGGCATAGATCATGCTGGTGTAAAGTTGCACGAGGTCGGCGCCGGCGCGGATTTTCTCCAGCGCGGTGTCCGCCGAACTGACACCGCCCACGCCGATGATTGCGCGCTCCGGCCCCAGCAGGCGGCGCATCTTGGCAAGCACGACGGTCGAGCGTGCAAACAGCGGCTTTCCGGAAAGGCCACCGATTTCGTTGCGTGCGCTACTTGCCAGTGGCGGCCTGCCGATCGTGGTGTTGGACACGATCACGCCCTCTACGGCCTTCTCGGTTACTTCGGCGGCGATGTCTTCAAGGTCGCCTTCATGCAGGTCTGGCGCGATCTTGAGGAAAACCGGCGTCTTGCGGCCCAGCCGCTCGGCTTCCGTGTCGCGCGCGTCCATGACGCGCGCCAGCAGTTCCGCCAGGCTTTCGCGCGCCTGCATGTTGCGCAGGCCCGGCGTGTTGGGCGAGGAGATATTGACGGTCAGGTAGCTGGCATGGCGCGCAAAGCGCTTCACGCCCAGCTCATAGTCGGCGACACGGTCGGCACTGTCCTTGTTGGCGCCTATATTGACGCCGACGATGCCTGAACGCCCGGCGCGTGCGGCAAGGCGTTGCTCGCAGCGCGCATGGCCCTCATTGTTGAAGCCCAGCCGGTTGATGACCGCATCGTCCTGCGTCAGCCGGAAGATGCGCGGCTTCGGGTTGCCCGGCTGCGGCAGCGGCGTGACGGTGCCGATCTCCGCGAAACCGAAGCCAAGGCGCAGCAAGGCGTCTGGCACCTCGCCGTTCTTGTCGTAGCCCGCCGCCATGCCGAGCGGGTTGGGAAAATCGAGCCCGCACAGCGAAACCCGCAGGCGTGGGCTGGGACGCGTAGCGGTGGGCAGCGCGAGCCCGCATTTCAGTGCCCTGATCGAAAGCCCATGTGCCGTCTCGGGGTCGAATGAGAAGAGCAGGCCGCGGCCGAGCGTGTCGAAAAGGCTCATCAGGCTTCCAGTTCGGGAAATTCGTGCGCGCCATCATCGCCGAGCGGCAGCGGCTTCACCCAGATCACGCTGTCGAGGTCCAGCGGCGCATAGAGGTGCGGGAACAGCGCGCCGCCGCGCGAAACCTCATATTTCAATGCAGGACCGAGCTTTCCCGTGTCGATGGCGACGAGCAGGAGGTCCGGTTGCCCGCCAAAATGCTTGGCAGCGGTGTCCTTCACCTGTTCGGCCGTGGAGAAGTGAATGAAGCCGTCGGCAATGTCCACCGGCGCGCCGGTGAAGGTGCCCGCAGCTTCGGCGTCCCGCCAAAGCGCCTCGGGTGCAATTTTGTAGATGACCTGTCGCATGCGCGCCCTATAGTCCGAAAGACGCGGCGGGAAAAGCCTTGGGCGCGTGGGCGGGCCCGATTTCCGACGCAAATAGCGACCAGCCTGTCAGGGCTCGCGAATGGAGATGATATATGCGTTGCCTAGCCATTGCCGTCGCGGCGGCTTGCCTGTCGCAGACCGTGACCGGGGCGAGCGCCTCCGAGGATCGCTACCGTTTGGAAAAGAAGGACGGTGGCTATGTCCGCATGGACACGCAAACCGGAGCGATGTCGCTGTGCGAGGAGCGCTCGGGACAACTGGTCTGCAAGCTCGCCGCCGACGAGCGTGACGCCTATCAGAGTCAGATCGAGCAGTTGCAGGGCTCGCTTAAGACGCTCGAAGATCGGGTAACCGCACTCGAAAAGGGACGCGTCGCCGTGCCCGCGCCCGGCCTTCCCAGCGAGGAAGAATTCGAAAAAGGCATGGGTTATATGGAGCGCTTCTTCCGGCGCTTCATGGGGATAGTGAAGGATTTCGAGCAGGAAGAGAACAAGCCCGGCCAGAACCAGCCGGCAGATCCCAACAAGACCTGACGCGGGTTTTGCAGGCGGGATGGCTGGATGAGCGCTCCGGCCACGCTTCCTGCTTGAAATTCGACCTTCCCTCGCCGCATAATTGCGCGCTGATCCCGCGACCAACAACAACGACGAGCGAGGATTGTGGGAGGGCCATTTGCCGTCAGGCTACAAATTCGTGATTGCGGACGATCACCCGCTTTTCCGGGGGGCGATGAAGCAGGCGCTGCTGGGTGTCGGCGATGTGACGACCATTCTGGAAGCCGGGGATTTCGAATCGACCAAGGCCCTTGTCGCGGCCAATGAGGATATCGACCTGTTGCTGCTCGATCTTTCCATGCCCGGCACGAGCGGCCTGTCGGGCCTGATTTCGCTGCGCGGTATCCATGCGGCCCTGCCGATGGTCGTGGTGTCCGCGCACGACGATCCCGAAACGATCCGGCGTGCGCTGGAGCTTGGCGTTTCCGGCTTCATATCCAAGTCGGCCAGCATGGAGGAAATCCGCGAGGCGGTGCAGACCGTGCTTTCCGGAGGTATCGTCGCGCCGGCCGGCATCGATCTCGGCGTTGAACGCGATCCCGAGATTTCCGACCTCATCAAGCGCCTGCAATCGTTGACGCCGCAGCAGGCGCGCGTGCTTGGAATGCTGGCGGAAGGCCTGCTCAACAAGCAGATCGCCTATGAATTGTCAGTGTCGGAGGCGACCATCAAGGCGCATGTCTCCGCGGTGTTGCAGAAACTCGGTGTCGACAGCCGCACGCAGGCGGTGATCCTGCTGTCTCGGATCGGCGGCGATTCGCTGGCCGCAGCCGTGCAGTAATTTATTCGGCTGCGGGGGCCATGCGCCGCAGGCGCATCATCATGGAGCGCAGCACGGCCGGCTTGACAGGCTTGTTGATGACCGGGACGTCCGACATTTCCGCGGCCGTGCGCACTTCGTTTGAGCGGTCGGCGGTGAGGAGAACCGCTGGTATGTCCTTGTCGTAGCGACCGCGCAGTTGTGCGATCACGTCGAGGCCGTTTTCCCCGTCGAGGTGGTAGTCGGCAAGGATCAGGTCGGGTCGCCCGGCCGGCGGCACGGTCTCGATGGCGCGTGAGCCTGAATAGGTTTCGACCTTGCAGCCCCAGCCCTCCAGCAGCATGCGCATGCCTTCCAGAATGCGCGGGTCGTTGTCGACGCACAGGACGTTTAGTCCGTTCAGCACGGCTCCCGCCACGGGTTGCGGCTTGCTCTCCGCCGGCGGGCTTTCCTGCGCCGCCTGCGTGACCGGCAGGATGACGGAAAAGCGCGTGCCGTTTCCGGCTTCGGAGAACATGCGCAGTTCCAGTCGCAGCACGCGGGCGATGCGGTCCACGATCGAGAGGCCAAGCCCCAGCCCCTGCGCCTCGCGCGCGCCTTCGTCCAGGCGGGTGAATTCGCGGAACACCGTGTTCAGCTTGTCGGCGGGAATGCCGATGCCGGTGTCGATGACCTGGATTTCGGCCAGGTCGCCGCGTCGTCTCACGCCCACCACGATGCGGCCGCTGCGCGTATATTTGATGGCGTTGGAAACAAGGTTCTGCACCAGCCTCCGTAGCAGGTTGCGGTCCGTTTTCACCGCCAGCGATGAAGGCACGATCACAAGGTCGAGCTTCTTTTCGGCCGCCAGCGGCTGGAAATCGGTGGCGAGCTGGCGCAGCAGGCCGTCGAGACGGAACACGGTATCGACCGGCTTCATCGCGCCTGTGTCGAGACGTGAAATGTCGAGCACCGCGCCGAGAATGGTTTCTACCGATTCCAGCGAGGATTCGATATTGGCAACGGCGCCGCCGACCGGGTTCTTGCCGGCGGTTTCGAGCAGCGACGAGCAATAGAGCCGTGCCGCATTGAGCGGTTGCAGGATGTCGTGGCCGGCGGCGGCGAGGAAACGCGTCTTGCCGAGATTGGCTTCCTCGGCCAGCATCTGCGCCTGCGCCAACTCTTCATTCACACGCGTGAGTTCGACCGTACGGTCGCGCACGCGCTGCTCCAGCGATTCGTTTGCGCGCTTGAGCGCCAGATCCGCCGCGACCCGCGCTGATACATCGGCATAGGTGGCGACGATGCCGCCGTCCGGCATCGGGTTGGAGCGCAATTCGATGATGCGGCCGCTGCTGCGCAGATCGAGCTGCCAGGGACTTTCGAAATTGGTGAGGCGGTTCAGCACGGCACGGCGCGTTTCCGGCGTGATGTCGCCGCGCGCGACCAGGAAACGCAAGATGTGATCCAGCGAGACGCCGACCTGGCCCATTTCGTCGGGCAGGTCGAACAGTGCGCGGTACTGCCTGTTCCAGCAGGTCAGCCGGAAGTCCTTGTCGAAGACGGTGATGCCCTGTTCCATCTGGTCGAGCGCGATCTGCAGCAGGTCGCGATTGTGCTGCAGCGCTTCCGTGGCGTCGTCGAGCAGGCGGAAGGTATCGCGCGAGGCGCTGTCATGGCGCTTGAACAGCAGCGACAGGACGAGGCGCGCCGAGGAGGAGCCGACCGCGCTGGCAAGCAATTGCTCGGAAAAGCGTACCACCTCCATGCTGGCCTGTTCATTGCCATGCAGTTGCACGCCATTGTCGATCTCGAAGCGCTGGAAGGAACGCTCCGCACGCTCGACGCCGAGGTAGCGCGAGATCGTGTCCTTGAGGTCGTTGACTGTCACGGCCGTGCGGAAGCGGCGCAGGCTCGGCATCGGGCTGGTGTCGCGTGGCACGAAGATCGCAGCCTGGATGCGCTCCAGTGGCACCGACGCGCGCGACAGCGATCCCAGCACGAAGAACAGCGTGTTGATGGCAAGGCTCCACATCACGCCATGGTTGAGCGGTTCGGCGACCGTGCCGAAAAGCGATTGCGGCCGTAGCGCCTGCAAGCCGAACAGGCCATTGGCGATGATCGGTGTTTCGGGCGGCACCAGCGAGGGCAGCAGCAGCGTGTAGGCCCACACCCCAATGCCGGCGATCATACCGAGCGCCGCGCCGCGCGCATTCGCGCCACGCCAGATCATGCCGCCGATGAAGGACGGCGCGAACTGCGCGATTGCCGCGAACGACATCAGACCGATCGAGGCAAGCCGGGCGTTGTTGGTGCTTTCGCGATAATAGAGGAAGGCCGCGAACAGGATGATGAAGATCGAGGCGCGCCGGATATTCAGGATCAGTGCCGACCAGTCCTCGCTTGCGCCGGCTTCGGATTTCATCAGGCGGCGCAGGAAAAGCGGGATGACGAGGTCGTTGGAAATCATGATCGCCAGCGCCACGCTTTCCACGATCACCATGGCGGTTGCCGCCGACAGGCCGCCGATGAAGGCGATCATTGCCAGCAGGTCGCGGCTGGCGAACAGCGGCACAGAAAGCACGTAAAGGTCGCTGCTGGTGCGGTCGCCCACCATCACCAGGCCGGCGAAGGCGATGGGCAGCACGAACAGGTTGATGGCCACCAGATAGAGCGGGAACACCCACGTCGCCTTGCGCAACTCGCTCTCGCTGCGGTTCTCCACGATCATCACGTAGAATTGCCGTGGCAGCATGATAATGGCGAAACCGCTTATGACGATGGTGACCAGCCAGGTGCCGAGCGAGGTCGAATAGGACAGCGACCGCCCCACTTCCGCATTGGCGGCGAAAGCCTCGATCATCCTTGAGGGGCTGCCGAACAGGAAGAAGGTGACGACGATGCCGACCGTAAGGAAAGAGGCGAGCTTGACCACCGATTCGACCGCGACCGCCAGCACCAACCCGTCCTGATGCTCTGTGGCGTCGGCGTGCCGTGTGCCGAACAGTACGGCAAACACGGCCAGCAACATGGCCACGATCAGCGAGATGTCGCTGACGAAGGGGTCGAAGGAAGGCGGCGCCCCGTTATAGTGCTCGACCATCAGGCTGACCGAGCCTGAGATCGCCTTGAGTTGCAGGGCGATATAAGGCACCGCGCCGATGGTCGCGATCAGCGTGGCAATGCCTGCCACGGCAAAGCTCTTGCCATAGCGCGCGCCGAGAAAATCGGCCACGGAGGTGATCTTCTCCGCTTTGGCCAGCTTGACGATACGCTTCAGGAGAGGAAAGCCGAAGGCGAAGACAAGGATCGGGCCGATATAGATGGCCAGGAACTCGACCCCGCGACCGGATGCCTGGCCGACGGAGCCGAAGAAGGTCCAGGACGTGCAATAGATGGCGAGGCTGAGGGCATAGATGCCGGGGCGCGACAGGCCCGCGCGCCGGCGCGCGGCACGGCGGTCGCCAATGCTGGCAATGCCGAAAAGCAGCGTCACATAGGCGACCGCTATGATGACGACGACCCAGCCCTGCACGCTTTCTGTTCCTCCCGGCTTTCGCTTGCCATGCGTTTAAGGAGGCAAGCACAGCTAACTCCGCCTGTCCATCAGCCGTTGGAAGCTATTGGGGAAGGTGTGATGCTGTCGGAAGAAACGTGCATTTTCAGCATTTTGCAATTCAGGGTTTTTGTTATGATGCATGCGTTGGCCGTTCGCGAGGGCGGATTGGCGCGGCTGCGATCACCAAGGAGGGACCGGTGCTAAAGGAATTCCAGGAGTTTATCTCCAAGGGCAATGTTATGGACCTTGCCGTTGGCGTCATCATCGGCGGCGCGTTCGGCCTGATCGTCAACTCGCTGGTCGGCGACATCATCATGCCGATCGTCGGCGCCATTTTCGGCGGCTTTGATTTTTCCAACTATTTCCTGCCGCTGTCGTCGAGCGTTACCGCCGACACGCTGGCGGAAGCCAAGAAGCAAGGCGCCGTGTTCGCCTATGGCAACTTCATCACCGTGGTGATCAATTTCATCATCCTGGCCTTCATCATTTTCATGATGGTCAAGGGCGTGAACAATATGCGTCGCCGGCTTGTCGCCGAAAAGGCGGCCGAGCCTGCCGCACCTGCGCCCGATGTGGTGCTGCTGACGGAAATCCGCGACCTTCTGGCCAGCCGGAAATAGTTCTGGGGCAATGGAAGTTTCAAAACCCCGGCACGATTCCGGGGTTTTCTGTTTGCGCTTCGGGCAAAACCGGCTAGCAATTTCTTGTCATTGCAAGGATCAGCCATGTCTCTTGTCGAGAGTCTTCGCCCCGAGGCACGTCTTGCCCCGGAAAGCGGCATTGTTGCCGTCGCCAATTACGGGCGTGGCCGCGAAGGGCTCATTCCGCTCTGGGTAGGCGAGGGCGACCTGCCGACGCCGGCTTTCATTTCGGATGCGGTGACGAGGGCTCTTGCGGCCGGGGAGACTTTCTACACCTGGCAACGCGGTATTCCCGAACTGCGCGCCGCGCTGGCGCGCTACCATCAGCGGCATTTCGGCCGTTCATTCGCGGAGGAGGAATTCCTGGTCACTGGCGGGGGCATGCAGGCAATACAGCTTGCTATCCAGGCCACGGCCGGCGCTGGCGACGAGGTGATCTATCTTTCGCCGGCATGGCCGAATTTCGCCGGTGCCGCCGGCGTTGCCGGTGCGCAACCGGTGGCCGTCATGCTGGATCAGTCCGGCAATGGCTGGTCCTGCGACGTCGGCAAGATCGAGGCCGCGATAACCGGCCGGACCAGGGCGATTTTCCTCAACAGCCCGTCCAACCCGACAGGCTGGACCGCCGACCTCGAGACACTGAAGGCAATCCTCGATATCGCGCGTCGGCACAATCTCTGGATCGTCGCCGACGAGATCTATGCGCTGTTCTATTATGGCGGCCCGCGTGCGCCATCCTTCATGGACATCATGGAGGAGGAGGACCGCATCCTTTTCGTCAATACATTTTCCAAGAACTGGGCGATGACCGGCTGGCGCATCGGATGGTTACGCGTTCACCCATCGCTGCAGCAGGTGTTCGAGAATCTCATCCAGTATTCCACCTCGGGCGTCGCGCCTTTCATGCAGCGCGGCGCCGTCGCGGCGCTGGAGGAGGGGGACGGCTTTCTGAAGTCCCAGATCGAACGGGCGCGGCAGGCGCGCGACCTTGTCTGCAACATTCTCGGCGAAACCGGGCGGGCGCGCATCGACGCCCCGCAGGGAGCGTTCTATCTGTTCTTTTCGATCGATGGCGTCGAGGATTCGCGTTCTGCCGCATTCGAGATCGTCGACAAGGCCAATGTCGGCCTCGCGCCGGGTACTGCCTTTGGTCCGGGCGGCGAAGCCTACTTCAGACTCTGTTTCCACCGCCGCCTCGATCAGCTTGAAGAGGCCGCCACGCGCGTGGCCGCGTGGATAAAGCGCAGATGATTTCGTTTCAGTGCGGTTGCGGAGCCTTGCCGGAGTGGACTATGCAGTCTCCAACCGCGATACCGGGAAAGTACATCCGATGACAGACAATCAATCCTTCAAACTCACAAAGCATCCTTCGCCGACCTCGCCGGAAAAGCGCGCGGCGCTGATGGAGAATCCGGGCTTTGGCAAGATTTTCAGCGACCACATGGTGACCATGAGCTGGAATGCCGAGCAGGGCTGGCACAATGGCGAGGTCAAGGCGCGTGCGCCTTTTGCCATCGATCCGGCCGCGGCCGTGCTGCACTATGCGCAGGAAATCTTCGAGGGCATGAAGGCCTACCGCACCAAGGACGGCATCGCGCTGTTCCGCCCGGAGGAGAATGCCCGGCGCATGGCCATGTCGGCCGAGCGCATGGCCATGCCGGCTATTCCGGAAAAGCTGTTCATCGAAGCGGTCGAGGCGCTCGTGCGCGCCGATGCCGACTGGATCCCCGAAGGCGACGGCAGCCTTTACATCCGACCGTTCATGTTTTCCAGCGAGCCATTCCTCGGCGTGCGCCCGGCTTCGGACTATATTTTCTGCGTCATCGCCTCGCCGGTGGGCGCTTACTTCAAGGGCGGTTACAAGGCCGTGACCGTCTGGGTTTCGGACGACTACACGCGCGCGGCCCCCGGCGGCACCGGCGCTGCCAAGTGCGGCGGCAACTATGCCGCCAGCCTGATCGCGCAGGCCGAGGCGACCAGGAACGGTTGCGACCAGGTGGTGTTCCTCGATGCGGTCGAGCATCGCTGGGTCGAGGAACTGGGTGGTATGAACGTGTTCTTCGTGATGGACGACAACAGGCTGGTCACGCCGCCGCTGGGTGGAACCATCCTGCCCGGAATCACCCGTGCCTCGATCATCAAGCTGGCGCAGGAAGCAGGCCTGACGGTCGAGGAAAAGCCCTATTCCTTCGAGGAATGGCGCAAGGACGCGGAGAGCGGCAAGCTGCGCGAGGCTTTTGCCTGCGGCACGGCGGCGGTCGTGGCCGGTATCGGCTCGGTGCGCTTCAAGGACGGCTCGTTCTCGATCGGCAACAGCGGTGATGGCGAAGTGACCGCCAGGTTGCGCGCCAATCTCGTCGGCATCCAGCGCGGCAGTGTCGATGACGCGCACGGCTGGGTGCACGTGGTGCGCTGAAGCGCGACCCATCGTTTTGTGGAACGAAGAAGGCCCGGTCGAATTTCGACCGGGCCTTCTTTCATTCCGGGGTTTGCCGTGCCGCTCAGCCGCCCGATTTCGGTACCAGCAGCGGAATGATCCGTTCTGACTTGGCCACGGACGGCTGATCCGAAGTGCGATAGGGAATACCCAGTGCATTCCAGGTTTCGACCAGCGCGTCCTTGAGCGTCTCGATCAATGCGTCGTCATGGAAGGGGGTGGGCGTGATGCGCAGCCGCTCCGTCCCACGCGGCACGGTCGGGTAGTTGATCGGCTGGATATAAATGCCGTGGACACCGAGCAGGCGGTCGGACGCCATCTTGCACAGCTCCGGATCGCCGACCAGCACCGGCACGATATGCGTCTCCGACGGCATCACGGGCAGGCCGGCGTCGCCGAGGATCTTCTTGGTCTGCGCGGCTTGGCGCTGCTGCGCATCGCGCTCGACCTGCGAAGTCTTCAGGTGGCGGATGGAAGTGGCAGCGGCCGCGGCGATCGCCGGCGGCAGGGCGGTGGTGAAGATGAAGCCCGGCGCATAGGAACGCACCGCATCGATTATTGCGCTCGACCCGGTAATATAGCCGCCCAGCGTGCCGAAAGCTTTCGCCAGCGTGCCCTCGATGATGTCGATGCGGTGGGCAAGGCCGTCGCGCTCGGTGATGCCGCCGCCACGCGCGCCATACATGCCGACCGCATGGACCTCGTCGATATAGGTCATGGCGTTGTATTTGTCGGCCAGATCGGCAATCGCCTCGATCGGCGCAATGTCGCCATCCATCGAATAGACCGACTCAAAGACGATCAGCTTGGCACGTTCGCGCCCGGCGGCCTGCAGCAGGCTTTCCAGATGGGCCACATCATTGTGGCGGAAGATTTTCTTTTCCGCTCCGGACCGGCGCACGCCCTCGATCATCGAGGCGTGGTTCAGTTCATCCGACAGAATCAGGCAGTTCGGAAGGAGCCGGGCAATCGTCGAGATCGACGCTTCGTTCGAGACGAATCCGGAGGTGAAGACGAGGCCGGCTTCCTTGCCATGCAGGTCGGCGAGTTCATGCTCGAGTTCGACCAGCGGATGGTTGTTGCCGGAAATGTTGCGGGTACCGCCGGCGCCGGAGCCCATATGGCCGGCTGTGTTCTGGAAAGCTTCGACCACGCTCGGGTGCTGGCCCATGCCGAGGTAATCGTTGGAGCACCAGACGGTGATTTCCTGGACCTGGCCGTTCGCCCGGTAGAGGGCGCGCGGGAACTTGCCGACGATACGTTCCAGATTGGCAAAGACGCGGTAGCGTCGTTCGGCGTGAAGCTGGTCGATCGCTTCTTCGAAAAATCGCTGATAATTCATCATGGCTTCCCGGATTTCGGCAGGATCATAATGATGGCATGCTTTCCCGTCTATTCCATGAAATCGGGCAAAATGCCACGCCACCTTTGGTCGAAACATAGGGCTGTGTTAGCTGCTTGCCTTGATCCATGTCAAAAAAATGCGGTGGACGCACAGCACGACCGTGGATGGCATGCAGAAGGGTCCGATCCACAGTTTCCGGACTCGTCCGAAATGACTTTCCGATCGCGCGGTTCTTCGGATATGTAACTGGAATGTAGCCACCGTTGACGCGCATGGGCGGCAATGAAGCAACAGAAAAGAAAACTTTGAAATGCTGCCAATACTTGTCATAAACCTTGAGAGATCACGGGAGAGATGGGAGAAAATAGCTGAAAGCGGAAAGCGCGCAGGGTTGGCGATCGAGCGGGTCCCGGCTGTCGAAGGCGCCAGCATTCCTCCCGAGGCCCGGCCGGATTTCGATCCGGTGATGTTTCGACGCAACCATGGCGCGGTCGTGCTCGATGGCGAATATGGATGCTATCGCAGCCATCTGAGCGCGCTGCAAAGCATCGTCGACAACGGCTACGAACTGGCAGTGATTGCCGAAGACGATATTCAGCTTGCGGGTGATCTGGACAAGCGGGTCGAAGCCATCTTCGAAGCCTGTCCGCAAATGCAGCTTCTCAAGCTGGTCAATCATCGTATCAAGGGCTTCATCAGCTACGGTAAATCGGCGCTGGGCGACGAGTTCGGCAGGTGCATTCATGGGCCGCAGGGCTCAGGCGCCTGCTATGCGGTCACACAGGAGGGCGCACGGCAGCTTTTGCGCGCCCTTGCGACGATGGTACTGCCCTTTGATGTGGCCCTGGAGCGTGGCTGGGCTACCGGCGTGAAAACTTTCACCGTGCGTCTTCCTCTTGTCGCATTTGAGGATACAAGTCGGGCCGACACGACGATCGCGACCCGGAAAGACTATTCCGGCGCGAAACTGCCAACGCTGATGCGGGTTAGCGTTTTGTTTTTCCGGGCGCGCGAATATGTCTCGCGATCTGTCTATGCAATGAGTGGGAAATGAACACGATCATGGACCGCCCCGTCCTCAGGATCCTTGAAAACACCTGCATTGTCGTTCTGTTTCTCGTACTGGTTTCCGCCGCCTGGGTGGAGAAGGACAGCTATCGCTATGTCGCGATCACCCTCGTCCTGTGGGGGCTCGTCGCCTATGTCCGGGCCGATTTCAAGCCGTCGATAGGCTGGGCAGGCTTTGCCTGCATTGGATGGGCGTCATTCGTCGCAATACGTTATGTCGTGCTGTACATGAACCCTACAGTCCGTACCTATGGCGGTTCCGAAGGGATTTACCTGTTGCCGATCTTCTACATCACGGTCGGCTATATGATGTTCCGCTATTGGAAGTTTCTGAATCTCACGATCGTGCTGTTCATGCTCATCAGCCTGGCCATGGCGGCGATCACCTTGGACGGGATTTCGGTGTTCGACAGCGAACATCATGCATTCCTGATGATGAAGAATACCATCCACAGTTCGGTGGGCGCGGGGTTCCTCATTCTGGCGGCGCTCAATTTCAGCCGCTACGCCTACAAGCATGTCGCGGACGCCAGGCGTCGGTATGTCTATGAGGCGATTTCTTATCTCATTATCGCACTGTGCTTCGTCGGGCTCTATGGCGCAAAGTCCAAAGGGGTCTGGGCCGCGATGGCAATTGCACTCGTCGCGCAGGGATTGCTCGCGATACCCCGGATAAAAGGTGCGCGAGGCTGGGTGGCCGCAGGCGGATTCGCCGCCGCGCTGGTAGCTTTCGCCATCGTTCTGGATGGGGGCATCTGGAAGACGCTCGGTCCGACCTATGCCAGCGCCGACAGCATCGTGGGAGACATGGTCCGCAACGGCCAGCCGATTGACGCGGTGCAGGCGGCCATTGCGTCAGGCACTGTCCCAAGCAGCATGAACATTCGCCTCATGCTGTGGTCCAATGCGCTTGAGGTCTGGTCGCACAACATCCTGTTCGGCAGCGGTATCGCGTGGAAAGACCTGTGGGCTCATACGCAGTACCGGGATGTCGGCTTCGACCTCATCCACAACGGCTATCTGGAAGTTGCCGTCAGGTACGGGCTGCTGGGCTTGGCCTTCTATATCGGGCTCTATGCATGGGCGATCGCAAACGTACGATCGGCGTACAAAAACGACCTCATCCCACGCGAGGCCTTCGATTTCTATATCGTCTCGATGGTGTTTTTCCTGGTCACCATCTTCACCAATTCCAACAATCGCCTCGCCATCGGCGAGAGCTATATGATGGTTGCCGCCGCTTTCGGGTTCTGCTGCTTCTATTCGCTTCAGCAGACCGCCCGACAAAGGGTGGCTGTTGCGAATTATGCACAAGCCGGGGCTGACGCATGAGTGTTCTGGTAACCGGCGGCGCCGGCTACATCGGCAGCCATATGGTGTGGGAGTTGCTGGACGCCGGCGAACAAGTCGTCGTTGTCGATCGCCTTTCCACCGGTTTCGACTGGGCGGTCGCGCCTGAAGCCACGCTGGTGACGGGCGACATCGGCGACGATGCGCTGATCGACACGGTGATTCGGGAGCATGAAGTCGATTCCGTCATCCATTTCGCCGGATCGGTCATCGTGCCGGAGTCTTATGCCAACCCGCTTGTCTATTACGAGAACAACACCTGCAAGACGCGTTCGCTGATCGACGCGGCGGTGCGCGGGACCGTGCGTAACTTCATCTTTTCCTCGACCGCGGCCGTCTACGGAGCCGTAGGGCTGGAGCCCTTGCGCGAGGATACACGGCCGGCGCCGGAGTCGCCCTACGGCCTTTCGAAGCTGATGAGTGAATGGATGCTGCGCGATGCGGCCGCCGCGCATGGTCTCCGCTATACGGCGCTGCGCTATTTCAACGTCGCCGGTGCGGACCCGCATGGCCGCACAGGGCAATCCACATCGGGCGCGACCCATCTCATCAAGGTCGCCTCCGAAACCGCGCTGGGCAAGCGTTCGGGCATGAAGGTGTTCGGCACCGATTACGCGACGCCCGACGGCACCTGCGTGCGCGATTACATCCACGTCTCCGATCTTGTTGCTGCGCATCGGCTCGCGCTGCAGAGGCTGCGCGATGGCGGCGGCAATCTTGTTGCCAATTGCGGCTACGGTCGCGGGTATTCCGTGCTCGATGTCGTGGAGAGTGTGCGCCGCGTCCACGGGCGCGATTTCGAGGTAACGATGGATGCCCGCCGGCCCGGCGATCAGCCGTCGGTTATTGCGGATGCGGGCCTTGCCCGCAGGGAGTTGGGCTGGGTGCCGGTGCGGGACGATCTCGATGCCATCGTGGGCGATGCGCTGGCATGGGAGCGCATGCTGTCCGGCAAGAATTCGGTGCACCGCGCTTGACGCGGCAATCCGGCAAGCAAATGGAGCGTGAGTGACGACCAAAGAGCGTCGTCACGTTCCGGCGGTATTGGCGAGGGGGTGATTTCCATGAAGATTCTGGTGCTGGGCGCCGGCGTGGTCGGTACGGCGGCCGCTTACTATCTGGCGCGCGACGGCCATGAGGTGACTGTGGTCGAGCGCCACCCCGCGCCGGCACATGGAACCAGCTACAGCAATGCCGGGCTCGTTTCTCCCGGCGATGCCTATTCCTGGGCGTCGCCGGGGGCCTTGGCGGTGTTTCTGAAATCGCTTTACAGGCGCGATCTTGGCATCAGGGTGCGGCCAAGCCTCGATCCGGCCTTCCTGTCATGGACCTGGCGATTCCTGTTCCAGTGCACCGAGGCACGGGCGCATGCCAACACGGATGTGAAGCTGCGGCTGGCCCTTTATTCGCGCCAATGCATCAACGAGATCACCGCCGAAACCGGGATCGACTTCGATGAGCGGCGCAGGGGCATCGTCTATTTCTACCGCGACCAGAAGAGCCTCGACGCCGGCGCGAGGCATTTCCGTTACCTTGCCGAGCGAGGGCTGGAGATCGAACTGGCCGACCGCAAGCGGCTGTTCGAGGTGGAGCCGGGGCTGGCTCATTCAGGCGATCGGATCGCGGGCGGTATCTATTCACCAATCGACCAGACGGGCGATTCCAGGATGTTCGTCACGCGCCTTGCCGAACTGGCGACGGCACGGCACGGCGTGAAGTTCCTCTGCGACACCGCAGTCGAAGGGCTGGATATCGAGGCCGGGCGCGTGCGCGCGGTCCGTACCGCCAAGGGTCCGCTTACGGCAGATGCGGTGGTGCTCTCCATGGGGCCGGAAAGCGGGGTTTTCGCGCGCAAGGTTGGTGTCGACCTGCCCGTTTATCCGGTGAAGGGCTATACCGCGACGATACCGCTTGAGGACCCGGCACTGGGGCCGACCATGGGCGGTGTCGATGAAGATCGCTATGTTGCCTATTCGAGGCTCGGAAATCGCCTGCGCATGGCCTCGACCGCCGAGTTCAACGGCTTTGACCGCAGCTTCAGGCCGGATGATTTCACCCGCATGTTTCGTTCGGCGCGAGAGTTGTTTCCGGGTGCTATCGACGAAAAAAAGGCCGAGTGTTGGGCAGGCCTGCGCCCGATGATGCCCACTTCCGTGCCGGTTATCGGTCGTAGCCGCTACGACAATCTCTATCTGGACACGGGACATGGCCATGTCGGCTGGACCATGGCCTGCGGCTCGGGAAAATTCCTTGCCGATGTCGTCGCGGGCCGCACGCCGGACATCGATCCTCAAGGGCTTCTCCCCACTGCGTAAGCCCGCGAAGCCGCATCGCAGCAGGCGAAGCAATGGATTTCTTCAAGACCGCGCCGAGGCGACCAGCGCGGTCTTGTTATTTTCCGCCGCTTCCACAATCATCGACCCGGTTGGCCCAATCAATTGCCCGGTTTCGGGGCTGTCGCCCAAGCGGCAAAGCAGGCCACGTTGAACAAAAAGCGCAGCTTGGCCGAGGCCGAAGACTGCGCAAGGGGTTGAATGAGGAAGGAGTCCACCATGTCGAAAGTGATCAAGGGCGGCACCGTCGTCGCCGCGGATCGAACCTATGAGGCCGACATCCTGATCGAGGGTGAGCGCATCGCCGCGATCGGGCAGAACCTGTCCGGCGACACCGTGATCGATGCCAGCGATGCCTATATCATGCCCGGCGGCATCGACCCGCACACGCATCTCGAAATGCCGTTCATGGGCACCACGGCAGCCGAAACCTGGGAAAGCGGCACCTTCGCCGCCCTGTCGGGCGGCACCACCATGGTGGTGGATTTCGTTATTCCCGGACCCGACGGCATGCTGGCGGCTCTGGAAGAATGGGAGGGCAGAGCCACGCGGCAAGCATCGTCCGACTACTCCTACCACATGGCGGTCACCGACTGGTCCGAGCAGATATTCCACGATATGGGCAAGGTGGTCGATCACGGCATCAACACCTTCAAGCACTTCATGGCCTACAAGGGCTCGCTGATGGTGAACGACGATGAGATGTTCGCCTCGTTCCAGCGTTGTGCCGCGCTTGGCGCGCTGCCACTGGTCCATGCCGAAAACGGCGACATCGTCGCGGCCTTGCAGCAGAAATATATCGACGCGGGCATTCCTGGCCCCGAGGCGCACGCCTATTCGCGTCCGCCGGAGGTCGAGGGTGAGGCCACCAACCGCGCCATCATGATCGCCGATGCCGCCGGCGTGCCGGTCTATATCGTGCATGTCTCGTGCGAGCAGAGCCACGAGGCCATCCGGCGTGCGCGACAGAAGGGCATGCGCGTCTTCGGCGAACCGCTGATCCAGCATCTGACGCTCGATGAAAGCGAATATCAGAACCCCGACTGGATGCATGCCGCCCGCCGCGTCATGTCGCCTCCGTTCCGCGACAAAAACCATCAGGACAGCCTCTGGGCTGGCCTCGCCGCCGGTTCCTTGCAAGTGGTCGCGACCGACCATGCCGCCTTCACCAGCGAGCAGAAGACGCTCGGCCTCGATGATTTCCGCAAGATTCCCAACGGCACCGGCGGGCTTGAGGATCGCATGCCGGTGTTGTGGACGCGTGGCGTGGAAACCGGCAGGCTGACGATGAACGAGTTCGTGGCCGTTACCTCCACCAACATCGCCCGCATCCTCAATATCTATCCGCAGAAGGGAGCGATCCTGCCGGGTTCGGATGCCGATCTGGTGGTATGGGATCCGAAACTATCCAAGACGATTTCGGCCGGCAACCAGAAATCCATCATCGACTACAATGTTTTCGAGGGTATCAGGGTCAACGGCATGCCGCGTTACACGCTGTCGCGTGGCGATGTCGTGTGGTCGCATGGCCAGAATGACCAGCCGCAGCCGGGGCGCGGCAAGTTCGTCAAGCGTCGCCCGTTCCCGGCGGTCAACCAGGCACTGTCGAAGTGGAAGGAGATCACCGCGCCGCGCGCCGTGACCCGCTCGGCCGAGCATATGCCGATCGGCGTCTGAGGCGTCGCATTTGATGTCAATCCCATGCGGCCGCCGCATCCGGCAGATGCGGCGGCCGCTGTCGTCTATTGATTTTCGGTAATCCCGGGATCGGCAGCGCCGGTTGGTCATTTATGCCATGCCGCCGACCGTCTTTCGCAAGCGACGCGAAGCATAGTTTCAAGTAATCCCTGGTGCCTTGGTTGTAGAGCGCGGCCCCTTGCGAACTTTACCTTCCGCAATTGAGGGTCCCGCGATTAAATCTTTGTAATGTGCCGAAAAGCTCTAAATATGGCGACTTCACGCCCTACCTAGAATGGCATCGAATGATCCGTGGCGAGCGAAGAGCGGAAGCGCACTGACGGCTTCCGCGACGCTGGAAGGGCAGTTCCGGCGGAACGCGCCACGGCACGATCAACCACAGTAGGGACCAGAAAAATGTCCTCCTCAATCCTTCGCAAGCACCGCGTCGTTGCCCTGTTGGGCGCGGCATTGATCGTAACCCCGCTCCTGCTGTCGCCCGTCTTGCGGGCGGATGCCCAGGCAACGCTTTCCCCAGTCGCAAGCATCGTCACGCCAGGTAAGTCTTTCGCTCCCATCGTCACTGCCGACAAGCCTGCCGTAGTCACCATCATGAGCAAGATGCAGGTGGCCTCGTCGGATAACAATGGCGGCTCGCCGTTCGAGCGCGGTTCGCCTTTCGACGAATATTTCCGCCAGTTCTTCGGTCAGCGCGGCATGCCGATCCCGCAACCGCAGCCGAAGAGCCAGGAAGCTGAAGCACTGGGCTCCGGTTTCATCGTTGATCCCAGCGGCCTCATCGTCACCAACAACCATGTCGTCGAGGGCGCCTCCGAGATCAAGGTCATACTCGATGATGGTACGGAACTGACCGGAACGCTTGTCGGGCGCGACGCCAAGACCGATCTGGCTGTTATCCGCGTCAAGAGTGACAAGCCGTTGCCGACGATCCAATGGGGCGATTCCGACAAGCTGCAGACGGGTGATCAGGTGCTGGCGATCGGCAACCCCTTCGGCATCGGCACGACAGTGACGGCCGGCATCGTGTCGGCGCGTGGCCGCGACCTGCATTCGGGTCCTTATGATGACTTTATCCAGGTCGATGCCGCCATCAACCACGGCAATTCCGGCGGCCCGCTGGTCGACATGGAAGGCAAAGTCGTGGGCATCAACTCGGCCATCTATTCGCCCAATGGCGGCAATGTGGGCGTGGGTTTCGCCATTCCATCCGATCAGGCCGAGCCGGTGGTTGCCAAGCTCATCACGAGCGGCTCGATCGAGCATGGCTTCATCGGCGTACAGATCCAGCCGGTGACGCCGGATGTTGCCAATGCACTGGGCCTCAGCACGTCGTCGGGTGCGCTCATTGCCAATGTCACCGATGGCTCCCCGGCGGCTGAAGCTGGGCTGAAGACGGGTGACATCGTCACCGGATTCGGCGGCCATGAGATCAAGGATCCGAAGGATTTGTCGCGCGCGGTGGCCGATGTCAGCCCCGGTACGAAGGAAAAGATGACGATCTGGCGCGACGGCAAAAGCATGGATGTCTCGATTTCCGTCGGCAACAATGACAATGACGAAAAGACGGCGGAGACGCAAAGCAGCCCAAGCCAGACACCGGACGGCAGCTACAACGTGCCCTCGCTCGGGCTGTCGCTTGGTGACATCGACCGCCAGGTGCGTGAGGCGCTGAACCTCTCCACTGGCGAGAAGGGGGCGGTGGTGGTGAACGTCAATCCCGACAAGGCCGGCGGCGAGCAGGGCATGCGGGAAGGTGACGTGATTCTTTCCGTCAATCAGGTGCCGGTTCACAACGCTAGAGAAGCTAGCCGGGCCGTTGCCGAAGCGGCGAAGTCCGGAAAAAAGTCGGTGCTGCTGCTGGTCGATCGCGGCGGAACCCAGACTTTCGTGGCGATTCCTTTCGGCCGCGCCTGACGCATTTCAGCTCGAAACCGACCCATCCGGGCCTAAATGTCCGGATGGGTTTTTCGTGCGCATGGACGGATTGCCGTCAAAAAGCCGCGAGAGACTTGCTTAAGGTCGCCGTTCGCTGTGAAAACCCGGCGTGGAGTGGATTCGTATATGTGCTAGTCCATCGAGACCGTCAACATCTGGAGGCCGGCGTTCATCCATGAGTGAGCCTATTGTCGGAAAAGCGCGCCTGTATCAGCGTTTGCGCGCCTATTCGGGGCCGGTCGTCGCCATAGTGGTGACAGTGGTTGCGTTGTGGCTCTTTCACCGGATGACGGCGGGGTTGCGGCTGGCGGACATCAAGGACGCGCTGGGCATGATGTCGCGCTCGAGCATCGCCATTGCACTGCTTGCCACCTTCGTCAGCTATTGCGCTCTGGCCAGCTACGACATTGTCGCCTGTCGCATCGCCGCGCCCGGCAAGGTGCCGTGGCACAACGCGGCGCTGTCGGGCATGAGCGGCTATGCCTTCTCCAATTTCCTCGGCTTTCATCTGTTCACGGGCGGCGTGGTGCGGTTTCGTACCTATTCGCGCAGCGGGCTGGATGCCGGCGAAATCGGCCAGGTGGTGTTGCTGAGCTGGGTCGGCCTGTGGCTGGCCTTCACCGCGGTGGTGGGGCTGGCCTTGCTGTTCGATCCTGAAGGCGTGTCGCTGCTGCGTATCATGCACGCCTCGGCGGATCGCGTCATCGGTTTCGCCATCATTGCCACGCTGGTGGCGCTGTTCTTCTACGCTGGCCCGCAGGGGCGTGAATTGCGGCTGCTGAGCTGGCGCTTCCCGCTGCCGCCGCGCGGCATGCTGGTGCTGCAGCTTGTGGTGGGCGTGATCGATCTGGTCGCCTCGTCGGGCGTGCTTTTCGTGCTTTTGCCGGCCGATGCGCAAGCCGGCCCGGCCCTCTTCCTGACCGTCTATATGAGCGCCGTCATTCTGGGCTCGATCAGCCACGTGCCCGGCGGCATTGGCGTGTTCGAGGCCACCCTGATCGCGGGGTTAGGCTTGCAGGGGCGGGCCGACATACTCGCATCGCTGCTGGCCTATCGGCTGATCTACTATTTCCTGCCCTTCTTCATTGCCGTGGTGATGCTGGCGGCTGCCGAAGCCGGCATGATACGCGGCAAGCTGGCCGCCCGCTTCGTCGGCCCCACAAGGACGATCAAGGCCATGGTGCCGCTGGTGGCCGCCACCGTGGTGTTCATCTCCGGCGTCATCCTGCTGTTCTCGGGTGCCACGCCCGGCTTGCCGGGCCGGTTGGAAACGCTGGAACACTGGTTGCCGCTGCCTCTGGTGGAAACCTCGCACTTCCTGGGTAGCCTTGTCGGCCTGGCCCTGCTGGTGATCGCTCATGGTCTTCAGCGGCGGCTGTTCTCGGCATGGGCTGTGGCGGTGGGAATGCTGATGGCCGGAGCGGTGTTTTCGATCGCCAAGGGCTTGGATTGGGAAGAGGCGCTGACATTGGCGCTCGCGGCCGTGTTTCTGCTGCTCTCGCGAAGGGCGTTCTATCGCCGTGTGCCACAACGCATCTCCAGCCTTTCCTGGGAGTGGCTGGGGCTGGTGACGCTGGTGCTGGTCGCCACGATCTGGCTCGGCTTCTTCTCGTATTCCCACGTCGAATATTCCAACGAGCTGTTCTGGGAGTTCGCCTGGGAGGGCGGAGCGTCGCGTTTCCTGCGGGCCATGGTGGGTCTCGTGGTGGCGGCTGCTGCGCTCGGCGTGGCGACACTCATATACCGGCCCCCGCCGAAGTCGAAGCAGGCCGGCAAGCCCGAATCAGACGCAATCGCGGCGGTCATCGCCCACTCACCCGACACCCAGACCAACATTGCTTTCCTCGGCGACAAGGAATTTCTCTGGTCGCCGGATGGATCAGCCTTTCTGATGTATGCTCGGTCGGGCCGCTCGCTGGTTTCGATGGGCGACCCGGTCGGCGATCCGGAGCAGGTCGAGGACCTCATCTGGCAATTTCGCGACATGGCCGACCATGAGGCCATGCGGGCCGTTTTCTATGCGGTGCGCCCGGACAACCTGCCAGTTTATCTCGACATGGGATATGCGCTGCTGAAACTCGGCGAGGTGGCGCGCGTAAAGCTTGAGGATTTTTCGCTGGAAGGCCCAAAAAACCAGGAGCACCGCTATGCCGAACGCCGCGCCGCCAAGGAGGGGCTGATCTTCGAGGTCGTCGCGCGCAAGGACGTCCCCGCGATCGTGGAAGAATTGAGGCAGGTTTCGGACGCATGGCTGCGGGAGAAGGGCGGCAGCGAAAAGGGTTTTTCGCTCGGTCGTTTCGATCCGGCCTATCTGGCGCATTTCGATTGCGCTGTCATGCGCGACAGCCGGCACGGAAATCGGATCGTGGCCTTTGCCAACATCTGGCGCAGCGGCGGCATGAACGAAATATCCGTCGACCTGATGCGCTATCTCCCGGGCGCTTCGAAAGTGCTCATGGATGCGCTGTTCGTGCAACTGCTGCTCTATGGCAAGGAGCAGGGCTATCGCTGGTTCAATCTCGGCGCGGCGCCCTTGTCGGGACTTGCCGATCACGCGCTGGCGTCGCGCTGGAACCGCATGGCGACTTTCGTCTTTCGCCACGGTGACGACTTCTATCATTTCGAGGGATTGCGTGCCTTCAAGCAGAAGTTCTCGCCAGTGTGGACGCCTCAATATCTGGCCTGCCCGGGCGGGCTCAGCATACCGCAGGTGTTGCTCGACCTGAATGCCCTGATCTCCGGCGGTCTGGGCCGGCTCATCGGCGCCAGTTCGTTAAAGCCGAAGCGGCGGCGTCAACGCATGAAGCAGGTGGCTTGAGCGCCGTCCGCGGTTCAGCTCCGGTTTGAAATGCCTGCTTTGGCACGCGCGACGAGTTCCTGTTCATTGCGGCGTATGAACACCAGCCCGGCGACCACGAACAGGAGCGTCGCGACGAGGGCAAGCGCGCTTGCCGGCCCGGCGACTGCCCTGACGCGCTCGCCGAAGAAATAGGCGCCACCTCCAAACAGGACCGCCCAGCAGATGCCGCCGGCTGCGTTCATGGCCAGGAAATGGGACCAACTCATGCGGTTGGCGCCGGCAAGCACGGCGGCGAATATGCGCAGGAATGCAACGAAGCGGCCGAAGAAGACGATCTTGCCGCCATGTTTCAGAAACAGATATTGGCCAATCCGCAGCCTGCCTTCGTCAAGACGCACATAGCGTCCATATCTGGTAAGCATTTTCAGCCCGACCGTGTGGCCGACCAGATAGCCGATATTGTCGCCGATTATCGCCCCTGCGGCGGCCACCGCGATGACATCGACCAGTTCCATGCCGTGTGTGGCGCCGGCATAGAGAGCCGCCGAAACCAGCGCGGTCTCGCCGGGCATGGGAACGCCCATGCTTTCTGCGGTTACCACGGCAAACAGCGCCCACAAACCGTAGGTATGCATCAGCTGATGGAGCAATGTTGGCGAGATGAGTTCTGACATGGGCTTCGAAAATCGCGTTAGCGGGAATATGTGGCTGATCGGCGGCAGCGGGAGGGTCGTCCCGCAAAAATCCCGCCGGTAGCGTCCCGGTTGCGTCGTGGCCTCAGTTCCCGGTGACGTTGAGTGTGCGATATGATATTAACGCCGCATCGATAACAGGAGAGGTCTTCGATGAACAAACGCTTGTCTCTGGCTGCGGTTCTGGCGCTCGGCACGCTTGCCCTTGCCGGTTGCAACACGCCGCAGGAGCGCGCCTTGGGTGGCGGCGCCGTCGGCGCCGGCGTGGGAGCCTTGGCCGGACAGGCCATCGGCGGCAATACCGGCAGCACCGTGGCCGGTGCGCTGATCGGCGGCGTGGCGGGAGCCGCGCTGGGTGTAGCCACCACGCCGGGGATGTGCGTCTACCAGCAATATGACCGCCGTGGACGCCCGCTTTATGACCGTTACGGCAATCCGCGCACCTATGAGGCGCGCTGCAACTGATCGCGGCATGCCGATCAGTTTTTACCGCCCGTCTCTTCGGCTGAAGAGGCGGGCGTTTGCGCTGCTGGCTTCGGGTGGTGAGCGGTGGTGCCTTCAACGTTTCCGAGGATCGCCGGGGGAGGCGGGCGGAGGGTCCCGTGAGGGTGTCTATCGTTCGCCGGCGATGTCGCGACGCACCTTGTCGAGTTCCTCGGCATAGCGGCGCAGCATGTGGCCTTCGGTGAGCAGGGCGATCACCTTGCGCCCGACGAAATCCTGCACCACCGCCAGTTCCTCGCCGCCTGCGCGCGCGCACGTTTCGGCCGCGGCTTTCACGTTCATGGTCGGCACCAGAACCGTGTCGCGGTGCCTGGCGAAATCGACGACGGGCTCATGGTTCACATCGGCGGAGGGCGGTTGGGCATGGATTTCGGCGACGATGATCATGCCCAGATATTTCTTGTCGGGATCGACCGCGATGACGCGCTGGGTGGAGCCCAGTGGCACCGCTGTGCGGAAATCGGCCACCGTCATGTCGCCCGGAACGGTGCGCACGTCCTCGCGCATCATGCTGCCGACGGTTAGGTTGCGCATCCAGCCGATGTCCTGCGCGCCGCGGATCGTCTCGCCGCGCAGATGGAAACGCCAGGTCGAGAAGGAGAAGCCGAAGGTTTCGCGCACAAGCAACGACGAGACGATCGCCGCCGCAAGCACCACGCCGGTGAGCGCGAGATTGCCGCTGGATTCCAGCGCCAGGAAGGTCATGGTCAGCGGCCCGCCGATCACACCCACGGCCAGCGATGTCATGCCAACCATTGCCGAGACCAGCGGGTCGATGCCGATTTCCGGTGAAAGCACGGCCATTCCGGCGGCGAATATCTTGCCCAGCAGCGCCCCGAGGAAGAGCGAGGCGAAAAACAGGCCGCCGCGAAAGCCTGAGCCGAGCGACACGGCAGAGGCCAGCAGCTTGAGCAGGAATATCTGGACGATGACGGCGAGGCCGTAATTCATGGCCAGTTCCCGGTGCAGACCGCCATGGCCGCTCGATAGCACCTGCGGCGTCAGCAACGCGAGCATCCCGACGATCAGGCCGCCGATTGCCGGACGAAGCCAGGGCATGATACGGGCCTTGATGAAGAACCGTTCCACCAGCGTCACCAGCCGCATGATGCCTATGGAAACGCCACCGGCCAGCAGGCCCAGGATGATGAAGGGTACATATTGCGCCGCTGTCATTGGCGGAAGCTGGCCCAGATCGATCGGAAACTGCACCCCGCCCATATAGCTGGCGGTCAGTGACGCGCAGATCGCCGCAGCCATCACGGGCGCGATATTGGCGATCGAATAAACGCCGATGATAAGCTCGAACCCATAGAACGCGCCGGTAAGCGGTGCGCCGAAAGCGGCCGCGATGGCGCCTGCCGCGCCGCAACCCACCAATATGCGCACGTCGCCGCGCCGCAGCCCGAATTTCTGCGCGATCCATGAAGCGATGCCCGAGCCGGTCTGCGTGTAGGCGGCCTCGAGGCCGACGGATGCGCCGAAGCCGCTCGACACCATGGTCTGGCCGGCGACGATGAACGTATCGGTCATGGACAGCCGGCCGCCATAGAGCGCATTGGCTTCGATAGGATCCACCGGTGTGCGGTAGCGGCGCAGCTTGAGATATATGACGCTCAGGCCGAGGACCGCGCCGCCGGCGGCCGGCACCAGCGCCTGCCAGGGGCTGGACAGCGAGAACATCGCTGAAAGCCGTGCTCCGGCAGGCAGGCCGAAAAGCACCCAATGCATGAATTGCACGATGGAACCCAGGACGGTGGCGAGCGCGCCGGCGATCACGCCCACGACACAGGCAAGCAGCACGATGGTGATGCCGCGCGCGGTGAGAAACCGCCATGTTTCGCGAAGTTGGATGCGCAGTCGTCTGTAGGCGATGGCGGTCGGGGTCTCGGAATGCACGGCGACGTCCGTTCGACGGGAAACGAAATTGGCAATGGCACCCGTCATAGGACAATTTCAAGGTTGACGAAAACCGGCTTGTTTTCAAAGGCGTGGCAAAATTGTCCCATCGCTCGGGTTTCGTTCAGCCGTGGAGCCGCATTTGCGCCGGGCGGGCCAGAGGTGGAACTGCTGGCAGTCTCCACTGTTATCGGCTGCGAATGGCGATCAAAGGCGAAGCCATGCAGGCGATGGTGTTGGAAGCGGTCGGCAAGCCGCTGGTGTTCACCGAACGCCCCGATCCATTACCGGGGCCGGGCGAGATTCGTCTGGTGGTTGAAGCCTGTGCCGTTTGCCGCACTGATCTTCATGTCGTGGATGGCGATCTGCCTGATCCCAAATTGCCGCTCGTGCCGGGGCACGAGATCGTGGGGCTTGTCGATGCGGTGGGAGAGGGCGTCGATCCGGCGCGTGTCGGTCGCCGCGTGGGTGTGCCGTGGCTGGGGCATGCCTGTGGCGTGTGCGGCTATTGCCGCAACGACGCGGAAAATCTCTGCGACGCACCGCAATTCACCGGCTACACGCGCGATGGCGGCTTTGCCACGCACGTTTTGGCGGACGGTGATTTCACATTCGATCTCGACATGGAGGCCGATCCGGTCTCGCTGGCGCCATTGCTGTGCGCCGGACTGATCGGCTGGCGCTCACTGAAACGGGCGGGTTCGGGACGCAGGATCGGACTCTATGGCTTTGGTGCGGCAGCGCACATCATCGCGCAGATATGCGTGTGGCGGGGCCGTGAGGTCTATGCGTTCACCCGGGCGGGCGACAGGGAGGCGCAGCGTTTCGCGCGCGACCTCGGCGCAGTCTGGGCAGGCGGTTCCGGGACGCTGCCGCCCGAACCGCTTGACGCGGCCATCATCTTCGCTCCGGTGGGTGGGCTGGTGCCACAGGCTTTGCGTGCTGTCCGCAAGGGAGGATGTGTGGTTTGCGGCGGCATTCATATGAGCGATATCCCGGCCATGCCCTATTCGCTTCTTTGGGAGGAGCGAGAACTGGTTTCCGTCGCCAATCTGACGCGGCAGGATGGGCGAGAATTCTTCCCCGTTGCAACGGAGGCGGGCGTTCGCACCCACACAACGACCTATCCGCTCGACCAGGCCAACCTTGCTCTGGCGGATCTGCGTGCCGGCCGCTTCAGCGGAGCGGCGGTGCTGGTTCCGTGACACCGGTTACGGCTCATCGGGGCGGGGCACTCCTGCAAGTTCTATGCGCTCGGGCCGCAGCAGCTTGAGGCTGCCGTCGCCAGTTGCGGCGATGGTGTGGATGTAGAAGGCGGTCGGCATGTCGTCAGTCGCCTCCATGACGGGCGACGGGGCCGAGACGATCAGCAGGCCCTCGCACTGCCCGATCCAGTCGATATGCCGGTGTCCGTGCATCAGCACGGCGCGTCCGGCAAAAGGCTTCAGCCGGCGCAGGAACCAGTTCCCGTTGATGAGGGCGGTGCCGATGCGTTCCGACAGCGCTTTGGTCGCGTGAGGATATTCGATGGCATGGTGATGCAGCAGCACCAGCCAGCGCGCCTGCGGGTAGTTTTTTGCCACATGCTCGAATGCGCGCACCTGCTCGGCCGAAACCAGGCCAAGTGCGTTGGTGAAGGAAAAATGCGTGTCGGCATTGGAATTGAACAGTACGAGGCCAAGGCCGCTTGCTCCGTCCGGAGGCAGGATCATCGGAAATATCTCGCTCCAGAGTGTGGACAGCCGGCGTGAGAATCTCGGCCGGGCGGCATCGGCGAAACGTTCGATGGCCGGGCGCCAGGCTTCGAGCGCGGTGGCCAGGCTTGCGCCCAGCGTTCTGCCTTCGTGATCCACGACCCGGACGCGTGTGCCTTGTACCCATTCCATGCCGGACAGCATGCGCAACTGCCTCAGGCGCGGATTGGGGCTGGTAGGCAGGTCCATGCGCGCCGGGTTGGCGCGATCCACGATGTTGAGGTCGTGATTGCCGGGAATGATGAGCACCCTGTCGGCAAGGGTGGGATGCGCCTCCATGATCGTGAAGAATTCGGTCCATTCGGCCATCCGCCCGGCATCGGTGATGTCGCCGGTGATCAATATGTGGTCGAGCCGCGCGGCGCGGTCGATCTCTTCGAGCCTCACGAAAAGGCTGCGCAGACGGTCGTTGCCGCGCGGCCCGGCGCGGCCGCTTTCGATGCGGAAACCATAAGGCTCCCCGACGATATGGATGTCGGAGAGGTGAACGATCCGCCACCGCCGGGCATCGGCCGGGGCGGTATCGAAGCTTTCGAGGTCGCGCGGCTGCGACATGGTGGTGTCGGCAAATGCCCAGGTCAGTGCTCCGGCCGCCAGATAAACGCAGATCACCGCCACGCTGTTGGCGAGCGCGACGCGCGCCAGTTGCTCGATCGAGCCGACTTCCTGCAAGGCGCCGAACACATGGGTCGACGGCCACACCGCATAAAGCAGAAGCAATGCGAGCAGCGACACGAGAATGCCCGCGATGGCAGCGGCACCGGCGCGCCATCGCACGCGTGTCATTTGTGATGCGCCGGCAGGCAGCAGACGTTCCGCCAGGTGCCGCAGCCCTTCGCGACAGGCCCCGTAGCCGGGCTGGACGACGATCGAAGTCAGCGCCCAGAAGCTGTGTTCGGCAAGCCGCAGGAAGGCCCTGCCGCCATACCAGCCGACGGCAAGCACCAATAGAAGGATCAGCAGGGGCACAACGCCGTCGAGCGGTTCGAATACACGATCCGATAGCGTCTGGAACCAGGCGGCGGCCGCGATGGGAAACAGCCCGAGGAACAATCCGGGCAGGATCAGCAGGAGGAGCCACGCTATCGCCAGTTTCAGCAGGCTGATCTCGATCAACATGCTGCCGGCAATCGACGCAAGCGACCGCTTCTTCGTACTGGAGGCGTCGTCTTCTATGTCGCCGAACCGCGGGTCGATGAGGGGTCTCATGCCGTCACCCACCTCGGTTTCCGCCCGGCTCAGGCCGTGGTTCGAATCCGCCAGGCGCGGTAGAGCAGGCTGAGCGCATAGAGAATGAGCAAGGCCGTGACGATGCGCATCAACGTCGCCGCGCTCGACAGTGGCATGAACAACAGTGCAAGGCCGAAAATGGCATAGAGGCCGCCGCTGACCATGGCCGGCAACGGGCTTGCATAGCGATCCCGGTCAATTAGGCTCGATACGATCTCGACGAGCCCGGCAACGAGCGCCAGCAGGCCGACACAAGTGGCCAGGAAGGACAGGCTGAAGACATTGGTAAGCAGGCCGCTGGCCAGCACGATCACCCCTGCAACGATGCAGCAGAGATTGCGGATCAGCACCAGTTGGCCCCCGGCATTGCGGGATGCCCACGTCTCGCCGGACGCCAGCCCGAGAGCGCCATCGACCAGAAGCAGGCCGCCGCCGGCCAGCAACACGAATTTTACCGCTTCGGCGGGATAGAGGAAGGCGAGTAGCCCTGCGGCGATCATCACGATGCCGCGGAGTGCCGTCATTGTCGCCTGGTATCGCCTGGATTCGTTGGTTGCCATCGGTCCACGCTCCCTATGTGCGTTGCGAACGCTATCCAGCGTTGCGCCCTGCGTTGTTAAACGGATTACTTCGGAAGTCTCAGCGCTTGGGTCTCAAATGTGACTTGCACAGTATCCTTGATGCTTTCTTCCTAATGCGGAAATTTTACCCGAACTTGTGCCGCTCGGCTATGCCGGGATTACGTAGGCGTCCAGCGACAATGCTTCGATCACGCTTTGTTATCAAGAAGGTGACTGGCCGCCGCCACTCCGGCCCCTAGCTATTGCCGAAAATGTGCCTGTGTCGCTGCAAAGCCGCCGCTCTCCGAGCGATCCGGTTCGACCGCTGCGGTTGCGGAAGGTGACGCGAGGCACCTGTTCTTGCAAATAGCACTCGTGCGTTCCCCGGAAGGCGCGTCTGATGCTGAAGCGCATGATTGTCATGCTTGTCCTGACAGGGCTGGTTCTGGGCGGTATTTTCGGTTTCGAGGCGTTCCGGTCGTCGATGATCCGCAAATACATCGCCACGCTGTCGAATCCGCCGCAGACCATATCGACCATGACTGCGGGATTGCAGGAATGGCAGCCCAAGCTTGAGGCCGTGGGCAATGTGCGCGCGGTCAACGGGGCAAGCATCAGCGGACAGGTCGCAGGCACCGTTTCGGGCGTGCATTTCAAATCCGGCGCGGATGTGAAAAAAGGCGACCTGCTTCTGGAACTGGAGGCAAGCGACGACATTGCCCATCTCGACGCGCTGAAAGCGACGGCGGCGCTGGCCAAGATCAACCTGGATCGCGACACCAAGCTTGCCAGGACGGACACGGTGAGCAAGGAGGTGGTCGATACCGACAGGGGCAACTACCTCAATGCGCAGGCACTGGTCGAGCAGCAGCAGGCACTGGTCGATTACAAGTCCATAGCGGCTCCGTTCGATGGACGGCTTGGCATCAGGCAGGTCGATGTCGGGCAATATCTCGCCGCCGGCACAGCCATTGTCAGCCTCCAGCAACTCGACCCGATCTATGTCGATTTCTATGTTCCGCAGCAGGCGCTGGCGCAGGTCAAGGTCGGCCAGGCTGTCATGGTCAGGGTCGATACGTTCCCTGACAAGACCTTTCCGGGGCAGGTTGCGGCCATCAATTCGCAGGTCGATCTCGCCACCAGAAATGTCCAGATCCGCGCCAATGTGCAGAACAAGGACAAGTTGTTGCTGCCCGGCATGTTCGCGACCGTGGATATCGAGGTGGCCGCGCCACAGAAGTTCATCACACTGCCGCAGACCGCGATTGCCTACAATTCCTATGGAAACATCGTCTACATCGTGGACGACAAGGGCAAGGACGCCAACGGTCAGCCGCAACTGGTGGCGCGGCAGACATTCGTGACCACCGGTGCCACGCGCGGCGATCAGGTCGCCGTGCTCAACGGCGTGAAAGAGGGTGAGACGGTGGTGACAGCCGGGCAGGTGAAACTGCGTAACGGCGTGCCGGTCAAGATCGACAACACCGTCCAACCCACCAACGATCCCAACCCCAAGCCGGTGGACCAGTGATGCGCCCGGATCGCTCACGCGGCAGTCGAAAGGATCGGCGGTCATGAAGTTCACCGACATCTTCATCCGCCGCCCAGTGCTGTCCATCGTGGTCAGCCTGGTGATCCTGGTTCTGGGCCTGCGCGCTATCGGCTCGCTGCCGATCCTGCAATATCCGCGCACCGAAAACGCGGTCGTCACCGTCACCACGACCTATTATGGCGCCGACCCCGATGTGATTGCGGGCTTTATCGCCACGCCCCTGGAGAACGCCATCGCCCAGGCCAGCGGCATCGACTATATGAGTTCGACCAGCCAGAGCGGCGTCAATGTCATCACGATCTATCTGCGTCTGAACTACGATGCCGACAAGGCGCTGACCGAAATCAGCACCAAGGTCGCCTCGGTCATCAACCAGTTGCCGACCGGTACGCAGCAGCCGGTGCTGAACGTCAAGATCGGCCAGACAGTCGATGCCATGTATATGGGCTTCGACAGCGACGTGCTGCCGCGCAACAAGATCACAGACTATCTGGTGCGCGTCGTGCAGCCCAAGCTGCAGGCCGTGCCCGGCGTGCAGACGGCCGAAATACTCGGCGGCCAGAATTTCGCGCTGAGGGCGTGGCTGGACCCAGCAAAGATGGCAGCCTATGGCCTGACCGCCACGGATATATCCAACGCCCTGCAGGCGAACGATTATATTTCCGGCCTCGGCTCCACCAGGGGGCAGATGGTGCAGGTCAATCTCACCGCTTCCACCAGCCTGCATAGCGCCGAGGAGTTCGCCAATCTGATCATCAAGCAGTCCGGCGGCGCGGTGGTGCGGCTGAAGGACGTGGCCTATGTGAGCCTCGGCGCCGACGACTATGAATCGCAGGTGGCATTCGACGGCAAGCAGGCCGTCTATATCGGAATCCAGGTGGCGCCCAGCGCCAATCTGCTCGACGTGATCGCCGGCGTGCGCAAGGTGTTTCCCGAAATTCAGGCGGAACTGCCCCAAGGGCTGCGCGGCGCGATCGTCTACGACTCGACCGACTTCGTGAACAGCTCTATCCGCGAGGTGGTACGCACGCTTGTCGAGGCGCTGCTCATCGTCACGCTGGTCATCTTCGCGTTTCTCGGCTCGGTCCGCTCCGTGCTGATCCCGCTGGTGGCTATTCCGCTGTCGCTGATCGGCAGCTTCATAATCATGCTTGCGCTCGGCTTTTCCATCAACCTGTTGACGCTGCTGGCGCTTGTGCTCGCCATCGGACTCGTGGTGGACGATGCCATCATCGTGGTGGAGAACGTCAACCGGCACATCGATGAAGGCGTGAAACCCGTTCCCGCCGCGATTGCGGCGGCGCGCGAACTGGGAAATCCTATCATCGCAATGACCGTGGTGCTGGTTGCGGTTTATGTTCCCATTGGGTTCCAGGGTGGGTTGACGGGCGCGCTGTTCACCGAATTCGCCTTCACGCTGGTGGCTGCAGTGACCGTTTCGGCGATCATCGCGCTGACGCTGTCGCCAATGATGTGCTCGCGCATCCTGAAGGCGCGTGACGAGCGCGGTGGTGGCTGGCAGGAGCGGCTGACGGCGTTCATCGACCGCACTTTCGAGCGCGTGCGTAACCGCTATGAGCGCTGGCTGCACGGCAGCTTGAACTATCTGCCCGTGACGGGGGTGTTCGCCGTAATCGTGCTGGGGAGCATTTATTTCCTCTACGCCGGCGCCAAGAGCGAGCTGGCGCCGCAGGAAGACGAGGGCATCATCATCGTCTCGTCCACGCCAGCCGCCAATGCCACGCTCGACCAGAAACTGCTTTATTCCCGTCAAGTCTATGGCCTGTTGGCGCAGCACCCGGAAACGGCTCACGTCTTCCAGATCGACGCCCCCGGCACGGCCATCGCCGGCATGGTGTTCACGCCATGGGACAAGCGCACCCTGACCACCAACGATTTGCAGCCGGTGGTGCAAAAGCAGATGGACAGCGTGGCGGGCGTGCGCGCGGCTGTGTTCCAGCTGCCGCCGCTGCCGGGCAGTCAGGGGCTGCCGGTGCAGTTCGTTCTGACCACCACCAACTCCTTCGAGCGGCTCAACGAAGTGGCGCAGAACTTCCTGCAGGAAGCGTTGAAGAGCGGCATGTTCATCTTCCTCGACAGCGACCTGAAGATCGACAACCCGCAATCGGTCGTCGAGATCGACCGCAACAAGACCGCACAACTCGGCCTCAAGATGAGCGACGTCGGCGCAGCCCTGAGCAGCATGCTGGGTGGCGGCTATGTGAATTATTTCAGCCTCGACAACCGCTCCTACAAGGTCATCCCGCAGGTGCAGCAGCGCCATCGGCTGAATCCAGACCAACTGATGAACTACTATATCGGGGCTGCGAACGGCGTGCCGATTCCGCTGTCCACCGTGGCGAAGATCACCACACGGACGATCCCTGAATCCATCAACCATTTCCAGCAGTTGAACAGCGCCACGATACAGGGTGTAGCCGCCCCCGGCGTCTCGCAGGACGAGGCGCTGACATTCCTGCAGAACCTGGCCAGGCGCAGCCTGCCGCAAGGCTACACGGTCGACTATGGTGGATTGTCGCGTCAGTATATCCAGGAGGCGTCCGGTTTCGTCACCACCTTTGCCTTTGCCCTCATCATCATCTATCTGGCGCTGGCCGCGCTGTTCGAGAGCTTCCGCGATCCGATCATCATTCTGGTGTCCGTGCCGATGTCGATCGCCGGCGCGCTGATCTTCATCAGCATCGGTCTCGGCGGCGCAAGCCTGAACATCTACACCGAGGTGGGGCTGGTGACGCTGATGGGCCTCATCAGCAAGCACGGCATTCTCATCGTCGAGTTCGCGAACGAACTGCAGCATCAGGGCAAGTCCAAGCGCGAGGCCATCGAGGCGGCCTGCGGCATCCGCCTGCGCCCCATCCTCATGACCACTGCCGCCATGGTGCTGGGCGTGGTGCCGCTCATCATCGCCACCGGCGCGGGCGCGGTTTCGCGTTACAATATGGGCCTGGTCATCGCCAGTGGCCTCGCCATCGGCACCTTGTTCACGTTGTTCGTCGTGCCTGCGGTCTACATGATGATCGCGGCCGACCATTCGAAGCGGGCGGAGGAAGAAGAGTCGACCGCTCCACAAGCTCAGGAGTAAATGGGCATTCAGTTCTGGATAGCGCGGCCATGCGGTTGACCCTTCATGGATTGGTGTCGATAATTTGCCGACTCATGAATGTCAGTGATCTGTCGTCCGGCGACAGGCTGGAGAGGGGGAAACATGAAATCGTTCGTTCGTTCCGTGTTGGCTGCGGCCATGGCGTCGTTCATGGCGGTGAGTTCCGCCCATGCGCTCGTCGTCTATTCGAGTGTTGACGAAGAAAACGCCAAGAAACTGCTCGACGCCTTCACCAAGTCCACCGGCGTGGACGTGCAGATGGTGTTCCTGTCCTCCGGCCCGGCGCTGTCGCGTATCGAGGCCGAAAAGGCCCGTCCGCAGGCCGACGTCTGGTTCGGTGCGCCGAGCGAGAATCATATGCTGGCCAGGGAGCGTGACCTGACCGAGCCTTACGCCTCGCAGAACGCCTCGGCGCTTTCCGACGAGTTCAAGGACAAGGACGGCTACTGGCACGCCATCTACACCAACCCCGTCGCCGTTGGCGTCCGCACCGACATTCTCGAAAGCCGTGGCGCGCCGATCCCGGCCTCGTGGGAAGATCTGAAGAATCCGGCCTATAAGGGCCTGATCCAGATGCCGTCGCCACAGTCTTCCGGTACGGCCTATGCGGTCATCCTGACCCTGCTCAAGGAGCGCGGTGAGGACGGTGCCTTCGAATATCTCAAGGCGCTCAACCCCAACATCCAGACCTATACGCAGAGCGGTACCGCTCCCAGCGGCGCGCTGGGCGTGGGCGAAACGCCGATCGCCATCCAGTTTTCGCCGGGCTTCCTGAAGCTCGCCGACGAGGGCTATCCGGTCAACGTCGTGTTTCCGAGCGAAGGCGTCGGTTACGAGGTTGCCGCCATGTCGATCCTCAAGGGCGCGCAGAACATGGATGACGCCAGGAAGCTGGTCGACTGGATGACCTCGGCCGAAGGGCAGGGCGAGCTTGCCGCTACCAAGACCTACTTCCTGCCGATCCGTGGCGATGTGAGCGGCGGCGAGGGCGTTCCGACCCTCGACAAGATCAAGCTCGTCTCCACCGATCCGACCTTCGCCGCCGAGAACAGGCAGAGGCTTGTCGAGCGCTGGACGAAGGATGTGCTCGGCCAGTAAGGCGCCTTAGACCATTGTTTGCGAAAGCGCGTTCTGAACTGCGGTTGCTGGCGCGGGATCCCATCCTTCTCGCGCTGCTTGCCGTTGTCGCGGTATCGATCGTCCTGTTCGTCGTCTATCCGCTGGTCAGGGTGTTCCTGGCCAGCTTTCAGGTGGACGGCAACTGGACGCTCGAAGGCTATGCCGCACTTGCCGAGCGCAGGCTTTACCGCAACGCGCTGATCAACAGCCTGAGTGTCGGCGTTCTTGTCGGCCTCCTCGGCGTCGCCATAGGCTTCATCGCGGCACTGGTACTGACGCGGCTGGACGTGCCGGGCAAGCGCCTGCTGCACTACATAACCATCCTGCCCATCGTCTCGCCGCCCTTCGTCAGCGCGGTGTCGATCCTGTTTCTGTTCGGCTTCAATGGCCTGGTGACAAAGCAGCTTCTGGGTTTGCAGGATTTCTCCATCTATGGCTTTCGGGGCGTGGTGCTGTCGCAGGTCTTCACCTTTGCACCCATCGCCTATCTGTCGATGCGCGGCGTGCTGGCCTCGATCAGCCCGACGCTGGAGGATGCGGCGCTCAACATCGGCGCCACGCGCTGGCAGGCCTTCTGGAAGGTCAGCTTTCCGCTGGCGCTGCCCGGCATCGCCAGCGCCTTTCTGGTCGTCTTCATCGAATCCATGGCCGATTTCGGCAATCCGCTGGTGCTGGCGGGAGCGGGCTTTCCCATGCTCGCGCCGCAGGCCTATCTGGAGATCACCGGCTCGTTCAACCTGTCGCGTGGCGCAACGCTTGCCATCGTCCTGCTGATACCGTCGCTGACGGCCTTTGCCATCCAGCGCTATTATCTGGCCAAGCGCCAATACATCACCGTCACGGGCAAGCCGACGGCCTCGACCACAAAGGTGGTGAGCGAGCCGGTCAAATGGCTGCTCTTCGGCTTCGTGGTCCTGTTCGCGTTGTTTGTCACCGCATTCTATGCGGTCATCCTAGTCGGCGCGCTGACCAAGGTGTGGGGCTTCAACTACACGCCGACGCTGCAGCATTTCGTCTATGTCTTCAATGTCGGCTTCGACACGGTGAAGGACACGTTGATCGTGGCGCTGATCTCCACCCCGGTCAGTGGCCTGTTCGGCATGTTGGTGGCCTTCCTCGTAGTACGTCGCGTGTTTCCGGGCCGCACGGCGCTGGAGTTCGGATCGATCCTCAGCTTTGCCGTGCCGGGCACGGTGGTCGGCATCGGCTACATCCTGGCCTTCAACGCGCCGCCGCTGGTGCTCACCGGCACACTGACCATCCTCGTGCTCTGCTTCGTCTTCCGCTATGTGCCGGTCGGCATCCAGTCGGGCATAGCCGTGCTGCGGCAGATCGATCCCTCAATCGAGGAGGCGGCGCAGAATCTCGGCGCCGATGGCCTGACCACGTTCCGCAAGGTGACGCTGCCGCTCATCGCGCCGGCCTTTTTCTCCGGTCTCGTCTACGCGTTCGTGCGCGCCATGACGGCGATCAGCGCGGCCATCTTCCTGGTTTCGGCCAACTGGAACCTGATGACCGTGCAGATCCTCAACCAGGTCGGCTCGGGCCGGCTGGGCGTCGCGGCCGCTTACAGCGTGGTGGTGATCGTGATCGTCCTCATCGCCATAGCCGTGATCAGCACGCTCGTCAGCCGCTGGTCGCGCCACACCTCCATGGTGAGAAACTGATGACTTTGGGTATTCGCATTGCAGGTCTCAACAAGACCTTCGCCGGCCATGACGGGGTGCCCGTCGCCGCGGTCAAGAGCATCGACCTGAACATAGAGGAGGGCAAGCTGGTCACGCTGCTGGGGCCTTCCGGTTGCGGCAAGACCACGCTTCTGCGCATGATCGCCGGCTTCGAAGAGCCGACCGAGGGCGACATCTGGTTCGGCGACCGGCGCATGAACGATGTGGCTCCCAATGCGCGCGATGCCGCGATGGTGTTCCAGTCTTATGCCATCTTCCCGCATCTCGATGTGTTCGAGAACGTCGCCTTCGGCCTCAGGCTGCGCAAACTCCCGCGCAAGGAGATCGAGGAACGCGTGATGCGCGTGCTGGAGCAGACCGGCTTGTCCGGCTATGCTCGCCGCTCGCCCAACCAGCTTTCCGGCGGCCAGCAACAGCGCGTGGCGCTGGCGCGCTGCATCGTCATGGAGCCGCGCGTGCTCCTGTTCGATGAGCCACTGTCCAATCTCGACGCCAAGTTGCGCGAGCAGATGCGCGTGGAAATCCGTGAGTTGCAGCAGCGACTCGGCATCACCAGCGTCTATGTCACACACGATCAGGTCGAGGCCATGAGCATTTCCGACCGCATCGTCGTCATGAACGGCGGTGTCGTTGAGCAAGCCGGCACACCGCATGAGGTCTATGCCCGTCCGGCGACCCGTTTCGTGGCCGATTTCATCGGCAAGGCGAATTTTGTCTCCGCAAGGATCGCGGAAGCCGGCAGCGTTGAAATCGCCGGTACCCGCTTCGGCATGGAGGGGCTGCCGCAGGCGGCCGTCGCCAAGGATGTCACGCTGGTCATCCGGCCGGAAGCGGTACACCTGTCGCGCGACAAGGGCGATTTTGCCGGAACCGTGCGTCGGGTGATGTTCCTCGGCAATATCGCGGAGTATCTGGTCGATGTGCCGGGTGCGGGCGAATGGCTGGTCGACAGTCCCAATCCTGCCGAAACCGGACTGTTCGCGGTGGGCGAAACCGCGCATCTGACGCTTTCGCGCCCGTCGATCCACGTTCTGGGCTGAGGCCCTCCGCTTATGAAGGGGGTGATGAAAACCGGGAACAGAGCCCGCGGACAGCCAGTTTCCGATTTCTACAGGCTCATTCCTTCAGCCCCGCCAGGCGTTTCAGGAGCGGTCCCTGCAGGACTTGCGAATGCCCGACAGCGCAGAATGCAAAATTTCTCAACGATTGTGCGGCGCGGCTGCTGGTTTGGGCCATCCGCAGCATTCGCTCGCTAAGAGTGATCCAGCGCCTGCCGACTGGCCAACGCTCTGCCGTATAGTCCGCCAGCGTGCAGTCGCCAAGCCGGCGCACGAAGCAGGCGGCGTCCTCAATGCCGAGGTTCATGCCACGCGCGCCAATGGGCGAATGGGCATGGGCGGCGTCCCCGCCCAGAAATGCGCGGGCGCTCTGGTAGCGTTGCGCCTGCCGTGCGGGAATATGGAATGCGTCGGTGCGCAGAAGCTGCGAAACCCGATAGCTGCCCGGTATTCGCGCGAGGGCATCTGTCGTATTGGAAACTGCGCGAAAGCGGTTGTCTCCGATCGGGATGATGAAACCCACATCGCCGTTTTCATGCAGGAAAGCCTGGGCCGTCAGTGGCTCATACGGCCAGTTGGCGATTTCCGCGTCGGCGATGCTCCATTGCCGCTTGTGGGTGTAACCGTCGAAGGAGACACCCATGGCCTCGCGCACGGTGCTACCTACGCCATCGGCGCCGAAAACCTGATCGAAGCGGGCCTCCTGGAGACCGTCCGGTGTGTCGAGGCGCACCTCGATTGCCTCCGCGCCCTCGCTCATGCACACCAGTCTGGTACGCCACTCCACGCGCGCGCCGAAATCCCACAACACGTCGGCCATTATGGCTTCGGTATCCTTCTGGGGCAACGACAGCAGGAAATCGAATCGATGCTCGAGGGAGGAGAAGTGGAACACGCCGAGTTCGCGCCCGCCAAAATGGAAATGAAATCGCCGAATTCGCAATGCCTCGGACAGGAGCCGCTCTGACGTGCCGGATGGCTCGAGGATGTCCAGACTGTGCGGGCTGATGCCTACTGCCTTGCTGAGCGGGGTAGGGCCGTCCTTGCTGTCGATGATACGGGGCATGATGCCTTGCCGAGTCAGTTCGAGCGCTGCCGTCAGGCCGGTTGGGCCTGCGCCGACAATCAGGATGTTCGGACGCGCCAGAAAGCCCGCTATCAATTTCGTCCCCAGTACTGCGCCGTCGCTTCAAACTGCACTTGCACCGCCGATCGTGTTGCAACCGACGACGTGTGCGGACGACAACGCGCGACAACGACGATCGTTGCCAGAAACTTTGGCGTCGTGGGGATAGCCACGGAACGCCAAGCGACACGCGGCTTTGATGATTTTTTAGGAAAATAATGGTGCCCAGACGCGGATTCGAACCACGGACACGCGGATTTTCAATCCGCTGCTCTACCAACTGAGCTATCTGGGCCCGGAGGGAAGTCTTGCAACCCCCGAAAGCAGGCGGGTTATAGCATGAGATTTGCGCCTGTCCAGCGCCTGAATGCCGATTGTGCAAAGAAATCGGAAGGGCTTCGCCTGACGCGTGGATATCGAGCGCGGCGATCGGTTCTTCGCCGCGAAAAGCTACGAAAACAGGAGGTTGCGACACTTGAGGGTGGGCGCATGTCTCCGTTGCCGATACGGATTCCCGATGATACGGAGCCCGCTATCCGAATCGCAGACGAGGCGTCTTGGTGAAGGAGAGGCTGCGCTTGCGAAATGGGCACGGTGGCGCGCAGGGACTGGCAGGTTCAAGGTGGCTACAGCAGCCCAAGAGTCCTTCCAAAGATAGAAACCGGTTTTCGTTTGGAGACACCCGGTAGGGATGGACGCGACGGATCACCAAAGGTGGAACAATGGCGACCTATTCCTTGTCGTCTTCCTCTTCGCCTTCGCGTCCGGGGATGACATAGCTTCCCGAAAGCCAGCGGTTGAGGTCCACCTGCCTGCAGCGGTCTGAGCAGAACGGATAGGAGTCGCGCGTCGAGGGCTTGCCGCATTCGGGGCAGGCACGCTTCGGCCGTAGCGGCGTGACCTTGCTGGCGGTGTTCCTGGTGTTCATGCGCGCGGCCCCGCCAGCCAGCCGAAATGCACCGGAAAGCCCTCGGCGGTCAAAAGGCCGATCGTTTCATAGAGCGGCAGCCCGACGACATTGCTGTAGGAGCCCACCAGCTTGACGACGAAGGTGCCGGCAAGTCCCTGTATGGCGTAGCCGCCCGCCTTGCCGCGCCATTCGCCGGAGGCGAGGTAGCTTTCCAGTTCCTCGCGGCCCAGGCGCTTGAACCGCACGCGCGTTTCAACCAGGCGCTGGCGCAGCTTGCCGTCGGGCGTGATCAGGCAGACACCGGAATAGACGCGATGCGAGCGGCCGGAAAGCAGGCTGAGGCAGTTGTTGGCATCATCCACCATCTCGGCCTTGGGCAGGATACGCCGGCCCACGGCCACGACCGTATCGGCGGCCAGCACGAAGCTGCCGTTGTAATCCGTCTCGGATTTCAGCGAGGCATGCGCCTTCTCTGCCTTTGCCTGGGAAAGGCGCTTGGCAAGCGAGCGTGGATGCTCGGCGCGCAACGGCGTTTCGTCGATATCGGCCGGCAGAAGCCTGTCCGGCTCGATCCCGGCCTGCTGCAGAAGCTCGATCCGGCGCGGCGATGCCGAGGCAAGCACAAGCTTCTTTATGGCGCTCATCATGGACCTGTCGGTGGACGCAGCGATGCTGCAGCCTATTTGAAACGATAGGTGATGCGACCCTTGGTGAGGTCGTAGGGCGTCATTTCGACGAGAACCTTGTCACCCGTCAGCACGCGGATACGGTTCTTGCGCATGCGGCCGGCCGTGTGAGCAATGATTTCATGTTCGTTTTCAAGCTTGACGCGAAACATCGCGTTCGGAAGCAATTCCGTCACGGTGCCCGGAAACTCGAGGACTTCTTCCTTCGGCATTCTTTACCTTTGGTTTGGATGACATTCGACGACGAGGTCGGAATTTGGCCGGAACCTATATGATTACGGTCACTTTGTGAACACGCTTAATCATACGCCATTTTCCGCCTCGTCAGCCAGAAGACGATTGGCGATCCGTGCCTTCAGCCGCTCGCGAACATCGCGATAGGCGTCGAGTATCTGTTCACGCGTGCCGGTGACCGTGGTCGGGTCGGCGGTCGGCCAATATTCCACGTCGATGGCCATCGAACGGGTAAGTTCCAGCGCGGCGTGGTGCGCTTCCGGCGCGAGGGTGACTATGAGGTCGAAATAGTCGTCTTCCAGCTCTTCCATCGTGCGCGGCTGACGATCGTTGAGCGAGAGGCCCTCTTCTGCGAGTACCGCGTCCACGAAGGGATCGCGCTCGCCCACGCGCACGCCGGCGGAGGCAATGAAGGTGGAGGCCGGAAGCACCTTGCGCGCAAGCAGTTCGGCCATGGGCGAGCGCACGGCATTCATGCCGCAGACAAAGAGGATGGAGCGGGGCGCGGCTCTGGTCAGGATCAACCTCGCCAATGCAGCACGCAGACCAGCGTGAAGACGCGCCGGGCGGTGTTGAAGTCCATGTCGATCTTGCCGGCCAGCCGGTCCCTCAGCGTTTGCGAACCCTCGTTGTGGAGGCCGCGTCGGCCCATGTCGATCGCCTCGATCTGGCTGGGGGAGGCGGTGCGAATGGCGGCATAATAGCTTTCGCAGATCATGAAATAGTCTTTCACGATCCGCCGGAATGGCGTTAGCGACAGGATATGCGTCGTCACCGACTCGCCGCCCTCGCGCGCGATGGCGAAGACCAGTTTCGAATCGATCAGCGACAGCTTCAGCTTGTACGGACCGCCACCCTCGTCATTGGCCGGCTGGAAGCTGTTCTCCTCGATCAGGTCGAAGATCGCCACCGCCCGCTCATGCTCGATGTCGGGCGTCGAGCGACCGATCGATTCGTCGAGCTCGACGTCGATCAGTCTGGAGCGATGGCGGGCAAGATCGTGCATCCTTCACTCTAAAGATTGAGGCGGATCGCGACGGAGCGTCCGTGGGCTTCCAGTCCCTCGGCCTTCGCAAGGGCGATCGCGGCAGGCGCCAGCGCGCGCAACTGTTCCGGGCCGAGCTTCAGCAGCGAAGTACGCTTCATGAAGTCGAGCACATTGAGGCCGGACGAAAAGCGGGCCGAGCGGGCGGTGGGCAGCACGTGGTTCGGCCCCCCGACATAGTCGCCGATCACTTCGGGCGTGTGGCGGCCAAGGAAGATGGAGCCGGCATTGCGGATCCTGGGCAACATGGCGTCGGGGTCCGCAATGGCGAGCTCGAGATGTTCGGCCGCGATGCGGTTGGCCAGCGGGACCGATTCGTCGAGCGAACCGACCAATATGATCGCGCCGAAGTCGCGCCAGCTCGCTGCGGCGGTTTCGGCGCGCGGCAGCGTTTCGAGCTGGCGCTGGACGGCCTTCTCCACCGCTTCGGCGAAGACGTCGTCGTCGGTGATCAGGATGGATTGGGCGGAGGCGTCGTGCTCGGCCTGCGCCAGAAGATCGGCCGCGATCCAGTCCGGATCGTTGTCGCTGTCGGCAATCACCAGCACCTCGGAGGGGCCGGCGATCATGTCGATGCCGACAGTTCCGAACACCTGTCGCTTGGCGGCTGCCACATAGGCATTGCCGGGGCCGACGATCTTGGCGACCGGGCGGATCGTTTCGGTGCCGTAGGCCAGTGCGGCGACCGCCTGCGCGCCGCCGACGCGATAGATTTCCGTGATGCCGGCCAGATCGGCCGCCACCAGCACAAGCGGGTTGATGACGCCGCCGGAAGGGGGCACGACCATGACGATGCGTTCCACGCCCGCGACCTTTGCCGGCATGGCGTTCATCAGCACCGAGCTGGGATAGCTGGCGGTGCCACCGGGCACATAGAGGCCCACGGCTTCCACCGCCGTCCAGCGCGCGCCGAGTTCCACCCCCAGCGCGTCCACATAGTGGTCATCCTGCGGGCGCTGGCGCTGGTGATAGTCGCGGATACGGTCGCGCGCGAAGGTCAGCGCTTCCGCGGTTGCCGGGTCGGCATCGCGATAGGCCTGCTCGATCTCCGCGCGTGTGACGGCGATGCCGATCGCGTCGAGGTCGGCGCGATCGAACTTGCGCGTATAGTCGGCCAACGCCTTGTCGCCGTGTTCGCGCACCGTGGCGATGATGTCGCGCACCACGGCCTCCACGTCGGGCGAGGTTTCGCGCTTGGTGGTCAGGAATGCCGCGAAGCGTGTCTCGAAATCGGGATCGGAGGTGCGAAGCGTGATGGCCATGGAAAAGTTCGGGTGCTTTCAGATCTTGTGGAGGGGACGGGAACTGGCCTGCCAGACGCCGTCGAGATCGGCCAGGCGGGCCTCGATGCACTCGACTTCGAGCGCGATCGTGCCGCCACCGGAGAAATCAAGCTCGATGATGCCGGCCGGGTCCTCTTTCGGCTGGAAGCGTAGCGCCAGCAGCGACAGCACGTCCTCCGGTTTGTCGCGGGCAATACCGGTGGATTTCACCGCCAGCACGCGCGCGAAATCCAGAACGGCGCGACGGCGCTGGTAGCGGGGACGCAGGAAGCCGCTCCGGCTTTCCCAGGCGAAGCGGTTCATCGGCAGCATGAAGCGCTTGTTGGCGGCCGAATATTGCAGGCCGCCAATCTTCATTACGGCATCCTGCACATGAGCCGAAACGATCTTCAAATCCTGGTCGTCGAAGGCGACGAGTCTTAGCTGGTCCATATCCGCATCCGCGCCGAAGGCTTCGATCTTGTGTTATGCGCTCTTGGCCGTACACGCAACCGAAACGCCTATCGGCGGATGTGGATGCAGCCTTACGACGAAATGCGTTCGATGATCGCGCCGCAGCCCGACAGCTTTTCTTCCAGCCGCTCGAAACCCCGGTCGAGGTGGTAGACGCGGTTGACGGTGGTTTCACCTTCGGCGGCAAGCCCCGCGATCACCAGCGACACGGAAGCACGCAGATCGGTTGCCATGACCGGCGCGCCCTTGAGCCGGGTGACGCCGTCTACGATCGCAGTCTGCCCGGCAAGCGTGATATGCGCGCCGAGGCGAGCCAGTTCCTGCACATGCATGAAGCGGTTTTCGAAGATCGTCTCGGTGATCTTCGACTTGCCGCGCGCCATGGTCATCAGGCCCATGAACTGCGCCTGCAAATCTGTCGGGAAGCCGGGGAAGGGCTCGGTGATCACATCGACCGGGTCGATGCCGGTGCCGTTGCGGCGCACGCGGATGCCGTTTTCCACCGCCGAAATCTCGGTGCCGGTCTGGGCAAGCGTATTGAGCGCGTTCTGCAGAAGATCGATGCGGGCGCCTTCCAGAACCACGTCGCCGCCGGCCATTGCGACGGCCATGGCGTAGGTGCCGGTCTCGATGCGGTCGGGAATCACCTGATGGCGCGCGCCCGACAGCGCTTCGACGCCCTGAATGGTGATGGTGGAGGTGCCAGCACCCTCGATCCTGGCGCCCATCGCGACCAGGCATTCGGCGAGATTGACCACTTCGGGTTCACGGGCGGCGTTTTCCAGCACCGTCTCGCCGCGGGCCAGCGTGGCGGCCATCATCAGCACATGGGTGGCGCCGACCGAGACCTTGGGGAACACATAGCGGTTGCCAGTGAGGCGGTTCTTCGCCCTGGCGATGACATAGCCGTTTTCGACGTCGATTTCCGCGCCGAGCGCCTGCAGGCCGTCGATGAAGAGATCGACGGGCCGCGTGCCGATGGCGCAGCCGCCCGGCAGCGATACGCGTGCCTCGCCCATGCGGGCCAGAAGCGGGCCTATCACCCAAAAGCTCGCCCGCATCTTGGAGACGAGTTCATAGGGCGCGGTTGTGTCCACGATCTGGCGGGCGGAGAAGGTGATGGTGCGGGAATAGCCTTCCTGCTGGCGCTCGCGGCGGCCATTGACCGTATAGTCGACGCCGTGATTGCCGAGAATGCGGATGAGCTGTTCGACATCGGCCAGATGCGGCACGTTTTCCAGGGTCAGCGAATCGTCCGTCAGCAGCGAGGCGATCATGAGGGGCAGCGCCGCGTTTTTGGCGCCGGAGATGGGAATGCGGCCCTCCAGATGATTGCCGCCGACGATTCTGATGCGGTCCATACGAATCATTTCTCCGGGAAGCGGCCCGGTTTTAAGAGATTTAACGTTGTGGTCCGTCTAGACCATGCTCAAATGCCGTTCAAGGATAGCTGGAAAAGGTCGAGAACCCCCGCCACCCCGGTGGATTCACGTTACGCTGGGTCATCCTTGCCGGCCGCCGCGATGCCATCCGGCCTTTCGTCGGCGGCGCCTGTGCGGCGCGAGCGCGCCTGCGCCTTGCGTTTCAGGAGATTTGCGCGCAGTTCCGCCGCCAGACGTGCCTTCCGTTGGTCCTGAGTGGTGGCATGCGTCTTGCTGTCTTTCGTGGTCATGGCGGCTGCCCGAACGAGTCCCCCTGTTCGATCGTGAATGAGCGAACGCAATACATAGCATTGTGGCTGCGCCATGTCCGCGTGAAAAACATTCACAATAAGCGTCGAACATAACTTGCACTCTCGGAATTCCTGTGGCAGAAGTCCGCCGCATTCGAGGCGCTGCCGTAGCTCAGTGGTAGAGCACTCCCTTGGTAAGGGAGTAACCGGAGTGGCACCAATCCATTTTCCCGAACAATTTCATGACGATAGCACATAGTCGCATTTCGACTGGTGTAAGGTCTCGTAACCAAAATAGCGCCTTTTCGGTTACCCGAAGAGGTTGATCACATGGCCAATCTTGCGGGCGCGCGCCTCTGCCATCTTCTCGAAGTGGTCGGGACCGCCCTTGATCCACTCCCTTTCCTCGGCTGCTTCTTCACGCGACACGCCGAAGGTCCAGCGATGGTGGCCGAAAGGATTTTCGATCGCCACAACGTACCCCTTTTCCATGCCGCAATAGAGACACCAGATCAGCCGCCCTTCGAATCCGAACGGCGCTGAAAGCTCCCGGTCGCATTCGGCGCAAAAGCAGCCGAAACCTTCGCCGCGCTCAACAGCAGCATGACCGCTATGCGCGAAGAACTCTGGCGCCGAGTGAACAATTTGAAGATGTGCGATCATCCGGCCCTCTTTCTCCCCTTCTTCCCAAAAACCTTGTCGATCACTCCTGAGCCAGACTCTTCGTGCGCGTAGTGATTGAGCAGCACTTGGGGATCGCTCCAGCGGCCTTTCTTCGCCGTCGTCACCACGTCGATGCGGTTCCTGACGATCATCTCTGTGGCGAAGCTGTGCCGGCCGGGCTGATGTGTGCCGAGGTATGGCAATTTCGCTTTTTCGCAGATCCGTTTGATGCCTTTGTAGACCGATCCGCGAGAGATGAAGCCGAATAGACGATTGTTCGGCTTCATGGCACCTCGACCGCTGTCACGCTTGCCAGATCGCTTGCGCGACCATGGTATGCGCTCTTCCCACTCGATCAACCTCTCCTGTCTCCATATCCGAAGTTGCTGGATCTCGTAGACCATTTCGATGGTGATATCGGCCTCGCCGTCTTCCCCGTTCTTCATGTCGCGGAAGATGACCCTTCTCTCGACCAGATCGACGTCGGCCGAATCGTCCTCCAACTTGAGCGCGTCGGAAATGCGCGCGCCGGTCTGGAACATAAACAGCATCAAGGCGCTCAGACGCGGATCATCGCTGTGCTTGCGGAAGGCGTCGATGTAGGATCGATCGACGGCGCGTTTCGGCGCCGCTTTCGAACGCCGGGAAATACGGTCTTTCTTGGAAAAGCCCTTGATTTTCACCTGCGGGCAGCGGCCGGCGTCGGCGCTCAGGTTGATCACCGCCTTTGCCGGCGTGATGACCTGGCGGTTCCACGTCAGATAGGTGGCTTCGGGATATAGATCGATTGCCGCGGCGCGGACCATTTCGCCGGTCATGTCGGAAATGCGCGTTCCGCGGAAATGGTCGAGGATCGGAAGGATGAATCGGTCCGACTTGCCGGCGTTCAGGTATGCCTCGACGGCTTCCTCGAACAAATATCGTGCCTTTGGGCCGAGATCTCGATCGCGTTTCGCTTCGTTTTCTCGGTTCAGGCGGATTTCGTGCGCTGCGTCTTCGTCAGTTTCTCCCGTACTCTCGTGTACGCGCTGCTCACCTTCGTAGGTCCTGACCGTCCCGGTGAGCCACCAGAACCTCCCTCGCTTGTAGACCGTGAGCGCCATGACGATTTACTCCATACAAACAACTCGTCGATCTGCCTGGGCGAAATGAGCACCTTTTTATCGACATGGTAGCAGAGGCCGGCCTTGATGGCCTTCTCTCGAAGGGTGCGGGCAGACATGCGGATACCGCGCGCGGCGAACTGCTCTGACCAGAACTGCGGTGGACGGGCGACGGTCAGAATCTCTGGCGGCTGATCGTTCATGCCGCCGGCCCCAGCAACAGCGGCGGCATCGGCTCACCAGCGTATGCCGAAGCGATCCGTGAACGAACATGATCGCCAACCGTGATGCCGTCTGGCATTTGGATATGAGCGAGAAAGGCATCCTCGAATGTCTCGATGCCAGCTTCGACCGATTCAAGCTTCGCCTTGATGCAAAGGAACAGCGCGCGCCACCGTGAGCGGCAGGCTTGCTCCCATGCGTCGAGCGCTTGCTTGTCTGATCTCGCCCATCGTCCAGACGGCGTTTCAGTGAACTCTTTCGACTGACGATTCGGAAGCGGCAGCTTGAAGACGACACGCCGCCCTGACATCTCGAAAGCGATCATAGCCGCCTCGCTCGTCTCGAACGAAGCAAAGCTTGATGCGCCGTAGCGCCTGAGCGTGTGCTTGATCTCGCCTTCGGTCTTGGAAACGGCAACCGACGTGTTTTTGGCGTAAGTCATCAGATGATCTCCTCAGCAGCAAACGCAATCGCTCGATCCCATAGCTCCGGCGGCAAGTCCTCCCATTCCTTTCGGTGTTCCAGGCGTACGCGAACTTTGTCGGCTCCGTCACAGGCAATTCGGTTGCCCAAGTCTTCGACGACATCGTTCGGATTGATTTCGACACGATCAGCGAGCGTCAGACATTCTTCGCAGACGACTTCACCTTCAACAACCTGACCGCCGCAATCCGGATGTGTCTCGCATCCGCATCGCTCGCAGCAATGGCCGAGATTGGCTTCGAACCAATCGGCAGGGCAGATGCTGTTGGGGTTGCGCCCGTCCCAGATGGGAACCCGCGTCACAAAATCAGGATCGAATGTAGGATCGTATTCCTCGTCGTAACCTTGATCCGCCACCCATTCAGCGAATGCTTCCTCGGCGCTCCTGGCAAAAAAGGTCTGCCAGTCATATTCGCCGGGTGTGCCGACCACGTAGGCGAGCAAGGACGGCGTTTCTGCTGCCGCTGGTATTGGGAGTGGTAAAGACGGCAGAAGCGCTCCAGCGGCCACGGACGAGGCGCCCAGCAGCAAATTACGGCGTAAGATGTTCATGAGGTCACTTCCTCGTCAATTGAAGGCTCCAACCCGACGACGCCAAGCGCGCGCCGGTCGTATGGCCACTCTGTGGTTGGTATGACGACCACGGCCTCATTGTCGGGGTGGTAGTGCTCGAGGGCGTAGGCAGCGGCGATCAGGCGATCGTCTGGTGTGACGCTGATGCTGATCGATCCCCCTTCAACCTTCTGACGTTCCTTGGCTGCATCATTCCCGGCAAGCACGATCGATTTCGCTTCAAGCATCTCGGCGAGCGAGACGCCTTCCAGCGTTCCGATCTGCTCGCGATCCTTCAGGCCCATTTTGAAAAAGGCGCGGTCATTGATGGCAGAGATGATCTCCTGGGCGCGCTCTGGGGTCATCATTTGATCTCCGTGATCATGTCGCGCGCCGCGGCGAATACCTCGCTGGGATAAAACAACCGGCGCGTCGGCCGCGGTTCGCCTTCGTCATCGATGTCAATGAAGTGCCAATGGACGAGCTGGCATAGCGCGCTCCAGGCGCATTCCTCGTCCCACTCTGGCTCGTAGTAGCCGCTGACGGCACCGACCATGATAGTGCCTTTCCGGGGATGCGACGGCGGGTGCATGTATATCCAGCCGCGACCGTCGGCCGCCGGATTCTTGATCTCGCCCTGGATGATCAGATCAGCATGGACCGAACGGCCGCGCTCGAAATGCTTCCGCGCAGTGATGTAGCAACCGTGGTAGTTGTCGTGCTTCGCTGAGCGAAACTGCTTCCTGTCATCGCCGAGGAGCGGCAGGAGCGGCGCGGCGCGCTTGGAAAGCTTTTTGAGAATGCGGAGGTTCATGCCGCTCGCCTCCGCGCCCGAATGATCCTGCCGATCTGCATCATGGAGACTTCAACGGCTCCTGCGGAAACCGCCAGCGCTCGCTTGGAAAGCGCAATGTCGAAATGCTCGTGCGCCGTACCGGCCTTCTGGAGCCACCTCCGGTCGACAGCGATCAGGTCTGCCATCGCCAGAAGCTCGGCGGTGGTGTCGGCGACCATGTGGCACATCTTCATTCGGCCGTAGGACGCGCGCATGTTGTCGACAAATACTGTCATGAGGCGTTGTCCTCCAGGTATGTCGCCAGCTTTCGCAGGATGGTTGGATCGTCTTTCGCGTGACCGAGAATCAAGTTGCAGTGGTGGCAAAGCCAGCCACGAAACGCATTGGAGATATGACAGTGATCGAAACAAATCTTCCCGCCGGCACCGCAAACATCGCAAGAGATTGGCTTTGGCCGTCCCGCTAATTCTGCCAATTTACGTTGTCTGCGCTTCGCGTATGAGCGTCGCGCCAAAGCGTTTGCCTTTTCCCGGACTTCCGGCCGATTCTTGTTGGCGGCGAACCACTTTTGATGTCGTTTCATCGCGCCCTTGGGATCCTCCTGTCGCTTTCTGCGCTCACGATCCCTTATCTTTTGGCGGTTCCGTTCACGATAGCGCTGAACAGCCTCTCGGTTTTTACGGCGACGGGCCTCTTGCGTGCATTCGCAGACTGTCATTTCTGCCCCGCCATCGTCTTCTCATGCGCTTCCATGTGCTCGGGCAAAGCTCTGCCGCGAGAATCGTCCTTCTCGATCTCAGCCCATGGATAGCCTTCGCGAACCATCTGCCGATCGAGGCGCTGGTCCTCTTCACGAATCCTCGCCGCTCGCGCTGGCGACCGCACGCTGCCATAGAGATGATTGTCAGGATTCCAGTCCTGTCCGCTGATCGCCTCAACAAGCTTTATGAGTTCGTGCTGCCAGCGCATGTGACGGACGTGGATGAAACGATGATACCGGCCGGCGCAGTCACCGCGGAACCACACGAACCAAGCGGTGTCTCCCATCGTGTCGCCTGCGCTGTTCTTGTAGCGCATGTCGGCGACCTCGATGCCGATGTCCTCGAAGGACGTGAATCGCCCGTCACCGGCGGCAGCTTCGCCCAGCCAGAGCAACCAGTGCTTCGATGGCTGGCGGTCGAGCTGGTGCCATTTGAAACCGACGGCTTTCAGCCATTCCTCGGTGATGGGGAGAGAATCGCTCATGACCGCCACCCCAACAGGTCATATACCTCGAACCAGCGCCATTTTGGATCGTGCCGCCGCTGAATCGCATGGTAGGGATTGTGGCCCAAGGACACCCACGGCCGATCGCGCACGATCTGGAAATGCCACTCGCCGAAGCGAATGTTGACGAGGCAGTTGCTCATAAGAGGCTCCCCTGCGAACCTGCAGGACGCGGCCGAGATGGCTTTGCATCCTGCGGCAGCATCCACTTCGCGGGCGGGACCGGGCCATCGCCCTTCGCGAAGGGCAGCAGCTCGCGCCAGTCGAAGAAGCCGAGCCGGCCACCGACCGGGATGAATTCGACCGAGCGCGCGTCGGCTACGACCAGCCCCTTCGGTCCGAAGAACCAAGGGCTGTCCATTTCGGTTACGATGTCGATGATCGTGGCGATGCCGACGATGCCGCCGCGATGCAGTTCTGCCGCCGGCGGGCAGGTGAAGCCGCAATGCTTGAACCATGCTGCCGCGTCCTCGTATTCGTCGCGTGTCATGCCGCTGGAGGCGTGGATCGCGAAAGGGCCGCGGAAGTGGAGACCGGGATTGCCTTTCCGCCAGGATCGGTTCTCAACAGGCTTCCAGCCGAGAGCGAGAGCTGTCGCCCAAGGTTGGCGAACTGACAATGCAAAGTGCGGTAGGTCGATCATGATGCCCGCCTTTCCTGCCGAAATGGCTGTTCAAGAGCGAGCTTCGCGAAGTGGGCATGAATCTTTTCGGTGACGATCTCGACTGCCGGCTGACCACCGTTGCCGAAAATTCCTTTGACGAGTTCATCGGCCGCTCCAACTGGACCGAGCGGGCCAAGCGAAGGGTGATCCTTCATCTGGTGTGGGCCACGATCCCAATTGTCGAAGACCCGTTTCTGGGCGATTGCCAGCGCCTTCTCCTTCGTCATCGAGACGAAAATCCGCATCCCGACCGGCGGGACGAAATTCGGTATGAACACGTCCTCTCCCCAATCGGCATGGCTCATGTTGCCTGCGCCCGACCGCTTTCCGATGCCGAATGGCGACACACCATCCCGGCTGTTCCAGATCCATTCGATTTCGCCACCGTCGTCGCTGACGTATTTCATGAGCGCGTAGGCTTCGCCGAACTGGCGGGTGAGAATGCGATCCTTCATGCCGCGTCCCTCAATCCAGCCGAATGCAAGAACTGGAGCCATGCCCATTCGAGACACTTCTTGGCTTCGACCTCACAGGTCGACTTGCCTCCGGTCGGGCGCGATGTCCCATTCAGCCAGAAGCGCCAGCGCCAGTGGATTTCTTTACCGGCAGGCGGGAATACGGCGCCGATTACCATCTGATCGGATACGGCGAGACGTCGCCCAGCCGGGCATTGTGGCGCTTTCCAGTGAATCATGTTCCCCTCGACTGCGATTGCCGGACACTAACAAGTAACCAAATTGGTTACAAGTGAATCCTGCAAACTTATGCCTTGATGTTGGTATGCTTGGTAACGATATCAGCGCCCCCGTCGGCCCGAGAGTCGATCTCGGTCATGCTGGCTGCTATCTCCTCAGCCTTCGCCAGCTTGATATCCTTCGCATTGCCGCATTTCGGGCAGGCGGATCGGGACATGACCTTCGCTGCCTGATCAAGCCGCATCGGGAGATAAACTACTGGCCATACATGACCGCAGTCACAGCGGCCGTAGACGGCGTTCCCGGTCTTCATGCCATGTTCTCCACTATCTTGGTTGGCAGTTCATCAAAACGTGCAATCGCCCATTGGATGGCATGGCAACTCCAGATGAACTGATACGAATACTCCTCGAGCTCGTGGTCCCAGAAATCGACGAATTCCTGATCGCTGATATGGCATTTCCAGTCGAGCGCCTGCCTCACCGCTTCGTTGGTGGTGCTTGCTCCGAGGATGCCAGTCCACTCGTCGGCAATCGCCTCCCATGATCGGGCGCGATCTTCATCGCTGCCGAAGGTCCACTGAGCGAAGTCGTGCTCCAGGGCGGCCTTGTAGAGATCATGGCTGAAGGTACGGTGTCCGCCGTGCCTGTCGTGAGCTGTCAGCTTCTCGGCCCAATAGCCCGAGTTGATCCGCTCACCGCGGAAGAACTCGAACATGTCACGCAGCCGGGCAAAGACGAAGCTGCCCATGTCCCCGCTGATGCAGAGATAGCCCGGCCAGGTCGTGATGTTGAAATGGTAGGTGAAACTGCCGGATTGACGGAACGACAGGTGGCGAAACACCCCGTCCGCGTGGTGCACCGTCATCTGGTGGTTGGTGATGTTTTTCAGAAATGTCGCCTTCATGGCATCTTCGTTATCCAAGGTCACGTTACCACCTTTGGCCTTGCATTGTGTTCAACGCCATCGAGGAGCCGGCCGGCGCGGTGCTTGCCGACCTTCTCGATTTCAATGAGGCCCATGCCGGGGAAATCTCGGTTCTTGTCGCAATCGGCCTTGTTGATCACCTTGCCGGCGAGCGTTAGGTGCAGCTTGCTGCCGTGATGTTCCCAGCCCTTCGCAATCCATTCTCCATTTTGCTTGTGGTGAAACGGCACCCCGGCGGCGGCGCAGCGATCGCGAATGGCCCGAAACCAGCTAGGATGCGACGGCCGCGCTTTGTGCATTCCCTGATCGGTTTCGCCGCCGGTAATGACCCAATCAATCGAGGGAACATCGGCGTGCCCGATCAAATCCATGGTGCGTGCCAGAATGGTCGGGGTCCACGGCATGAGCGGACCAAGCAGCGGTTCGCATGACAGGAAATTGAATGCGGGTTTCAGACGGTCGGTAGCATAGAGCAGGTGCGGCTCGTTGAGTTCGGCGCGCTCCTGGTCCTCGATTGTTGTTCCGATCGCGGCGTTGCGTGGCCATGCGGAGCGCTCGCGAGGAAGCGTTGAAGTCCATCGCGTGCCGTCCTCTTTCAACCGCTGAGCCTCCTCGTAGAGTCGGACGATCAACTGCGGCCGCTTCGTCAACAGCAGCCACGTGAGGTTCGGCGTTGCGCGGATCAGGTCGAATAGATCACGTCGCCATTCCACGGGCACCTGATTGTCGAAAACGTCTGCCAGCGATGAGCAGAAGACGAACGGGCGCTTGCCGCTTGCCGCTGCCTTCCGGTCCCACGCCTTTGGCTTCGACCAGTTGCCGGGGGAAGTCCGCACGCGCGTGCCGTTGCCCTTTCCAGGCGCGCCCCACTGGACGCGGCCATACCGCTTATCCATCAGGGCCTCGGCATAACAGCCGTCGCAAGCCGGCGAGACTTTGGTACAGCCGATCCACGGATTAAAGGTGGCGTCACACCATGAAATTGCGGTGATCTCACCCATGGCTATGCCGCCTTCTGTGCTTCGGCATCGGCTTCGACCTCGATGAAGCCCGAGACGACATACAGCACGTCGAACCGATAGCCGGGGTTGGACTTGGCGAGGATTCGCGCCTGTTCCTCGGCGGCTTCCTGACTGCCGTATTCATACGGCCACTGCGACGGGCGAATCCTGTTCGTGCCGTCGCCACGGCGGAAGACGAAAAACCCGCCGCCGATGACCTCGCCCTTCCGAGCCTTCCTCGGGTCTTTCAGCCACCCGCCGTTTTTGTTTATCCCTGTCATTTTCCTCTCCTGTGGTAGGGTTACGCTGCCATGCCCGCGTTTTTTGCGAGTTCCTTCCGGGTGACGCCGATCATTTTCGAAATGACGTCCAGTGTCCGATCCTTGCTTTCCTGAAAGGTCTTCCTATCCATCGCTCGGTAGGACTGGCTCTTGGCCGTGAATCGAGTGACGGTGCATTCGTGGACGACGATGACGGCAAACTCGTCGGTCGGCTCCATAAACGCAGCGACACGCACTGCATCTTCTGGCGTTTCCAGAACGACAGAATGGCTGTCGTGGTATCCTGCCTTGATCAATGCATAGTGCCGAAGATGTTCGGTCGAAGGGAACCGATCATGGTACTCGGGAAGCTGGAGCCAGCATTCTTTGATCTGAGCGAAATAGTGCCTGTGGCTCTCGCCGGATCGATCTGCGGCCTCAGTGAGGCGGTATGTTTCACCAATGACGTAGATCTCGTCGGCGCGCTTGGCCTGATGCGGATTTGCTGGAATGAAGCAATCGCCCATCCACTGGAACAGGATTGGGCTGGCGCTCATTGGAACAATCCCGGCAGCCAGCGGAGAAGCATGTTGAAAAGCATCCCGGCTGCAAACCAATGGCCCTTTGCCGCAACCGCTTCGACGATCCGAAGCTTCCTCGACTTGGGCTGTTCGGGCTCGACCTCAGGTTCCTTCTTCTCTGATTTCCCGAGATCCTTCCAATGTTCGATCGGCAGAACGTAGGCGCCGGCGCAAATATCGGCGATACGCTGTAAACGCTTGGCCGCCTCAAAAGGCCCTTCCAGTCTTGTCATGCGGCGGGCTGACGCCTCGATCAGTTCACTGCAGAACAACGTCGACGCTTGTTCCACCTGCGGATCAACTTGATTTCTGGCGCTGAAGAAACTGTCGGTCATGCCGCCTCCGTGAGGCTGGCAAGCATCAAAAATGATGCCCAGGCTCTATCCAGTGCGATCTTTGCAGCGAGTTCTGTCGGTTCCTGCCCTGTTGTTGCGCAGACTTTGCCGTTCACCCACAAGCGCCATCGCCATTTGTGCTCCAGGCCGAGTGGCGGAAACACAGCACCGACGTCGATGTGTCCAGACACAGCAACTCGTCGATCGCCATCGTAGGATGGAGTGCGCCACTTGATCATACCGTGCGCTCCACACCCGGCACGTCGCCGTTATAGGGAGCAAATCCACGGAACTGGATGCCGGTATGCAGCAATTCATCCCATCTTCCGTCGCTGTCGCGATAGATGATCCGCTTCTCCCCGTAGTAGGCGAGGCATTCGCTGACGACGCGCTCGGCATCGTTCGTGACACTGGGCAGGTCGTCACGGCAATTGTCGGTAATGAACACGAAACCGGGCGTCACGGCCCATTCGGAATAGGACGCGTGCTTCATCCGATCTTCCTCCTGCTCTGCATCGGGCGGCTGGGCCACTTTCGCTTGCGCTTGTTCTGGCCGGTCTTGCCCTCCAGTCGCCTGGTCTTCGCGATCTCAGGAACGTCCTGGCTCGCAGTCTTGTCGGCATGGGTCGCCTTGTTCAGCGCGACGATGTAGTTGAGGTCGCAGGAGGCAGGGACCGTATCCTGCGTTTCAGGGTCCCACCGCCGACGCTGCAAAGCTGGCGAATGGTCGAAGTCGACGCCTTCTTTGAGCGGGTTGAGACGCGCGCCGCCCGGCTCCCTTCCACTCTGCCTGACGATGATCTCAATCTTTTCCCTGGTGGTTAGCGCGCGCGGCCGCCAGCCTTCGGGCGGACCGAAGACCTTGGCGCCGTGATCTGGAGCTATGGCGACACGCGAAGCCATGTCAGCCAGCCAGCAATGTCTTGGCTATCGCAGGCGATTCCTCCTGCGGTACCGGCTCCGGCTCGTAAGCGCGGATTCGGTCGACCAAGGCTGCGAGTTCTTCGTTGAATATAGCCACGGCGCGCGACATCTCGGCGATGTAGGTTTCATCGCGATAGGCGCGCTTAATGAAGAACGGCATACCGGGCCAGTAGACCGCTATGTCGATCCATTCTCGTTCCGCGACCCACAGGGCACCCTGACACTGAGCCTTGTGCTCGGGCGGGAAAGTCCCCCGCTCGATGCACTCGATCACAAGATCCGGCAGCTTGGACTTGATCTCCAGCATGCCGTTCTGGCCAACCAGCGAATCCGGAGAGCAACCCTTTTCGCCGTTGCGGATGAAGCCGACCTGCTTGACCTCGGCGTTTGTCAGGAAGGCGTATAGTTTGCGGGCTTCCGGCTCCACGGCATGGCCGCGTTCCATGTGGGAATTGGTGTACCCTTCTGTCGGCTTGCCAGTGATGACTTCGCCGGCCAGCTGGCGCATGTATTTCGCGCGGGTCTTACTGGCGGCTCCGCCCACACCGGACGCCATGACGGTAGCAAACATGCTGGCTGTCGCAATGCCAACTCGGCAGGCGTACCATTCAGGCGTACCCTGATCACAATCGAAAACCTGCATGGTCAACGGTCCTGCCCTCCCGTCTGGTGATTACGATGGCCGTAGGTGCGCAGGTTCTGGACGGCATGATCGAACCGTGAGGCCGGCAGATCGGGGATGGCCTCGATGTCGTAGACCTCGCAGAACTTTGGGGTCCACGCGCCGACTTCCTCGATCAGTCTCTGGAGTTCCCTGACCTGTTCCTCGCTGATCGGGCCATCTCCAGCCCGTCCATTGGCGATGGCGTTCCCGTCGTTGTCATCGCCAGTCGAGATGTTGAACAACATGCAAAGCAGGTAACGGCGCCCATAAGTGGCTGTGCTGCCAAAGGCTTGCGTTCCGGTCTTGTTGACAGTCCCCTTCGCTCCGGCACCATCGACCGGGATGCCGGCAATGTCGCTCTCGACATGACCGCCCGAATGGCTGATCTGCCACTTGATCTGGAGTTCGCCCAACTCATTGTAGCCGCACGGCTGAAATGTGACGCCGAAACCATGCGCGTGAATGATCGGCATGGCCTGTTCTTCGATAGCGGCAAGGTCGGCATAGTTCGATTTTGTATGGGTATTCCGTTGGTTCCGCGTGACGACCGGCAGTTCTTTTTGGCAAGCCGACATGGCCGCGAAATAGGCATTGCGCGCAGCAATCGCTGCGTCTTCCCGAGCCTGCAGGCGAGCGCGATCCTGCGCCTCGTAGTACATCGCGAAGACCTTTTCGGCCCGTTCGACCGGGAGACTCGGGTCCATCACAAGGCGCGACAGGATGGAAACAACCGGGTTGTCGCTTTCGGCCGCAGGTCGGGGCGCTACGGCCCGGTTCTGCGGTTCCTGAATATCAAGAGCGGTGCTCATCGTGTCGGCTCCTAAAATTTCATTGTGACGTGCGGGATCTCACCGGCGATGATCGCCAGCACGATTTTCTTGGCCATGGGTTCGCCTGCGCCCTGCGCCATAAGTGCGGCCTTAGCCTCGCCCATGATCTTTCCTCGATGCTCTCGGTCGGCGGCGCGCTCCTGGTCCTCTCGGCGGCTGCGCTCCAGCGCCTCAAGACGCTCGCGTTCCTCTCGCTCGGCTTTTTCACGGACGGCCCTTGCTTCGGCCTCGGCGCGGTCGATAGCATCCTGCGCCTTGCGCCGCTCTTCCTCGCGGGCTCGCTCAGCCGCGGCTTCCTCGCGGGACTTCTGCTCCGCCTTTTCACGCTCCCGGCGTTCCTGTTCCAGGCGCTCATGTTTGGCGGCTTCGGCGGCGAGACGGTCTTTCTCCATCCGCTCGGATTCCAGACGATCGCGCTCGGCCTTTTCGGCGCGCAGTTTTTCCAGTTCGATCCGATCGGCTTCGGAACGCTGATGCGCCTCATAGGCGGCTTTCACCTTGTCGAGAGCGATCCGATGCGCCACGCGCGCCTGATCCTCAAACTCGCCAAGCTCCGAATTGATGACGATTTTCTCTTCGAGTTCACGAAGCAGGATCAGGAAAGGCTGGGGCTCGCCGCCGATGAAACCGTTGCCGCAATCCTCAATCGCCTTGAGGATCGACTTGCAGTATTCGACGCGCGCCTCTTCCTGTTTCTCCCAATTGGTGAGCGGCTTGCGCGCCTCATCGGCGAGCGCTTCCATATCCTCACGAACCTGCCGGCGCTTTGCATTGACCGCATTGATCTGCGCGCTCGCGTCTTCATTGAGCTTCTTGCCGGCAGCATCGATCGCGGTCTTCTTTTTCGTCACCGCATAGGCGCGTGAAGCGATTTCCTTGCGGCTGGCGGCAGTCGACAGATCCGGCTCAAATGCTTTGATCTCGGCGGTGAGTTGACCGAGGAAGCGTGCATAGAGGTCGTCATCGATCAGCAACGCTGATGGGTTCGTCTCGACGATCGACGCGATATCGGGACTTTCGATGTGTTTGTTCACTGGTCTATTGCGTCCTTCTGCGTTTCACGTGTAACCAAAATGGCACCTTTTAGCGCAAGCGAAAGCTCGCCTCGCACAGTGCCCGCTGTGGTAGGAATTGCCGGCCGAACAGGCGCTTGGGCAGGGGACGAGCCCGTTCGGCCGGAAACGCGCAGATACTCGATACTGGACAAACCGAAGGAATATGAGGGAACGCGGTTGCATCGGTTATTTCCTTCTACGCAAGAAGGAATGTAACCAAAATGGCGCTTAATGCAATAGGGGAACCGGTGTGGTTACAAAAGAGATGAAAAAAAATCCATCAGATTGTGGAAATCTTTAGCTTGGCGCGGCCAAGTATGCTGATTTCGTCAGCGCTGAAGGTTTCATCGGGTACTCCGGGCATGCCTGAGCGTGCAATGATCTCACCCGTCTTGGTAATGACAAGTAGTCGGAGCTGCGGTGAGCCGTTGAAGTCCACGCTGTAGATGCCAGGGTTAGTGGCGGTTCGTATCGAGGTATCAAGGATTACAAAGTCACCACGTTTTGCTACCTCGCCGGGTAGATCGGACTCGACGATCATGATTTCGAAGTGATCGTGTGAAATTCCAGGCAGGATGCGAGATAGCAAGGCTCTGTCGATCGACATAGCCGGCATATCGGGTTCTTTGAGTTGGCTTTCAGACACCTCGTGGATGTTGATCGCGCGTTCCTTGAGTTTCGAAATGTCGGCTTTGTACAAGTCGAACGGAGAGCAGCCAAGCGCGGTGGCTAACTTGCGCGCCCACTCCATCGTCAGCTTTCGCTGGTCTTTCTCAAGGCGCCCGATTTGCTGCTTTGTCGCACCCACACGCTTGCCGAGTTCCTCCTGCGTGAGGCCGGCATCGAGACGAAGGCTCTTGAGCATGTTCTTCATGCTTCGCCATTAGCTCAAAAATATCCACAGGGGAACCAGACTGGTTCTTGACAAGTAGCCAAATTGGTTACAAATCAGATCCATGGATATTGTTCATCCCCTGAAGATTTGGCGCAAGGCAAATGGCCTTTCGACCATTGAGGTTGGCAGACGTCTCGGCTGCACACGGCAAACTGTGTGCCGCTATGAGGCTGGAACCCGAATTCCTGAGCGTTCTGTGCTCGACCGGATCATTATCATGACTGGCGGTTCTGTGACCGCAAACGACTGGGTGGGAACCCAGGCGTCTCAGGTTCTGTCTGGTCAGAGCGCGGACAAGGAGGCTGCTGATGCTTCTTCGGCGAACGCAGACTGATCCGAGGTACGATCAACAAGTTTCCCCGGTGCGAGCGAAGCGCATCGACACGCTCAACAACTCCCCATCCCGCGAGGCCAAGCGGTTCCCAGCAGTCGTCAATGTCGTGCGTCATTCGCAGCCTCCTTGTCACGGCGGCGAAACTGGCACGGAATCTATCGGAGGTGTCCAACAGAACGTCCGAGATTCCCAACAAGCCGTTCCTTCTCCTGTTTTTCGTGAGGAACCGATGCAAAACATTGCGTACGAATTGCAACAAATGGTCTTTCAGGCTGCGGGTACGATCCACCCAGGAATGTCAATCAAGGCGCAGTTGAACGCCGCTTGCGACAATCTTGGCTATCCGCGCGGAAACTGGCGCGTGCGAGAAGCATGGTATGGCACCGCCGGCAACTGGCGCGGTGAAGCAATCTTCGACATGATCGGCCGCTACAATCGGCTCGTCCAGAAACGTGCTGCTGGGGGGCGCGGTAATATGGCTTTGCCGCCTGCAGCCAACGATCCTTTCACCAACCTTTGTACATCCGTGGAGACTACCTGATGAACGCGGCTTACGACGCCTATTCACCGCGCGTTCCATCGAAGGCGCAGAAAGCTGCAGCGAAAGCCGTCACCGATCCGCGTGGTCGCGATCCCTCTGATCGTGCAACGGGCGAGATGTTCGATGATGAAGAGACTGGCGCGGCGGCAGCGCAAACCATTGCTGCCGGCCAACTCCGAGCCTTCATCGAGCGCATCGAACGGCTTGAAGAGGAAAAACAGACCGTCGCCGACGATATCAAGGACGTCTATGCCGAGGCAAAGGGCACCGGCTTCGACACCAAGGCCCTGCGCGCCATCATCCGCCTGCGCAAGAAAGATCAGGCCGAGCGCCAGGAAGAGGAGGCGATCCTCGACCTCTACAAGGCCGCTCTCGGGATGGAATGACGTACATTTACCGTGGGCTGATGATCCCCGGCCCATGGTTTCGTTCCCGGCAACAAAAGGGAGGCTTGGGAATGAAAGAAGATACACGATCGGCATTTGCCAGAGAGGTCGAGTTGATCCTTACTGGTCTATGCACGGTAGCAAGGAATGAAGGGGAGGAGGCAGCTGAAAGGCTTGCCAGAGCCCATCTCAGTGCATCTGTTGCGTTCCTGGAAGAAACATCAGGAAACGAACGAACGTTGCAAATCCTTGCTTCCACGATCGGCGCAATTCGGCCCACGCGTTCGGGCCATAGTTGATCGGCATACCATTTGTACTTCGTAGGAATGCCGCTCTGTCACAGTTGAGAGAGCGACATGAATGACACAAAAGCGTGGACATGGCGCCACGCCATAACGAGGTCAGGACTGCCGCCGACCACGCGGCATGTCTTGCTCACCGTTTCCCTGTTTATGAATGAAGTTGGCGGTGGCTGTTACCCAACTCAGAAGCAGCTTGCCGAAGCCACAGGCTTGTCGGAGCGTGCGGTGCGCGAGCATCTCGACGTTGCGCAGCGGGCCGGATGGATTCTGCGCTCGGAACATGGCTTTCGCGGACAGAAATGGCGCAATCACGAATATCAGGCGTGCTGGCCGGACCCACAAAATGTAGAAAAAGGTGCGGAACCAGATGCCGGTCCTTTTTTGGAAGGTGCGGAACCTGACGCAGAAAGGTGCGGAACGTCACGCCAAAAGGTGCGGAACGTGGTGCCGCCTACCAGTCCAGACACCAATCCAGATACCAGTCCACCAGACGCGCAAGCGCGTGGGGGTGAGGATCAATTCGATATTTTGTGGTCTGGCTGGCCGAAGGATCAGCTTCCCGACAATCAAGGGTCCGCCCGTAAGGCGTTCCTTGCCTTGAGCGTCGAGGATCGTGAGAAAGCCGTTTCCGGCGCCGACCTCTATCGGCAAACGATGCTCAAGCGCAGCAAACCTCGCCGGATGATCCCGTATCTCCGCGAGGCGTTATTCCTCGATTTCCACGACAACCCGACCATCGATAAGGACGGCGATTTCGTCTTCAAACCGGGTCATCCAGAATGGTCTGCATGGCTTGGAGTCATCCGACGCGAATACGGCGACGCAGCGGTTCAGCGGGCTGTGGCTCGTGGGTTTCTGTGCCGGAAAACAAGGTGGCCCGAGGGCTATTCGCTTGACCAGAAAGTAACCAAAATGGCACCTTACAAAAGTGATTTGGTTTCGGAGCCGGTAACCTCGGGCGCGCAATGACAAGCCTCTTTCGTGATAGTCCGCGGGACCTTGAGAAAAGGATCGATCGATTGATCGAACACTTCCGCCATGCGGAAAGCATCTTCTTCGTACAGGCCAAGCGTGGTCTGCCGACGCCTCGTGACCTTCTCTGGATATTGATCACCGATGCGGTGCGCACGGCACAGCATATGCCGGATCTGGATCGTGCCGCCGTGTCTCGGGTCGGTTCAGCCATGCCGGCGGCGCGCGATACCGAAAGCGATGCTCACCAGCGTCAGCTCTCGCGGCTGATGGACGGCATGCCAGAATATGACGCAACAGGCGTTCGCGTCGTGGTTCACGAAACCGACGTTGATCGGATGGTCGACATACTGGACCTGCTTCGTTTCGTGGTCGGAGGCCACAATGGCAGGGACGTGTTGCGGATGAAGCGATGCGTTGTAGCACGTGCTGCCGGACTGACTATCGAACAGTGCGGTCGCGTCTACGACAAGCATCGTCAGGGCTTCGACCGAAGGGCGATGTGGGACATTCGCACCCGTGTCCTTGGACAGATTTTGGCGGGGATTGAGCGTGAATTTGGCCTCGTCCGCACGAGCAGGTCGTTTCGTCGCCTCACAGTTCGGGAAATCGAACAGCGCGCCAAGGCCCGCAAGCACAGGGAGGCTGAGGCAAATGCGGAATGACGTCGCTATGCCGCGTGATGTCCTTCGCCGCCGGAAGATCGGTGGTTATGCCGCGCTTTGCGCCATTGGCATTGATGCCGAACCGGGCGTGTTCCGTGTAGGCGCAGTCGAAGACGTCGAAGTTCTGCTGTCCCGGCTCCAACTCGGAACTTGGCATGATCTCCATTTTTCCCGGCTTCTCTGGACGCCGGGTATTGAACTGGCGCGCACCGTAGCGGCCGACGCTGAGAAGTTCCTGTCCGACATCGGCGCGCATCTTGGAAGGCACTGGTATCGAACCGATCTTGACATCATCGATGACTTGTTCACGGCAGGGATAACCAAGCTCAACGCCAAGGCTTGGCATCCTCACGAATTGCTGGCCCGTCTTCAGACCCAGGCCAACCGCGAAGCAGATCGCTTTAGCGAGGGGGTCTTTTAGATGTTCCCAACAGCGGACCAGATAGCTATCGCTGTGGTGAGAGCCTGCCGACTGACAGGCAACGACCCCATTCGCACCGTATCGTTTTCAGAAACTTCCCGAGGCCGCTTCATCGCAATGGCGGCGCTACTCGAAGCGTTCCCTGATGCTCGTCGGATTGGACTTGGCCAATGCTTGCGATTTCCGACGCCTCGCGCCAGCCAGGCTGCCGTCATCACCGCCAGGAAACAGAAATGGTGGCGCGACGATTGGGTTGACGAGATTGTCGGCGTTCTCGTCAGCGATCAATACGATGATGAAGACGGCGAAGCGTCTGAGCCGAAAATCGTGGCAGCGCCTGCGCCCAAAACTGTATCGCTGCAACCAGAAATCCACTTCGACCAAACCGAGCGTCGGCTGATCTCCCGCATGTGGAGCAAGGGCGCCAACGCGGCATGTATCGGCGCTGCTATAGGCGCCGATGGCGACATGATCCGCATGTTCGCAAAGGCCAACCCTCACATCTGTCCGGCACGAGGTGAGGTATGAGCATCATCGTTCGCCTTCTCCGGATTTCCCGCCGCCTGCGCCGCCGCGCAATCCCGCGCGTCGTCTGCACTGGCATCACCATGAGGATAGATCATGTCAAAGGTTAAACTCCGCGCCGTCACCGACGAAAACCTTGATGTCGGACTCGATGATACCTTCGTCGAGGAAGCAAAGACTGAAATCCAGACACAGCATTCCGAGCCGAAAACCGTTCGGGAAATGGTTGGTGTAGCGGCTCGCACGCTCAAGCGCTGGATCGAGGAAATGCGCTCGGCCGAGGCTGATTTGGAAGCGGACAAGGCGGCAGCTACGGCCGAGTTCGAGAAGACCGTCGCAGATGCAAGGAACCTCATGGAAGATCGGCACACAAAGGCCGACCTCGACCTCAAGCAGCTTCGGGAGACGATGAAGTCTTTGGAGCCGGCCCGCGCCGATCTTGCGGAGAAGGTCTCCTGAAATGAATGACCGCGGTGACCCCGAAGACATCTGTGCCGAAGACTACGAACTGGAATCCTTCCGGACCGATAGCGGCGCGAGCATCATCCACCTGTGGCTTATCGTCTTCGGGATCCTGCTCGTTCTTTGCGTCACGATATTCTGGTTCATGACCGCAAGCGAGGCGCACGACGCGACGGCCGAGCGGAGCTACGCCATCGAATGTTGTCCCAACCGGGACTGTGGCCAGGTTCCGGCAGACTGGATTTCGGGAGGGCCGGACGGAGTCCGCATCATCCCAACCGGCGAGGTCATTCCCTATTCGGATACCAGGATCAAGCAAAGCCCGGATGGGCAGATCCATTGGTGTCGACCGCCGGAAGTCCCGTCGCCCCGTACGATCTGCATCTATCTACCGTTGGGAGGAGCGTAGTGGGCAAGCGATCGTCATTCCCCCGCAGGCCGCAAGACGCCTATGACACGCCGGCAGACGCCGTCCCCGCGCTGATCCCGCATCTGGTCGGAGTTCGGACCTTTGCAGAGCCATGCGCGGGCAACGGTTATCTGATCCGTCATCTTTCTCACTTCGGACTCGAGTGCATCTATTCCTCCGACATCAAGGAAGGCGTGAACGCGCTCGACGTGAGTGATTTCGGCAAGGTTGATGCTGTGATCACCAACCCGCCATGGTCGCGGGACGTACTGCACGCGATGATCCTGCATTTCCAGGCCATTGCTCCGACCTGGCTCTTATTCGATGCTGATTGGGCCTACACGTCTCAAGCAGGTCCCTTCCTCGACCAGTGCAGCCACATAGTCGCTGTTGGCCGCCTGAAATGGATCGAGGGCAGTAAGCACACGGGCAAGGACAATGCGGCGTGGTTCCGCTTTCATGCCCAGCACGTCGGTGGACCGAAACTGATCGGTAAAAGGTCAAAAACCGAACTGGCGGTGGCGGCATGATAGACGATAGAGCCAAGCTCGATATGGTTCGAGCATCGATCATCGCCAAGAGAACCTGGCTGGATAGTTTCTCCAGAGGGAGGAAGAAGCGCCCCGACCATGAGATCGAAAAGCAGAGGCATGACGTCTTGGTTCTTCTGGCTATCGAGGAGGACTACGTCGCAAAGGTCGAGAGGCGCGGATGAGACACACACGCTCGTCCGCCGAAGTCGAGATCCGAGACGCAGTGGTGAAGCGTTTCCGTGAACTCTGGCCTGACGCTCGCATCATACATGAAATGAACGTCGAGCACGGATCAAGTCGCGCCGATGTTGTCGCGGTCCAGCCTGACCGCCTCTGGATATGTGAGATCAAGAGCAAAAAGGACAAATTGGATCGTCTCTCTGGCCAGATCGCCGACTTCGGTCCGTGTTGTCATGGCATGATCGTTGCTGCGCATGAGAAATGGACCAAATCTCCGGGGATGGAGACCATGAAACACGGCATAATCAGGCAGATTCAATCACCGCTGAGCCTCGCGCTGGCCGGAACGCGTCGCTGTTATGATATCTGGGAATACCCAGAGCCGAACAGGGAAAGTCGTTGGCGCAACTGGTCCGAGCCATACCGAGCCGAAGTGCCTTGGTACCATCGAATGCTGATGTTGCTCTGGGCTGATGAAATCCGCTCCGTCGCCAGTGAGCATCGCGTTTCATGCGACCGCCGAACGCCGGCCTACAAGCTAGCTCCCGAGATTTCGCGCTTGCTTAGCGGCAAAGAAATTGAGACGGCGGTCTGCAAAATGCTGCGTGCCCGCGAGTTTGCGGAGGCTGACCCACCAATGGCGGATGAGGATAGCTCGGCCGCCGCTCGCCCCAATCTTTATCGTCAGGAGTCCATGCTTTGAACGGATATGAAGCGCGCGGTGTCTGGACCGGCTTGTATTGGCGTGGCGAGTTCAGGTGCGCAGACCAGGGGGATTTCCGCGTCGTGCAGATCAACGGCAAAGAAGGTCGTTTCGAGAGCAGAGAGACTGCCGAACTTGCGGCGCACAAGGCGCTCGCCGGCTATATGAACGGCAACCTTGTCCGTTTCGGTGGCTCCGTGTCCTTCAAAGAAGCGGCTAAGAATGCAGCGGATCAGATCTTTCGCAAAGGCGGCAAGGTCATTCCAGTGGAGCGGCGATCATGAAAGGCTTTCGAGAAGGATGGGCGGTCAAGGGTTCTAGCGCCATCGCTCACTATTTCCGGCGCCAAGGCGTTGGGATCGCCCGATCTCTGTGCGGCTCTCAGGATGCGCCTGCAGGATGGCTGCTCGCAGCCGGTCAAACGACGTGCTGCGAGCGGTGTGCCAGGATACGTGATGGGGAAGTCGCAAAACAGGCCGAGAAATCGACAGGGGACCCCCAGAGCGAGTGCGGACACTCTTTTGAGGGTGATGGAGGGGATTGCGCCTGACGCGCCTTGGCGGTCTTCTAGGGGCGAAATTAAAATGCCCGCCGCGAGGACCAGTCGCGACGGGCCGCTGCCCACGGAGAAAGCAGCGTTTTCCTTAACCCATTATCGAGGCGCCATCAGCATTACTCACGACGACCTCCCGGAACTTCCGCGATCCATCCGCATTGACGGCGATGCAAGAACGCTTCGAGCCTGTCACGATCATGCTGACCGTTGGCCAGATGCGAAACGTCACCTCCGTCATCGAGGTTGGCGAGGCGCTGCTTGACGCCAGATGGCCGGATAAGAAAAGCCAGGTCTACAAGGAAGCGGTTTCGGCCTGCGTGGCGTGGAGTGAAGGTCTTGCCACGCTCGAGAAGGTCCGTGAGGCGTTTCGGGATGCGGCCGCCGTTGCCGATGTGCTGATCAGGTAGCATCGTCGGCCTCCGGGAGATAGGCGCGAAGCAAGTCTATTTTGGCTTGCAGGCTTTCGATCTCAGACTGGAGCAGGTGCGGCGCAGCGTCCGCTATGCGCATCAATGTCTCCGCTGTCTCCTTGTGCGTGAAGGGACGTGCCGTCTCATGATGAAACCCTCGCAAAGCCGTCTGAAGCGAGGCATCATTGAGAATGTCATGGAACTGCTGTTGCTTAGGTGTCATCACGCGCTCCTTCTGCTTCGAGGGAGCGGAAGAGGGCTATCAGGAGGGCGATTGCGCCATTAGGTGATCCTGCCGGCTCCATTTCCCGCATGTAGTCGGTGCTGAATAGCAAGCGGCGCGGGCTGCTGATGCGCGCGATCCAGAGGCCGTTGTAACCTTCGAAAACGCTACGCTTCCACCCCGGCCTTACCCGCTCCACCAGCGCAACGGCTGCGTCGAGGCTGGCGGTGATTTCCGGCACGCGCATGCTGTTCATCAGCACGAAAGCGCCGTCTCGCTCTATGAGCAGAGTCTCCCCCTTGATCTGCTTACGTGTTGCATGGAACCATGCGCGGTCCTTGCCGGGAAATCGCAAGCCTAAATTCCATGAGGGCTGGTCATCAAGGCGGATGTAGCCAATAGGACCGCCATCCTCCTTGTGCTTGCCGACCGGCGAAGCGAAGAGATCGAACACGATTTCAGCATCCACCTCCCGATCCGACCCCGTCAGATTCTCCAGTCTCGCAATAAGGTCAGCGGTCATGGCTGGCTCCTTCGGTGGCGTGCTGGATGCGAACGCGAACGCGAACGATGCGGCATCCCTGCCGATAGGCTCGTTTCCAGCCCTGCCTTTCCGTCTCATCTTGACGAGCCCAATGTGCCCCTAAGTACTCGATAACGGCGGACCTTGTGTAACGGACGCTATTAGTAATTATGAACGGGTGCGGGCTTCCATTGCTCCAGGCAGCAGCCCACGCTAGTTCGTCTCGATAGATCGGATCGCCCATTTCACGCGCCTCCCTTCGGCCGAGCGGAGAGCGGAGCGGCGGTAAATGCTTTCACTGGTCCGGTTGCTGGGATAAGCGCGCGCCCTAACTCTCCGCGAACGACATATACCTCGTCACCTCTCGCCAGCTTGACCGGGATGCTTTCATTCTGGATGCCGTGGCCGCAACCGCTGTGTTCTCCGATCAGTTCCGCCAGCAGAGATTCATGGTTTTCTCCAAAGCTGACCTGTTCGCATGGGCCACCTCCGCAGGTGCATGGCTTTTCGGCCCACATGCATTCCGCCCCAGCTTCCACAGCTTCCACCTCTCCAGCAGGAACGATGCTGAAGCCGGCGGCTGTGAGGGCTGAGATGATGCGATCCGTCTTATCGAACATGCCGCAATCGCATGGGCCGCGTTCGGCTATGAAACCTGATGCGCGGCAGGCCGAACTATGGCCGCCTGGATTTAGCTCGCGCGCTATCGCGTCTCTGGCTGTCATGGTCCACCTCCCACATCATCGATGATCGGCAGGTGCTCGGATTTCCAGAGCGCCCATTCGATAATCTCAAGTCCGCAGTTATCTGCGAGGCCGCGCTCGGTGGTGGCACCCTTTGAGTCCTGCCAGCCAGGCAGGAGAACGATTGTGTCGGCTCGGTTACAGATGAAATCGCAATACTCCGCAAACGCTCGCCTCTTTGGGAAAACGCCTTCCGTCCAGCAGAATTCACGCGGGTTGTAGACCTCGTGGCCTTCCGCGCGCAGCGCAGTTGCTACGCTCATGAATAGCGTGTGGTTTTTCTCTGGCATCCCGGAGATCGGACCGCTCAAGTAGATCACGCGCTTCGCCATCTACTCGCCCTCCCGCCTTGCCGGATTTGCGAGGGCGCGGATCGCGGCGGCGGCTTTGTCAAAGCACCACGCGGTAGTCGCGTCTTCCTTTTCGCCACGACTGATTTCGGTGGGATCAGCCGGGCGCTGTACTTCGCACCGCTCCCACATCGCGTTGGCGATCTCGGAAAGGTGCTTCGCCGCTTCCTCCAGCGCCTCCCGCCTTGCCTCTGCGTCGGCAGGGGCGGGGATGGATGCGGAGAGGGCGGCGCGGGCACGCTCTATGTGATCCTCGGCTTCCTCGAGCGAATTTTGGTCTTGGCCGTATCCTGGCGTTTTGACGGCGTGATCGAGAAGCTCGACGAGCTTCTCCAGCATACCGGACAACCGCGCCTTGTCTGCGGCAAGGGCGTCGCGCTCGATGCGGGTGGCATGAAGCATTTCCTCGAAGTTATCCCGCTCGTTTTCGACGCGGCTGATCTCCGCCCGCGCCTCGGCAAGCTCGCGCTCACAGGAGGGGGCGGATACCACCACAGAGCGAATGCGCTGATCGTAGTCGGCTTGCGCGGCGGCTTTTGCGGCTTCTAGATCGTCACCGGCTTGACTGAATTTTCCTGCTTTTCCATTCCGTGTAACGCGCCAAGCGCCGCCTGCGTATGCGGTGTAAATCTCTCCGAACAGTGTTACCGCGTCGGCATCGCCGTTGCGATATTTCCCCCAATCCAGCGGCTCCACCTGTACCGGCTCGCCCCCGGCGCGGAGGGCGGCTTCGACTGCATCGATCTGCGCGACCATCCAACCTGGCTTCGCGTTCTCGGCTCTGCTGTCGAGCCAGATGCGCGCGTCCTTCACGAATTTCGCTACGGCGTCAGACATCTCCACCCTCCTTCGCGAGGGTGGAGCGGGCGACGCTGACGAGATCGTCATAGAAGCTCCACGGATCACCGGCGGGGTTTTCAGGCCGCCCCTCTGCGATGTTTGCGAGCGCCGCCTCCAGTTTCTTCACCCGTTCTTCTGCTGCCTCTGCGCGGGCAGAGAGAGCGAGGAGAGTGGTGGCGGCTTCGTGCTGGATAGGTGACGTTTCGAACCTTCGAACGAACTCGTTCGGGTTGTCGGGCTCTTCACCGGAGCCAACTGCCCCAAGGCCGTCCGTGATCGGTATACGATAGATCCCGCGCAACCGGTCCACCAGCCCAGCCACAACCCCGTCTCGCGCAGCGTGGGTGAGGTAGGCGGTTATGGCCGCGTCCAGTGCAGCGCGTTTGTCGAGCGTGGAGCCGTGATAGAGGGACCAAGCTGCTTCCAGCGACTTCGGGTCGAGGGTCATCGTGATACGCTCCTGTCTTTCGAAAAGTATGGGCAGGCCATGTTTCCCTCACATGAGCATCGTGCGGGCGTGAGCCTCGCGAAGCTGCGCTTCCATTGCCCGCGCCGTGCGCGAGACCTGGGCAAGCGTGTCGGCCAAATGATCGGCCCGGTTCGGGTCCACCGTCTTGATTGCGATCAACTCTCCGTCACGGAAACCGGATGCAATTGCCGACACGATCCGCTCCACCATGCGCTCCATACGGTTCATCGCAGCGACGTCATCCTTTGTTGGCTCCGGTCGGTTCTCGTGATCGAACATTCCGGCTTGCGCGATCCGGTCGCGAACGGCCTGCGCCGCGGCGCGGACGCCGGCCCAATCCTTGAGTTTCCCTGCGGAGAACAGACGGACGATATTCACCTGATCCACCTGCGGCAGATCGGCGATGTAATTGGCGTGTCCGAGCGGGAAGGCTCCTGAATCCACAAGCGTCTGGATCGTCTCGGCGAGATTGAGGAGCGCGGTTCGGTCAGTTATGCGGCGCGGTTGCGAGAGGCCGAGATCCTTCGCTAATCTCTGGACCGTCCAGCCACGGTCGAGCATCGCCTGAAATGCCTTCGCCTCTTCGATTGGTCGAAGATCCGCGCGGGCCAGATTCTCCACAATTGCCTGCAGCGCCATCTCATCGTCGTCTATGTCGACAACCTCACAGAGGATGGTTGGCTTCTTTCCGAGCAATCCTTCCTCTGCAAGTAGACAGTGCGCGCGCCACCGGCGCTCGCCGCCGACGATCTCATAAATTCCGCCCGGCCGCTGGCGAACCGTGATGGCCTGCATCAATCCGCGTTCTCCGATCGAGTTGGCCAGATCGCGCAGGGCGTTGGCCTCGAAAGTCTTCCGAGGCTGTGATGGGTTCGGATGGACCTGGGAGAGTGGGATGCGCTTTTTCATCACGCGCTCCCCTCGGTCTTAGCCGCCATCGCGGCGCGACCTTCGAGAATTTGGCCATATTCGCGAAGCTCGGTATCGATCAGACCCATGCGCCTCAAATCCCGCGCAGTCGGAACTTCGCCACCGTCGAGAAAGACCATTATGCTGGAGAACAGATGAAGCGCACCGGCCATGAACGCCTGCTCCAACTCCCGGCGCTGCATGTCGGACGGCTGCTCTGTCGGAAAGCAAGCAGCCATGTAGCCGACGAATCCTGCTTTGATGAGGAGGCCTTCGTCCGCCAGCTTGTGCGTCAGATTCTCGGCTTCGGTCTGGATCGGTGTCATGCGTTCGCGCCTGCGCTTTGCCTCACCCATTGGTCAGACCCTCCGCTACCAGCAGAGCACGGATCATGACGATCGCCGTATCTGCTTCGGTCCGTGTGCCGTAGATTCCCTCGTAGAGGGCGTGAGCTTCCGTGCCCCATGCGGGGCGCGGCTCTTTGCTGTTCGTGCGATGGGCAATGCGCCACGTCGCATCCATGAAGTGGAAGGCGTACATTCAGCGCCCCTCCTCAATCTTCTCTGAGAGCGGCCGGAGCACCTCTTCCCAAATCGCCTCACAGACGGGATTGGCGCTAAAGTCGGACACGACGTCCCAGCCATCGTTGCCGTAAATCAACTGGAACCAGCCGGCGCGCGTGCCGTCCTTGTCCCGGATGACGATCTGGTCTTCGTCGGTCGAGAACAGCGCGGCCATGATCTGGGCTTTGTCCGTCGAGCGTTTCACCACCCATTCCTCGCCGTCGTTGACGGACACGGCGTATCCGCGCTCGATGCAGGCACCGACCAGAGCGCGGCACAGACGGCGCTCGGCTCCGATGCGCTTGGCAAGCGCGGGGCTGTAGTTCCGATGGTCAGGATTGCGGGCATCCGCAATGGCTTCATCAAAGCCAGTCTTGATGGTCATGGTCATTCTCCGTGGTAGGGAACATGTTGCCAGAGGATCAAAATGTGTAGCCATATTGGTTACAATAATGGCGTCGGTCATCAGATGATCCGCTGGAACTTGCTCTTGAGGACTTCCGCCGAGATCGCGCAGCGTCTGCCGTCGGCTGCCTCGATCATAGCTTGGTCGACATTCTCGACATCGTTTCCGCGTACGGTCCATTGAATCCCGTTCCGATCAGTTGCCGTTGATCCGATGTAGGGAGAGGCATCGAGCGGAATGGGCTTGGCGGGATGACGGTATTGGCTCGGGATTTTGGGATGCTTCCACCCAGCGCCGCGGTCTTCCATGCCGTATTCGAAGACGTCCAGTCCGAGCGAATCCTGAAGCCAGGCAGAAAGATAACCGCGATGGCACCAATCCGCGTCCTTTTGCGGCGCCTCGTAGCAGAGCAGCGCGCAATCCTTCCCTGCGGACAGGTCTTCCAACTTTGCAACGGTCTTGGAAGGATCGAGCTTAGACAGGCTCTCGAAGAATAGCTGTTTGTAATCGCGGAGGTTCGCCGTCTGAAACCATGGGCCGGGAGCTAACTCGGGCATCCGGCGATAGCCGGCCGGGTAGGCGCGAGGAGTGCCGCGCGATACGCCGATTTTCTGGATTTCGGGAGGTAGATTAGTGAACCATGAACTTGTGTAGATGCGCATTGAGTGGCCGCTTTCTGTGGTAGGAGGTGACGATTGATATCATAGAGAACAGGCGCGAAATGTCACCATAAAGGTGTCGCAATGTAACCATTATGGCGCGTTGCTTTTGCTAAGCGCCTGGGTTAGATTCCCAGTGTCTTTTGCGCAGTCCTTCTGTGCAATCCTGTGGTAGGGATTAGACAGGCCGACTTGGGGAAACCCGGTCGGCCGCAATTTTATCGGGCGCCGTGTTTCTGTCGAAACTCGGGCGGGCCAGTGGACCCATCGGGTGACCATCTCGTAGCCATAGTGGCGCGGAAGCGACTTGATGTCGTCCATCTTTGTGCGACCGCATAGGATGCCGTTACCGGGATATTGGGGACCATCCTGCAGAAGGCGGAAGCTGGTTGCTTTCGGCTCTGCTGATACCCACAGGTCGAGATCGTCATTAAGTTCGATCCGGTGTGCGTAGTCGCATCGAAGCACCCACGCAAGGAACGCTTCGGAAAGATGGTACGGCGTTTGCAAGTCCCAGACCTTGCGGTTCTTCGCATCAATCATGGCGTAGCGCATAGCAAGCTCCGGTTGTTCATGCGGGATTCGATGACGGGCACCTTCACAGCCTCGAAGATTGCGCTGTGCCAGCGGGCAAGGTGTGTGTGGTATCGAGGGTCGAGGTTGCGTTGGCGGGCGCGTGCTGCTTCGCGTTCCAGCCATTCCAGACGATCGTTATCGGTGGGGTGATAGAGTAGCGCGCGGAAGGCATCCGCGAGCAGCATGTCGAGCGCGTAGTCGCCGGTGGCGCCGAGTGGGCTGACGTCGCCGTGCCAGTGGCCCCACATAGCCAAAGCGTCGAGAATCATAGGGGATGCCATGCCGATTACCCGCTGCTGTCGACGGACATGTCGAGGCCGCATTTGGCGCAATGGCCCCGGTGATAGCCGTAGCGCTCGCGTTCAGGATTGCTGGTGTTCACGTGCTCGTGCTGGCAGATAGCGAAGCGCGCAACGCGGCCTTTGCTACGGTCCCAAAAGATTACGTATCCTTCGCCGGTAAGCGCGCCACCTTGAGTGGTCTTGAGCCAGTATCGAGCCCAATGGCCCCAGTTCGAATTGCTGCCTTCGAACTTGGCGTTGTTGATGCCGTCGACGGTGACAAGCCCGCCGCCAGCCGCGATATGGGCGATTCCGGTTTCGAGCGGCAGTTCCTCGAAGTTCGGCAGCATAGCCTTGCCTTTGATGATCGGCATCAGGTCAGCTTCGAGATCAAAGCCGTTTCGCCGTCGCGGAGAGATTGATGTATCGGCCATCAGTCGCTCCCCTCAATCAATGTTCGCAGCAACGAGATCCGCAGTGTCGCGGCACTCAGGCAGGTTCGTCATCGAGGCGAAGTACCGCTGCACGCGCTGGGCGCTTTGGAACTGTGAAAGCCACTTCGCGCCTTCCGCCTGCCAGACCTCGTTCGAAGGGTCATCAACCAGGGCGCGGATGATCGCGTCTCCGTCAAAAGCAATGGTCGGGTGAGGATGGCGGATGCCCTCAGCGCGTCCGATCCACTCTGCACCGTGGCGCCAGCCTTCATCGTGCATGACGGTCCCGACGCGGTGGTTCACAAGGCGCTCGATGATGGCGTTGCAGCGGATGGCTGCGGGATCAGTTACGGGAATAGCGAAAGACATGGTCGACTCCGTGGTAGGGAAGATGTTGCAAAGAAATCATACCAAGTAACCAAAATGGTTACAATAGAACTATGCTAAAAATAGCTGCGGCTGCCGTCCTTCCAGAGCTTGACTGTCACGGTATTGACGTAGGTTCCGACCTCGGCAAAAGAGCCGGGAGGAAGGTCTCTGAACTGGCCTTTCATTCTCTCGACCAGCGCGCGGAAGGCCGTCGCCTTCTTTGTCTCGCGGAACTCGGTTCCGGCCGACATGATTGCTGCAATGCAGCCGTCTGGCTTGAGGAAGTCGAGGGCATGGACGAAGTGATCTATATCGCGCTCAAGATCGAAGGGCGGGTTCATCACGATTCGATCGTAAAGCCCGGTGACTGACGGTCGAAGCGACAGGAAGTCGGTGGCGTACACCTTGCGGTAGATGCGTTCCGCTTCGAGCTGGGCCGCAAGGTGCGGCTGCATCTCGACCACGTCCACTCGGTTGTCGAAGCGATATTCCTTTGCGTGACGCTCCCTGCCGCCAGACCAATTGTCCAATTCGCTGATGGTCCGTATGCAGCGCCGCGCCAGATTTCCGGTGCCGGCGCTCGGCTCAAGGATCGTCAGTGGTTCCTTGTCCTTGCTTTGCAGCAGCGGCACGCCCTTGAGGAGATCCTGGGCGGCAGCGTCCGGCGTTGGATAGAAGCCGAAATGCTTGGCCGGCGTGCGCTTCACGTTGGCGAACGGATCGGCTTCCTTGGTCATTCCGTCGCCGATGACCTCGCCGTAGTATTCGGCCAGCAGCTTGTTCACCTTCTCGACCAGATCGTCGCGCGTGAACCACAGGTGGGCATTGCCGTTCTTGTAGCCGACGACTTTGAAATACTCGCCGTGATGCTCGGACTGCCGAGGGCCATAACCGCGTCTCTCGTTGTCGATCTGGCCGATGATTCCGCCATAAGCGAGGTTCGGCTTGCGCCCGTCGAGGATGCAGAACGTCCGTTCGATGTCCATGATCGTGTCGCGCGTGGAGCCGTAGTCGAATGACCCGGAATAGCTGCTGAACGCATAGGTCAGGATCACGCGGCTGCCGACCTTGAATCCATCATGCGATCGAAAGCGCCGATCCAGCGTGGAGAATGCCGTGGCGATGCCGCGCCGAAAGATCATTTCGGCTTCGCCAGCCCACTTGTCGATTGTCGCGTAGATGTTGTCGGCCGTGACAGGAGGGATGCCCATGATCTCGTCCAGATTGACCAGTTCGTGCGTCTCGCCGCTACCGCGACGGTAGTTTTCCGGCACCCATTTCAAGCTGTCGCGCAACTCGTCCTTGGCCTTGCGGTCCATGAGCGCATCGAGGTCAGTCATCTGGACGAGGTATTGCCAGACGGAAATATCGATCAAGCGAACGGCCGTGCGGAAGAACTGATCGCGGTCGGGCAGCTTCACAGCTTGGAAGAACGCTTTCACTTCGTCTGCATCGCTGCTGTAGGCGCTGCTCGACGTGTGCTCGCCGGCGGCAGACTTCCAAAGCAGGGCGGCTTCCTTGAGTTTGGTATCGGCGCACTGAATGCTATCGAAAGCAGCATGGTAGGCGCCGACCGCCGCGTCTCGATACGCGACGATCTGCTCAATGGTGTTGCGAGGGATGATCGCGTTCATTTCGCTTCTCCGACGGGCTTGGCGCTCACGGCCTTGTGCATTTTCTGGAAGGTGAAGACGTCGCTGCGCTCGATGATGATCTCGTAGCGCTTGGAGCCGTCCGGCAGGGTGAACTCGTATTCGGTGGGCTTCGGCATCAGTCGAGCCTCGCGATTTCGTAGCTGCCGTCAGGCTGGATGATCGACAGCACCGCGCCGGGATAGAAAACGATCCGCTCGTCTCGCAGCTTTCGCTCTGCCACCGGCGGTAAGGCGCGATCTCCGGGATACTGGATGAAATCGCGGTCATCCTTGGTGAAGCCGGGATTCGGACGCCAGCCGCCATAGACGTAACGTTCATTGAATTGCTCGCGCGCCGGGCGGGGGTCATCATCGCTCAGGAAGCAAGGAACATAGCCCAGCCCATCCGGCGTCATTTGCGGATGGATCATCGTCCATCCGGTGCAGTCGACTTCGTAGCAGTTGATCGTCATGGCCTTGCTCCGCTCAACTGACATGGACATACCGGCCGTCAGGATCGTTCGCGCCGAGACCGCGATACACAAACCCCTCGTCCTCAATGGCGCGCGCGGTCAGATCGTCGTCATCCACGGCGGCGTTGGCGATCTCGGCTGCGATGGCTTTGGAAATGGCGGAACCGGCAAACAGGTTCTTGCCATCGACATAGACGCCATCGACGCTGACCTGGGGGGCGCCAGCATCAGGCACGACAGAAAGCTCAATCTCGCACTCAATGTCATAGATGACATCGATGCCGAGCGCTTCGTCGTGGATAGTGTGGCAGAAGGAATACCTCATCGGTCAGCGCTCCATGCCCAACTGACGACGCTCTGCGCGGGTTTCGGCGCTGTCGTGCCAGTTACCAACCTTGGCCATTTCTCGGGCGTCGGCCCGCTCCACTTTCGTCATCATCGCAAGGGAGCGCTCACGGTAGTTTCGGTAATAAATGCGATCAGCGGCGCGCTGGCGGGCATGCCAGTAGGCAAGGCGCTCATCGCGGCCAGCGGTTTCGCGCGGGGTGGTAGCCGCGTCGAATACCTCTCGCTTGATCCGTGCCCGGATGCCGTCAGCCTGACAGATGGTGCGGATGTTCTGTGCTGCGGTGGTCATTGGTCTGCTCCGTGGTAGGATTCGGAAATACGTTGTAACCACAATAACTTAGCAGGTAACCATATCGGTTACAAGGATAATAGCTTAAAAGGCCATCGCAAATTGACCTGATTTCTCCATGCGAACTGCAACACCAGAAGGTGTGAGGCGTGGCAAATTCGCGAGAAACCCGCGCTTTCCCCAAGCCGGATCGCCCTTGCGGGAATCGATCATTTCCTGCGGTGATGGCCGATGTGTTTCCTTGCCTTGATGGAAGGTCAGGCCGAACGGCGGCTTATGCAGCTTCGGCTCGGCAAGGCGCTTCCCATTGCCGTCGGAAAGCAGGCTGCTTTCCATGACGATGCGGCAGAGTTCATCAACCTCCATCTCCCCCTCGTCGGTGAAATAGCGCTCATGTGCGATACCGCCGATCATGAACGATCGATACCCTGTTTCACTGAAAAACGGTCGGTCGAGGTCGATAACCCTGCCGTCGAGGCCGGGACCGCCGAACAGGCCGGGGTAACGCACATCGGTCCGGCATCCGTGAACCGTCAACACAAAGCGCCCCGGCTGGCCGTGCATCGGGACTTCTCCGGGAATGGCGGCAAGCTGTTCGCCAAGCCATTGCGATGCCGAAATCCAGCAATCGAACCGCGACCGGCTGCGCGGGGGCCAAAGACGTCCGCCATTCTCGTGCTCTTCGCTGCGGCCATGCTCGGTGATGCGGTAGAGCACGTCGATGCAGGCCTCGATTACGAGATCGTATGGTCGCCGCCCAGCCTTGTCGCCGCGCATCATCGCGTGGTGGTATTGTTCGAGGGCTTCACTGGCGATCTGGACGAGATATTCGTTGCTGCCATCGCGGAGCATGGCGACGTTTTCCTCGATCTCCCGCCGGTGTTCTTCCGCTTCGATCTGCCAAGGCTGCTTCTTGGTAGCTTTCTTCGCCATGTCATGCCTCCATCCATCCTTCACCGTGAGGGCAGCGGAATGCCTTGGCGCAATGGCGTCCGCTCCCTCCCCATTCAAAATCGAGCGGATGCCAGACGCCGCAATGCCTGCAGGGGGCGCACAGCATCTGGCACCAGCCCTCACCATCGTAGAAACGCCGAATTGTCGTCGCGCCGTCGTCCCGCCAAACGGTCGACAAATGCGGGCCGTCTCCCGGCCACCGGCTGACGACAGGTGCCGGGCCGAACAGGTCCAGTTGCGCCGTGGCAGTGGAAGCGCTCAAAGCAGCCTCCCTTGCGCCATCTGCCACACGCCATCGCCCAAGGGCTCGAACGGGCCGCGCTGGAGGGATTGGCGGACCTTCTCGCGCCAGTGACGATTCCGTTGTGCCTTCGGGCTGTCGGCCAGCGCCCGGTAGAGCGTGTCGAGGTGGACCGCCTCGCCAGCTTTCTCGATGACTTTCGCAACCTCATCGACCCATGAGCCAACCGAGGCGAAGCCGAAGATCAGCGAGCGGAGGCGCAGCGGCACGAAGGCGCCCGGCAGGTCACAGGATGCGAGAACATCGGCATCGGCCGCACCGTAGGCACAGAAGACCGAGGGTGCGCCAGCATTGGCGTTGGCTCGAACGCCAGCAGCATCGTGGAAATGAAGCCGACCTTCGAGAAATAGCAGGGCGTCGGCGCCGCGCCACACCGTCTCGTGGAAAACCTGCGTTTCGGTGCGGGCGAAGATCAGAGCTATTCCTTGCCCATGCTCTGCCATACGGCCCATCCAGCGCCCGATGACGCTATTCGAATACGGCGGGTTCATCCAGACGCGACCGCGCCAAGGACGGATCAGCCCGTTTTCCTCGACGGTGTAATGCTGCCTGGCGGTCGGCCATGGTTGGTTGAGCGCAGCGCAAGGATCGAGGTCGAAGCTGTCCGCACCGCCGAGGGCATCCAGTACGTGTGGCGGTGTCAGCCACGTTTCCGTGCCGGCCCGCGCGCTATGATGGCTACCGATGGCCATTGGAACCTCGCGCAGTTCTGACCGCTGGCCACTCGAAGGCCATAACTTCGGTCTGCGTTTGATTGCCAAGACGATTGACTGCTTCGCCTCGTTCGAAACGTTTCAACGCGTCGGCGGGATCGACCGCCTGGATCGTGAATCGCTCGACGTGAAATGTGGTGCGGGTGATCTCGAAGATGGCCATGGTCAGGAATCCTTGGCGCATGCGCCGACCGGCGGCGAGAACGTGAAAACTACCGTATCGCCGTCCAGATCCTGTTGGATGCTGCCGGTGAGCAGGGCTTCAACGGCATCTCGCGGGAGACCGCCCCATGTGCCGCATACGACATCAATCATGTTCTTCCGGTCGCGCTCGAATTTATACCCATTCTTCGCCCAGGCGATCAGACCGGGCGCATTCAGAAAGGGAGAGGATGAAAGCCGATAGGTCTTCGGGGCTTCCGTGGTGGTCGTGGACATCGACTGTCTCCGTGGTAGGTGGAAGGAAAGGGAGGTTATGGAAGCACGCCCAGCCCTCTAAGGAAGGCTGAGAGCACGTCGCCTGTGAGCGCCAGATATGCCGCCCATGCCCATAGACAGATCATTGGCCAGCGCATGCCGCGGTCTCGTCGATCTCCTGCAGGTCGATCTTCGTCTGCTCGCCCTGCTCGTCGATGATGGTGAAGCAATTGGCGATGGAGTGCGGCCGGTGCATGACTTCCCATGCCCAGCGAGCGGCTTCCTCCGGACCGCCGTCGCCCTCGTAGTCGATGGTCCATTCGATCAAGTAGCGGGCCATCACGCTGGCTCCTTCTTCGGCTGTCTGGCGGATTGCAGCGCGCGGGCATGGCCAGCGTAGGTTCCCGCCATGTGCTCGTAGTGCTTTTGGAGGCCGCGCAGTGCTCGCGCGAGTGTTCCGTCCTCATATGCCCCGAGGAAAGGGGCGCGCAGGCCGAAACCAGCGCTCTTGACTGTGTACCAAGGACGATCATTGCCCTTGCCGGCGTAGTTGTCCCGGCGCACTACGACCAATGTGGAGAGGCGATTGAACCCGGAACTCTGCGTCCCGGTCGCTTCCATGTAGTCGTCGGTCGATGACTTATGGACCGTCCACGAATAGCCGGGCATGATCTTCGTCAGTTCGGCGCGGAACTCCTTCGGGGTCATGACGTAGCCTCCGCTTTCGCAATGGCCTCGGCGGTGCGAGGCTTGCCGTCCGCCTTTTCAAGCGCCGCGTCGATTTGCTGGATCACCGCCCAATTCTTGAAATCGGCCATGGTCCACTGGTGACGTGCTGCCAGCCACATTTCCTGCTTGGCCGCAATGAGTGCAGCGACAAGGTCTTTGGTCGGCTCGGGCGCTTTCTGCCGGCTCTCGATCAATGCGAACAGCCGCTCATAATTCGCATCCGGCATCCGCAGCGTTTCACGCACCGGGTTGTCTATGAACGCTTCCACCTGGTCGCGGTCGGATGCATCGGCCGTTCCCCAATTGCCGTCGATTACACCAGCGGCAGCAAGGTCGTGCTGGCCGAGATTGAGCAGGATGCGAATGGCGTTGTGAAAAGCGCGGGCGTCCATCACAGCACCGCTTTGATCGTGTTGTCGATCCGGTCGAAAAACTCCGTCGCCTTGACGACCTCGTGCTGGTTGGTCTTGTAGTTGTAGACCCGAATATGGACGCCATCACCGTAGGTCTTAGCGGCGATTTGGCATTCGCGGCGAACGGCAGAAATAGCCTGTTCAAGGATCGCGATGCGCCGAAGCGTGGCTTCCATAGCGGCTTTCGCGCCAGTCATCGCCTTTACTGCTTCCTTGTCCTTGGCGATCTGTTCTTCTGCTTTGGTGGTATCAGCCATGGTCCTCTCCGTTGATAAGGTGCCGTAATGGTTACAGTGTGCTTGACAAAACAGCCGTAGGAGAGGAAAAAGCAATCAAGCTCGCCCTTCCTCTCCGAGTAATTCAGCTTGCGATGGCACGCATTCCAGCGCCGCCATTTACCGGCCTCGAAAAGTTCGCGCGGTCGCCTGCCGCCTGACCGGCAGAAAAGGCCGATCCGTCACCTTTCATTCCGCCAGAGCGGCTACCTTTGCGAAGGCGCATGTCGAGTTGGTTGAAGGCGTGCTCGACCAGTTGCATTTTGACCACCACCAGCGAACGGCCATTTCCGGCCTTCTTCGCGTTGCGTTCTCGGATGAGGGCGTGCAGGCGACGGTCGATCCGGTCAAGACATCCGACCATGAAACCCTTCTGAAGCGCCCACGGGCCTTTGCCGCCACGATGGCCGCGTTCTTCCATGAACCGAATGGTCTGGTTGCGAACGAATAGGTCAAGGCTGCCCATGAGCCAGATGGCGAACTGGCGATCCTGTTCGGTGCCGAAGAAAGTATAGGTCGCTTCCTTCCGGTTCACCCAGACCTTGCAATCGCAGTATCTGGCGACGTTGTTCGCGAGATAGTCCTTGATGACGAAGGTCTTGAAGTCGTCGCGCGTCATGGCCTGCTTCGCGATCGTCTCGGCGTCGGCTTTGATGGCGTCCATCGTCAGGCCATACTTGTCCATCAGTTCGCGCGCCTTCTGCATGGCGGAAAGTGCTTCTTCTTCGGTCGCACCGGCTGCTGTGGTCTTGGCCATGAGCGCCTTGATGCGAGCTGCAACTTTCTTCTGCTGGTCAGTGGTGATGGTCATTTCAGGTCTCCGTGGTAGGAACTCATAAGTAACCAAATTGGTTACAGTGAACCTATACTTTTGCTGACCTGATGCAAGTGAAAAAGCGAGAGAAAATCAGTGTTTCAGGGCGTTGTGCCGAAAGAGTGCATCGCGCAAATCCTGCGCGTCATGGACGTCGAAAAATGGGGCTCAGTCTATAACTGCTGCTCTGGCACTTTCCGTTTCGAGCAGATCACGCTCGCCACGCATCCCGGCGTGCAGGTTCACTCCAACGACGTCTCGCTGTATTCGTCAGCCATCGCCGGCTATGTCATGGGCAAGCCGCTTGATTGGGAGTTCACCGGCGCGCTCGAGTTCGTCAACGAGTTCGATTATCAGGAGCCGGACCAGCGCCTCGCTGCCTTCGCAGTCGCCTTCAACCTGGGCCGCTTCGCCATCGGCAAGCCTAACGCCTACAAGGTCAAGCATCGAGACCACCTGATCGCGAATTTCGACAGCTACGTCGACAAAACACTGGAGAAGGTTCGGAAGCTTCCCGGCATGCTGCCGATCGCCAGCTATTCGCCGCGTGACTGGATCGAGCACATGGACGAGGCGATCGAGCGGAAGGCGGCAATTTTCAGTTTTCCTCCGTTCTTCAAGTGCCTCGCGCCCGAGCATCGCCTACTGACGGCCGACATGCGATGGGTGCCTTGCGGCGATTTGCGTGAGGGAGATGAGCTTTTCACCTTCGACGAATATCCGCAGCCCGGGAATCGCATGCGGCGCTGGCGGTACGCCACCGTCACGCACTCATCGCCTGGGGTGAAAGACTGCGTGCGGGTCAATCTCGACAATGGCGAGAGCATAGTCTGCACGGCTGATCACCCTTGGCTCGCATGGCGTGATGGTCCTCGGCCCATCGGGGACAGGGGCTGGGTCGAAGCAAAAGACTTGGTGCGGGCCAGCAAGTATCCGACGCGTGACGGGCTGATACACCACCACATCTATCGCAGCGTCCCGACGTGGACGCCGTCGGCGTCGTTCGATGATGGTTGGCTGTCGGGGATATTCGACGGCGAAGGTACGCTGGCGATGCCGGTTGGAAACGGGCATGGTTCCGCTACGCTCGCCATAGCGCAGGCTCCGGGATATGTCGCGGATCGCGCCGTCCACATTCTCCGTTCACATGGGTTTGACGTATCGTGGAGCGAGCGTCCGCCTCAGCAAGGGCACCACAAGCCGTTGCGCCAGATTTGGATCAATGGCGGGTTGCCAGAGATTCTTCGCGCCCTCGGCACATTCCGTCCTGGTCGCCTCATCGACAGGATGCGCAAAGATGTTGACGTCTCGCTTCTGAGTACCCGCAACAATGGCGGCGGCGACAAGATCCGCGTGGTGGATGTGGAGCCGCTTGGTCCGCAGCCGATCCAGAACATCAGCACGTCGAGCGGAACGTACATCGGGGAAGGCTACCTGATGCACAACTCCGGCTACGAGAAGATGTTCGAGTTCCTCAACGAGAACACCCGCTGGGAAGCTCCGAAGTACGAGATCTTCGATCCGAAGAACCTGCGCGGTCTGATCGACAAGGTTCGCAGCTCGGGCGTCCCGTTCTGCATCCTTTCAGACCAGATCTACGATGACCTGAAGCCGGAGATGGAATTTCACTCCGGGCGCGGCAAGCCTCACTACTGCTACGTCTCGACCGGTAAGTCTTCGTTCCTGCAACTGACGCCGAAGGAATCGCCCTTCCGGTACACGCCGGTGGACATCGATAAGATCGTTCCGGCCTCAACGGTGAGCATCGTCCCGGCCGAGGCCCGCCATATGACGTTCCTCAAGAACGTCTATCTCAAGAAAGGCATAATCCACACACCCGGCATGGCGAACTACATCGTTCATGTCGACGGGATGCTCGTGGGTGGCCTGATCTACGCCCTTCCGAAGTTCGGCGAGAAGAAATCGATCTACCTGCTCTCGGATTTCGCAATCTCGCGGGAAGGACGCTTGTCCAAGCTGGTGACCCGGCTCGCCTGCAACCGGGAAATCCTCCGCGATCTCGGCCGCCGCTTCATCAACCGCTACGACGACGTGATCACGACGGCCTTCTCCGATCATCCGGTCTCGATGAAATACCGCGGCATCTTCGATCTGACCAAGCGTGTCGAGAAGAACGAGCCCGCAGGCCGGTACATGCTCAACTACACGGGCGCTCGCCTCGACGAGAGCCCCGACGAAGCGTTCAGGTGGTGGTATGGCAAGCACTTCAAGCGAGGCAATTGACTGGAAAGCGCTCGACATCGAGCCGCGCAAAGTCGATCCGAACAAACTGAAGCGCCGGGAGAAGAATGCGCACTACATGCCGCCTGCCATGTTCAAGCGGCTGATCGAAAACATCCGGACCGATGGCCGCCTCACCACCACGGTCCTCGCCTGCCTGAACAAGGATGGATCGCTCGAGATACTTTCCGGGCATCACCGCACTGCCGCGGCAATCGAAGTCGGCCTGGCTGAGATCGACTGCCTCGTCATCACCTCGCCACTCACTGAAAAGCGCAAGGTCGCCATCCAGCTCAGCCACAACTCGATCAACGGCGAAGACGACAAGTCGCTGCTGGCGGACCTCTATGCTTCCCTCGACATCGACTCCAAGAAGTTCTCCGGCCTCGACGACAGCATCCTCGACATTGGTAAGGGCGTGACGGCTGCTGCCCTCGGCGCTGCCAACATCAAGTATGACGAGTTGCTATTCGCTTTCCTTCCCGAAGAGCGCATCGCCTTTGAGGCCGAGATGGAGAAGCTGGAGAAGCGAGCCAGGAATGCGCACATCAGCGTAGCGCCCCATGCGGTGTTCGACGACTTCTTCGACGCCATCATCCGCACCAAGCATCAGATGAACATCGTCAACTCGGGTATCGCTCTCTCAACAATGGCCGCTCTCGCCCTCGAACGCCTCGATCAACTGGAAGCCGAAAGGCAGGAACAGGCCGATGCAGCCTGACCGGCAATACTTCCCCGTGCGTCGTAACCAATCCCGCGCAAAGGCTTTTCCACTGTGGTGATCCGTGTAACGCCTAAGCCGGGCGACAAAAAAAGGCAACGCCAAAGCGCAAACCGGCTGCAAAAGGCGGGGCAAAGGCCAAAGCGCAGATCAAACCAGCGGCGAAGGCTAAGCCCCCACATGAGTCCCAAGAGTCCCACTCGCAGGCGCGGGCTGGTTCAGATGCTCGTGAGCGAAAGGGTGGGATGCCTCCCGCTTTCACCGAAAAAGACATTCCTCGCATCATCGAGCAACTGCGACTGTCTGGCGGCATCAAGACGGTTGCAGCGCAGCGGCTGAACGTTCACCGCAAGACGCTCCACCGTTTTCTCGAAGATCATCCAGAGGTTACGGAGGCGCTTCGAGATATCGATGCTGAGATCGCGGATGTTGCCGAGGCACAGGTCGTCAAGGCGATCAACGCTGGCGATATGCAGACTGTTCGCTGGTTCCTCGAATTGAAGGCAAAGGATCGCGGCTATGTGCGCCGTGTCGAGAATGTCGGCAAGAATGGCGGGCCGATGGAAGTCGTGGAGAAAACGGACCTATCTGCGTACACGGACGAAGAAGTCGCGATTATGGCGGCAGCGGCAAGGCGGCGCAAGGAGAGCCAGGCGTCTAATCAAGGGTGATCAATGGCAACGATCGCCCCTCCTTCGGATGACGAATGGATTCTGGAAGATGATCGGCGCGCCTGTAAGCGGCTATCAACGTTCATTGAACGAGGCTGGCACGTTCTTGAGCCAGGGCAGAAGTATCGGCACGGCTGGCACATCGATGCCATCGCGGATCATCTCGAAGCTGTCTCGAACGGTGAACTGACCCGGCTCCTGGTCAACGTCCCGCCCGGCACCATGAAATCCATGGCGTGCGGCGTCTTCTTCCCGGCGTGGGAATGGGGACCGCGCGGCATGCCGCATTTGCGGTTCATGGGAACGTCCTACAAGGACTCGCTGGCGATCCGCGACAACGTCAAGACGCGCCGCCTCATTCAGTCCCGCTGGTATCAGGAGCGCTGGGGTTCCGGCTTCGCCATGATCGGCGACCAGAACACCAAGACGAAGTTCGAGAACGACGCGACGGGCTTTCGCGAGGCGATGGCCTTCAACTCGATGACCGGCTCGCGCGGCGATCGGGTTCTGCTCGACGATCCGCTATCAGTTCAGATGGCGAAATCGGACGTGCAGCGCGAGGAGGCGAACGAGACGTTCCGCGAGGCGCTGCCGACCCGTCTCAATAATCCGGATTCGTCCGCCATCATCGTCATCATGCAGCGCCTGCATGAATCGGACGTCTCTGGCGCGATCATCGCCGGCGACTACGGCTATGAGCACCTGATGCTGCCGATGGAGTTCGAGCCGGAGCGCTGCTGCTACACCGTCGTCTTGCCGACGCACATGGACGTCAAAGCGATTGAAGCCCGCTACGATGCGGAAAAGCAGGCATGGTATCCAGAAGGCGCGGCAGTGCCGGAGGCACGGCGGGAATATGTCGCAAACATCAAGCCTCGGCTGGTCTATCGACAGGACCAGCGCACCGAGGACGGGGAACTGCTCTTCCCGGATCGCTTCCCGGCCTCAGTGGTCGAGCGCGACAAGACGATCATGGGCTCATATGCCTCTGCCGGGCAGTTCCAGCAGCGTCCGGCGCCGCGGTCAGGCGGCATGTTCAAGCGCGAGTGGTTCGACGGCAAGATCATCGGTGCGGCACCGGCGGGCACAGTCTGGGTGCGCCATTGGGACCTGGCCGCCACCGCCAGCGAGAAAGCCGACCGCACCGCCGGCGTGAAAATGGGGCTTACGCCCGAGGGCCGCTATGTCGTGGCCCACGTCATCAAGACGCAGTCGGAAGGCAATGAGGTCCGCAAGCTGATCCGCGCCATCGCCGATGTCGACGGAAAAGGCTGCATGATCTCGCTGCCGCAAGACCCCGGACAGGCGGGCAAGGTCCAAAAACAGGATTTCGTCGCGCAGCTCGCGGGCTTCAACGTGCGGGCTACTGGCGAAACCGGCGACAAGGTCACTCGCGCCGAGCCGTTCTCCGCTCAGTGCGAGGCTGGCAACGTGTTCCTCGTGCGCGGACCGTGGATCGAAGGCTATCTCGACGAACTCTGCCTGTTCCCAAACGGCAAGTTCAAGGATCAGGTCGACGCCTCATCCGGCGCATTCGCCCGGCTGCTGACCGCGCCGAAACCGAAAACCACGACTACAAGCGTGCAAGGGCTCTTCTAGATGGCTGACGTCACCAACAAGCATCCCGATTACGCAGATCGGGAAGCCGAGTGGAAGCAGATGCGCGACACGGCGCGTGGCGAAAGCAAAGTCAAGGCCGAGAAGGAAGAATACCTGCCGATGCCATCCGGCTTCCGGGCGTCCGACCACAAGGACAAGCTCTACGAATCCTATCAGAAGCGGGCGCAATTCCCGGACATCGTCAATCCGACGGTCGTCGGCCTGGCCGGAACTATTCATCGCACTGAGGCGCAGATCACGCTTCCCGAGCGGATGGAGCCAATCTGGGAGCGTGCAACGCCGGATGGCTTGCCTCTGGAAGCGCTTCATGCCCGGATCACCGCCGAACTGCTCACCACGGGGCGTTATGGTCTGCTCGTCGGCGCTCCCGCCGAAGGTGCCGAGGTGCCATGGATCGCCGGCTACACCACCGAAGCACTGATAAACTGGTCGACCGAGCGCGACTTCTTCGTGCTGGACGAAAGCGGGCTGGTCCGTGACGGCTTCGAGTGGAAGGACGAAAAGCAGTATCGCGTTCTCGAAATGAAGGAGGGTGCCTATACCGCCACGCTCTACAAGGGCGACAAACTGGCCGCCGGCGAAGAGGTGAAGCCGCAGGCGCGCGGGGGCGTTGCGCTCAAAGAAATTCCCTTCGTCGTCATCGGTGCTCGAGATTTGTCCGTGACGCCGGAAACTCCGCCGCTGATCGGTGTGGCGCGCTCGGCGGTTTCCATCTACCAACTTTCGGCCGACTATCGGTGGCAGCTCTTCATGACGGGGCAGGAAACCCCGACTTTCATCAACTGCGATGCACCGGAGACGATTGGCGCGGGCATCGCGATCTCGCTGAAGAGCGACAGCCCGGAAGTGACGCCCGATTTCAAGTATGTCGGACCGGCCGGCAAAGGCATCGAGGCGCACAAAACTGCCATTGTCGACGAACGCGAGGTCGCGGCGGCCGCCGGTGCCAAGCTGTTCGACACCGAAGCCAGTTCGCAGGAGTCGGGCGAGTCTCGCAAAGTGCGCTATGCCGCACAGACTGCTTCGCTGATCACCATCGCGATTGCTGGCGCCAAGGGTCTGGAAGCAGCCCTTCGCTTCGCTGGCCGGATGATGGGCTGCTCTGACGCCGAGATCGAAGACATCGTCGTCAAGCCGAACCTGTCCTTCATCAATTCGCGGCTGTCGTCGAGCGACCTGCAGGCGCTGGTCAAGTCCTGGCAGGATCACGCGATTTCATACGAAACGCTCTACGACAATTTGCAGCGTGGCGAAATTGCGTCTCCCGAGCGTGACGCTGAGGCGGAGCGGAAATTGATCGAGGACGAAATGGACGACGAGCCCGACCCGATCGTTGCCGGCGCTCTGCCTCCTCCGGTGCCGCCAACTGATCCCAACGCTCCCCCTGCAGAAAACCCAGGAGGCCAGAATGCCGCGTGATGAGGTCGAGAAGATCGACGCCATATCTCAGTCGGCGGTCGATTCATACTTGCATCGGTCGTCTGTCACCTATCTCGAATGCTGCATCTCCCTCATGCTCACGCATATGAGCCGTGAGCAAGTTGTTGAGATCCTGCGGTCGGAAGCGAACATGCTCGAGGAACTTGGCTGATGGCGAAAGCGCCCGCGAAAAAGCCGGTGACGAAGAAGGCCACCGCTTCCAGGCCGAAGGCGAGCACCAAGACTGTTGCCGTACCAACCGGCAGACGCGAAGAATCCATGTCCATCCGCAAGATCAGCAACGGCTACATCGTGCGCGAATCGTGGATGGAGGGGAACGGGCCCAACGCTAAGTTTCAGGAGCGCGAGACCTTCACCAAGGTCAAACCGAGTATCGTCCTTCCGAAATGATCGCCCTCATTCTTGGCTCGGCCGAATGCGTCGAGGAAGATGCTGCTGCTGCGCTCGCGCTGTTCGATCCCGATTGCGTCATTGCCGTCAACGACATGATCGCCCGTTGGCCCAGACCAATCGACCATGCCGTCACGCTCCATGTCGAGAACGCGCCACAATGGCTTGAGGCGCGGGCGCTGAACCAGTCTGACCGCCCGACGGTGTGGTCGCATAGCGGCGCATCGGCGCTGGGGCGGCTGTCCAAGGTCGCGGATCGGTTGCTTCCCGACTGGAAGGGCTCCTCTGGCCTCTTCGCTGTCACTGTCGCGCGCGAACTCTGCATGCGGGCTGTCCTGTGTGGCGTCCCGATGGATTCTCGCCGTCACGTGCCGGGCAAGTCGGCAGCCACATGGAGCGGCATGCCGTGGCCGGGTCGCGAAGTGCTCAACTACCGCGAAGGCTGGAACAAGCACTTCGACGAAATCGCGCCATTCGTCCGCTCGATGAGCGGCTGGACGCGCGAACTTCTCGGTGAGCCAGACGAGGAATGGCTGCTCGCCGAATAACCGCGCCATCTGGCGCAATTCCCTGCCCGCGGTGCGGGTTTCTCAAACGATAGGAGATCGCCGGTGGCGCTCAAGACCATTCTGGATTCGCTCGACGGTGTCGATGACGCATTCAAGGACCAATACGAGGAAAAGGACGGCAAGTTCGTCTTGCAGATCGAAGGCATCGACGATCACCCGGCTGTGGTGTCGCTTCGTAACGGCCACAACAACTCGAAGCGGGAACGCGACGAAGCGCGGCGAAAGCTGACCGAGGCCGAGGCGAAACTGCGTGTCCTGCCGGAAGGCTTTGACATCGCCGAGTACGAGCGCCTGAAGGCCGAGGACGAGGCCCGGCAGGCGGACCCCGACAACAAGGACGTGCGCAAGCAAGTCGAGACGGCGGTCGCGGCCAAGGATCGCCAGTGGCAGGCCCGCCACGAAGCGGCGATGAATGCCAAGGACGTGATCATCGCTGAACGCGATGGCACGATCGAAAGCCTGGGCGGCGATCTGCGCCGCACCCTCGTTGAGGATGGTCTCACCAAGGCGCTGGTCAAGGCCGGCATCAAGCCCACGCTGATGAAGGCTGCCCAGCGCATGTTCGAAGGTGATGTCGAAGTCGTCGAGGAAGACGGCAAGCGCGTGGCCCGGATGAAAACTGATCTCGGCGGCGACGAAGTCGAACGCTTCATCATGAACTGGTCGCAAAGCGAAGAGGCGAAGGATTTCATCGCACCGATGCGCGGCGCGGACGAGCGCGGCTCGGACACGCGCCGAAATGCAGGTCCGAATCCCTTTGCGAAAGACGGCTGGAACATCACCCAGCAGGGACGGCTCATCAATTCAGATCGTGCGAAGGCGGAACAACTCGCTAAGGCGGCCGGCTTCAAGGATCTCGACGAAGCGAACAAAGCAGTCGGGCCGAAGGCGGCCTGATCAGCAGGGCGGCGGTGCCGCCCACCCACCAACAGCCATGGCGGTGCCTGGCTGTTTTCACCCTGAAGACAGCCCAACTCCTAGAAAGGACATGACATGGCTGATACTCCCACGAAAGTTGCGGACGTAATCGTTCCGGAACGCTTCAATCCGTACTACCGCGAGCAGACCACCCGCGCGAACGCCTTCTTCCAGTCCGGCGTCATGGCGCCGGTGGACGATGTCTCGTTCGGCGGCGATGGTGGCACCGAGATCCATATGCCGTTCTGGAAGGCGCTCGGTGAGCGTGCCCAGCTTCTGGACGACGATGACGATCTCGAGATCAAGAAGATCGGCGTCGGTCAGGACAAGGCCGTGCTTCATGCACGTGCTCTCGTCTATGGTGCGACCGACCTCTCTGGCGATCTTGCTGGCGACGATCCGATGAACGCCATCGGTGCGGGCGTCGGTGAGAACTGGTCCTACGAGTTCAACATGGTCACCTTCGCCACCCTTAAGGGCGCGATGGGGGCTCTCGCGGCCGAATCGACGGCCAAGAACGTGCTGAACATTTCGGGCCTGTCTGGTGCGGCTGCATTCATCGATGGCGCTTCGTTCATCGACGCTGGCCAGCTCCTGGGCGATCGCAAGGACCGCATCACCGCCGTCGGAATGCACTCGGCCGTCGAAGCGTGGCTCAAGAAGAACGACATGATCGAGACCGTCCGCGACAGCGACGGCACCTGGCTCTACAACACGTTCCAGGACAAGCGCGTCATCGTCGACGACGCCAATGCTCCTACGGGCGGCGTCTACGATACCTGGCTGTTCGGCCCCGGTGCTCTGGGCTATGGCGAGGGCTCCCCGAAGAACCCGCTCGATATGGGTCGTGATGCACTGAAGGGCGGTGGTCAGGACTTCCTCGTCACCCGGCGTCACTTCGTGATCCACCCGCGTGGTATCGCGTGGGACCCCCAGAGTGGCGTGCCGGCGAAGAAAACTCCCTCGGATGCGGAAATCAGCAACGCGGCCAACTGGAAGCGCGCATGGGATCCGAAGAACATCCGCATCGTCCGCTTCCAGCACCGTATCGGTTAATGAACTTGTAACCGATATGGCACCTCTGTAACCTGATTGAATGCAGATTCGTGCCGTTCGCCAACGGACCTGCGCGATCTATGGACTGCGCAGGTCCGACAATTCGGAAATCCGTTACATTGGTCAAACGATGGGCGCGGTTGAGTTTCGCCTCAGCCAGCACTATTCGCAGGCCACTAATGGACGGAAGAGCCCGCTGAGTGGATGGATCCGCAAAGCATTTGCCGATGGTGTTTCCGTCGAAGCGGTAATTTTGGAGAGCGAGGCCACGTGGAACGTGGCAGAGCGCAATTGGATCAGCAAATTCAGAATCGACGGCGCACGTCTTCTGAATCTCACCGATGGTGGACAAGGTTCTGCCCGACAGGGTCGTCTGAACACGCAGGCCAAGCTATCCGAGGCTGATATCGTCGCCATCCGTGCATCGAAATTGTCGAGCCGAACTCTGGCAAAGCAGTTTGGCATCAGCGAACCGAACATCTGCGTGATCCGCTCAGGCAGTGCTTGGCAGCATGTCGGAGGTGTAAGCGCGCGCAAAGAGCGTGGGTCGCCTCTTCGAAAGTTCTTTGACGGCGAAGAGCCACTACCGTCAGCGATCGAAGCAGCCGTGCGCTACCAGTCCGGAGAGACGATGGAAGCGATCGCGGCTGCCTATCAGACCACCCGTCCTACGCTACTTCGGATGTTCCGGATGCTCGGCGTGAAGGCCAGAGACGGTGGTGTTCCAAAACGTCCGCTCGTCATCAACGGCAAGCAATACTCCGGCGTTCTCGCTGCGATGAAGGGCGAGAAGATCAGCCACGCCGCGTTGATGCGACAGGCGACATTTCAGTAACAGGAGAAATTTGACCATGCGCTTGTATCGCAGATCTGCCGTCGACACCATTGAACGCGAGGCTATCGCTGAAACCCGCCGCCGTTTCATGGAAGCGCTGGAGCGCGGCCTTTCTCATGATGAAGCGGTTGCCTACGCCAACGGGCATGAGACGCTTCCTACGGCACCGGCGCCGGCATCCAACACACCGGCATCGACGAGCAATCCCAGCACAGTCGAGCCACGCGAGAAACAGCGCGCCGTCGATCTGACCGGCTGGGAAGAACTGCCCTATGTTCCGCGGTCCGCCGGCGCACCGAACCTCAAGGCACTTGCTTCGCAGGTGTCCAACGATCCCATTCGCAACAAGGTACAGGCTGAAGAGGCGATCCGCGCCGAACTGGCGTTGCGAGAGAAGGAAGACGCCGAGGCGCGCGCGGCCGTCACCATTCCCGACGGCTGGGAAGCGCTGACTGTCGGGGAGCGCATCGCTCTCGCTGCAACCCTTACGACCGACACTGTCGAGACCGAGGGTGACGCTGAGCGCGTGATCCAGATCGAGCTTGCCCGCCGGTCCGCTGGCGAATGAGCAACGTCGTCAACCTGGGCGAGCGACGGCCGGATGTACATTGGACCGTCCACATAACGCAGGGATGGGACGGGCATCTGGAAGTGTTCGTCGAGGACATTTCCGACGACCTGGAGAGCCGCAAACGTGCCGCCGCTGCGCTCAGGCGTGCCGCAGAGGCAATAGAGCACGGGGAACCGTCAACATGAGCAACGTCATCGGTCTGAACGGTCACATTCCATCGAAGGCCGGTGAGCCGCAAGAAGCATTGATCCGGATCATTGAGGCGCTGCTCGAAAAGGCGAAAACAGGCGAACTTCAGAGTTTCATCGGTACTGGATTCGTCACCGATGGCGGCCGGCTCACCGCCTGGTTCGACCATGGTGAGAACGTCTACGAGATGATGGGCTCGCTCGCCTTCCTGCAACACGAATTTGCGAAACGCCACCCTGACGCCGGATGAGGTCTGAACGATGCCGCTTTCTCTCACCGTGGATTCTGTCACTCCGCAGGAAGTGGACGCCTATGCCGACGCGCGTGGCAGAACGGTGTGGACGGACGCTCCTTCCACCCCACCCGAACCGAAGCTCCAAGCCATTCGGCGAGCCACCGACTATCTGGCCGCGACGTATAATGGGCGGTGGCTGATCGAATTTCAGCCAAACGACGTTCCCGACGAAGTGACCTTCGCGATCTCCGAGGCGGCGGTGCGCGAATTGGAGGAGCCGGGATCGCTCTCGGAAGACCTCGATCCGAACGGGCGCATTGCCAGCATGTCGGCCGGCAGCGTCAGCATTACCTATGCCGACGGCTCGGCGCCTGCGGATGCCTTCACCGGCATTGAAAACCTGTTGCTGGCGGCTGGGCTTATCGGGCGCCGATCGAGCACGTCGGTAACATTCTTCGGACGCGCCTGATGGTCCGCAAATCCGACCGCCGGCGCGTCGAAGAACTGCTCGACAGGTTCGAGCCCGAAGTTCGCCGTGCCTTCCTCGACGCCATTGATGAACTGCGCAACGGCGTCGACCTTCAGGCGCTCATCCGAGCGCTGGAAACCGGTAACATCGATGCCGCGCTTCGAGCCGCTCATATCGAAGGCGCTGCGTACAGCGGGCTTCGGCGAGCAATCGAAGCGGTCTATGTCTCGGCGGGCAAAGACGCCGTTGACGCTCTTCCTATCCTGCGCGACTGGACCGGGATGAAAGTCGGGTTTCGGTTCGATCCGGATTACCCGCGCGCCGCGGAGTGGGTGCGCCAGCATTCCTCGGCCATGATCACCCGCATCGTCGAGGATCAGCGCGAATCCCTCCGAAATGCCCTGTCCGAAGGGCTGACGAAGGGAACCAACCCCCGGGCAGTCGGTGTCGAGATTGCGGGGAAGTTCGACCCTCGCACCGGCCGGCGCGCCGGTGGCATCATTGGCCTGACAGACAGTCAGCGGCAGTTCGTTGCCAATGCGCGTGAGGAACTGACATCCGGGATACCGAGCGAGATGGGCAACTACCTTACCCGGAAGGCTCGTGACCGCAGTTTTGATGCCGCAGTGATAAAGGCGATAGCCGAGGAACGTCCAGTGGACGCCGAAACACTCTCGAAGATTACTGGTCGCTATCAGGATTCACTCCTGAAAATGCGCGCTGATATGATCGCAAGGACCGAGACGACCCAGGCCACCAGCGCCGCGCGCCGGGAAGCGTGGCGGCAGACCGCCGAAGCGGCCGGCGTCGACGACACAATGATCGAGCGCACATGGCGGGCTACGAAAGACAAGAGGACGAGAGACAGCCATCGCGCCATGGACGGCCAAAAGATAATGGGACTGGACAGCGCCTATACCTCGCCGTCTGGCGCGATGCTTCGCTATCCCGGCGATCCGATGGCTCCGCTTTCGGAAGTCATACAATGCCGCTGCTTTGAAACTATGCGGATTCGTCTTCGGGGCCGTCCGGAATAATCCCCTCGACCTGATCCGAGTTTGCTTCGGCTGCGGCGACCAGTCCGAGTTGCAGGATTGTCATTGCTCGACGGGCTGCTTCAAGCGCTGTGTTTGCCCGCTTCGTGGCGCCAGGAGCATCACCTAGCGCATCTCGCGCGGCGACCAAACGGTCGTGGGCTTCATTGTCGCTCAGCGGCTTTTCATCTCGCATCGGCGGACATTATCGCCACTCATCCCGCAAAGGAAGCGCGCATGATCCATCATCGTGCATTGGTCCACGCCAAAGCGCATGTCGACGCCAACACCGTCCAGATCGGCGCCGGCACGAAGGTCTGGCAGTTCGCCTCCGTCACGCGCGGCACGGTGCTAGGCGATGATTGCAGCGTGTCGCCTCATGCGATGCTCGACGGCTCGATCTATGGCGATCGCGTCATCATCAGCGGAGGGGTGATGGCCGGCGCAGGCTTCAAGGTGGGCAACGACGTGTTCCTTGGACCGAATGTCGTCCTGTGCAATGACGCATGGCCTGCCGTTGATAAGGACGGATACGACGATGAGCGACTTCGCTCAAAGGAGTGGTTCACAGTCACCATTGGCAACGGCGCGACGATCGGCGCCGGCGCTGTGATCCTTCCGGGCAACCGCATCTATCCAGATGCAGTGGTGGCGGCCGGAGCTATCGTCAATCGGAATGTCCCCTCCGGCATGGTGTTCTGCAGAGGCGGCAGTATCAAGCCGAAGCCGGAGGACTGGCGCGAGAATCGCATGCGCTGGGTATCCTGATGCTGGTCGTCGCGACGCTTCTGTGGGAGCCGAACGCCACTTCGTTCAAGTTCTCTCGCTGCTACGACGAAACATGGGTGAAAAAGCTGTTCAACGGCTTCGAGCGCAATCTCGATTTGCCGTTCCGCAAGGTGCTTTACACTGATCGCATCCGGCCGCTGCATGATGACGTCGAACAGTTCGTCATTCCCGGTCTCGGTGCCGGTGGCTATGGCGACTGTATCCGACCCTACGAACTCGATGAGCCAATGATACTTGTCGGCCTCGACACAATCGCGACAGGCAATGTCGACCATCTAGCCCGGTATTGCCTCAACGCCGATGTCATCGCCTTGCCGCGTGATCCCTACCGGCTGGAGCAAGCCTGCAACGCCGTGGCACTGGTGCCGGCAGGCAACGGGCACGTCTACGAGCGCCATCGTGGCCAGAACGATATGGAGTGGATGCGAACGCAGCCGCACGTCTTCCTCGATGATCTCTGGCCTGGGCATGTCCAGAGCTACAAGGGAACGGTGAGGCAGACCGGTCTCGGCGACACCCGTATCGTATACTTTCATGGCGAGGAAAAACCGCATCAGCTCCCGCACGTCGAATGGGTGCGAGAGCATTGGCGATAGCGCAAAGGCGCAGCAACAGGCGAAATCGGTTTCGGGTTAGGGGTTAGGCGGGCAGGCGGAACTTGGAGAGCCAGGTCGGCCCGTGGCTGTTCCGCAGGCCGTACAGGTGCGGATATTCCTTTCCGTGCTTGTCGCGGGCAGGTATGCCGCGCCACCACGATTCACGCTGGAGAACGTCTTTCCAGTGCCGGCCCTCGACACTGGCGAACGTAACAAGCTCGGCCAATTCTTCGGGATGGAGAGGGCGAAGGTCGTCCATTGTCACGCCCTCCCTTCAGCCTTGGCGATGGCGGCGCGTACAATCTCCAGCGTGGCCGATTCCTCGGAATTGCGGGGCGGCGTTAGCGTGTCTGCGGCCAGTTTCAGCGCCGCCAGCATGTCCGGCGCGGCGGCGAACAGCCGCCCGATCTCCGCCGATGCGATGTGCTCACAAACAACATCGCAATCGTCGAAGATCGTGAGCCCGCCATCATCAGGCGCGCTTTGCAACAATTCCCATCTCGTCGCATCAATTGGCATTTCTCAAATCTCCATAGGCAAGCCGGCGCGCTCTGTCAGCGCGGCAACGGGTGCCGAGTGCATTCTCTGTGGTGAGGGGAGCGCGGGCCGTAACCCGCGCTTAGATCAGGCGAAGAACCGGAAGGCGGCCAGCGCGGCAACACCGGCGATCACCATCCCGCCGAGACGGACGGTAAGCTGCAAGGTCTGGCGCTCGATCAGGCTTTCCAGCCGCTGCAGGTCGACTTTCATCGAGTTCCGAAGCTCGGAAATGTCAGCTTTCGTAGCAATTTCGGGCATGACGTGATCCCGTACAGCTTCGGCATGGGCGTCCGCCTGCTTGGCCGGAATGCCAGCTTTCTGCAGCGCCTTGGAATAGCCAAGTGTATCATAAGCTATATTCATTGGTCGAAGTTTCTCCGTGGTAGGGATTGTTAACAACATCAATAACTTAGCATGTAACCATTTTGGCGACAAGGAGAAAGCGGACATTCGAGGAGAAAGAACGACCAAACCTGCTGTGTCGAGCGGCGTGGCTCTCGTCCTCGGATCGGCTGAGGGCGTCTGGCAGGAGATCGCTGCGGCTCAGGCGATGCATCGCTTCGATGCCGTTATCGCCGTCAACGACATGGTGATCTTCTGGACAGGGCCTCTCGATGCCGCGGTCTCCCTGCATCCCGAACGCATGCCCGAATGGCTTGAGTATCGCGCGGCCCGCCGCAATTCGCCGCCCGTGAAACTCGTCACCCATGCCGAATGGCCGGACTGGTTCAAGGTGGTCGGCCACATTCACGAACTACCAATCCCGTTCGATATCGTCACGCCATCCATGTTCGAGGGTCAGAAGGACAGCGGCTCCTCAGGGCTGTTCGCAGTCAAGGCCGCACTCCAGGATCTCGGCTTCGCCAAAGTGGTGCTCTGCGGTGTCCCGATGACGGTCGAAGCAGGGCACTTCAGATCGCCCTCCCTGCCGTGGGTCGGAGCCCTGCGCCACCGCGTCGGCTGGGAACAGGCTTTGCCCCACCTGACGGACTGTGTCCGGTCAATGAGTGGCTGGACCGCCGAACTTCTGGGGAAGCCGACAAAGTCGTGGCTCGATACGGCTTGACAAAATCGCCGTATGAAACCAATTTGGCACCAGTATCGACACAAGTGGTTACTTGATTTGTCGGGGTAGAGCAGCCCGGTAGCTCATCTGGCTCATAACCAGAAGGTCGTCGGTTCGAATCCGATCCCCGCAACCAGATCACCTTGGGAGGGTGACCGCGAGGCACAAGTCGGGTTTCGCCGCAGTGCCTCGCTCTTCCAATGCGGACGGCTCGATGAGAGGGCGGCGTTCCACGCCGCTCGAGTCAGGTGAGACTCCTGACGTCCGCTCCATAATGCGAGGCGGCGCGGCTGAAATGCCGGTTGAAACTCGGTAAGCCTCCCTGACGCGCTCCCGAAGGTTGAAAACCGAAAGGTTCCAAGAGGGATCAAGCGGCGGTCATAGTCCCTGCCGAAAGGTTGCCGAACACGGCCCGCCTCGCATTCCTGTGCCCCGCTTCCTCCCGCCTTATTCCGGCTATGGCGACAAAGCCGTTCGCTCGTTCCTGAGAAGAACTCGTGCGGGGCAGCCGTCTTGGCGGTCATTTTTGCGAGAAAGCGGCGGCGCCGGATCAATCCCGACCGGGCGGGGTATCCCGGCTCAACGAAAGGACGAACACATGCGATTGCGAAGTCTGTTCTTGCCAGCCTTCGGCCTATTGGCCGCTGCGCTGATCTATGTCCTGCCGGCCAGCGCCTTCGAGCGCGTTCCTGGCATCTATGCTGTCTCGATTGAGGCGAGCATGGATGCCATTCCTCCCTACGCGCTCACGCCAGTGATCGAGCATGTGGCCATGCGGAGCGATCCTCCGACCGTTCATGTCGATCGATTGCCTGTGACGGTTGCCATCGGACCGATCTACGCGTTGTCGATGCAGACCGACGGCCATTCGCTCACCCGCTATCACTTGCGCTGCTAGCGTGGCTTTGCATCAGGCTTCGGTGATCCCGCAGCCAACAATCCTTCCAGGTCTATAGCCTCGAACACAGCATTCACCTCCCCGAGAAATGTTCCCCACATAGGAACGCCATCTCGCTTGATGTTCTCGGGGAGGCCAGCCTTTCGGCACAGCGCGCGGGCTGCAGCCTCCTGATAGTCTGTCAACGATTGAGGCTTCCTCGACATGGCCAAATCTCCACTGGACGCCATGAAGGCGCAGATCGCCAAGGGCTTCAAGGGGAAACTGCGCAAGGGAATGATCCGACGCATGGTTCCCGGCACTGGTGTCGATGACTTCGGCGATCCGGTCGGTATGGTCCCGGCCGATTTCTCATTCGAAGGCATCCGCGAGAGCTTCGATGCCTCATGGGCCGCCAGCGCAGGGATACCGTCAACAGACGTCGGCATCCTTGTCCTTCTCGGCAGCACGGCCGTCGAGCCGAAACAAGGCGATACGGTCCAGATCGAGGGAATGTGGCATCAGGTACGCAGGGTACTGGACATTGATCCGGCCGGCGCTTCCATGCGGCTACAGGCCTACGAGGTGAGTGCGCCATGAGCGTCCAATGGTTCGGTGACAGCATCTTAGACAAGGTTCGGAAAGCCGCCATGCGCGGCGTCATCGACGGCACCGAGAGCGTGATCGAGGAAGGCAACTCCATGATCATGGACGGCCAGAAGACCGGTCGCATCTATCGCCGTCGCGGCGTCGAGCATCAGGCATCAGCGCCCGGCGAGGCTCCTGCATCTGATACCGGCCGTCTCGTGCAGTCGGCCCGCACAGAATACGAGCCTGCCGACCTGTCAGGCGAGGCGATCTGGTCGACGGATTACGCCGAGGATCTGGAATACGGCGCGGCGAACATGGCCCCGCGCCCGTTCGCCCGGCCCGCGCTGGCTAACAAGAAGGACGCAATCACGGCCGGCATTGAAGGTGAGATAGCGGCGGTGCTGAAATGACCGCGCCCACGCTCGAGGTGCTGGCCCCGCTGCGCGCTGCAATCATCGCCAATGCGGCGATCACGGCGAAGCTGGGGAAGTATCTCGGGGCACCATCGGTCCACACCCGTCGGCCGGTTCCGGTCGATGCGGGATATCCCATGGTGACGGTCGGTCCGATCATCGCCCGCACCGACGAGGATGGCATCAACACCTTCAGGCCTGTCGTCGTCATCGACATCAATACTTATGGCGAGGCCGCGGAGCACTACCGCAATGTCGAGGCCGTAGCTGACGTGATCTACGCCATGTTCCATCGCCAGCGGACGGCTATCACAGTGGCTGGCTATTCCGTAACGCAGATCACAGCTTCAGGACCGTCTCCCGCGCCTGCTGACGATGACCAGCACGTCGGCCGACGCGTCACGCTGACCATTCGACTATTCGCGAACTGATCCAACCGGAGGGAAACCAAGATGAACCGCAGGTCATTCCTGGCGGCGCTCGGCGTCGCGCCTATTGCTGCTGCCGGTGCCGCTACCGCTGCACCGAAGCCGTTGTCTGCGACTAACGGATATGTCGTTCCGTTGGATCATTACACCACCGGCGAATGCGGCCCGGAAGCCATCTTGCCATTGCGCCGCGGGTCCGACGGTCATCTGCCTTTCACCGGCATCCGTAGCGCGGACGGCAGGCTCGTCATTACGGTCGACCAGATCACCATCAAATCCTAAGCCGTCTCGCCCTTCGGCAAGGTATCTCAACATGAAAGGAAGCCGTCATGGCTGGAACAGACCTTTACCCGGTTGCCGGGATGCGCTTCTTCCTGGGTGGCGCAAAAGAGACCCAGGCTGAAGACTTCACCGCTGCCGATTTCGAGGATGAAATCTGGAAAGAGGTGGACGGGTTTGAGACGATGGGCGCCGCGGGCGATACCGCCGCGCTGATTGCCACCGACCTCATCAATCGCGGTCGAACGGTCAAGCAGAAGGGCGTGGCAAACGCCGGACAGATGCAGTGCAACTTTGCCATCCTCGCCGGTGACCCGGGCCAGACCGCATTGATCGCCGCTGGCGCCGCCAGCAACCGCAACAACTATGCGGTGAAGATCGTTGGCAACGACGCGCCCGCAACAGGAACTGATCCGAAGCCATCGGAGCGCCTTTTCGTTGCTCTCGTCATGGGCACGCCGGAACAGGGTGGTTCCGCGAACACTGTCCAGATGATGCAGGCCACACTGGAAATTAACAGCAACATCGTTAAGGTGGCGGCGACAAGCGGCAGTTAATCGAGCCACTTCCATATCCGCCGAGCGATTATGTTTCGAACCGTGGATCGGTCCAAGCCGAAGCGCTCGCCAATTTCACCATGAGATAGAGCCCCAGCCAAGCACCTGATCCGGCGAACGTCATTTTCGGTGATTTTCGCTTGGTGATTGAGGGTGCCGAACTGATACGTGCCGTGGTCGATCCGATCAGCGACGTTTTCAGTCGGCGTCTTCCACGACAGGTGCTGCTTGTTCACGCACCCGCCATATCCGTTGCCGCAGGAATGGGCGGCCTGGTGCTCCGTTGTCGGTGGCGAACCATGCTCTTCTTCGCAGACAAGCCGGGATACCAAGTGTGTCTTGCCGCCGCGCTTGATGACCGCATAGCCGAGTCCATTCCGATAGAAGGGCCATATGAGGCATTCGTCGGAATCGTGGCTGGGGATTGTCACCTCAAAGAAGTGCTTCGCAGCACCGTATGATGCTGAATGCCCATCAGTGTCGCCGTATTTCTTCCACCGGCGGTAATGCGGATCGCACCAACCGCGCGCAACAGCGCGCTTGTCGCAACCTTCGACAGAACATATACGGGGAGCAGCCATTTCGACCTCCTTACAGGTTGGCTTGGTTAGAGGATCGTCGCGGGTACCAGCCGCTTCGATCCTCGCTCCTTGTATAGCTTCAACCCTTTGAAAATACAAGGAAACCATCATGGACATATCCGCTTTAAAGCGCGATGCGAAAGCTGTTGCTGCCGGCCAGTGGATCGGCGACCTCCCAGGCATGGAGGATGCTCGCCTGTGTGTGCGCGGCCTCTCTAGCCCCAGCGTCGTCGTGATGCGGTCGGCCAAGGAGCGCAAAGTCTCCAAGAAGGGCCGCAATGCCGATGGCTCGCTCAAGCCCGACATTGCCCGCAAGATTCTCGGTGAAGTGCTGTTCGAGGGCGTCCTGATCGACTGGGATGGCCTAACCAGTGAGGGAAAGCCGCTGCCCTACGACAAGGCGCTCGCCGAGCAATGGTGCACCGATCCCGACTACGAGGCGTTTGCCGATGCTGTCGTTTACGCGGCCGGCATCGTGGACCGCGGCATCGCGGACACTACCGAGGACGTCGCGGGAAACTCGAAGCGCTCGTCTGCTGGCAACTCCAGTGGGGCGAGCGCGCCGAAGGACTGAGACAGGCTGCCGACGAACATGGCGGGAAGATATCGGATCATCTCTTCCCGCCGCAATGCCTGGCCGGTTATGAGCCGTGGCTGGACGCGTTCTGGGATGCTTCCACCGAACGGCAGTACGGAATGGGCATTGGACCGATCCCGGCAAGCGCTATCGCTGCGGCGGCCTTCATTCTCGGTCTTGATGAGATCGAGGCTGAAATGTTCACCCAGGTCACACGTCGGCTGGATCGAGTGTTCCTTGCCGACGCCGGTAAGAAAATGGGGCAGCGCGGCAATGCTGCACCTGCACAAGTTTCATCCAGACCGGCGTCAGTTGATCTCTTCGATGCGCTGTTCGGGTGATCGCTACTTGAACGGATCGATCGGCCCCTTTGCCGGGGGGATATCGGAGGCCTTCATCGTCAGTCGGATCGTCCCTGATTCCCCTTTGTAGGGGGAGCACTTTAGCAGTGCGCGCACTGCCGACTGTACGAATACCCTGGTTGCGGTGCTGTCCGCCTTGTGATCCAGAACCGTCGCATCCGTGACGAATCCGGTATCGTCAATCGCTACGTCGAACTCAGCCTTCGACAGTTGTCCGATGCCAGCCGGCAGATCCCAGCATGCTGCCGCTTTGGCAGCTACATCCTCAGCTTGCCCGGAAAACGCAGGCCCAGCCACCAGAAGAACCGTTCCGAATATTAGTGCACGCATATCGCCTCCCGCCAAAGAGCAGGACGATAGCGCGCACCAACCCACGAGGTAAAGCCATGGATATTGCTGGCCTCGTGAAGGTCAAGGTTCAGGCCGATCTTTCCGAACTGGATCGCGGGTTTGCGGAGGGGCGCTCGAAGTCGCAGGCATTCGATCGTGAAGCATCGCGAACCTTCTCCAATCTTGGCAGGAACGCGACTGTCGCCGGCTCTGCAGCCCGCGCTGCGAACGACAATATCGCTGGCAGCGCCACTCGGGCTGCGCTTGCCTATGACGGCCTCAATAAGGCGATGCTGCTGGCATCGAGCGCGATTGGAACGATCGCTGGCGCGGCGATAGGCACCGCTCTGATCAAATACTCGGACGCGTGGTCCGACATGCAGTCGCGCGTTGGCGCGGCAATCAAAGACATGGATGCCGCCCCGGCATTGATGCAGCGCATCGTGGACATCGCGAATGCATCATATTCGCCTCTGGACCAGACTGTCGAAATTTACAGCCGCAACGTATCGGTCCTTCGCGATCTCGGCAAAGGCGCGTCGGAAGCCGCCGATTTCACCGAGGCGTTGAACCATGCATTGGTTCTCACGGCAACGCGGGGCGAGCGCGCCGCATCGGTCCAGAATGCCTTGTCAAAGGCCATGGCCGTTGGGAAACTACAGGCCGATGGGCTTGAGACGATCCTCGCGAACGGTGGCGAGGTTGCCCAGGCTCTTGCCGACGAGTTGGGCACCACCGTCAACGGGCTTCGCAAGATGGCCTCGGAAGGCAAGATCACGGGCAGCGTGATCGCCGAGGCTCTCATTAAGCGCCTAGACGACTTGCGCGAACGCGCCGGTGAAATGCCTGCAACCATCGGCGATGCCTTCACCCGTATCCAGACGAACCTTACGGCTTTCATCGGCCAGATGGATAAAGCATCGGGCGCATCGGAGGCCGTCGCTACGGCTCTGCTTTCTCTGGCAGATAATATCGGGCGCGTCGTCACCTACGGCGCAACCGCCGTGACGATGTACGGAACTTATTATGTGGCGGCGTTCGTAGCTGCCAGAGTCGCCACGGTGGGACTAACCGGCGCGCTCACCCTATTGCGGGCTGCTCTTATTCGGACCGGGATCGGCGCCCTGATCGTCGCCGCAGGCGAACTCATCTACCAGTTCACCCGACTTGTAGAAGCCACCGGAAGCTTCTCTGGCGCATTGCAGGAGATGGGCAGACGTTCGGAGATACTTCTCGACGCTGTCGTTTGGTCGTTCCGGGCTGCTGCGGAAACCATTCAATCGATCTGGTATGGCGCGATGGCCGACATTCTTCGTGCAACCGAAGACAGCATGGGCGGTATACTTCGAACTCTGGGAGTGTCCGCTGAAAGTATGGGCACAGCCATCGAAGGCTTCACGGCTCGTGCGAAACAGATGGGAGAAGTCGCAGCGTCATCTGCCGCTATTGCTGCCGAGCAGTTCAAGACCGCCTTTGGCGAAATCAAATTGCCCGAATTCTCGGGTTCTGGCGGTTCCGGTAGGGCGGCCAGCGATCTCGGCAAAATAGACAAGGCGGCCCAAAAGGCAGCGAAAGCATACGAGCGCATAACCGAAAGGGCCGTCGAGTTCATCCGTCAGCAGGAACTGGAAGCCCAGGTCATCGGTATGACCCAGCAGGCGGCGCAGGCTTTGCGGTTCGAGCAAGACCTGCTCAACGAGGCCCGCCGCGCTGGTCTGAAGCTGACGGCCTCCGACAAGCAGGGGTTCAAGGCCCTTGCTGAAGCCATGGCAGAAGCCGAAGAACGCACTCGCGTTCTGACCGAGCGCTTCGAGTTCATGAAAGATCTGACCAAAGGGTTCTTCTCAGATTTCAAGAACGACCTGATCAACAACATGAGCCAAGGCATGTCGTTCTGGGAGAGCGCATGGCGAGCCATGGCAAATGCAGCGCTGAATGCACTGGATCGGATCGTCGACAAACTCATGAACGATGTTCTGGATGCGCTTTTTGAGGTCAAAGGCGCTGGTTCTGGCGGCGGCGGCCTGCTAGGCGGCTTGCTCGGGCTATTTGGGCTTGGCGGCGGCGGTGCTGCTGCGGCGGCTGATCCCTGGGCTGGTCTTCGCATGGCAAAAGGTGGCGCGTTCGCCAACGGCATCAGCGGCTTTTCCAATACCATCGTTGACCGCGCCACTCCGTTTCGGTTCGCCAACGGCGCTGGGATTATGGGTGAGGCCGGGCCGGAAGCGATCATGCCCTTGAAGCGCGGACCTGATGGCCGACTTGGCGTCAGCGCGCCCGGCGCGGCCAATCAGAACCAGCAGACCAACGTTAACATCACCGTCGATGTTCGTGGCGCCAATGGCAATACCGAAATCCGGGAGATGGTGGATCAGGGGGTCAAGGCTGGTCTCGCGAAATACGAGAAGGGTGCCTCCTACCGCGCTTCTCGCGATTTGCGCGATGCCGGTGCGCGGGGGTACATGCGATGAGCATTGTTCTTCCGAAGGTCGACTATCAGAGGGGGCGTCCACGGCTCAATGATCCGGTTTCCATGTCACGATATGGAAACCGAGCGATCTCCTTCATCCAGAACGGCGATAAATACTGGACTGCCGATATTGAAACCAGACCCCTTTATGATGACGAACTCGCCGCTATAGAGGCTTGGCTTGCCCGCGCCCGGAACGGCATGGAGACGGTCATCTACACGCCGATCGGCAAGCAGCGGCTCCCGCGTGCGTATTGGGACGACCCGAACAGCCTGATACCGGCAAAGAACGGGACGTTGAACACAATCACCAACGGGACACAGCTATCGGTGAGCGGTGTTGCCGCCGGCTTGTCATTGACCGATGGCGACCTTCTCTCACTGACCACCGGCGCCTATCACAGCCTGCACCGCGTCATGGCAGACGCTGCGGCTGCGGGTACGTCCTTGACGGTCGCAGTCGATCCACCGGTGATGTCATACATCTCAGCCGGCGCGACAGTCACTTTCAAAGAACCGAAGATGAACGCGCGCGTCGTTCCCGGCTCTGTCGATGTCGGTGACGGCGTTCTGCCGACAGCCAAATTCCAGCTTATCGAGGTGCCTCGCTGATGCGGGGCGGAAAGGAGAGCCAAGTCATGGATTTGAAGGATGAAGACCTGCAGCCGCTTCTTGGACTTTCAGATCAAGTCATGAAGATGTCGGAGATTGTCGATAGCCGGATAGCCCTGTTGGAAAGTCAGGTGTTGGCCTTGCAGGATCAGATTACCGAGTTGCAGGCGAGCAAGGCAGACGCCTTTGATCCAATGGAATTCCTGGCCAAGATTATGCCGGAACTGCGTCGCGAAATGATGCGGCAGCAAGCATTGTTTCGGCGCGATGAGAAACAGCTTGGGAGGTAAGATGAAACACGTCATCCGGCGCTGCGGCGACACGCTTACCGTTTCTTACGGCGACAAATCCGCGATTTTATTCTGCGCTTCCGAACTTGTGGCGGACAACATCGAGAGTCATCTGAAGGACATCGATGCCAAGCTTGAGAGCGCCCGCCTCGGTTTCTATCGGGACGCCTTCGGCGATGGTTCCCTTGGCATCACGGATCAATTCCTGCTCTAGCTCGTCATACCAGGGGCCGATCCCGCCACGCTGTTCCACCATCTCCTCGATCACCGTCCGCAGCGCGTGAAGCGATATCAGGTTGATGGCCTCCAAATTTGGAACGGTGCGCGCGTAGTTTATCGTCCGAAACGGTTTTTTCTCATTCATGTCAGTTCCCCTCCCGCGATCCCCTCGCATCAAAGTAAGTGGTCGAGGGAGAGTCTATAGCCTGGAGTTCACATGGCTTTCCCAACGCGCCTCCAGCAACTGCTCGACGAGGGCAGAGGCAAGATCGCCTCAGCCGTGCGCTTCGAGTTTGGCACCGGCACCTATGGCTTCTTCTCCGGCAAGGGCAGCATCGACTATGCAGGCCTGACCTATCATGGCAACACGCTGATATCGATCGACGAGCCGCCCTATGCGCTCGGCACCGCTGCCCAGCCGCTGACCATGCGTCTGCCGGCGAAAGCAGATTTCGGGCTCACGCCTGACAAGCTGCTGCTGATCGAGCAGGAGGAATACAAGGGCCGGCCGGTCACGCTGTACGACTTCTACATCGATCCCGACACCAACGCTTTCCTGCACGCGGAACCGACCTGGTACGGCTACGCCGATGTGATCGACCATCGCGAAGAAAGTGGCGATATGTGGCTTGAGGCCACGCTGGAAACCGGCGCCATCGACAACTTTCGCGAAGGCTACCGGTTCGCCTCCCACGAGGATCAGCAACTGGTGTCGCCCGGTGACATGTTCTTCGAACACGCTGCGAGGCTGCGCAATGAATACTTCAATTACAAATTCGAAGCGAAGTGACGGCTGGGATCGCGCCGTCGAGGATCTGGCATCGGCGCATATCGAGATCGCTCCGGAATGGGGACGCTCCGATTGCCTCATGACTGTGGGCGATGCCATTCAGGCCGTGGTCGGGATCGACCCGTTTGCGGAGTTCCGCGGCCGCTACAGGACCGAGGCGGGCGCGGCCCGTCACCTGCGCCGCAACGGCTGCGAAAACGTCAGGGATGTGTTCGAAACCTTCCTAGGCCTTGAGCCGGTCAACCGCTTCTCGGCACGCCGCGGTGACGTAGGCGTCATGCTTATAAACGACGAGTTCACGGCAGGTTTCATTTGCGGCAGCGGCTTCGCGGTCAAGCAGCCGCATGGCCTGACCTTCTTTCCGGCCACCGACATCGTGCAGGCTTACAAGGTAGGCGCATAGTTCCATGCCATTTCTAGCACCTATAGCTGCTTGGGCCGGTGGCCTGGTAGCGAGCGTCAGCGCGTGGGCGGCTGCCAGCCCCATTCTGGCCGGCATCGCACAGACTGCGTTCGGCCTGGCGATCCGTTTCGCCATCGGCCGGCTGATGCCGCAGAAGAGCCAGAGCCGCGCGGCCGAGCTCGAAACGCAATATGGCGCGAACATTCCACGCTCGGTGATCCTCGGCACCTGCGCGACCGAGGGCCACCACATCTATCGCAACAACTATGGTCCGGGCGGTCGCTACTTTCAGGACGTCTATGTCCTGTCGAGCTTCCGCATCACATCGGTGCCGCGTGTCCGCTATAACGGCAAATGGCGCGTACTGACCGAGCAGGACAGCGACGGCTACTGGCTCGTGCCGAACGAAGGCACCAGCAATGACGATCACGACAATGTTCGCGTCAAGTTCTTCTACGGCACCATGGATCAGCAGGCAGAGCCGACGCTGGTCAATAATGCCCGGCCGGCAAGCCGCTGGACGGCCAACCATCGCGGCGCCGGTAATGCTTATGCAGTTGTGTTTTCGGAGTTGCGCAAGCAGGGCGATGGTCTGACCGCTCCGGCCAAGCTGCTGTTCGAGGTCGTGGGCGCACCGCTCTATGACTGGCGTAAGGACAGCAGCGTTGGCGGTTCCGGCCCCCAGCGCTGGGACAATCAGGCGACGTGGCAGTATTCCGACAACCCGGTTGTCGAGCTCTACAATCTGGAGCGCGGCTTCTTCAACGGCACACAGCGCATGGTCGGCAAGGCCGTGCGGGCCAGCCGCCTGCCGCTCGGAGAATGGACGCAGGCCGCCAATATCTGTGACGAGGGCATGCCGGACGGCACGAAGCGCTACCGCGCACATGCCATTGCCAAGGACGGTCCCGGCGCCAACCACGACGCCAATATGACGCCGATACTCGATGCGATGTGCGGCACATGGGTCGAACGTGTCGATGGTGAGTTTCCGATTGCCGGCGCACCACAGGCCATCGTCGCCACCATTACCGACGACGACCTCAAGGTGGGGGCACCGCTACGCTTCACGCGCAAGCGCAAGCGCACCGAACTGATCAACACCGTTGCTGCGTCCTACCTCTCGCCTGCGGACTTCTACGAGACCAAGGATGCAGCCACCCGCATCGACGCCGGTGCACTGGCCGAAGACAGGGAGACGCTGGCCAGTGCGATTCCATTCGCTGCGGTCACGGATCCGAAGCAGGTCGACCGGCTGGCAGACATCGCTATCCGCGGCGCGCGGTATCAGGCATCGGCCGAGATCACCGTCCATCCAAAATTCCTCGACACGATCAAGGAGGGTCGCTGGGTCAGGTGGAACAGCGCACGGTATGGTGACCGGACGTGGCAGGTGCTGACGCGTCAGCTTGGCGCGCACAATTCTGATGGCGTTCGGGATATCTCGTTGACGCTGCAGGAAATCAGCAACGGCGTCTTCGATCCTACCGCATATGCAACCAACCCGCCCAACATCGTCATCGTCGATCCGCCGCAGTGGCTTGCCGAGGTTCAGAATTTTCAGGTGGTTCCGATATTAGTCAAGGCCGATGGCGTTGGGACACTGCCGGGGGCGCGGCTCTATTGGGACCCGATTGAAGACATCAGCGTCGTCGGTGTCGATATCAGGTATTGGCCGGAGAGCGAACCGACCGTTGCATTCCCCAAGCGCGCATCTGCCGACGAGACGGTTGTCACGATTAATGAGGGACTAACGGGCAAATCCGCATGGATGGTCAGCACAAAGCTGCGGGTGAACAATGGCCGCAGCGTTGCCTGGTCGGTGCCGACGCGCTTTGAAACGCTCGACGCCACCTTGCCCATCGAAGTCCAGATCGCCAATCTCGGTCAGGAAATACGCGACTTCGTCCGCGAGAATGTGCAGCAACTCGACACTGTGCGCGATCGCGTTGAATTCCTCGCTGCCAATACCGGTTCGGCCAACATTGAAGACATTGTCGAGCGCCAGAACTTCGTCAAGGAATTCGGCCGCACCAGGGCCCTGATCATTAAAGAGAGCGGTGAACGCGTCAGCGAGAATGCGGCGCTGGCCTACGACATCGTACTGCTCGACACACGCATCGAGGATGCCGAAGGCCTGATCGCCGGTCAGGCAAGCGTGCTCAGCGAAATGCGGACCGAG
>NZ_QGGG01000009.1 GCF_003148475.1 Pseudaminobacter salicylatoxidans | reverse complement strand
GGACTGCCGAAGGTCCCATCATCCGAAAAGATCTTCCTCAACCAACACGGACAGATCGAAGGACTGTTCTGACGAATCCGCCGCTACGCGGCGCATTTCTCCCAAGCCAGCGCGCCCTTCAGGCTTGGCACAATGCTGCCAAGCCTTTTTTTCTTCCTACGGGACTCCCCACAGTTCGATCGCTTTGCCATGCACCGCGATCCCGGAAGTCCCAGCTGTGGCCGAAGTCTTCGGAATTTGCCGAAAACTGGATCTCCTCTTCGTCCGAAATTTGTATCGATGACCATACAGCCCCATTCGATTGAATAGGGCTTTGCGCCATGACTGACGGAAACTCTACGCGGCTTCGATCGAGGCCGCTCGCAAGCCGTACTCGAGTGAAGAGTCAGCGATCATACGATACAGGCTATCGGCGAAGCTGGTAAATACCGCGAGATTGTAAACTGGTAGCCCTTCTGTACTGTCAGCGTCGCGCCAGATATTGACCGCAGTATGATCGACGGAGGTGGTGGCCGCAGCGTTTACCGCAAAAACGTCGTCATGCAGATCGAGCGACGTGAACTTGGCCATGGCCTGCGTCGCGCACGAACCGGAAATGCGCAGCAGTGAGCGGCCATCCGACTGATCCGACAACGAAGCAATGCCTGCGAAGGCTTCAGTGATCCGCCCAAATTGGCTGCCGTCGCCATATGGCGCAAAAACCAGAAACTGATCTGGCCCGGACCATATCAGCGTGGCGCCATTGCCGAACGCTGCGCCTGGTGCGGCTGGCGGTTCGACACCGAACAACTTTCTCGCAGCCTTGGCGGTTTCAGCCGTCTTGCCGCGACGGGCCATTACCTGCACCAACAGGATGCTCCGGATCTCTGTCAGCGTTACACCCGTCTGACCGTCGACACCGTGGACGCCGGCCACCAGCGCCTTGTCGAGGGGCGATTGACGTTCCCAAGAAAAATCAGCCACGTTGACGCACTCCCTCCGGATCGTAGAAGACCGGGCTGCAAATCTCAGCTTCGTAATCCTCGTTCCTCAGCGGATCATGGATACGCACCACCTCGCCGTATCTTTCGCGTCCGCGCCTGACCAGTCCAAGGCCCAGCCACTGGTTATGCGTCGGGGAGAAACACACGGAGGTCACGTAACCTTCATCGGTGTCCGGTCCAGGAAGCTCTTCCTTCGGGATCACATGAGCACCGGAACGGAGGCGGCGCTGCACGTCAATCGGCTTGATACCGACGACCACCTGGCGATCTGGCGCGGTCAGCGCCTCACGCCCGGCCATGATACGACCGATAAAGTCCTTCTTCCTGGACATCATCTTGCCGAGACCAAGGTCGTCCGCAGTCGTGGTGCCGTTGAGTTCGGGGCCGGCGACGTGGCCCTTTTCGATGCGCATGACGCTCAACGCCTCTGTGCCATAAGGCGTGACGCTGAAAGGCTTGCCGGCGATCATCAGGTTCTCGGCCATGGCATTCCCGTAGCGTGCCGGCACGGAAATTTCGAAGGCCATTTCGCCGGAGAAGGAGATTCGGAACAGGCGGGCCGTGACGCCACCGCGCAACTTGACCTCACGAGCGCCCATGAATGGGAAGCCTTCGTTGCTGAGGTCTTCGGCTGGGTCGCATAGCGCCTGCAGGAGATCGCGTGTCTTCGGCCCCGCGATGGAGAACTGCGCCCACTGATCGGTGGCCGACGAAAGCTGCACGTCGAGCTCCGGCCACAGCACCTGCCGGCAGAATTCCAGATGCTGCATGACGACGCCGGCCTTTGCAGTCGTCGTCGTCAGGAAATAATGGTCTTCCGCCAGACGCGATGTGGTGCCGTCGTCCATGACTATACCGTCTTCGCGCAGCATCAAACCGTAGCGCGCCTTGCCGATGGCGAGCGAGGAAAAGGCGTTGATGTAGACACGATCAAGGAAAACCCCGGCATCGGCGCCTCGCACGTCGACCTTGCCGAGCGTGGAGACATCGCAAAAGCCAACGCCGTTGCGTACGGCCATGACCTCGCGACTGACCGATTGCAGCCAGTCTTTCTCAGCCGGTTGCGGGTACCACTGCGCTCGCTTCCACAGACCGACGTCGACGAACACCGCACCGCGTGCCGCTGCCCAATGGTGCGACGGGGCGAGCCGCCAAGCATGGAAATTCTCGTCGCGATTGTGACCTGCGAAGGCACCGATCGCGACCGGTGCATAGGGCGGCCGGTAAATGGTGGTACCGGTCTCGGGAATAGAGCGGCCGCTGGCGGCAGCCATAATTGCCAAGCCGTTGATATTTGACGTCTTTCCCTGATCGGTCGCCATGCCAAGCGTTGTGTAGCGCTTCAGGTGCTCGACGCTCTCATAGCCTTCGCGCTGCGCCAGCGTCACATCGGACGCGGTGACGTCGTGCTGGAAGTCGACAAAAGCCTTACCCTTGCCCTTCACCTGCCACAGAGGCGAGATCGCATAGGCCTCCTCTCCCGCTTGTGCCGACGTGCCGGCATTCTTGTGATAGCCACAATCCGCAGCGGCAGCGGCGCCTGCGGCATGACCGTCGCGCAGGCATTCGCCGAGCGAGAACTCACCCTTCGCCGCACCTGCCATCGTCATCCCGGCCGGGCAATCACCTGGAACGAAAGCGGCAATATCTTCATGCCACACCGGCCGACCGCGATGAAAGCACGAGAGCCCAACATTCGGATTCCAACCGCCGGAGACTGCAAGGCAGTCCGCCGAAATTCGTTGGCTGCGACCGTCGTTCCCAATGACCACGATGCCACGAACGCCGTCCACACCGCCCTTGATATCGGACACGACCCCGGACAGCATACGCAGCCCGGAAGCCTTCGCCATCGCCTGATAGGCGGCAGGAATCTGGCCACGCGGGTCCACCACTGCCGCGACTGAGCCCCCGGCATCCTGGATCGCCTCCGCTGTGCGCCAGCCATCATCATTGTTGGTAAAAAGCGCAATCTGCCGGCCCGGCATAGCTGCAAAGCGGTTGACATACGTGCGAACGGCGGAAGCCATCATCACGCCGGGACGGTCGTTACCCGGAAATACAATCGGCCGCTCCAGGGCGCCTGCGGCAACCACGCTGCGCTTGGCGACGATGCGCCACAAACGCTGGCGTACCTGATGCGATCCAGGAACCGGAACATGGTCGTTGACACGCTCCAGCGCAGCATAAGTGCCGCCATCATAGACACCGAACAGAGCCGTGCGCGTCATTATACGAACGTTGCCCATCGCCTCGAGTTCGGCCGAGGTTTCACGAAGCCATTCGCCGGCCAGCATGCCGTCGATTTCGCCCCCGTCACTCAGCAAGCGACCACCAAGGCGCGTGTCCTCTTCCACCAGGATGACACGAGCACCCGTGCGCCCAGCCGCGAGAGCAGCCGACAGACCGGCGGCACCCGATCCGACGACCAGTACGTCGCAATGCGCCCAGACCTTGTCATAATGGTCCGGGTCGGGCTGACCCGCGCTCTTGCCCAGACCAGCGGCGCGGCGGATCAGCGGCTCATAGAGCGTTTCCCAGAACTTTGCCGGCCACATGAAGGTCTTATAATAGAACCCGGCCACGAAAATCGGCGACAGCAGCGAATTGATCGCCATGAAGTCGCGCCGGAGCGAAGGCCAGCTATTCTGGCTGCTCGCCACGAGGCCGTGATAAAGCTCCTGCGTGGTCGCTCGCGTGTTCGGCTCGCGGCGAGCGGCGGAACGCATCTCCACCAATGCGCTCGGTTCCTCGGAACCGGCCGTCATAATGCCGCGCGGGCGATGGTACTTGAACGAACGGGCAACAAGCTTGACGCCGTTTGCGATCAGCGCCGAGGCCAGCGTATCCCCGGCATAACCGGTCATTACCTGACCGTCGAAAGTAAAGCGCAGCGGCGCCTTGCGATCGATCAGGCCGCCAGTACGAAGCCGATGCGACTGCGCATTGCCCACTGCGCGCGGGCCTGCATCTTCTTCCTTCGCGGACGTCCTGCTGAAGGGTTGGGATTCGGTATAACCCGACATGCTCATTCTCCCTGCAGCGTCACCTTGGCCGCCCCCGCTCCAGGGGCAGCCTGCACCGATTTGAATTCGTGGGTGAGCGTGCTGCGCTCAGCTATCAGCCAGGAGCGGCAGCCGCCTCCGTGATACCAATATTCACGCATGGTACCGGCTACGTTGTCGCGCAGATAGACATACTCGTTGAAAGCTTCCTCCAGCACCACAGGATCGGTGCCGTCGTCGATGGTATAATGTGGGCGTTTGGGTGAAGCGTCGCCGAGATAGCTGAATTCGCCGACTTCGCGTTCGCCGCAGTAGGGACAAGCAATGCGCATTGGACCGATCCCGTTTTCAGTGAAGGTTTGGCTGGGCGCCCTGGCCCTTCTCGTCGATCATGGCGCCGCGCCGGAACCGGTCGAGCCGGAAGAGGGCCGCCTCGGGATGCGGCTCGTCGCGCGCCATGAGATGGGCGAAGACGAGCCCTGAGCCGGGCGTTGCCTTGAAGCCGCCATAGCACCAGCCGGCATTGAGATAGAGCCCCTCGACCGGCGTTCTGTCGATGATGGGCGTGCCATCCATCGACATATCCATGATGCCGCCCCACTGACGCAAAAGGCGCACACGACCGAGCATCGGCATGATGGCCATGCCGCCTTCGCAGACGTCCTCCATCACGGGCATGTTTCCGCGCTGGGCGTAGGAATTGTAGCCGTCGAGATCACCGCCGAACACCAGACCGCCCTTATCGGACTGGCTGACGTAGAAGTGACCGGCACCGAAAGTCACCACGCCCGGAATGAGAGGTTTGATCGCCTCCGAGACGAAGGCCTGCAGGACATGACTTTCGATGGGCAGTTTCAATCCAGCCATCGCGGCCACGCGTGAGGTGGAGCCGGCGACAGCCATGCCGACCTTACCAGCGGCGATGTTCCCACGGGTGGTCTCTACGCCGGTGATGCGACCGTTGGTTCGCTGAAAGCCGATGACCTCGCAGTTCTGGATGATATCGACGCCCAGATCGTTGGCGGCGCGCGCATAGCCCCACACCACCGCGTCGTGGCGGGCGGTTCCGCCACGCCTTTGCATGAGGCCACCCATGATGGGAAACCGCGGGTTGGAATAATTGAGGAAGGGCAGTTCCTTGCGGATTTGTTCGGCATCGAGCAGTTCGGCGTCGATGCCGTTGATACGCATGGAATTGCCCCGGCGCGCAAAGGCGTCGCGCTGCGCATCGGAATGGTACAGATTGATGATGCCGCGCTGGCTCACCATCGTGTTGTAGTTGAGGTCCTGCTCCATCCGCTCCCAGAGCTTCATCGACAGCTCGTAGAAACCGACATTGCCGGGAAGCATGTAGTTGGAGCGGATAATGGTGGTGTTGCGCCCGGCATTGCCGGAGCCGATCCACCCCTTCTCCAGCACCGCGACATTGCGGATGCCATATTCCTTGGCGAGAAAATAGGCGGTGGCCAGACCATGGCCGCCACCGCCTATGATAATCACGTCGTAACGGTCCTTCGGCACCGGATCGCGCCAGGCTCTCGTCCAGCCCCGGTGACCGGACATGGCAGCCTTGGCGAGGGAGAAGATCGAGTATTTCATCGTATATGCTCCGGGGATTTGCGGGCGATCCGGTGCGCCGGCTCAGATGTCGAGAGCGTTATCGCGTTCCCACTCGGTGAAGTGCGAGACGTAGGAATTCCACTCTTTCATCTTCATCCTGACGAAGGCATCCACCAGTTCGGAACCGAGCTGCTGCTTGAACTCCTCGCTGCCGTCAAGCAAGCGAAGCGCGTCCAATAGGTTGAGCGGCAGTCGCGGTGCATCCTTGATGGAGTGCCCGTCCTCATACATGTTGATGTCGCTGCGCGTGCCCGGATCCAATTCGTCGCGCAAGCCGGCAAGACCTGCAGCGAGGATGACGGCCTGCATCAGATATGGATTGGCGGCGCCGTCGGGCAGACGCAGTTCGAACCGACCGGGACCAGGCACGCGAACCATGTGGCTGCGGTTGTTACCTGTCCATGTCACCGCATTCGGTGCCCAGGTCGCACCCGAGGCGGTTCGGGGCGCGTTGATGCGCTTGTAGGAATTGACCGTCGGGCAGATGATCGCGGTCATCGCCGGCGCATACTTCATGATGCCGCCGAGGAAGTGCATGCCACGCTTCGACAAACCATCGGGCGCATTGTCGTCGGCGAAGATGTTCGTCGAGCCCGACAGATCCCAGGCGGAGATATGCGCATGGCAACCGTTGCCGGTAAGGCCGGGAAACGGTTTGGGCATGAAAGTGGCCCTCAGACCGTGCCGCTCGGCGATCGTCTTGATCATGAACTTGAAAAACGAATAGCGGTCGGCCGTTAGCAAAACATCATCGAAACGCCAGTTCATCTCGAACTGGCCGTTCGCGTCCTCATGGTCGTTCTGATAGGGCTCCCACCCGAGTTCCGCCATTGCATCGCTGGCTTCCGCGATGATGTCGTAACGACGCATGAGCGCCTGCTGATCATAGCAGGGCTTGGCCAGACGATCATGCTCGTCCGCAACCATCTTGCCGTCGGGCGTGGTCAGGAAGAATTCCGGCTCGACACCTGTCTTGACGCGGATGCCCTGCGCTGCAGCCTCGGCGATCAACCGTTTCAGCGTATTGCGCGGCGCCTGCTCGACGCTTTTACCGTCCATGGCGCAATCCGATGCCAACCATGCGACTTCCGGCTTCCAGGGCAATTGCGTGACCGACGCGGGATCTGGAATGGCCAGCATGTCGGAATTGGCCGGTGTCATGTCCATGCCACCGGCAAAGCCGGCAAAACCGGCTCCTCCCTTCTGCATATCGGCGATGGCACTGGTCGGAACCAGCTTGGCCCGCTGGTAGCCGAGTACATCGGTATAGGTGATCATGAAGAACTTTACGTTCCTCGCCCTCGCGTAAGCTTCAAGATCGATTTGTGCAGCAGCGTCCTGTTTTGCGTAGAAAGTGGTACCCATGAATTGCTCCTCCTCAATCCGGGCTTGTCAAAAAGCGCTTTTGCCAGGCACCCAATCCGTTCCTGCCAGTGGCACACCGGCCATAGCCGCCGCCTCGATCGTCAAGGCGCACAGATCCTCCGGCTCAAGGTTATGCACATGGTTCTTGCCACAGGCGCGGGCGATCGTCTGCGCCTCCAGCGTCATCACCTTAAGGTAGTTGGCAAGCCGACGGCCGGCGGCGACCGGGTCCACCCGCTTCATCAACTCCGGATCCTGCGTGGTGATGCCCGCAGGGTCCTTGCCCTCATGCCAGTCATCATAGGCACCGGCCTTCGTGCCGAGCATCTGATACTCGCTCTCCCAACGAGGATCGTTGTCACCCAACGCGATAAGAGCAGCTGTGCCGATCGAAACGGCGTCAGCGCCGAGCGCCAACGCCTTGGCCACATCCGCGCCGTTGCGGATGCCACCCGACACGATGAGCTGCACCTTGCGATGCATTCCCAAGTCCTGCAGCGCCTTGACCGCCGGACGAATACAGGCCAGCGTCGGCTGGCCGACATGCTCGATGAACACTTCCTGCGTGGCGGCGGTGCCGCCCTGCATACCGTCGAGCACGACCACATCGGCACCAGCCTTCACGGCCAGCGCGGTGTCGTAATACGGGCGGGCACCTCCGACCTTTACATAGATCGGCTTTTCCCAATCGGTGATCTCACGGATCTCCAGGATCTTGATCTCCAGATCGTCCGGGCCGGTCCAGTCAGGATGACGGCAGGCCGAGCGCTGATCGATACCCTTGGGCAGTGTACGCATCTCGGCAACACGATCGGAAATCTTTTGGCCCAGCAGCATACCGCCGCCACCGGGCTTGGCGCCCTGGCCGACCACAACTTCGATGGCATCGGCGCGGCGAAGATCGCGCGGGTTCATTCCATAGCGGGAGGGAAGAACCTGATAGACCAGTTTTTCGGAATGACCGCGTTCTTCTTCGGTCATGCCGCCGTCGCCAGTCGTCGTGGACGTTCCCGAAAGCGTGGCGCCTCGGCCAAGCGCTTCCTTTGCCGGACCGGACAGCGAGCCGAAGCTCATGCCAGCGATCGTGATGGGGATTTTCAACTCGATGGGCTTCTTGGCGAAGCGGGTGCCCAGTACGACAGACGTATCGCAACGCTCACGATAGCCTTCCAGCGCATAGCGCGAGATCGAAGCGCCAAGAAAGAGCAGATCGTCGAAATGCGGGACCTTGCGCTTGGCGCCGGAACCGCGGATGTCATAGATGCCGGTGGCAGCCGCGCGCCGGATTTCCGACATGCTATATTCGTCGAATGTAGCCGATGTGCGCGGAGTGGTCGGTGGATTGTGGTAGGTCATCTCGGTGGCCCTCAATACGCGTCGGCGTTATCGATGTTGAAGTTGTAGAGGGTGCGCGCCGAACCGTAGCGCTTGAATTCCTCCGGTTTCACATCCGCGATGCCGGCGCGGTCCAGCAGATCTTGCACGGTCCCGATATGCTCGGGCCGCATCTCCTTTTCGATGCAGTCGGCGCCCAGGCTCTTGACCTGACCACGCACGAACAGGCGCGCCTCGTAGATGGAATCGCCAAGCGCATCACCGGCATCGCCAAGGATCACCAGATTGCCCGACTGCGCCATAAAGGCCGACATGTGCCCCACATTACCGCGCACGACGATGTCGATGCCCTTCATGGAAATGCCGCATCGCGAAGAGGCGTTGCCCTCGATAACGAGCAGTCCGCCTCGGCCGGTTGCGCCGGCATATTGTGAGGCATCGCCCTTCACGATCACCGTTCCCGACATCATGTTCTCCGCGACGCCCGGACCGGCAGAGCCATGGACAGTGATCGTGCCGCTCTGATTCATGCCGGCGCAGTAGTAACCGACGCTACCGCGCACATCGACAGTGATGGGAGCATCCACCCCGACAGCCAGAGCATGACAACCCTTGGGGTTAAGAACCTCCCAGGCAGAATCGCGCGCGACTTCCCGAGGGTCGTGCAGCGCGCGATTGAGATCGCGCAGCGTAACTTCCGCCAGATCGACGATCCGGGCTTCATCGGCCTGCACGCCGACGGGCACGGTGGCAAGATTGGATGTAGGCATCGTCTCAATGCTCCCAGAAATAGACGGTGGACGGTTCGGGCTCCCACACCCGAGCCTGCTCGATACCCGGCAGGTTGGCCAGAGCGCGATACTCGGACCCGAACGCGACATAGCGGTCAGTCTCGGCCATGACGGCCGGCTTGCAGGCAATCGGGTCGCGCACGACGCCGAAGCCGTTCTTGGTGCCCACTACGAAAGTGAAAAAACCGTCGAGATCGTTCAAGCTTGATTCAAGTGCTTCGCCCAGCCCCATGCCGCCGGCGATCTTGTGCGACAGATAAGCGGCCGCCACTTCAGTGTCGTTCTCCGTCTCGAACGTCATGCCCTCGCGCTTCAGTTCGCGGCGGATATTGTTGTGGTTGGACAGCGAGCCATTGTGCACCAGGCACTGGTCAGGACCGGTCGAGAAGGGATGGGCTCCCATAGTGGTCACAGCCGACTCGGTGGCCATACGGGTATGGCCGATGCCATGCGAGCCAGCCATCTTCGACAGATCGAAGCGCTTGGCCACCTCCCCCGGCAAACCGACCTCCTTGTAAATCTCGATCGATTCTCCGGCACCCATGACGCGCGCATCCGGACGCAACTCGGCGATAGCGGCGCGCGAAGTGTCGACTTTGTCTGCCGGAATCTCGAGCACCGCATGGGTGGACTTGACTGTCATGGCCACAGGCGCGCCGATCTTGCCGGCAACCTCCTGATCGAGATTAGCGAAATCACGCTCCGGCGACGGGGACTGAATGGTAATTTTACCACGGTTCTTCTCAGGCGATCCATAGATCGCGATGCCGGCGCTGTCGGGCCCCCGGTCAGTCAAACAGACCAGCATTTCCGACAGCATCGAGCCCAATTGCGGCTCCAGCGATTTGTCCTTCAGGAACAGCCCAACAATGCCACACATCGTATTCACCTCTTCCTCTAGCCTGCCCAGGCACGGTAGCAAGCTCTGTTTTCAAATTCAACTGTCATGAATTTTTTTTTCATACTAGACAAGTCATCTCCCAACTGCCGGCCTGGTGCTGCAATTGTTTCTACGAACTGGAAAATGCAGGACAGATCAGATGAACCGGGATACCGGCACGCCGATTGACCCGGTAAGGCTCCTGGCTCCACATCATCGAGGCCATTAGCCAGCTTCGTCGGGGGTCGGCGCCCATGACAATCGCCGTACATCCTTGACACGCAGCCTCCCGAAGAATGCTTCTGGAGGGGGTGCGCGTAACGACGATATGACCATCAGCCTCCACGCCGAGTGCCTCCAGCCTGGAGATGGTCCAACCGACATTATCCTCCTGCTCGGCCACCTCACGCTTGCTCGGCCGTAATCCGGGATTGGGAAGGCCGAAGCTGGTCCCCCACAGCCGGGCGACAGTCAGCACACGGACGCTGCCGCCATGGCCGCGCGCGAGGCGCGCAGCCGTCTGGATAGCGTCCTCGCTGAAACGCCGCCCCTCCGAAGCGATCAGAACCTTCGGGGTCTCCTGCGAAACATCGCGCAAGGGCCTTCGCCGGAAAGGATTGCGAAACATCGCCCGTCCTCCTAGTTGCCCATCATGGCCATCTCACTCGGGACCACGCCGTCCCTGCGATCCTCCCATTTCCGATACCAGTAGAGCGGCAGGTACATGAAAGTGGCCGCAACGCCGAGGAAGTAGTAGATCGCCTGTCCGCCGATGTACGAATAGATAATTCCACCAAAAAGCCATACGAAGAAATAAAGAGCAGCCAGAGCAAGCGCGATGTACTTGAAATATTCAGGCAGCCGGAATGGCCGATAGACATTGGGCCGATCTTTGCGAAGCAGGTAATAGCCGATCAGCACAGGAACGAACGAGCCCAGATAGCCCACGTTTGAGAAGGAATAGATCTCGATCGCACCGCCCATGAAGGCGATCAGCAGGCTGGCGCCGACATTGGTCATCATGGCGCGGTCCGGCACATGGTGTTTGTTCAGATGCTGGTAGAAGCGCGGGAACTGACCGTCGAGCGACATCTGATAGAGCGAGCGCGAGCAGCCCATCAGCGAGTTCAGCGCCGACAGCACCAGGGCGATGATGAGCATGATCGCCATCAGCCATTCCATCACGGCACCGGCCACACCGGGGAAGATGTTGCTGGCAAATGTGACAAACATGGTCTTCGGATCGACCAGCGCAGGATCGGAGATGGCGCTGGCACCCAGCACGACCACGAAAGAGATCGGCAGCATCGTGTACACGAACACGCCGTAGCCGCCCTCGAGTGTCATCGCGATCTTGGCGTCACGCCCTGGATGCTTGCACTCGCCGATATAGCAGGCCGCCGCCTCATAGGCGATGACCGTCCACAGAAGCGGAAATGCGTAGGCTATGTACATGATCCAGGCAGGGTACCCACCAACGGGGTCGAAGAACCCGCTGCCGTCGAGATGCGGGAAGCCGCTCAGTTCATTCCAATTTGCGGTCTCGAGATTGAAGATGAAGCCGATAGACAGAAATGTCAGCGGAATCATCGACAGCACCGCCAGGATCGTCGCCATCGAGGTGCCGAAACGGATACCCAGATAGGCGGGGATCGCCAGGATCATCAGGCCCACGGCGGTGATGCCCAACGTCCACCATGGGATGAAGGTACTGACCGGTGTGATGCCGTGCGTGGCGTCGAGCCCCAGCAGGTGGGTGATATAGAACGACGCCAGTATCATGTTCAGCGGAGCCACCGGCATCCAACCGACCCAGTACATCCAGGCGGTGACGCCGTTGACATGCGGCGCCAGTCGCGGCCAGCGCTCCTTGTAAGCCGGATAGGCATAGGATGGCGAGCCGCCCGTGCGCCCTGGCATCATGGCCGACAATTCAGCCAGAAGGAGGCACAATATCACACCCGTCAAAGTGAAGAAGGTGATGAAGGGAATGTAGGAAGCACCGAACACCGTCAGGAATGCAGGCGCAGCACCCGTTACCAGTATGGTACCGGCAAGACCGATGACGAACGCCCCCCACCAGTTCGTCCCGGTCTGAAGATTGCCTTGTTCGTATTCAAGTACGTCTATCGTCGCCGTATCACTCATAGGATGCTCCTCCATTCATCCATGTCCAAAACGGTCGAAAGCACCCGATGGGCGCCACGCGGTCGGCAAACGCAAAGTCAGGTATTTGCTCCATCACTCGAATCTCCTCCATTCGGATTGGAACACCTGGATGTGGAGGCGACCGGCAAACGCCATCGTCGCCCCTAGCAACAGCTAAGAACCTGATAACTCTCCCTCTTTGGTCGGCGATGTCCCCACACCGCTCGACCCCGCCAACGGCGGCCTTTGCTTATGATTATATACTGTCAGGCAAATAAGTTTGATGTGGATGAAATCATCGGCTCTGGCCGTTGTCAACCCGGCTTCCCTAAAGTCACCCCATCCCCCACGAAATACCTGTCCCTCGCGATCGATGGCGAGATAGGCCACGATGGTTTGCCGAGGCATCGACCCGCGCTCAGATGGCCGCCGTCCTGAGTTCCGTGTCGGTTGGTCGCAAACCAGCCGAGACCGGTGACAGTTTAGATCGGCCCCATCTCGGAAGACGCGATCAAGGTTTCTCCCGATGACAGCTGGCGCCCGAACGGAATTCCTATATCCATCACCGGGAAGAAACATCGGTCGAGCGCACCATGGACCATGGATGGATTGTTCCCGGCGAGATCGTCCAGGAGCGCTGCGGCACCGAGACCAGGCGCCTGCAACTTTCCGTCATCTCTTGGTCCCAGCTCAAAAACTCCGCATTTTAAATCATATCAATCGCTTCAACGTCATGGCGAAGTGGAAGCTGTGTGCCGAGCCTTCGCCTGGTTTTCCTATCAGAACCTCTGATGCCCGCTCCATATCCTAACGCTACCTGCCGCGGCCGGTTTCCGTTGCGCCTCAATGCGACGCTACCAGATGTTGTGAAATGCCGACAAAATGTTTACCTTCAGGAAAGTTAATCGATGGGGGGAGCGGGCATGGCAAGGATGAAAAATTCAGAAAAGTTGGCGAAGGAGGACGGGGAACCCACCCGCATCGGCAAAGGGGCGGGCCCGGTGAACCGCGTATCACCTCTCATCCAGGATCCGCATACGGTACGCGATGAGCGGGAGAACGTACTCGAAGTCGCAATCGGCCACGAGGTACGGGCCTTCCGGAAGAAGCTTGGCATTACCGTGGCAGATTTGGCCGCTGCCACCAACATCTCGTTGGGTATGTTGTCCAAGATCGAAAATGGCATCACTTCGCCGTCGCTGACGACCCTGCGGTCGCTTTCGCGCGCACTTGGCACACCGCTCACGTCCTTCTTCCGCCGTTTTGAAGAAGAGCGTAACGCCGTTTTCGTCAAAGCCGGACAGGGTGTCGATGTTGAGCGCCGCGGCACGCGCGCCGGCCACCAATACACATTACTCGGACATGTCGGTTCGAATTCGGCAGGTGTCATGGTCGAGCCTTACCTCATCACCCTGTCTGAAGCGTCCGATGTCTTTCCGACCTTCCAGCATGGCGGCATGGAATTTCTTTACATGCTGGAAGGTGAAGTGGTGTACCGGCACGGCAATGAGCTCTACCGCATGACACCGGGTGACAGCCTTTTCTTCGACGCCGATGCGCCGCACGGGCCAGAGGAACTGACGCGTCTGCCCATCCGTTATCTGTCGATTATCTCCTATCCACAAGCCAGCAACCGCGACTGACGCTACCGGGCAGCTCCAGTCTCAGCCTCTCGGCGCTTTTGCGTTTCTTCCGGGCTTGACCACTTCAACCGTTACGACAACTTCCAGTGACGGCCGGACAAGCCCAATACCTGAACAATCGCCTTGAGCAGGGCCATCGATGTACGGAGCGCCGGATCAACGGCCTGCGCCGCCACGGGTCGTGTGATGGCGCAAGGGAACAGGAACCCCGTTCCGCCACACCAATTCTCAAAGGTCGTTGCTCTGCGGCAGGATAACGAGGTCGCGGATGGTGACATTGCGCGGCCGCGTCAGCATGAACAGCACCGCCTCGGCCACCTCCACCGGCTCGATCAACCCGCCTGCTGCAAGCTCGGCTTCCAGCTTGTCCCTGGGCCAATCGCTGATCAAGGCCGTCACGACCGGGCCGGGCAGTACCGCGCCGACACGGATGGAATGTTTGGCTACCTGCCGGCGCACAGTATGGACGAAGGCCTGCACGGCGTGCTTGGACGCGGTGTAGATCGGCTCCCACACGACCGGGACCACGCCCGCGATCGAACTGGTCACGATGATGTCGCCTGTCTTGCGCCCGACCATATGCGGCAGCACCGCATGCACGCTGCGAAACACGGCGTTTATGTTGAGGGTCAGCATGCGATCCCATGCATCGGGATCGCCGTTCAGGATTTCGCCACCGACATAGGAGCCGGCATTGGCATGGAAGATGTCCAGTTGCCCTGCCGCCTCGAGAATTCCAGGCATCATGGTCGCAACGCTTTGCGGATTGGTGAGATCGACCGCCAGCGGGATGGCGCTCGGGCCGAGGTCCGCGCAGACATCACGCAGTGCCTCTTCGGCACGGTCGACGAGAACGACACGCGCACCCGCATTCAACAGGGATTTCGCGCATTCGAGTCCGATGCCCGATGCCGCGCCGGTGATTGCCGCGACTTTTCCGGCGAGATCCTGAGCCATTAATCTACCTCTTCAAATGCATATGCGTGGAAAGCGTCCCGCACCGGATACGTGGGAAAGCCGGCGCTGGCCCTGGGAAAGGACCCGGCTGTCACATCCGGTGCTCACGCGGCACTTCAGGCCGCAAACAGATGCGACAGTTGCGGATCGAACGCGAACTCGACCGCACTGCCGGCTTCAAACACCTCGTCCTGCGGGATGGCAGCCAAAGCGCGCTCATTCGACATGGTTTCGAAGCTGACGATGGTTTCCGTCCCCAGGCGCTCGACCAGCGAGACATTTCCTTTTACCCGGCTGCCCCCGGTCGCATCGGTGTCGCGCCTCAGATATTGCGGCCGCACGCCGAGTACTGCCCGATCTCCGCTGGAAAAGCCTTTCGCCTCGACTGTTACCGGCGAGACGGTGGGCGATTCCACCGTAACCGACGAACCCGAAACCGCCGTTACCTTCACATTGAGGAAGTTCATTTTCGGCGAGCCGATGAAGCCGGCCACGAATTTGTTCGCCGGCTTCTTGTAAAGTTCGATCGGTGCGCCGATCTGCTGCACCACACCGCCTTCGAGCACCACGATCTTATCGGCCAGCGTCATGGCCTCGACCTGATCGTGCGTGACGTAGATCATCGTCGCACCGAGTTCCTTGTGCAGCTTCGCTATCTCCATGCGCATATCCATGCGCAATGCGGCGTCGAGGTTCGAAAGCGGCTCATCGAACAGGAACACAGCGGGCTTGCGGATGATCGCGCGGCCGATGGCAACGCGCTGCCGTTGCCCGCCGGAAAGCTGGCTCGGCTTGCGGTCGAGCAGGTGCTCCAGCTTGAGGATACGCGCAGCCTCGCGCACGCGCGTGTCTATCTCGGACTTGGGCGTCCTGTTGAGCGTCAGCCCGAAGCTCATATTCTCATAGACCGTCAGATGCGGGTAAAGCGCGTAGGACTGGAACACCATGGCGATGCCACGCGCGCGTGGCTCGATGTCATTGCAGCGCCTGCCGTCGATGAAAAGGTCGCCGCCTGTAATGTCCTCCAGCCCCGCGATCATGCGCAGCAGGGTCGATTTTCCACATCCTGACGGGCCGACGAAGACGACGAACTCGCCATCCGCGATATCGAGATCGACGTTCCTGATGACGTCGGTGGCGCCGAATTTCTTCCGCACACTCGCGAGGCGCAAGCCTGCCATGTCATTCCTCCCCGTTCATGATGCGACGAGTTGATGTTTCCGATTTCTGCAGGGCTTCGAATGCCGCGAAACGCCTGTCGTGCAAGGCGGCGATCTTGCCGCCGGCCGGCTCGAAGCTCTCCCCGACAGAGGACATCGCTTCCATTGCGCCGGAAAGGTTTTCGAACGCACCGGCCGCCGTTGCCCCGAGCATGGCCGCGCCGAGCAGAACGGGATCGGACTGGCGCGAAACCAGAACCGGCACGCCCGTGCAGTCCGCCAGAAGCTGGCGGATCAGCGGATGCCGGCCAGCGCCGCCACTCAGCGCCAGCGTGTCGATGACTGCACCTTGCGCCCGGCTTGCGGAAATGATCTGGCGTAGCCCGTAGCCCAATCCCAGTATCCCCGCGATGTAAAGCGAGACGAGGCTGTCGAGGTCGCGCTCCATGCCCAGGCCGGAAATCACTGCCCGCGCCTCGGGGTCGGCTTTGGGCGACCGGTTGCCGAGAAACTCGGGCACGACCGTCAACTCGTTGGCAAGATATGCCACATCCGATGCATTGGCGGCACGCGAGGCAGCTTCTTCGGCCAGCCATGACGGCAGGGAGAGACCCTGCTCCCCGGCTTTCGACCGCGCCTCGGCGGCGACCGGATGGAAGGAAACGAGCTGGTCTATCGCCGCACCGGCCGCAGATTGCCCGCCTTCGCTCAGCCACAGACCGGGTATCATCGCGGAATAGTAGGGACCCCATACGCCGGGAATGAAAACCGGCTGCGCACTGCTGGCCATCGTGCAGGCCGATGTGCCGAACACATAGGCCATGCGCGTTGTGGCCGAGCCCGCGCCCCCGCGCGCACCGACGGACCCGAGGCCGCCGGCGTGCGCGTCGATCAGCCCGGCCCCTACGGCAATGCCGGCGTTCAGGCCAAGGCCGGCAGCCGCCTCGGAGGTCAGGCCCTGCCCCAGTGCCTGACCAGCCGGCACTATCTCGGTTCCAATCCGCGTGAAGTTATTCTCGGCGAGGTCGCCCAGGCCGACCTGCCGGAAATAGCTCTCGTCCCAGCGCTCTTCGTGGGCGAGGTAAGTCCATTTGCAGGTTACGGTGCATACCGACCGCGCGAGGCTTCCCGTGGCGCGCCAGGTCAGGAAATCGGTAAGGTCAAAGAACTGCCACGTAGCGTCGTAGGTGGCCGGCAGGTTTTCCTTCAGCCACAATAGTTTCGGCGTTTCCATCTCGGGCGAGATCGCACCGCCGACATAGTCGAGCACGCGGTGCTTCGTCTCGTTGATCCTGCATGCCTGATCGGTCGCGCGGTGATCCATCCAGACGATGATGTTGCGCGTGCCGTCGCCGTGGTTGCCGACCGCAAGCGGCACTCCGCCCGGCCCGAGCACGACAAGCGAACAGGTGGCGTCGAAGCCCAGCCCACCGATATCGTCGGCATCCACCCCGGCCGTGGCAACCGCCTCGCGCACGCTCGCGCAAACCGCCTGCCAGATGTCATCGCTGGACTGCTCCACGAAATCGGCGCCGTCCTGAAAGAGCGCGATGTCGCGCCTGGCAGTCGACACCATGTTCCCGTGCAGGTCGAATATGCCGGCACGGGCGCTGCCGGTGCCGACATCGACCCCCACGAAATAGCGAGACGCCATAACCATCTTTCCTGTTTCAGCTCGCGATAGTCCTCGTCGGCCTGCGGCCCGGCAGGCGTGCAGCCCGGCCGCACGCCATCTCAGACGACGACCTTGTGATCCGGAGCTGATGCCCGCGTTCCATCCGGATTACGCAGATAGACACCGCGCTCGAGCTGCTGGCGACGCAGTTCCTGCACATCGATCTCCGCAGGCGCCCTGTTCCCGCGAACGGAGATTTTGGCCGCACGTCCGGCCGCCTCGCCCATGGCCATGCAGGTGGCCATGACGCGGATGGCACCCATGGCTTCATGCGTGGCCGAAATGCTCCTGCCGGCAACCAGAAGATTGCCGACCTTGTTGGGCACAAGCGAACGGTAGGGAATGTCGTAGCAGTCGCCGCACCAGATCAGCGTGCAGCCATCGTCGCCGGGACGGTGGATGTCGATCGGATAGCTCGCTACCGCAACCGCATCATCGAAATGAGTACAGCTCAGCACGTCTTCCTGCGTGAGTACGTATTGCCCCACGATGCGGCGCGTCTCGCGAATGCCGAGGAAAGGCGCGGTCTTGGTAAAGTAGGCCGTTTCGAAACCGGGAACGTAATTGATCAGATAGGTGACGATGTCATCGATCTGGCGTCGCCCCTCGATCTCGCCATTGGTGAGGCTGCGTGCATCGGTGCCGTCGGTGCCCTTCACACGCGTCATGTTGATCCACACCTCGCCCTTCTTCAGGCCGGTGATGATGATGGTGCGCTCATTGGGGATATCGAGTCCGCGTTCCTGCTTGGCCTTGGCCATCAGCTCGCGCAGGCCCACCACGATGAACTGGTGGTTCTGGCCGAAATATTCGGCCGGAATGAAATCGGTCAGGTAGGTACGGGCCTCGCGCGGTGTATTGGCGATGCTCATGCGCAGCTTGTCGGTATCCACGCCGCCCAGGCAGAACATCAGCGTCGGCGGCTGCATGCCGCCATTGCCGTCGCCCTTCTCGGTCGGCACACCGGCCTGGTAGGCGACATCGGCGTCGCCGGTGCAGTCGATCACCACCTTGGCGAGGATCGCACTGCGCCCGCTCTTACTCTCGGTGATGATGCCGCGAATCGTGTCGCTCTCCACGATGGCGCCCGCAAAGAACGTGTAGAAGAGCACATCGACGCCGGCGTCAGTCAGCATTTCCAGCGCGACGGTCTTCACCGCTTCGGGCTCGACCAGCGTTATGCCCATGTGCAGCGGGCACGGCCGGTGTTCGCTGGCGCCGTCGCGCTCATTGCGCAGACGGTCGATGAATTTCTGCGGCAGGCCGTCAATGATCTGGTTGCCCTTCTGACCGAGAAAGCCGAGCACCGGCAGGCCGATCGTCATGTTGCCGCCGACGAAGCTGCGGCTTTCGATCAGGCCGACACGCAACCCGTCCTCCGCTGCCGCGAGTGCTGCCGTCAGACCGGAAGGACCGCCGCCAACGACGAGGACATCATACTCGGCCGAGACCGGGATTTTGCGAGCAGGCTCTTCAATGGAGCGGACCGCGGGTGTGGACATGATCTGTTTTCCTGGTGATGTGTTCGTTTCGGAGTCGCCGGGCAAAGAGCCCGGCGACCAACCCTTTCTCAGGCTGGCATCATCGGCTTGACGCGCTCGATGATCGAGGCGACGGCTTCCTTGACCGGCTTGCGGCCGAGCACTGCGAGTTGCACTTCCTCAAGCAGAGTCGACTGGGCCCGCGCCGCCTCCGGGAAGGGCGGAAACGCGCCGCGCGCATGCGCCAGCACGCCGGCCTCCACCTCCGCAACCGGGTTCTTGGCGACAAAATCCTTTTCGGCATAGGTGGAGACGCGCACAGGCCCGTTGCCGTTGATTGCCATACCAAGGGTGACGCGCTTGCTCGAAACCTCCTTGATGAACTTCCAGGCCAGTTCCTTGTCCTTGGCGTTCCTGGGGATAACCATGCCCCAGGCCTCGACCACCGATGCCATCGGCGTCTTGCCCTTGAGCGCGGCGGAAATGGGGAATTCGATCGCCTTGATCTTGCCCGGGAACTTGCTCTGCTCGGGATTGTTGAGCTGGCCGTTGCGGGCAAAGGGCAGGACGGTGAAGGCCGCGCGGCCCTGCTGCATCCAGGTCACCTGATCGTCGTTCCTGGTGGTCGCGTAGCTGCGCGGCAATGCGCCCGCCTCGAACATTCCCCTCAGCGCATTCAGCCCTTCTTCCATGGCTGCCGGATCGGGAACCAGCTCGAAATTCTGCGTGATGAAATCGCCGCCGAAGGCGCGTGCGAACATGACCGGGAAAACGGCCAGGTCGCTGGCGAGAACCATGCCCACTACCGGCGTGCCGGCATTGGACTTGAACGTCGCCTTCTTCGCCTGTTCCACCAATTCTTCGAGCGTGGTGGGCGGCGCGCTGATGCCCGCCTCCTCCAGGAGCTCCTCATTGTAGAAGAGCCCCTGGGTGGCGTGGCGTACCGGAATGCCGATCAGCTTGCCGTCCACCGTCATGCCCTGCACCAGGCCAGGGGCGATGTCGCCGAAATCCTCGATGCCGTCCTTCTTCAGATAATCGTCCAGTGGCTCGAAAAGCGCGGCAATGTCCGAGGTCGGGCGGTTGTCGATGATGTAGCCCACGCCATAGTCGGTCTCGCTCAGGCTCGCTTCGCGGAACAGGCGATCCTGCAGCGGGTTGGAATCGAAGGTCGTCCAGGAAATCCCGGCATCGTTGGTCGCCTTCCAATCCTTCATCAGGTCGCCGTCATCCGCGCCGAGCACAGTCTGGTGAACCTTGTGGCTCAGCACGTTGAGCGTCTTGCTTGCGGCCCATGAGGGGCGCGTGGCGAACAGCGCCGCCGCACCTGCCGCGGACCCCAGGAATGCGCGTCGATTGATCGTGGCAAATCGCTTGTTGGACATGTTTTCCTCCCTGACAGACATTGGCTTATCCCTTGGTTGCGCCAGCGGTGAGACCGGCAACGAGGTAGCGGTTCATGAAGATGACGAAGAGCAGGACCGGCGCGAGCTGCACGGTCGATGCGGCGAACAGGATTCCCCAATCGACACCGTCGATGGAGCCGAGCATTTCGGAGATTACCAGTGGCGCCGTCTTGGCCCGGGTGGCCGTAAAGATGAAGGCGAACAGGAATTCGTTCCACGCGAAGACGACCACGAACACCGCCACCGCCAGGATGCCCGGCGATGCGAGCGGCACGATCACGCGCCGCAGGATGGTCAGCCGTCCCGCGCCGTCGATCTCGGCCGCCTCATCCAGCTCGCGGGGAATCTGGTCGATGAAGGTGCGCATGAGCACCGTGCCGAGTGACACGAAGAAGGTTGCATAGAGGACCATCAGCACGATGTGCGTGTCGTTGAGCTTCAGCGCGTTGACGATGGGAAACAGCGGCAGCGTGACGACGATTGGCGGGATCAGCCGCACTACGATCAGGGACAGCACGCTGGCGTTGAGAAGACGGCTGCTGTTGCGCGAATAGACATAGCCGGCGCAGGTGCTGGCCACCACCGCAAGTGCCGTCGCCCCGGCGGTAATGACCGTGCTGTTGATCAGCCCCTGGAAGAACACGCCCCACCGGGTCCACAGCTCGGCATAGTGCTGCAAGGTCGGCTCGAAGATGTATTTGGGCGGCACCGCGAAGATGTCCGCACCGGGCTTCAGCGAAGACATGACGATGAAGCCGATCGGCACGAGCGACCACAGCAGGATCACGCAAACGGCGACAGTCTTGCCAATGCCTGTAAGGAGGGTTTTAGCGCGCATTGGCGGCCACCTGCCGGCGGAGAATGAACACATAGCCGGAAGCCAGCAACAGCGATGCCAGCACCATGATCCACGCGGTGGCGGCAGCCGAGCCGAAGGCGTTGTAGCTGAAGGCTTCCTGATAGAGATAAACCGCGACGACCTCGGTCGAGCGTGCCGGTCCGCCCTGGGTCAGCAGCCAGACCTCGGAGAAGATGCGGAACGCGAAGATATAGCGGAACAAAAGCGCCACGATCACCGCCGGTCCGAGGAGTGGCAACGTCACCCGCCTGAAGGCCTGCCACGGCGTGGCGCCATCGATGCGCGCCGCCTCATAGAGATCGGCGGGGATTGCCAGCCGCGCGGCATAGAGGATGATGAAGGTAAACGGCAGATGCAGCCAGATGGTAAGCAGTGCGATCAGGATCATCGCGTGTGACGGCTCGAACGACCAGTCCAGCGTCGGCAATCCGAGCGATAGCAGCGCCTGCGTCACCGGACCGACATCCGGATCGAACAGAAAGCGCCACATCACCACCGCGATCACCTCGCTCACCGCATAGGGCGCCAGCACCGCCACCAGCAAAACGCGCCGGAACGGCAGGCCGCTGGCAAAGAGCAGCGCCATTCCAAGCCCGATCACCAGTTCGACATGGACGGCCACCACCACCAGCACCACCGTGTTCCAGAGAGCGCTTCGGAAGGCCGGGTCCGAGATCGTGTCTATATAGTTGCGCAGCCCGACGAAGGTCGGCTCCTGTCCAAAGCTGGAGGCATTGAGGCTCAGCCAGACCACATAGATCGACGGCAGCACGATCACGCTCAGGATCAGGATATGAACCGGCGCGAGCAGGGGCACGAGGCTGGTGATGCTTCTGGAACGCAAATTGATCCTCCCGGCCTTTACGACCGTCCCGCTTGCTATTGTGCCGCCTTGAGTATTTCGGCCGATGGCGCACGCTGCGGCTCCTCCGGCCCTTGCCCGATGACGGCTCGGACGGAATCGCGCACTTGCAGGCTGGTCTTGAGCACTGTCGGGCAAGCCGGCGACCTGTCGCCCGACATGCGCCTGCTGAGCCGCTCCCAGATGACGCCGGCCATCTCCTCAATCGGCTGGCGAATGGCGGTAAGCCCCGTCTTGCGCGCGCTCATCCACGGATAGTCGTCGAAGCCTATAACGGATACGGGATCGGGAATGTCGATCTGGCGCCTAGCCAGCGCCGAAAGCGCGCTCAAGGTCGTGACGTTGGTAAGCCCGATGACCGCGCAAGGGCGTTCATTGCGTTCAAGCCAGCCGGAAAAGATCTCGGCCCCGCGCTCGCCATTGGAGGTAAGCTCCAGGACAACAGGTGCAGCGCCAATGGTTTTGTGCAACATCTCGCTGACACCGCGAACACGTTCGCGGATGGGGGAAATCTCCAGGCTCGAAGCGGCCAGAACGATTTCGCGATGACCGAGCTCCATGAGATGCCGCGCGGCGATCTCGCCGGCTTCGCGATTGTCGATGGCCACGGTATCGACGAAAGACCCTTCCGGCGCAACACGGTCGGCGAACACCATCGGCAAGCGGTCGGCTTCACTGCGCAACAGGGCCGGCGCGACATCGGAACACGGCACAGCGATCAGGCCGGACGGACGCCAGCCCAGCAGCGCCCGCAGGCGTGACTGCTCGAGCTCCACATCATCGCGCGAGCTGGCGACGATGACATCATAACCGTCCTTCATCGCCATGACCTCGATGCGCGAAACCAGCGAGGTGAAGAAGACGTCGTCCAGATCCGGGACGAGCACACCGACGACGCGTGCCTGACCGGAGCGGAGCTGCGAAGCGGCGCGGTCGAGCTGGTAGGAAAGCTCGCGCGCGGCCTTCTCGACGCGTTCGCGCAACTCCTGATTCACCGGCTTGGTGCCGCTGAAGACGTTAGAGACCGTGGCGATGGAAACACCCGCCCTGGCTGCAACGTCCTTGATTGTCACTCGCTTGCGGTCCACGATATCACATCTGTTAAACGTTTTACTGTAAAACGTTTAACACCACTTTCATCGCCTCGTCAAGCACCCGGCAAGGGCCGCCGTCGCTGCTGATTATCTCTGGTGTCTGGATTCTAAATTCAGCTCAAAAAAGCACACACCGGATCGGACTGCGGGTGCGGACCTTCCGACCGAAAGCGTGTACGTGGGTAACGGACCGCCAAAGACCTTCCCTTCGACATCCGATTTGTCACAGGACGTCTGAAAGAGATTCCGATTCCATCGCGGATACGCTAGTCGAAGCAGGCTGGAGTCGGTTGCTTCGATCCGCCGCCCTCCTGGCGGATCGGTGTCGCAGCCATATCCGTTGGAGGCAACATGTCTGGCACCCTCGAACCCCTCACCGGCATCGTCACGACCGATCTGGCCGCCGTCACGCGCGGGCGCTTCGTCGCGACGACTGATGTCGAAGGTACCGCGGCGACTGGCGTGGGCTGGATCCAGTCGAACCTCTCGCTGACTGCGTTCGGCAGGCTTTCCACCCCCAATATCTGGAAGTCATCCGGTGATCTGCGCCTGATCCCCGATTTCGGTGCACGCTTTCTGACCCATGCCACCGGCGGCGACATTCCGTTCGACATGGTGATCGGCGACCTTGTGGAGATCGACGGCAGCCCATGGGCAGCCTGTCCGCGCCACGCGCTGCGGCAAGCCGCGGCCGCGTTGGAAGCCGAGGCCGGTCTGAGGCTGAGAGTATCTTTCGAGCAGGAGTTCTACCTGCTGAGAGCTGAAGAGGAGCACGATCACCCCCTGGCTTTTTCAGCCCTGCGGCGCTCCGGCACGTTCGCCCCACAGCTGGTGGCCGGGCTGCGCGAGGCCGGATTGCGGCCGGAAACCATTCTGGCCGAACTCGGCCCCGGACAGTTGGAGATCAGCATTGCCCCCTCGGCTCCGGTTGCCGCTGCCGATCAGGCCGTTGCGGTGCGCGAGATCGTCCGGGAGCTGGCGCACAATCTGGGCCAGCGGGCCAGTTTCGCACCAAAACCCTACGCAGGCCATTCGGGTAGCGGAGTGCACATTCATTTCAGCCTGACGGATTGCGAAGGACATGCGCGAACCTATGACACCGACGGGCCAGCAAGGCTGTCACCGGAAGCCGCGCACTTCTGCGCCGGCGTCCTGCGTCACCTGCCGGCGCTCACCGCCTTCACCGCTTCCAGCCCCGCCTCTTATGAGCGGCTGAAGCCATATAGCTGGAGCGCGTCCTATACATGGCTTGCCGATCAGGACCGCGAGGCAACGCTGCGCGTCTGCCCGGTCCTCGCAATGTCGAAGCGCGCGCCAGCCGATCAACTCAACATCGAGTTCCGAGCCGCGGATGCTACCGCCAATCCTTATCTGGCGCTGGCTACCCTCATCCGCGCCGGGTTGGAAGGGTTGCGCAACGACTACAAACTACCGCCGCTGGCCTCGACCAATCCGGAAGAGCTTTCGGAGACGGAGCGTCAATATCATGGGCTGGAGCGCCTGCCGGCGAGCCTGTCACAGGCGCTTACGCATTTGGAGGCCGATGCTGCTGCAAGGAAATGGTTCCCACGCCCGCTCCTCGACACGTTCCTTGCGGTGAAGCGCACGGAAGCGGAAATCGGCGAAAGCCTTGACGAAGATGGCCTGCGCGAGACCTATCGCACACTTTACTGAACGAACACCCGCCCCGTTTCTGGGGCAGGCGTTGACGAGCTTTGCGGACATCAGCCCTTTGTGGCTTCGAGGAAGCCCAGCGTCTCCTGCGAAGAGGCGACATGGCAGTAGATCATGTTGATGATCTCCAGTTCGTTATCGTGCAACTGTTTGGTGGCGGCCGCGCAGCAGTCTTCCACGACCACGACATTGAAGCTTTCGTCGGCAAGGCTGCGCACCGTGGACGAAACGCACTGGTCGGTGAAGATGCCGACGACGATCACATTCTTCACGCCCATGTTCTGCAGGATGAGGCGCATATTGGTGCCGGTCAGCGCACTGTCAGTCGTCTTGCAGAACACGATCTCGTCGCCCTGCGGCTCCAGTTCGGGAACGATCCTCGATTCCTCGCTGTCCTTGGGCAGCAGCAGGTAGTTCCAGCCCGGCTTCTTCTGGCTCAGCGAGCGATCGCGGCCATCGTTCTTCATGCAAGCGATGCGGGCAAACATCACCTCGACACCCTGTTCGCGGCTGGCGGCTACCAGCTTGGCGATGTTGGGGATGACGACGTCGTTCATACGCTCCCGGAACGGCTCCCAGCGATCGCGCTGAACCGGATCCTCCGAGGGCACGAGATAGGTGCTCTGCACATCGACCACCAGAAGCGCGGTCTCGGTCGGGTCGAGGACGATGTCTTCCGGCTCCGGGGCTCCCTGATAGTAGAACGAGCGATAGTTCGTCTTCCAGTTCATGACAGTCTCCAAATGAACGGGTGGGTGAAATCGGTGAGCCGCCGTGTCAACCGCGGCGTCGCCATTTCCGCCAGGTGGCGCCGAACTCCTCGGCCTCGATCAACCCGCCTGGCCGCAGCACCAGCACAGCGATCATGGCCAGCGCCAGCACGATCTCGGTCAGGCCGACGAGCTGCCAGGGAAACACGGACGAGCTGTTGAGCGCGTTTTCGGTGGCGCGCAGGGCCTCGAAGGCGAAGGTAACGACAAAGGTGCCCAGCACCGCGCCGGATACCGTGCCCGCGCCGCCGATGACCAGCATGCCGAGGATGACGAAGGTTTCCTTCAGGTAAAAAGCCGACGGTTGGTAGGAGGTGATGAAATGTGCCCACAGCCCGCCGGCAAAACCGGCAAACAGGGCGCTAAGCACGAAGCCTTTCCAGCGCAGGAGAGACAGGTTCGCCCCCATGGCGCCGGCAGCGATCTCGTCGTCGCGCACGGCCCGCAGCAAGAGGCCGGTCCGCGATTCCTTGAAATACAGCGCCACCAATGCGGCCAGGATCGCGCCCCCGGCCGCAAGATAGATCGTGGTAGCCTTCGGCACCCCGAACAGGGTGCGCGGACCGTTGGTCACTTCGCTCCAGTTGACCATGATGGTGTGCATGACCACCAGAAGCGCAAAGGAGGTAATGACGGCTGCGGCATCGGAAAGCCGCATCAGCGGATAGGCCACCAGCGCCGCGACCAGCATGGCCGCCACGGCACCCACCGCAATCGCGGCATAGGGGCTGAGCAGGATCGGTTTCAACACCGGATAAAGGTCGGGCAGCACCATACCGCGCATCTGCAGCGGGATGGTGAACAGTGACGATGTGTAGGCGCCAATACCCATGAAGGCGATATGGGCGAAGGACAGGATGCCCGAATTGCCCATGAACGCCTGAAGCCCGAGCACAAGGATCATGTTGATGAAGAGCAGGGTGGCAATGCGTTCGAATACCGGGAAGCCCAGGAAGCGCGCGGCCAGCATGACGGCCAGGACCGGAATGACGATCGCAACGAAGGTGATCAGCTTGCTGTTGTTCATTGTCTTGGTGCCTGTCAGGTGCGCTGGCCCGTTGCCGGCCCCTTGATCAGCCCGTCAGGACGCCACAGCAGAATCAGGATGACGAGCGAGAAGGTGAAAGCATCACGGAATTTGAGAAGCTCGGGCGGGAGCGAATAGTTGAAGGTTGTGACGATGAGCGCCAGCAGGAACCCGCCAACCACCGCGCCCTGCAGGCTGCGCATGCCGCCGATGACGGTGGCGATGAAGGCGACCAACAGCGGCTCGAGGCCGATACCCGGCACGACCGAGCCAATGCGGCCAAGCCAGAACAGCGAAACCACACCAGCCAGCAGGCCACTCAGCGCAAAGGCAGAGGTGATGACCAGATTGGCCGGAATGCCCAGCATCCGCGCCATGGTGAACTTGGTGGCGGCAGCGCGCATCGCCAAACCCAGAACGGTCTTCTTCATGATGAAGGAGAAGATCGCGAGCATTATCGCGGCTGCTACGATGGTGAGGATGTTACGCAACGGAATGGTCGCGCCCCCCAGCACCACGGTATCGGAGAAGATGTCCGGGAGCGGCACGGTGCGGGCGCGCGGCGAGATGAAGAGCAACGCCGCGTTCTGCAGCAAGGTCGAGAAAGCGAAGGAGGTAATGAGCACCGCCGTCACAGATTTGGAACGCACCGGGCGAAAGGCGGCGTATTCGGTGGCGATACCGGCCCCGATGGCCATCAGCACGGCGATTGCCGCCATCACCAGCCAGGGAAGCGGCGTGCCGCCGAGCAGGAACAGCGAATAGCCCGCGACCATGATGAGTTCGCCATACGCGAAGTTCACCAACTTGAGGATGCCGTAGACGATGACCAGCCCGAGCGCCATCAGCGCATAGAGGCTGCCGAGACTCAGCACGTCGATCAGGAACTGTACATAGACCGCCATGGCGTCACCCCAGATAGATCGATTTCAGGTCGGAACGCGCGGCGATGTCGTCCGAAGTGCCAGATGCCGCGACGCGGCCGAGCGACAGCACATAGGAGCGGTCGCTGATCTTGAGCGCCTTGGTGGCGTTCTGTTCCACCAGCAGAATCGTCACGCCGGATTGACGCAGTTCCACGATCATTTCGAAAATGCGGTCAACGATCACGGGCGCGAGACCGAGCGAGGGCTCGTCGAGAAGCAGCAGCCGGGGATCGGACATCATGGCGCGCGCGATGACGAGCTGTTGCTGCTGGCCACCGGACAGCGTTCCGGCCGGCTGGCGGGTGCGCTCGGCAAGCAGCGGGAAAAGATCGAACATTCGTTCGCGGCTGGCCGCAACACCGCGCGTATCCCTGCGGCGGCAGAAAGCACCGAGCTGAAGGTTTTCCTCGACAGTCAGATCGGGGAAAACGTCGCGTGTTTCAGGCACCATTGCCACACCCCGGCGCACGAGCTGTTCTGGCGACAGCCCGGAAATATCCTGCCCATCGAGCCGGATCGTACCCCGCGCCGGTTTCAGGACACCGGCGATGGATTTCAGCGTGGACGACTTGCCGGCGCCATTCGCGCCCAGCAGCGTGACCAGTTCCCCCTGCTCCATCCGCAGGCTGACGTCGCGTACCGCCTTGACGGCGCCGTAGCGCAGTTCGATCCCTTCGATCTCAAGCATGGTCTTCAGATTCCACAGCGTCGGCGCCCAGATAGGCCTCGATCACCGCCGGCAGGCGGCGCACTTCGTCCACACCGCCCTCTCCGATGGTCTTTCCCTGAGCAATGGCCTGCAGGCGATGGCACAGACGCATGATGAGCGGCATGTCGTGGTCGATGATGATGATGCCGAGGTCGCGCTCCTGCGGCAGGCGGGCGAGAACCTGCATGAGTGTTGCCGACTCGTCCTCGTTCATGCCGGCGGCGGGTTCGTCAAGCAGCAGATATTTCGGCTCTGCCGCCAGCGCCCGGGCGATCTCGACGCGGCGCTCGTCGCCGTAGTTGAGCGAACTGGCGAGCTCGGCACGATAAGCCCCGAGCGAGAACTCCTCCAGCAGACGGTCGACGATCCTGCCGGCCGCGCGACGCGAACTGCCTTTGGCGATTGCAGCGACCTCGATATTCTCCTCCACCGTAAGATTGGAGAAGAGGCGCACGGTCTGGAACGACCTCAGGATGCCGCGCAACGCCCTTTCGCGCGGCAGCAATGCGCTGATGTCCTCGCCGTCGCAAGTGACTGTGCCGGAGACCGGCTTCACCTGTCCGGTGAGCACATTGATGAGTGTCGTCTTACCCGAACCGTTCGGTCCGATAAGGCCGAGAATCTCGCGCCGGTTGAGCGTGAGGCTGACATTGTCGAGCGCCCGCAGGCCGACGAATTCCACCGTGACGGAATTCGCCTTCAGGCTTTGATTGACCATATTTATTGCAACCGGATTGTTTGGTTGACCCGGACATGAAGGCTCCGGGCCGTTAGAAGCCGGTGCTGGCGGCCTGATGGAACTGAAACGTCCCGCCCTGCCGCCAGCTGTCCGGCATGTCAGGGAGCCGGCTGGCTCTCGGCGCGACGCCATCCGAGGAAAGACGGCTTGCCACCACTGATGCCGATGAGCGCTGCGGACTTGTTCGGTTGATGACCAAGCTCGGCATTGGAATAGGAGAGCTTGCCCGTGAGCAGGTCGAACTCGTTCTCCTCAAGCGCCTTGGCCACGGCCGCGCCATCGGTGGAACCGGCGATCTTGACCGCCTGCGCCATCAGCATGACCGTATCCCAGCCGGTGGCAACAAAGGAGGTGTCGGGCTCGGAACCATGCTGCGCCTTATAGAGCTCGATGAACTTACCCATGTCGGGATGCGCCTCAGCGCCCATCCAGGTATGGCCGACGAAATAGATTTCGTTGCCGAAGCGCTCGCCCAGAGCTTCGAACAGGCTCGGGTCGTCATAGGAATCGCCACCCATGATCGGCGTCGTGATCCCAACCTCACGGATGGCGCGGATGATGGTGCCGAGGTCCGGCATATAGGATGAGATGAAGATTACGTCCGGCTTTTCGGGCAGCGCCTGCAGACGGGCAAGTTGCGCTGAAAAGTCCTGCGCGCCCTGCGTGTAGGCGTCTTCAAGCACGACCTCACCGCCCAGATCCTTGAAATGCTGGGTGAAATACTTGCTCAGGCTCTTGGTGTAGGCGATGAACTGGTCGGTCACAACATAGGCAGACTTCCAGCCGCGCTCCTTGAAAGCGTACTCGGCTGCGGTGGCGCCCATCGCCGTGTTCCACATCGATAGCGTGAACTGCTTGTCGCCCAGCGACCAGGAGCTATAGAGTGGATCGGAGGCGCACGTCGAGATGCCGACGATATTGGCGTTCTGCGCCTCCCGGCTGGCGGGGCCACCGAAATCGAAATCGCAAGGCGCAATGACCAGTTCAGCCCCCTGGTCGATCACATTGATGGCGTTGTTGCCGACCGTCACGGGGTCGCTCTTGCCGTCGATGTTAATCAGCTTGATCTTCTTGCCAAGCAGGCCGCCCTGATCGTTCAAGGCCTTGACCGCAACTTCCGCGCCCTTGAGACCGGCCTCATCAAGCGGCGCCTGAACGCCGGTCAGGCTGAGCGCGCCGCCGATGATGATCTCGTCCTCCGCCATCGCGCTGCCCGTCAGACCCATGCCAAACGCTGCAGCCAGTACCAGGCGTGAAACTCCCCCGCGAAAAACCACGTCCACTTCCTCCGCTGATCCAAATGAGTTCCGGGACGTCCCGCTCAAGCCGGCTCCCTGGGGTGACGCTAGGTAGAGGCGGCAAAATTGTCAATAACGAAAATTTTCTTATGTGAAAATCAAGTGGGAGCACCATGAGGAGGTCGCGTCGACACGAAGATGATTTCGGCCGGACCCGTGCTCGTGCAGACATAGGCATGGGGAATGCCCGAATCGAAACAGGCGCTGTCGCCCTGCTCCAGAACCAGCGGTTCATCTCCGTCGAGATGCAAGCGTATAGAGCCGGAGAGTACCGTGACCACTTCCTCCCCCTCGTGATTGCTCCAATCGATACGGTCCGGCACTTCCTTGGTATGGACTACCATGATGCTGGAATTCAGCCGCCCATGAACGCGGGTAGCCTGCGGATAGTAGTCGTAAAGCGAAGTGCGGTGCGGCTCGATTTCACCACGCCGCCGCAATACGATCTTCTCGTCCTGATCGACGTCCGGTTCCAATATGTCTGTCACCAGAAGGCCGAGTCCTCTTGCGATCTTGTAGATCGTCTGGAACCCACCGGAGACTTTACCGGTCTCGATCTTGGAAATGGTGGCGAAGGACACGCCACATTTTTCGGAAAGTTCGACGAGCGTCAGCTTCAGTTCCAGTCGCCGCTGCCGCAGATGCCGCCCCACATTGGCCATGGTCTTTGGCGGCAGGGCGTCATCCTGCGCATGCTTGGTTCTCTTCACCGCCATCAGTTGCAGCGCCCTGCCCTGTTCCTGCTCTATCCTGCCGCTTTGCCAGGATCTCCCATTCCCGACCGAAAGTGACCACAGTGACCTGCCACTTCGTCTCTTACCACCACCATATTCGCGATTTTCATCTTTGAAAATGCCCGGGCGGGAGATGCACCAATCGCGACGGCGGATTCATAAGTTGGGGAGTTACTATTCGTCATGCATCGTAATGGCGGGAAAAGCTGCTCGCAGGCAAAGGCGCCGTTGCAGGTCGCGACCGCGCCGACGAGATGCGGGATTTCACGTCGAAGGCGGGATACCAGCCACGGCCACCGATGAGGCAGCCGAGTGGCTGGAAGGCCTCAAGAGTGCATTCCGATCCAGACGCCGAACCCGAGGATCGCAAGCACGCATGCCGAGATCAGAGCATAGGCAAGATCGCGGCGGCACAGGAAGATACCAAACAACACCAGCACGCGCGCGACCGGCAGCATGATCAGCACTGCCACGCCTGTTTTCATCAAGCCATAGCCGAGTGTGCCGACGTCGGCAGTTCCAGAAATCCGAGAGGCCGCTCCCGACAACATCCCGATCGCTATCAGCGTCGAGGCGGCCCATGTTCCGTAGCGGAGGAGCGCAGCAAGTACCCGGCCCAGTCGTTCGTTTTCGACGCTTTCCGACATTCATTTCCTCACATAATCCGAATGCCGAATGCAGCCAGCATCATCACAATCGCCAGCAGCATCAGTACGACCACGAAGAAAAGACGCAGCCTGTCAGCCGGAATACCCATCAAGAGCCGTGCGCCAAGCACGGCGCCCAGCACTGATCCGAGCGCCACAGGTCCGGCCATGTCGATGTCGATGTTCCCACGCATGAAATAGGCCCCGGCACTTGCCGTTGCCGTCACGCCGATCATGAAGTTCGAAGTCGCCGTTGAAACCTTGATGGGGAGACGAAGGGCGCTATCCATCGCCGGGATTTTCAGGACACCCGACCCGACACCGAGCAGCGCCGAAACTACGCCCGCGCCGTACATCAGGGCAAGACCGAGTGGGACACGGCTGACGTGATAGTGCACATCATGGCCGGCGGCACACTCAGGAAAGCTTGAATGGAGGCGCAACAACGTGCCCCAACTGCGGGCCGCCGGGGCAAGACTGCCCGCTTCGCGACGACGCGCCAGCATCTGCAGGGCGGACAGTACGAGGATCAACGCGAACAGCCCATAGAGAAATTCAGTCGGGATGATGCCGATAAGAAGTACTCCGGTCAGGGCGCCGAGCGTCGTCGCGACCTCCAGCACGACGGCAAGGCGAATATTGGTCAGGCGTGCCTTCAGGAAGGGAGCCGCGCTGCCGCAGGAACAGGCGATCACCGATACGATGCTCGCGCCGATGGCCAGATGGATATCGATCCCGAAGAACAGCATCAGGATCGGTACGATGAAAATGCCGCTCGCCATGCCGAGCACGCCCCCAAGGGCGCTGGCCCCGAACGAGACGACGAACAGCCAGAAGATCGTTTCCGCCGACAAGATGCTTCCGATCAGACGGGTGAGCGCCGCGACAGACGCGTCGAGAAGCGGATCAGGTCGCCTCGATAGAAGAGCTTTTCATAATCGACCGGCCGGTTCAGCTCCACGTAACATGTACGCTCGATGAGAAAGATGGCGCTGCCAACATCGACATTGAGCGCGGCCGCGACATGGGCACTCGCCGTAACTGCCTCGAGTTGGTAACGCGCCTCGACAAGCGGCAGACCGTATTTGCCTTCGAGCAGATCGAAAATCGGCTCGGCCTCCAGATCGTTCGCGACAATTTTATCACCGATATCGAGCGGGAGATAAGTTTCATCGAACGACATCGGCACACCATCGCCCAGCCGAACCCGCTCGATCCGCCACACCTGCGCGCCCTGTGGCAGTTCCAGATTGGCGGCTACATCCTTCGATGCAGCGACAATCTCCTTGAAGAGCAGACGCGCGGTCGGATGGCGACCAATCAGCACCATATCCTCGGCAAAGCCGCGCAATTCGGTCAGTTCCTGGGTGATCTTCGGCTCGGAAACGAAGGTGCCTTTGCCGCGCCGTATTTCGACCAGACCGCGAGCGATGAGATTCTCGATTGCCTTGCGCACCGTCGTGCGGCTGACGCCGAACCGCTCCGTCAGGCGGTCCTCCGGCGGCAGCTGCGCGCCGCAGGCAAGTTCGCCCGCGGCAATTTCGGCAGCCAGGATGGCCTCGACCTGAGCGTATCGCGGAAATTCTTCTGACTTGAACGACATAGTGACATCATGACGTCACCATGTCGTTGTGTCAATGTAATGAGGGCAGGAACGTAACGGACGCATCGCGCCCGTTCGATTTGCGCTGTACCCTCCAATAGTTTCCCGTTGTGAGGCACACCCGTCCATAACAGACGCGCAGGCGCAAACATCGCAGGCATCGCCTGAGTGGTGGTCGGGCAGGCCTATCCCTTTTGGTCAAGCGCATCAAGAAAGCCGCGAACCTCTACAAGCCCGTCATATATCGCTTCTTCGGCGCTGCGGGCGATGGTGCAGTCGCCGATGGTGATGAAGGGCAGGCCGCAACCGCCGAGCTCTTGTTCCAAAGCCGCGTCCGGGGCACGGCCGGAACAGAGGATCAGACTGTCGACGCCTTCCATTATGGTCGGCTGCCCGCTGGCGCCATGAAGGAAATAGGCGTTGTCGTCATCAATCCCGAAAAGGCGCGCATAAGGGATGACCTCGATCCCGGCTTCATGCAGACGGCCAGCCCAGTGATCGCGGACATATTGCTGCAGATTCTGTCCGGCTGCGATGCCGTTGACCGCAAGGCGTACATGATGGCCCGCCCGCTGTAAAAGCACGGCGATGCCGATGCCGATCCAGTCGCAGCGCCAATCGGCGACGACCACGCGCGCGCCGGGTCTGGCGCGGCCCGCCAACAGGTCGCAGGCCTCGATCACATTGCCGCTGTCGCGGCCCTCGACCGGGGTTTCGACGGGCTTGGAGCCAGTAGCAAGGATCAGGGCATCGGGGGCAATCCTGGCCGCCAGTTCCGCCGAAACCCGCGTATTCAGCCGTAGATCGACGTCATGACCGGCCAGTTCCGCCAGAAGATTCGTCACAAGGCCACCGAATTCGGCTCTTTCTGGCAACAGTTGCGCCAAAAGCGCCTGCCCTCCAGCCTGCGGCCCGGCCTCGGCCAGAATGACCTTGTGGCCCATCTGAGCGGCGGTGATCGCCGCCTTCATCCCCGCGGGGCCTGCGCCTGCGATCAGGATTTTCCGCTTTTGGCTGCTTTGGGGAATCCCGGCCAGCCTGACCTCGCGCCCGGTGATCGGGTTCTGGATGCAGGAGATCGACTGACCGGCGTGAAAATGGCCGATACAGGCCTGGTTGCAACCGATACAGGCGCGGATATCGTCGGACCGTCCGCTGTGCGCCTTGTTGGGCATCTCGGGATCGGTGATCAGCGCCCGGGTCATCGCGCACATGTCTGCCTGACCTGCGGCCAAGACCTCTTCGGCGATCTGTGGCTGGTTGATCCGGCCCGCGACGAAGACCGGAACGGTCACGACCGCGCGGATGCGTCTGGAATGCTCGGCGACATAGGCCGGGGCGATTTCCATCGGCGGCACCACGTGGACCGAGGCTCCAAGTGCGGCCATCGTTCCCACGGTAGTGTTGACGTAATCGACGAGCCCTGCCGCGCTGAGATCGCGACAAGCCTCAAGCACCGTGGCCTGATCCAGCCCGCCTTCGTCGAGTTCGTCGGCGGAAATCCTGAGCCCGATCATCGGCCCCGCGCCGATCGCCGAGCGGGCGGCTATGAGGCTTTCGCGCAACGCCCGCATCCGGTTTTCCAGAGATCCGCCATAGCAATCCTTGCGCAGATTGCTTGCCGGATTGAGGAATTGCGCAAAGAGCAGCCCGTGGCTCGCCATCAATTCGACGCCGTCATAGCCCGCCTCGATATAGCGACGCGCGCCTTCGGCCAGAGCAGCGACGATTTCGGTCACCATCTCGGTGGGCATTTCGCGCGGCACGGTATGGAAGCGGTTCTCGGGCACCGAAGACGGGGCGAACACCACGCCACGCATGCCGTTTTGCATCCTGCGGCTGACGCGCCCGGCATGGGACAATTGTCCGATGATGCGAGCGCCATGCTCGTGCACGGCACTGGCAAGGCGCGCGTAATGCCCGATCGCGTCGTCGCTGACGATCACGAGATCGGGGCTTTGCGTCATCGAGGAGGAGTGGAAGCGCGCGGCCTCGGTGACGATCAACCCCACGCCGCCGCGCGCGCGTGCCGCATGATAGGCGATGAAATCCTCGCCCGGCAGGCCAGCTTGCGCCAGATAGGTCTGATGCCCGGTCGACAGGATCCGGTTGCGGATTTCATGCCCGCGGATGGTCAGCGGCGAAAACAATCTGGGATAGCTTGCGGACATCGCGGCTGCCTTTGCGGTTGGCTGTCGACGAATGGATGGTCAGCCTCGTGAGAGATAGTCATGGGCCGAAAGCACATGCGTGCGCACGACATGGAGGAATTCCTCGATGTCGACATGCTCGTCATGCGAGCCCATACCATATGGATAGGGGCCGTAGACATAGGCGGGCACATCGGCATAGCGCCACAGCCGCGCATCCGTGCCGCCGATGCTGACGATGGGAACGGGGCGTGGCCGGCCGAAGGCCTCGACATTCTTCTGGATGATGCCGACCATTTCGTGATCGGGGGCGCACCACGAAGGTTCTGCCCCGCCGATTTCGCGCCATTCGGCCTGCGGATAACGCGCAACGATTTCGGCCACTTTCGGCAACAGATCTTCCTTGCTCATGCCCACCGGCAGGCGCAGATCGGCGGTGAAGCGGCAATGCGAGGGGATCATGTTCACCTTCTCGCCGCCTTGGATCATGCCGATATTGAGCGTGACCTGCGAGACGAGATCTCCTGCGCCCTCGCCCATCATCCGGTCCATCGTCGCGCGTCCGGCGTCGATATAGCTTTGCACATTGCCCGAAACCTCGCCGGTCAGCGTGGTCAGCGTCTCAAGATCGCCGGCGATGGCCATGGCGATCTTGGTGGCGCTTTCGGTGGCGTGGACATAGGCGCCATGCGCGCCGGCTGTTCGCACCTCGAATTCCAGCCACAGTGGACCGCGTTCGCCAAAGCGGATCGATTCCGGTCCGCTCGGCTCGCCGTTGAGCATGCAATCACCCAAAACCTCTGGATGGTGCTCGACCAGATAGCGCGCGCCCCATGGCCCGAAGGTTTCTTCGTCGGAGACGCAGGTCAGCGTGAGCTTGCCGAACAGCGCCTCTTGCAGCTTGCTCAGTGCCACATAGGTTACGATCGAGGCGATCGTTCCGGGTTTCATGTCAGACGCGCCGCGGCCATAGATTTTGCCTGCACGCGCCTCGGGCTGCCACGGATCCGAGCTCCAGCCGTGATGATCTTCCGGCACCGGAAAGACATCGATATGGCCGTTGAGCACAAGATGGCGGCCCGGATTGGCGGCATCGAAAGCGGCGACGACATTGGGCATCTCGGGATGGGGCGAGATGATGCGGTGGGAAAGTCCGTGGCGGTCGAGGTAATCGGTGATGACCTTCGCGGCGTCGCGGGTATCGCCGGGCGGATTGGGGCTGCGTGCACGCAGAAGATCCATCAACAGGGTGACAATGTTTTCGCGCTCTGCATCGAGCCATGTGAGCAACCGGTCGCGGGTCGTGGTCATCGTCGTTTCCTATCCTCTGGTCCGGTCGATCCAGTCGCGCAGGTGATACCAGGCCAGAACGGCTGGCAGCATCCAGGGATCGCCGGAGTAAAGCGGCTTTGTCGTGAAGGGAAAGCGCGCGAACATGCTGTCGCTTGGTTGCGCTGAAATCATCGCCCGCGCCGCCTGAAAGCCGAGCCAGCTTTGCATCGCCACGCCATTGCCCTGACAGCCAAGCGCGTAATGCACGCCATCATGCGCGCCGAGATGGGGAAGGAAATCGAAGGTGAAGGCGACGTTGCCATTCCATGAATGCGTCACCTTTGCCTTGGCCAGTTCCGGCCAGACCTGCGTCATCACGCGATGCAGCCGCCGCGCGCTTTCACGCGGATCCATGTCCTGGGTGCCGACGCGTCCGCCCCACAGCACGCGGCGATGGTCGGGCGAGAGGCGGAAATAGCTGAGCACACGGCGGGTATCGGCCTTGGCGCGGGCCTTCGGCGCGATCTTCCGGACGAGGTCCTCGGGCAGTTCCTCGGTTGCGATCATGAAGCTGGCGACCGGAACCAGGCGCCGGCGAAACCAAGGGGTCTCGGGGCCGGTATAGGCGTTGGTCGCAAGCATGACATTTGCCGCCGAAACTTCACCCCGCGTGGTCGAGACAATCCAACCTGAGCCCTCGCGGCGCATGGACGTCATCTTGCAGGCGCCGACCAGCCGGGCGCCTGCCTGCGTTGCCGCCCGCGCGAGGCCGCGGACATATTTCGCCGGATGCAGCGTGCCCGCGCCTTCGGCGACCTGGCCGCCGCGATAATGATTGCTGCCGATCTCTTCATGCTGGCGTTCAGGCGGAACCATCCACGCTCCCGCTCCGGTGAGCCGCGCCACGCTTTCGACCGAGGCCGCAAGCTTGTCGTAATGGCTTTTCGACCATGCGCAGGTAAAGCGTCCCACGGGGGCGAGGTCGCAGTCGATCCCTTCGCGCGAGGTCAGATCACAGACGAAGCGAAATGTTCCGATCGCCTCGGCCACCAGCCTTTCGCGGTCTTCATCAGGCAGTTGCGCGGCCTGCGGGCTGTTCGCGATCTTGAGCCCGCCGGTGATCAGCCCGCCATTGCGCGAACTGGCGCCCCAGCCGATGCGATTTTCATCGATGACCAGACAGCGCACGCCGTTGCGCGCCAGTTCGAGCGCGCAATTCAGCCCGGTATAGCCACCGCCGATGATGCAGACATCGACCTGACCCGGCAGCGGGTCAGGAACGGGGGGTTCGGGTGCGGCGGCCTCCCACCAATAGGGTGCGGAACGGAAATCCGCGGCGAAAATGCTGTCATCCGCCATCGCACGCGCTCCCGCCTCAGACCTTCACTACGAATTCCGGCTTGACGCGGCTGAGAACCTCCGGTGCGCCGTCGCGGGTCAGGATCGTATAGCCGAGCGACATTGCCAGATTGGCCTCCGCATCGACCAGAATCGCATGGAGGAACAGCGTCATCCCCGGCTCGATGATCATCTCATTGCCGGAATAGATCATCGGCGGCACATCCATCCAGCTCGGCCGATAGGTCGCGCCCAGCGAATAGCCACAAGCCGACATCCGCGCATGGCCATAGCCGCGGCGATCGAAAACCGCGCGATGCGCGTCATCTATGCCGCCGATGGTCGCGCCCGAGCGCGCGGCGTCGGTCATGGCGGTGATCGCCTCCAGCGTGACGTCGAACATATGTTCCTGTTTCGCGCTGGCCTTGCCGATGGCGATGGTGCGCATCAGGCAGGCGCAGTAATGACGGTAGCTCGCCGCATGTTCGAGGGTAAGCTGGTCGACCGCATCCATCGTCCGGTAGCCGGTGGCCGAGCGCACCAGAAGCGCACGATCCCCTGAGCCGAGTACCGGGCCGGAGGGCGGTGGATCACCACCTCCGGCAAGGATCGGCACCGCGCCCGCGGCTGCCACCTTGCCCTCAAAGACACCGGGACCCGCCGCATCGATCATTGCCTCAAGCGACTGGTCAGCCAGTTCGGCGGCCTCGCGGACATAGTCGATTTCCGCGGGGCTCTTGATCACGCGCAGGCTGCGCACCAGCCAGGAGGCATCGACCAGTTCGCACCAGCCCGCAAGCCGTGCCGCGATCAACGCATAATTATCGGCGGTGAGGCCGAAGGTGCGCATCTCGATGCCGACCCGGGCTCCTTTGAGCTTTTTCTCCTCGAGGATCGAAAGCAGCTCGCGCGAAGGGTCCATGCCGGGACGGTCATACCAGAGCCGGATGTCGGTGAAAGTCGAGGTACGCCGCGCCTGTTCCAGATCCGGGCGTCGCGTCAGCAGAACCGGCGGGTCGGTCTCGTCGGAAGTCAGCAGCGCGCACTGGAAGAACACGAAGCCGGATGTGTCGAAGCCGGTCAGGTAGAAATGGCTTTCCTGCGCGAAGAGCAGCAGGGCATCCAGTCCCTCCTTGCGCATCAGCGCGCGTGCGGCCTTTATGCGGCGGTCGAATTCAGATCTGTCGAAATGGAGCATCTTGCACCTGTCGGGCTATTTGGAGCGCTTGCGATCCAGAAGCTGGGACAGGCCCAGAAGGAGGATCGAAAGCAATATGAGGATGGTCGAGATCGAGGCGATGGTCGGGTCGATCTCGTCGCGCAGCGCGAGGAACATCCGGCGCGGCAAGGTGGCCATATCGCCCCCGGCAATCAGAAGCGCGATCACCACTTCGTCCAGCGAGACGACGAATGAGAGCAGTGCGGCCGAAAGGACCGAGTTCCTGATCTGTGGTAGCGTCACGGTGACAAAGGCTCTGGGCCGGGAGGCGCCCAGGCTGCGCGCGACCTGTTCCTGATTGAGATCGAAATTGCGCATTCCGGCGGTGACGGTGATCAGCACCAGCGGGATCGCCAGCGCCGAATGCGACAATACGAGCCCGGTGAGCGAGCTGTTGAGTTGCAGCGGCGCAAACAGCATGAAAACGCCGACCGCAAGCAGGATGACCGGAATGATCATCGGCAGCACCAGCAGCACCGACAGATGTTTCGTGATCTTCAGTCGCGAGCAATGCAGCCCATAGGCAGCCAGCGTTCCGGTCACGGTAGCGACGACGGTCGTCCATGCAGCCGCCTGCAGCGAAACCGACGTGGCCGCGCGCCACTCGACGGAGTCGAAATAGGCTCTATACCACCGCAAGGACCACGTTTCGGGCGGAAAACTCAGGAAACGCGACCCCGAAAAACTCATCGGGATTACCAGCAGCGTCGGCACGACCAGATAGAACAAGACAAGGCCGCAGAGGATATATAGCCAGAGCCGCTGCAGATGGGTGATCTGGGTCGAGGTTGCAGGACGGCGTAGCATCTATCTCCCTCCCGCAGCGGCGTTGACCGCACCTGTCAACCGCGAGAACAGCCACAGCATCGCAAGTGTGATCACTAACAGCACAACGCCGAGAGCACTGGCTGCCCCCCAATCGGAATAGACCGCGAGCGAGCGTTCGATCTGCATCGCCCACATCATCACGCGCCCTCCGCCCAATAGCGCCGGGGTGACGTAAAACCCGAGCGACAGCACAAAGACGACCATCACGCCCGCGCCAAGGCCGGGCAGCGATAGCGGCACATGGATCTGCCAGAAGGCCTGCACCGGCGAGGCGCCCAGATTGGCCGCCGCGCGCATATAGTTCTCATCGATGGATTTCATCGCGGCATAGAGCGGCAGGATCATAAAGGGCAGCATGATATGAACCATGCCGATCGCGGTGCCGGTGAAATTATGGACCAGACGCAGCGGCGCGTCGGTGAGCCCCCAGTCCTGCAGCCATGTGTTGAGCTGGCCGCGCCTTTGCAGCAGCACAAGCCACGCATAGGTCCGCACCAACAGCGAGGTCCAGAACGGAAACAGCACGCATAGAAGCACAATCCGCGCTGCCCGAGGCGACATCTGCGCTGCGATATAGGCAAGCGGATACCCCAGAACCACGCAGACCGCCGTGACCAGAAAAGCCAGCTCGAAAGTCGTGCGCAGCGTCAAGCCATAGGACGGATGCAACAGACGCTCATAATGCGCCAGCGTGAAACCATCGGCATCCAGGAAGGACAACCAGAACAGCCATCCCATGGGAATCAGTACGATGAAGCCTACGAGCAGGAGCGCGGGAAAAGACAACGACAACAGCTTCAGCTGTTCTGTGAACGCCTGCCTCGCAAGGGCGGTTTCATTTTGCCGGACCCCGCTTTCAGCGCTGCTCATCGCTCGCCTCCCGCCTGCTCTGCCGCGGGCACCACAATCGTATCTTCGATCCCGTAGCCAAGCCTGACATGTTCCCCGGGTTGGGGCAGCACGACGTTGCCGCGCAGCGGGATGCGCAGGGCGATTTCATGCGCATCGCGAACGGCCACGTAGATCATCACGCTGTCGCCATGGAACACCGACTGGCGCACCTGTCCCTTGATGACATTGACGCCTGCTTCGCCGTCCACGGAATTGGGCAGCAATGTGAGTTTCTCGGGACGCAGCACGAGGAAATACGGCTCCGATCCCGCAATTTTGCGCGGCAGGTGCAGCGCCTGATCAAAAAGCGTGGCGCCGCCATCGTTCACCGTCACCGGAAGAGAAAAGGACTCTCCGATAAAGTCGGCGACGAAATGCGTTTTTGGCCGCTCATAAAGCGCTTGCGGCGGATCGACCTGCTGGATCCTGCCCTTGTCGAGGACCGCGATCCGATCGGACATGGTCAGCGCTTCGCGCTGATCATGCGTAACATAGACGGTGGTCATTCCCAGCCGGTCATGCAGCCTGCGCACTTCAAGCTGCATCTGCTCGCGCAGATTCTTGTCCAGCGCCGAAAGCGGCTCATCCATCAGCAGGATGCGCGGCTCAAAGATCACCGCCCGCGCGAGCGCCACTCGCTGTCGCTGACCACCGGAAAGCTCGTCCACGCCGCGCGCTCCGAGCCCGCCAAGCTGCACCAGATCCAGCGCTTTTTCGACCCGCGCCTCGATCTCGGCGCGGTGGACATGACGCAGTTTCAGCGGATAGGCCAGGTTTCCTGCCACCGTCATATGCGGAAACAAGGCATAGTTCTGAAACACCATGCCGATATCGCGCTTGTGCGGAGGCAACAGCACCACCTCGCGCTCTGCAAAGCGCACGGACCCCGAATCCGGGCGCACGAAGCCCGATAGCACCATCAAAAGCGTGGTCTTACCCGACCCCGAGGGCCCGAGCAGGGTCAGGAATTCGCCGCTGCGGATGTCGAGACTGACATTGTCCAGCGCACGAAAGCTGCCGTAGTTTTTTCTGATATTGCTGATCGTGATGGGAAGCGCAGCAGCGCCTCCCATCCCGTCAGACCGGAGAGGTCCTGATGTCATGCCCTCGCCTTACTGCTGGATGAACAGGTCGAAACGCTGGGTCAGCTTGTCCAGATTGTCTGCCCAGTAATTCGCATCCAGAATGAAGCCCTTCGCGAGATTATCGGGATAGCTCGGCAGCTTTTTCGCGGCATCTTCCGGGATGACGCCGGTTTCGAAGGCCTTGCTGTTGGCCGGTCCGTAATTGATGTAAAGGGCGATCCGCGCCTGAACCTCCGGGCGGCTCATGATCTCGATCGCCTTCATGGCAAGGTCCTTGTTGGGCGCGCCTTTCGGCACGATCCAGCAATCGGTCAGCAGCATCTGCTGATTGTAGGTGATGCTGATCGGCTCACCTTCGTCGGCGATGCTCTGCGCCCGTCCGTTCCACAGGCCGCTCATATCGACCTCGCCGTCCTGCAGCACCTGCGCGGATTGAGCGCCCGAGCTCCACCAGACGGTCACATCGTCGCGCAGGCTTTCAAGCTTGGCAAAGGCGCGGTCGACATCAAGCGGATAGAGCTTGTCCATCGGCACGCCGTCCGCGATCAGCGCCGCCTCCATGTTATAGACCGGACTACGGCGCATGCTGCGTCCGCCGGGGAATTTCTCGGTATCCCAGAGATCGGCCCAACCCTGCGGTTTATTATCGGGATAGGTTTCGTCGTTCCAGGCGAGCACGTTCGAGTAGACCAGATTGGAAATCCAGCCCTTGCCCTTCAGGCTGGCGTCAAAGCCTTCCATGTTCTGGATCGCATCGGAAAGCGGCTCGGCATTGCCTTCCTTGTCGAGAATGGCGCAGCCGTAATTGCCCTGCTGCACCAGATCCCATGTCGGCTTGCCCGAGGCCACCTGAACGCGCACATCGGCAACACCCGAGGTGGTGTCTTCCTTGATGGTGATCCCGAGTTCCTTGGCAACGATGTTAAACCAGGCTTCACGCTGGGCGTCCTGATAGGCGCCACCCCAGGAGGCGATGGTAAGGGTCTGTTCAGCGTAGGCAGCGGTTGCGAAGGTGGACAGGGCCAGCGCAGCCGCCATGCTCATCCTGCGAAATCGTCTTCTCATTATCTAAAACCTCCCTGTTGGTGTGATTCCATCGCAGCCGCGTCCGATGCGCAGTCCTGTCGATCTGATCTCTCTCCCCTGCCGGTTAAGTTCCGGTCGTTCTTGCCTGTCGGGGCAGTAGGTCTGCCTTGGCCGTGGTTCGGCTGTTCTTCTCGCAACTGCATCTTGTCTGATCGTTGAAAGATGCTAGTCTGTGAGAAATTGGCAATCAAATGAAAAATAATCACCTTTCCATGGAGAAAAACTCACATATTGCAGATGCTCCACCCAGAGACGCAAGCGCCATGAGAGAGCTTCCTCCCTTGAACGCGCTGCGCGCCTTCGAGGCGCTTGGCCGGCGCGGCTCGTTGAGCGCGGCCGCCGACGAACTGAATGTGACCCACGGCGCAATCAGCAAGCAGGTGAAGCAGCTGGAGGGGCGCCTTTCCACCCGGCTGATCGCGCGCTCCGGGCGCGGGGTGGAACTGACCCCCGAAGGACGGCGGTTGATGGAGCGGCTCACGCGTGCCTTCGGGCAGCTGGACGCGGCGATGCAGAGTCTTGACGCAGGCGCACATGAAGGCACGATCACCATAAGCTGCATGCCCGCGCTGGCCAGCAACTGGTTGATCCCCAAACTCGAGCAATTCTCGACACTCTATCCCAAGATCGACATCGTGGTCATGGCTTCCAGTTCCGCCGATGCCAACGCCATCGATGCCATCAGAGCCGACCTGCATCTGCTGTATGGCCGGCCCGACTGGCCCGGCAAGGAAATCCGGCTGCTGACCCAGTTGACGCTGTTTCCGGTGTGCAGCCCCGGCGTCGCGAACAGCTTGCCCGGGCTCAACAGCGTGCAGGACCTGTTCAACTATCCGCTGATCGACAATCCCGAGGGCACGCAATGGCGCGATTACTTCCTGTCCTACGGGCTTGATGATTCCGCGGCGCGACGCCCCTATCGTTTTCAGGACTTCACGCTTTGCCTTGCGGCAGCACGCGCCGGGCTTGGCATTGCAATGGGCGACAATGTGAACGCCGAGCCCGACCTCACGGCGGGCAGGCTGGTGCGGCCATTCCGGGAAACGATAAGGCGGCAAAGCCAAGCATATTATCTCGTCTCGCGGCCCGGAAGCCAGAACGCTTCGCTGACCGCATTTTCCAACTGGCTGGTCGCGGAGATGCAGAAAACCGCGACCCTTCCCTGACCCCAATCGCGCGGGTGTTGCCCGGCGCCGAAAACAAGGTGACTAATGGAACTTCGCCCCATCGAGACCATCGTGGTCAACGGAAAGATCGCGACCATGCGCCGGCGCGGGGAATTTTTCGAGGCAATGGCGATCTCGGGCGGGCGTGTCCTGGCGCTTGGCTCCAGCTCCGAGATACGGGCACTCGCGCCTTCGGCGACCGTGGTGGATTGTGGCGGGCGGGTTGTGCTGCCAGGCTTTATCGACAGCCATTGTCACCCCGATCTGCATGGTGCGCGGCTTGGGAGCTGGGTAGAACTTGCCAAAGGACCGGACACCAAGGCTGCCCTGTTGCGCGAAATCGCCGCCACGCTGGCCGATACGCCGCAGGAGCGCTGGTATGTGGGCTTTGGTTATGATGACCTGCGGCTCGGGGGCTATCCGAGCCTCGATGAGCTTGACAACGCAGCGGGCGGGCGGCCGGTCTTTCTCTATCGCCGCGACGCCCATCTCGGCATCGCGAATTCGGCTGCCCTGCGGGCCGTGGGGTTCGACGAGACCGCGGCTGACCCGGCCTTCGGGCGCATCGACCGTGATCCGGCCACAGGCAAGCCGACCGGGCTTTTGCGCGAATCCGCCGCCCATGCCATCGTCAACCATCTGCAAGACCGCTTCACCACCGAGAATTTCCAGGCCGGCTTGCAACAGGTGTTTGCGGATTTCGCAAGCTACGGCATCACCTCGGTGCACAATTCGCTGTGTTCGACCGGAGGCATTTCCGCCTATCAGCAGATGCGGGAGAAAGGCGAGCTGCGGCTGCGCGTCGGCCTTTTGGCCAGCGGACGCGAGGACGCGCTGATCGACGCCATCATCCGCGCGGGCTGGCGCACCGGATTCGGTGACGAATGGCTGCGACTGACGGGGGTGGAATGGTGCCCCGATTGCTCGACCAGCGGGCGCACCGCCGCCTATTACACGCCCTATCTCGGCGACAAGGTTCTGGGCGAGCCCGAAGACAATCGCGGCATGCTTGTTTACGAGGCCGAGGACTTCAAACAGCGCGTCCTGCGCGCGCACAAGGCGGGCCTGATGGTCGGAGCCGATGGCGTGGGAGACCGCGGCATCGATTTCGTGCTGGATGCTTTCGAACATGCCCTGACCCATCACCCGGTTGAGGATCACCGGATGCGGGTCGAGCATTGCTGCAATGTGACACCTGCGATCCTCCAGCGGTTGCAACGGCTGAAGGTGGTCTGCTCTTCCGCCACCGGCTTTGCCTATGATCTGGGAGATGCCTACCGCCAGAATCGCGGCGCCGAGGCCATGCGCCATATGTGGCCGCATCGGAGCATGAACGCGGCCGGAGTCATCGCGCCGGGGCATTCGGATTCGCCGGTCTGCCACCCCAATCCCATGCGCGGCATGCATTCCATGGTCAATCGCGTCACCGCGACCGGTCAGGACCTCGATATATCGGAAGCAGTCGACGTCTTTGACGCGATCCGTGCCTATACGGTGCTTGGCGCCTATGCCGGCAAGGAAGAACACCTGAAGGGCGACTTGTCACCGGGCAAGCTTGCCGATTTCGTCATGCTGGAGGACGATATTTTCGCGAACGACCCGATGGCCATCATCGAGACCCGCGTTGCCGGTACGTGGGTCGGTGGCCGCTGCATTCATAGGCGGGCCTGAACCCTGTGTGGGTTCGGCGCGGCTCAGATCGCCAGTCTGCGCTCGCGCCGATGTCGCCGGGATTTAAAAAAGGCGGCGATGGGTTTTTCCAGGAGTTCGTAGGCCGCCAGCCCGACCGCCGTGCCGCAAACCACCGCCATGCCAAAGGTGATCGAGGGTGGCCAGGAGAGCACGGCGCCAAGCTTGGCGACCACTGAGATTGCCATCGTGTGCCACAGATAGATTGAATAGGACGCATCGCCGAGATATCCGGCCGAAGCGACGCGGGGCATCAAGCCGCTCTTTTCCAGCGCGAGAACGCCGATCAGGAGGGCGCCGGCCAGCGGGCCGAGAATGAAGGTGTTGAAGCCTGAATAGGTGACGCCGACAAAGGCAAAGCCCACGACAGCGGCGACGATGAGTGCCATCCCTGTCATGGCCGTCGGAATCCTGCCTTCCAGCCACAATTTGCCGATGCAGCATCCGAGCAGAAACTCGAGCAGCAACGGGCTGGTATAGGTCATGAGAACGGCGTCTTGCGGCTGAAGCAGCAATCCGGCCGCAATCAGGCCTGCAAACAGGCAGGCCAGGACAAGCAGCCGTCTGCCAGCGGCCAGCGTCAGCACGAAGGCAAACAGGACATAGAAGAACAGTTCGTAATTCAGCGTCCAGCCCTGCACAAGCACCGGCCAGATCTGGCCATCGCTCGGTGATCTGTGCGGCAGGAAGGCAAGCGAGCCGAAGACATGGAATGCAGTGAGCCGCATATTGGGAAACAACCCGGCCAATCCCCCCGCCACCATTACGCCCGTAGCAATCCAGTAAGCCGGCGCGATACGTTCGACGCGGTCGCGCAGGAACGCCGCCGGCGCGGGATGCCGGATTTCAGCGATGACCCACATGATGAAACCGCTGACGACAAAGAAAATGTCCACGCCGGCCGCGCCGATGACGAAATGGCCGCCCGCGCGTTCGGCCGCATGGAAGGCCACCACGCCCAGTGCGGCAACCGCCCGAAGATATTGCACCCCGAGCAGCCTGTTCATGCGATGGCTTTCAGGAACGGATCGCGTTGCCCGGTGGAGATGACTGCATGCCGGCTTCCCAAGGGCGAGGCAAGAAGTCCGGCCACATAGTAGAGTAGGAAACTGCCCACGACATAGGGATTGATGACGTCGACCTCCACGAAGGAGCGTATGAGAAACATCCAGGCAATGCCGAACGCGACCAGCGAGACCGGGTCGTGGCGTGCGCTTGCCAGCCGCGAAATGAATCCGAACGGAACGCGGATCATGAGCATGGCGATGAGCACCAGCCCGACCGCCCCGAGCTCGACCAGCACCTCGATATAGGTGTTATGGAAATGAAAGCCACTGCGCGAACCGATGTAGAATTCAGCCCACAGCCGCTCTGCCTCTGAAAAACCCTGGACCCAATAGGCCTGATAGCCGACACCGAAAACCGGTGCCTGGGCCGCGGCTTCCCAGCCCTGTGACCACAGATAGGTGCGACCGGTGAGCGTCGAATCCTTGCCGAACGCGCCGAGCACGACATCGAATGCACCCAGACTGGTCGCCGCGAAAACCGCGACAACAGCTATTATCGAAGCGGCAACAAGGGCGATCTTGCGGATCGAGGGCGGGAACTTCATGACGACCATCAGGCAGCCAACGGCCCCCAGCGTCGCCACGATTGCCAGAACCGAGGTGGCAGACTGCGCCTTGGCCAGCGCAACGGCTGAAACCGCTCCGCAGACAAGCGCCAGAAGCCGCCATGCCGCGCGCTCACGCAGGATGAAGATGCCGGAAAACGCGAAATAGATGCCGAGCGAGGCGAAGAGCCCGATCTGGTTCTTCGACGAGAAGGCACCGACGAAGCTGTAGGTGCCGTCAAGCGGATCGTAATTGTATTGCCCGAATGCAAAGGAATAGAGCAGCACGACGAAGATGCCGACGATGGCGCCCCGGCACAGGGTGTGCAAGCTGATCGTGCGTGCCGCGATCAGCGCGCAAATCACATGTGAGAGCAACTGTACGCCCGCGCGCGCGGTGGCGGTGGGCGCGGCCGACCAGAACACGGAAAGGCAGGCGAGGACCGCGAAGGCCACGATCCAGCCGAACCGCCAGTAGCAGTCAAGGATGCGCCGGCGATCCACAAGCAGAAGCGGCAGCCAGCAAGCGTAGTAGGCAAGGACAAAGACCTGACCGAACCGCGTCGAATAGGCAAAGACGAAGATGGAAAGCGCGACCGCGGCGCATCCGTACAATGAGTTGCGCTCGGGATCGACCAGAAGGGCCTTGGAAATCTTCATCTCGAATTCCGCTCGCAGCCGGGCCGCACGCTTTGCGCGGTCGGCTTCAGTTCGAGTTCACCTGGGGTGCGGCGACCTCGACCTTGATCACGTCTCCCGGACGAACGGGAGTGTCCTCCTGCGCCTCGGTTTCACTGGATTTGCCGTTCGCGCTGCGCACGATCTTGTAGTGTATCGTCGGTGCGGAAGCTGTCGCGGATGCGGCGGTGGCGGCTGCCTGCGGGGCTCTGCCCAGCGCTTCGGTCATCAATCCCGCATACATGCCCATCTTCACGCTGACCTCGTTGAGATCGGCTTCCGCCTGTTGGCGATCCCGCGCGATCTCCGTCTCGCGGTCGTTCTGAAGGCTGATGGCATCCTGGGCCGCCTTGGCAATATCCTGCTTGGCGCGCAGGCTCGCCGTCTCCATGTCAAGGATCTTGCCCTCGAGCTCGGCATTGCTCTGCTCAAGCGACAGGATACGCTGGTTCACCACCAGACCCTTTTCCTGCAGGTTGCCGATGCTCTTCAGTTCATTGCGCGCCAGATCGAGTTGCCGCGTCTGGGTCGTGATCTTCTGCTGGAGCGATTCGATCTCGGACTGGAGCAGCTTCTTGAGATCGTCGAGCGCCGAAAGCTGCAGCCGCAGCCGCTTTTCCCGCGCCGCCATCAGGGCTTTCTCGTCATTCATCAGCTTGCGCCCGGCGTCGCTCTTGCCGAGTTCATCGGGGAACACGATGTCGTCCTTGCCCTCAGCCTCGGCAACGAGGCGAGCGCGACGGGCGAGCAGGCCGTTTCGCTGCGCGACCAGCACATCATAATTGCCCTGCGCGTTAACGAAATCGCGCGGGCCACCGAGCCCCGCCGAATCGGAGCGGCGCAAGCCGCCGGCCAGACTCAGGGCCTTCAGAACGGTAAGCTGCGGATCGTAAGGATATTTGCCCGGCGTCTGCACGTCACCGGCAATGAAGATCGGCCGGAACTCGGCGATCTCCACCGAGGCCTCCGGCCGGTCCGGCAGGCCGAGCTTCTGCTGAAGCTGCTCGCCTATGGCCGAAGCCAGCTCCGCCGTGGACCGGCCACGGGCAGCCAGTTCGCCGACGAAAGGCATGGAGATGTCTCCCGAGGGACCAACGACATAGTCGCCATTCAGGATTGCCCAGTCGCGCAGCGCACCCTCCGCGCTCTGCCATTCGGCAATGCGCACGCGCAGCCGGTCCATCGTGTCCAGCACATAGCCGCCATCGGTCTGTGCAGCCGGCGCAGCGGTCGCGACCAAGGATGCTATCAGCAGGAGCGCCGCGCCGAGAAAGGCGCTGATTGATGGGGGAACAAAACGGTTTGCGGGGAGCATTTTCAAGTTTCTGCCGTCCTTTTGCGATGCGCGAAGCCGAGACTCCGGGGACTCAGTAGCTTCCACGCGAGGCGAACACCGCCGGAACGGTTCGGATGAGGATTTTGAGGTCAGACGCAAACGACCAGTTCTCGACATAGTGCCGGTCGAAGGCGACGCGGGTATCGTAGGACACGTCGTTGCGGCCACTCACCTGCCAAAGTCCCGTCAGTCCGGGGCGTGACCGCAGGTAGAAGCTGGCGGCCTTGCCGTAAAGTTCCAGCTCGTCCTTCACCACGGGACGGGGCCCCACGAAGCTCATTTCGCCGCGCAGGATGTTGACGATCTGGGGCAGCTCATCGAGCGACAGTTTGCGCAGGACCGCTCCGACGCGCGTGACGCGCGGATCGTTCTGCAGCTTGCGGGTTGCGTTCCATTCTTCCCGGTCACCCGGATTGGCGGCCAGATGCGCGGCCAGGACCTCGTCACCATTTTGAACCATTGTGCGGAACTTCCAGCACCGGAAAACGGTGCCGTTGTGGCCGATCCGGCGATGGCCGTAGACCACGGCGCCTCCGTCGGAGAATTTTACGAGCGCCGCCAACATCACAAGCAGCGGGCTGATCAACACGATCCCCGCCAGTGCGGCGGCTATGTCGAAACTGCGCTTGAGAGCGCCCCCTATCGCAGAAGGCGCTTCCGCCCGCGATCGGGGCGAGAATCTGCTGGCCAATCTGGCGGCGTACCTCATGTCCTGTTACTCCACGAAAAATAGTAACGTGATTGAATACTGCACCGCAGCACGCGGACAATAGGGCGCTGGATATGTCGCGTCTGTGATGAAAATCGGTCGCTTTGGCGATCCATCAGTCATATTTTGTGACCACGGGAAACATTGCGCGAAACCACCGAATACACTCAATGAATCCCGAAAATATTACTATGATAGCCAAGTAAACATCTTGATGATTAAAATCAATAATTTGATTAATTTGAAATTATTCCATGTTCGTCAAATTTTATTCAGATTACAGGCAAGCCAACTTCCTGCAAAATTCGTACCCCTGCCGAGGTGCGTTCGACCGGCAAGATCGTTGGCAATCCAACTGCTCATTGTGGCTTCACGCCAATGGTCAGGCAGCCAAATATCCGCCCCATGCGCCGTGTTGCGCCGAATTGCCGGAATTCTTATACTGTCCAATGTACGGGCTATTGGGAATTCGAGGCTTCAGGCCCCTGAAACAGACGGGTCCGAATGGGTCGATGATGAGTTAAATCTACGCTCGGCTTGGCGGGAGTGCGATTTGGGCGAAGGAATTACAACAACGCAGCATGTCGACAGCGCGAAGAAATAGCATGTCCTTTCTGCTGTTCCTTCGTGGATTCGCCATTGCCATGATCGTATTCGCGATAGCGAATTACGCGATCACGCAATCGGTGTGGACCACAGTCGTCAACACCGTCATCTGCGCCGTGCTGATCCAGGTCGGTTATTTTGTGGCGGTGCTGTTCATGGTCTGGCGCCATGGTGCCTCGGGAAAGCATGCCGGCAACGCTTCCAGCGACGAGCCGGCCCTGACGGAAGGCGGCAAGCCGAAAGGCAAGGCCTCGCCCTTGTCCGGCGTCGGGCGCTCGCGCCTGCCCTGATCGCCGGCGCTGCCCCGGTATCCTCGCCCCCCGTCATCAAATCGCCTTGTGAGACTGTGAATGGGCATGCGCCAGCCGTCACCTCGGCCGGCGGGCTGGGGGCGTGTGAAGGCTGCGGAGACGCGGCCGATCTTGAATGCTGCAAGCAGGAGCCCGACATGGCAACTTCCACCGTCTGCGTCATCATCGCCGCCAGAAACGCCCAGACGACGATCGCGCGCGCGGTCACTTCCGCCTTGCGCGAGATGCGTGTCAGCGAGGTCGTCGTGGTGGATGACGGCTCGGGCGACGCCACGGCCGAAGCATCTCTCGCCGCTGATGACGGCAGCGGGCGTCTCCACATCATCCGGCTCGACCACAACCAGGGCCCGGCCCATGCCAGGAACCGGGCTATCGCCGATTCACGCGCCCCGCTCATCGCCATACTGGATGCCGATGACTTCTTTTTGCCTGGCCGCTTCGACACCATGCTCGACGGACAGGACTGGGACTTCGTCGCGGACAATATCGTCTTCATCGACGAGCGCAGCGCATCTCACACCGAGCCGCAGGTGCCTCGCTTCGAGGCCGCGCCACGCTTCCTCGATATCGAGAGCTTCGTCGATGGCAATATTTCCCGGCGCGGCGCCTCGCGCGGTGAAATCGGTTTCCTCAAACCCGTGATGCGGCGCGCCTTCCTCGACCTGCATGGCCTGCGTTATCAGGAGGGCCTGCGCCTTGGTGAGGATTACGACCTCTATGCGCGGGCGCTGCTCAACGGGGCGCGTTACAAAATCGTGCATGGGTGCGGCTATGGCGCGGTGGTACGCGCCGATTCGCTGAGCGGCCGCCACCGCACGGAAGATCTGAAACGCCTCTATGAAGCCGACCGCGACATGCTGGCTTCGGCAACCGTTCCGGATGCCGCGCGCGCGGCGCTGATGCGCCATGAACGCCATGTGCGCGGCCGCTACGAACTGCGTCATTTCCTCGACCGCAAGGCCGGGAGCGGCCTGCTACGCGCCAGCCTCGGCGCGTTGACACGCCCCTCCACCCTGCCGGCAATCGTCGGCGGCGTGGCCGCCGACAAGCTGGAGGCGTTCCGGGGCAAACAGGGCGAGCGGGCCGCATCAGGCCCGATGCCTCATCGCTACCTGCTTCCAGCGCGCATTGTGGCTCAGAAATAGTCTCTGTGTATGTCCGCGAGCACTTCGCGAAACTGGTCCTTTTTCCCGGCAAGCACCTGGTCGGCGCTAAGCTGCGGTTCGGCCTTGCGCGCCTGTCGCAGCGCCAGGATGGACGGGGCGGCCATCAGCTTCTTGGCCGCGGAACGCAGCGCCGAGACAGGCTCTTCCGGCCGTTCCATGAGCATGGTTTCCGATGTGCCCGGCCCACAAGGGGCTTCGGGCGCGTGTACGCGCCCCTTGAAGCTGATGCCCCAGAAGCGGGCGCCTTTCGTAATCGCCTCGGCACGCGAGGAAATCGGAACCAGTCTCGGCTCGTAGCGAACGCCGAGCGATGCCGCCCAGTCCTGCCACTTGAAACTGTTGATGCTCTGCGAGGTCGTCACCGCGACCCAGGGCACGCGGAACGCATCGGCCAGGATGGCGGCATGCATCGATTCGGCCACCACCAGTTCGGCTTGCGCGATTTTGCCGATCACGCTTTTCGCCTCACCGCAGGGGTCAACATAGGACAGGCCGGCTTCCCGGCACACCATCGGCCAGATACCGCCGACCGTCGATTCCCAATGCGGCACGAAGATCGCGCCGCCGTTTTTCGGCAGATTCCGGAATTCCGGCATTTCGGCCACCATCACGGCCGGGTCCACGATGCCGAGCCGTTCGGCCAGCCCAATCTTGCGCGCCGTCAACGGTCCGCGCACGGCGCGTACGTCCCATTCCTCGGCATCGGCAAGATTTGGCGCGCTGCCATAGCCGAAGCCACTGCCGACGACGAGTTTCTTTACGCGCGGAGGCAACAGTGCCTCGTTGAGCACGGTGCCGACCCCCACCAGAAGGGTTTCAGGGTGGACGTCGCGCAGGCCGGGCAGCAGAAAATCCCAGAGCCACAGGTTGAGGTCGTCGCCGAAATTGCCGTGCGCGGATTCCCAGTAGAAGGGATGCATGACGTTCCTCCTCCTATTTGGCGATCTTGCCGACGGCGAGTTGAACGGCGCTGCGCAATATCTTCGGATCGCGCCACGCCCATTGCGCAAGCTGCTTCAGTTGCGGCGCCTTATGCGCCTTCACCAGCCGCGCCTGCCCCCAGAGCGCCTGGTTGCGCGCGGTCTGCTTGTAGGACTCGATCGAGGCCCTGTCCTCGGCGCGGTGGGGGAAACGGCTTTCCAGATGATCCAGCGCCACCCAGGTGTTGAACTGCTGCTTCAGGAACAGCGGCGAATCACTGTCCATGCCGTGGAATATGTTGATGCCCTCGCCACGCACGGCGCCGTTTTCTTCTGACAGCACGGTTCGGGTGGCGTTGCGCACACAATCGTAGAAGAAAAGCACGTCTTCGGCCGCGAGCCTGAGGGCCGCCTCGAAGCGGATGTTGCGCACCAGCTTCGTGCCGATGACCATGCAGGACAGGTGCAGAAAGCTCCAGTTTCTTAGCATAGTGCCGGCAAGATCGGGAAGCTCGACGATGGGTGGATCGTCGCTTAGGCGCACCATGTCTGTGGTGCCCGCGAGGTCGGCGACGCCGAAGTGATAGTAGAATTCCTCGCCACCTCCGATCGAAGCCCAGTAACAGTCCGCATCAAAAAGTGACATGGCCGCCACGGCGTTCTTCAGATGGTCGGGCATCCACTCGTCGTCGGAATCGAGGAAGGCGGCATAGGGGTTATCCGCCGGCACATGGTCCAACCCCATGTTGCGTGCCCCACCGGGGCCGGCATTCGGTTGTTTTATAACGGTAATTCGCGCTCGCTCTTCCAGGGAAAATTCCTGCAGGTCGTTGTCGGCAGGCAATGGCGAGGCGTCGTCGACGACGATCACATCGAAATCCGGATGGGTTTGCGCAAGGACGGATCGCAGCGCGCGGGCCAGGATTCCGGGCTCTCGCTGGTAGTAGGGAATGATGACAGTGCACTTCGTCATTTTTTCGCGCCTTCAGGAGTCTAGGTGACCGCTCGGGTCCCGGTGAATTCCGGTCGGTGCCCCCCGCAGGGCTCGCTGACGAACTGAGTCCGATCTCGAAAGGAACGGCGCTCGTCCATGCCAACGACAGTTAACCTGAGAACCGTGACAAACAGCGTCGGCTGGAGCGTGCTTTCCAAGACCAGCACATTCGGGCTGAAATTTGTCACCGTCCCGATCCTTGCGCGCATCCTCAGCCCGCAGGAGTTCGGAGTGGTCGCCGTCGCCCAGACGGTGGTGATGTTCCTCACCATGATCGGCAGCGCCGGGCTTTCGGCTTCGCTCATCCTCGAACGGGAGGAGGACGCCGAGACGGTGCATTCCGTCTTCTGGGTCAATCTCGTGGTCGCGGCGGCGATGGCTGCCTGTATCTACATCTGGGCCTTGCCCTTCGCCGGGTGGCTTGGCGCACAGGAGGCCGCCTATCTGCTCAAGGTGATGGCCCTGCTGGTGCCACTGCAATTGTGCGGCGATGTCGCCTATTCCTTGTTGGCGCGGCGCATGGAATTCCGGAAGGACGCCGGCTGGAGTGTCTTTTCCGAATCGGTCGGAGCGATAACGGCCGTCGGTCTCGCCTTGCTCGGTTTCGGCGTATGGTCTCTCGTGGCACAGCTATTCGTGTCGGCGATCGTGCGGCTGGGCGGACTCTTCCACGCCACCGGCTACCGGCCGAGATTAGTCTTGTCTCTGGCCAAGGTTGGCGCGCTCACCCGCTACAGCCTCGGCATCATGGGCTCGGAAATCTTCAACTTCATCACCTTCCAGTCGCCGCTGGTGGTGGTGTCACGGCATCTGGGGCTTGCCGATGCCGGCGCCTATTCGGCTGCCAACCGCTTTTCCAGCATCCCCAATCAGGTGCTGCTGGCGGGGCTGATGGGCGTGCTGTTCCCGGTCTTCAGCCATATGAACGACGATCCGCGCCGCCGCACCGACGCCCTGATGCTGAGCACGCAGGTCACGACCGTGGCGCTGGCACCGATGATGTTCGGCCTCTGGGCGGTGGCGGAACCGGGAATGTTCCTGATCTTTGGCCCGCAATGGGTCCACGCCTGGCCCGTGCTCGGCCTGCTCGCCGTCTCGAAAGGCATCATGTCGCCCTGCAGCACCTATATCCCCTTCCTCAAAGGGGCGGGCCGATCCGACGTGCTGTGGTGGGTGGCGATGCTGCGCGCCGCACTCGTCTATGGCCTTGTCAGCTACGGCGCCGTCACCGGCGGCCTCCATGCCGCCATGATATGGCTGTGCGTGGCCAATGCGATCACGCTGGTCTTCTATTCATGGGCTGTCTTCCGCACCAGCGGCACGGCATTCCTTTCCAGCTTCTATGTGACGACGCGCCCAATGGTTGCCTCCATCATCATGGCTGTCGCGGTGCGCTACATGCTCGAGCATGTGAAGGCCGACCTGCCGGGCGGCCTTTGGTGGAACGCGCTGTCGCAGGCGGCGGTGGGCGCCGCCGCAGGCGCGGTCATTTACGGCCTGCTGCTTGTCCTGACCGAACGCGAGCTCCTCAGGAAACTGTTCGAACTCATGCAGCAGCGAAACGCGATGCCCGCAAGCGAAAACCGACAGGAAACCTGATCGAAAGGAACTGCATGTCCAACATCCTCGTCGCCGGCGGCGCCGGTTACATCGGTTCGCATACCTGCCTGGACCTTGCCGAACGCGGCTTCACGCCGGTCGTCTATGACAATCTCTCCAACGGCCATGCCGAGTTCGTCCAATGGGGACCGCTCGAACACGGCGACATACGCGACCGGGAACGGCTGGCCGCAGTGCTGAAGGCCTACCGGCCCGCGGCGATCGTGCATTTTGCAGCCCTCATAGAAGTGGGCGAATCGGTGCGGGCGCCCGCTGCCTTCTTCGACAACAATGTGGCGGGAACGCTGAGCCTGCTGCTGGCGGCACGGGAGGCCGGTGTCGACAAGCTCGTCTTTTCGTCCACCTGCGCGACCTATGGCCAGCCTCGGAGCCTGCCCATGGACGAGACGCATCCGCAGGACCCGATCAATCCCTATGGGCGCAGCAAGCTCATCGTCGAGCAGATGTTGGCGGACCTCGACCGCCATCAGGGGTTCCGCTCGGTGGTGCTGCGCTACTTCAATGCCGCCGGCGCGGACCCGGAAGGGCGCATCGGCGAGCGGCATACGCCCGAAACGCATGCTGTTCCGCTGGCGATCGAGGCAGCACTCGGCCAGCGCGCCGGGTTCAGCATATTCGGGACCGATTACGACACGCGTGACGGCACCTGCATCCGCGACTTCGTCCATGTTGCGGACCTGGCCGACGCGCATGGGCGGGCGGTGGAATATCTGCTCGATGGCGGCGAAAGCACGGCACTGAATCTCGGCACCGGGCATGGCACGACCGTGCAGGAGCTGCTGGCCACGGTCCAACGCATTTCCGGACGACCATTCGCGATGCGTTATGAGGCGCGCAGGCCCGGCGACGCGCCGGCGCTGGTCGCCGAAAACGCCAGGGCCGGCGCCGTGCTCGGATGGAAGCCTCACCACGATCTCGATTCGATCGTACGCACAGCATGGAACTGGCACGCGCAAACCGGCACCGCAGCTGCCGCGGCGGAATAGAGGCGATCAAGGAGGGGACTTTGTCATGGCATGGTTCAAAATCCGCACAGCCGGGCCGTTCCGGGTCCGGAGCAAGCAACGGGACGACGAGACCGATGTGCAGCGCATCGCCAAATTATGCGGCTTTCTTGATGATTTCCGCACCGCCATCACGCGCGAGCGCGACGGGCTGCGTGCGCGTCATGAAAGCACGATGGAGCGCGCGGCCTTCTCCCAGCAGTCACTCGAAAACGACCGCCCGGACCCGGCCATGTCATTGATCGTGGATGAACTGACGGATGCGATGATGCGCTATGAAGCGCGTCTCCGAACTCTGGAGCGGCAACTGGCTTTCGTGACCGAAATGCGCGACTGGGCGGATCGGTTTCCCCTTGAAAACGGGGCAATCTGCGATTGCAGGCAAACTGCCGGCAGCGAACACATTAACCCGCGCTCATAAAAAGTTATCGGGCCTTCCCCGGAAATCCGGCTGCGTGCCACATTACCATCCCCCTACCCGTCCTATGTGCGTTGCAACATTCGCTCGAAATTGAAGCTGGCCCCTGACGGGTCTGCACAGAAAGTAGGACGGTCTCGATGTTGAAAATCCAGGTGCAGAACTCCGCACTCTACCTTTTGTCAGGCGCGCTGGCCCTGTCAGCGGCGATATTGCCGGCACAGGCGCAAAATGCGGGACAGGCATCCGGCAAGTCCTTCGTGGATGATTTCGATAAACTCGACAGGCAGCGCTGGTACATTTCCGACGGCTGGTCGAACGGCGACCATCAGAACTGCACATGGTCGGCCAAGCAGGTGAGCGTCGAGGACGGCAAGCTGAAACTCGGCTTCGCCAAGCAGGACTACAAGGAGCGCAATCATGTCTGCGGCGAGGTGCAGACGAAGGAGCGCTACGGCTACGGCACCTTCGAGGTGCGCATGAAGGCGGTGGCCGGTTCCGGTCTCAACACCGGCTTCTTCAGCTATATCGGTCCCGTGGACAAACAGCCTCACGACGAGATCGATTTCGAAGTGCTCGGCAAGGACCCTTCGAAGGTGCAGGTCAACCAGTATGTCAACGCCAAGAGCGTCGGCAGTGCCAAGCTGGCAGAGGTGCCCGGCGGCGCGGACAAGGATTTCCACGACTACGCCTTTGTGTGGGAGAAGGACCGGATCGCATGGTATGTTGACGGGGTTCTCGTCGATGAGGCCACCGATCCCGACAAGCTGCCCAGCCACGCCTCCAAGATATTTCTGAGCCTGTGGGGCAGCGACACGCTGACCTCGTGGATGGGCGCCTTCGAAGATCCGGGCGCGCCCGTCACCGCCGAGGTGGAACGCGTTTCCTATACCGCCCCGGACGATCCTTGCCAGTTCCCCGAATCCATCGTCTGCAAACTGAAACAGGGTACGCAATGAAGACCGTCACCTGTCTGCATACGCTGAAGGGCCGACGAATCTATCGTCGGTGAACAATGCCATGCTGCATGTTTTGTACCTGGTCCATGATCTTTGCGACCCGGCGGTGGGTCGACGCGTCTCCATGTTGCAGGCTGGCGGCGCGCGGGTCACGCTGGCTGGATTCCGGCGGCGCGAAACCGTGCCGGGTTTCGACGGCATCGTGCCGATCGATCTTGGCGTGACGGAAAACCGCGCCTTCGGTCAACGCCTGCTTGCGGTGGCGAAGGCGGCGCTGACGCTCGGCACGAAACTGAAGAGCATCGACCGCCCCGACATTGTCATCGGCCGCAATCTCGAAATGCTGGCGCTCGCCAACAGGGCGCGCGCCATGTTCGGCGCCGACATCCCGATCGTCTATGAATGCCTGGATATTCACCGCCTGCTGCTGGGGCCGGGTGGGGTTGCAAGGTCGATGCGGGGTGCAGAGAGATTTTTCGGTCGCAACGCCGCGCTTCTCCTGACCAGTTCGCCAGCCTTCGTCCGCGATTATTTTGAAGCCTATGGCCAGTCGCACGCACCGGTGCTCCTGCTCCAGAACAAGATGCTGCAGCTTTCCGGCGCTGACGCCGCATTCCACCCGACGCCGTCGCCCCCGGAAGGCGAACCGTGGCGCATTGGATGGTTTGGCGCGCTGCGCTGCACCAAGTCGCTGAAACTGCTGGCTGAATTCACACGCGCCATGGACGGCCGTTTCGAGGTGGTGTTGCGCGGCAGGCCCGCCCATGTCGAATTCGACGATTTCGACGGGTTCGTCGGGTCCGAGCCGCATATGCGCTTCGAGGGTGCTTATCGGAACCCGCAGGATCTGCCCGCCATCTATGGCGAGGTGCATTTTTCCTGGGCCATCGACTTCTTCGAAGAGGGCATGAATTCGAACTGGCTGCTGCCCAACCGACTCTATGAAGGCTGCCGCTTCGGCGCGGTGCCGCTGGCAATGAAGGGCACCGAAACCGCCCGCTTCCTCGCCGAGCGTCGTATCGGCCTGCTGCTCGATGAACCGCGAGCGGACAGGCTCACCGCCCTGCTTGCCGTCATCAGCCCGCAAGAGTTTGAAGCGATGCGCGAGGCGATTGCCGCGCAGGATAATCACACCTGGGTCTGCGGCCTTGCCGAGTGTCGTGGGCTGGTCGAGCGCCTCGGCCATATTGCAGGCGGCGGATACCGGGACGTGCTGGTGGAGGTCGCGGCATGAGTGAAGAAATTCTCGAAAGGCCCGAAAGCCGGATAAAACCCGCAGCCGCAGCCAGTTGCATGATCGTGATCCCCTGCCTCAACGAGGTCAATCACATTGGCGATCTGATCGACCAGCTTCTTGAGCCCGCAGAGCGGCTCGGCATGAAGATCGTGGTGGCCGACGGCGGCAGCACCGACGGCACGCGCGCGACGGTGCGCGAGATCGCTTCGGCGCAACCGCGTGTCGTGTTGCTCGACAATGAGCGCCGGCTGCAAAGCGCCGCCATCAATCTCGCCGTGGCCGCATTCGGCCATGAGGTCGACTATTTCATCCGTATCGATGCCCATGGGGGCTATCCGGACAGCTATTGTGAGTTGCTTCTGGAGGAGGCGCGCGAGACAGCGGCGGATTCGGTCGTCGTTTCGATGGCCACAATTGGCTTCGGGCCGTTCCAGAAGGCAACGGCCATGGCACAGAACTCGAAGCTCGGCAACGGCGGCTCGCCTCACCGCGAAGGCGCGCCGGGTCACTGGACCGACCACGGACATCACGCCCTGATGCGCGTGGAAGCCTTCCGCGCCGTAGGCGGATATGACGAAAGCTTCAGCCACAATGAGGATGCGGAACTCGACCACCGGCTCGCCACCGCCGGCTATCGCATCTGGATGACCGACAAGACATTCATGACCTATTATCCGCGCGCGACGCCGCGCGCGCTGTTCCGGCAGTATCTCGGCTATGGCCGGGGCCGCGCGAAAAACATCCTCAAGCATGGCACGCAGCTCAAGCCCCGGCAGGCCATCCCGCTGCTCGTGCTTCCGGCGGTGGCCGGCATGGCGCTGGCGGTTCTGAGCCCGACAGCTCTCATCCCAGCCCTTCTGTGGGCAGCGGCCTGTATCGGCTACGGCGCCTGGCTGGCAGTGAGCCAGCGTGATCGTCACGGACCGCTGGCCGGCATATCGGCCATGACCATGCATCTGGCATGGTCCACCGGTTTCTGGCTGGAATATGCGAAGGCCTGGCGTCAACAGCACTGGAAACAGCGCGGAGTGGAGGCGTCATGAGTACTCCGCCCGAAAGTTCCCCGACGCTGATCGATATCTGCATATGCACGTATCGTCGGCCGTATCTGGAGCAGACGCTGCGCTCGCTCGCCGCGCTCGACCTGCCGGACGGATTGGCAGTGGGCGTCATCGTCGCCGACAACGATATACGGCCGAGCGCGCGCGAGTTGGTCCTGGCCCTGTCCCGGGAACTGCCATTCGAGCTGAAGTATATTCATTGCCCGGCCTCCAACATCTCGCTTGCCCGCAATGCCTGCCTCGATGCAGCGGGCGGCGATTTCCTGGCCTTCGTCGATGACGATTCAACCGTCTCACCGCAGTGGCTGGCCGAACTGGTCGAAACGGCGAGGAATACCGGTGCGGATGCGGTGCTGGGGCCGGTGCGGGCGGTCTATTCGGCTTCCGCGCCCGTGTGGATGCGCCGGGGCGATTTCCACTCCACGGAACCTGTCTGGGTCAATGGCGAAATCCGCACCGGCTACAGCGGCAATGTGCTGCTCCGGCGTGCATCGCCCCATGTCCAGGGTCGACGCTTTGATCTGGCGCTTGGACGCACCGGCGGCGAGGACACCGACTATTTTTCACAGCTTCATCGTTCAGGCGGCAAAATCGCCTATGCCCGCGATGCCGTCGTGGACGAGCCCGTCACGACAGAACGGGCATGCTTTTCATGGCTGGCGAAGCGACGCTTCCGCTCGGGCCAGACCCACGGCCGGCTGCTGGCCCAAAAGCATCTCCGGCTGACGCAGGCCGGATTGGCGGCTGCGAAGGCGCTGTTCAGTTTTGGCGTAGCGCTCGTCTTTGCCCCGGCACCCCATCGACGCAATCGGCAGGCCCTGCGAGGCCTGATGCATGTCGGCGTGGTCAGCACCCTGCTCGGCCTGCGCGAAATCCGTCTCTATGGCGATAAACCGACAAAGGAGCAGAGCCATGCAACCTGATGTCAGCTTCATCGTCGCCGCTTACAATGCCGAAGAATGCATCGCACGGGCTATCGAAAGCGCACTTGCCCAGCGCGAGGTGACCGTGGAAGTGGTGGTGGTTGACGACTGCTCGCGCGACCGCACGGTCGAGATCGCCCGCGCCTTTCCGCCGGAGCAGGTCAAGGTGATCGCGCTCGATGAAAATCGCGGCCCAGGCGGTGCGCGCAATGCAGGTATCGATGCCGCCACCGGACGCTGGGTTGCAATCCTCGATTCGGACGATACCGTCCATCCCGACCGGTTGCGACGCCTGATCGACCGCGCCAAGGCGGCGAATGCGCAGATCGTTATCGACAATCTCGAAGTGGTGGAGGATAGCGCGGGCGATCCGCAAGCCATGTTCGACGCGGATTTCCTCAAAGCTCGTGCCGAACTTGATCTCGCCAACTTTATCGCCGGCAACATCATGTTCGAGGAAGGGTTCTCTCTCGGTTATGTGAAGCCGCTTTTTGAGCGCGCCTTCATCCAGCGCGAGGGCTTGCGCTACCACGAAGCCCTGCGCATCGGCGAAGACTATCTGCTGCTGGCCTCGGCGCTGGCACGGGGTGCGCACTGCATTGTCGAGCCGCGTGTGGGCTATAGCTACCACATTCGCAGTGGCTCCATATCGCGCATCCTGGAACTGCATCATGTCGAGGCGCTGCTGAAGGCAGATGCCGATTTCGTTCGCGCGCACCACCTCGATCCGCTGGCGAATGCACAGCAGGCGCGGCGCACCCGCAGCCTGCAACAGGCGGCATCCTTCCTGCTTCTGGTCGGCCATTTGAAAGCTGGCGCACCGTTGCGGGCGGCGGGTGCAGCACTGCGCGATCCGGCCGCACTCAAACACCTCAGAATGCCGATCGCAGCGCGGCTGCGCCGTCTGGCATCGTCGCTCCAGGCGCCGGGTGCGGCTGCGCGGATCAGATAACAGACACATTTTGAATCGGCGGGGACCCCGATCTCAAACAGGGAAGAAGCGATGAGAAAAGTCAGAAAAGCGGTGATTCCGGTCGCAGGACTCGGAACGCGATTTCTCCCGGCGACGAAAGCCATGCCCAAGGAGATGCTCACCGTAGTCGACCGTCCGGTCGTGCAATATGCGGTCGATGAGGCGCTGGAGGCAGGCATCGAGCACATCGTGTTCGTCACCGGGCGCAACAAGCATGTCATCGAGGACTATTTCGACATCCAGCCCGAACTGCTGGATACGCTCACCCGCACGGGCAAGCACGAGCAGCTTGCCTCGCTCAACCGGCTTCAGCCACGGCCGGGCGCGATCAGCTTCACCCGCCAGCAGGCGCCGCATGGGCTTGGCCACGCTGTGTGGTGCGCACGCGACATCGTCGGCGACGAGCCCCTCGCGCTGCTCTTGCCCGACATGGTTTCCTACGGCGAAAAGGGGTGTTTGTCGCGCGTGATGGACCTTTACGAACGAACCGGCGGCAATGTGATCGCCGTCGAACAATGCGACCCCAGGGAGACGGGCAGCTACGGGATCGTCGGCAAGGGCGCCAAGGCAGGTTCCGGCTTCGCCATCACCGAAATGGTAGAGAAGCCCGCGCCGGAAGCCGCACCGTCCAACTATTACATCAACGGTCGCTACGTGCTGCAGCCGGATATCTTCGACATTCTGGGCACTCAGAAACGCGGTGCCGGCAACGAGATCCAGCTTACCGACGCGATGGTGCGGCTTTCAGCCAGTCAACAATTCTTCGCCTCCCCTTTCGACGGACGCATGTTCGACTGCGGCTCCAAGGACGGGTTCATCGCGGCCAACGTCGCCTTCGCGCTGGCCCGCGAAGACATGCGCGACATGGTGTTCGGACCGATCCAGGAGATGGTCGTTTCCCACAGGCGTCACTCTCAGGCGGCCTGACGTAAAGGCAAAAGGGATCGGCTGCCGCACGCCGCAGCCGATTCCTCGTAATGAAGCGGTATTGGCAGGCAAGTTCATGAACCACGGAAGTTTCCCATTGAAGAACCGAAGTGTGATGCCCGCCACAAGTGCGGACGACTTCATCGATCTCGACATGCTGTTGGCCGCCGCGCGCCGCCAACTCAGGCTGGTCGGTCTTTTCGCGCTGCTGGGCCTGATGCTTGGCGCGCTCTATCTCGTCTTCACGCCGTCACTCTACACGGCCTCCACGCGTATCTTGCTCGATGACAGCCTGACCAAATTCGCTGAGGACAAGCAGACGCCACCCGCCGGACCGCAGGCCGATGCGATGGTGCTGAGCGAGGTCGAAATCCTGAAATCCAGCCGGCTTGCCCGCTCGGTGGTGATGGATCAAAAGCTTCAGGACAATGACGCCTTCCTCAACCCGCCGCGCTCGCCGCTCGCCTGGTTCAAGGCCACGGTCAAATCAGTCGCCGGATTATCCTCGCCGGTGTCGTCGAATGAAAATGCCAGGATCGGGAAGGCTGTCGGGCTGCTCCAGTCCCGGCTCAGGGCCGAGCGTGTGGGGCGCAGCCTGGTCATCGAGCTTTCCTTCGAGGATCACGATCCCAGGCTGGCGGGCGCGATCACGCGCGCCTATGCGGACGCCTATCTCTCCGATCACCTCAACGCCAATTTCGACGCCACCCAGCGCGCCACGGTGTGGCTGCAGGGACGTCTGGACGACCTACGCAGCAGCTCGCAGGAAGCTGCCCTTGCCGTCGAGCAGTTTCGGGCCAGGACGGGTCTTACGGCGGCGCGGGGCGAGCTGATGTCGGAGCAGCAACTTTCCGACCTGAACAGCCAGGTCATTCTCGCCCAGGCCGATACGGCCAACGCATTCGCCCGCTACAATCAGTTCAAGGCCATTGTCGACAACGGCCCGGACAACGCCGTCAAGAACGCCACGATCCCGGCGGAGAAGGGTACCAGCGGCAACAACACCAATGCCATCAACGAGATGAAATCGCGCTATTTGAGCATTTCCAAGCGCGAGCAGGACATTTCGAGCCGCTTCGGCGAGGATCACGCGCAGGCCGTGGCGCTGCGCCGCGAGGAGGCCGACCTGACCCGGCAGATCTTCGCCGAGCTCCAACGCCTGACGGAAAGCTATCGCAACGAATATCAGGTGGCCAAGTCACGCGAGGATTCATTGCGGACGAATGTCCGGGAGCTGTCGGGCAAGAACTCGATGACCGGCAAGGACCAGGTCGAACTGCGCAATCTTGAGCAGAAGTCGCAGGCCCTGGCCACGCTCTATCAGGCGTTCCTCGCACGCTATGAGGAGGCGGCCCAGCAGCGTTCGTTCCCGATCGCACAGGCGCGGGTCATCTCGCAGGCGGATGATCCGACGACCGCATCCAGTCCGCGCAAGTCCATGGTGCTGGGGCTGTCGCTCGTGCTCGGCCTCTTTGCCGGCGTAGCCGGTGGGGCAGTGCAGGAATTTCGCGAGCGCTTCTTCCGCACCGGCGACGACGTGCGCGATTCCCTCGACCTAAATTTCCTGGGCTATCTGCCGCGAGTCGGGAACAGGCTTGTCGAAACCGCAGGAAAGGCCGCCACGAATGGAGAGAAAGCACGCCAGCCGGGCCCCGAAACGGTCACGCCGCGCATGCTTCGCGTGGCGATCAACGCGCCCAGTTCGTCCTTTGCCGAGACACTGCGCAACGTCAAGCTGGCCGCCGATGTCGTTCTGCACCACAGCCCATGCAAGGTGATCGGCTTCGTCTCGGTATTGCCCAGGGAAGGCAAGACGACGGTGGCAGCGAATTTCGCCGGCCTCCTTGCTGCCAATGGCGCAAGGACGCTGCTGATCGATGCAGACTTGCGCAACCCCGGTCTGAGCCGCAGCCTTCCGCTGCCGGAAAAAGGGTTGGTGGAAGCGATCGTCGGTGATGTGCGCTGGCAGAATGTTTGCCTCACCGACCGCAAGACCAGGCTAACCATCCTGCCCACGGTGGGACGCAGGCGTCTGTCGCATACCAGTGAGCTGATTTCGGGGCCGGCCATGGCCAGCCTCATCGAGGAGATGCGCGCCTCCTTCGACTATATCGTGGTGGACCTGCCGCCGCTGGGGCCGGTGGTCGATGCCAAGGCGTTCGCGCCACTGGCCGACGGCTTCGTGATGGTGGCCGAATGGGGCGCCACACCGCGCGTTCTGGTGCGCTCCATATTGCAAACCGAACGACAGATCGCAGCCCGGACGCTCGGCATCGTGCTCAACAAGACCGACATGAAGAAGCTCGCGCGTTACGGGCAACTTGGCGGCGCCGAGCAATATCTCGATCGCTACGGCTCCTACTATGTCGAGGAGGTTTCACCGGGAGCCAAGACCGGCCGGATGGAGAAAGCATGATCTGGGCAAGAAGAACTCCGGGTGCGGAACTTTCAATTGGTCAGGTATCGGCCCTTGTCACGCCATATGCGCAGCGCCGAGAGCTTTCCACTGAAGACCGCACCGGTGTCGAGATTGACCCGCATGCCTTCGCGCTTCGCTTCCTCGATGGGCGTATGTCCATGTATGACATAGTGGTTGAGCAGACGAGCGTTTTCAAAAAAATCCGACCGGATGCAGACCAGATCGTGATCGGTCTGTTTGGCCAGCGCCACGCCGGGGCGGATGCCCGCATGCACGAAGACATATCTGTCCGCCTCGATCAGGACCGGCAGGGACCGCAGGAAGTCGCGATGGGCAGCAGGAATGGCATCGCGGATGGCGTCATCGACCTCTCTTGCGTTTCGGTGGAGGTCGCGCAGGCGATTGTGGTCGATGCCGTAGGAAAACAGTGTCGGCTCCGCGCCCATGGCAAGCCATGACTGTAGGCTGGCGCGGCCTTCCAGATAGTCCAGCATGGCGACTTCGTGGTTGCCGGCCAGGCAGATGCGCTCGAAGCCGACCAGTGCCGGTGCAATCAGATGGTCGAGGACCTGTGCTGACGACGGGCCGCGGTCGACATAATCGCCAAGCATCACGATCAGCTTGCGGTCGGGCAGAGTGCGGGCATCTTCCTCGATATGCTGTTCGAGTGCCTGGAGTTCGTCGAGGCAGCCATGCACATCCCCGATCGCATAGATGGCAATCTCGCTCGGGTCGAGCCGCAAGCGGCGGCGCGGATTCCGGATGCCGCTTCTACCCAATCCGAAAAGGCGTGCGACCGTTTTCATCGCGTTCCGGCATTCCCGTGCTGGGCGAATATCAAACGGGGCTGCATGCGCTGTGTCTGCAACAGGTGGCTGTTCCCATGGTTCTCACGCGCACTGCCTGCGGCAGCGGCGCCGCTTCGCGTCCTTCGCTCCGGCTTCTGAAAGAGGCCGTGCCGACAAAAGTCGGGATACCGGGACCAGCCCAATTCTTCAAGGAGATTGGACTTGAAGACCAGTAGCGCCCCTCCCCCTTCGTCGCACCGCGTCCCACCGGATGTGTCGGAACGCGTGAGCATCGCGCGTTTCCTCTGCATCTTCCTCATGATGTTCGTCCACGTCCAGCCGGGAATAGCCGAGAACGTCTATGATCGCGATGCCGGGGCATTCGACATCGTCTATTTCATCTTCTCGCGGTTGCTCGGCCTCAGTTCCGTTTCGCTGCTCAGCATCGTCTCCGGCTATTTCGTCGTCGCCAGCCTGCGGAAGGCAGGTGCCTGGCGGCTGGTCAAGTCCAAGGCGCGCACGCTGGTCGTGCCGCTGGTCGCCTGGAACCTGTTGATGCTGGCGCTGCTGGCCGTCTACGGCCTGATCAGCGGCAACTGGCACGATATGCCGGAATTTTCCATGATGGGCATGGCCAATGCGCTCTTTGCGCTCACGACATGGCCGCTCGACGTGCCGCTTTGGTTCCTGCGGGATCTTTTCGTTTGCTGCGTGTTTTCGCCCGCGCTCTATGCCGGGTTGAAGCGTGTCCCGGTCATCACGATGCTCGGACTTGTGGCCTTCATGGTGTTTGGCGACGATCTCCTCATCATGCAGCGGCCGCAGCTTCTGTTGTTCTTCGGCCTTGGCATGTGGCTGCGCATCGCCGAACCGGATACCCGGACCATCGACCGCATGGCTGGCGCGCTGACGGTGGGGCTTGCGATCATGGTCGCCATTTTCCTGACGATCCGCATCGAACGAATCCTCCTCAGCGAAATGAACCCGACTCTGCGGCTTACGCTCGACACCCTGCTGCGCGTGACCATGGCCGGTGGTTTCTGGTTTCTGACCGGCGCGATACGGCATTCCGCACTCGCCAGGCTGTGCCGGAGGCTGGAACCCTACGCCTTCTTCCTGTTCTGCAGCCACGCCATCCTGTTCAATTTCGGCGGGATCATCTTCCGGCGGTTTTTCGGCAATTACGGATCGGACCTGTTTGCGATCACCTTCTTCTCGCTGCCGGTTATTGCCGTCGTCTGTGCTGTCCTCGGCCTGCGTATCATCGCCGGATCGCGGGTGCTGCTGTTCCTTTTCAACGCCGGCCACGGTCTGCCGCAACCGGCGCAAGCTGAATGGAAACAGACCCCGGCCACGAGGCAACTGGCCGTCAGCAGGACCCCGGAAGGGCGTTGATCGAGGACCGGTGGCCCGATCCATTTACGGCCTCACCGCTGTGTAGGTTCTCCAGTGGGGAAAACGCCTGTCCTGAAGCTCAGGGATGGTTTCCAGCGCCATTTGGCGCGGCGCCAAGACGATGGGCGGCGATGCGCTCGCGCAACCACTTTGCTGCCGGGCCACCCGGCCGTTGCTTATGCCAGACCATTTCCAGCGCGACGGGCCAATCCGCATTGTCGAACTGCAGGGCTGGCGTCACCAGATCCGCGACAACGGGCGAGTTGGCGATGATGTGATCCGGCACCAGAGCCCAGCCGATCCCCCGCTTGACCATCTGCAGGATCACCCAGTGGCTTTCCACCCACCAGACCTCGGCAGCCGTGCGCAAGCGCTGCTTGCCCGCACCTTCGCTGCGAACGGCGACCATCAATTGCCGATGCCGCTTGAGTTCCTCCCACTCCACGACGGTTCTTGCAAGAGGGTGATCCTTGCCGCACACCAGTTTCAGCGGCACCCAGCCGAGCGTGTGAAACGCAATTGCGCCCGGCAATGCCTCCTGCTGCCACATGACCCCGAGATCGGCCTTTCCGTCCAGAACGAGCTGGCTGACATCTTCCATCATCGGAAACAACAGCTCCAGTTCAACATGGGGGAAGCTTTGTGCGAACTCGGCGAACAGCGCCGCGAGCGCCCGCTCAGGATAAAGTTCGTCGATTGCAACGACGAGACGCTTCTCTACATGCGCCTCGAAGCTCGCAGCGACGCCAATCAGATGGGTGCGGCGATCAAGGATCACCTTCGCCTCCGGAAGCAGCCGTTCGCCGGCGGCGGTCAGGACAGGATTGCGACCCTCCCGGCTGAACAGCAGCACACCGAGATCCTCCTCCAGATTGGAAACCTGCGTGCTTATCGCCGATTGAGCCTTGCGAAGCACACGGCCGGCCGCCGAAAAAGACCCGTGTGTCGCCGCAGCGACAAAGGCCTCCAGTTGCTCCAGGGATACCGCCATCTATATCGAAACCAGATAGTATGTAACTTTATTATGCTGTATTTGGAGATATAAGGAGCGCAAGTCAACGAGAACAAGAAACGTCCTATCATGCGCAGCTTCCCCGACCGTGTCCGGCACGCTCTGATGTTCGAGATCATCGGTCTGGCGATCATCACGCCGGCGGCCGCCTATTTATATGACAAGCCAATCCTGCAGATGGGGGTGGTGAGCATCGGCTCCGCCACAATCGCAACGATCTGGACTTTCGTGTTCAACCTTGGTTTCGACCACGCCATGCGCCGGATGCTCGGCCACACCGCCAAGAGCTTCAGAATGCGCCTGGCTCACACCGTTCTGTTTGAACTCGGCTTGCTGATCCTGCTGTTGCCGCCGATAGCCTGGTACCTGAACATGACGCTGATCGATACCTTGATACTCGATCTGGGGATCGTTGCGTTCTATCTGGTCTACAATTTCGCCTTCAACGTCGCCTACGATCGCGTGTTCCCGGTGCCAACGGCCCGCCACGTCAAAGTCATGCCCTGACGCTTGCGTCCGTCCAGGTTGCAGGGCCACTCGCGCTTCGGCGCATCCGGCTTCATCCCCGTTTGCTGACTGTCACGACAGACCAGACCACGAGCGTGACCACGTAAAGCGCAACGCCACCAAGCGGCATGATGAAAATAGCCGCGGCCAGTTGGCAGGAGCCATCCTGGCATGTTCCGAGATAACCGGCGTCGGCAAGCGCCATGCCGACCGCCATCGCCACGGCAAGGCAGCCGAAAAGAATGACCGCGATCAGAACCGCGCGGCAAAACGAGATCGCCAGATATCGCGCGTCCAGCTGATTGCTCCTCAACCTCCGGTTTCTGCCTTCTTCTAACATCCCTCGCGAACTGGCGCGTTGACACATGACGACAAGCCGTCATCAAACGTCAGTGGAAGCGCTGTAATCGCCCTTTCCATGTGGCATCGGCTTCATGCTGGGCGACATCGGGGCCGGGGGCAAAGTGGGCCGCTTGGCGGCATATACCTAAGCTCGTTTGCCGTACCAGTCGAAAATATCCTCGGCGGTCGTGAACCAGACACCGTCATGTCCCAGGATATGATCGAGTGCCTGTTCGAAATACTTCATTCGATGCGGCGCGCCCATAATGTAAGGATGAATGCTCATCGACATGACGCGGGGCTGCAGTTCGCCTTCGGCATAAAGCCGGTCGAACTGGTCGGTCACACGATCCAGCCAGGCGGATGATTCATGCTGATGCGCCACCATGAGTGGAAGATCACCCATCTCGACGGAATAGGGGATCGAAACCATGTCTCCATGGCTCGTCCTCATCCGCACCGGATGATCGTCCAGCGGCCAGTCGACCGTGAACCTGAAGCCCGCGGCCGCCAGCTGATTCAGCGTTTCCGGCGTCTCGTGGAGTCCGGGACCGAGCCATCCCTTGGGCGCCACGCCCGAGTAGCCCTGGATCACCTCAAATGTCCGGCGAATCTCAGCTGCCGGATCCTCGAGCAAGTGCACCGGCTTCTGGTGATAGCCATGCCCCATGAAGTTCCAGCCTGCATCGCGGATGGCCCGCGCTACCGGCTCATAATGCGATTCTATCACCTCGCCATTTATGGCCGCCGATGCCCTCACCTTCCGTGCGTTGAGACTGTCGAGCAGCCGCCAGAAGCCAACCCGCATGCCATACTCGTGCCAAGACCAGTTAGGCACGTCCGGCACGACCGAGGCTCCGCCAGGAGCACCGAAATATTGTCGCGGCACCGGCTTGTCAAAGGCCCACGCCTCGACATTGACGATCAGATAGACGGCCACCCTTGCATTAGCAGGCAGGGTGAACCGAGGGCGTGCCGGGAGCGGATCGAAACCGAATATTTCCTTTGGATGGAGCATGGTATTCCTGTGTGTTGATAGCTGGTTCACTTCATGATCGACGGCAGGATCGTGACGATCCACGGATTGAACAGGATCAGTGCGATCACCAGACCATTGATGGCCAGATAGGGGAGCGATGCCCTGTAGATGGAACCGATGCTCGTCCCGTCCGGCGCGACCCCCTTCATGACGAAAAGGAGCATGCCGAAAGGAGGCGTCATCAAGCTCATTTCCAGATTGATCAACATCATGACCGCGAACCAGACGCCATCGGCATCAATCAGCTTCAGCAATGGCACGAAAATCGGGAGAGTGATCAACATGATAGCGATCTGCTCCATGAAGCACCCGAGCACCAGTACGACCAGCATCATCAGACCGATCAGCATAAGCGGTTGGAGCGACAGAGTACTGACGAAGCCGACCAGCTCACGGCCACCACCCGAATAGGCGAGGATCTGGCTAAAGCCAATCGCCATGGCCATGATCAGCAGCATCATGCCGGTGATCCGCACGGTACCCATGCCCGCGTCGATGAGCTTTCTCGTCGAGAGACCACCATAGCAAAAGGCCATGATGAGCGATGACACGCAGCCCAGCGCGGCGGCTTCAGTAGGCGTTGCAATGCCCATGAATATGACCCCGACCACGCTGAATACCACCACCGACAGTGGCAATATGTAGATGACGAGCTCCCGCAAAGCCTCCTTGAGGTTGAAGTCCGAGCTTTCTTCGCGCGGCGCCAGCGCCGGGTTGAGCCAGCACGAGATCACGATAAATGCCCCATAGCAACACGCAAGCAGCAGGCCCGGCAGGATCAGGGCAATCAGCAATGCCCCGATCGAAATATGTGCGATCGTTGCGTAGAACACGGCGAGCGTGCTGGGCGGCACCAGCATCGCCAGGCCGCCACTCGCGATGATGGGGCCCATCGACATGCCGTCTGCGTAGCCTTTGCGCTTCATCTCGGGAAGCAACATCTTGCCCAGCATTGCCGTGTTGGCGAGCGTGGAGCCACTAAGCGCGGAGAAGGCGGTACCGCTAGCTACTGACAACAGGCTAAGGCGCCCGGGAACGCGACCAAACCATTTGTCGATGGCGCTCAACGCCTTGTTGGCGATGTTCGACTGCCAGAGCAATTCTCCCATCAGCACAAACAGTGCGATCGGCAGCAAGGTGAAGTTGGTCACCCCTGAGTCGATTGAAAGGACGAAAGACTGGAGTGGCGCCCCCCACCCCTGCAAAAAGATGATGGACACGATTGTGACGGTTGCAAATGCGAATGCGATCGGCATGCCGATCACGAGCAGCCCGACCAGTCCCCCAAAAATCAGCGAAAGAATTGCGATGCCGCTCATTTGGAGACTCCCTTGCGTGCGGATTGAGCGGAAAGACGCAGATATTCGATCGCGGCCAGACCAAAGCCGAAGGGAATTGCGATGCGGGAGATCCACAACGAGTACTGAACCAGCCCATCATTGGTCAGGTTACGGGAGTACGCATCCACAGTGCTGAGGCCACCCCACCAGGTGATGAGAAGGCAGATCGCCGCAACGGCCATGTTGGTGCAGACATCGAGGCGCGCGGCATTGGCGGGCGATAGGTTGTTGACCAGTACGTCCACGCAAATGTGACCGCGTTCGCGCGCCAGCCAAGGCAAAGCCAGCATCGTCACATACAGGAGCAGCAATTCCGTCACCTCGAAGACCCACATTAGCGACTCACCGAAGAATCTCAGGATAACGTCAAGACTGACCGCCAATGCACAGAACGCTATCAGTATGGCTGACACGCCACCGCAGATGTCTAAAAAAGTATTGTAGGCGCGATTCATTATCGAACTCCAACACACCTGGTGTTCATTTGGATCACATTTTTTCATTACTATTCAATCCAATCACATGGATTGATCTACGCTTTCGAGAATCCAATTAAGGAGAGATCCGTAATGGAATCTGCTCTGACCGCCCGCCAGCATGGCGAACCCAGATCATGCACGCGCGATCCCGCGCACCGCGCGCGCCGGTAAAGCGGTTGCAGGCTAGTTGCCCGCAACCTCAAGACGCTCAACCAAGCCAGGATTGGCGTCGATCAGGGTCTTGTTTTGGGCGAGGAAATCGTTCCAGCCAGCCTCGTAGGCAGTTTTGAGGAAAAGGGCCTCATCCTCGGGCGAGAAGCGGATGAAATTGAGGCCTTCTTTGCGCAGGTGTTCATTTTCGTCCTGCAAAAGCGCGCCTATTTTTTCTTCTACCTTGCTCTCGAACTCGACCGAAATCTTTTGGAGTTCTTCTTTCACATCGTCGGGAAGCCCATCATAGACAGACTTGTTCATCAGCAGCGCGGTATCGAGCGAATAGAAGGGAGTATCCAGAACATATTTGGTCTGCTCCTGGAGACCGAGCTCGCGAATACCGGTTTCAGGCCAGCCATATCCCTGCACGACGCCGCGCTCCAGCGCCGTGTAGAGTTCGTTCGGCGCGACGTTTACCGGCGTCCCCCCCAAGGCGCGCACCAGCGGCAGGTAGACAGGTGAAACACGGATCGATTTGCCGGAGAAATCCGGATTTTCAATCGGAGTTTTGAAGTAAAGACGGTATTTCTTCCCCCCTGCCGTGTTGGCGAGGTACTCCACGCCGGCTTGGGCGTGCAATTCGCGCATGATGTCGGCGTAGCCTGACTTGCGCAGATCGGTCGGAGACTTGCTCGTGAACATGACAGCGGCCGCAGCCGGAACTTCGCTGCGATAGTAGGCAGCGGCTGTCAGCACCATGTCGACCACGCCATTCTTCATGGCATCAAACTGGTTACCGGGATCTGCGATCTCCGGTCCTCCCAGATACCGAACCTCCACCTTGCCAGCCAGGCGCTCGTTGACCATGTCGCGGAACATCAGCAGGGCCTGGCTCATGTCGTATTCGACCTGCCAAGGGGTGATTGCCCGCAGCACGACCGGCTCCGCCCGCGCTGCAGAAAATGGCAACGCCGCCAGGGCGAAGCCGGCAAAAAGCAATGACTTAAGTTTCATTTTGCTCTCCCATCAAGTTGAAACTTTACATGATATTTCAGTTTTCCTGCAATCCTTTTCGACACCGCCCGAAGCTGGCCTGGCCACACGCCCGGACACTCAGCTCCTGAAGCTTTGCGGATCGCGGCTTCCGGCATCGTGGTCCGGAAAGCCAAAATGCTGTATTGCCCTCACGTCTCCCGAGGCGGAACTGCCTCCCGCCCAGACGCGCCGGTTAAACGGCGGCAGCCCGCTTGAACTCAACCAGAACGTTGGAATAAACGCTTTGTCCGACATTCTCCAGCTCGTGCGGAATGCCGGGCTCGCGCCACATCACCTCGCCGGGCGTTTCCTTGGTTTCTCTCGAGCGGCCGTCGCTGAAGCGCATGACGTTGTCGCCCAGGGTAAGCGGCACGATCAGATAGGGCAGATCATGCTGATGCCAGGACTGAACATGTCCCGGTTCAAGGCACAGGCGCCAGACCCGAACGAACTCATTTTCGAAAATGACCTCGTCACCGATCGGGCCAAGTGTAGTATTTTCGGGCATATGGGTGTCGCCCATGGTCCTCACCTCTTTTTGAGACGTTCAAGCAATCGCCTCGGATTGCCGTCGAAATAGTTGCGCAGCCGCTGGTCGGAAAAGTCGGCAAGCTGTTCGTGCGGCTCGACAAGCCCCATCGGAAAGGGCCAGTCGGAACCGAACAAGACGTTTTCTTCGCCGAAAGTCTCTTCGGCATGCCCTGCGGCCGCCTGGCTATGGCATATGCAGTCGACATGGATCCGGCCCAGCAATTCGGCCGGAGACACCCGGCTCGTGTCGACACCCGGACGAGCGGTCGCGAAACCGCGCTCGAACCGCCCTGCCACCATCGGCAGCAGGCCACCGCCATGCGCGAAGCACGGTGTGAGGCGCCGGTAGCGCTCGAGAACGCCTCCGAAGACCAGATGAGCCAAGGCAACAGTGCTCTCGTAGGGATTGCCGAGCAGATTTGTCAGATAGAAGGATTTGAGGCGGCCGTCGCAGCATTCGCCCGGATGGAAGAAGACGAAGGCTTCGGCTGCGTCCAATACCGCCCAGAGCCGTTCGAACTCGGCGTCGGCGAGCGTACGGCTGTCACCCGTCCCCGCCGGCATGGCAAAAAGCGCATGGCCACGGCCGATCCAATCCCCGGCGATCGCTGCCGCCTGGTCGGGACACTCCGTAGGCAAGTGCATCAAAGCGCTGAGGCGTCCCGCGGACGCCTTCGCGATATTGTCCAGACCTTCATTGAGATAGTCCGCCCAGCCGCGTGCCTCTTCGGCGCGAAGGTGCTGCCGATAGAGAGGTGGCGGCACCGATACGAACGCATGCTTGACATTGTTCTCATCCATCCAGCGCATCAGCGCCTCCGGTTGGAAGAGCTGCTTCATGCCCACGGCGTGGCCATCCACCGTCATGACCCGGTTTTCCGAATCCCAGGCTACTCCCGCCAGGCCAACAAGACGATCGGGCACGACTGGCGCGAGATGGGCATGGACGTCCAGACGAATGGCTGGGAGAGGCGCGCTCATGACGTGCGCCCCAGAATTCGCCTGTAGACCTCCTCGATCGCGCCGGGCACGATTGGCAAGATCGCGGCAACATGGTCGTCGGGACGTAGCAGCACAACGGTGTCGTCGGTGCATCCGAGCCGCATTTGCACCTTGCTGCCGATGTCCAGAAGGGCCTGATCGCGCAAACCCGAATCCAGCGGTGCGTCCCAGCGCGACACGAAGTAAGAGCGCAGTCCAGGCAGATCCGACGCGGCAATTTGCGGCCGGCGGCGAACGTCCGTGAAATAGAGCGCCACGAAACTATCATCGCAAAGGTCGTGCAGATGGACTCTCCTGCCCTGGCCGTCGAACAGCGGCATGTCGGGCGTCCTGTCACCCACGCGAATTGGCTCCTGCTGCGTCTTGACGATCGACCAGTTGCCGCCGCCATCGGGGTCGATCCTCACGCCCAGCATCGAGCGCGTCATGGCGTTTGCCCAGTCGGAGCCGGACATCGCTCGGGAACCTTCCTTGACCCCGTCCATCAGCTTGCGCGCCGCTTCCGCCATCTCGCCCGATCCGTGGGCGGCCAGCGGTCGCTGCTCGCGCTCATAGCCGTCCAGCAAACTGTCATCCGCCCAGCCGCGCAACACCCAGGCAAGCCGCCAAGGCAGATTCAGCGCATCGAGAACTCCCGTATTGAGACCCAGCGCCCACATCGGCGTGATCAGGTGAGCGGCATCACCCATGAGGAACACGCGGTCGTTGCGCCATTTGGAGGCGATCCTATGGTGGACCCGGTAGGTGACGGTATTGATGACTTCGAGCGAATTGACCTCGCCGATGAAATGCCGAACCTTGGCCTCCAATTCCGCCGGCGTGGCCTCGTCGGCACCCGGCGCCAGCGGGAAAAGGAAACGCCAGCAATGGGGCTGGCGCACCAGGATCATCCACTCCGCGGGATCGGCAAAATACGCCAGATAGGGATAATCGCGAGGGTTCGACGCATCGAGGTCAACTTTGATATCGACCAGCATATAGCGCACATCGAGCGACATGCCTTCGACTTCGATACCCAGTTGCGTGCGAACCGTGCTGCGTCCGCCGTCGCATGCGATCAGGTAGGAGCCTTCGGCTTCCTTAACGCCCGACTGGGTGTCAAAGCGGGCGACGACGCCCTCGGTCGTCTGCTCGAAGGAAAGCAGTCTGTGCCCCAGATTGACACAGCTGCCGGGAAGGTCCGCCAGGCCACCAGCCAGAATGGGTTCGAGATGGTGCTGCGGGATGTTGAGCACGAACGGGAAACGCGTTTCCTCGAACAGCATTTCAGTCTTCACCGAGGCCTTGCGGGCATTCGTCGCCCGTTCGATTTCCCCGATCTCGTCGAGGCGCAACGCTCGTGACAGCACCTGCTCGTCCACGCCGTAGCGACGGAACGCCTCCACCGTGCGGGTCAGGATCGTTCCTGCCTTGGTATCGCTTGAAAATTCGCCGTCCTCTTCGAACAACCTGAATTCGATACCGTAGAATTTCAGCGCAAGCGCCGTCATAAGCCCGACCGGGCCCGCGCCGACGATTAGAACCGGCTTCATGAAGGTTTACTCCTAGATCTCGTCTCGCGAAAAGGCCATGTCGCGGCTCAGCACCGAGGCCGTCATCGTGGCAGCATCGGAGAGCAGGAACATCAACGGCCCAACGACGTCTTCCGGGCGGCCCACACCGAGCGTGGACTTCCAGCCGGCGTCATCGCTTCCGGCATTTGCAGCGCGATACTGCGGCGTGTCGATCACGCCAGGCGCGATGAGGTTGACGCGCACGCGGTGTCTGGCGACTTCCTTCGCCGCACTCTTCACCCACGCGGCCAGCGCGGCCTTGGTCGAGGCGTAGGCCGAAGCCTCGGGCCAACCCTGGTGGGCCAGCCCCGATGAAAATGCCACGACCGAACCCTTGCGGCGAGCGATCATGGAGCCCACTACCGCCTGATAGCACCACATGACGCCGTTGAGATTGACCGCGATCACCTTCTCCCACTCGCGGGGATCCATCGCAGCTATGGTCGTGCGGGGCTGGATCGCCGCCGCACAGACCAGGCCATCCACCGCACCGATGGAGGTTTCGATCTCCGCAAAGCAGGTCATGACGGCGTCGCGATCACTCACGTCAAGGTGCCGTATCGCGACATTCGGCGCCTCGGCCTGCAGGCTCGCCAGCGCCGCCTCGTCCATGTCGCATACAACGACGCTGGCACCCGCCTGCGAGGCAGCAAGCGCCAGGGCACGTCCGATGCCGTTGGCTCCTCCGGTTATCACGACGACGTCGCCGCCAGCATCGAACCGAGCTTTCATCCTGCCTGCTCCATAGATGGTATGTCAGTGTCGCCATGCAGGTCGGCCGCCACGACCTTGTTGCGCAATTCGCCGAGCCCCGTTGCCGACACGACCATCTGGTCGCCGGGCTTCAGGAAGACCTGCGGCTCCCTGGCATTGCCGATACCCGCGGGCGTGCCGGTAAGAAGAACGTCGCCTGGCTCCAGGGTCATGCCAAAGGAAAGCTCCGCTATCAGCTCGGCGATCGGAAAAGCCATCTGCTTCAAAAGGGCGCTCTGCATGACCTCGCCATTGAGGGTCATTTCCAGGCGAATCTCGGCTAGGTCCAACTCATCGGGGGATACGATCCAGGGACCGATAGGCATTGTGCCATCGATGCTCTTTCCCTTAAGCCATTGCCCCCCGTGGCGGCGCTGAAGGTCGCGCTGCGAAACGTCGTTGGCGAGGAAGTAGCCGAAGACGCAATCAAGCGCTTCAGCGGTGGAGACACTGCGGCAACGCTTGCCGATAACCAGGGCGACTTCGGCCTCATAGTCCCATTTGGCCGAAATATGCCGGTCGAGCCCGATCTCATCATAAGGACCGATTGCGGTAGACGGCGCCTTGGTGAAGAAGGTCGGCGCTTTTGGTCGATCGACGTCCTGACCTTCGCGCTTGCCGCGACTTTCTTCGAAATGGTCCCAGTAGTTCCACCCCGTGCAAAGCACGTCGCGACCGAAGCGCTGGATTGGAGCCATGAGGCGGACCGACGACAATGGCACGGATTGAAGGTCTGGATCAGAAGCGATCTGCCCGATCCGGGCCCATCCTGCCGCAATGAGGGCGACCATGTCGCCCTCATGCTCCGGCAGCAGCCGGATGTCATCGCCATCCACCAGCCCTACGCGGGGCGACCCCGATATATTGACCGTGGCAAGGCGCATGTCGATCAGCCCTCCGGCAGAACAGCGATGGCGCTGATCTCGATCAGGTATTCCGGCGAGACCATTTTCGCCACTTCGACCATCGTCGAGGCAGGAACGGGCGCCTTGAAATACTCTGCACGCACCTTGTGGATAGCAGGGAAGTGCTCGATGTTACGCACATAGACATCGACCCGCATGATGTCCTCAAGAGAACCACCTGCCGCCTCCATGGCCGCCTTGAGATTCTCGCAGACCTGCCGCGTCTGCACTTCGACGTCACCGATACCGGCGATCGAGCCATCGGCGGCACGCGCAGTCATACCAGAGACGAAAACCAGCTTGCCCTTGGCTTCGATGGCCGTTGCCTGGGCGAAATGGCCATTGGGCTTGGCGAGCTTATCGCTGGTGATTTGCTGTTTCATTGTACTGTCCCTTTCGTAATGGTGGATTGAAGATCCAGATCGAGCGACCGCCCGACTTGAATAAGATTGCTCAGCGTCGCAGGAGCCAACCGGCAGTGCCCATCCATCCGCATACGCGCGTCAAACGCGAGCTCGCCGGGGGCGAAGACGCGATCAGTGCCGGGCGCGCGACGGGAGGCAGCCACTCGAGCCAACTCCGCTTCAACCCGCTCGCCAAATCTGCCGGACGGCACGAAGTGATCGACATGGATGGCAAGGAAGAAGTTCGAACAGCGATAAGGCTTGGCGACATCGCCATAGAGCGGGGAAACCTCCGGACCAATCGCGCCGTCGGAAAGCCCGCCGCAAAGCAGGTCAACCATGAAGGCCAGGCCAAACCCCTTCGGTCCGGCGGCCGGCAACAACATGCCCTCAATGGCAGCACTCGGATTGGTGGTCGGCAGCCCCTGCCGATCAACGGCCCAGCCGTGGGGAATAGCCTCCCCTGCGGCTGCGGCATTGCGGATCTTGCCCATGGCGACCGCGCTCAACGCCATATCGACCTCGGCAGGGAACCCCCCCACGCTGGGCGCAGCGATTGCCACAGGATTGTTACCCGTAAGAGGCTCCGCGCCTCCCGGCGCAGGCATCAGCGGGCGGGTGTTGGACATGACGATGCCCACACAGCCCTCGTCCGCCAACATCCTTGCATAGCGCCCGGCCGCGCCGAAGTGAAAGGCATTTCGAACACTGACGGCTGCAAGGCCATTCATCTTCGCGCGCGCCGCAGCGAGGGAAACCGCTTGCCGCGCAGTGAGCTGACCCAGCACATCCTGCGCATCGATGACGATGGAGCCGGCGCGATCAGACACCACTATACCGGCAGAGGCTTTCGAGACTGAGCCGGCGCGGATACGATCAACATACATCGGCACCAGGGCGACGCCGTGCGAGGCGACGCCATCGACATCGGCGGCGACCAAATCCTCGGCCACCAGCGCCGCATCGCCCGCGCTCAATCCCACGGCCCTGAAAACGTCAGCGACCGCCTCGACAAGGGCGGGGGCGAGAATTCGATCGCCAGCCATCAGCGGGCGTCCTCGTCATTGTCGTACCAGGAAGGTCGCTCCGGATAGTGCGGACCGTCATAGATCTCGACGACGATCGTGTCTTCATGAGCGAGCGTCGGTCCGTGAACATTGCCCTTCGGATTGCAGTAGAAAGATCCGGGCCGCAGCGTGACCCCGGTGCTTGTGTATTCGTAGTGCCCTTGCAGGCAGTACATGAACTGGTTCGACGCATGCAGATGCGGCGTCGGAATGCTGGCCCCTTTGTCGAAGCGGATCAAGGCGATCGACGCACCTGTCGCCTCGTCGCGCCATAACATCTTCTCATGGACGCCAGCCAGCGATTTGGCACGCCAGGGCATTTCGGCCGTATGGATCAGGATTTCTTCCAGGGAAGGCAGCATCTGAAGCGGCCCTCCAGCACTCTTGTCGATCATGTAAACACCCAGTATCACAATATGTGCTACATGATATTTCAGTAAAAATATAATGCAAGCGTTTTATGCCGAGATGCGGACCCGCGCCGTCACATCATCGAATGAAAGGGGCTTTCGCCGGCCTTGCGTGGAGGCACGATTGCCGGCAGACGACGCCGTTTCCCAGAGGCCGAAAACCTGAAGTGGTTTTCGGAGGACGGCATATCGGTCTAACTAATTGATTTTTCTTTGTGTATACGAAAAACGAGTCCGGTCGGCTGCAGCATTCCTTATTGTCCGCGCAGCACGCCTGGCGAGGCCCGATGCAACTTGTCCAATCTGTCACGCAGTGACTTGATATGGTCGCTCATCCGGCTCGCCGCCTGTTCCGGGTCGCCGGCGATGACCGCCTCGGCTATCTCGAGATGTTGGTTGTTGGTCGCCCGGACATTGATGGTCTGCCACATATTGAGATACCAGAAACGTATCGACCGCTCGTGCAGCATTCGGGCAAAGTCGCTCATCACCTCATTGCCTGAAAGCTGGGCCACCTTGCGATGGAAGACGCGGTCGTTCACGGTGAACGAGGAAATGTCGGGGGGAGTTTCGTCCGGGTCGGTCGCCGTCGCAGCCGCCCTGAGATCGTTCAACATCCCGGCTTCGATCTCTCCTGCCGCCACCCGGTTTGCGGCAGCGCGGGCAAGCTCCGGTTCGACCGTCAGCCGCGAATCGAGAATCTTCATGATTTCGAGGAAATTGTCGGGCTGGACTATGATCCCCTTGCGCGGCATGACTTCGACCAAGCCTTCTATGTGCAGTCGTTGCAATGCCTGGTGCACCGGGGTCCGCCCGAGATCGAGCTGCGAGCAGATCGCCGCTTCGTTCAGATACTGGCCGGGCAGGAAATGCAGAGTAATGATCTTTTCCTTGATCCGCTCATAGGCCTGCGTGACCAGCGACTGCGATTTGGCCGCCGGCTTCTCTTCACTCGCGGGCATGGCCTTCTTGCCTTTCCCCTTTTGATCTTTCGTGGTTCTCATGATTGCGATAGGGCCCCTATGGCTATGCTAGGCGTGCAGTCGAGTGCGGCGATGATTCAACGGCGCCCATTACTCTAGCGTGAAATTCCCCAGACAAAAATCCCTCTTGAAATATCAACTTATGTTGGCATGCGTGAGCGGATAATGTCGAACACCCAGAACGGTCTCGTATGTCTGGCACCTCGCCGATATGCGGCGCACCGGCCAGCGACCGGCAAGACATGCGGCAGCCAAGTGGCTTCACCTAGCGTCACGCATATGCAGCAAAATCAATTCGATAGACTATGATGCCGAAAGCTGTGAAGCAGCTTTCGGCATCATAGTCTAAATGGGAGCGCATGGGCCGGTGGAAAATGCCGGATCCCGCCAACCCTTGCCAAACTTCCAAGTCCAAATGCCCGCTTAATGGCCGGCAGGACGCACCGGCAGCCAGCGCGCAAGTCCGATTTCGACAAGCTCGACCACCGCATACACGCCCAGACCAAGGAAGGACAGGGCAAAGAGCGAGGCAAAGGCCAACGACGAATTGAGCTGCGAGGTAGCACTCAGGAGAAGATAGCCGAGACCGTTGCTCGAACCCATAAATTCGCCGATGACAGCCCCGATGACGGCCAGCGTGATCGCGACCTTGGCGCCCGTCAGCACGAAGGGCAACGCGGCCGGAAACTGCACCTTGTAGAAAACCTGCCACGGCGATGCCTTGAGGCTGCGCGCGAGTTCGATCAGGTCTCGAGGCGTCGAGCGCAATCCCGCGGCGGTGTCGATGATGATGGGAAAGAACGCGACCAGCCACACTATGGCAAGCTTCGATTCTATTCCCGTACCGAGCCAGACCAGAACGATGGGCGCCAACGCCACTTTCGGGACGGACTGCAGTGCGACCAGCAGAGGATAGAACATCAGGTTGAGCGGGCGCGAGTTGGCGATGGCGATCGCAAATGGAATGCCGACCAGCATCGCGAGCGCGAAGCCCAGCGCTGTTTCCTGCAGCGTCACCCAGCCTTCACGGGCCAGCAATCCCAAATTCCCCGCAAAGGCGGCGGCTACCTGGTCCGGCGACGGAAGTACGGCCTCCGGAATATCGAATATCCGGCAGGACACAGTCCAGACAGCGATAAGGACGGCGATGCCGGCGGTCGGATAACCAATGCGGGAAAGCGTTTCGTAGAGCGGCATTCTCAATCCTCCTGGGGCGAGCCGACAAGCAGGCCGAGCGCTTCGCTGGCGCGGCGCTCAGCCTCGGTGAATTCCGGTGTGAAACGACAGGCCTGCGTGCGAGGCCCCCGGATCTCAATCCTGAACTCCTCACTCACCCGCGCAGGCCGCCGCGAAAACACGACCACCTTGTCGGACAGATAGATCGCCTCTGAAATCGAGTGCGTGACGAACAGCACCGACGCGCCTGTCTCGGCCTTGATCTTGAGCAGGAGGTCGTTCATGTCGAGACGCGTGAATTCATCAAGGGCGCCGAAAGGTTCATCCATGAGCAGCAGCTTGGGCTTGTGGATCAGTGCGCGGCAGAGTGAAACGCGCTGCTGCATGCCGCCTGAAAGCTCATGCGGCCGCGCATTGGCGAAAGCATGCAGCCCGGTCAGGTCGAGAAGCTGTTCCGCCCGCTGCTGGGCGGCAGCGTCGCGCTTCCCAAGGATTTCCATGGGGAAAAGAACATTCTGCAGCACCGAACGCCACGGCATCAGGCTGGGCGTCTGGAAGACGAAACCGTAATCGGAATAAGGGCCAGCGACCTCGCGGCCCCCGACCCTGACCGAACCGGTCGTGCGTGACAGCAGACCGGAAACGATCTTGAGCAAGGTGGTCTTTCCGCAGCCGCTCGGGCCGAGGAGCGCAACGAACTCATTCTCCTCGAAGGTCAGGCAGGCCTCGTCCAGAGCGACCACCTGGTTCGCGCCGCTCCCGAATACCTTGCGCACGTTCGATATCTCGACGAAGGCCATTCAATTCCTTTCCGGTAGCTAACGCCCGGCCGAGGGCCGGCCACGCGATCAGCAATCTGCACGATCATCTTGTATGTCTCGTGAAATATCTTATGATGCCTCTGTCGTCAACGGGACCGGCGGGCCGTCGCCGAGGTCGCGCAAACTCGCTAATGGAGAACTGGATGTTTCGGAAATTCGTCGGCGTGATCGCCGCCCTCTCATGCCTTGCAGCCGCACCGGCGGCCCGTGCGGAAACCGACGTGAAGTTCATGCTCGACTTCATCAGCCTGGGGCGCCACGCGCCGTGGTATGTCGCGCTCGAAAAGGGCTACTTCAAGGAAGAGGGGCTCAATGTCGAGATCATGCCCTCCAAGGGCACGGCGGACGCGATACGCGGCGTTGTCACCGGCATTTCCGAGATGGGACTGATCGACGTGCCGAGCCTGGTCGCTGCCGGCAAGGCGGGTGCGAACGTCAAGATCGTCGCCGGCGCCTATGTCGAGGCGCCATATTGCGTTTACACGTTGAACCCCGGTGCCAACGTGACCGAGCCGGCTCAGCTTGAGGGCCTGCGGTTCGGCTCAAGCTCTGCGTCCTTCCTGCCGCAGATCTGGCGCGCATTCATGGGCATGAATGGGCTCGACGGCTCCAAGCTGGAGATCGTCAATGTCGACGCCGCCGCTCGGGTGCCGATGCTCGCGGCCGGCAAGGTCGACGGGGTCGATCAGTTCCTGATGAGCGCGCCCGCCATCCGCCGCGCGGCTCTGGGCAGGGAACCGGTCTGCCTGTTCGCTGCCGATTATGGCCTCGACCTCTATTCCAATTCGATCGGCGTGCGGAAGGATTTCCTCGATGAGCAGCCGGAGGTCGTTCGTGGCTTCGTGCGTGCCGCGCTGCGCGGCTGGCAATACACGCTGTCGCACCGTGACGAAGCCACCGAGATCATGGTCAAGTACGCGCCGGCCCTCGATCCGGCCATCGTGCGCGAGGAGATCGACCTGATCGAACGCATCGCGGTCAATGCCGACGTCAAGGCAAACGGTCTTGGCCATATCCTGCCGGAAAAAATGGCCAAAACCTTTGACTTTATCAATTCCAATGTCGAAGTCAGCGGCGGCAAGCTTGAATCGGATCAGACCTATGTCCCCGGCTTCCTGCCCAAGGAGCCGATCTTGCCTTGACATGACCCGCAATCCGAGGCCGCAAATGACCCGCGACGCTCGGGTTTTCGCCAGGGAGGTTTGGGATGGTTCGGCCAAACCTCTCCTGCGCAAGGTGGTTCCCTTCGAGCAGCCTGCCCGGCTACGGCACCCGCGAGAGGGGCCTGCAAGGGCGCGGATCACAGCTGATGAAACGATGAGCACGACCGTTCGCGGCGCGCCCTTCCGCGTCGTCCGGCGTCATCCCAACTTCATTCTGGTCTCTCCCATGACGTGACTTGGACCTTGCATTCGCACGGCCTCCCGCCAATGCTCCCGAAACCGCTTTTCTAAAAGCGGTTTCGGGAGCAACAGGAGGAGGATATGCAGCAGTTCGAACTGAGACGGCTTTCCCTCGCCGCCGGCCTGACGCTCAGCATAGTGCTGACTCAGAATGTCTTTGCGGCATCGCCAGCGCCGGCGGAGGGGCAGAACGGCATGGTTGTGACGGCGCAACATCTTGCGTCGCAAGTGGGCGTCGATGTGCTGAAAAGCGGCGGCAACGCGGTAGATGCCGCTGTTGCGGTGGGCTATGCACTGGCCGTCGTCTACCCCACTGCGGGCAATCTGGGCGGTGGCGGGTTCATGACGATTCGGCTCAAGGACGGTACGACGACATTCCTGGATTTCCGCGAGCGGGCACCACTGGCGTCGACCAAGACCATGTATCTCGATGCCAATGGCAATCCGGTGCCGGGCGCTTCGACCGAGGGTTATCTGGCGGTCGGGGTGCCGGGATCGGTCGCTGGCATGGAAATGGCGCGCGAGAAATACGGCACCAAGCCCCGCGAAGACCTGCTTGCGCCGGCAATCAGGCTGGCGAGCGAAGGGTTCGTGCTTGAGCCGGGCGATATCGCCTCGTTCGCCGACGGCAACGATATGCTGGCGCAGGACCCGGCGGCGGCGAAGATCTTCCTCAAGGATGGTAAGCCGCTGGAACTTGGCGCGACGCTGGTGCAAACCGATCTGGCCAAGTCGTTGACAGCGATTTCGCGGGGCGGCGCAGATGCCTTCTATAAAGGCGAGACCGCCGACCTGATCGTGAAGGCGAGCACCGCCAATGGCGGCATCCTGGCGAAGGAGGATTTCGAACAGTACAAGGTGCGCGAACTGGAGCCGGTGAAATGCAGCTACCGGGGCTATGACATCGTGTCTTCGCCGCCGCCTTCTTCAGGCGGCCTGGTGATCTGCGAAATCCTCAATGTGCTGGAAGGCTATCCGATCTCCTATCTCGGCTACGGTTCGGCGGAGACAGTGCGGTTGATGGTGGAGGCGATGCGCCACGCTTTTGTCGACCGCAACACCGCGCTCGGCGATCCGGATTTTGTAGACAATCCGGTCGGGAAGCTAACCAGCAAGGCCTATGCGGAGGAAATCCGCGCGCGCATCGATCCTTATCGTGCCGGCGTAAGCGAGGAGCTGAAGCCGGCGGGGTTCGGGGAATCGACCGAGACGACCCACTATTCGATCATCGACAAGGATGGCAACGCCGTGGCCGTGACCTATACGCTGAACGGGTCGTTCGGTATCGGCAAGGTGGCTGAAGGTAGCGGCATTCTGCTCAACAACGAGATGGACGACTTCACCATGAAGCCCGGTGTGCCGAACCTCTATGGACTGGTGCAGGGCGAAGCCAATGCGATCGAGCCGCGCAAGTCGCCGCTGTCGTCGATGAGCCCGACCATCGTATCGAAGGACGGCCAGCCGTTCATGGTGATCGGCAGCCCCGGCGGCTCGCGCATCATCACCATCACGCTGGAGGCAATCATGAACGTGGTGGACCATGGCATGGACCTGCAAGAGGCGATCGATGCGCCGCGCATCCACCACCAATGGCTGCCGGACCGGGTGGTGATGGAGCCGCATGCGCTGTCGCCCGACACACTCAGGCTCCTCACTGGCATGGGCTATAAGGTTGGCATTGACCCGGACTGGTCGATCTGGGGCGAAGCCGCGGGCATCCTTGTCGGCGGCAAGAACCTGAAACAAATCGAAGCCGGAGATGGGGCGCGGTATTACGGCGCGATCGATAGCCGGGCGACCGCGGGAGCAGCTATCGGTTATTGAAAAACGGCCGAAAATCAGAGGCGGCTCACGGGCCGCCTCTCACATCTCAATTCGTCGAAGTGGCGAGCGCCGCCCCCACCCGCCCGGTTCAAGGTTATGGTAAGGACTATCTGAAACGTTTGCGGCATCTGTGTTTTCTGGTTCTATGTGATGCAGCCTCCGTGTCGTCCGGGCGCTCTGTTTGCACTGGCTATCTCGTCCTTGCTAATCGTTTCGGCGGTTTTTCTCGTGACGTTCCCAGCGCTGGCACAGGAAGCGCCGATCAATGCCCGAACTGTCAAGGTCGGTGTCTATGTCAGCCCACCCTTCGTCGAAAAGGAAGGCGATGGCTACAGCGGCATGGCCATCGACCTATGGAACAAGACCGCAACCGATCTGAAGCTGACGTCGGATTTCCATGAGTTCCGGAACTACACCGATCTCACCCGTGCGGTAACGTCCGGCGCGGTCGATGCGGCAGTCACCAACCTCAGCATTACCGCCGAACGCGCTGCCGCGATGGACTTCACCCACCCATGGTTTGACGCCGGCCTAAGGGTCATGGTCGAAAGGGATGACGGAACCAGTTTTGGCGAAGTCATCGAGAAGCTGAACGATGCCGGCCACCTCCAAACCTACGCATGGATAGCCGCCACTATCCTGGCGGCCACACTATTAATGACCCTGTTCGACCGAACTTTCGATTCAGAATTCCCCAAGAAGTGGCGAGAAGGATTGGCCGAGAGTTTCTATCATGTCATGTCCATCGCGACGTCGGGCAAGAGCGGACGGAAAAATCTGTTCGGATGGGCTGGCCGTATCTGGCAGGGATTGTGGATGGTGTGCGGCGTTGCCGTGATCGCCTATATTACCTCGTCCATCACCAGCGTAATGACGGCGGCAGCTATAACCAACCAGATCAACAGCGTTGCCGATCTCCAGGGTAAAACCGTCGGAGTACAATCCGGCAGCATCGCAGAGGAATTTATGGCCTCCTCGTTTGGCAACACCATGCCGTTCGATCACCTGTCAGACGCTGTGGCCGCACTTGCCAATGGCGAGATTGTCGCAATCGTTGGCGATGCGCCGGTCCTCGAGTATTACGCGTATTCTCGCCCGGAAGCAGCGGTCAAGGTGATCGGCAACACGTTCAGACCCGACAAATACGGGTTCGCGTTCAACGTGGGCAGCAATCTTCGGAAGCCCGTTTCCCTGGCGATCATCGCCTCACACGAGGACGGTTCAACCGAGAAGTTGCGATCCAATTATTTCGGGATGGTCCCTTAAACCAGCCTCAGCGAGTTATCGCCCTCCCGATGAGGTTTTGGCAATTTTCTCAAAGAGCCAGCGCCTCAATTTGGTGACATTTCTAGCCTCCGAAGACCTTGGCGGCGCGCGCCGTCCCGAAGTCGGTAAACCGCCCTCAGACACTGATTTTTGAGGGCCAGAGGAGGTCGATGATGCTTTCCCTTAGGTTCTGTCCATCCTGCGCAGGGCCACGTCCGCGAGCTGCAATTCGCTGCCCATGGTGCCGACGCGACTACGACGTTGCGCGAAGCAAACCGGAGCATCTTTTCGAATCGTTACGCGGAGAAACAGGGTTGGCATCCACCCAACGCACAGACACCGAATAGCGAGCGACACGCTATCCGGCCAGCTACCGGTTTCGTGGACCGAGATAAAGTACACGGGCGAGTTGGATTGATCCGATACCATTCTTTGGACCGCCGGAAGGTGCAGTTTTCCGGCTGCCTCACGATGGCGGACTGGTGGCACCATCGGGATTGATCAACGAGATCGGTACCTTGTGGCCGATCGCGCCATGTGGGCGCACCTCGTTGTAGTATCTGCGCCAATCCTCCAACTTTTCGGGCGCGTCCGCAAGCGTCAGGAACCAGTGGGCATTCAGGCACGCCGCCCGGAAGCGGCCGTTGAAAGCTTCGATGTATGCGTTGTCGGTTGGCTCTCCCGGTCGCGAGAAGTCGAGCGTGACGCCCTTGCTGTAGGCCCACAGATCGAGGTCGCGGGAGACGAATCTGTGCCCTGATCGACCCTGATCGTCTTCGGATAGCCGATCCGAGGACAGCATGATCGACAGAGATCGACGCTGGCGGTCAGCGCCTTCTCGGTGCATTGGATGCCGCCGGTGCGTCATCCTCCCGCGGTCACGGCCCATCGTGTCTCCTGACCCAGCAATACGTCGTGCCAGGCCGACATGGCAGGGACATATCGAGTACTTTCGGATGCCGGATTAGGGCGATGGCACCATAGAGCCGGAATTCTCCAATGCTCAAAAGCCTCCCTCAGAGAAGCCCATTTTTAGGGCATCACTCAAAATGACGTCATTTGACGGCGCTCATCAAAAATTTCTCTCAGAATCTTCGGCGTCCTTTCAAGTGCAGGCACGACCTTACGACAAAATACAACCTATCATCCTTATCCAACTATGAGCCCATTATAAGACTGTTCGTTATTGAATCACAAAATGTCTCCAGTTTGAGATGATTCGCGGAAGAGGAGTGCGCCGGTTGCGTGCTGACCATGTGGAGATGCCAGCTGCCGTTCCCAGCTTCGGTCAATGGGTCGGCAACTCTCGGAAGATGCTACTGAGCTCTGCTGCCAGCCATCGCTGCCTCTTGGCCGCTGCGATGATGGCACTGCTGCCCTCCGCGCAAGCGCTCGCGCAATGCGCCCCGCCGCCACCTGCGGCGGTCAGCATCTCCTCCGGCAGTTGCGCGGATCCGGCTTTCACCGTGCGAGAGAGTACTGGGCCAGCGCCTGTGGTCGAGGTTTCCGCCGTCGGGACCTACAGCGGCACCTCCATAGATTTTACCGCAAACGGCAGTGGCTACGGCATGTACGCTACCGGCAGCGGGAGGATCACCCTGATCGGCACACCATTGGATGGCGCCACGATCAGCACCTACGGCGCGGGCGGCCATGGCCTCAACGCCAACGACGGAGGCCTGATCACCGGTAGCTATACATTCATCTACACGAATGGCGCCGGCGCCTATGGCATCGGGGCGGTTGGAACGGGCAGCAGCGTCACGCTGACCGACAGCGCGGTCAACACGGCGCTTGACAATGCGCATGGCGCCTATGCGGCCAGCGGCGGAATGATCAACCTGACCGGCACCGATGTCACGACCTCGGGCGCGGGCGCCTCAGCCGCCTTTGCGGATGCCCGCGGCTCGATCATCCTCAACAACTTGAACACCTTCAGCTATGGCGACAATGCGCCGGGCGTCGTCGCCTCGGGCGTTGTCAGCAACCTCACCCTGAACAACACCTACGTGACCATCTACGGCAACAGCAGCGCCGGACTGTTTGCCACCGGTGGAGGAACGGCCACCATCAATGGCGGCGCCATCGCGACCGGCGATTATTACGGGGGCACCGTCATCGCCAACTCCCCAGGCATGCTTGCCCGGGGACTTGGCAGCAACATCCAGGTCAACAATGGCGCGAGTTCCGCCACCTACGGCGCGAACAGTCCGGGTGTATGGGCTCACGCCGGGGGCAGGATCGACTTCTCAGGCTACGGCATTTTCACCTATCAACCTAACTCCCCCGGCGCAGTGGCGAGCGGATCGGGCAGCACTGTTACGCTGACCGATACCATAAACCGCACATCCGGCCCTTCCAGCGCCGGTGTGCTTGTCAACAGCGCAGGCACGGTCATAGTGACGGGCAGCGAGGTAACCACAGGATACCGGGTGACCGGGAGCAACCCTCCGGTTCTCCAGTTCCCTAACGCCCAGATAGGCCTGGAAGCTCATGGCGCGGACGTGGTCGGGGCCGGTAGCCGGCTGCAGGCGGAGAACGCCAGGATCACCACGAACGGAGCCGGCGCCATAGGTGTCAGGGTCAGTCAAGGCGCGGCCTCGATCACTGGCGGCACCATCACAACCAATGGCACCGATACCGTTGCTGTCGGCGGCGCCGACGGCGTCCGGGCGACCGGCGCTGGCAGCAGCATCACCCTGTCCGGCACCTCGGTGACCACCACCAACATCAACGCCATAGGTGCGCACGCGATGGCGGGCGGCGCGATCGCGGCGACGGATATGACGGTCGCCACGCAGGGGCAGAACTCCCACGGTGTCCAGGCGCAGGACGCCGGCAGCGCCATCGTTCTCACCCGCGCCGCCATCACCACGGCCGGAGCCGCTGCCACCGGCATCCGGGCCAGCAACACGGGCGGTGCGCAAGTCACCGGCGGTTCGGTTGCCACCACGGGCAATGCCGCGCATGGTATCGCCGCCATCAACGGCGGCACGCTCACCACATCCGGCACCGCGGTCGCGGTGAGCGGCGGCGGAGCGGCGGCGGTCTATCTCGCCGGCAGTGTGCCAGGCACTGTATCGGTCACCGGCGGCAGCCTGAGTGCTACCAACGGCGCGATCGTCCTCGCCCGGGGCGGCACCGGCACCGTCTCGATCAATGGCGGCACCGCGATCACCTCAGCTGTCGTCAACGGCCGGCTCTTGCTGGCGCAGGTGACCGAGGATGCGGTGGGCACGCCGAGCAACCTGAAGCTGAACATTGCCGGCATGCCATCGGTCATCGGCGACATCGTCGTCGATCCCTCGACCCTCACCTACAACCTCGGCAACAGTAATTGGACCGGCAATCTGGTGCTGACCGGCCCAGGCAATACCGCCAGCGCCAACTTGTCCGCATCGCAATGGACGGGCGACCTGCTGGCCGATGCCGGCAACACCGCTAACGTGGCGCTCGCGCAGGGCAGCCTCTGGACCGGCCTGGCGCGGAACGGAACCAATGCCGCGATCGATGCCAGCAGCGCCTGGAACGTCACCGGGGATTCCAACGCAGCCGGCACGATGACCAATGCGGGCCTGATCCAGTTCCTCGCACGGCCGGGAGCCTACAGCACGCTGGCGGTCGGCAGCTACACCGGCAGCGCCGGTAGCCGCATCGGCTTCAACACCTATCTTGGCGCCGACAATTCGCCGAGCAACCTGTTGGTGATCAATGGCGGCCCGGCCAGCGGCACGACCTCCATGCTCGTCAACAATACCGGAGGTCCGGGTGCGCAGACCGTGGCGGATGGCATCCGGCTGGTGCAGGTGACCGACGGTGGCACCACCACGACTGATGCCTTCACGCTTGGCCAGCGCGTCGCTGCCGGCGCCTATGAGTACGAGCTCTTCCGCGGTGGCAGCACGGATCCAAATGACTGGTTCCTGCGATCCCATCTCATCGATACACTGACGAATCCGACGACGCCGAGCGGTCCGGACATACCGCTCTACCGCCCGGAAGTGCCGCTTTATGCGCCGATCCCTGCGGTTGCCCGACAGATAGGCCTTTCAACCCTGGGGACGTTGCATGAGCGTGTCGGAGAGGAGGAGAACCTGCGGGGCCTGCCGGAGCCGCGGGCTTTTGCGAACGGCGTCTGGGGACGGGTGTTTGGGGAGCGGGTAAGCAACCGCTGGAATGGGACGGTAGATGCGAGTGCGACCGGCAACCTGGTCGGATTCCAGACAGGCTTTGATATTCTGCGTCGGACGACGGACAGCGGCCACCGGGACCATGCCGGCGTGTATGTGGCGTATTCGGATTACAACTCGCCTTCGGTGCGTGGCTTCGCCCAGGGAATGCAAAACCTGGAAGTGGGCCGGCTGCTGATGAACGGACCGTCGGTGGGCGCCTATTGGACGCATTTCGGCCCGAGCGGCTGGTATCTCGACGCGGTGTTCCAGGGAAGTTGGTATGACGCGAAGGCAACGTCCCTCTATGGCGCGGGGATCTCGATCAATGCAACAGGATATACAGCGTCGCTTGAGGCAGGCTACCCAATCCACTTCGGGGAGGGTAATGCCTGGCTGATCGAGCCGCAGGCGCAAATCGTCTACCAGAGTGTCTCGGTGGACCGGTCACAAGACCAATATTCGAGTGTGGACTGGAATGCGGATACAGCCTGGACCGGGCGGCTTGGGGCGCGACTGCAATACACAGGGCGCGACGAGCGGGGGGCGCTCTGGCAACCCTACGCCCAGGTCAATCTCTGGCATGTCTTCTCCGGCACTGACAGCGCATTCTTCGGACAATACTCACCCGCCATCGAGACCCGCTTCGGCGACACAGCGCTCGAGGTCGGTGGCGGCATCTCGGCGCGGGTGAAACAGAATATGAGCCTTTACGGCCAGGCCAGCTACCGCTGGTCGCTCGACGGCGGCAGCAGTCGGCAGAACGCAACCGCCGGCACCTTCGGCATCCGCGTCAACTGGTGATTATCGCGTCTATGTAATCTGCCAAGCCCCGACCTCGACAGATGGAAGCCTTCATGCACGACTGCGCTACGGCAATCGAGAGACGGGCAGCACGCTGGATCGGCTCGGGAGCACGCCGCTGTAAGGGGCCGTGAAACGGCCTCCCCAACTGCGAGGCTCAGTAAAGCCCATAGATACGGGCAGCGTTGCCGCCCAGAATCTGCGCGCGTTCCTTCGCGGGACAGCCGGTCAGCAGCGCATCAGTGAGGCTGCACCAGCGTTCATAGCTGGCAGCCAGCGTGCAGACCGGCCAGTCGCTGCCCCATATCAGCCGTTGTGGGCCGAAGGCCTTGAGCACCAGGTCGACGTAGGGGCGAAAGGTGGCTTCGTCGAAACTCGCCCCGGCCTCGGTCACAAGACCGGAAAGCTTGCAGAAGACATTTTCGCCGCGGGCGAGGTCGCGCATGGCTCGCGCCCACTCATCGAACGCGCCAGCGGCGATCCGTGGCTTGGCGCAATGGTCGATCACGACCGCCATTTGCGGATAGCGCCGCGTCAACCCCAGAAGCGAGGGCAGGTGTCTTTCCGTGACCAGCGCATCGAACACCAGTTCGCAATCGATCAACGTGCGGAATGCGGGCGCCAGATCAGGCCGCAGCATCCATTCATCGTTGGGAAGGTCCTGGATCATCGGTCGCAACCCTTTCAGCCGTGGATTGCAGGCAAGGGCCGCGACGCGCTCCGGTGCATTGCCGACTCCAAAGTCGACCCATCCCACGACACCTTCAATGAAGGGATATTCCTCTGCCAGCGAAAGCAGAAAGTCCGTCTCCGCATCGCTTGGCGCGGCCTGCACGGCAATGGTGGCATCGATCTGGTGGGCCACCATGAATGGAGCAAAATCTTCTGGCAAAAAATCCCGGTAGATCGGAGCGAGTTCCGATGTCAGCCAGCCATAATCGCCGCGCGAAAATTTCCAGAAATGCTGATGTGCATCGATCCTGCGCATAGTCAGCCATCCGTCGGCGAAACGACGCCCTTCTTCAGGATGATGTTGCCATAGAGCCGCCGCTCACCCGTCTGCACGACGGCAAAAGCCTGCCGCGCACGGGCATAGAAGTCGAAGCGCTCGACGGCCACGATCTTCGCCACATTGTCCGCCACCGCGTCGATCACCATCTGAAAGCGTTCCACCACAGGCGGTATGCTTTCCGACTCGCCGACAATCTGCATGGTGATGGCCGGGTCATCGACAAAATTATCGAGCGGCATGACGCTCAGCACCGCTTGCAGAACGCATGGCGCATCAATTCCATCGAGACGCACCAGCCTGCTCGCCATCGCCTCTGCGGGGAAATTGGCGTCGGCAATGACAATGTCGTCGCCATGCCCCATGGCGCGCAGAATTTGCAGAAGGTCCGGCGACAAAATCGGATCGATCCCACGCAACATCAGGCTTCCTCCGGTGTGGGCGCATCGCGCCTGATCAACCCCTCACCCTTCAGATCGGACCACAAGGCTGTTGGCAGATCACGCGAGAACAGCGCAATATTGTCCTCCACTTCCTGCGCCGTCGCGGCGCCCGGAATAACGGTTCTGATAGCCGGATGGCCCATCACGAACTGCAAAGCGGCCTCGATCAGCCTGACGCCATGGGCGATGCAAACGGCCTCGATGCGCCGCACACGGTCCATGATATCTGGCAAAGCCGGCGCATAATTGTAGCGTGCGCCCTCAACCGGCCCGGTGGCCAGAATGCCTGAATTATAAGGACCGCCCAGAATGATGCCGACATCGCGCGCAACGCACAGCGGAAGGAAGCTGTCCAGCGCCTCCTGCTCCAGCAGCGTGTAGCGTCCGGCCAGCAAAAACGTGTCGAAATCGCCGAGTTCCAGCAGCCTCTGGCACACCTGCCATTCGTTGACGCCCGCGCCAATGGCCCGGATGCGCCCTTCGGCTTTCAGTTCCTGAAGCGCCCGATAGCCACCCTTGTCGAAAAGTTCGCGCACCCGCGCATCGCTTGCGGCCTGGCTGCCATGGGTGAACACATCGACATCGTGGACGAGCAGGATATCCACCCGCTCCACCTGCAACCGGGCAAGGCTGGCTTCGTGGCTGCGCATCACGCCGTCGTAGCTGTAGTCAAAGATGAAGCGCCGCTGCGGTGTGCCGACGAAGGCGGTTTTCGACACCTCGCCCGGCCCGCAATCTTCCAGCAACCGCCCGACCTTGGTGGACAGCGTGATCGCCTCGCGGCCGAAACGGCGCAGCGCCACGCCGAACCGCTGCTCGGAAAGGCCAAGCCCGTATTGTGGAGCGGTATCGAAATAGCGCATCCCGCCATCGAAGGCCACCTGCATGGTGGCCTGCGCATCGACCTCCCCGATCCTGCGGTAAAGATTGCCCAGCGGCGCGCCGCCAAAGCCCATTCGCGTCAGCATCACCGGTTGCACGGCCCGGGCTCCCAGCGGCACGGACTTGGAAGCTTTCATGCCACCGCCACCGCTTCAGCCGGCTTGCGATGCTGGTAGCGCTCCAGCGAAGCCGGCTTCATCTCGATGGAGAAGCCGGGAGCCTGCGCAGGCATATAGGCTCCGTTGCGAATGATGCAGGGCGTGATGAAATGCTCATGCAGATGGTCGACAAACTCGATCACCCGCCCCTCACGCGTTCCGGCGATGGACACATAGTCGATCATCGAAAGATGCTGCACATATTCGCACAGACCCACGCCCCCTGCATGGGGGCAGACTTTGAGCCCACAGCGCGCCGCCATCAGCATGACTGCGAGGATTTCGTTGACACCGCCCAACCGGCAGGCGTCGATCTGCACAACGTCAATCGCACCGCGCATGATGAACTGTTTGAAGAGAATGCGGTTCTGGCACATCTCCCCGGTCGCGACTTCGATCGGCGCGACAGCTTCACGGATTTTGCGGTGGCCCTCGATATCGTCCGGGCTTGTCGGTTCCTCGATGAACCAAGGCTCGGCAAACGAAAGCTTGCGGACCCAGTCGATGGCCTCATCCACCTCCCATACCTGATTGGCGTCGATCATCAGCCGCACATCGGGACCAATGGTTTCTCGGGCGATGCGCAGGCGACGAACATCATCCTCCAGGTCGCGTCCCACCTTCATCTTGATGTGGCTGAAACCGCCATCGACCGCCTCGCGGCAGAGCCGGCGCAGCTTGTCGTCATCATAGCCAAGCCAGCCGGCAGAGGTGGTGTAGCAGGGATAGCCCTCACGCTCCAGCGTGGCGATGCGCTCCGCTTTTCCCTCTGCCTGCCCGTGCAGAAAATCGAGCGCTTCCTCGGGCGTGATGCAGTCGGTGATGTAGCGGAAATCGATGCAGCGTACGAGTTCCTGGGGGCTCATATCGGCCACCAGGCGCCACACCGGCTTGCCTTCGAGCTTGGCCCAAAGGTCCCACACGGCATTGACGACCGCGCCGGTGGCGAGGTGAATCGCGCCCTTGTCCGGGCCGATCCAGCGCAACTGGCTGTCGGAGGTGACGTGACGCCAGAAGCGGCCCATATCCTCAGCCACCCAGCCCATATCAAGCCCCACCACCAGATGGCGCATCGCTTCGATGGCGGCAACGCAGATTTCGTTGCCGCGCCCGATGGTGAAAGTCAGGCCATGACCTTCCGTGCCGCTGTCCGTTTCGAGAATGACGTAGGCAGCCGAATAGTCAGGATCGGGGTTCATTGCATCCGAACCGTCCCGCTCAAGCGAAGTGGGAAAACGCACATCCAGCGTGCGCATGCCGGTTATGATCGTCATTTTGAACTCACGACAGTCTGTGTTTGCGTACCCAGCCCCTGGATGCCGAGATGCATGACCTGTCCGTGGCGGAGATAGACAGGCGGCTTCTGGCCGAGCCCCACACCGGGCGGCGTGCCCGTTGAAATGACGTCGCCGGGTCGCAGGCTCATGAAGCGGCTGACATAGGCGATCAGTTCCGGCACCCGGAAGATCATGGTTGCGGTAGAGCCGTCCTGATAGCGCTTGCCATCAACCTCCAGCCACATGGACAGGCTGTCGATGTCGCCGGCTTCATCCGGCGTCACCAACCAGGGTCCGGTCGGCCCGAACGTGTCGCAGCCCTTGCCCTTGTCCCATGTGCCACCGCGCTCAAGCTGATATTCGCGCTCCGAAACGTCATTGATGACGCAATAGCCCGCGACATGATCCAGAGCCTGCGCTTCTTCTATATAACGCCCGCCCCTGCCGATCACCACGCCAAGCTCAACCTCCCAGTCTGTCTTTTCGGAACCGCGCGGAATTTCAACATCGTCATCCGGGCCGATAATGGCAGAGGTCCATTTGTTGAAAATGACAGGCTCTGAAGGAATGGGCGCGCCGGTTTCGGCGGCATGATCGGCATAATTCAGGCCGATGCAGATGAATTTGCCAATCGCGCCCACGCAGGCGCCCAGCCGCAGATCTTTTTGCGGCACACCCGCCACCAGCGGCAGGTTTTCCACGTCGAGCGCCTTCAGCCGTGCCAACTCCTCAGGCTCCAGCACCTGCCCGGCAATGTCGGGAACATGCGCGGAAAGATCGCGCACCCTGCCTCGCGCATCGAGAAGGCCGGGTTTTTCCTGGCCTTTCGGGCCATAGCGAAGAAGCTTCATGTCAGATCCTGTTGTGTCCGGGAATACCCCCGGAGTGCCGCTCCGGGGGCAACCACCGATACCGTCAGTCGTAAAGAACAGCCGCGATTTCGGGCGAGTCGATATTGGCCTTGTCGTAGAAGTAGAAACCGGTATCGATCTGCGCCGGCACGGTTTCGCCCTTGGCGGCGGCCACGGCGGCCTTCACGGTCTCGTAACCGATGCCAACCGGGTTCTGGGTGATGGCGCCGGCCATCAGCCCTTCACGGATCGCATCCTTCTGCTGCTTGCCGGAATCGTAGCCGATGATGACGACACCCTTGGCGCCCGCTTCACGCACGCCATTGACGACACCGACAGCCGACCCTTCATTGGTGCCGAAAATGCCCCTGAGATCGGGATTGGCCTGCAGGATCGACTTGGTGATCTCGGTCGACTGCAGATGGTCGCCGCTGCCATACTGCACGGTGACAATCTCGATATCCGGATACTTCTCCTTGATGCGGTTTACGAACCCGTCGCGCCGGTCGATGCCGGTGCGGCTGGTCTGGTCGTGGGCAACCACAGCGACCTTGCCCTTGCCGCCGATGAGTTCGGCCATCTTGTCTGCGGCGAGGCCGGCTGCGGCGATGTTGTCGGTCGAGGCGGTTGCCTTCGGAATGTCGCTGTCGACACCGGAGTCGAAGGCGATGATCGAAATGCCCTCGCTGTCGGCCTTCTTCAGAAGTGGAACCGCCGCCTGACTGTCGAGCGCCGCAAAGCCGATGGCCGCAGGCTTCTTGGCAAGGGCGGCGGCCAGCATGTCGATCTGGCGGTCGACCATGGTTTCGTTGTCAGGGCCTTCAAAGGTCACCTCAACACCCAAATCAGCAGCGGCCTTGTCCGCGCCGGCTTTCACGGCCTGCCAGAACTGATGCTGGAAGCCTTTCGAGATCAGCGGAATATACATCTTGTCCTGCGCCGAAGCGGTCATGCCGCTGGCAATGAGGGATGCAGCGCTTATGGCGCCAAGCAGTGCGCGTCTCGTGAACATGTTTCCTCCTGTGCGGTTCCGTTCACTCTCATTTCAACTTTCTGCATCGGGAACGTTGGCCGCCCCTCTCATTGTTGAGCGAATGTCGTCTTCGGCTCAGCCCATGCGCTGCCTGCGCATCATGTCGGCATAGACGGCAAGGATGATGATCGCGCCGGTGACCACCGTCTGCCATTCCTGAGCCACCGAAAGAATGCGCAGGCCATTGGCGAGCACCGACATGATGAGCGCGCCTATCAGCGTGCCGAGAATGGTGCCGCGCCCGCCCGAAAGCGAAGTGCCGCCAATCACCACGGCAGCGATCGCCTCAAGCTCATAACCAAGACCAAGCGCCGGCTGCGCGGAGTTGAGACGCGAGGCGATCAGCAGGCCGGCAATGCCGCAGATGCCGCCGGCCAGCGCATAGACGGCCATCTTCCATCTGTCGGTATTAACGCCGGACAGGCGCACCGATTCTTCATTGGAGCCAAGCGCGAATGTGTAGCGGCCAAGCACCGTGCGCCCCAGAATGTAGCTTGCCGCCCCGGCCACCAGAAACAGGATCAGAACGCCGTTGGGGATCGGCAGCACCGGAATGACGGACCCGATCAGCGAGCCTAGGGAAATCTCCGTAAAACCCGGCGTATCGTTGAAGTAGATCGGCCTTGTGCCGGAAATCACCAGCGACAGCCCCTTCAGCATCAGCATCATGCCAAGTGTGGCGATGAACGGCGGAATTTTCATCTTGGCAACGAAGGTGCCGGATACCAGACCGCAAAGCGCACCTGCCCCAATCGCGGCGATGATGCCAAGCGGCAGCGGCAATCCCCAATAGGTCAGCACGACACCGGCAATCACGGCGCAGAAAGTCATCAGCGTACCGACGGAAAGATCGATACCGCCGGTGATGATCACCAGAGTGGCGGCGACCGCCAGCACGCCGTTGACCGAGGTCGCCTGCAGGATCGCGATGATGTTCGACGTCTGCATGAAATTGGGCGAAGCGAGACTGAAACCGATCAGCAGAACGATCAGGCTCATGAAGGCGAGTAACTTCTGCTGTGCTCCGCCCGTGAACAGACGTGCCACGCCTCCCCCCTGCCGGCCGGCTTCAATGCTGCTCATGGGCCGCTCCTGTCGGTTGCATGGCGGTTTCGCGCATCGTTGCAAGACGCATGATATCCTCCTGACTGGTCTGCGCTCCGCCCGGCAGGATTCCCGTGAGGCGGCCTTCACACATCACCGCAATGCGGTGGCTGAGGCGCAGCACCTCCGGCAATTCGGAAGAGATGACGATGATCGCGCGCCCCTGCTCCGCCAAACTGTTCAGCAGTTTGTAGATTTCACTCTTCGCGCCGACATCGATGCCGCGCGTCGGCTCGTCGAAGATGAGCACATCGCAATCGCGCAGCAGCCATTTGGCAATCACCACCTTCTGCTGGTTGCCGCCGGAAAGAAGGCGCACTTCCTGCCTGTCTGAAGGGGTGCGGATGGCAAGCTGCCGGATTGCGGATTGCGCCGCATCACGCATGGCCGGTTCGTCCAGTTGTCCCAGCCGACCTGTGAAGCGCGCAAGGCTGGCCATGGCGATATTGGCGCGCACATCCATGCCCACAGCGAGGCCGAAATGCTTCCGGTCCTCCGAGAGATAGCCGATGCCGACCTGAACGGCGTGGGCTGGAGTGCGGATATCGACTTCCCGGCCACCCACGAGTATCGTCCCGGAATCGCGCGGGTCCGCACCGAAGATCGCGCGCGCTACCTCGGTGCGCCCGGCCCCCATCAGGCCGGCAAAACCGAGTATTTCGCCTTTGCGCAGGCTGAAACTGACATCGCGTATTTCGCGCCCGCGCGACAGGCCCCGCACCTCCAGCGCCACCGGCGCATCGGTCAGCTCCGGCACTTCGACAGCACTCTCCGTCAGCGCCCGGCCAACCATCATGGAGATGATGCGCCCCACCGGCGTCGAGGCGGCATCGACCGTGTCCACATATTGGCCGTCGCGCATCACAGTCACCCGGTCGGCAACCCGCTTCAGCTCATCCATCTTGTGCGAGATATAGATGATACCGACACCTTCAGCCTTCAGCCGGCGGATGATGACGAACAACTCCTCGATCTCGGCATTGTTGAGCGCCGCCGTCGGCTCGTCCATGATGAGAACGCGGGAATGGAAGGAGAGCGCCTTGGCGATCTCCACCATTTGCTGGCGGGCAATCGTCAGGCCTCCCACCGGGGTGCGCGGATCGAGCTGCAGGTTCATGGAGGCGAATATGTCGGCCGCCTGCCGGTTCAGCGCCACCTCGTCCAGCCGCCCGAAGGCCAGCCTCGGCTCACGCCCGATGAAGATGTTCTGGGCTGCGGTCAGGTCATTCATCAGGCTCAACTCCTGATGAATAATGCTGATGCCCGCGTCCTGCGCGGCGCGCGGGCTTGTAATATCCACCTGCTGGCCGTCGATGAGCACTTCGCCGCCATCGCGTGAATAAACGCCGGATAGGACTTTCATCAGCGTGGATTTGCCTGCGCCATTCTCGCCCATCAGCGCATGAACCTCGCCCGGCAGCAATTCGAAGCTGACATTGCTGAGCGCATGAACGCCGGGAAACCGCTTTTCTATGCCGCGCATGGAAACGACGGGCAATACGGCATTCGCTGCGGGTTTCGTGGCTGCTGTTCCGGACATCGCCACCCTCCCCGAACCGTCAGATCGTCACGCCGCCGTCAACGAGCATCGCCTGCCCGGTCACGAAGCGGCTTTCGTCAGACAGCAGATAAACCACCATCGGCGCAATATCGCTGACCGTCGCCAGACGCCCCATGGGCTGGCGGGCGGTGAAATCCTTTTCGGCCTGCACCGGATCGGCTGCGGACGCGATGCGGCCGCGCAAGGAGGGCGTGTCGACCGTGCCGGGACACAGCGCGTTGCAACGCACCCCGCGCGTGACGAAATCGGCGGCGACCGCCTTGGTCAGACCTATCACCGCGGCCTTGGTCGTGCCGTAAGCGGCGCGGTTGACGAAGCCTTTGATCGACGAGGCCATCGAAGCCATGTTGAGAATGGAAACGCTGCCCGTTTCGCCAGCCCGTTCCAGCATGGCAGGCAGGAAGGCTTGCGTCATGCGATACATGGAGGTGACGTTGAGGTCCATGCTGAACGCCCAGTCGTCCTCGCTGAGATCGAGAATGGTGCCGTGATGGACAAACCCTGCGCAATTGAAAAGCCCGTCGAGCGGCCCGAGGCGTGCTGCAAGGGCGTCGATTGCCGAACGGTCACGAACATCCAGGCGGTGCGTTTCGATGGCGGAATTTCCGGCGGCGAGCGTAGCCAGACCTTCCCCTGCAATGTCCACCGCAACAACGCTGGCGCCTTCGGCCGCGCAGGCCAACGCACTGGCGCGTCCAATACCCTGAGCCGCCGCGGATATGAGGATCCGCTTTCCGTCCAGTCTCATATAACGATCTCCTCCCGCTTGAGCCGAAGCTCAATAATCGTTTATATGCGAATAGTCTATTCATATATGAAGGCATTGTGCAACATCAAAGTTGACAGCCGCCCGTTTTCTCAATCAATGCATCCGGCCCCGGAGAACGCATGTGAACAGCAAGAAAACCACCGAAGACCGCTATCGCGCGCCAGCCCTTGATAAGGGGCTGGATATTCTGGAACTCCTTTCCAGCCAGCCGCACGGGCTGACGCGCGCCGAAATCGTCAAGGCCATGGGCCGGGGGCCGAGTGAAATCTACCGGATGCTCGAACGGCTGGTGGCGCGTGACTATGTCAGCCGGTCCATTGAAGGTGACCGCTATGCGTTGACCATGAAGCTGTTCATGCTGGGCAGCCAGCATCCGCCGCTGCGGCGCCTCAGCGCCCGCGCCCTGCCCCTGATGGACCAATTCGCCCGAGCCACCCACCAGTCCATACATCTGGTGGCCCCGGAAAGAGGATACGCCATTGTGGTTGCGCAGGCCAGCAGCCCCGCCCATTGGGAATTCCGGCTGCGCACCGGCGCGCAGCTCGATCTGCTGACCACCGGCTCGGGACAGACGCTGCTGGCATTCCAGAGCCCGGACCGTCGCCATGAAACGCTAGCGATCTGGGGCAGCGATGCCCAGCAGCGCCATCTTGCAGAGCTTGAACCCGTTCTGGAAGAGGTGCGCGGCAAGGGCTACCGTATCGGCGACAGCCTTCAGCTTGTCGGTGTACGCGATATTTCAGTCCCGGTTTTCGCCCCGTCGGGAGATGCGCTGGCGGTTCTGACCTGCCCCTATTTCGAGCGCCTCGATGATGCACAGGCAGCAGACGTCAAAACCGCGCTTGCCCACCTTCAGGACGTTTCCGTGAAGCTTTCCATCGCCTGACATCGATTTTTCCGGAAAGACACCACGAGTTTATTCGCGGTGCATCCGACACGGAGCCGGGTACAGGATGGCGCAGCTCTTACGGTCGTTCGCCGCAGCAGCACAGGGCGATCGAAGGCGCCAGCTGGCATCTTCTATCGTGAGGTCTCTAAGGTGCCGTACGATGAAGGATTTCGACGGCGCGCAGCGTCTCTTTCTGGTCAAGACTGGCGAAGCCTAACCGAAATGCTTCAGGGGGCCGTGTCGTATCCAGTTCAAAGCGAATCCCGGGAAGAACCGAAAGGCCAAATTTGGCCGCGTTCGCCGCCCAGGTTTCCGCACTCAACCCGTGTCTGAGCCGCAACCAGATGGCAAGTCCGCCGGCCGGCAGTGTGAACTCCGCCCGGTCCGCGAGTCGTTCCGCAAGCAATTGCGCCAGAAACTCGCGGCGCACCTGATAGACTTTCCGCGCCTTGCGCGCATGCCGTTTGATGGTGCCGTCCTCGATCAGGTTGGCGAGGGCGTGCTCCAGTGGCAGGTCGCCCTGGCGATCCAGCGCCTCGCGCCGATCGGCCATCTGGAGCAGGATCTTCGGTGGCGCGACGGCGTAGCCGACGCGGATGCCTGGCGCGAGCAGTTTGGACAACGATCCGAGATAGATGACAGGCAGGTCGTCCTGGCCCCGTGCCGCAAGCGGAAGAATGGGCCGGCCATCGAAACGATATTCATTATCGTAGTCGTCCTCGATCACCACGAGGCCGTGGCGCCGGGCGATTTCCATCAGGCGCAGCCGTCTGCCTGCCCCCAGCGTCACTGTGGTCGGATATTGATGGTGGGGCGTCACATATACGGCCCGCAATCGTTCGTTTGCGCGCGCAAGGTGTTCAAGCGCGTCCACATCAATGCCCCCGGCATCTACGGGAACGCCTATGACGCTCGCACCGGCCGCGCGGAACGCCGACCAGGCGAGGGGATATCCGGGTCGTTCCACCGCGATGGCGGCTCCTGGCTCCGCGATGGCTGAGGCCGCGAGAAAAAGCGCCATCTGGCTACCCCGAGTCACGAGAATGTCGGTCGCCGAGGAAGGCAGCCCGCGCTCGTCGCGCAGATAGGACGACAACGACTTGCGCAGGATCAGGCTTCCACGGGGGTCGCCATACGCACCCCCCGATGCGAAAGCGGCACTCGACAGCGCACGGCGGAAGGCCTGGGCAAAGGCCGCGGTTGGAACGAGGCGAACATCGGGCGACCCGTCCGACAGACTGAGCATTGGTTTTTGGGCGCCGGTCATCAGGCTCGCATTGCTGACCGATCGCTCCGGTTTGGAGCGCTTGACGATATCGGGGAGATCACTTGCCACGAAGGTCCCGCGAGACGGTTCGGTGGCGAGCCAACCCTGCATAATGAGTTCGTGGTAGGCCGCATCGACTGTATTGCGGTTCAGTCGCAAGCTTCGCGCCAGCGCCCGGGTGCCTGGAAGCGGGTCGCCGGATTTGAGGCGCCCCCGTTCGATCTCCTCGATGATGGTGCGCGCCAGCGCCAGGAAGATCGGCTCCCTGCTATCCGGCCTGACCTCGATCGCCAATGTCGTACCTTTGCCCATCCGGCATGTCTTTCATACGTTGGATGATCCATCCGGCTGGGCCGGATCAACTTCATGGCACGAAGAAGCAAGAAGTACAATTTTGCTGTTGTCGCAGTGTCTTGTCTGCCTACGCGGAAGGCCTCCCCCAGCGTTCCGCCGCAGGATTTCCATCAGGATGGGTTCGATTTTCTCGTCGATCTTGGCCTGCTGCTTATGGCAAAGCTTGGGGGAGCCGTAGAGTATGGTTGCAAACCATATCCGACGAGAGAGGATTGTGCTCTCAATCGATCAATTCTGGTGATCTGCAAGGGCGCTACCGGCTGCTGCCGCCGGTTCAGGTGCCCTGAAGGCGCCGCGACCAATTTTCAACCTGCCGGGTCTCAAGCCGTTTTCGCGCATAGCCGCGCCAGCTGTCCGGCAGGTGTGCGAGCGACGCCATCTCGGCGAGTTCGCCGAGATTCATCGTGTCGACGTAAAGGGTTCGCCACGCCCGGCGAATGGTCCATTCGGGGGACACGCGATCCTCGAGAGCGAGCGCGTCTCCCACTTCGATGAAGCCTTCCTCGATCACCCTGTAATACCAGCCCGTCAGGCCGGTCCTTTGCACCAGCAGCGCCATGTCGGGAACATCGAAGCGTGCATTCAGCTTCCAACATGGCTGGCGACCCTGGCTGACCTGAACGACAGCCTGTCCGATCCTGAATATGTCGCCGATTGCCGCCTCGTTCTCGGTCAGGCCTCGGGTCGACAGGTTCTCTCCGAATGCGCCCGGCCGCACCAGGACATCGCGCGGCCCTATCACATCGATCCAATGTGCATAGTGCTCGAAGGCGTAGTGATGAAGAGCCTTGTCGGGGCCGCCATGATGCTTGCGGTCGCCCTGGGCATCGCCGGTTAGACCTTCGCGACCCAGAAAGATGCGTCCGGTCACCGGGTATTTGTCGATGCCGCTCGGGGCGGCTTTCAAGCCGAGAGGGGCGACTTTTCCAGTCAGGATCTGATCGATGGTTGTCATATCGAGCACCTCGGCGCCCGCTGCCGGCTGAACCATCTGGGCGTGTTGCAATATCCAGTTCCACGATGTTTCGCGAACTGGAGGCCGGACCTGGATTCGAACCAGGCTAAGCGGATTTGCAATCCGCCGCGTAACCGCTCCGCCATCCGGCCTCGTCCCTAGGACACTGGCGCATTTAGCAAAAGCGCTTTCGGTTGTTATCAGCCGGATGGCGGATTTTCGCTAAGCCGGTCCGGATTGGTGCGTCGGCCACATAGACCGGCCCATCACACTGGTCATATCCGGCCCTCCATTCGTGCGGACAACCGCATAGCCTGTGGCGGTTGGCTTGGCGGCCATTATCCAGGGTGCCGCAATAGTGCCACGACTGGGCGCGTCTCCAAGCTGGGCCCAGTCCTCCGTCCCGCGTGTCGCGGCCGGTTTCATTAGGAGAACGGAAATGATCGGCCAGCCCGCGCCTGAACTTGACGTTGCTCAGTGGTTCAATACGCCCGAGCCGCTGACCATTGCGGGACTGAGGGGCAAGATCGTGGTTTTGCATGCATTCCAGATGCTTTGTCCCGGATGTGTGCGATCCGGTCTGCCGCAGGCTCAGAGAATAGCCGCGCTGTTTTCGCCAAAGGAAGTCGCCGTCATCGGCATCCACACGGTCTTCGAGCATCATGAGGCGATGACGCCGGTGTCGCTGGCGGCCTTTATCCATGAGTACCGGCTCGGTTTCCCAATCGCCGTGGACCGGCCCGGCGGAGATGGACCCATCCCGCGCACCATGGCCGCTTACCAGATGCGCGGCACACCAAGCCTCGTCCTTATCGACCGGGACGGAATGATCCGCCGCCACAGTTTCGGCGCCGAGGAGGATCTGCAGGTCGGAGCGGAAATAGCCTTCCTGCTCACGCAAGCCCGCCACCCGGAAGAATAGGCCGCGAAATGGCAGTGCATCTTTTCTGTCCTGGGCGCCGGATATTGCACGCGCATTGAACCGGCCCAGTTGTTTTCGACAACCCGACCCTGTTTTGCCAGTCCTTTTAACGAGTAGCCTTTTAGCTCCCACAGGAGACCCGCCAGTGTTGCCTCGAATATTCCATCTGACCGCTCCTGTCCTGCGTCGTCTCGTAGTAAACGGCCATGTCTGATCCGCTTCTTCCCATCGGCAAGCGTCTCGACCTCGCCTTTGAGTTTGGTAAGGGAGCGTGGCTTTATACGCGCAACGGAGACCGCTATCTCGACTTCGCGTCGGGTATCGCCGTTAACTCACTCGGTCACAGCCACCCGCATCTCGTCAAGACGTTGAAGGCTCAGATCGGTCGGCTCTGGCACACCTCAAATCTTGTCCGGATCCCGGATGGCGAGCGCCTGGCGGGGAGATTGGTCGACGCGACCTTCGCTGACGTCGTCTTCTTCGCCAATTCGGGCGGCGAAGCCAACGAGGCGGCGGTCAAGATGGCGCGCCGGTTCCATGCCGCCGCGGGCGCCCCCGAGCGCTATCGTGTCGTTACCTTCACAGGCGCCTTTCATGGCCGGACATTGGCGATGATCGCGGCCACAGGATATAGTCGCTATCTTGACGGCTTTGGGCCGAAGGTTGACGGTTTCGACCAGGTCGCGCTCGGCGATTGGTCGGCGCTCGACAAAATCATCACGCCGGCCACTGCCGCCCTGATGCTGGAGCCGATCCAGGGTGAAGGCGGGTTGCGGACGGTCGATCCCGAAACCCTTTGCCGGCTCCGCGACATTTGCGATGAACGCGGGTTGCTGCTGATCCTCGACGAGATCCAGTCCGGCGTCGGACGCACCGGCAAATTCCTCGCTCATGAATGGGCTGGCATCGCGCCGGATATCGTGACCCTCGCGAAAGGAATCGGTGGCGGATTTCCCATGGGTGCCTGCCTTGCGACCCGGAGGGCCGCGAGCGGAATGGTGCAGGGAAGCCATGGCACGACCTTCGGCGGCAATCCGCTGGCTATGGCTGCCGGCAATGCGGTGCTCGATATCGTTCTGGACGTCGATTTTCTCAAGCGTGTCGTCAGCATGGGGAAACTGTTTCGCACGCACCTTGATCGGGCCCGATGCAAATATGGCGATTTGATCGCGGAGGTTCGCGGCGTCGGCCTGCTTCAGGGCGTCCAGACGGTTGTCGATGCGCGGAAATTTGTCGATGCGCTTCGGGCACAGCATCTGATGGCCATCTCCGCGCGCGACAATGTCGTGCGGTTTGCGCCGCCCTTGACCGTCCTGCCGCGTGAAATCAATGACGCCGCTCGCCGCATCGAAGCGGCATGCGAATTCTTGCGCGAATGGAAGCTTCAGCCGCAAGGACAGCAGCCGGAGCCCGAGAACGTGCGAACGACCCTGCCTGTGGACGGGCGATCGGAGGATATGGAACCTCTTTCATGAGCATTGGGGCTTCCATCAAGAACGGCCTGGTTCCGATCCACAAGGCCGGCTATCCCTTCATAGCGATCGGGATCGTGGCGATGGCCGGGTTCGCGTTCCTGTCGGCGTCGCTGGCATGGCTAAGTGCTATCGTCACGCTATGGGTCTGCTACTTCTTCCGTGACCCGCCACGTACGACGCCCGTTCAAGACGGGCTCGTCGTGGCCCCCGCCGACGGACGGGTCAGCATGATCACTGAGATTTTGCCGCCGCCCGAGCTCGATATGCCGGCTGAGCGGATGTTACGGATCTCGATCTTCCTGAGTATCTTCGACTGCCACGTGAACCGCGCGCCGATCGCGGGCCGGATTGCGCGCATCGCCTATACACCCGGCCGATTCTTCAATGCGGATCTGGACAAGGCGAGTGAATACAATGAACGAAACGCCATCGCGCTCGACACAATTCACGGCCCCGTCGTCGTTGTGCAGATAGCAGGGTTTATCGCGCGTCGCATCGTACACTGGGTGGCCGAGGACCATCGCCTCGAGATGGGCCATAGATTCGGGCTTGTCCGCTTCGGTTCGCGTCTCGACGTCTACCTTCCGGTCGGGACACCCGTCCTCGTCGCAGTCGGCCAGATCGCAACGGCGGGCGAAACGGTCCTCGCCGATTTTCGCGGGCCAATGTCCGAACGGGGATACAGCACCACGTAAAGGTGCAGGAGCCGGCCCATTCGCATTGGGATATCCGGCACGTCACAGCACATCGTGATCTGACTACGCTTTCAACTGAGATCGGCGCAATGCCGCGCCGGTCTGGACTGGAGAAAATTGAAATGACAGAAAAAGCCATTTTCTATCATGCAGGCTGCTCCGTGTGTGTGGATGCCGAACAGCGTTTTGCCGGCGCCCTCGACAAGAGCCGGTTCGATGTCGAGATCGTCCATCTCGGCGAGCAGAAGGGGCGACTGGCCGAAGCCAAGGCGGCCGGTGTCAGGTCTGTGCCCGCCTTTGTCATCGGCGAGGACGTCTATCACATCAATCATGGTGCCGACATCTCGGCGGTTGGCTAAGAGCGCACGAGGGTCTACCGTTATGCTGAAGACGGCGGTCGTTATCAGGCATGTCGAATTCGAAGACCTGGGAACATTCGAGGCCGTTTTAACGGCCGCGGGCTACAGGATTCATTACTACGATCTCGGCATAAACGATCTGTGGACGCTCGATCCGCTACTTCCCAGCCTTCTCGTCGTCCTCGGCGGGCCAGTAGGCGTCTATGAAGACGACGCCTACCCCTTTCTCGCCGAGGAGCGGGGGCTCCTCGAGGCACGGCTGGCGGCGAACTTGCCGACCCTCGGAATATGCCTGGGCGCGCAGCAGATCGCGGCCACGCTCGGCGCCAGGGTCGCACCGACTGGTGTCAAGGAAATCGGGTTCTCCGAACTCACACTCACGGAGGACGGGTGCGGAAGCCCCTTGCGTCATCTCGACGGAGTATCGGTTCTGCATTGGCATGGCGATGCCTTCGAAATCCCCGAGGGGGCCGTCAATCTGGCGTCGACCTCGCTGTGTGGGACGCAGGGATTTGCGCTTGGACGCAACATCCTGGGGCTGCAGTTCCATCCGGAGGTCAACGCTTGTGCGGGCATGGAGCGATGGCTCGTCGGTCATGCAGTCGAACTGGCGGCCGCAGGCATCGACCCGTGCACCTTGCGTGCCGATGCTCGGCGCTTCGGACCGCCATTGCGTGCGGGCGCACGAAAGATGCTTACCGAGTGGCTGCAGGAACTGGCGGTCTGAATTCGAGCCTGACTTTCCGGTGTCGGGTGTGAGGCGTGGAACACAAACGCCGCAACCTACGTCCTATCCGGCTTCCATCCATCGTGTGACAATGTCAGTCGTCCGCAGGATATGGTTGCTCATAGCCGCGCGGGCTACCTTGCCATCCCGGCGTTCGAGCGCGGACAGGATTTCCTCGTGTTGCTTGATGTTCTCTTCCATCAAGCTGTGAGGCATCTGCGATGCATAGCCGAGTATCGGGCCGACCGCATCGTTCTGCATCTCGGAGATGAATTCCATCAGCCGTTCGTTGTGGCTGGCCGTGGCGATTATGGTGTGGAATGTCTCGTTGTATGACAGCCACTTGGAGGCCTTGCCCTCGGTCGTTTGCCGCCGCAGGGCATGGGCGTATCCATCCTGGCAGGTACGGAGATTTTTTAGATCCTTGTCAGTCAGCCAGTCTACCGCCAGTTCGGCCGCCAGCCCTTCGAGTTCCGCCCGGATCTGAAAGGCCTCGCGCACACCACGCAGGGTTGGCGTCGCCACCTCGGCCCGGCCGGAAGCCGTGAGGGAGATGACGCGTTTTGCTTCCAGAAAGCGAAGCGCCTCGCGGATCGGCGTCCTGCTGGTCGCAAATTCCGCAGCCAGTTCGTACTGGCTGAGGGTGTCACCGGGCGCATATTTTCCCGCCCTTATGCGCTTGAGTATCTCTTCCGAAATCTCGATCGAAGAACGGGCACCCGCTCCGGCTTTTGCAGACAATTGCTGACTCCTCTTTGTGTTTCCCGGTCTCTGCACCCAGTTTGCCACCCGCCATGCGAAATGAACGCTTGGCCGACAAACCACTTGATCACGGTGCGCAAACGCTAAGCCCAATATGGGAGGCTTCAAGGAAACCACCCATACTGACGACCATCGAAAACCGCACGTATCGATCTGCCCACAAGGTGGGGTCATGTAAGGAGCCGTCGCTTCCACTCCGCGCGTTTGCGGGCCCTTTGCCGGATACAGGCTGCAATCCCATCGTTGCAACTTGTATTTGACCTGCTCGCTAGAGATTAACCTGTAGCGGTGCCGACGGATAATTGGCCATATCGCTGCAATGGCGAAGAATGGCCTGAACCAGCGAGCCATTTTCCTTGAAGGCGTCACATGCTTCGAAGTGGTTCCGACCTTCCAGCGGCAGCAATGACGCGATGTATTCCGGCCAGGCGTCGGCCAGGTTTTGCGTTTGCCAGACAAAGGCTTCCGACTCGTTTGTGCCATAGGACAAATGAATGGGGATCTCGGGATTTGGCCGGCTCAGAATGGGCGAGTTTCTAACTGCGCTCTCACAATCAAGCCGCAGATCGCCCAGAAAGGGCAAGGTTACCAGCGGCCTTAGGTCATAAACCCCACTGGTCGCGAACACCGCGCTCGTCAAGGCCGACGGCAAGTCACCGCGATGGTGTTGCCCATAGGTCAGCGCCATCATGACCGCCAGATGAGCGCCGGCCGAATGACCCGCAGTGATGATGCGACGTCGGTCAATTCCCAATTCCTCTGCATTATCATGCAGCCAGATATGTGCTCGCACGACCTGATCATACATTTGCTCCAGGTAGTAGTCGGGCGCCAGACCGTAATCCAGCACAGCAACCGAGACGCCCTGTTCTACAAAGCGGCTTGCGACCCAGGCGAATTCGCTACGCTCACGCGATTTCCAGTAGCCTCCATGAATGAACACGAGCAGGGGAGCCTGATCTCTTCCGCATGAGAAGAAATCCAGCGTCTCCACCACGCAGTTTCCATATGATTTCCCTTGAAGTATCGGGGGATGCTTTGCCAGCGCGGCGGCAGACCAATCCTGCCAGTGCCGGATGTGGTCGGTAAAGTTCGGCACATGCAGATGAGTGTTATAGTTGAACACGGAATCCATCATTGTCTCTCCGTCAATTAATTTCGCTTCCACGCGTTTCCGGCATGAAAAACAGGGCTATCAGTGCGGTTCCGGAGGCAATGATGATCGGATACCATAGGCCTGCATAAATATCGCCGGTGTGCTGGGTGATCATGAAAGTGATGGTTGGCAGCAGGCCTCCAAACCATCCGTTTCCGATATTGAATGGTAGCGACAAGCCGGAATACCTGATTTTGGTCGGGAAAATTTCCACCAATTGCGCTCCCAACGGTCCCAAAGTCATCGCCCCCAGCGCAACAATCACCATCAGCAGGAATATGATCCGAGGCATGTTTGCTTTTGTCATATCCGCCTTGGCCGGATAGTTCTCCGCGTTCAGGTGGTCTTGTATTTCCTTTGCGAATTGCGTTCGCGCAACTTCGTCCTCCGGGGCGGCATCGGGAAATGGGACGGTGCGATCTCCGATTTGCACATGGGCCGGGCCATCCTCGGCTTCGATCATGCGAAACGCCACACCGCGACCGTTGAGCGTATTTTTCGCGACGTTACAGAGCCCGTCTCGATTGCCCGAGTTGAGGAAAGGCAACCCGCTCGCGCAATCTGCCTTCCCGGCCACGAGCGTTACGGGCGAATTTTCGTGAGCAAGAACCAGGGCCGGATTGGCGCTGATCGCAAGAGAGTTGAATATCGGGAAATACAGAAGCGCTGCGGCAACGCATCCCGTTATAATTACCGGCTTTCTTCCGATGAAGTCCGAAATCCAGGCGAAGAAAAGCAGAAATACCACCCCGGATACCATAAGGAGTATCATGAGGTTGTTCGTTGTCGAGGATTCAACGCCCAAGGTTTTGTTCATGAAGAACATTACGTAGAGCGTCGCGGTTTGCCACACGACCGCTTGCCCGGCAACGCCTCCCAGGAGGGCAATAACGGAAATGCGCAAGTTCGCCCGTGTCGCAAATGCTTCCTTGAGCGGAGACCGGGATTCGGTGCCTTCGGATTTCATCTGCAGGAACACGGGGGACTCTTCCATCTTGGTTCGAACCCAGATGGCGAGTATCAGGAATGGTCCCGCCAGCAGGAAAGGTATGCGCCAACCCCAATCGTTGAACGCCGCATCGCCCAAGCCGCCCTGCGTCAAGGAAATGACCCCAACGGACATAAGCAGGCCGATAGGGACGGTGATCTGAATGAAGCCGGTGAACAGTCCGCGCCGTTTGCGAGGCGCATGTTCCGCTACGTAGACGAGAGCGCCCCCATATTCGCCGCCGATCGCCAATCCTTGAATGACTCTCAGCATTACCAGCATGATCGGAGCGGCAAGTCCGACCTGCGCGTGGGTGGGCAGCAGTCCCACGGCCACCGTTGAGAGCCCCATCAGAACCAGCGTGATGAGGAAAGTGCGTTTTCTGCCGACCGTGTCCCCCAGGCGTCCGAAAACGAGCCCGCCGATGGGCCGGACCAAAAAGCCGATTGCGAATGTTATCAGCGCAAACAGAAAGCCCAGCGTTTCATTGACGCCGGAGAAAAATTTCACGGCGATGATTTGGGACAGATAGGCATAGAGGAAAAATTCGTACCACTCGATAATGGTCCCGAGGGAGGACGCGACAACAACCTTAATGCGCTCCCTGTTGAAATGCCTTGATGTGTGAATGGCTGGAGAGGATATGTCGGTGGCGCCCATGATCAACCCGCCGCCTTCTCGTAGCTGTTGACGATCTGCTCCTCGAGCATGTCGAGGCGATCCTGACCCCAGTATATTTCTCCGTCATAGATGTAAAAAGGCGAGCCGAAGACGCCGTTGTCCGCTGCCTCCTTTGTGAAGCCATCCAATATATTGGAGTGGTATTCGGACTTGGAATCCTCGAGCAGAACGCGGCCGTCCGGCGTACCCATTCCTTCCATGATCTGCAGCAAGGTGCTGTCCTGGGCAATGTCTCGCTCTTCCAGCCAAACTGCCCTGTGAATTCGGCGAACGAGCGTTCCCGTATCAAGCCCACGCTCCTGAAACAGCGCGATCAGCCTCGAGGCGGGCTTATCGTCTGTCGTGGAGTATTTGGGGAAATGGTTTACCGGAATGCCCAGCCGTTTGCTCCAGCGGCGCAACTCTGCGACGCGGTAGGCTTGTCGCTGAGGCGAGCGCTTGGAAAGCAAGATGCCGCCGGTGCTCGAATATAGGCGCTCCAAAATAAAGGGCCTGTAGGCCACATCCAAATTGTGCCGGTTAACCAACTGGGCAAATTGCGCGCCTCCCATATATGCCCAGTCGGAGATTACCGAAAAATAATATGTGACGCGTTGATTGGATTTCATTGAATATCTCCTCCTGCATGATGAATCCCGAGACGTGATCCAGGGTTTCGCTTGTTTCATCGCAGATTTTGCAAGGTTCCTGTCTTCGCCCAGCGCTGCGGTCGTGGGATCCTCGGCCCGCACGAAAAGGACTGCATCAGGCGCGGCCGTTGGACCGGGCCTGATGCGTCGATCAGTACGCGGTCGTTTCGTCTTCGAGCTTTTTGCGCTCGGTCACGTTGAAACGTCCGTCATATATTGGCCCCTGACGGGTGGTCGGTCCCATATATTGCACATAGAGGATGACGCCACCGGTTTGAGTCGTGAGCTCGTGTTCGAAATGCGGGTCGGGATGAAAGATCATGGTGTCGGGACCGTAGATCGCCCCGTCGATCAGGAATGTGCCCTCAAGGATATACCAGACCTGAGCGAAGTAGTGACTGTGCAGGGGATGCCCTGAACCTGCCTCATAGCGGACGAGACCCGCATTCGGAACGGTGGGATCATCCTTGGTGGGATGAAACATCATCTTCGCCGTTTGTCCGTCATAGCGCAGCATGCTCCATTCGATGTCATCCGGATGGCTGACACGCATTGCCTGATGCGCATCGGTCAGCGGCCGGGTCTTGTCGCTTGATACTTCCAGTTTTGTGATCGGATCGATCTTGGTCGCGCGAGCATTCATGAATTCACCTCATATAACAGTATCCCATTTTATAATAATGGGATCCCGTTTTTAGGATCACATCCAATCGCTGTCAAGATATCCGGGCTGCCGAGAAGTCTGGAACGATGAAAGGCTCGTGTAGCCGCCGATGGCCCCCATGGGATGGCCGGCGGGCTTTGGGATCGGGAAGAAACCGCTCGCGGTGAGAGCCGGGACCACCTCCACCGGCCCATCAGGCTAGTTGAAACCGGCCCTGCCTGGTCATCCGCATCGACCCTATTTCTGCGTGGTTTCTTCCCGAGACTGCGGAGTTATCATGGCAATCATCAATACAGCTATTAAGCCGTTCAGGGCCGAAGCCTACAAGAACGGCAAGTTCATTACCGTCACTGAAGCAGATTTGTCTGGCAAATGGGCGGTCTTCTTCTTTTACCCGGCAGATTTCACCTTTGTCTGCCCTACGGAACTGGAGGATATTGCAGACAATTACGATGAGTTCGTTCGGCTTGGCGTCGAGATCTTCGGCGTATCGACAGATACTCACTTTTCGCACAAGGCCTGGCATGACACCTCGCCGGCGATCGGCAAGATCCGGTACGCCCTGCTGGGCGATCCGACGGCGACTCTCTCGCGCAACTTCGACGTATTGCGCGTCGATGAAGGTCTGGCCGATCGCGCGACATTTCTCGTGGACCCCGACGGCGTGATCCAGTTTACCGAAGTGACGGCTGAAGGTGTCGGCCGCAATGCCCAGGAGCTTCTGCGCAAAATTCGCTCCGCCCAGTATGTTCGCGCACATCCTGGCGAGGTTTGCCCGGCGAAATGGGAGGAGGGTGAAATAACCCTGACACCGTCCCTCGATCTCGTCGGCAAGATCTGAGCCGCCACCGCAATGCCATTGCGAACACCAACCACGACAAGGCGTAAATCATGTTGGAAGCAAGCCTGAAATCGCAGCTTAAGGCCTATCTCGCGAATATCGTACACGTGGTGGAACTGGTGGCATCGCCTGGCACCGGACCAAAAGCGCATGAGATGATGGCTTTGCTGGCTGAGATCGCGGAAGTTTCTCGGGGCACGGTTGTAATAGGGCCGGACGAGGAGGATGTGCGCCAGCCCAGCTTCCTGATCCGGCGCAAGGGCACCGACATCGGCGTCCGCTTTGCGGGCATACCATTGGGACACGAATTCACGTCCCTGGTGCTTGCGCTGTTGCATGTTGGGGGCCATCCGTCCAAGGCGGCGCAGGAGGCGATCCAGCAGATCAAGGATCTCGACGGAGAGTTTTACTTTGAAACGTATTTTTCCCTGTCCTGCCAGAGCTGTCCGGAGGTCGTACAGGCGCTGAACCTTATGAGCGTGCTGAATCCACGTATCCAGCATGTCGCCATCGATGGCGCGCTCTTCCAGAAAGAGGTGGAGGCGCTGCAGGTTATGGCAGTGCCGGCGATATTCCTGAACGGGGAACATTTCGGCCAGGGCCGGATGGAACTCGAACAGATCATCGCCAAGCTCGATACAGGCTTGCAGGCACGCACCGCCGACAAGATCAGCGAGAAGGCCTCATTCGACGTGCTGGTGGTGGGCGGCGGCCCGGCAGGTGCCGCAGCCGCCATCTATACCGCGCGCAAGGGTATCCGCACCGGCATTGCCTCAGAGCGCTTCGGCGGTCAGGTCCTGGACACGATGGCGATCGAGAACTTCATCTCGATACCTCACACCGAGGGCCCGAAACTGGTCGCTCATCTCGACCAGCATGTCCGTGCCTATGAAGTGGATGTCATGAACCTGCAGAAGGCGTCTCGGCTGATCCCAGCCAGGACCGAAGGCGGGTTGCACGAAGTCGTTCTTGAGAATGGCGCAAGTCTGAGGGCGCGCACGGTCATCCTGTCGACTGGCGCCCGTTGGCGTCAAATGAACGTGCCGGGCGAGCAGGAATATCGGAATAAGGGCGTGGCCTATTGCCCGCACTGTGATGGCCCGCTGTTCAAATGCCGGCGGGTGGCCGTGATAGGCGGTGGCAACTCCGGCGTCGAGGCGGCGATTGACCTTGCTGGCATTGCAGCTCACGTCACGCTGATTGAATATGACAGCCAGCTGCGTGCCGACGCGGTGCTTCAACGCAAGCTCGCCAGCCTGTCGAACGTTCGGATTGTCACGTCAGCGCTGACGACCGAGGTGTTGGGCGACGGCGAGAAAGTGACGGGCCTGGTCTACAAGGACCGCAATGCCGACAGGGTGCATGAGATCCAGTTGGAGGGCGTGTTCGTTCAGATCGGCTGGTGCCGAACACCGAGTGGTTGCAGGGCGCCGTAGGTCTGACGCCTCGTGGCGAGATCGAGATCGATCACCGGGGTGAGACCTCGCAGTCCGGCATTTTTGCTGCAGGTGACGCGACCACCACGCCTTATAAACAGATCGTCGTTGCCATGGGCGAGGGGTCGAAGGCCGCCCTATCGGCGTTCGACTACATCATCCGCACCGAGCTCATGGGGGAAGCGGTGACGGGTCATCACGTTACGGGGGCGTGAGTTAAAGAGCCACTTTCCTGCTTTCAAATCAGAACCACGTTTGAAGGCGATGTCGGAACTGAGGTGGGCTGTTGTGCTGCGGTCTGATGTGTTCGTCGCCAAAGTGACCGCCCAACTCAAGCACATGGGTCCTGGCCATACGATCCCGGTCATCCGCCAAGCCTTCGGCAGATGGAGCGCCCGTCGATGAAGGCGTGGCCGTGGCGCGAGACATAGGACGCAAAGACGCCAATCTGACAATTGGTGATCTTGCCGGCCGAGCCCGTATATTGCCGCTCGACACCACAAGTAGCCTTGCCCTGTGCCGAAACTTACCAGACCATCGGCAATGCCGAGGGTTCAGCATGTATGCTATCGAGTAATTGGATGGGCGTCCTTGCGGGCCTTGGCTAGATATTCCTGTAGGGTCACGACCGATGCGGTGATGATCATGAAGCCCGCCGAAGCCCAGAGCACGGCGCTGGCAAGCCCCCTGTCGAGCAGAGCGCCACAGAGGATCGGGCCAATGACACCGCCGATATTGAAGCCGGTGGAGACAATGCCGAAGGTCCTACCTTCCTGCCCGATTGGTGAAATTGCGCGCACCAACATGTCGCGGGAGGGTGCAACGATCCCGGTCAGGAAACCAATGCCTCCCATCGTCAGGACCAGAAGTGTATCCGGTAGCTTTACCAATGCGATCGTCGCCACGAGCACAGCTGCGAGTGCGAACGCGGCAACTGCAACGGAACCGTGGCGTTTGGTGCGATCAGCCAGGATGCCACCAGTCAGAACACCGAATGCGCTGGCAAAAAGAAACGTCGTCAGTGCCATGTTCGCGGTCGACAAAGGAACACCGAACCCTTCGACGAGCGCAGCCACCGAAAAGCGTTCGATCGTGCCCGTACTCAGGCTGAGCATCATGAAAAGTACCGTAAGCATGATGATAGCCGACGTGGCGGCGTAGGTGGAGCGTACATGTTTTACATCGATCCGGCTGTCGGACGGTTCTGGCAGGGAGGCCAAGGGAGCGAAGCTTCGGCTGACGATTGCGGCCAGGACCAGGAAACCCGAAACGGCAGCGACGGCAAATGCCCATCTGATGTCTGACGCCAGTGCGGTGCTAACCATGATGGGTGGCGCTATCGCACCACCGAAAAAGCCAGCGAAGGTGTGGATCGAGAAGGCGCGTCCCATGCGGTTGGGAGCCATACCTTGCGATAACAAGGCGTAGTTGGCCGGGTGGTAGACACCGTTGGCGAGCCCAGCCATAGCCATTGCGACAAGCAGAACAGTGAAGCTGGGTATGGCCGCCACCAGTGCGAAGCTGGCGCTTCCAAGGGCAAGGCCGGCGATAAGCACACAGCGTGCACCATAACGGTCCACGGCATAACCCAGAGGGGCCTGGCAGAGTGCGGAGATGATATTGAATACGCCAAGTGCGATCCCGAGGTCGATGAAGTTCACATTCAGTATGTCGGGAAGCAGGGGAAGAAGTGCTGGCACCGTCATGATATGAAGATGACTGACCAGATGTGCCGCCGATATTTGCCCCAACAGTCCGGGTTGAGAGCGCATTTCAGTCAAATCTTCCTCGTCAAGACGATAAAGGCAGCAGGCCGCGGCCAGGATGACGAGGCCAAGGCGCTATGCTACCCCTTACTCAGCCATAAGATTTGACGGCTACCACGATTGCGTCCTGGGTAGCATCGTCGAGATAGGGACTCATGGGCAAGCTAATCACGCGACTGGCCTTGTTTTCCGTAACGGGCAATCCGCCCGGGCCAACAGGGTAGCAGTTGTAGGCAGGCTGTTGGTGTACAGGGATCGGGTAATAAACGGCGGTCGGAATGCCCTGTGATTTCAGGTGTGCGGCCAGACCGTCGCGGTCTTCGTGTTCGATCGTATATTGCGCCCAGGTGGGGACGGCTCCAACGATGATCTCGGGGACACGCGCGACGTGAGGCGCAAGCGCGTTGCTATAACGCGCGGCGATCTTGTTGCGTCGAGCAATTTCATCTTCAAAGATCGTGAGCTTTTCGATCAGGACCGCGGCCTGGATCGTGTCGAGGCGACCGTTCGAGCCCAGACGCATGTTGAGGTATTTCGGGTCGTGCTCGAACCCGCGAGCCGCGGCATCGCGCGGCGTGGCCTGTCCATGGACGCGGATCGAGCTGAGCACGTCATGGAGTTCATCGTCATCGGTCAGGATCGCACCACCATCGCCATAGGCGCCAAGCGGTTTCGCCGGAAAGAATGAAAGGCTTGAGGCATCGGCCCAGTGGAGAGGATGCTTGCCGTGCAGTCGGCAGCCGAAGCCTTGTGCGGTATCGGCAAGAAGCTTCAACCCGTGTGCATGGGCGACGGTGGCGAGAGCGGGATAGTCGGCGGGTTGCCCGAACAGATCGACGGCAATGATAACGCGTGGCGTGAATCTGCCCTCTCGCTTCGTCGCCTCGATGGTCGCCTCAAGGTGGACTGCGTCGATATTGTAGGTACTCGGGTCGATGTCGACGAAGACAGGTATCGCGCCGAGCAGCGCCACAACCTCGGCCGTCGCGGCAAAGGTGAATGATGGACAAAAGACGGCATCACCGGGGCCGACGCCCCATGCCATGAGAAGGAACATCAGGGAATCGGTGCCGTTCGAGCAGGACAGGGCATGGCGGGCGTTGCCGAATGCGGCAAGCTTGGCTTCGAACTCGTGGACTTGCGGCCCCATCACGAACTGACCGCTCCGAGTCACTTGGAGAATGGCTGCATCGATTGCGTCGCCGATGCGGCCGCGTTGAGCCTGGATATCAATGAAGGGGATTGTCATCTGGGGGTTTCTTCTCGTTCTTGAGATTGGGGATCCGGGATGAGGCCTGGCCAATAGAGTGCGTCTGCCCCCGGACGGGGGCCGAAGATGGCTTGACCGACCCGAACGACGTCAGCGCCTTCCTCGATCGCGATCTCGTAATCTCCCGACATGCCCATCGACAGTTTCGTCAGGCCGGGATCGATCGTGACGGCACGATCCCTCAGTTCGCGCAACAGCCGGAAACAGGCTCGTACGCGCTCTGCGTCGGCACTGAAGATCGCAAGCGTCATCAGTCCCCGCGGCTTCAGCCGGGGATAGTTGGGCAAACGTTCGATGAAGGGCATGAGATCGTTGGGGTGCAATCCGTATTTGCTCTCCTCGCCCGAAGTATTGACCTGCACGAACACGTCCAGGTCGCGGCCCAGGGCATCGAGACGACGGTTCAGCTCTTCCGCCAGCCGGAAGCTGTCAAGCGCGTGAAACTCCGAGGCGAAGCGGACGAGATACTTTACCTTGTTCGTTTGAAGATGGCCGATAATGCTCCAGCGAATGGACAGATCGTCGAGCATGGCCAGTTTGTCGCGCGCCTCCTGAAGTTTGTTTTCCCCGAAGTCGGTGATACCGGCGGCATAGGCATGGCGCAGCACATTGGCCGGGATCGTCTTGGTGACGGGAAGGAGGCGGACTTCATCGGGATGTCGCCCACAGCGATGGCAGATGGCTGCGATCCGCTCCTGAACGGCGATCATGTTTTGCGCGAAGGCGGCGGCCGGATCGTCGCCAAAGCGGACAATCTCTTCAGGGGACAGTTTGATTGCCGAAGACGTGTTCATGTCGATCCCTCTCCGCGTCAGTAGGGTAGCGGAAAGCGCGCGACGAGTTCGCGTACGCGGCCGTTGATCTGCTGCCGACGGGCATCGAGCGTTCCGCCATGAACCGCGTGAAGGGTGTCGAGGATGAGCGCGGCGATCTGGCGATATTCATCGATGCCGAAGCCGCGGGATGTTCCGGCTGCGCTGCCGAGGCGAATGCCGGAAGTCACCATCGGCTTTTCCGGATCATGCGGAATGGCGTTCTTGTTCAGCGTGATGCCGACTGATTCAAGAGCTTTCTCGGCGATGTTGCCTGTCACACCGAAGGGGCGCAGATCGACCACGGCCAGATGGCAATCCGTGCCGCCGGTCGTGATTTTCAGTCCGCCATCCGTGAGTGATTGGGCAAGCACGCGGCAGTTTTCGACGACGTTGTGCGCGTAGGTCTTGAAGGACGGCTCCAGGGCTTCGCCGAAAGCCACCGCCTTGGCCGCAATGACATGCATCAACGGTCCACCCTGAAGGCCGGGGAAGGTCGCCGAGTTGATCTTCTTCGCAATCTCCCGATCGTTGGTCAGAACGAAGCCGCCGCGTGGCCCGCGCAGTGTCTTGTGCGTGGTCGAGGTGACGACGTGGGCAAAGGGCACGGGTGACGGATAGGCCCCGCCAGCGACAAGGCCTGCAAAATGCGCCATGTCGACCAGCAATGTCGTGCCCACCTCGTCGGCGATCTGGCGGAAACGCGCAAAGTCCATGACGCGGGGATAGGCCGAGCCGCCGGCAATCAGCAGTTTGGGCCGGTGCCGGCGCGCAAGCGCGGCTACCTGGTCCATATCGATGAGCTGGGTTTCCGGATCCACACCATAACTGACGACGTTGAACCAACGGCCGGACATGTTGACAGTCGCTCCATGGGTAAGGTGCCCGCCAGCTTTGAGGTCAAGGCCAAGGATCGTGTCGCCGGGGTTGAGAAGCGCGAGAAAGACCGCCTGATTGGCCTGACTGCCCGAATGCGGCTGGACGTTGGCATGCGCGCTGCCGAAGATTTTTTTCACGCGTTCGAGTGCCAGATCCTCGACAACATCCACATTGGCGCAGCCGCCATAATAGCGGCGATGCGGATAGCCCTCTGCATATTTGTTGGTGAGCACCGACCCTTGCGCATCGAGCACCGCCTGACTGACGAAGTTTTCGGAGGCGATCAACTCGATGGAGTCACTTTGACGAAACTTCTCGTCAGCGATGGCAAGAGCGATGACGGCATCGGCGGTGGACAAACCGGCACCGCTCACGCCTGCGTTCGCTATATTCTGAGTTGCGTGCGGCGTGGCCGATGAACGCATCGCTGATCTCCTGCAAAGTGCTGACATAATTGGCTATCCGCTGCACAGAATTCGCGCAGCGGTGTCCGGCAGTACCTAGCATGCTCATGGTCTGCTATGTCCTTCCACTTTTTGAAAGCGGACCAGACCATTTGATTCAGCAGAAACAGTATTTTTGACGGCCTCCGCCGTCCGCGGCCAGACCGAGACGCACAATCCCCCCAAGCCGGATCAACGATATCAGGACCTGTTCGAAACCCGGTGAACGTCCTTGAGCGCATTCGCGAGTTTCTCGACCGCGATCGCAATCTCCACCGGCGTATAGGCGGCAAAGCCCATCAGGAATCCGGCTTTGGCACTGTCGGCCGCATGGAGTGCGGACAATCCAAAAAGCTCGATCCCGACACGGCGCGCCGCGTCGATTGCGGTACGCTCCGACAAGTCGGAGGTCAGCACGCACGGCATTTGCAGTCCGCCGACGGGGACGCGTGGCTCAACGAATTCCGACAGATGCTCTCTGACCTGAGTAACCAGGACCTTGAGCCGCTCGGCGTAGATGCCGCGCATAGTACGGACATGCGCGCCGAAATGTCCGCCTTCCATGAACCGCGCCAGCGTCAGTTGCGCGATGGAGGCGGTATGTCCGTCAAGCAACGTGCGCGCGACGGTCATCGGCTTCACGAGTTGGGGCGGCAGGACAACGTAGCCGATACGCAGGCCCGGAAAGAGCGATTTGGTAAAGGTGCCGATGTAGATGGTCCGCTCGTACGGATCGAGCCCTTGTACGCAGGCCGTGGGCTTGCCCATATAGTGGAACTCGCTGTCATAATCGTCCTCGATGATCCAGGCCTGATGCCGGGCGGCCCATTCGATCAGCGCCAGGCGGCGATCGAGCGCCAGTGTCGCGCCGGTCGGGAACTGATGGGAGGGCGTCAGGAAAACGCCTTTGGCTTTGCGCGGATCATCCATGATCTGCTCGACCAATATGCCCTGCTGATCCAGACGGATCGGGATACATTCGAGCCCCGCCGAATCGAACGCCTTGCGCGCGCCATAGTAGGCAGGGTTCTCGATGAAGATCCGCTCGCCCGGATCGAACAGCATATTCGCGCACAGCGTCATTGCCTGTTGCGAACTGGTCAGAACCAGCACGCGATCGGTCGTGGCGCGCGCGCCACGCTCAAGGTTCACATAATCGGCGATTGCGCGCCGCAGCGGCTCCGCACCTTGGGGGTTGCTAGGCAGGAGGGCGTGCATGCCGGCTTCTTTCAATATCTGCCGCTCCAGACGTTCCCATAGCTGGAGCGGAAAGGTACGGGTTTCCGGCACTCCATGCGCAAACGGTCGCGGTGCGAGCAATTCGCGCACGCCACCGCTGCGGAACATCGCGGCCCCGCGCTTGCTGAGGTTCGGGGCCTGGTTGCGCAACAGCGCATCGCGCTTCGAACGGCTGTGCCCGGTTGTGAACTCCGTCATTTCAGCCACGAAGCTGCCGCTGCCGACACGCCGCTCAATGAAACCTTCGGCGTGAAGCTGTGCATAGGCGGCTTCCACGGTATCGCGTGATACATCCAGAGATTTGGAAAGCGCCCGGGACGCCGGCAGCGGCTTGCCGGGGCCGAGCGCACCATCAAGGATCAATTGGCGGATGGCCCGTTGTATCCGCGCATGAAGCGGCATCCCCGCATGTGCGGGGTGGGCAAGCCAGGCCTTTACCGACTCCAATTGCGAATGCTTGAACAATGGTCTGACCCCGGAACGATAAATGGCGGGAACAAACAGTCCATTACGGAAGTAGATGTCAAGGCCCCACTTTGGCCATGCGCCGAGCTTTCAGGAGAACCATTGAAGCCATGTCGTCCAGTCCATCATCATCACCCGTTGGATGGAATGATCTTACCCATCCCATCGTTGCGGGTCTGATCTCCGTTATCGTCAACTACGGCGGTACATTTATTCTCGTGTTTCAGGCGGCGCGTGTCGCTGGTCTCAGCCCGGAACTCACGGCCTCCTGGGTGTGGTCCGTCTCGATCGGGGTCGGCGTGACCGGCCTGATCCTGAGCTGGCACTACCGCGAGCCGATCATAACGGCATGGTCGACGCCGGCGGCAGCATTCCTTGTCACAGCGCTCGCCACCACGCCTTATGCAGAGGCGGTAGGGGCGTATATCGTCTCGGCCGGGGCGTTCGTCCTGCTCGGGCTGTCTGGCTATTTCGACAAGGTCATCCGGCTGATCCCGCCCGGCATCGCCTCGGGCCTGCTTGCGGGCATCCTGCTGCAATTCGGCATCGGAGCCTTTGGCGGCGCCAGCGTCGATCCCGTGCTGGTCGGCCTTTTGATCGTCGCCTATGTCGTGCTCAAACGCATTTCCGCACGGTACGCCGTGGTCGGCATTCTGGTGATCGGACTTGCCTTCCTGCTCATGCAGGATCGCATCGACCTGTCCGGGCTGCAGCTGAAATTTGCCATGCCCATCTTCACCATGCCGGAATTTTCGCTGAACGCACTTCTGAGCGTCGCGCTGCCGCTGTTTCTCATCACGCTGACCGGGCAGTACATGCCGGGCATGCTGGTCCTGCGCAACGATGGCTTCAAGACCAGCGCCAACCCGATAGTGACGGTGACGGGGCTTGGCTCGCTCATCATGGCGCCGTTCGGTTCCCATGCTTTCAATGTCGCGGCGATCACGGCGGCAATCGCCACGGGTCGGGAAGCACATGAAGATCCGTCCAAGCGCTGGATTGGCGGGGTCGCGGCGGGTGTGTTCTATGTGGTGATCGGCATATTCGGCGTGACGCTTGCGGCTGTTTTCATGGCATTCCCCGCAACCTTCATCACCACATTGGCCGGTCTGGCGCTGCTCGGCACCATCGGCGGAAGCCTGGCTGGGGCCATGGCGGAGCCTGCATCGCGGGAAGCCGCGCTGATCACGTTTCTTGCTTCGGCCGCGAACATCAACATGCTCGGCATCGGCGGCGCTTTCTGGGGACTGGTGATCGGGATGATCGCCTACATCGTGCTGAACGGTCGCTTGCCGCGTCGCGACGCCGCCGAGAGCGTCGTTCCGGTGACAGTTGGTAAAGGTGCGGGTGACTGATGGTCATGCAAACCTCCATCATCTCGATCCAGAGCCAAGTTGTGCATGGGCATGTCGGCAACAGTGCCGCCGTTTTGCCTTTGCAATTGCGCGGCCTGAATGTGGCGGCCGTGCCGACGACCTTGCTGTCCAACCATCCCGGTTACCAGACATTGCGCGGGCGGGTGCTGGAGCCCGAACTCGTCGGGGACCTGCTGCGCGGTGTTGAAGAACGGGGGCTGATCGAGACGAGCCGGTATATCGTTTCCGGCTATCTCGGGTCCCGTGCCAATGGCGAAGTCGTGGCGGCTTTCGTCGAACGGGCCAAAAAGCTCAATCCCGATATCGTTTATATTTGCGATCCCGTTATGGGCGACACCAATCTCGGGGTGTTCGTGGCGGACCAGGTGGTCGAGTGCCTGCTCGACCACCTCGTGCCGCTGGCCGATCTCCTGACGCCCAACCAATTCGAGGCGGGCCTGATTACGCAAACCAAGGCTGCATCCTTTGAAGAACTCGACGCCGCGATCACCAGGCTGCAAGGATCAAGAAACGCGCGGCTGGTCGTCACCAGTTGCGCGTTTCCTGACACTCCGGATGGCTCGCTTGAGAACGTCGTCTTCGAGGGGATAACGAGAACACGACTGGTATCGCCACGGCTGTCTATCGTGCCGGTGGGCACGGGTGATCTCTTTACCGGTCTTCTCACCGCCAATCTCGCCTGCGGCTGCCATCTGAGCGATGCGGCGCGAAACGCCGCGGCGGTGGTGCTGGGGGTGCTTCAATGCACAATATCCGAAGGCGAGCATGAAATGCAGTTCGGCAGTTCGATCGACGCACTGACGCCAACACAGGAGAACAGAGTCTGATGAGCGAGTTCAATTATCAAGAATTTTTCGCGGAAAATCTGGCGCAACTGCACCGGGAAGGACGCTATCGCGTCTTCGCCGACCTCGAGCGCGAAACGCAAAGCGGTATTCGGGCATACGATCATCGCGCGGGACGGCGCATCACCATCTGGTGCTCCAACGATTATCTGTCGATGGGCGTTCATCCGGATGTGGTTAGTGCGGCCCGTGAAGCGTTGGAACAATATGGCGCCGGCGCAGGCGGAACACGCAACATTTCGGGGACAAGTCACGAACATGTGCTGCTCGAACGCGAACTGGCAGACCTGCATGGCAAGGAATCTGCTCTGCTGTTCACTTCCGGCTATGTTGCCAATGATGCAGCACTCACGTCGCTTGGCCGATTGCTGCCGGGGTGCGTGATTTTTTCCGATGCGCTGAACCATGCCTCGATGATAGAGGGCATCCGCCGCTCGGGTGCAGAGAAGAAGATCTTTGCTCACAATGACTGGCGCGATCTCGAACGCCAACTCACCAGCGTCTGCAAATATCGGCCGAAGCTGATTTGTTTCGAGAGCTGTTATTCCATGGATGGTGACTTCGCGCCGATGGAAGCGATCTGCGACGTCGCCGACAAGCACAACGCCTTCACCTATGTCGACGAGGTGCACGCGGTTGGTCTCTACGGCGCGCGTGGCGCGGGCATTGCCGAGCGCGACGGGCTCCTCGATCGCATCGACATGTTTCAGGGGACGCTCAGCAAAGGCTTCGGTGCCATTGGTGGCTACATTGCCGGGAGCACAAGCGCCGTTGATTTCGTCCGCAGCCATGCATCCGGTTTCATTTTCAGCACTGCTTTGCCGCCTTCGGTGGTAGCCGGCATCCGCGCGGCCCTGCATCACCTGAAGGAAGACAGTTCGGCCCGGCGCGTGCTTGCCAGACGGGCTGCGTCACTCAAGGCCAAGATGCTGGCGAACGGCATCCCGGTCTTGCCGAGTCCAAGCCATATCCTGCCGGTGATGATCGGGGATGCGTCTCTCGCCAAGGCAATAACCGACTGCCTCATGACCGAGCATGGAATTTACATTCAACCGATCAACTATCCGACGGTGCCACGCGGCACCGAGCGGCTGCGGATTACGCCGACACCGTTGCACACGGATGAAGACGAAGATGCCCTGATTGCCGCATTGGTCGCAACGCGCAATGCGTTCCCCAAGTGGCAAGAACTAACGGAGACCATTCGACTCGATGCCGCCGGGGTGCTGGAGGAGGCGGAATGACGGGCGCGTTACTCACGTTGCTCCAGTTGGCGCATAATCTCGGGCGAAATGCACCCCTTCGCGGGGCCAATCGTCAACCGAAAGGGCGAGGAAGTGGTGGCGGCAGGCGAGGTGCTGGCCGACAAGGACATCCATCGCATGGACTGGTTCGTGCGCGGCATCGACGGCGACCTGCCGAGCTGATCGGGTAGATGCACCCGGCAGGCAGCGCCCGAACTGCGCGCTGCCTCCCCCCCGAAGAAAACCGATGTCGCTCACACCCCGTCGATCAGGCGCTTTTTACGCAACCGATGGCTTCCCTGGAGATGCTGAGAGTAACGACCTTCGTCAGCCGAGACTCCCACCCTATAAAGTTCTGTCGCAACGTCGATTGTTGCGCTATTTCCGGGAGCGCCTTTATCAAACCATCCCGTGTCACAGCGAAAGCCTCATTCCGGCGTCGGCAATCGGGAATAGGACGTTTTCATAATGTGGGAGACAATGCCATATTCACCGATCCCCTTCCGGCTAGCATTCAGAAGCTCAGGCTCAGATCGGCCTTGAAGCCATGGTCCTGTGCGTCTGGCGCAATCTGCCCATGATAGGACAGGCCGAAGGTCGCGCCCGGCGTCAGGCTGAGCCATAGACCGCCTTCGATGATGGCACTGTTCCTGGCGATCGGCACGCCCGCGATGGTGAAAGCATCGCCGGCAGAGAAGGCCTGCGTGATCTCAGGTCTCGTATCACCGAAGGCATGCCGCCAGCCAATCATGCCGCGCAAGCTGGCGTTGACTGTGCCCAACATCACATTGTGTTCCGCCCGAAGCCCAAGCGTGGTGGAGGTCACGTCAGTCGTGCCGTTGCTGCCGGTGAGCACCGCCGCACCGCCCTGCTCGGTGAAGCCATCGGTATGCAGGCTCACATGGGCAAGGTTGGCGAAGGGCTCAAGACGGGTTTCGGTTCCAATGTCGAGGCCATAGCCCAGTTCTCCAAATGCCTGGAACATACCGGCCTTGTAATCGGCCGAGAGGCTGTCGGTGAGCCCCGGAATAGTGACGGAACGGTTGGTCTCGATGTTGTGCCAGCTATACGCCGCCCCGGTGCGAAAATCGAGATTGCCCCATTGTGTGCCACCATAAAGGCCGAGATGATAATTGCTGCTCGATCCCGATGAAGCTCGGTCGCTCGCATCGAAGTTCGAATGGCTGTAGCCGCCCAGAACGCCGACACGCCAATCTTCGACCAGCCCATCGGCACCGATCAGCAGACCGCCGACGCTGTGGTTGAGATTTGCCGCATTGCCGTCGCTGTCCGTCGTCCCCCAAGAGCCAAAGCCCTGCGACCAGAACACCGGCCCGGCATGATCGGCGGCGACCGGAACCGGCGTACTCCCCGGTCCATAGGCCAGTACCGGAGCTTGTGAAGCTCCCGTCGTCGCGAAAGCTGCGCGGATGCGATCGTTGGCAGCGTTGCGTACGAACCGGCTGTCCTCGATCAGCGCGGTTTGCGCGGATGCATGAATCTCGCCCGAAAGTGCATCGAAACTGGCGCGAATAAGGTCGTCATCATCGGCCAGTTGAGCAATCGCATCATATACCCCATGACCGGCACTAAGACCGATGCTCTCGACCCCTTCAGCTGTAGCGATCTGGTTCCGGGTGAGTGCGACAGATGCAAAATCCCGCTCATTGCGCGCCAACTCGAGACCCACCGTGCCGGCATCATAGTCATAGATCAGATGGGGATCGAGGAAGGCGAAGTCGGAGGTGACGTCCTCGAACTTGCCGTCCAGCTCCGCGGCCGACAGGATCGTATAGGAGGAACGCAGATCGTAATTGCCGTTGGCACCGATATGGGTGACGCCGCCGCCGTCGAGCGTGGCCGTCCCGGTCACTTCGACAAGATCGCTGTCGGTACCCGCGGGGTTAACCTCCACGGCAAAGCGCGAGCCGGCCTCAAAGACGAGATCCCCGTTCACGGTCAGCGTGCCAATGGAATTGCCCGGAGCCAGCGTGCCGCCGGACGCAACCGTGATCAGAGAACCGGACCCGGACCCGAACGCCCCGGAACCACCGAGTGTTGCGTCATCCAGAACGTCGAGGCTGCCGCCGAGCGCGCCGCTGCCGTCCGCATCTCCCAAAAGCAGCGTTCCGCCCACTATGGTCGTGGTTCCCGCAAAACCAGAACTGTCACCGGAAAGAAGCAGGACCCCGCTGCCATCCTTGGTGAAGCTGCCCGCACCTGACAGAACACCGGCATAGCGGGCGTTGTTTTTCTGATCGAAGGTGAAGGCGCCCTTCGTGCCGATCTCGACATTGCCGCCAAACCGGTCCGCCGCCGAGATTAGCCCGCCGGCTTCGATCGTCCAGTCGAGCGTCGAGTTTCCGTCAAGGGTCAGTTCACCGCCGCCGCGCTTGACCATTCGGCCGTTGGCGCCACCCAGCCCGCCGATGTCGCCGGCAAAACTGGCGTTGCCGTTCTGATCGAACAGGAGCGTCGCGGCGTTGCCGATATTGCCGCGGATCGAGGCCGCATTGCCGACGAGCGTGCCGGCCTCCACCAGCGTCTTGCCGCCATAGCTATTCGCCCCGGTCAGAACCAGTGTGCCGCCGCCCCGCTTGAGAAAGTCCCCCGTCCCTTCGATCACGCCTGTCAGGCCGAGCGTCGTGGCCGATGCCACATCGAAGCCACCCGTGCCGGAAAGCATCACCGAGCGGGCGCTGTCCATATCGGCAACCGTTGCAAGAGTGCCGCCATTGAAAGTGAGACCTCCACTCGCAGCGCCCAGATTGGCGTCCTCGGAGACCTGCACCGTTCCCCCGAGAATGGAGGTATCGCCCTGATAGGTGTTTTGGCCGGACAGGATCAGTGTCCCGGCCTGCGTTTTGGAGATGCCGCCGGTGCCGGTGATCTCGGTGGCGATTTCGGCGCTATCGGCCAGCACGCGGATTTCCGCATTGCCATCGTCGCTGTCTGAACCGTCCACGACAAGACGGCCATCACCTTCCAGCCGATACCCCTCATCGACAAACTGCAGACCCTTGAAGCTCTGATCGCCCTCGACCGCGATCGAGCCACCGTCGAAGCCGCCCGGTTGGTTCTTGAACACGGCATGATTGCCGGCCCAGGCGACCGGAGCCTCGCCACCCTGATTCAACCACTTCGTGTTTGTGCCATTCCAGATGCCATCGCCGCCCTGCCAATGTTGCAGAGCGTCATCACCGGCGGCAGCGATGAAGAGATCTACATTGCCGCCGCCCGCCTGAATTTCGTAGATACTGGGGTCGGCGAAAGTGGGGGTCGAGCCGATCGACAATCCATTGCCGGAAAGCGCACCGCCATAGGTCATCAGCCGATAATAGCCGAGGCCTGCTGTTCCATCCGTCGGGTCACTGCTCTGGGCGAGATCCAGCGTCCCGTTGAGATCAAGATCGCCGGTCACATCGATCCGGTCGCTGACGCCGGACAGCGGATCGCTGCCTGCCCGCCCCATCTCGTAGTCCATGATCGAGCCGGCTGAGAGTGTCAGGTTGCCATCGACGGTAAGCGTCCCGATGGAGCTACCTGGCGCAAGAATGCCGCCATCGGACACGATCGTTGTGCCCACGATGCCCGATCCCCCGAGCCTGGCTCCGGAATTGACCGTGACCAGCGATGACCTGGCGATCGAACCGTTAACGATCAACGCCCCCTCGGTCACGATTGTGGCGCCTTCATAGGTATTGTTGTTGGTTAGCGTCAGCGTTCCCGTGCCGGACTTGGTCAGCCCCAGGCCTCTGATCCCGGGTTCCGCCGTACCGTTGGAAATCACACCGCTCCAAACGCCATCATATCCATTGCTGTCGAAGGTCAGGGCAGGCCCGATGCCAACGCCGGTGATACGGTTGTTTATGGTCATGCCGTCTGCGGCCAGTTGCAGCGTCGCATTCCCTATGATGAACAGACTGCGCTCGCCGAGCGCTCGCTCGTGCCCCAGGCCGAGCAGCGCGTTCCCAACCTCGATCTGTCCTGCCCATGTGCCGGCGTCACCAAGAAAGGTATGGGCGCCACCGCGAAGGAACAAACGTCCTGCGCCTTCCAGCCGCCCTGCATAGCTGTGGCTGCCATCCCAGAGGTAGAGCTGTTCGTTCAGCACCGCCCGTGCCGTTGTATCCGTGCCCTCCAGGCCAGCGATATGTTGTCGGTTCTGGACGGTGAACATGCCGCCGCTAGCCAGCGTAATGATCGCCGCACGATCGAACTGGTTGCGGGCGTTGGCGTTGACGCTACCGCCATCAATCAGCACGGGACCCGAAATGGCGATCGTGTCGTCATCCTTGTCGAGATTGAGCACTGCGCCGGCACTCACGGTTGTCGTGCCGGTATAGGTGTTGGCGCCGTCACCGCGGAAGGTGACGGTGCCGCCGGCGATGTCGAAGTCACCGTCGTAGGCAAGGGCGCCAGTCAGCGTGGTGGCACCGGCATGGTGTTCAATGTCACCCGTGCCGGCAACGTCGGGGGCGAATATGTAAGCGCCGCCGTCATCGGTATGGTTGAATACGATCAGTCCTGTGGCGTTGCGCCCGCCGTCGTCACCCCACCCCATTTCGACCCGCGGCGTTACGACACGGCCTGGCGCAGCAGGGTTCGCGTCAGCGTCGGAGCCGATAACAAGCACACCATGGGAAGGACTTTGCATGGTCGTGGTGTAACCAAGGACCAAAGTGTCTCCGCCGATAAAGTTCAGCAGCCCGCCATCTGTCAGCCGGATCTTGCCCGCAGCAGTCCGTCCCACCCACGCCTCGCCCAGAACGTTCCACGCTGAGTCGGCGCCGGACACAACCAGTTCCGCCTGACGGTCGGAGCCTTGACCGACAAGGTGGTAGCTGCTGTTGCTGTTCAGAACACCACCGTTGACGATGCTTACGCGGCCTCCCCGGAAATGGAACGAATGGTCGTACGCCTGGCCGCCTTCGATGGTGATGTTAGAATCGGCCCGGTCGATTTCCACCCAGTCCGAAGAAGTTGGAACGCCCGAACACGGCCTGCCCGGTTCGTCGTCCCACTTGCTCGCATCAAACCAACTTCCCGTTCCGCCTGACCAGCGGCAGTCGGCCTGGGCGTTTGAGGAGGAAAAGAGCATGAACATCAATGTGAGGGACGAGCAGCCCGCCAACAATAAGCCGCGCCCCACGCTGGCGCGCGTAACCTTTCCCCGTGCTGGATCAAGATTTATGCAATCAGTCACTATCCGCATTGCCGCCGCCGCATGTCTTCATAGTAAGCTGCCATGATGTAATCGGTTTCTTGACATCAGCGGTAATCCGAGTGTCTCAGCGGGATTATCAATGCGTCTCACGACACGAAGATTGCGAGCACCTTCGTGTCGCTCGATGGCTGCACAACCAAACGGGAATTCAACGCGATTGGTCGAATATCCCGTTGCCTTCATCCGCTCTTCATCGCACGGATTCTGGCTTGCGTCCCCGGAATGATCGGTTCCTTCGTCGAGGCAATAACCGGCGAGAGAAAACGTGAGGAAGCTTTGTACTGATATGTGTCCATGACCGGGTCGTATTCGAGAATCTGGCAACGCACATCACCTTGGTAGGTGAAAGCAATCTCGCCCGGCGGAACCGAGAAATTGATCGTCTCGGTGGTGGATTTCGATGACTGCTCCGTGAACGAGAGCGTGAACCCGATCTCCAGCGATCCCTTGGCAAGCACAATCCCTGCCTCAAACTCCGATTTGATGCTGAATTGCTGCGTGCTGGAAAAAGTGAACCCCGTCGTCACGCTCTTCGCATAAGTCGCCGTCGCCTTGGACCCGCTGTTGTTGATACTTCCGATATTTTGCAGATCAGGGGTGAACATCACCATCACCCGCGCCTTTTCGGAATCGGAATCCAGAGGCAGGCTCTTGAGGAAAGTCGTCTCATTGGCCGGCGGACGCTTCTCATATATCTCGATGGCCGTGTCCTTGGCGGGAATACCCATCAGCGCCGCGCCTCGGCCTGCGAACGCACGGCCCTTGAAATGGGCTTTAGCAGCCAGAAGATCAGCCTTCATAGCTGCAAGATCCCCATAAAGAATCGAGCGTGCCTCGATCTTCAGTTCCGTGTCATGGGAAAGTTTCTTTTTCTCCTTGTAATCCTTGATCATCAGATGCCATTCGACTGCCAGTGCGCCGATACCTTCGGCTTCCCGCGAGGCTGGATCGTAGTTCTCAACAAGAAAAACGACACGGCTGTTCTTCTTGTCGTAGTCTCGCGCGTTCTTGTCATTGAGCGGCGCTATCGCATTCGAAAAAATCGATTCGATCGAATCCTTGTTCAAACCCTTGACGAGTGCAGCCGACGCCGTAGTCGCAAGCTCCTTGAATGCTTCCTTGATCGCATCAACTGAATCATATCGCTTCTTGTAGGCGTTGGCCTCTTCCGCACTCGGAAAGCCTGGGCGGTTATCTCTCAGCCAGTCGAAATGCTGCTTGAAGATGAGATAATGCAGATCCGGGCCATATCCCATTCCCGGTCCGTCAGGTTCCCAGTTTCCAAGCGATGATAGCTCCCAATCGTCGAGCGATGTGTCGAACCAGGCCGACAGCGTCTGCCGGCTTTCCTGCGGTTTGAAAATTGCGAAGGTTTCAGTCCGGCCTTTCGGAATCTCCTTCCTGACGTCATCGATATACCTTTTAAGGCGCTGTTCATCGGTGTGTTCGCAGGTGAGACCGATGTTGTGGAGCTGCTCGCGCAAACGCGCCGGTGTCAACTCCGTCGGAGTTGTCTGCTTCAAGACGATCGGAATCATTTTTCTCGGAATGCCCATCGTAGCGTCCTCTGGTCGTTGAAGAGTGTGAACCTGAAGGCGTGTCGTGGTGAGTCCGGCGCCAGCACGTTGGCCGGCAGCGGCCGGTGCTGATGACTATGCAAAAAGTTCCGGACGAACACCGGTTCACGCCTCTCGGCGGTAAAGTCTTATCGCCGGAGAACGGAAGCTGATAACCACATCGTATCAGGCCGATTGCCCTAACGTCTCACTGTGTTTATGGCTAACGGAACCTTACTGACTAAAGCTTCACGGAGTCAGGCAAGCCGAACAGCGTAAGCGGTCAGCCGATAACATCAGGCCTGAAGTTCCAGGGCATGAGCATTTCGATTTCGGCTGCCGACCAGCCCTGAGCGATACGGATCAAGGTCTGGGAGAGCCAGTCGAGCGGATCGACACTGTTCATTTTGCAGGTCTGGAGAAGAGTGGCCAGTGTCGCCCAGGTGCGTCCACCGCCGTCACTTCCGGCAAACAGGCTATTTTTTCTGGTGATTGTCTGGGGCCTGATCGCCCGTTCGACGATGTTGGAGTCGATCTCGATGCGGCCATCTGCTAGGAACCGCTCCAGTGCCTCGCGCCAGCGGATCGCCTCGGCGGTCTTGGATTTCCCGGAGATTTTGCGCAGTTCCTTCTCCCACAGGTCGAAGAGTGCGGCGACGATGGCCGCGGACTTTTCCTGACGTAGCGTCGCTCTGGTATCGGCATCCTTGCCGCGAACCTCATCCTCGACCTTCCACAGCGCGCTCATGGCGATAACCGTATTCGTCGCGGCCTGCGAGAGCCCGCTGATGTGCAGGTCGTAAAACTTGCGCCTCAGATGCGCCCAGCACCCGGCGAGCCGGATCGCTTCATTGCTTCCGGCTTTAACCCGCGCCTTGGCCAGGCTGGTATAGGCCGTGTATCCATCGACCTGCAGGATGCCGTTGAATCCGGCGAGATGGCGCGCCACGCATTCCGAGCTGCGGCTGTCTTCAAAACGATAGGCCACCATCGGCGGGCCGGTTCCGCCATAGGGCCGATCATCGCGTGCGTAGGCCCAGAGCCACGTTTTCATAGCCTTGCCCGAACCGGGCGCAAGGGTGGGCAAGGTCGTTTCGTCGGCGAAGACCCTGTCGCCCTCCTTGACCCGCTCGAGGATGTAATCGGCGAGCATCCGCAACTCGAAGCCCAGATGCCCCATCCACTGCGCCATCAAATTCCGGGCTGATCTCGACGCCGTCGCGCAGATAGATCGCCTCCTGCCGGTAAAGCGGAAGGCCGTCGGCGTATTTCGACACGGCGATATAGGCCAGCAGCCGTTCCGTCGGCAGGCCGCTTTCAATGATGTGTGCCGGCGCCAGGGCCTGGACCACGCCGTCACGACCCCGGAAAGCGTATTTGGGGCGGCGCGTCACGATGACCCGGAACTTCGGCGGTACGACGTCCAGTCGTTCGGAGCGGTCTTCGCCGATCAAAACCTTTTCCAGCCCCGCACAGTCGGCAGGGATTTCCGGCTCGACCACCTCCTTGATGCGTTCGAGGTGAGCGGCAAAACCCTTGCGCGGACGGGGAGCACGTTTCGGTTTGCCACCGGATGCGCGATCAAGCTCGCTCCGGATCGCCGCAAGACCGGTCTCGACCTCCTCGAAGGCAAAGGCGGCCTGCTCGTCGTTGACCGTCAGGCGCAGCCGCTCGGAACGCGTGCCCTGTTGTGTGCGCTGCAGAACCTTCAGGATCGTCGTGAGGTTGGCGATCCGCTCGTTGGCGCTTTTCTCGACTGTCTCCAGCCGGGCGATCTCGGCCGCCGCCGCTGCAAGACGAACTTCGTTTGCAGCACGCTCCTCGGCCATCGCGAGGATCAGCGCCTTCAGCGCATCAACATCGTCGGGAAGGGCGAGAGCCGATAAAGCCATGGCAAGCAGAAGAGCACAAAAACCGCCGCTTTCCCAAGCGTTACAGCCGCATGATTCATCTTGCCGCAGGCCGGTTTCAGCCCGTCATCAAAGGCCGCTGGATTTTGGCCGGACGGATCTTTTTCCAGTCCATTCCAGCAAGAAGCGCCATGAGCTGGGAGTGGTCGAGACGTAGCCGCGCCGTCGATACACCCGGCCAGCAGAAGCTGTCATCTTCCAGGGTTTTCGAATAGAGACAGACGCCGCTGCCGTCCCACCAGACGATGCGAACCCGGTCCGCCCGCTTCGACCGGAACACATGAAGCGCTCCGGAGAACGGATCGAGACCGCTATCCCTGACCAGGGCCATCAAGGATGCCGCTGCCTTGCGGAAGTCGACCGGTTGCGCCGATACGTAAACCACAACGCCCGACGCGATCATGCCTTGCGCACCGCGCTGATAAGCCCCGCCAACTGATCCGGATCGATAGCGCCGTTCACCCGCATGACGACGTCACCCAGCACGATCTCCACCGTCGTGCTGCCGCCGGCGTCAAAGCGCGTGAACTTCACCGGTTCGCTTACCGATCCAGACCGGCCGCCCAAGGGCACCGCCAAGGGCGTGATCGCTCCCGAGGAGAGTGCCTTCATTGGGCGGCGGCGTTCCAGCAAAGCTTCAATCCATGGACCATCTACACGAGAACGGGCTTTTGGATAGCGCACCACGGTCCGCGCTCCCAATACCAGCAGATGGCGGAGATACCGATCCCCTTGTTTGGTGATGCCACCGAGCCTGTGCTTGCCACCCGATGAGTTTTGGCGTGGCGTCAGGCCGAGCCAGGCCGCAAACTCACGCCCTGATCGAAACGTGGACGGATCCGGTACGGTGGCGGCGAATGCGGTCGCGGTGATCGGCCCGATTCCCGGTATGGTCGCAAGCAAGCGGCAAATCGCATTGGTCTTGTGAATCTCAGCCAGTCGGACATCGATTCGATCGATCTGCCGGTTCAGAGTATCAAGTTGTCCGACGAGAGCATCCAATGCGAAGGACGCATCATAAGGAAGGTCTGCTCGTATCTCATCCAGCTTCGCAATGAGGGCGTCAACCCGGTGTATGCCCTGCGCGACAATAATCCCATACTCGGCCAAGTGCGCCCGGAGCGCACACGCCGCCATGGTTCGCTGCCTAACCAGAAGGCCTCGGGCTCTGTGCAGCATCAGGAACGCCTGATCATCACGCGATTTGATCGGAACAAAGCGGATGTTGGGTCGGGTCACTGCCTCACAAATTGCCGCGGCGTCAGTGGCGTCATTCTTTGCGCCGCGACGCACGAAAGGTTTGACGTAACTTGGAGGAATCAGGCGCACGTCATGGCCGAGCCCTTGCAACTGACGGGCCCAATTGTGGGCAGTTGCACAGGCCTCAATACCGATCAGGCAAAGCGGCAACGCTTTGAAATAGGGAAGGAGATCACGGCGAGTGAGCCTTTTGCTATCAATCGTCCTGCCAGATGCATCGACGACATGGACGTGAAAAACATTCTTGGCGAGGTCGAGGCCTACGGTGGCTGGGTTCATCGGAATGCTCCTTTTTGCAGTGTGGGACCAATATACGGTCCCTTATCGGGAGCGGGGCCGTCTTCCCCATCAACGGCCGCCTACGCGACGAGTTGCTCAACGAAACGCTGTTCTCCTCGCTGGCTCAGGCCCGCGCGATGCTGAGCATCTGGCGGACGGACTACAATGGCTCGCGCCCGCACTCGAAGCTCGGCTGGAAGACGCCCGACGAGTTCGCTCTGACCTTCCACACGCGACGGGCCCTGGCGCTGCGCACTGCCAAAAGCTCCGCGCCAACGCCCGCTGCTTCACCCGCCCAGCAGGGCAAAGACAACGCCGGAAACGAACTCAAAACTGGATAAAACCTGGGGGCAACGTCAATTGCCCTAACGTCTCACTGGTGTTTATGGCTAACGGAAACTTACTGACTAAAGCTTCACGGAGTCAGGTAACCCGAACAGCAGGTTGGCTCTAGTTTGTTCTCTTCAGGAATCAGGCAGGCGATCGCGCGCCCTGTGACGCGCTTCGCTAGGGCTCATGCCAAAGCGGCGGCGGAACGCCCGATTGAAGTTTGGTGGATCCTCGAAACCACAACGCAGCGCAACATTGGCGATCAGCACGTGATTGTCTGTCACCTCCAGCATCCGACGAGCGTGCGTCAGCCGGATATTGCGTATGGCATCGACGACCGTCATCCCGTGGTCGGCAAAGGCACGGTAGAGCGTGGCCCGCGAGCAGCCGAGAGCCTGGACGAGCATGGCAACGCCGAACGCCGGATTTCCATAATGCGTTTCGATGATGCGTTGCGCGGCGGCGAACAAGGCGGCACGCTCCCGTTCGCCGACGCTCTTTGCCAGTCCGAGCCGGCCGATCGCGTAAAGCGCAAGCTCCGCTGTTTGGTGTAGCAAGAAGCCGCGCATGCCTGGATCGAGCCGATCCATATGTTTGGAAATAAGCGCGAACTGGCTCTTGAGCACCGGTGCCAGGCGTGATCGGCCAAGCGCATCCGCAATGCTCCCGCTCGATGGCATGGGACATCCGAGAGCGGCTTCAACAGCCTCGCGGCGCAAGGAGAGATGCATGCCGGAATGAGCATCCCAGGCAACGCGGCAGGGTCGAGCTTCATCAAAGACAAAGAATGCGCCCGGTCCGGCTTGGCCTGAACTATCGTCATCGAGGCGATAGCGGCGGTGACCGGAAAGGACGACCCCCAGTTCGACGTCTGTCCGTCCGTCTGCCTCGATATGTGTTTTCTCCCGACCACCGGATACAGCATCCGAGCGATAGCTATAGAACTCGGCTTCCCGGGTCAGGACCACGCGTCCGAGACCGCAAAAAGACGAGTGCTGCTCCTGACTGGGCCGATCGGCATCGAAATTGTAGAAAACCGCTTCGCGCCAGAAATCATAGGCTTCGTGCGCACTCACACCATCCGTCGAAACTTCGAGGAAGGTTGGGAACGGCGCAGGCCCGTGCGCAGGCGACCAGCGTTCATTGTCCGGCTCCCATGACCAAACGTCAGGTGTCCAATCGTATCGAACGCTGCTTGTGCCTCTCATGTTCGACAACATGGCTTCCCATGGCGGGACGCGCAACATTCAATCCTGCAATTAGGAAAGTTAAGAAAGCAATTCGCGGAAGTGCTGTATCTTTATCGCCTACGAACTCCCATAACTTCAGAATTCTCAACGGACCTTAGCGTTGTTCCATTGCGTTCCGGAGTTTCTGGTTGCGGAGCGCAATGAAAAGCAGCTTCATTTGATCATGCTCCCCTTCTGATAGCGCGAAAGCGAGCGCATGCCCTTTCAACATCTCCCTGAACAGCCGTCATGTCGGTGTGCTGTGTCGCAACACTACGAGCGCAATTGATTTCCAGCAGGGACAGGACAGGGGTGGCTGGAGTGATATTCCCGGTGTCACTATCACCGCCCGGCACGACACAGGGACGAAGAGAGTGCTGTACGCGACAATAGTGCCCCTCTCCGACTCGAGATCCTTCGCTGCGCTCAGGAAGACGTGCCGGAAGATGGGACGTTCGCACCCGATCACCCCGGTGCGAACGTCCCGGCCTCTACACCATGTCCCGACCAGCCTGACGTGCCGCACGCATATCCCGGAAGAAACCACGGACGATCACAAAAAGGACGACCGCTGAAATCGACGGCCAGATGAGAATGTAGAGAGTAAGCCACAGTGTCGTCATGATGCTTCCTCCTATTCGGCTGGGCTCGGTTGGGGTGCCGGGACGGCGCCGGTCTCATCCGGCTGCGCATCCGTTGCCTGGAAGCGCCGGACCCGCTGTGCGATGAGGTCGAAGTCGAAGTGCTCCTGGCTCATCAGGCTGAGAGCCACACAGATGATGGTGCTGGCGCCATAAGCGACGAGCGAGGCGAGCAACACGGTGTAGTCGCCGAGGAAGCCGGCGAAGTACCACGCACTGACGAGAGTGGCTATAAGGCCCACAGCCAGGCCGACAGTGCGACCGAAAAAGCCGAAGCTCATGAGACCAGCCACGACGCCGGCACCGACGGCCGCTATCATCTCGAAGCCGAAGCCGACGACGCCCACCATGGGCAGGAGCTCGAACCGGACAGTGGTGAAGAGCAGCATCCCGCCCAGAACTGCCCACGTGAAGGCGCGGTTCGTCACCCGCGGCCAATAGCAACTGGCAATGACCGGGAATACCACCGTGCCCCATAAGGCGCCCACGAAAACGAGCATGACGAGGATATCAAGCGCGAAGCTGGCGAGTATCAGACCGACCATCGTGGCCACGATCATGGTGAGACGCCCGATCAGGAGCATCTTCTGCGGGTCCGCTCGGCCTTTCACGATGTTCTTGGCGTAGACGTCGGTCATCATGATGGCCGACAGGGCGGTGAGATCGGCATCCGCGGTGGAGGACAGAGAAGCGACCACCAGGAGGAAGAACAGGCCGATCATGAAGGGCGGCAGGTACGTGGAGGCCATCTGGGGAATGATGTTGTTCAGATCGCCACCATCCGGCTGAACACCCAGCAGCAAGGCCATCAGCCCGATCATACCCAGTCCGATCACAACGGCACCGTAGCCAAGCGTCGCGGTCAGGAAGGTCGGTTTGATCAGGTCCTGCCGCACGGCGAAGAGCCGCTGGGCAATCGTCTGATTGCCGATGGCGTAGGCGAGCACCGCCACAAAGAAGGGCGCACCCTGTTCAAGGATCGCGGTGCGGGAGAAGAAGTCAGCCTGCTCGGCCGTCAAACGCTCCAGGCCCTGAACCATGACCTCAGGACCGCCCGCGCTGAACATGACCCAGGGGATGATGATGACGGCGACCCCCATCAAGGCGATGAGCTGAGCCACGTCAGTGAGGATAGAGGCGCGGAAGCCGGACCAGAAAGTATAGGCGAGCGTACCGATACCTGCGATCAGAACGCCATGCACGAAGGACAGTGGCGAGAGAATCGAGACGACGGCCCCGGCAGCGGTGAAGTTGACCATCAAACTGATGGAACTTCCCAGCACGTTGGACAAGGCGAGGATCAACTGGCTGGACGAGCCGTGGCGCGCATGCATCAGTTCGCCAAGCGTATGGGCATTCGGAGCGAGCTTCCGAAAGCGCTGACCGAAGGGATAGATGAAGAGAATCATCAAGGCGCCCCAGAAGCCGTAGTGCATGGCGCCCGACAGACCATAGGTATAGGCGGAACTGGCGGCAGCATAGAAGGAGGCGGCCCAGATCCAGGTCGCGGTCATGCTGGCGGCGGAAATACCGAAGCCAACCTGCCCGCTGGAGACCATGTAACCATCGACGTTTTCGTTCTTGTGTCGCACAAGAAGCGACATGAGAAACGTGCCGCCATAAAAAGCTAAAAGCAGCAACAGCGTCGTTGTCGTCGTAAACTGATAATATGGTTCTACCATATCCCTCACACTCCTCCCTTTTTCGGTATTGCTCTTATTATTGAACGACCGAAGCCGAACACCCCGCGCCGGAAGCAGGGCTGCTTCTGATTCGGGACCGCGATCCATCCTCACCGAGGCTGAAGACAACATCGCCCCAAGGCGGGCGAACCACCTTGGGGCGATGATCAGGCATAGTTGCCCTTGACCCGTTCCTTGGTCGGATCAAAGTGGGGCGATCTTACAACCACCGCCGGGATCCGTTTCTGGAACCCATCCAGCTGGCCGACCTCCACTTGGGTACCCTCTTCGGCGTGAGCGGCATCCATCCGGCACAGGGCAATGACCTTGCCGAGGATTGGGGATCGCACGGCCGATGTGATCTGTCCGACCTGAGCTCGCCCGATGCGCACGCAGTCGCCCTTGGAAGGCACCTCGTTACCCACGAGGTCCAGGCCGACAAGCTTGCGGGTCGGATGCGCATTGCGCTCCTGCAGCACTGTGCGGCCAATGAAGTCGTCCTCCTTGGATTTGAGAGGCACCGTGAAGCCGATTCCTGCTTCGAATGGATTGGTCTGGTCCGTAAACTCGTAGCCGGCGAAGACAAGCCCTGCTTCGATGCGAACCATGTCCAGGGCCGCAAGTCCAAAAGGCGTCAGACCGTAGGGCTGTCCCGCCTCCCAGATGGCCTCGAAGACGGCCTTGGCATCCTTTGGGTGGCAGAAGACCTCGTAGCCGAGTTCGCCCGTATAGCCCGTCCGCGACACGATCACGGCGGGGCCATGGAAGTCGCCGATGCGCCCTATGGTGAAGCGGAACACGCCGAGTTCATCGACCGTAGGACGCTCGGGCCTGGTCCAGATGATCTCACGCAGAATGTCACGACTGCGCGGCCCCTGAACGGCAACGTTGTGAAGCTGATCCGTTGACGGCCGGATCCAGGCGTTCATACCGTGCTTTTCCGCCTGTTCCCGCAGCCAGAGCCCCGAAGTGCCACAGCCTCCCACCCAGCGGAAGTTGTTCTGGTCAAGGCGGAAGACGGTCCCGTCGTCGACCATACCTCCGTGCTCATAGCACATGGCTGTGTAGACAACCTGTCCGACGCTCAGCTTCTTCATGTTGCGGGTGACGCTGAGCTGCATCAGCGCCTCTGCGTCGGGACCGGTGATCTCGTATTTGCGCAACGGGCTCAGGTCCATGATCACCGCCTTCTCGCGGCAAGCCCAGTACTCGGCGATCGTGCCGTGAGCGGTGAACTTGTTGGGAAGCCAGTACCCATTGTACTCGACGAAATCCCGCGTGTGCTGAGCGAAGCACTCGTGAAAAGCCGTCTTCTTGGTCGGCTGCAGATCTGCGTCAACGGTCATACGGAAACCTATGGATCTGGGAAACTCTTCATGATGGTCGTAGACCCGCACCTGGATATCGGTCGGATCCCATCCGTTGGCGGGATCGATGTCACAGGGGCAGGCAGTGGAGACGCAAAGCACATCGGTTAGGGCGCGCATCAGGACGTAGTCGCCCGGGCGCGACCAAGGATCATCCATGTTGATGGCGTTGGCGTCATCCAGCATGGTATTGAAGAAGAAGTTGATGGCTGGCCAGCCACCCTGGGTCGGCAACCCGTAGTGAGACAGTTCCCGATTGATATTGTCGGTACAGTTCACATGGCCGGGATAGCCCAGGTCCTCGTAGTAGCGAGCCGTGCAGGCCAGGCCGAAGGTATCGTGCCGGCCGCAGGTATCCTGCACGAGTTCCACCAGCGGCTGCATGTCTACCGAATAGTAGCGCGCGAACATGCCAGGCTTCGGGTAGAGTTCGCCGCTAAGGCTGCGGGTCGTCGTAGGGTCGATAGCCGCGATGCGCCCCTGTTCTACCGCGCGCATATCCAGGGCCTGGAAATCTGAACACTCCCGCCCCTGGACGTCCAGAACCTGGATGTACTGACCCTTCTTCACCTCGTAGACAAAAGCCTGCCCCGGCAGAATATTCTTGTCTATCAGGGGATCCGCCAGGGGATCGGGCGGCGGACGACGCTCCTTGCCGATCGCCGGTCTCGCCCGCCGGACATACAGCACCAGTTCGGTGGGTGCGTTCTGCCTGTCGACGGCCATTGCCTCGCCGGGAGCCGCCACGATCAACAGCCCCGGTCCCTCCGCCGTGAAACTGATGCTGTTGCCGGCCGGCGACCCCTCCCCAAACAGGCGGATGCAGCGGGCTGCAGCCAGGTCGAAGCCGGCCTTCTCAAGGGCATTTCGCACCCGGCGTGCCGATACTTCGTCAGAACCCAGAATGTTGCGTGTTCCTGTCGGCTCGTCCGAGGAGCCTGCGCCCAGCCGCGCCGGGTCGGAACGCCCCTCAGGATCGAAGAAGACGAGTTCACAGAGCTGGAGACCTGCCCGGTCCACAACCGTGATGACGTCACCTGCCTCGATCGCGACCGCACGCGATCCGCCTCCTGGCACCGGATGGCGTTCGACGCCCGGCGGGAGCACGGGCAGCCCCGGGATCAAGACGCCGCCGCGGACCATAGGTCTTTCGAACTGCTGGATAATGCCCATTGGCGCCCTCCCTTCGTTACGCACCAATTAGCTATTGACAGGGCGGTTACGTAAAGCAGCATTGTCTGAGGCTCAGGCCCAGGATTTTTAATGCGAAGACGTCGACAGCGATTACCTCCTCTGGACTATCTCATTGCCTTCGAAGCAGCGGCACGCCTAGGCGGATTTACAGCCGCGGCAGAACGGCTCAACCTGAGTCAGGCGGCCATCAGCCGGCAGGTGAAGCTTCTGGAAGAGCATCTCGGAGTGCGCCTTTTTCGCCGAGGGCACCGGTCGGTGCAGCTTACCGCCGAGGGGAAGAGCTTTCTGCGGCATGTGCGTGAGGCGCTGGACGCCGTAGAGAAGGGAGTTGAAGGCCTGCAGGAAGCAGCCCGGCGCCCACGGGTGTCGCTGGCCGCCACGCAATCGATTTCTACGCTCTGGCTCATGCCACGGTTGCCGCGGCTGCGGCGCGATCACCCGGACCTCGACATTCACCTGGTCTCCACGGACCTGGACCGCGAAGCCCTGGCCAGCGAACACGATCTGATCATTCTGCGGGGAGAAGGCCAATGGGAGAACTTTGAGGCAGAGCTACTGCTGGATGAAGAGATCTTTCCGGTGTGTGCGCCTGCTTACGCGGATCAGAAGGGCCTTCATCTGCTCGAAGCCCTGCGCCACTGCACCTTCATCGAGGTCGCCAGCCACCACACCGAGTGGATGGACTGGGCCCGCTGGCTGACCAGCAGCGGCCTCCCCGAAACCGAGGGCGCCGCCAGCCTGACCTTCAATACCTATGCACTCGCCATCCAGGCGGCAGTCGACAGCCTGGGGGTCGCGCTCGGCTGGCGTCATCTGGTGGACGGGCATCTCGCGGAAGGGACCTTGATCAGACCGCTGCCGAACAGCATTTGCACCACCTCCGGCTATTTCCTGCTCCAGCCGCAGGACAATCCGCTGAGCCCCGCCAGCCAGTCGGTCCGCGACTGGCTGTTCGCGGAAGCGCGCACGGCAGAATGCTGAAACTTGCCGTGATAACGGATGAGCAGCCCGGATGCCCCCGGTCTTTCAGTTTATGTTCATTTCTACCTGCGATGCCGCAGCGCATCGATGATGACCTTGAACGTTGCCAAATGCTGGCGGCGACTGGGATAATAGAGGAAATTGCCGTCGAAGAAGGGTGATCAATCGTCCAGAACCTGCACCGGAGAACCTGAAGTGATGTGCTTGCCGTTACTCACGTCGAACCCCATAAATCCGCCGATTTCATCGTCATAGGTGTTATGAGCATAGGGAAATTTATAGCTTTCGCGCATAGACTACCCCAACTTGAACTCGACCTTATCGGGATGGATAAGCATCCTCGCCCATTGCATCGTCAGATGAGATTTATGGCTGCAGGATCCTACCGGTAACTGCCATGCGGCAGCTTGTAGATGCGCTTGTCGAGGCGCAGGATTTCGGCTTCGGTAGCGTAGCGTCGGCAGTTTCCGGAAGCGCCATCACCCAGGACAGGAACACCTCCTCCGGCTGCGCAAGCGCGGACGGCCGCCACGCTCCCGGTGGTTGGACGCTCAGTCCCATGCCAATGCGCGGCCGTTCTGATACTCGATGACGCGTGTCTCGAAGAAATTCTTCTCCTTCTTCAGATCCATCGCTTCGGACATCCAGGGGAAAGGATTCTCCGCCTCGGCGAAAACCGGCGAAAGACCGAGCTGCGCGCAGCGACGGTTGGCGATGAAGTGCATGTACTGCTCGCACAGCGCCGCGTTGAGGCCGAGGAAACCGAGCGGCATCGTATCCCGGCCGTAGGCGGCCTCCAGCTCGGCGGCCTCCGCGATCATGCCGCGCACCTCGTCCTGGAACGCTCCGGTCCAGAGGTGTGGATTTTCCAGCTTGATCTGGTTGATAACGTCGATGCCGAAATTCAGATGAATGGACTCGTCGCGCAATATGTACTGGTACTGCTCCGCGATGCCGACCATCTTGTTGCGGCGGCCAAGCGACAGTATCTGCGCAAAGCCCGTGTAAAACCAAATACCCTCGAAGATGACGTAGAAGGCGACGAGGTCGCGCAGGAAAGCCTTGTCGGTCCCCGGTGTACCGGTTCGGAAATCGGGGTTGTCGAGGCTCTGCGTGTGCTTCAGCGCCCAGGCCGCCTTGTCGGTGATCGACGGCACCTCACGGTACATGTTGAACAGCTCACCCTCGTCCAGAGACAGGCTTTCCACGATGTACTGGAAGGTGTGTGTGTGGATCGCCTCCTCGAAGGCCTGACGCAACAGATACTGGCGGCATTCGGGGTTGGTGAGATGGCGGTAAATGGCGAGCACGACGTTGTTCGCCACCAAGCTTTCCGAGGCGGCGAAGAAGCCGAGATTGCGCTTGATCATCCGGCGTTCATCATCGGTCAGCCCATCCTTGGATTTCCACAGCGCAATGTCGGCCTGCATGGAAACTTCGGTCGGCATCCAGTGGTTGTTGCAGCCGGAAAGGTATTTTTCCCAGGCCCAACGGTATTTGAGCGGCAGAACTGGTTCACGTCGGCACGCGCATTGATCAGATTCTCTCAAAATCACGTTTGAACCGTGGACTTCCTTCAATGGAAAAGACGGTTCGACCAAACCAGACCTCTCCGATAAGAGGTTGCGCCGCCTTCCTGCCCGCGGATTCGCGTGACGGATATCCGTGGTCGGGTCCAGCTTGTCTCTTTGAGTGAGAGGAAGTACCAACCATCGTGATAATATGCGCGTGTCGATGAAGGATTCGCAGGCAACGATTTGGCCCGACCGGAGGACGAGATTATCCGGCGCGCCTAGAAACGCGTCGGGGCATAGGTGGCCGCGTCGATGAATGTCGGCTGACTGGTGATCAGCTCCGCAAGGAGACGCCCGCTCGGCGGCGCGCCTGTCATGCCATAGGCGCCATGGCCGAAACACAGCCACAGGCCGGGCCGGTTTGGCACCCCGCCCACTACGGGCAGGGTGTCCGGGGTGGCCGGGCGTTGTCCGGTCCACAGCGAGAGGGGCTTGCCCGTCAATCCGGGAAACAATTGCCGTGCGTGGTAAAGGGCCTGGTCGGCGCGCTTTTCATTGGGCACCCCGTCAACGCCGGAGAATTCGACGGTTCCGGCGACGCGCAGTCCTTCGAGCATAGGCGTCAGCCCGATCCCCCTGCCGCGATGGATGAAGGGAAGGCCGATCTCCACCTGATCGTTGGGCAGCATGACGTGATAGCCGCGCTGGCTCTCCAGAGGTATGTCGAGGGCCAGTGGCTTGAGAAGCTGGTTGGACCACACCCCGCAGGCGACCACCACATCGCGCGCCCGATGATTGCCCGTTGACGTGAGCACCAGCCACCGGTCGCCTTCCGGGATGAGCTTGAGCACGCGTTCGCGATGAAACGATCCGCCCTCGGCCACGATGTTTTCGGCGAGAGCGGCGTTCACCCCACCGGGGCTGACCGTGTGCGCGTTGCCGCGCTTGAGCAGGCCGAACCGGACGCAGTCGGATATTTCCGGGTACAGCCGCTCGATGTCGGCGCGGGAGAGAATGTCCACATCGAGGCCGAACCGGGCGGTCAGGCGCTGCTCGACCTCGAAGGCGGAGCCGGCAGGTTGCGTATCGCCGAGAATGACCTCTCCCTCCTCGCGTATATAGCGATGGTAGAGGTCAGGGCCGAGAAGCCGACGCCATTCGCGCAGCGCCGGCGCATGCAGGGCATGGATGCCGTGCGCCAGGCGCGTCATGCGATCCAGGCGCCCCTCCTTCAGCCACCGCATGAACCAGGGCAAGGCTCGCCACACATAGCCGGGGTCGATGGCCAGCGGGCCAAGCGGATCGCGCAGCCAGCCGGGTAGGCTGCGCAGCATGCCCGGCTGCGCGCCCGGCATGAAACTGTCGGGCGAGATGAAACCGCCATTGCCGAACGACGCTCCGCCCGGCGAGGGTAAGGGATCTATGATTGCAACGCGGCGGCCGACCAGTTGCAGGCTGCGGGCGACCGAGAGGCCGGCGACGCCGCCGCCCAGCACCAGAACGGTATCATCCATGGCCGGATCCTTTTGTCGTGACTTGATTGAGCCGATCACGCCAGGAGGCGTTCGAGGAAGGTGCGCGCCCGTTCGCTCCGGGGATTGGAGAATATGTCGGCGGGAGGGCCATCCTCGATGATGCGCCCGCCGTCCATGATCACCACCCGGTCGGCGACTTCGCGGGCGAAGCCCATCTCATGCGTGACGACCACCATCGTCATGCCGGAGGCCGCCAGGTCGCGCATGACCTTCAGAACCTCGCCGACGAGTTCGGGATCAAGCGCCGAGGTGGGTTCGTCGAACAGCATGATCTTGGGGTTCATGGTCAACGCGCGCGCGATGGCGACGCGTTGCTGCTGGCCTCCCGAAAGCTGGGAGGGATAGTAGCCGGCCCGGTCGGACAGACCGACCCGTTGCAGCATCTCCAGCGCCTCGCGCTCGACCTCGGCGCGGGCGCGCTTCAGCACGACGGTGGGTGCCAGGCAGAGGTTTTCCAGCGCCGTCATATGCGGAAACAACTCGAAATGCTGGAACACCATGCCGATGTCGCGCCGTCTCAGGCATACTTCCGAGGGTTTCAGCTCATAGAGCTTGTGTGCTTCCTGGCGGTATCCCACCAGTTCGCCATCCACATAGAGGCGTCCCGCATTCACATGCTCCAGATGGTTCATGCAGCGCAGCAGGGTGGATTTGCCCGATCCCGAAGGGCCGATGATGCACACGACCTCGCCCTGATGAACCTTGAGGTTGATGCCTTTCAGCACTTCGAGGGGTCCGTAGTGCTTGCAGACCTCCTGTGCCTCGACCATCACCTTGCGTGGCTGGCCATGTTGCGCGTGCACCGTCATCTGGCCCCCTTCACATTCTTCGCAGACTTGTTCAGCCGGCTTTCGATCTGGGACTGGGCAAGGGTGAGCACCGAGGTGATGATGCCGTACCAGATGACCGCGACCATCAGCATGGGAATCTGTTCGAAGGTGCGAGCGTAGATGACCTGGACCGTCGTCAGAAGTTCCATATAGGCGATCACGCTGACGAGCGAGGTCGCCTTGACCATGGAGATCACCTCATTTCCCAGCGGCGGCACGACGACGCGCATGGCCTGCGGGAAGACGATGTGGCGCATGGCCTGAAGCGGGGTCATGCCGAGGGCGAGGCCCGCGCGCGTCTGGCCGGGGGAAACCGAGAGGATGCCCGAGCGCACGATTTCGGAAACATAGGCGGCCTGCGCAAGCCCGAGCCCGACGACCGCCGCGAACAGCTGGGTGACGACCGTATTGGTCTTTACGATATCGATCGACGGCCCGAACGGAATGCCGATCGAAAGCACCGGCACGAGCGCGGAGAAGAAATAGATGAAGAGGATCATCACCAGAGGCGGTATGCCGCGGAAGATCCAGGTGAATGCCGCGCTCGACCAGGAAAGCAGCGGATTGTCCGACAGTCGCAATATCGCCAGCAGGATGCCGAAACTGATGCCCACGACTTCGGCCAGAACGGTGAGGATCAGCGTATAGGCAACCCCGATCAGTATCGGCTCGCTGAACAGATATTCCCAGACCTTGTTCCACTGCCAGCGCGGATTTGTGACCAGCAGATCGGCGATCGACAACAGCACGAACAGCATCACCGCCGCGCCGAACCATCGCCAGGGATGGCGCAGCGGCACGGTGACGAAGTTCTCGCCGGCCGGGTTGCTGGACCGCTTCCCGGCCGGCGCGATGGCCGACCGGGAAGCGGTGCCGGGAGCAGATCCGTCAGTCATGAACCGAAAGCGTCCTAAAGCCAGGCGTCATTGATGGTGATCTTGTCGACCATCGTGTCGCTTTGGCCCCATTTTTTGAAGATTTCCTTGTACTTGCCGCTGCTCTGGACAGCCTCGAGAGCCGCCTTGACGGCGTCCCGCAATTCGGTGTTCTCCTTGTTCACCGCATAGCCCAGCAGCGCGATGGCGCGCATTTTCCCGGCGAGTTCCAGGGCCCCGGAAGACTGGCTGACGGCATAGCCGACAGGCGCGCTGTCGCCCGACCAGGCGTCGGCCCGCTCGGAACGAAGCGCCATCACGGCCGCATTGGTGTCGGAGAAGGTCTGGACGTCCAGTTCGCTTCCGGAGGACTGGCACTTGGCCTTCTGTTCGGCGAGTTCCTTTTCCTGGAACGTGCCGCGCAGCACCGCGACCGTCTTGCCGCACAGGCTGTCCAGGTCGGTGATGCCCTTCGGGTTGCCCGTCGGCACGGCCATGCCGATGCCCGCCTTCACGTAGTCGATGAAATCGACATGTTCCTGGCGCGATTTCAGATCGCCGATCGAGCCAACGGCAATATCGGCACGATCCGCCGCGATCGACGGGATCAGGCTGTCGAAAGTGCCGTGAACGAATTCCAGCTTCACGCCAAGCGCATCGGCGACCGCCTGCGTAAGCTCGATTTCAAGCCCCTCGAGCGTCCGCGCATCAGTGCCTACGAAGATCATCGGCGGGCTGCTGCTCGATGAAGCAACCACCCGCAAGGTGCCGGCATCGCGGATCGACTGGGGCAGGAGTTTGGTAAGGTCGGTTTCCGCCCAGGCGGGAATGGCAACGACGCTGGACAATGCGAGTGCCAATGCAGAACCTGCAAATCTGGCAAGGGCGTTCATTCGGGAAATCTCCTCCGGGTCTGCGACGATGGATTGCGTCTAGCCCAAATGGGCATTGGCTACGATCTCGATGAGCATGCCATCGAGCATGAGTTCCTTGACGACGACGGTTGCGCGCGCCGGGAAAGGCGCCTTGAAGGTTTCGCTCCAAACCTTGTGCATCGCGGCCCAGTCGGCTGAATCGACGATATAGACCTGCACCAGCATCACATCGGCCAGCGAGCCGCCTGCGGCTTCCATCGCCTGCTTCAGATTGGCGAAGACCTGGCGCGACTGCGCCTCGATGCCGCCATCCACCAGCTTGCCAGTTTCCGGGCAGGTAGGGATCTGGACCGTCAGGACGAGATCGCCTTTTCTGACGACACCGGAGATCGGATTGCCGCTGGCTTTACGGCCGGTGTCTATGCATTCGAACATACAGGCTCCCCCACACATATTCTAAATTGAATAGGCTTTATACAGCTGAGCGGCATTGGCCCGCATTTCGTCAGGAAGGCTTTTGCCTCGACGCGACCATGGCGCAGTTCTTCAGCCCATTTTTATGACAAATTGCACAAGTCCAGGCTTCGCGGAACTGGATATTTCGTTATGGTGCTATTTCTTTTGTTATAGGTGGGCGATGAGGCGCGACGGGCTGCAGTTCAAACACATCGAGGTTTTTCGCGCGGTCATCGCAGGTGGGAGCGCATCGGAGGCAGCACGCCTGCTCGGCCTGTCTCAGCCCGCCGTCAGCAAGATCATCGCGCAGGCCGAACTGCATGCGGGGATCAGCCTGTTCGAGCGCCGGCAGGGGCGGCTTGTTCCGACCCCGCTGGCGCTGACCCTTTACAGCGAGACAAACGTCCTGTTCTCAACCCTCGAGAACATCGATCGCATCGTCGCGCGCGTGATCAAAAGCGAGATCCAGCCGATCGCCTTCGGCGCCGTACCCCTGCTGGCCACGACCCTGTTGCCAAGGGTATTGCCGGATTGGCGCGCCAGGAGCGGCAGGGTCTTGTCGCTCTACACCTACGATGCACCCAGCCTGCTCAGCTTGCTGGCCGCGCAACGCCTGGAGTTCGCCATCACGGTGGTGATGCAGCATATGCAGGGGCTGGCGAGCAGCCAGATCATCCGCAGTCCGGTATATTGCGCCCTCCCCCGCGATCACCGGCTCGCCGGCAAACCGGTGATCCATGCCTGCGACCTCGATGGTGAAAGCTATATCGGCCTGTCGAGGCACGAAGGAATCCAAAGCGGCATCGACCGCGTGTTCATTGCCGAGAATGTCCGCCCGGACGAGGTGATGCAGGTGCCGCTGATGGCCGCGGCCGTGCGCATGGCGGAAGAAGGCGCCGGCATCGCGCTGGTCGATCTTTTCGGCATGTATGTGGCGCGCAACGATCGGCTGGTTTTCCGGCGCTTCGAGCCTGCGGTCCATTTTGAATATTGCGCGGTCTGGCCCGAAAACCGGGACGCCGATTTCGACCGCACCCAACTTATCGCGATCCTGAGACGAAGCGCCAGACAAATGCTCGAGCAGGCCGAAGGCATGGTCGGCATCGCGCGCAACGAAACCGATCTGCAAACCGTCAGCTAGGGTCGGGCCACGCAGCACGCTCGAATTATCACCAGAGGGCGGAAGGTGAGCACAAAAGCGCGAAGCAAATCATGCACTGCCTTCCACGGCCGCCGCGTCTTTGGAACAGCGCGATCGCCGGCGCTTCCAACATGTCACCTTCCGCGCCATTGTGGACAGCCCGTCACAAGGCTGTCTCCAATGGCACGTAGTCAACGGCGGCAATGACCATGCATAAAGCGAATTCCCCAATGGATCACAGCCGGCAACAGACACAAGGCAGCGTCGCCGAGGTTTTCCGCGCCTTCCTGAAACTCGGAATCACGTCGTTCGGAGGCCCCATTGCCCATCTCGGCTATTTCCGGGACGAGCTGGTGATACGGCGCAAGTGGCTGAGCGACACGGCCTACGCAGATCTGGTGGCGCTGTGCCAGTTCCTGCCGGGGCCTGCCTCCAGTCAGGTCGGCTTCGCGCTTGGCCTGATGCGGGCCGGCTGGGGCGGCGCGCTCGCGGCATTTCTCGCCTTCACGCTGCCGTCGGCCCTGTTCCTGCTCGTTCTGGCCCTCACGGCGTCGCATCTCGAAAACCTGTGGAGCCTGGGTGTCCGGCATGGGCTGAAGATCGTCGCGGTCGCCATTGTGGCGCAGGCGGTCTGGGGTATGGCGCGCAATCTGTGCCCCGACAAGGAACGCGTGGCGATAGCGGTAGCCGCCGTGATCCTGCTGGCCGTCGCGCCCGGAGCCGGCGGGATGATGGGAGCCATCCTCCTCGGGGCCGCCGCAGGTCTGGGTCTGGGTCGGGGGCAAGCAAGGACCGGTGCCCAACTGGCTGTTCCGGTCTCGCGCGGAGCCGGCCTGGTCGCCCTGGCCGTATTCGTGGCGTTGCTGGCTGGTTTACCCGTTTTGGCCGGTCTGGGTCAGGGTTTCGCGCTTGCCGACAGTTTCTATCGCGCCGGCTCGCTGGTGTTCGGTGGCGGGCATGTGGTGCTGCCCCTGTTGCAGACCGAAACCGTCGCGCCGGGCTGGGTCAGCAACGACGCCTTTCTCGCGGGCTATGGTGCGGCGCAAGCGGTGCCGGGGCCGCTGTTTACATTCGCGGCATGGCTGGGTGCCGTCATGAAGCCGGAACCGAACGGCATCGCCGGAGCGGCTATCGCACTTCTGGCGCTTTTTCTGCCAGGGTTTCTGATCCTGATCGGCGCGCTGCCGTTCTGGGATCAGCTGCGGCACAGGGTATGGGCTCAATCGGCAATGCAGGGCGCCAATGCGGCGGTCGTAGGCATTCTGGGCATGGCGCTCTACACGCCCGTATTCACCAGCGCTATCGGGGGATTGCCCGATCTTGCCGTGGCGTTGATCTGCTTCGTGGCATTGGTGGCCTGGAAGACCCCGCCCTGGGTCGTCGTTCTGCTGGCGGCGGCAGGCGGGGTGGCTCTGCGCTGGATACCGTAGCGGCGACTGCCGGCAAACCTACGCCCCGATCAAGGGATCGCTGCCATGGCGGTCGTCGCTGACAGCAATCCCTCACGCGCCCGCAGAAGCGCCGAAACCCGGCACTATCCCTATTTTCCTGCGCTGGCCGAGAGATCCGTCAGCCGCTGGAACGCCGAGGCAAAGCCTTTGAGCGAGATATCGGTTTTCACCGGCTGGCCGGAATTGGCGGTCATCAGCACGCTGGCGACTTCGGCCGCCTCGAACTTCTGGAGCGTTTCGGCCGGCAGTTCGATCTCTGCCACGCAGCCGACCGGCAAACATGTGCGATAGGGCGCACGCATCACTTCGTCGTCGGCGATGTTGACACGCACGCCGTCCGCCAGAAGCAGGCCGAACGGCAAAACGAGCGTTGCCTTGGCGCCGCCGGTGTCGGTCATGCCGATTGCGAACGTCAGCACGCGCTGGCGCGTCTCCTGCTGCAGCAGTTCCTGAGACATCTGGCAAATGCGCAGCGTCCGGTCGCCTTGCTGCTGGTTGGCGCATTGCACTGTCCAGGCATCATAGGTTTCGGACAGTGATGTAGGAGATTGCATGTCAATTGTTCCTTGGGCTTGGGCTTGGGCTGTAGAGGTAAGGATCGGCAGAGCGCCGATCAGGGCAACCAGGAGCTGCCGTGCAATTCGTGATCCAGTCATGTCTTTCGTACTCGTTGTAAACAGGAGGGCGTCCATCGTGGCGGCCCTCGCCGGCAGGCCCGGCTGATGGGTTGAGAAGCGCCGCGGCGGTGGGAACGCGGCGCCGGTTCAGCGAACGGCCTACCAGCGCATGCGGAAGCCGACCGTGCCGCCGATCGAGTTGGTGTTGTGGGCGTCCTTCAGGCTCCCATCCAGCCGTGCTTCGCCGTAAAGCGAGTATTTGTCATCGGCCCAGTTGAGCGTACCGCCAAGGCCGATGCCTCCGCGCAGACGGTCGTTCCTGCTTGAGAACGCGACCCCCGCCACGTCCACCTCCGTGGCTCCCGCAAAGCCATAGTAGAGATTGGCGATGCCGTAGAGATGGCTCGCCACCCGGCGCCCCTGCGTGTCGCGCCATTCGGCTTCGTGGTTGACCGCAATGCCGAGGCGCCCGGTCACATCGTGTCCCTTCCGCAGCGAGACTTCTGCGTCGAAGACATCATGGAAGCTGTCGAAGCGAACATCCGAATAGCTGAGCTGTGCCTGTGGCGTCAGCGACCAGCCGCCGCCAAGCTCGATGCGCTGGCCGGCCTCGATGCTGAGGCCGTAGCCCATGCCGCCATTGCCGTCCACCAGCTTGCGGCCGGCGGTGGCCGAGCGAAGGTCACTGTCATACCAGGTGATCTGGGCCAGGGCGTCCACATAGAAGCCGCTCTCGCCATACCAGGTCAGCGTTGCGCCCAGGCTGTAACCGGTCGTGTCGATGCTGCCTGTGCCGTAAGGCGACCAGACACTGGATGAGGCGGTGCCGTACTGGACATAGAGGCCACCGATGAAGCGTCCCGCTTCGTTCTGCGCGAGGAGGCCATCGATGCCCGTCTGGAATTTCCAGGTGTTGGCATCGTAGTTTGCACCGCTGGTCGAAACCTCCGGATCGAACTTCGCATGGGCGGCCTCGATGCGGGCCCAGATGCCGTTGCTGTCGGCGATCCTGTCTCCCTTTGCATCCGCACGCGTTCCCCAGACACGATTGCCGATGCGTTGCTGCAGGGTGCCGGTCTGGTTGAGCTCCTGCATTGCCGCGGCATAGCTTTCGTAGAGCGCAACGCCGGGCTGATAGAGCGGCGCTTCAGGTTGCTGCGGATCGAGCAGGGCCGAACGCAGATACCAGTCGCCATCGTTGGGCGAGCTCACGCCGCCCTTATAGAGCCGGTAGCCATAAGCGCCGCCCACCACCGCCTGCTCGCCCTGGAACTCGTAGTCGCCATCAAGCGTGAAGGTGCCGCTGGACGCGCCGCCCACATCGATGATCTTGATGCCTTCCACCGTCTGCGCGCCGAGCCCGCCGCGATTGGTAACGCCGATCTGCGTCGTGCCGGCTGTGGCGCCGGCGATCACGAGGCGGCCGGTGTCCGAACTGTCGTCGCCGAGCACGGCGGAGATTTCGACGCGGCCGTCATGGCCGGTATAGTTGCCCTGGATGGTGAGCGTGCCGACACCGTCATGGCCCACCGCGATCGTGCCGCTGTTGCTCGTTGCTCCGACCTTCCCGGCACCTTCCAGCCTGCCCCCCACGGCGACTGCCATTTTGCCGCCGAGAACACCGCTCACGACGAGCGTGCCGTCATCGACGGTCGTCAGGCCGCCATAGGCGCTGCTGTCGGCGGTCAGGGCCAGCGTACCGCTCCCCGACTTCGTGAAGTCGCCATTGCCCGAAAGCACCCCGTTGAGCGTCAGGCTGGTTCCGTCGTCGGTCAGCACCGTGCCATCGCCAGCGAACACGAGCGAGCGGTTGCTGGTCATGACAGCCGTCGTGTGCAGCGTGCCGCCATTGAAGGAGAGCCCGCCGGCCTTGTCGCCAAGCGCCGTGTCCGCAGCCACCTGCAAGGTACCGCCGGTCATCGACGTGCCGCCCGTATAGCTGTTGTTGCCCGTCAGGACGAGCGTGCCGAGATCGGCCTTCACCAGTTCGCCCGAGCCGGAAAGCACCGCCGCGATCGTCGTCGTCATGCTGATGCCGAGGCTCGTGCCGTCGCCGACGCGGATCACCGACTGCGAACCGGTGAGCTTCAGTTCGTCGCCCTCGATCCGGTAGCCGTCCACGGCGAACTGCATGCCGGTTGCCTCGACCTGGCCAAGGCTGTTGTCAACCGTGACGGTTCCGGCAGCACCGGTGAAGATCGCATAGGAGCCGTTGGCGTAAGGCGCGTTGATGTCGCCCGCCGCGTCGGTCCAGTTGTCGTTGCCGGCCGTGCCCTGCCAGATGCCGTCGCCACCGGCAACCTGGCCGTCGAATTTCGGCCCGGCATCGCCGTCCCAGTAGTTGAGCGCCAGCCCGGCGCCGTTGACCAGATTGATCTGGCCCGCCACCGAGGTTTGCAGGAACACGTCGCTGCCGGCGGGCATGGCGCCCAGCGCAAGCCCATTGTTGGTGAGCGTGCCGCCGTAATTGATGACGCGGTAGATGCCGCCGCCGAAGATGCCGCCAGGCGAGACGGAAACGTCCAGCGTGCCGCCGAGCGTCAGGTTGCCGCCGACATGGATGAGATCGTTGAAGCCGCCGCCTTCGACATTGGCCTCGCCGAACTGCATGGCAAGCTTCGAGCCGCTGCCGAGCGACAGATCGCCCTTGACGGTGAGCGTGCTGGCTGCATCGAGCGAACTGCCCGGCTGAAGCGTCGCGCCGCCGGCGACCACGACGTTGCCGCCGATGATGCCCGCGCCACCGAGCGTCGCGCCACTGGCGACATTTGTCACCCCCGTGGCCAGCGACTGGTCGCCGTTGACGAGCAGCGCGCCCGCATTGACCGTGGTACCGCCCGTGTAGCCGTTGGCCCCAGTCAGGATGGTGGTGCCGCCGCCGTTCTGCGTGAACGCGCCGCTGCCGAAGATCTTCCCCTTGAGCGTCAGCTTGTCGGACCGGTCAATCGCCAGCAGGCCGTTATTGACGATGTTTCCGGTGACGCTGCCGCCCGTGCCGCCATCGCCGAGTTGCAGCGTGCCGGCTGCTATCGTCGTGCCGCCGGTGTGGGCCGCGTCGCTGGCCAGCAGCAGCGTGCCACCGCCGGCCTTGGTCAGCATCCCGGCGCCGGAGATCGGATTGTCCAGCGTCAACGTCGTGTTGGTGGCGGTAAGGAAGCTCCCCGCGCCGGTCAGCACGACATTGCGCGTGGTTGCGAAACTGGTCGTGGTGTGCAGCGTGCCGCCGTCGAAGGTGATGCCGCCGGATGCCGCGCCGAGACTGGCGTCGGACGCAATCTGCAGCGTGCCGCCCCTGATTGTCGTGCCGCCGGCATAGCTGTTGGAGCCGGCGAGGACCAGGGTGCCCATGTCGGATTTGACGAACCCGCTGCCGCCGGCAAGCTCGGCGGTGATCGTGGCGGTCGCTCCCGCGCCACCCGTGGTTCCGTCGCCGACGCGGATCACGGTGTCGCCCGCGCCCACGAGATTGATGGTGTCACCGTCGATGACGTAGCCGTCGGTGATGAACTGCATTCCCGAGACGTTGACCGCGCCCTTGCCGGAATCGACGGTGACCGTTCCGGCATCACCCATGAACACAGCAAAGGCTCCGTCCGCAAAGGGCGCGTTGATCGCGCCGTCTTCGGTCCAGTTGTCGTTGCCGTTGTCGGGCGCAACGCCAAAGGCCTGCCAGAGGCCGTTGCCACCGTTGACAGTGCCGTCGTTCTTGGGGCCCGCATCGCCATCCCAGTAACGCAGCGCCATGCCCGCCGTGTTGACCAGGTTGACCTGCCCGGGGATCGAGGTCTGGACATAGAAGTCCGGCGTCGGGGCGTTGAGCCCCAGCCCGGTGCCGCTCAGCGAACCGGCATAGTTGATGACCCGGTAGATGCCCGGATCGAAGCTGCCGCCGGCAGAGGCCTGCACATTGAGCGTGCCGTTGAGCGACAGGTCGCCGCCGACATTGATGAGGTCGTTGAGCGGCCCACCCGGAACATTGGCCTGGCCGAAGCTGAAATTGAGATTGGATCCGAACATCAGCGACAGATTGCCATTGATCGTCAGCGTTCCCGGCGCGCTTCCGAGATCGCCAGGATTTACCGAAGCGCTGACGACGACGACATCGCCGCCGATCGTGCCGGCACCGCCGAGCGTGCCTGCAGGGCCGACGGTGGTGGGTCCGGTCGCCGACGACTGGTCGCCATTGATGTAGAGGCTGCCGGCAATGACGGTGGTGGAACCGGTATAGCTGTTGTTCCCCGTCAGCACCGTGGCACCGGGGCCGTAGTGATTGAGCGCGCCCGCACCGGAAATGACGGCGTCGAACCGGTAGTCCGCAGTATCATGGTTGAAATTGATGCGGTTCGTGCCCGCTGCCATCGTCACCGAAGCCGCATCCAGCCTGCCGGCACGAGCGAACGGACCGCCTTCCACTCCGCCGATGTTGAGGGCCGCATCGCCCGGCCCCATCGCAAGCGTGCCGTTGCCGGCCTTGACCACGCCGGCGTCAGCGATGGTGATCGAGCCCCTGGCGCCGCCCGTGACGGCATTGGTGATCGTCAAGCTGCCCGCCGTCTCGAAGCGCGAACCGGCACCGGTGACCAGCAGGTCCGCAGTCGGGTTGGCGACACCCACACCGACAAAGCCGATAACGGACGATCCCGCAGTCACGACGCCACCATCGGCAATAGTGACCGAACCCCTGCGGAAATTGAGAGCATTGGCGATTTCCCAGCGCGAACCCGCGCCGGAAACCGTAACCATACCGGTGGCCCCGGTCGGAAACTGGCCGCCGACAAGCACATTCGTGCCGGACGAAACCATCCTGCCACCGCCAAGAATGTCGACGGTCGCGGTTCCACCCAATCCGAATATCGCTGTTCCGGTCTGCGTGACCTGAGAACCGGGCCCGTCCACTTTGATCGTAGCGACAGACCCTATCCCGCTGCCCGCGATCAAGCCCGCGAAGCCAGCCTGCGCGCCGTTGCGCACCGTCAGGGTGCCGTTGTTCTGGTAGCCGACATAGGAGGTGCCTGTCGCGGCCGTCGAAAGCCGCGCATTGGCGCCGTCGAGAATCATATCGGCGGCATGAGCCGTGGTGCTGGCCAATGTCAGCCCTGACGTCCCGACGATCCGGCCCGTCAGCACCAGCATACCATTGTCCACCAAAGTTCTGCCCGTGTAGCTGCTGTTTCCGCTCATCGTCAGCGTGCCCGCACCGTTCTGGTACAGGTCGCCGGTGCCGGAAATGGCGCCGGCATAGGCGAGCGCATCGGAGCGGTCGAATATCAGCGTGGCGTTGTTGACGATATCGCCCGCGATGGACCCGGTGGTGCTGCCAAAACCGACCTGCACGGTTCCGTCCATGATCGTCGTACCGCCGGCGTGGCCGGCGTGGCCCGCCAGCAAGAGAGTGCCCGCACCGCTCTTGGTGAGCGCCCCGCCGCCGTCGATGTCCCCAAGGAGTGCCAGGATTGTACCTGCATCGGTGAGCAGCGTTCCTGCACCAGCCAGTGTCAGCTTTTTGACGGTGCCCACATTTGCAGTCGTATGAAGCGTGCCACCGTTGAAGCTGATGTCGCCCGTACCAAGGCTGGAATCATCCGCTATGCGGAGCGTGCCGCCATTGATGGCGGTGCCGCCGCTATAGCTGTTGGCTCCCACCAGCACCAGCGTACCGGCGTCGGTCTTGACCAGCTTCGAGGTGCCGGCAAGTACCGAGGCGATCGTCGCCGTCATGCCCGCGCCCGCTGCCGTGCCGTCGCCGACGCGGATGGTCGCATCCGTCCCGAGAAGCGAGATCATGTCGCCGTCGACGACATAGCCGTTGGTGGCGAATTGCATGCCCCTGGCTGTGACCTGGCCGAGGCCGTTGTCGACGGTGACGGTGCCGGCGCTGCCGGCAAAGATGGCGAATGTGCCGTCGGCATAGGCGGCGTTCACATTGCCGGTCGATTCCGTCCAGTTGTCGTTGCCAAGGCCGTTTTGCCAGATGCCGTTGCCGCCATTGACGACGCCATTGTTCTTGGGGCCGGCGGCGCCGTCCCAGAAGCTGAAGTCGTCGCCGCCCGCAAGCAGGTTGACCTGCCCCGCCACCGCCGTCTGGATGACACCGGTGCCGCTCGGCAGCGTGCCGACATTGAGGCCGTTGTCGGTCAGGGTCCCGGTATAGCTGATGATGCGATAGACGCCGGGACCGAAACTGCCGCCGGCGGTCTCGGACACGTCAAGCGTACCATCGAGCGTCACGTTGCCATTGACATTGATCGCGTCGTTAAGGGCGCCACCGACGGTGCCGGCCTGTCCGAATTGCATGGCAAGGGTGGACGAGGAGTCGAGCGTGAGGCTGCCGTTGATGGTCAGCGTACCCGCACCGTTGCTTCCCGGCGCGATGGTGCCGCCGAGGACGGCAACGTCGCCGCCGATGGTGCCCGTGCCGCCGAGCGTGCCGCCCGCGCGAACCGTGGTGAGGCCGGTTGCGCCGGACTGGTTGCCGTTGATCAGCAGGGTGCCCTTGTTGACGTTGGTCGCGCCGAGATAGGTGTTGGCCCCGGTGAGGATCGTCGTGCCTGAACCGATCTGGTCGATACCGCCCGTGCTTCCTGCGTCGGCGCGTGAGATCAGGCCGCCATACCCATAGGTGTCGGCGCGATTGAAGGCGAGCGAGCCGCCGTCGATCACGACATTACTGCTGAGCGAGCCTGTGGTTCCGCCATTGCCCAGCACCAGCCTGCCGGCATTGACGACAGTGTTGCCGGTGAAAGTATTGCTGCCGGTCAGCACCCAGGTGCCGCCGTCGTTCTTTGCAAGCGTTGTCTTGCCGGTGCCGGCGTCACCGATCGAGCCGGCCAGCGTGTTGTTGCCGGTATTGCCGCCACCGAGCGCGATGGTGCGGTTCTGGTTGTTGCCGGCAAGTGTCACCGGACCGGTATCGGTGAAGACGATGGCGCCAGTGCCCGAGGATTCAATGAAGGTCACGCCCGCCGAAAGCGTAAACAGCCGGTTGGTGGTGTCGCCTGTGCCAGTGTAGCGCAGCGTCGAGCCATTGCCGATTATCAGGTTCGACGCTGCGGCCGACGACGCACCAAGGCTCGAGGCCTGCCCGCCATCTGCCAGCTTGTCGACGCCGAGCACGCCGCCGCTGATGGTGGTGACGCCCGTATAGGTGCTGGTCTCGTTGCTCAGGATCCAGGTACCGGTTCCGGTCTTGGTCAGTGAAGTGACACCGCTGCCGTTGTTGGTCAGCCTTGCCGCAAGCTTGTTGTCGGCGACGTTCGTTCCGGTCAGCGTCAGCGTTTGCGCCGTGTTGGCCGCCGCGAAAGTAACCGGCGCGTTGCTGGTGAAGTTGATCGCGCCCATGCCCGATGCGTCGAGCGCATTGCCGCCGCTGGCGCCCAGCGTGAACTGACGATTGGTACTGCCGCCGGTGCCGATATAGCGCAGCGTACCGCCATTGATGACGAGATTGCTGGCGTCGGCGCTGGAAAGGCCGATCGAACTGGCGACGCCGCCATCATTCAGACAGGAGACCGCGAGTACGCCACTGTTGATGGTGGTGCTGCCGGTATAGGTGCTGCCGCAGCCCCTCAATTCCTGGATGTAAGTGCCGCTCTTGACAAGAGAACCGGTGCCGTTGATGGCCCCATTGAAGGCACCAGTTCCGCTCCCGCCTGTAGAAAGAGACAGCGTCGCGCCGCCCAGCGCGACATTACCGCCGACCGAACCGCCACCCGACAGATAGGCAAGGCTGGTGTCGAAGCCGTTGAGATCGAGCAGCGCACCGGCGACATTCGAAAGGGTCATTGCAGCGGGACTGCCCAGGGCAGTGCTGGAGTTCACGCGCAACGTTCCGCCGCTGATGGATGTGGCCCCGGTATAGGTATTGGCGCCTGACAGGACCAGCGTGCCCGCGCCTTTCTTTTCGAGGCTGCCGCCACCGACCGCCTGGCCGCTGAATTCAAGGGTTGTCGTGGCTTCGACGACGTTGATGCCGCCCCAGCCGCTTTGCAGGGTAAAACCGCGATCGGTGGTGACATCGCCGCCGCGATAGGCAAGATCTCCGCCGTTCAGGACGAGATTGGCCGAGGCCGCGCTCGACGCGCCGATGCCGCTCGCGTCGCCGCCATCGGCCAGGCAGTCGACACTCAGGTTCCCGGATATCGTGGTCTTGCCGGTGTAGTCGTTCTGGCAGCCGCTGATCACCTGCGTCCAGGAACCGCTACGGGTAAAACCGCCGGTGCCGGTTATCTTGCCGGTGAAACTGTTGGCCGAGCCGCCGTGGGACGTCAGCGTCTTGTTGCCCAGGTCGACCGTACCGTCGCCGAGCAGGCCGGCCACAGTGATGTCGTACCCACCAAGATCCAGTGTCCCGCTGCCATTGACCGTCATGAAGCCGCCGCCGGGACCGAAGGCTTTGGCCGAGCCCGCGCGCAGTGTGCCGCCATCGACGAACGTGGAGCCCGTATAGGTGTTGGTGCCCGACAACACCAATGTGCCGTCGCCTTCCTTGGTGAGACCGCCCGCGCCGACTGCCGTGCCGCTGATGGTGAGCGTGGTGCCGGCAGCGGCAACGTCTATGCGGCCGCCAGCACCGTCCAGCGTGAAGCCACGGTCGACAACAACAGTACCGCCCGTATATTGCAGGCGCCCGCCCGCGCTCAGCACAAGATTGGCCGAGTCGCTCGATGCCGCGCCAATGCCGCTGGCGAAACCGCCATTAGCGAGAGTATTCACCGACAAGGTGCTGGCGTTCGGCCCGCTACCGCCAGTCACGGTGGTGACGCCGACATAGTCGTTGGCCGCATTGGAAAGTACCAAAGTGCCCAGGCCCGTCTTGATCAGGCCGGCACTGTCCAGGCTCGTCACCTGTCCGGAGAATTCGATCGTCCGGGAGCCATTGACTTCGATCGTCGGTGCCACAGCCCCGCCATCGACAAGCGTGAAGCCGCGGTTCGTTGCGGTGTCCGTAGCGCCAACGTAGGCGAGCGTACCGCTTTCGAGGACGAGGTTGGACGCGTCGGCTGAAGCCGCTCCGATGCTGCTCGCGGAACCGGCGTTTGCAAGGCTGGTGATTTCCAGCCTGCCCCCGCTCAGCGTCGTCGCGCCGGTATAGGTATTGGCGCCGCTCAGCCGGACCGCGCCGGTCCCCGACTTGGTGAAGCGGGTGGCACCGCTGTTGTCGACGATCGCCGAGGCGATGGTGAAGCTGCCGCCGCCATTCTGATAGACGCCCAGGGTGCCGCCGCCGGAGCCGCCGGTCAGCGAGCCGCCGACAATCGACTGGTTGTTATTGCCAACGGTATCGCCGACGATGATCGTGCCGTCGATGCCGAGCGTAGCAGCGGCACCGATCGTCACCGTCGATGCTGCCGCAGCGGTATATTTCAGGCCGCCAAGCTGCTGATCAGCGCTGACTGTGCCGAAGAAGGGCGAGTTAGCCGCGCCGCCGGCGTCACTGATCACGTCACCGGTCAGCCAGGTGCCCGCGTCGTCCTTGTCGGTGTAGTCGCTGGCATCGAACGCCTTGATGACGCCGCCATCCACCTTGGCGTAATCGGTGCCATTGATCGTCGCCCAGCCGCCGAGGCTGCCGCTGTCGGTGGTGTAGGTGACGGTTCCCGTCGAGGCGAAATCGACAATGCCGCCGGTACGGTTGATCAGGCCCAGATCGACCGTCACGCTGCCGCCCGCCCCGGAGGTCGTGGCGATGCGGTTGCTGCCGGCACCGATGTTGAGACCGTCGAAAGTCTGCCCGTTGGCGCCGGTGCCGCCCTGAATGGCGAGCGTGCCGCCGGCCATATTCAAGGTCGAACCGGCCGAGATGATGTTGCTGGCCGGGGCTCCTGGCGCCGAGAAATCGAGCGTAAGCGTGCCGCCGCCGAGCGTCGTGTCACCGCTGTAGGTGCTCTGCCCGCTCAGCGTCAGCCCCCCCGCGCCGGTTTTGGTCAGGCCGCCCGTGCCGGTGATCGCACCGGCAAACCTCGTGCTGGCAGTGGTATTAACGCTGAGATTGCCCGCTCCAAGCGCGATGGTGCCGCCGGTGCCCGAGAGGGTCGGTGTGAGCAGATCGTGGCCGCCCAGATCGAGCGTGCCAGCATTGACCGTCACGCCCGTGACCGTACCGAATGCCGTGGGGTTGGCGGCGCGCAAGGTGCCTCCCAGCACTTCGATGGCGCCTGTGCGCGCGGAATTGTCACCGCTCAGCACCCATGTGCCGGCACCGCTGCTGACCAGCTTGCCAGTGCCGGAAATATTACCGGACAAGGTGTTCGTGCCGGTGAAACTGCCGCCCAGCCCCAAGCCGTTGGCTGAGCCAGGAGCCAGGGTCACGTTGCCGCTTAAGCCCAGCGCTCCGGTGCCCTCGTTCTGAATGCTGCCATTCGAGGTAATCGTCCAGTTGCGGTTGCTACTCGAGGCGGCGCCCGTATAGCTCAGCACGCTGCCGGAATAGAGGGCGATGCCGCCGGCCGTACCTGTGCCAAACGAGCTGACGGTGCCGATGTTGGCCAGCGATCCGGCGCGCAGGGTGACGGCGCCGCCGGAACCGATGCTCGTTGTTCCGCTGTAAGTGTTCGCATTGCCCAGCGTGATGGTGCGCCCGACACCGCCACCACGGAAAGCCATACCGCGATTGCCGAGGCTGCTGATTTCGCCGAGCAGTTCCATGTCGGCGCTCTGGGCCACGAAGGACATGCCGGTGCTTACCGAGCCGATCGCGGCAATGTTACCGGTCAAGGTCAATGTGCCGGTGCCATCGTTGATGAAGACGTTACCTGATGTGCCGCCGCTGGTCGCAAACTCCCAGTCGCGGTTGGAACTGTTACCACCGCCGGTATAGTGCAGCCAATCCTGGTACTGGTTCTGCGCGGTGAAGCGTATCGTTTCGCCCGCACCCAGCGAACTGGCCTCGCCAACATCGCCGACCGACGTAAAATAGGCATGGCCGTTGACGAAAAAACTGGCCTGGCCGGTGAAATCGTTGGCGTCATTGCTGAGTGTGACGCCGTTGACGGCGGTCAGGCCGCCGGTGCCGGTGAAACGTGCAGAGCCGACCCCGGCTCCGCCGATGCTGGTGTTGCCGCTACCCAACTCAACAACTCGGTTGGCGTCCAACGCGCCGGAAGCGGTGAGTGTCGTGCCGTTTGTCGTCACGATGCGGTTCGCGGCCGCGCCGAGTGCCGCATTACCATTGACGCCGAGCGAACCGGCCAGCAGGCTGATATCGCCGGTGAAGGTGTTCACGCCGTTCAAAAGCAACTGGCCCGCGCCAGCCTTGGTCAAGCCGGAGGAACCCGCGATCACCGAATTGATGGTGCTCGTTCCAGTGCTGGTTATCGTTGGCGTCGTGCCGCCCAGCGTCAGGACGCCGCCGGTCAGCGTATAGCCGCCAACGGTAAAGGTGAGGCGGTTCGCGCTGATCGGCGAGCCGAGCGTCACCGTGCCGGCTGTGCCGCCGAAAATCGCATTGTCGGCGAGGTTATTACCCCAGGCGGTGTAGGGACCACTGACGCCGTCGCCGCTCGGACTCCAGAAACCTGATGTCAGGTTCCAGGTGCCTGTGCCGCCGCTGCCGATCAATGTGGCATTGGCGTCCCAATACCGGTCGGCGGCGGCCGCCGTACCTACCGCCAGGCCTGTCGCGAGAGACAGGGAAAGCGATCGTCTGGAAATCCAGCAGACGACTTCGGCGACGTTCGCCGCATAGCTGGCGACCTCACCCTTCCATTTGGTCATGCGTCCGCCGCGTAGCAACAGGGACCGGCCGGAACGGTTGCGCGAATCATTTGCCGACATATCGAATCGAGCCCGCCCCGCCAGAGAGGCAGCTTTCGCGATTTCCTGTTCCATGCCCCCGCATTCTCCTTAAATACAGCGCGCGAAATCGCCTGTCTGTTGCCCAGGGCGCGCATGGTAAAAAACGCCCCGATAAGGGGTCTGGATATCTAATGAATTGAAATCAAATAACTTTTTTACGAATACAATGCCGGCAATCGGCACGGCTCGCCGACGCAGGCAAGGGTAATAGGCGCATAAACCACATGGCTCCGCGCACCGATCTCCCGCAAGATCGTGCCATCTGTCGTGTATTCAACGTTGCCTCCGTGAACCTGTCCGCCGCGCAAGTTCAAGGGATTCCCGACAGAACCCCCCAAGTCCAGTTTATGCACGAAAGATAGCGGCCTGACTTCACCCCATGGGGTGAAGCTCTGGACTTCCAGGTGGGATAGGTCTCAATCCCGCACGCAATGACGTGATTCTGAGCGACCTCGTACAAGTGAATGCAACAACCGACGATCTGAACGATCTGGTCTACGCAGCCTTGCTGGGCGAGGTGACCTGGAAACACTTTCTCGATCAGCTGGCGGGCACGCTGCCAGGCGGCAAGGCGGCGCTCGTTATTCATGATAATTCCAACGGCGAAGGCTATACGCTTGGCGGATGCCAGGACGGAAAAGTCGTCGAACAATATAACAGCTACTATGGCAGGCTGAATCCTCTCCAGCCGCCTCTCTCATCCTGGACGATCGGCATTGCCGGATATGATGAGGAGCTGTTGCCACGCGAGGAACTGGTAAAGACGGAATTCTACAATGATTTCCTCGTGCCGCATGGATTGACCCATACGTCCGGCGTAAGGCTGGCCAGGTCGGGAAGTCAGTCGTTCAGCCTTGTCGTCGCCTATGACGGCGCGCAGGCGGTCCAGCGTTCCATAAGAACTCTCAACTCCCTCGCTCCGCATCTCAAGCGCGCCTTCGCATTTTATCACCGGAAGGGGCAACAGCCGGGCACGGCGAATGTTGCTTTGGACACGCTCGGCATCGGCGCAATCTTCACCGATGGAGAAAGGCGGGTCGTCGGGATCTCGAAGGCGGCGCAAACCATGCTTGCCGCTCCTTTCCCCATCCATGTTTCCATCGATGGCCGGCTCCGTTTCCGTAAGGAGAAAGCCGAGGCCGCGTACGAACAGATGCTGAAACGACATTATAACGGTCCCAGGTCGCTGGATTTTTTCTTCCAGAAAACCAAAGTCACCCTGGTTCGCGTGGATAAGGAATCCGAACCGCTCTATTTCGAAGGGGGCAACGTCGTTATTATCCTGGAACGCTTCGGCGCGGGGTCGGCTTCTCCCGATCTCCGGATGTTTTCCCATGTTTATAGACTTTCGAAGGGTGAAATGCGCGCTTTGTCGGGAATTTTTTCAGGCAAATCGCTCGATCAGATCGCCCTGGAAGCCGCGCTTTCGAAAGAAACCATCCGCTCGCAGTCCAAGAGCCTTTATGCAAAGACGGGAACCACCGGCGCGGCCGATATATTGAGGCTCCTGCACCGGTATTCGTCATAGTCTTGCACGGCCGGTCATGATCAGGACTGAGACCGTTTGCCGGCTACTTATGGGCTGATGCGGCACTCATATCCACCCAGACCGCTTCGAACACATGGCCATCGGGGTCCTCGAAGGCGCGGTTGTACAGCCAGCCCAGGTCCATGCGCTCGCGCATGTCGGCCTTGCCGCCAGTTGCGGCCGCCGCCCCGACAATGGCGTCGACCTCCGCGCGACTGTCGCGGGACATGGCAAGCAGCACCTCGCTTGTCGCATGGGCATCGGCGATCGCCTTCGGCGTGAAGGTTGCGAAATAGTCGCGTGTCAACAGATGGAAGGTGATGGTGTCGGACCAGACCATGCTCGACGACTGATGGTCGCTGAACTGCTCGTTCTTCTCGCATCCGATCGCCTCGTAGAAACGGGTCGCGGCAGCCAGGTTGGTAACCGGCAGATTGATGAAGATCATCTTCGACATTGCGGTTCTCCCTTGGGTACTGGTTATTTCGCTTGCGGCTCGAACCAGCCCTTCGGCGTCTCGCCGTCGAGGAAAGGTTCGATCAGGGCGCGCAGCAACTCGGTCTGGCCCATGATGGCGGTGTGCGAGGTTCCCGGCAGAATGGCGAGGCGCGAGTCCGGCAAGGGCCTGCCCTGGTCCCCCATCACTCCGCCGCCGAGCAACCGGAACATTGCCAGGCTATGTTCATGGTCGACGATGTCAGCGTCTCCCTGAATGATGAGGATCGGCGTTTTCAGCGCAGCCACGTCTGCCTCCCAGGCCATCGGCTGGTGCTCTAGGGCGATAAGCTTGTCCACGAGCGCGGGAAAACCTTCCGGGTCGGCCGCCAGTTCGCGATAGGCGTCTTCCATTGGCGTCCCCAAAAACATCTCAGGGGCGATCTGCGGCACGAAGGCCCGGTAATCGGGATGCCAGCCCTTGAAATCGTAGGCGATGGAAGCCAGGGCCGCCCGGTCGACCTTCTCCGGATGCCGAATTGCCATCTGAAGGCCGACAGCCGCGCCCATCGAATAGCCGAAGACGTCCGCCTTCTCCACGCCGATGGCATCCATGAAAGCGGCGACGTCGTCGGCGAGTTTGGGATAGGTTATGGGCCTGTCGATATCGGTCGTGCGGCCATGGCCCTGCATTTCGACGGCGATGACCTGCCGGGACCGGGCGAGAACGGAAATGATCTCGCCCATCGTGCGAATGTTCATGTAGGCGCCGTGCAGGACGATGAGCGGATCGCCCTCGCCCGAGGTCTCGTAATACATTCGCATGCCGTTGACTTCGACGCGCGCGCCAACCGGGTCGGACTGTGCGATCGCCGGGCTGCTTGCAAACAGAGCGGCGGCAAGGAGTGCAGTGCGCAACATTGGTGCTTTCCTCGTTATTGTGCGGCAGAACCCAGCTTCGACGGAACCGAGGACAGGCAGCTCAAACCAATGTCTGGAGGATCCTGTCGCTGGGATGGATGCAGACGAGTTCGAGCCTGTCTTCTCCGACATTGGTGAAGCGATGCGGCACGCCGGCCGGTGCAATGACGATGTCTCCGGGCGCGGCGCGCGCCGTTTCATCTCCAACGATGAACTCGGCCTCGCCGCGCTTTACCACCCAGGTCTCGGGATAGGGATGCACATGCAGGCCCGCTCCTTGTCCCGGCGCGGCATCGACGAGGAACAGTGAAACCGGACCGCCGGTCTCGCGCCCTTCGTAACGCATCGTGCGGCTCTCACCGGGCTTCGGCTCGCGATGACGCAAGATCGTCACCATGCCGGTTTTCCTCCTCGCAACCTGTCAGCGCAAATATCTTGACGAGAAGACATATGTCGAGCTTGTCTTCGCATCAAGACAAAATATCTTCTTGTCGAGACATTCCGCCCATGGCACATGGTGTCTGTGTGACGGATATTCGGGCCAAGGGGCAGGAAATGACGGCAGGAGCCAGGACACGAGAAGGGGCGGCGGTAGGCGACCATGTCGATCGCCTGCGCGGCCAGTGGGCGCGCGAACTGCCTGATCTCGATACCGAGCCGATGGGAATTCTGGGGCGGGCGTCGCGCCTGACAAATCTGTTCCGCCCCGGCATGGAGGCGACATTTGCGAAGTTTGGCCTCGATCGTGGCGAGTTCGACGTGATCGCTACGCTGCGCCGTTCGGGGCCGCCCTATCGCCTGACTCCGACGCAGATATACACGTCGCTGATGATTTCCTCGGGCGGTCTTACCCACCGGCTGGACCGGCTCGAAAAGGCCGGGCTGGTGCAACGGGAAAAGTCGCAGGAGGATGGACGCAGCATGCTTGTGGCCTTGACCGAGGCCGGCATCTCGCGCGTTGAGGAAGCCTGTCGCGCGCATGTGGCGAACGAATCCGCGTTCCTTCAGGCCTTGAATGCGAAGGAGCGCGGCGCGCTTGCCGACCTGCTGAGAAAACTGCTTGTCGGCATTGAAAATGATACCCAGGGCCAGGTCTTGGCGACGAAGTCCAGGACCGACCGGTAGGCACGCAAAGATCGTTCCGGGCATTGCGTCGCTCCAATGAAAGAACTGCGGCACTAAGCGATTTTGCGCGGCGTTTTCCCGGTTCGCCCCTGCTAGCTGGTCGCCATGGCGAAGGCTGCCAGCGCTCCGGTGCAAGCCACTGCCCGCACATGGTTCCAGAACACCCAGCGGTCGAGAAACGTCGCCCAGATCGCCGCGCTGCCTGATGCGTCCGAGCCGGCGGCGGCCAGAGCGTCGTTCATCGGCACGTTGATAGCGAAGGTGACGGCGATGTTGCCGACGAGGTAGAGCAGCGCACCTGTCAGTATCCAGGCGGGCCTGGCCGTCCCGCCCAGCAGCGCGGCGACGACCAGCAGCAGGGCAAGCACCGCCGTGCCCGTGAAGATCGACAGGAAGAACGGATTCTGAATAACCACATTGATGTGGTTCATCGCCGTCATGCCTTGCGGGCCTGGCATCTTCGCCAGCGCCGGCATCACCGAATTCGAATAGGCGAAGAACAGGCCCGCCATCAGCCCGCTGCCCAGCAGGGCCAACAAGGTGATCGCGGGAACGAGCTTCGGGAGCATGGGTTGCCTCCATCGGGATTGACGAAACGAGGGGCGCGTCACGCGGGCTACGCCGGATTCCAGATGCCGCTTGCCGCCGCCTCGCGCACATAGGCGGAGAAGTCGCGCGCAGGGCGACCAAGCGCGCGCTGGACGCCGTCGGCAAGATATTCGTTGCGGCCGTCGAGGACGTGGGTGAACAATTCGTCGAGCAGCAGGACGAGGTTCTCCGGCAGGCCGGCCGCGGCGAGGCCGGCGCGGAACTCCTCCGACGAGATCCGCACGTACTGCACCGGACGTCCCGTGGTGGCCGCGATTTCGCCGGCTGCTTCAGCGAAGGTGAGCAGACGTGGACCGGTCACCTCGTAGAGCTGGCCGATATGGCGGTCGTCGGTCAACGCGGCCGCTGCGACGTCTGCTATGTCGTTGGCATCAACGAATGGCTCGCGCACCTCGCCCACCGGCAGCGCCATCTCGCCTGCAAGGATGGGGTCGAGCAGCGCAGCTTCGGAGAAGTTCTGCATGAACCAGCTCGAGCGGATGATCGTCAGCTCCGCGCCGATGGCCTTCAGCGCTTCCTCCGTTTCCTGGGCAGCCTCTTCGCCGCGGCCCGACAAGAAGACGAGCCGGCGAATGCCCATATCGAGCGCAAGCTTCGCCAATGTTTCGATGACATCCTTCGCGCCGGGCACCGTGAGATCGGGATAATAGCTGATATAGACGGCCCGCACGCCATCCAGCGCGGCCGGCCACGAGGACCGGTCGCCCCAATCGAAAGCCGGCTTTGCCGATCGCGAGCCGATGCGTACGGGCTGGCCGCGTGCGGCCAGCCGCTCCACGATGCGCCGTCCGGTCTTGCCGGTGCCGCCGAGAACGAGAATTGGCTTCCTGGGGTCTTGCGTCATTGTCTCTCCCCCTAAATATGAGGAACTCTCATATTGCAGAATGTGATAGATCGTCATATTCTGCCTGTCAAGAAAAATGTGAGAGATATTCATATTTCGCATGGCAGCGCCGTACACGACCCGTAAAGAACCCACGCAGCAGCGCAGCCGCGAGCGCGTCGAGCGCATGCTGACGGCAGCACGCGGCCTGATCGCCGAGCGCGGCAGCGACGCAATGAAGATGGGAGAGGTGGCCGAACGCGCCGGCGTGTCGATCGGCTCGCTGTATCAGTTCTTTCCCGATAAGAGCGCCATCATCCGCGCCCTGGCCGAGCGCTTCACGGCCGACAACCGCGCCTGCATCGATGCCGAGCTCGCCAGGGTTCGCGACGAACCAGGCTTCCTCACGGCCTTTGCCGGACTTGTCGACACCTATTATTCGATTTGCCTGGCGGAGCCGGTGATGCGCGACATCTGGTCGGGCACGCAGGTCGACACGACGTTGCGGGAACTCGAGCTTGCCGACAGCCGCGCCTGCGCTGACGCCGTTGCGACTGTCTGGCGACGCTTCCGTCCGGAGGCGAAGCCGGACGAACTCGCCTCGACGGCGTTTCTTATCTGGCAGTTGGGCGAGGCGACGATGCGGTTGGCTATATCCGTCGATCGCGCCGAAGGCGACCGCCTCGTCGAGATCTACAAGCGCATGGCATTGCGGGAGCTGGCGGGCAATTCGGCATCGCAGCTGCATAATATCCCAGCCACGCTCGATTGAGGGCGGGGCCGCGTTCCTGAAGCTCATGACCTGTCGCAGAAGCGATCAGCGCACGGCGTGACGGGGTGCAGGCGCAACTCATGCACAGCGATGCCTCCCCGCTTTTCCCACCCTTCTTCGATGGCTTTGCTTCATTCAAAACCGCTTGCAACATAAAACATCATGATTATGATGTTTTATGTGAACGTCGGGAACGCATATGCACAAAACCCCACAGCAGTTGCGCGCGCGGCGCCGTACGCAACAGGAGCGGCGCGAGGAAACGAGAAAAGCCCTGCTCGAAGGGATGATGTCCGCGCTGATCGAGCTTGGTTATGCGCGCACCACTACGAACGAGATCACACGCAGGGCGGGCCTGACGTCCGGCGCGCTGCAGCACCATTTTGCGTCGCGCGAAGAGCTCGTCCTGGCGCTGGCCGACTACCAGTTCGAGGAAGTTCGAACCCAGCTCGAGGCGTTCGCGAATGACGCAGATGCCAAGGCGGACTGGCAGACATTCATCGAGCTGCTGCGCGAGATCTATTCCGGCCCTCGCTACATGGCGATATGGGAAATCGTGATGGGGACGCGCGCGGACGCGCATTTGCATGCACTGGTCATGCAGCACCGCATCCAGTCGCAGGCTATTCTGGAACGGCTCTGGAGCAATGTCTTCGGTCAGCGCATTCCCGATCCAAGCAAGCGCGCCGACCTCATGCATTTCACCCTCGCCACCCTGCGCGGCTATGTATTCTACAACGTGATCGCGCCCGACAAACGCTTCCTGGAGCGACAAAAGGAGATGCTTTCTTCCTTTCTGGAAGCGGAAATGCATCCTTCGGAAGGAAGGGCCTCCGTAACGCCGGGCGCGATCCCGCCTCACCCATAGCCCCATCCACATCATGATATTTCAACAGGAGAGAACCGCGAATGTGTTCAAACAGATCCAATTTGCGTATCGCCGCCTGTCTCGCCCTGGCGATCGGTAGCGCTACCGGCGTCACTGCAGCTCGATCCCAGGCATTGGCCACCTCCAAGCCGCCATTGGCAACCGGGATAACCAATAGCGGTGCGGCGGAAGCGCAAGTCATCGAGGCAACCCGCAAGGGAGATATCCTCACGATCAAGATTCGATTTGCACCCCTCGTACCGGACAAGATGGAATCGATCTATGCCCAGATCACCGAGAAGGATTACGAAAACAGCTTCTACGTGCTTGCAGGTGACAAAAAATACCTTCTGCTGAGAGACAGCCAGGACACGCCACTGGCAAGCCCGCAGCTTTCCATTCGCAACACCAGGGACTCAACGGTGTCGGGCACCTGGTATGGAAGATTTCCCGCACCGCCCAAGGACATTACGGAAGTCTCCCTGACCATCCACGGTGTCGAGACGATCGATGCCATTCCGATTGCCGACAAACAGCCATGAGCAAGTTCGCGAGAATGGCGGCTCTTGCGGTCTTGTTTTCGACAGGCCATGCGAGCGCCGAAGCGTCGGAATACAAATGCGAGGTCAGGGACCTCAAGGCAACAATCCTGAACTTGAAAGGTCTTCCGCAAGATCTGGATTCCACGGTTTCGGCGCTGTCTGCCCGCATCGAGGACCTTGCCTCCAATCGGAGCGATCTGACGGTGCATCAGGAAGATAACGTCGTCAGGGTCTCGATGACGGGTGATGTGCTGTTCGATTTCGACAAGGCGGACATTCGAACAGCCGCGGAACCGACACTCAAGGAGATCGCTCGCCTCATCGCATCGATCCCCGTCGGCAAAACGGTCATCGAGGGCCACACCGATTCCAGGGGTTCGGATAGCTACAACCGGACCCTTTCCCTGCGCCGGGCGAAAGCTGTCGCCACATGGCTCGTGGCGCATGGCGCCGACAGGGAAAAGCTGAGGGTCGTCGGCTTGGGCAGCAGCCGGCCGGTTGCGCCGAACGAGAGTAACAGCGGATCGGACAACCCGGAAGGACGCGCATTGAACCGGCGCGTCGAGTTCGTACTGCCCAGGACCCAATGAAGGCGGCCAGCCTTTTCAGAGAGACCCATGGAGGAGCGACCATGTCGCAAGGCAATGCAATCAAAGGCCCAAAGTCGTACTTTCCCTCCATCGAGAAAAAGTACGGCAAGCCGATAAGCCATTGGCTGGATATCCTCGAAGCATTGAATAGCAAAAAGCACATGGAAATGGTCCAGCTTCTCAAGGAGGAGCACGGCCTGGGCCACGGACACGCCAACGCTCTGGTTGCCCATCATCGGGCGCAAAGCGCACCCTAGAGCCCGCTGCTTCGGTTCATTCCATAGCTGCAAGGAAGCGATGAATGGCTGCGCGCATCGCCTTCACCCGAATCCCGTCTCGCATCAATGCGCAACTGCTTGGCCATGTATCTCTGGACACGCCCCGGCAGTGTCAGCCACCGGGGCGTATCGCGTCAGGCCTGGTAGGCCATCGACGTCATCATACCTCCGGCCATGTGGTAAAGGTGGTGACAGTGAAGCGCCCATCTGCCGAAATTGTCGGCGTCGAAGGCGATGGTCACCCTGCCCATATGGGCAGGCACCAGCACGGTGTCGCGCATGGCTCCGGCAAAGCGCCGGCCGTTGATTGCCACCACCTGAAAGTGGTGGCCGTGCAGATGCATCGGGTGCGACATGGTGGTGTGGTTCATGAAGGTCAGTTCGAAGCGATCGCCGCTCTTCACGGCCAGCGGCGTGTCGGAGCCGTGCAACACGCCGTCGAGCGTCCAGGCATAGTTTGGCCCCTCACCCAGCATCATGGTGTGCTCGCGCGTGGCCGCTTTCTCCGTAAGCGGCTCGGTCGCACGCAGCTTCTGCTCGAGTTCGATGCCGACGGTCGGGAAGTCCTCGCTGGCCATGCCGTCGTGCTTGCCGACCGCGGCCCCCTTGGCCGCAAGCACGACACCGGTACGCATGCGCCCGCCCTCCTGCACAGCGAAGACGGGCCATGCCGAAGTCTCCTTCGGCAGTTCGAGCAGAATGTCGAGGCGCTGGGCGACGGCGAATTCGAAGCGCGATCCCACGAGCGGCTCGACCGGCAAACCGTCGACGGCGATCAGTTTGCCCGGCAGTTGGCCAAGGTCTACCCACATATTGGTGCTGGCCGCACCGTTGATCAGCCGCAGACGGACACGACCGCCGGGCTCGACCGCAAAGACCTCCGGGTCGTCGAGCGTGCGGTCATTGGCAAGCAGGGCGTCATATTGCACGTCCTGCAGATGGACCATGCCGCCCATCTGCATTCCGCCCATGTCCATACCGCCATGGCCCATGCTGCCATGGTCCATCTGGCCGGCGCCCATCGACATGCCGGACATTTGCATTGCCTGCATGTCGTGGCCGCCGTCCTTGAGTTCGGCCAGGATTTCGGCGGGATCGCGGAAGGTGAAGTCGTGGAACAGCACCACGATTTCCTGCACGTCGCTGCCGGCATCTGCCGGATCATGGACGATCAGCGGGGCGGCAAGCAGATGCTGCTCCTGCAGGCCGAAATGCGAATGCATCCAGAAGGTGCCGGGACGGGCGACCGGAAAGTCGTAGTCGTAGCTGTCACCGTCGGGGATCGGCTCTTGCGAGATGCCGTCAACGCCGTCCTGCTGCCAGGGTGGGGTCAGGCCGTGCCAGTGGATAACTGTCGGCTCGCCGATCCGGTTGTCGAGCCGGACACGGAAATTGTCCCCCGCCGTCATGACGAGGCCGGAACTTCCGTCCGCCTGGGTGAGGCCGAAGACATTGGCAGCACGGCCCTTGACCTCGATGACACGTTTGCCAGCGGTGATGACCTTGTGACCGGCCGCGCGGGCGGGGCGGGCAGGAAGCAGAAGCGAAGGAACCGCAGCAGCGGATAGTGTTGCGGCGGATGCCGCGAGGAAGCCGCGGCGCGAAAAAGTGTTCATTGCAGAGTCTCCAAAACTGATGGTTTCCCGGTGCATGGCAGCCGGGGTGGTCGCGCTGGTGCGAGTCTTCAGTTCAGGAGCATGATGGCGGTCGGGGACAGGGCGAAGCCGCCGTTCCTCGAAGGGGGGCCGTGGTCGTTGGAAATGACGATTTTCCCACCGTTTCGGGGAAAGCCGCCGGCTGGGGCAGCGGCGCACAAAAATTGCAGGAAGCCAGGCATTGGACGAGACAAGCGTTGTCTCGCCCGTCCTGGGAGAGACCGCCGCAACAGGCGGCATTCGCCTTGCTGTGATGCGCCATCGCCTGGGGGGCATGCGGGCTGATGGCCGGATGGGCAGACGCTGCCTGCCCCAGAGCAATAAGAACCAGCAGCAACGGCAGCATGAGCCGCAGGAGCCCGCTTGTGGCAGACCATGCTTCCGACAGCGCCGCACGCACGCGTGGCGCAGGAACCCTGCGCTGGCGTGCCGTTGCGGAAAGGTGCTGTGTCGAATCCATGCTCATGCCATATGGGCGCCCATGCCCCGGCGGTCAAGCAACCTCCCCTGTCGCCTTTCCACAATGCGCGCCGCGCGATTGCAATGGCGGTGCCGTTCGTTGTAGCCATTGCAACTGCGGGGTCTGGAGGAGACGCAGCATGGACCGTTTCACTGGCGGCTGCCTGTGCGGCAACGTGCGAATTGTGGCGTCGGGACAGCCATACCGGGTCGGCCTTTGTCACTGTCTCGACTGCCGCAAACATCATGGCGCCCTTTTTCACGCTTCCGCGGTGTTCCCTCGGGAAGCGGTGACGATCGAAGGCGAAACACGCGACTATGCCGGGCGATTTTTCTGTCCCCGCTGCGGCTCGCCCGTTTTCGGACGCACCGGAGACGAGGTCGAAGTGAATCTGGGATCCCTGGACGCGCCCGACCAACTGACGCCGACCTATGAGCTCTGGACCGTCCGTCGCGAGGCATGGTTGCCGCCATTCCCGCTCGCGAGACGGTATGAGCGCGATCGTGACGCCACGAGCCGCTTTGAGGAATAGGTCGCGCGACCGCTGCTGAGCCGCCGCTTCCGGTGGCGCGGGACGCGCCCTGCGCGGGTTCTTAGATCATCCTTGTCATGGCCTACCGGCTTTTCCGGAATCGAATCCGGCTGTGCCATTCGATGCTCCTATGTCTTGAAAATACAGTACAGTCCTGTATGTTTTCGCGACTGCCAGGGAGGAGACCGAAATGGCGCCGCGCAAGATCATCATCGACACCGATCCCGGCCAGGACGATGCCTTTGCAATTCTTTTCGCGCTCGGGTCGCCCGAACTCGAGGTGCTTGCACTCACCACGGTGGGCGGCAACGTGCCGCTCGCGCTCACCTCGCGCAACGCCCTGCAGATCGCCGAGCTTGCCGGCCGCTCCGACGTGCCGGTCTATGCCGGCTGCGCCCGCCCGATGGTCAAGCAGCTCAAGACTGCCGAATATGTCCACGGCCCGACCGGCATCGACGGCTGCGTGCTGCCTGAACCGTCGGTTTCGCTGCAGGACAAGCATGCCGTCAATTTTCTCGTCGAAACGCTGATGGCCGCTCCCGAGGGCGAGATCACCGTCTGCACGCTGGGGCCGATGACCAATCTCGGCATGGCCATGGTGATGGAGCCACGCATCATTCCCCGCATCCGCGAAGTGGTGCTGATGGGCGGCGGCTTCTTCGAAGGCGGCAATGCAACGCCGGCGGCGGAGTTCAACATCTGGGTCGATCCGCACGCCGCAAGTGTCGTGTTCGAATCCGGCGTGCCCGTCACCATGGCCGGCATCGACTGCACCTACACCGCACAGATGACGCCAGAGTGGCTGCAGAATCTGCGCGCACTGGGCAGCCGTTCGGCCGTCGAGGCAGCCAATATGGCCGACTTCTACCGGCAGTACGGTTCGCACAAATTCCCCACCGAGGCCCGCCCGATCCATGACGCCTGCGTCACCGGCTATCTGCTCGCACCGCATCTCTACGAACAGAAGCAGTGCAACGTCACCATCGAACTGATGTCGCCCGAGACCATCGGCATGACGGTGGTGGACTGGTGGCACGTCACCGGCCGCCGCAAGAACTGCAATGTCTTGCGCCGCATCGACGCCGACGGCTTCTTCGCGCTGATGCTGGAGCGCTTCGGCAACCTGCCGTAAGCGGGTGAAGCCATGAGCCCGAAAGCCGACCCTCCCGCACCGAAGCCGAAAAGGCCGGGCGCGGCCGTGCCGGAAGCGCGCAAGACGCTGTCGCGCGAAGCATGGATAGCCGCCGCCATCGGGGTTCTCGAAAAGAAGGGCATCGCCAACGTCAAGGTCGATCGCCTGTCGCGACAGCTCAAGGTCACGCGCGGCAGCTTCTATTTCCACTTCCGGAACCTGAAGGATCTGCTCGACAGCCTTCGGGAGGAATGGCGCCAGCGCAATTGCCGACCTTTCCAGGACCTTCTCGATGTCGAGTTCAGCGATGGGCTGGCATGCTTCGATGCCGTCACCGGTGTCTGGATCAGGGAGGACCCTTTCAGCCCGCGGCTCGATCTTGCCATTCGCGACTGGGCGCGCAGCTCCGCCGCCATTGCCGCCGAGGTGACGAGGCAAGACGATTTTCGCATGTCGCTGCTCGTCGATGCATTCATGGCCATGGGCTACGACGCCGACGAGAGCCTGATCCGCGCCCGCATCACCTATTTCCAGCAGATCGGCTACTACGCCACCTATTTCAAGGAACCGCCGGCCGAGCGAAAACGCTTCCGGCCGCTCTACACCAGAATTCTGGTCGGCAAGGCCGGCCACTGAAGATACCAGATCGTCACGAACCGGGTTCGAGGAAAACATGTCACTGCCAGTTCCCTACCTAGCCTCCCGCACGCTGACCGTCGTGAAGCCCATCGATACGTCGGGCGCCAGGCGCGTCGTCAATCTCGGGCTCAACGAAAGCTGGCTCGGCACGCCGCCCGGCGCGATCGAGGCGATCCGCGCCACCGCAGAAAGCGTGCACCGCTATTCCGACCCTGGCTGCAAGGCCATGCGCGCGGCGATCGGCAGCACGTTTTCACTGGACCCTGCCCGCATCGTCTGCGGCAACGGCTCGGAGGAGCTTCTCGACGCCATCGGCCGCGTCTATGCGCGTGCGGGCGACGAGATTCTGTTTCCGGCCTATTCCTTCCTGCAATTTGCCATCGTCGCCTACCGCATCGGCGCAAGGGCCGTCGAAGTGCCGCTGGCCGCGAATTTTGCGGTGGACGTGGATGCAATTCTGGCGGCTGTCACACCGGCAACGCGCGTGGTCTTTCTCGCCAACCCCAACAACCCCACCGGCGTTGCCGTGCCGATGGCGGATGTGGCGCGGCTTGCCCGCGAGTTGCCTTCGCATATCGTGCTCGTGCTGGACGCGGCTTATGCCGAATATGTCGATCCGGCCGAAGCGATGAAGAATTACGAGATCACCGACAGGCATCCCAATGTGGTGGTGACGCGCACCTTCTCCAAGGCCTATGGGCTGGCGGCCGCGCGCGCCGGCTGGGCCTATGCCCATCCGGACATGGCAACCGCGCTCAACAATGTGCGCGGCATCGGCAACGTGAACGGCATGGCGCAGGCGGCCGCGGCAGTCGCCATTGCCGCGCAGGATTTTGTCAGGGAAGTCCGTGAGCGCACCGCCGAGGGGCGTGAATACCTGCATGGCCGGCTGCGCTCACTCGGCTTCGAGCTTTCGCCCAGTGTCGCCAATTTTGCCTTTGCCCGCCTGCCCGGCGCGCCGGCCGGATGGGCGCAGGAAACCGTCGCGCGGCTGGCCAGACAGGGCTTCGTCTTCCGCTCGAACGAGGATTACGGCCTGCCGGACTGGCTGCGCGTCACAGTCGCGGACAAGGCCGATCTCGACGAGATGCTGGATCTGCTGGCAGTCGAGGTGGATGCGGCGGACACGAAGCTCGCCGTCGAAGGATAAGCGGCCCACAGACCTTGCTCAAGCAAACGGACAAGGCCCGGCACAACCGGGCCTTGTCCGTTTTGATCATCGACGCCCGTTTACAGGACCCGCGACAGAAATTCCCGTGTGCGTGGCGACTGTGGATTGGCGATCATGTCGCGTGGCGCACCGCGTTCTTCCACCACGCCGCGATCCATGAAGATCAGCTGGTCGCCGACCTCGCGCGCGAAGCCGATCTCGTGCGTCACCACCACCATGGTCATGCCGCTTTCTGCAAGATCGCGCATGACCAACAGCACCTCTCCGACCAGTTCCGGGTCGAGCGCCGAGGTTGGCTCGTCGAACAGGAGCACCTTGGGGTTCATCGCCAGCGCCCGCGCAATCGCCACGCGCTGCTGCTGGCCGCCGGAAAGTTGTCGCGGGTAGCAGGTGGCCTTGTCGGCCAGCCCTACGCGTTCCAACAGCGCATGGGCCTTGTCCCTTGCTTCGCCACGCGGCATGCCCTTCACCATGATCGGTGCTTCGATCAGGTTTTCCAGAACCGTCATATGCGAGAACAGGTTGAAGGACTGGAATACCATGCCGATATCGGCACGGCGCTTGCACAGAAGATCGTTCCTGACCTCATAGAGCTTGCCATTGCGCAGGTCGTAGCCAACGAACTCGCCATCGACCAGAAGCACGCCGCCGCTCACCTCCTCGAGATGGTTGATGCAGCGCAGGAAGGTGCTCTTGCCCGAGCCGGAGGGGCCGATGATGCATGCCACCGAACCGGACGGCACATTGAGGTCGATGCCCTTCAGGACTTCGAGGGTTCCGAACGACTTGCGTACACCCTGCGCAAAGACCATCGAGTCCTGCGGGACACCGAAACGGGACTGGTTTTCTGCTCTCGATGTCATGCCGGCTGGGCCACCCGTCCGATTTTGAAGGCGCGATGCAGGATACCGCGCGCCGCGCCTGCCTGCTGGTCGCTCCTGCCGTAATATTGCTCGATATAGTGCTGGCAGATTGACAGGATGGTGACGACGAACAGGTACCAGAAGGCGACCACGATCAGCAGCGGTATGGTCTCGAAGGTGCGCGCATAAATGCTTTGCGCGGCATAGAGGAGATCGTTCACCGCGATCATGGTGACCAGGGACGTCGTCTTGAGCAGGTTGATCGTCTCGTTGCCCGTCGGCGGCACGATGAAGCGCATCGCCTGCGGCAGGGTGATGCGCCGCAGGATCAGTCGATGGTTCATACCCAGGCTACCGGCGGCTTCCGTCTGGCCGCCGGGAACGGACTTGATGCCTGCGCGCACGATCTCGGCCATATAGCCGGCTTCATGCAGCGACAGTGCAACGACCGCCGCCACGAAAGGCGTCATGACGTCATTGGTCTTGACGGTGAAGATCGTGCCGATGAAGGGCAGCGTCAGCGAGATTTCGCGCACGATGAGCGACAGGTTGAACCAGAAAATGAGCTGTATCAGCGCCGGAGCCCCGCGGAAGAACCAGATATAGGCGCTGGCGAATGCGTTGAGGATACGGCTTGGCGACAGCCGCATGATGGCAACGACGGTGCCGATGATGATCGCCAGCACCATGATCGTCACCGTCAGCAGCAGCGTCTGGGCAAGGCCGCGCATGATGGAGGCGTGGAAAAGATATTTGCCGACGGTCGGCCAGTCGAAAGCCGGATTCGTGGCCAGTGCCTTCACGATCAGGGCCAGAATCGCAAGAGCCGCAGCAGTGCCGATCCATAGACCGTAATGGCGCAGAGGAACGACGACCAGGTCCTCGGCGATCGCGCGCGTTTCGACTTTCGACATTCAGCCGTCCTCCCGACAGGGAAACAATGCAAAACCGGCGCCGCGGGCGAGCGACGCCGGGTTCGAGCGGTTACTGACGAATCTTGTCGGCGGCGTCGACGACGTAGGCTTCCTCGATCATGGCGCTGGTCATGCCGTACTTGGCCATGATCGTCTTGTAAGTGCCGTTCTGGATGAGCTCCTGCAGCGCAGCACGCAGCATTTCGGCGGTTTCCTTGTCGCCCTTGGGCACGGCGATGCCGAGCGGCGCGACATCGTAAAGGCCGGGCACAACCACCATCTGGCCCTTACTGGTCACTTCGAAATAACCCGAAGCGGTGGCGTCATCGAGCCGCGCGTCGACGCGGTCGGAAAGTGCTGCCTGGATAATGTCCTTGCCTTCGGGGAAGATGCTCTTTGCGATCTCCGGCAAGCCTTTTTCCTTGCATTCGGCACTCAGCCGGTCGGCGATAAAATCGGAAACTGCGCCACCGATGACGCCGACGCGCTTGCCGCACAGATTGTTCTCGCCCTGGAACTGGGCCGCCTTGTCGGCCGTGGTGGAGGCGACGATGCCGGACTTGATGAACATGACGAAATCGACCTGCTTCAACCGGTCGTCGGTGGCGGCAAAAGTCTCCCAGGCAACCTTGAAACGCCCCGCAGCCAACCCCGGCACCATGGACGGGAACGGCATGCGCGTGACGTCGAGCTCGGCGCCGAGCAGCCTGGCTGTTTCCTCGGCCAGCTCGATATTGATGCCGACCTGCTTGCCGTTCTCGTCGATGAATTCGAACGGGGCGTACTCAAGCGTGTTGGCGATCGCCAGCTTGCCGGTTTCGGCCACCTCGGGCGACTTCGGCAACTCGGCGGCACCCAATGTTCCCATCGCGCCAAAAAAGGCGGCGGCGGCAAGCGCCCCGACACGCAGGGACGAAAGATAACGTTGCATGTGAACCCTCCTCATTGTGCTGACGGCGCCGACGGCCCTTGCCGTGGTACGGTCACCGTGACTGCGTTCCCCTGATCCGCGTTTCGCGGTATTGTTGTCGTTTGCGGTCCTGTCAGATTTTTATTCTGATATTGAAATGTATTTTTAGGCTCTCGCCTTTGTCAAGCAAGCGGGCGCAACCGCCATGACTATTTCCATCGGACCTGCCGCCGACCTCCTCAGAACCTCAGCGACCGCAAGCCCACCGTGCGATCGATGATCAGAATCGCGGCAAAGGTCAGGAAGATGCTGAGCGAAGCGATGGCCGCGGCGGTCGGGTCGAAATTGAAGCGCAGATAGTCGAACAGTTCCAGCGGCAAGGTGTTGCGGCCGAGCGATTTTAGCAGCAGCGAGATGTTGAAGATGTCGAAGGAGATGACGAAGGCGAACAGGCAGCCGGTGATGATGCCGGGCTTGATCGCCGGCAACGTCACGCGGCGGAACGTCATCCAGCCCCCGGCGCCCAGGCTGCGCGCAGCTTCCTCCTGCGAACGGTCGAAATTGAACAGCGCCGACGACACGTTGAGGAAGACATAGGGGAAGGTGACGACGATGTGGCCGATCTGGATTCCGATGGAATAGTCGGTGCCGATGCCGATCTCGTAGAAATAGAACAACAACGCGATCGCCGTCAGGATTTCCGGCACCAGCAGCGGGCTGGTCATAACCAGCCTGATGCGGTCACGATTGTTTCCGGCGTGGCGGGCAACGTAGATTGCGGCCAGCGTGCCGATGACGCCGTTGACGATCATGGAGATCGCGGCGATCCGCAGCGAGTAGGACGTGGCTTCCAGAAAACGCGTGTTGGAAAACAGCGCCTCGAACCAGCGCAGCGAAAAGCCTTCCAGCGGGAAGGCGAGGAACTCGCCGGAATTGAAGGAAAGCAGCACCACCAGCACGATCGGGAACATCAGGAAGATGTAGATCGCGGCGACCAGCACGAGGAACAGCCGGTCCCAGATTGTCTTTTCGACGCCGCCTGCGCCTCTCATGGCAGCCTCCGCATGGCGCGCGCCGTCAGCTTGAGATACAGGCCGACGACGATCAGGGCCACGATTGCCATGATGATGGCGAGTGCCGCGCCAGCCGGCCATCGGAAATTGTCGACCAGATATTGCACCACCAGCACCGACATGGTGCGCCCGCCCGTGCCGCCCAGCATTGCGGGCGTGACATAGGCGCTGATGGACAGGACGAAGACCAGGATGCTTCCGGCCTGGATGCCGGGCAGGCTGAGCGGCAACGTGACCTTCAAAAAGGTGCGCATGCGCGAATTGCCGAGCGATCGCGAGGCCATGGCGAGGTCGGGGCTGATCGCCTGCAGGTTGCCAAGCAGCGGCAGGATGACGAAGGGCAGGAACACATGGGTCAGCGCTATCGTTACGCCCAGCGAGTTGTTCATGAGCTGGAGCGGAAAATCGACCAGCCCCATGGCCATCAGCGCCTTGTTGGCGACGCCGTTGTTGGACAGGATGATCATCCAGGCAAAGGTGCGCACGACGAGGCCGACCAGCAGCGGCGATAGCACAAAGATATAGAGCAGGCTCGTCCAGCGCGACCGCGAATTGGCAAGATGATAGGCAACCGGGTAACCGAGCAACAGCGTGATCACGGTGACGATTGCGCCCATCAGCAAGGTGCGGCCAAGGATGCGCCATATAAAAGGATCGCCGAGCGCGGTCGCATAATGCGCCAGCGTGAAACCTTCGCCATAGACGGCGCGGGTCGAGGCTTCGCGCAGGCTCATGGTGATGATGCTGAGATAGGGCAGCACGAAGAAACCAATCAGCAGCACCAGCGCCGGCACCAGCATCCAGACGGGACCGATCCTTCCGACGCCGATCGTCGGTGTTTCGACGCGCGGGGCGGCTTCGGTCGCGCTCATGACGCCAGCAGCCACGCGTTGCGCGACGAAAACCGCAGCGTCACCTGGTCGCCCACCGCAAGTGAATCGCGACCGCTGACGTCTACGACCATCCCGTCCCCGCTGGCCATCCGCACCTGCAACTGCGTGGCGTTGCCCTGATAGGTGGCGCTCACGACGGAACCGCCCAGTATGTTCTCATCGGAGGCGGGCGCATCGGCGGCCTCTCCATGCCGGCCGGTGCGGATGTTCTCGGGACGGATCATGACGCGCACATCGGCGCCCCTGGCCAGCCCTGAAGGACCATGCGTGCCGATGGTTCCGCAGGACGTCTCGACCTTGTAGCTGTCGGCGCCCAGCGTTTCGGTTATCGTCCCGGCAATGGTGTTGGAGCGGCCGATGAAGCCCGCAACGGTCTGCGAGGCCGGGCGCTCATAGATGTCCCGCGGCGAGCCGAATTGCGAGATGACGCCCCCGTTCATGACCACGATCTTGTCCGACATGACCATGGCTTCGGACTGGTCGTGCGTGACGTAGATGCTGGTGATGCCGACGCGCTGCTGCAGGTCGCGGATGAAGAAGCGCATTTCATCGCGCAGCGTCGCATCGAGATTGGCCAACGGCTCGTCGAGCAGCAAGACCGAAGGCTCGATGACAAGTGCGCGCGCCAGCGCCACGCGCTGCTGCTGGCCACCGGAAAGCTCGCGGGGAAAACGCGCTTCATAGCCTTGCAGCCGCACCATCGACAGCACCTCGGCAATGCGCCGCTTGCGCTCGGCGGGCGCCACCTTGCGGGCCTCCAGCCCAAAGGCCAGGTTTTCGGCAACGGTCATATGCGGGAACAGCGCATAGGATTGGAACACCATGCCGATGTCGCGATGTTCTGGCAGGGCGCGGGTCACGTCCCTGTCGCCGAACAGGATGCGGCCGCTGTCGGGACGCTCGAAGCCGGCGATGCAGCGCAGCGTCGTGGTCTTGCCGCAGCCGCTCGGGCCCAGCAGCGAGATGAACTCGCCTTTGCCGATCGGAACGGAAATATCCTTCAGGATGTGCAGGTCGCCATATCGCTTGTTGATACGGTCGATGGTCAGCGCGGTCATCCGGTCCCCTTACGATTCCCCCTCGCCCGCCGGGCCTGCCCGCGGGGCAAACTGCTACCGTGCGGCTCAGGCCATTTCGCGGTTCCAGCGGTCGGCGATGTCGGCCGCCTTGTCCACATAGCTGTCCCAGTCATAGCTGCGTATCTCGGCCATGCGATCGCCGACGATGGGCGTGCGCTTCTGCATCCCGGCATCGACGGGCGACTCCTTGTTGCAGGGCGAGGTATAGAAGGCCGCTGCCATATCGTGCTGCACCTTGGCGTCCAGCACATAGTTGAGATAGGCGTGGGCGGCGTCCTTTTCGGCACCGGTCTTGACCAGATTGAAGGACTGCTCGAAGGCAAGCACGCCTTCCTTCGGCGCAACGATGGCGATCGGCGCACCCTTGTCCTGCAGCACCATCGCCTCGGTCCAGTCCAGCGGCGCGATCACGCAGTCGCCACGGACCAGCGCTGTCGAAAGCTCGCCGCTCCACGAAGCCTGCGTAAAGGGCAAAAGCTCCTTGATCTTGGCGAATGCGGTGTCGAAATCGTCCGGACCCGAGCCGAACAGCTCGCCCACCAGGCGCAGGAACACAACGGCGCCGGTATTTCCGATCTGATAAAGGCCGGTCCGGCCCTTGAATTCCGCATTCTCCCAAAGATCATGCCAGGAGGTCGGTGCCGTCTTGACCATGTCGGTGCGGTAGGCAAGCCCGATGGGCGAGACGATGGCGCGGATGCCGTTGGCATCCTTGTTGACGAACTGGGGAAAGGCATTCTGCGCATTGGGCAGCTTGGCCAGGTCGAACGGCTCGAAAAAGCCTTCGGCGCGCAGCACGGCGGCAATGTTCTCGTTGCCCATGAATATGCTGTAGGGGGAGCGGTCGCCGCCAGCGCGGATCTTGGACACGAAATCCTTGCCCAGCCCGACATCGATCTGCGGCTGCACGCCGGTGGCGGCGCTGAAGCCGGGCAGAAGCTGATCTTCCCAGAACTTGGCCCAAAGCCCGCCATAGGTGGGCACCACGAGGGACGACTGCGCGGACGCCAGCCGCGGCATACCCATAGAGGCAAAGGCAGCCGTCGCGACGGCAGTGAATTCACGCCTGGTCAGCTTCATCGAACAGTCTCCCATGTTCCCACTGCGATTTCTTGTTGTTAGGCTGCCGGAAGCAGGCGCAGCCCTCCCTTACGAGAACGCTTGCATCTTTTATCATGGCGGTCAACAATTTCGACATTGTAATATTTAAATAAGAATTGAAAACCCGAGGAGGAAAGCGTGGAGGAGGCCAGACCTGAAATTCGGGCGACAAAGAGCCTGGCGCACCAGATCGCAACGACGCTGCAGCAGGAAATCGTGCAGGGCGAACTGAGCGTGGCGGAGCGACTGCCTTCGGAAGCCGAAATGGCGAAGCGATTCGGCGTTTCGCAGCCGACGGTGCGTGAAGCCTTGAAGATCCTTGCGGCCAAGAAGCTGGTGCGCTCCAAGCGCGGCCCCAATGGCGGCGTCTTCGTCAACGCCCCGTCGCTGACGGCGGCAAGCCAGATGCTGCAGGAGATGACGACGTGGTTCGTGGGGCTCGGCGTTTTCGGGCTCAGCGAAATCGTCGAGGCGCGGCTGCTGCTGGGGCGCACCTGCGTGCAGCTTGCCGCCGAGCGCGCTGCCGAGGAAGACCTCGCCACCATTGAATCGACCCTGGAAGCCTTTGAACGCAGCGACATATCGGACGAGGAATTCTGCCGCCTCGATGTCGCCTTCCACCACGCCATCGCGCAGGCGACCGGCAACAATGAGCTGCGCTTCATCATGCTGGTGGTGAATGATTCGCTGATACCTGCCACCAACATGATCTCCTTCCGCTTTCGCGAGCGCGGCCGTGTCGTGGCGCTGCATTCCGACATTCTGGACGCGCTGCGCGCCCGCGACGGCGCGGCGGCGATCGCCGCTTTCGAGGAGCTCATCGCCTACCAGTCGAGCGTCTATGAAAAGGCCCTGGCGGCGCGGCAGGGCGAAGCCCCGCAGAAGCAGGGCAGCCTGTGACTGGATTGTTCGCCGACATGCCGGCAATGCCGGAAGAGCGGGCTGGCGCTGGCCGCATCGTCTATCGCAACGCACTTGCGCTTCCCCACGACCGCCCCGACATTTTTCAGCGCCTGAGCCATTGGGCGCACAGGCAACCGGACCGGGTGCTGCTGTCCGAACCTGCGGACGACGAAAGACGCTCCATTTCCTACGGTCAGGCGCTTGCGCGCGCCCATGCGCTTCGCAAGCGGCTGGTTTCGCGCCATGGCTTGCGCAAGGGAGATTGCGTGGCCATGCTCGCGCCGGCCGGCATCGATGCGCTGGTGCTCAAGCTTGCCTGCCTTGCCGGCGGCTTCGTTCATACCGCCCTGCCCCCGTTCCCCTTTCGCGCCGGCGTGCATGATGACGCGACGCGGCCGTTTTTGCGCGCCGCTAATCCCAGGCTGATCGTCGCGCCCGACAATCATCCGGCCATTGCCGGCATGGGTGCCGTTTCCGTTGCCGGTCTCACGGCGGCATTGGATTGCACAGCCGGTGGCAATGCCGAAGAACTCGACGCATCGCCCGATGATTGGGCGGCAATCTTCTTCACCTCCGGCAGCACCGGGGCGCCGAAGGGCGTGCCGATCACGCGCGGCATGATCTCCTCCAACCAGACAGCGATCGCGACCATGTGGCCGTTCCTGACCGTTCAACCACCCGTGCTGGTCGACTGGTTGCCCTGGCATCACGTTTTCGGCGGCCTGGACAACATCTTCAAGATGATCTGGAACGGCGGCACGCTGCATGTCGATGCAACCCCGAGCGCCGCGACCATGGACGCGACGGTGCGGCTGATCGGGGAGGTTTCCCCCACCATGCACATCGCCGTTCCGCTGGGACTGCGCCTGCTGCTCGACCGTCTGGAGAATGACGCGGCCGCCGCGAACGCCTTCACGCGAACGCTGCGCGCGATCTTCTTCGCCGGTGCGGGTATAGACGCCGAACTGTGGCGCCGGCTTGCGGCGTTTCGCGACGCCCATGGCGATTTCCGCATTCTCTCAGGCTATGGGGCGACGGAAGCGGCATCCACGATCTGCCTCTCGCCCGCGCCGCTCGAGCAACCCGGCGAATTGGGGCACCCCCTGCCCGGTCACCGTATCGCCCTGGTGGATGTCGATGGCCGCAGCGAACTGCGTGTCGCCGGTCCCAATGTTGCACCTTGCTATCTCATCGATGGAGAACGCGTCGACCTGCCGCTCGACGAACAAGGTTTCTACTGCACCGGGGACGCGGCCTTGCTGCGTACGCGCTCGGACGGTGTGAGCATATTCGCCTTCGACGGCCGTCTTGCCGAGGATTTCAAGCTGTCGAGCGGCGTCAAGGTCCGCACCGGCCCGCTGCGCGCAGGGCTGCTGGCGCATTGCGCGCCGCTTCTCGACGACATCGTGATTTCCGGAGAGAACCGGGAGCGGCTCGTGGCGCTGGCCTTTCCCTCGGTCGCCGGAAGGGCCGAGCCAAATCTGGCGGCGGTGCTTGCCGCCCGAATCGATCGCTGGAACAGGCAAAACGGCGGCAGTTCCACCGCCGTCGCGCGCTTTGCGCTGGCCGACGCCCCGGCCGATCGCACCCGAGGCGAACTCTCCGACAAGGGCCAGATCGTGCAATCGCGCTATCTGCGCAACCATGCGGAGATTTTCGAGGCACTGCAGGCGGGAAGCGGCCAGGCGCCATCAAGCGCCTGACCTGATTTCTGCTCAGTCGAGATCGCGGAACGGCTTTTCGCGGATCGCCAGAAAATCCTTCAGTGAATGCTCCTTCAGGAGCCGCATCCAGTAGCGCCCTTCCTCCGACGCATGCAGGATCGCGGTCGTCTCGCGGTTATAGGTCCACGAGCTGTCCAGTCCGGCGGTCTGCTGCTGATGGTTGAGGGCGGCCTTGGCGAATTTGATCGCCGCACCGGGCATGCGCGCGCATTTGCGGGCAAGCTTTTCAGCCTCCGCCTTCAACTGGTCTCGCGGCACCGCCTTGTTGACCAGATGGATGCGTTCGGCCTCACGCCCGTCGATCAGGTCGCCGGTATACATGAGGTGGCGCGCATGGATCATCGGCACGGTCCAGGGCAGCATCAGCGTCGGCGGGGCCGACACGTGGCGCACCTCCGGCTCGCCCAGCATCGCGTCCTCGGCCGCGATGGTCATGTCGCAGCACATCATCAGTTCCAGCCCGCCAGCCAGCGCATAGCCGTTGACGGCCGCGATGATCGGGATCGGCGCTTCGCGGATCATCTGCATGCGGCGCATATTGGCGCCAATGTCCTCACGCCAGGCCTCGGCATCCATCTCGAAGTCTTCGCCGCCGAGGTCGAAGCCGGCGGTGAACGCCCGGCCCGCGCCGGTGATGATCACGGCGCGGATTTCAGGATCCTTCACCGCGCGCCCGATCGCATCCTCCAGCGCGTCGCCAAGCTCCTGGTTCATGGCGTTCATCTTGTCGGGACGATTCAGCGTCAGGGTGACGAAGGCATCCTGCGCGTCTTTTTCCCAAAGTACGGTGTCGCTCATGATACTGTTTCCGTCCTATGCGATTTCGATGACGATGCGGCCGCGCACAGCGCCGGCGAGGATCTTGCCGGCAAGATCCGGCAGTTCGCTCATCTTGTGCACCTCGGTCATGGCTGCGAGCTTCTCGCGGTCGAGATGGTCGGCCAGCGTCTGCCAGGCGCGATCGCGCCTGGCCTGCGGGGCATGAACGGAATCGACGCCGATCAGCGCCACACTGCGCAGGATGTGCGGCATCACCGTGCCGGGCAGGTCGGCGCCACCGGCAAGACCACAGGCCGCCACCGCACCGCCATAGACGGTTTGCGCCAGCACATTGGCGAGTGTGGTCGAGCCGACCGAATCCACCGCGCCGCTCCAACGCTCCTTTTGCAAGGGGCGCACATCGCCGGCCAGTTCGGCACGGTCGAGGAAGGAAGAAGCGCCAAGTCCGCGCAGATAGTCATGCGTTTCGGCGCGCCCCGTCGAGGCCACCACCGTATAGCCCTTCGCCGAAAGCAGGCTGACGGCGGTAGAGCCGACGCCACCGGCAGCACCCGTCACCAGCACCTCGCCCTTGCCCGGCTGGATGGTGCCCCAGTCTTCCAGCGCGTTCACGCACAGTGCTGCGGTATAGCCGGCCGTGCCGATGGCCATTGCCTGTTCCATGGAGAAGGCGTCGGGCAGGCGCGTCAGCCATTCCGGCTTCAACCGCTGGAAGCGGGCATAGCCGCCCCATTCCGTCTCCGACAGCCCCCAGCCATTGACGATCACCTTGTCGCCGGGCTTCCAGGCGGCCGAGCGCGATTCCACCACCGTGCCCGCCAGATCGATGCCGGCCACCATGGGCAGGCGGCGCGCGATGCGGCCCTTGCCGGAAACCGCCAGGCCATCCTTGTAGTTGAGGCTCGAATGGCTGATTTCGACCAGCACGTCATGATCGGGCAGATCGGACCTGGAAATCTGCCGGAAGCCGGCCTTGGGCTTGCCGTCAACGTCCTCCAGCATCATTGCGGTGAAAGTTTCACTCATTCTTGAAGTCTCCAAATCGAATCTGAATGATGATGATGGGTCAGCCGCGCTGCTGCGCGGCTTCCCGCTCTGCCCGCCGTTTCAGGCTGCCGGCATAGCTTTCGCGGACATAAGCCAGCAGTTCGGACAGCGCGGCCGTGGCCGCGACCGAATCGCGCGCCTCGATGCTGTCGGCCAGCCGCTGGTGGAAGGTGGCCACCCGGTTGCGCTCGCGCACCCGAAACACGATCATGTTGGTGATAGGCATGAAAGCCTCGACCACCGTGTACATCATCAGGCTGAGCGGCCCGTTGCCCGCGGCCGTCACCAGCGCGCGATGGAAGCGCACGTCGGAAGCGCAAAAATCCTCGTCGCTCAGCGAAGCCGAGCGCTGAAGCGCGATCTCGGCGCGCATCCCCGCAAGGTCGTTCTCGCTACGGCGCTCGCAGGCCAGCCGGCAGCAGATGGCCTCCGTCTCCAGCCGCGCTCCGATGATCTCGTCGATGTCGAAGGCGCCGACTCCGACCAGAAGCGTGGCAGCACCTGTGATGGCGGAGGAAAGCCCCTCCGGGTCCGGGCGCTTGACGAAGGTGCCGCCAGTCGGGCCGCGTTGAGAGCGGATGAGGTTTTGTGCCGCCAGCCGCTTCAGCGCTTCACGCACCGTGGGGCGCGAGATGCCGAAGCTCCTGGCCAGTTCCTCTTCGGTCGGCAGGCGCTCGTCGATCTTCAGGCGGCCATCCAGTATAGCCACGCGAATCTTGTCCGCCACCTGCTTGGCGACGCCTGTGCGGACCACGTCCTCATATTCGATCGGCATACTTCCTCCGTCGGCTCGATCCTCGCATGAATTGCCCGGATCGTCTCCCTCCCGATGAACGACAGCCAGTGCTGACATCTAAACAATATAAGTTTGACAAATAGTGCAAGCGAAATAAGCTGCGGGCATTCCACCAGGAGAGGCGCCGCAGGCGCAGAGCAGAACATGATGGCTGCCCCGATCGACCAGCTTGTCCCCAACCGACGCGTCGACAGCGGGACGGCGGGCCTGCGCTTGGCCGGCGTGGGCTCCGGCCGTGGCAATGTCGATGGTGTCGGCCGCAGGGCCGACATACCGGCCTGAGAAAGCCCTAGGGATGAGGGGGATTATGACCGCAGCACAACTCCGGGAGACGAAGGGCACACCCGCGCTGCCCGTCACGATGCCCTCGGCGCTGGACGAGCGCTACGCCCTGGAACGCGGGCGTATCCTGGTGTCGGGCACGCAGGCGCTGGTGCGGCTGATGATGGTGCAGCGCCAGCGCGACCTTGCCGCCGGGCTCAATACGGCGGGTTATGTGTCCGGCTATCGCGGTTCGCCGCTGGCCGGGTTCGACCGCGAGGCGGAGCGTGCCAGAAAATACCTGAAGGCCAGCCATATCGTCTTCCAGCCGGGCCTTAACGAAGACATGGCCGCGACCGCGGTGTGGGGCACGCAGCAGGCCGGCATGTTTCCCGGTTCGCGCTACGACGGCGTATTTTCCATGTGGTACGGCAAGGGGCCGGGCGTTGACCGCAGCATGGATGTCATCCGCCACGCCAATGCGGTGGGCACCGGCAGGCATGGCGGCGTACTGCTGCTGGTGGGCGACGATCACGGCGCAGTGTCGTCCACCCTGCCGCACCAGAGCGAGCACAATCTGATCTCGGCCATGGTACCGCTTTTGTCGCCTGCCGGTGTGGGCGAATATATCGACTACGGCCTGCTCGGCTGGGCGCTCAGCCGCTATTCCGGTGCATGGACAGGCTTCAAGTGCCAGACCGAAATCGTCGAATGCTCGGCCACGGTCGATCTCGATCCCGAGCGGCTGACCATCGTGACGCCCGATCTCACCCTGCCGGCCGATGGCCTGTCCATGCGCTGGCCGGATATTTCTCATGCAATGGAGCGGCGGCTGGAAGTGAAGATGCAGGCCGTTCTGGCCTTCGCCCGCGCCAACCGTCTCGACCGCGAAGTGTGGGCCGCGCCCTCCGCCCGCCTCGGCATCGTCTCCACCGGCAAGTCGTGGCTCGACCTGATGGGCGCGCTATCCCTGCTCGGCATTGATGAGGCGCGCGCGAAAAAGCTCGGCATAAAACTCTACAAGGTCGGCATGGTGTGGCCGCTGGAGCCGGAAGGCCTGCGCGACTTCGCCGAAGGGCTGGAAGAGCTTCTGGTTGTGGAGGAAAAGCGACCGGTCATCGAGGAGCAGATCAAGTCGCATCTCTTCAACATGCCGGCCGACCATCGCCCGCTGGTGAGCGGCAAGACCGACACGCGCGGCGCGCCGCTCCTGTCTTCGCTCGGCGAGACCGGCCCACTTGCCATGGCGCGCGCCATCCTGGCCTGGCTGGGCGAGAGGACGCCGGACCTCGCCGCGAGAGCAGAACACATTTCAAAGCTCGCCGCGCCGGTTCCCTCTGAGCCCGGCCTCCTGACGCGCGAGCCCTATTTCTGCTCGGGCTGCCCGCACTCGACCTCCACCGTGCTGCCCAAGGGCAGCCGCGCTTCCACCGGCATCGGCTGCCACATGATGGTGGTGGGCATGGAGCGCGACACTGCGACCTTCACCCAGATGGGCGGCGAGGGCGGATCGTGGATCGGGCTTTCGCCCTTCACCGACGAGAAGCACATCTTCGTCAATATGGGCGACGGCACCTATTTCCATTCGGGTGTGCTCGCCATCCGCGCGGCAATCGCCGCCAAGGTCAATGCCACCTACAAGATCCTCTTCAACGACGCCGTCGCCATGACCGGTGGCCAGCGTCACGATGGCGAATTGTCGGTGCCGCTCATCGTGGGGCAGGTGCTGGCCGAAGGCGCGCGACGCGTCGTGGTCGTGTCGGAGCGCCCGGAGCTTCTGGCAGGGCAGCTTCCACGCGAGGTACAACTCCATCATCGCGACGAGCTCGACGCCGTCCAGCGCGAGCTACGCGAGGTCGAGGGTGTCAGCGTCCTGATCTACGATCAGGTTTGCGCCGCCGAAAAGCGCCGTCGCCGCAAGCGCGGAAGCTACCCGGTCTCGCCGAAACGCGCTTTCATCAACGAGCTGGTCTGCGAAGGCTGCGGCGATTGCTCGGCCGTGTCCAACTGCATCTCGGTCGAGCCGCGCGAGACCGAATTCGGCCGCAAGCGCGCCATCAACCAGTCGAGCTGCAACACCGATCTTTCCTGCACCAAGGGCTTTTGCCCAAGCTTCCTGACCATCGAGGGCGGCGCCTTGCGCAAGCCGAAAGCCCGGGCGGCAGCCGGCGCGGATGCCGGTCTCGACGAGCCGACGCTGCCGGAGCTTGGCGAGCGTCCCTACAGCATGCTGCTCACCGGCATCGGCGGCACCGGCGTCGTCACGGTCAGCGCGGTGCTGTCACAGGCCGCGCATCTCGACGGCCTGTCGCTGGTCACGCTCGACCAGACGGGTCTTGCCCAGAAGAACGGGGCGGTGGTTTCGCATATTCGCCTCGCGCGGGCGCCGAACCACATCAATGCGGCGCGCATCGGCCCCGGCGAAGCCGATCTCGTTCTCGGCTTCGACCTGGTGGTCGCGGCCTCGCAATCGGCGATCGCCACCTTCGCAAAGGGCCGCACCAGCGCGGTGGTCGACGACCATTTCGCGCCGACCGCTTCCTTCGTGAAGGACACCACCATCGATTTTCGCGAGAGCGCGACGCTGCGGCGGCTGCACAATGCGGGGGCGGACGGTGCCGTTACCACGCTACCGGCCATGAAGCTCGCCACCGCGCTTTTCGGCGACAGCATTGCGGCCAATATGTTCCTGCTCGGGCATGCCTGGCAGAAAGGTCTTGTCCCCATACGTCGCGCGGCAATCGAAAAGGCCATCGACCTGAACGGAGCGGGCGTCGCCATGAACCGCGCGGCCTTTGCCTGGGGCCGCCTTTCGGCCGTCGATCCCCAAGCCGTGAGCAGGCAGGCTGGACTGATCGAGGCGACGAAAGAGGAAAAGACGTTCGACGAGATCGTCGCGCATCGCTCGCAATTCCTGACCGCATATCAGGACGCGGCCTATGCGGCGCGCTACCGCGTATTGGTGGAGAAGGCGCGGCAGGCCGAGGCGCGCATTTCGCCGGGGCAGGAAGTTTTTGCCACGGAGGTCGCCAAGGCGGCATTCAAGCTCATGGCCTACAAGGACGAATACGAGGTGGCCCGGCTCCATCTCGATCCCGCCATTCGCCGTCGGCTCGCCGAACAGTTCGAGGGCGGCTACAAGGTGAAGTACAATCTCGCCCCGCCCATGCTGACCCGCATCGACCCGCGCACCGGCCATCCCGCCAAGATCGCGCTCGGCCGCTGGGTCGAGCCAGCCTTCTGGCTGCTGACGAAGCTGAAGGGGCTGCGCGGCACGCGTTTCGACCCGTTTGGCCATACGGAGGAGCGGAAGATGGAACGCCGTCTGATCGACGATTATTTCGGCCTTGTCGAACGGCTGGTGGGAGGATTGACGACACAGACCCTTACGATCTCCATCGAGCTTGCCCGCCTGCCTGAAGAAATCCGCGGCTACGGCCATGTGAAGCTGGCCGCCCTTGAGCGCTTCCAAAGACGTCAGGCAGACCTGCTGAAGATGTTGGAAAGTGCCGCGTCCGACAAGCATGCGGCGTAACGCACTTCGGGAAGACACCGGGTGTACTGGTTCGAGGCGTGAATTGACTGCTCAGTTCAAAGCCAACGATGTCTTGTCTGCGAGCCATTGAACGGTACCGAAAGCTTTCGGCATCCAGCGATATCGTGGAGCAACTGCTCATAAGGTCCATTTGATGGCAGCCGTTGCATTTGCATGCCTATTTCATGCAGGACGCAATATCATCAAGGATTATCGCTCCGCGAAAGCACGCGCAAAGGAATCGACCAACGGCCGCACGATATATTCGAAGAAAGTTCGATCGCCTGTATTGATGAACACCTCGGTCGGCATTCCTGGGTAGAGTTGCTCGGGTTTGATAGCAGGCGGGAGATCGTCGGTGATTTTCAGCCTGGCGCGAAAATACGGCTCCTGAGTGGCTTCATCGATCAGCCGGTCCGCGGAAACCTGTGTGACAGTTCCTAAAACCTCGGGACTGAGCCGCGTGTTGAGGGCAGACAGCCGCAGTTTCGCCGGTTGGCCGACGCGCACCATATCGATGTCCTGTGGTCGCAGCCGCGCGTCGATGACAAGGCCTGAGCCAGTCGGCAGGATCTCCATGATCTTTTCTCCCGGCGCTATCACGCTGCCCCTGGAGTTGTAGGTGGAAAGCACCACAATACCCGCTGCCGGTGCCGTTATCGTCGTGCGTTTCAACACGGCAGTGGCCGCGACGATCTGTTCTTCTATATCGGCCAGGGAGGTATTGACCGCGTTCAGTTCCGTCATCGCCTCCTCTACACGTCGCGTGGTCAGGCGCTCGATCTGCTCTCTGGCTTCCATGGCCTGGCTGTTTGCCACCGCTATCTGGGCCTCCATCTCTCCTGAACGGCCTACAAGATCGGCTTCGCTGCGCAGGAGTTGGGAATATTCGCTGCGGTTGGCAAGACCCTTGTCCAGCAGGGTTGCCTTGATGCGCAGTTCCTCCTTTACCACTTCGACCTGCTGACGAATGGCCAGTTTCTGGGCCTGAAGCCCCGCAACCGTTTCCCTATGCATGGCAACGCGTTGACGCAGAATGGACTGTTCCGAACGGAAGCGGTCCAACCTGGCCCTGAACTCCCTTTGTTGTTCACGAACCAATGCCTCGAAGTCTTTTTCAAAGGGCAGGCCAGCGCCCATGGTGATCGACCCAAGCCCGGTCGTTCCATCTCGTTCGGCCGCAAGCCGCGCGGCACTTGCCCTGAGTCTGATCGACCGCTTCTTCAACCGGTTAAGCTCTGCCTGTGCGGCGGTCCGATCCAGGATAATCAGGTCTTCGCCACGCTTCACCTTGTCGCCTTCCCACACCCGAAGCTCCTGGATGATACCGCCTTCGGGATGCTGAATGAGGATATTTCCACCTGTCGCGGAGATCGTGCCCTGAGTGACGACTGCTCCGGACAAAGGCGCACTTACGGCCCAGTACCCGAAACAGCCGATCAATATCGCCAACGCCGCATATCCGGCTATGGCCACGCGCCCAATATCGGAGCGTCTATCGCTCTCCCAGCGCAGACCCTGACCCGTCATCTGCTGCGATCCAGGCTGATCGAGTGGGAGATGCTGTGGATGGCCAAGCCAACAGGTTCCGTCGTCACCGAGTTCTGCCGCTGCGGATGCGTCAGGTCCTTGCCGGCAGCGGAATGCCCCAGCACCTCGCCGCTTGGGCCGAAGGCTTTAATCAGCCCATCGCGCAAGACCATCACCCGGTCGCAGGCGGCGGCTGTCGAGGGGCGATGCGTGACCACAACAACGGTGGCCCCTGTCTTTCGCGCAGATGCAAGCATGTCTTCGAGCGCCGCCTCGTCCCTGCCGTCGAGATGGGCGTTGGGCTCGTCGAGAACCAGGAGCCTCGGATTTCCATAGAAGGCGCGTGCAAGCGCTATTTTCTGGCGCTCGCCACCGGAGAGCGCACAGCCCGGCAAGCCCAGTCGGGTCTGATAACCGTCATGCTGCGCCAATATCAGTCCGTGTGCGCGAGCACGCTTTGCAGCTTCGATGATCCCGGCTTCATCTGCGTCGGGTTCGAGGCGGGCGACGTTTTCGGCAATCGTCCCGGGCAGCAGCTCGATCTCCTGCGCGAGGTAGCCGATCTGTTTGCCGAGTTGATTTTCATCCCATAGCCTGAGATCGGCACCATCGATCTTGACGGAGCCGCTGGTTGGCTGCAGGGCACCGACGAGCAATCTCGCAAGCGTCGATTTACCAGCACCGCTCGGTCCGACTATCGCCACCGCTTCCCCGGCACGGATGTCGAAATTCAATCTCTTGATGATGGGTTCGGAGCCTGCAGCTGCGTTGGACGCGATGAAAATCAGGTCCTTCACCGAAACGGAACCCGATGGAGCCGGCAATTTCAGCTTCCGCATCGGTGCCGGCGACGCCGCAAGCGCGCTTGCCAACCGCTTCCATGACCGTCTGGCGTCGGTAATCTGCCGCCAGTGTCCGATCAGCTGATCAAGCGGTTGCAGCGCGCGCGACGAGACGAGTGAGGATGCGAAGATCATCCCTGCGGTCATCTCACCGCGCAGGACGAGCCATGCTCCCACGCCCAATATGGCAAGCTGCAGTGTCATGCGCGCGGTGCGCGACATGCCGCTGAAAATCGCATTCGCGGTCGACGAACGGGCGTGAAAACTCAGTGCTTGCGAAAAGTGGCGCCCCCAGGCTTCCGTGGCATTTCGAGCCATGCCCATGGTACGGAGCGTTTCCGCGTTCCGGGCGAAGAGCTGTTCACAATGCCTGACAGCGGCCGAACGTTCTGCAGCCAAGGCATCATTTCTGCCAACGGCAAGCTGGTTTGCGGCCACCAGTCCAATCAACAGCGCAGCGCCCGCCAGCGTCAACCAGAACAGAGCCGGGTGGATCAGATACAGCAGGGCGACAAAGAAGGGAGCGAATGGCAGATCGAACAGGGCCGTTCCCCCGCGAGATCTGATAAAGGCGCATACCGATTCAAGATCGTCCAGCGGCGATGCGTTCCCGGCATGGCGGCTGCTGGCTAGCGAGACTGCGAACGCTCGCGAACCCAACTCCATGTGGAGAATTGCGGCGACACGTTGTGCGTAGATCGAACGGATCGCATCCAGAGCGCCGAGAAAGCCAAGCGCGGTGATTGCGATAGCCGAGAGGAAGAGAAGCGTATCGATGCTTGAGGAGGGCAGAACGCGGTCATACACCTGCAGCAGGTAGAGCGGGATCACAAGCAGCAGGATATTGATCAGAGAAGAAAAAACACCAACGTCAACGATGCCCCGTATCAACACCAACCGCAGGTTTGACCGATCAGTCATCCACGCATTCCCGCGTTTGGAGCATGATCTCAGATGCCGGCTCAAGAAGTTCATACCCAAACAAAAGACGCATCCTGGAACCAGCTCTGCCGGATATCAGTGCGGCGGATACCCTTCCGCGCGCGGAGTCATTCAGACCGACCAGTCGTGTTCCGCGTTCAGCGCATCATTGTGCACATCATCCAGTGTATAGGCGCGAATATAGTCGATATGCATTTCGGCGGGCGTCGCCAAACCGTCGGCAGGTGCTCCTGCGGTGCCGCCGACTGCGAGATTGACCAGCATGTACATGGGATCGTGCATGTCGGCCGGGGTATCCGCGCGAGCGACCGCTACATCATCGTAGTACCAGACGATTTCGTCTTCCGTCCAAAGCACCCCGTAGGTGTGGAAGCCCTCGGTATCCGAAACATTAACTGTCGACGAAACCGTCGTATGCTCTCCGCTCGCATTTGAATGCGCTGTCATGAAGAGCCTGTTCGGTTCCTGGCCACGTATCTCCACGACGTCGAGCTCCGGCGGCCACGAACCGTCTTCCGGAAGAAGCCAGAATGCGGGCCAGGTTCCTCCAATTTCGGGCAGGTCGGCCCGCATTTCGAAGTAGCCATAGGTCTGGGAAAAGGATTTGTGGGTCGTCAGCAAGCCCGACGTGTATTCATAATCATTGATGAACGGCTTGATATCGTCCGTAGCCCTTGCTGCGGTGATCGTGAGGATTCCATTTTCCACGCTGAACGGATTGACCTTCTTTGTCGGGCCATAATCGCTATCGATGTACCACTGCAGTTCGCTATTGCTGCTCAAAGTGCTCCCGTTGGGCTGCCCCCACCAGAAGTTGGAATCCCAGATGCCGCTTTCGCCATTCCAGTGGCTGAGCGTATCGAAATTGTCGATAAAGGACAGCTGCATGCCGGACTTGTCCAGCGGCAGTTCGAACTGGCCGGGCGTGAACTGGTCCAGAGCCGTGTCTTTGAAGACGAGAACCTCGTCGGACCCAAGATCGAGCTTCACATCCGATTGCACCTGGGTCATGCGTGCCTGGACGGCTTCGAACGACGTCAAGCCATAGCCATTGAGACGCACCGTATCGGCCGCTTCGAAGTCGACAATCAGATCGCTGCCATTGCCCTTGGATATGATGAACGTGTCCGGGCCACCGCCGCCGATCAGGACATCGTCGCCCGGACCACCATCCAGCGTCTGATGCCCGGCTCCACCCTGAATGATGTTGTCGAGCGCGTTGCCAAATGCATACCGATCGGTGTCGGTCACGATCAGGTTTTCGACGTTGTCCGGGAGCGTTGAGCTCATCCATGTGACGATCGTATCGATACCTTCTCCGGGTTCTTCGATGACCCTATTGATAGGCGAATACAAATGGTAGATGTCGTCGCCGATGCCGCCATGCATGGTGACCCTGACATTGCTGTCACCCCAGAAAGTGCCATTCGCGGAAGTGCCGTAGAGCTTGAGACCGGAACCGGTTGCGGAAATGTGGTTGGTGGAAGTTCCGCTGTAGAAAAGAGGAACACCCTTGGCGTTCACGACGGCGTCCATCACACACTCCCCGACTCGCGATACCTTCAACAACCAGGCTAGCATCCACGCCGCACGCCTGCGATCAGCTTGCATTAACGTTATAATACAAGCAGTTATATTTTGACCCGGGCGCCCTCTTCAGGTAGCGACTGCTGCAAGGTGCGATTCCGGCATGACCAACGTGCATGAGCTTACTGGCACGAAGGGGCGCAGATGCGAATACGGCGATGAGCTTCACGAGCCGCTCCGCCATTCGCAGCCGGGCCTCTCCGGCCTTGCAGCCCGATCTCAGGATCTTGTAGAAGATTTCGATCTTCCAGCGCATGGCGTATCAGCTGAGCTTGTCGACGGCATCGTCGTGAGTGCACGGGCAGATCGGTGACCAGCCTCCAATCGATCCCTGGCCGCTCGGGGGCGTAGCGTTCCTGGACGTACAGCACTGTGAGGTCGAGCACAGAGTAGCGCTTCTGCTTGCCAATCGGGGGCAGAACATGGATGCGGCGGTATTTGGTCTCGACAGCGACAGGTTCAGGCTTGCCCGTAGCATCACGGACCTCCAGCAGCCTGTTGATGCGATTGGCCCAATCTTCTCGCGCGACAAATCGTCTTCGGGCTGCGCCGTCAAAGCAAGATGCGATGTCCCTCACGGTTGAATTGATCGGCGAACATGAGAGCGACCTGGTCAAAGAGATCAGAACGCGACCTTTCGGAACAGTAGTCAACCGAATCTGGAGGGCGGGCAAGAACGCACGCCCTAAGTCACCAGCGTCTTCACCCGCGCGCAGGCGCCTGGACGGCAGAAGCCGGGGGCATCGAGTGCCCCAGCACTTTTTCCATGGCATCGGGGCGGTCATGCATGGCTAGCTTGTCCATGATGGTGGCACTGGCTTCGTTGAGGCCGACGACCTCGACACCGACGCCGGACTTGCGAAATTTGAGCACGGCCTTGTCGATGGCGTTGACACCGGTGAGATCCCAGATGTGGGCGTGGCTGACATCTATGGTGACTGCGTCAAGCGGTTCGGCAAAATCGAAGGCGTCGAGGAAGTCCTCGGCGGAGGCGAAGAATATCTGGCCTTCGATGCGGTAGCTGCGATTCCTGCCGCCGTCTGAAAGCGTCGAGGTGACGCGGAAGATCTGCGCGACCTTCCAGGCAAAGAAAATCCCCGAGAGCAGCACGCCGATACCAACGCCGAGTGCCAGATTTTTCGTGGCGACGACGGTAGAGACAGTGGCCAGCATGACGAGGCTGGAGCGGCGTGGGTGGTGACCCAGATCGTTCAGCGAAGACCAACTGAAGGTGCCGATCGACACCATGATCATGATGGCGACGAGGGCGGGCATCGGGATGAGGCCGACCAGATCGCCCAGTACCATCAGCAGGAACAGCAGAAAAGCGCCGGCGGTGAAGGTCGAGAGCCGGGTGCGGCCGCCCGACTTCACATTGATCACCGACTGGCCAATCATGGCGCAACCCGCCATGCCGCCGAAAAATCCGCTGGCGATATTGGCGATGCCCTGCCCGATGCTCTCGCGGTTCCTGTCGCTGCGCGTATCGGTCATCTGATCGACGATCGAGGCCGTCAGCAGGCTTTCGAGCAGGCCGACGGCGGCGACAGCCATCGAGGTCGGCAGGACGATTATCAAGGTTTCGAGGTTGAGCGGCACATCGGGCAGCAGCAGGATCGGTAGCGCGTCGGGCAATTCGCCCAGATCCGCCACGGTGCGGATGTCGATGCCGAGCGCGAGGGCGAGACCAGTCAGAACGAGAATGCAGATCAGCGGCGAAGGCACGGCTGTTGTCAGCCTCGGGAACAGGTAGATGATGGCGAGACCGACGGCGATAAGCAGATAGGTTTCCCAGGTGACGCCGATCAGTTCCGGCAATTGCGCCATGAAGATCAGGATGGCGAGCGCGTTGACAAATCCCGTCATTACCGAGCGTGAGACAAAGCGCATGATATAACCAATGCGCAGCCAGCCAGCGGCGATCTGGATGACGCCGGCGAGAATGGTGGCCGCGAGCAGATAATGAAGCCCGTGCTCGCGCACCAGCGTGCCGAACAGCACCGCAGTGGCCGCTGTGGCAGCCGAGATCATGGCGGGGCGGCCACCTGCGAAGGAAATGACGATGGCGATGATCACCGAAGCGTAGAGTCCAACGCGCGGGTCGACGCCGGCAATGATGGAAAACCCGATGGCCTCGGGGATCAGGGCAAGGGCGACGACGATGCCCGCAAGCACATCGACACGGATATTGGAAAACCAGTCATGGTGGATTTTTTCAGGCGAGAACAACAAGACACAATGCAGCTGCCGATCGGCTCGCGGAGCGAGACAGACGATTGACGATGAGCTTTTTCTTGAGGGTCCGGCGGATCGGCGGCCGGAAGAGCCACCCGGAATTCCACCGGGTCCAGGATGAGTGCTGGTGGTCTTTGCCACAATAATCGTTCGCTGACAAGCCGAGAGCCATCCTCGACCTCGTCAGCGGGCGGTCGTCCCGCATCAGTTCTGGCTGCCCAAGGGCAAATGCGAACTGAGCTATCCCACCGCGAATACAGCGCTCCCACGTAGGAAGAGCGCTGTTCAGGTGGAAGGCGGAAACCCAGTGGGACGCCGGCCGCACCGCTGCCTACGCCGGATGCTTACGGACAATCTGATTGCGCCGGGTCACCTGTCGGCGCAAGGCTGGGGTCGGCTCGTCCGGAATCCAAACCTCTGGCAGAAAGTCGCTGGCATACCGTTGCGCCAAGACGCCGGCATCGATCGTGTCCGTCTTGATCTTGGCGTAGGCGATGACACGCACCTGCTTCGGGTTGGCGATCACCGCTTTCTTCACATGCGGAGCGACAATTGCCGCCATCGAGCTTGCGTTGCTGGTGGCCTTCGATCACCACGACGTCATCAGGCGACAACCTCCTGGCAAACGCTTCCAGCAAATCGCGTCGCATGTCGACACGACGCAACCGCCGGAGCTTGCCCTTCTCCCACTCCACCGCCTCGGCGAAGGCGCGATGAATATCCAGTCCGATGAGACGCATGCTGTTCCCTCCTTCCTGGCTCGTTGATCTCCCCCAGTAGATTGGTCCCGCGCGACGTGCCGCCGCGATAGTGGATCGAGACCGCCGCGCCGCCTTCCAGCACACCCTGTACAAGGATCTGGTCGTGAGTGGTGAAGGGGAGCGTCTCTCCCGTGTCCGTGACATCCAAGGTCTTGCGGCGGTTGATCATGCGCGCAGACAGATCGCCGAAGCCTCCCAGGACGTCGCCCATGCCGGCTAGCGTGTGTCCCAGCGGAATGCTGAGCAGTGTCGCACCATTGCTTTTGTCATAGAGATAGGCTCAGGCCTTCGGTAACGAGGCCGTCCCAGTCAAGCGATTTTAGGCGAGCGTAATCGTCCGCCTGCTGGCGGACGATGCGGAGACTGATGTTGAGCGGCGCAGTATGTGCTTAAAGCCGCAGCCTTCGTTCGAGATCACCCGGGTGCATGCTTCGGTCCGTGGTCAGCGCACGCGCTGCCAACATGATGCTGGTTCGATGCAGTTTCCTATGTGCCCATCTCATTGGCGTGCTCGATGAAGATCGGCAACAGTCCTGACCTCGGCATCATAGGAACCGCGTCCCTGGGGGACCTCGAAGGCCTGCGGTCAAGCAGGCAACTGTGCGAGGTTCGGTTCGTTAAACCCCTTGCGGTTGATCGGTGCCTCTGCCTGGAAGGTGGTACCATCGCCCCAAATTCGGTGAAGGATCACTCCTATGCGCCGAGCAAGCGCCACCATGGCGCGCTTTCGACCGCGGCGGCGTGCTATCTGTGCTGCCCAGGTTCTGAGCCATGTCGAGCGCCCCCGGTTCATCATGACGGTCGCGGCCTGACAAAGCGCGCGACGCAGGTTGACATCTCCAGCCTTTGTGATGCCGCCCGATACATCACGTTCGCCAGACTGATTGCGTGAGGGTGTCAGGCCGACCCAGGGGCCAACCTTTTTCGATGACGTGAACCGGGCAGGATCATCTACGGCAGAGCGGAAGGTCAGTGCCACGACGGCGCCGATCCCGGGCATAGACATTAATCGATGACGTACCGGGTCGTCCTGAGCGAGCTGGCGGACGCGTCGTTCCAGCTCCGCCAGCTCGCGCCGCAGAGAGGCCCGCGCTCGCAGCATCGGTTCCGTCGCGGCTTCGAGCATGAGATTGCCGACCGTCAGTTCGCGGATGCGATGCTCGAACTGGCCGCGCGCGATGGCACCGACCTTCAGCCCGAAGTTCCGCAGGAGCCCACGCAGGGACATCTCCAGTGCGATCATACCCTGCTGGACCGCTTTCCGAGCTCCGAGCACGGCACGGACCTCCTGCGCCGAAACGGATTTACAGTGAACCGGGCGGAACCAGCCGAGATGCAGCAGGCGTGCAATCCCCTCTGCGTCGCGTCGGTCATCTCAAGCGCACGGCGCTGACGCCGCAGGCCGTCAACCTGATACTGAAGTGGCGGGCCGTCCAGGCCGGGCTCGATCCGGCGGCGCTCCGCCCATGGCCTGCGCTCCGGCTATCTCACCGAGACCGCCCGGCGCGGCATTCCCCTGCCCGAGGCAATGCAGCAATCGCAGCACAAGTCGATCGCCCTGGCCTCACGCTACTATAACGACGCGGAGCGGCAGCCGGGACGGGCTGCGCGGCTGATCATCTGATCGGTTGTCGACAATCTCCGTGTTTGTACGACCGGCTTGCGGTATAGAAGATATGTCGATATATTCCCGTTTCATCGACATAAATTGATGATCTGTCGATGCCAACGACATATCCGCCAGACATGTCGACCGCACAAGGATCGACCGACATGCCGTTCAAACCGGACCGCCCTTACAATGACCTCCCTCCTTTGCCTCCGCGCGAGGACGTGGAGACGAAGGCCGTATTGAAAGCCTGCATCGAGGCTCGCGCGGCGCTGGCGGAGTTGCGCGTGTCCGGCCAACTTATTCCAAACCAGTCCGTGCTGATCAATTCGATACCCCTGCTCGAAGCCCAGGCGAGTTCGGAGATCGAGAACATCGTCACCACGACCGACAGACTGTTCCGCTTTGCCAACGAGGCTGGCAACCAAGCCGACCCGGCGACGAAGGAAGCGCTGCGTTATCGCACGGCCCTCAGCGAAGGCTTCCAGACGCTCAAACAGCGTCCCGTGTCGACCTCGACGGCTATCGCCGTCTGCCGGACCATCAAGGGCGTCGAACTGGATATTCGAGCGACGCCCGGCACCGCTTTGATGAATGAAGCCACGGGCGCGGTCATTTATACCCCGCCCGAAGGACAGGCTCTGCTTCGCGACAAACTCGCTAACTGGGAAAGCTACATCCACGAGGCAGAGAATATCGACCCGCTGATCCGGCTGGCCGTGATGCACTACCAGTTCGAGGCGATCCATCCCTTCATCGATGGCAATGGACGCACAGGGCGGGTGCTGAACCTGCTCTACCTCGTGGACAAGGGCCTGCTGGATATCCCGGTGCTCTATCTCAGCCGCTATATCATCGGAAACAAGCGTGCCTATTACGACCGCCTTCTGGCCGTCACCACCGAAGAGGCGTGGGTGGATTGGATCCTCTACATGCTGGAAGCAGTGCGGGAGACAGCCAATTGGTCGACAGCGCGCATTCGCGCCATCCGCGATCTGCTTGACCAAACCGCGGAACGCATCAGACGTGATCTGCCCAAGATCTATTCGCGCGAGTTGGCCGAGGTGATTTTCGTGCACCCGTATTGCCGTATCGGCGACCTGGTGTCGGCCGGCATCGCAAAGCGACAGTCAGCCTCGGTCTATTTGAAGGCTCTCGCGGAGTTGAGCCTGCTGCAGGAAATGAAGGCCGGTCGCGAAAATCTCTACGTCAATCCAGCGCTGCTCGCGCTTCTCAGCGACCGGCCGCCGACGAAGCCCAACCAATGAAACGCTCGAACACCAGGCAGCGTCTTATCGGCTACGCCCGTGTATCGACGGACGAACAGACGACCGACGCGCAAGAGATTGAGCGCGGGGCGGCCGGCTGCGATCTCATCACCCAGGAGCACGGGTCCGGCGCTTCGCGTGCATGCCCTGCTCGGCGGAACGGCACGAACATCACCATTGGCGGCGCCGATCCGAAGGCAATGTCCCCCAAGGCGCTTTTCCATGCCATCTATCGCGAGAAAATCTACATGGAGACGCTGTCGATGTGGCAGGATCTCATTTCAGTGGTCACCGCACGATGAGCGTATGGCCCTGAAATTCCGCGAATTCTCCAACGGCGACATCCTGTTCGCCGATGATACTGGCGGATTCTTCAAGTCGGACGAAAGGTTTTTCGAACGGTATGTGTGCGACCGGCTGACTGAAACAGACGAGGGATTCCTTCAGGAAAACGGACAGGCGTTCGACACGACGCTGGATCTGCCATGCGCTCGTAGCTCAAATGGATAGAGCACCGGGCTTCGATCCCGTAGGTTGCAGGTTCGAGCCCTGCCGAGCGCACTATTATTCGTACACTTTTATTCTTGTAGCTTGTTGAATTTTTCGTGTACGAATAATCACGTGAAGATCATATGGGACGAACCGAAGCGCCGACAGAATCTTGCCAGGCACGCATGGATTTCGCTGATCTGACGCTGGAGTTCTTCGAGGATGCCACCATCCCTGCCCGCCAAGGCCGGTAGGTTCATGGCCATCAACGTCCTGATCGATGGCATTGTGACCGTGGTGTTTGCACGTTTGGGTCGTGAAGGCCTCCCGATCATTTCCATGCGGCCCGCCAGCAACAAGGAAAGGAGCTTGTGATGGCTATCAAGTTCAAGAACCTTCCGCCTCTCACCGACGAGGAAGAAGCTGAAATCCAGCGCCAGATCGCCAGTGATCCCGACGCGCCGGAAGCGACCGACGAACAGCTTGCACAAGCCAAGCCGTTCAAGGAGGTGTTTCCGGATCTCTACGAGAGCATCCAGCGTTCGCGTGGCCGTCCTCGCGTGGACAAGCCCAAGGAAGCCGTGACGCTGCGTGTCGATCCGGATACATTGGCTCGCTTCAAAGCCACCGGTAAAGACTGGCGCGCGAAGATGGCCGAAGCGCTTGACGCGGCGAAGCCCTGATTAAACAAACGCGCGAAAACTATAATCCGGCATAGCTGGACTATAGCCAGGTATGAAGGCAGCTACCCGCCACCGGATGGCTGCGGCCTTCCGTCCCTTGGTTAATCTGCGGGGACCCGGTATGGCCTCATCATCAACCCAGCTACTGACAGGAGATGCCAAGTGACTGAGCCTGACAAGGATCACCGCACACCCGAACAGAAAAAGGCCGAGCTTCGGTCCTCGATCATCACATGGGCCATGTTCATCGGGAATTAGCCCTCGCTTTTGCCGCCGTGGACTTTTTCCTGATGTCGGAATGAGGCGGGACGGGACGACTCTACCCGCGCCGTCTCCAAAGGTAGAGAGGCCACAGAAGAACGTACCGTGCCCTCTCTTCAAAACCACGCGGCGCCAATATCGAAGCGACATAGACGCCCGCGACCAGCCAAAGCAAAATCAACACCGCAAAAGGCATATCTCACCAGGAAAGAGAAATCTGTCGGATCAGACATAGAACCGATACTCAAGCTTCCGTGAATTGCCAGACTTAAGCGGTGAAATGAGAAATCGCCGGTCAACGCCGTTTTCCGCTTCCTCTGCTGCATTCGACGCTTGGCGTCATATGAAGCCATCTGGTTGCAGGGATCGGATTTGAACCGATGACCTTGCGGGTATGAACCGCATGCCTGCCGGGCTGCGCTATCCTGCTGCGTATCGGCTCAAGGCACGATGCCTTTGCATGCCCAGGCGACATTTGCGAAAGACCTCGGCCCATTGGGTCGCCCGGCTTCATAGGCATTGCGCACCGCTGCGTCAGTACGGACCCGCTCCACTTCATCGAGCGCAGCAACGTATTTGCCGAGCGGTCCTTCGCCGGCGGCAATGGGTGCCCAATAGTCGTCGAAATTCTGATAATCCATACGGATCATCAGTTCGGTTTCGACAACCTCGACGAGACCGTGCTCGACAAAAGTCCGCTTCATCTCGCTGGGCTGCATCATCGGCTGGAAGCAGTAGCGACTGCGCAGTTGACGCCCATCTTCGCTGAGAGCTGCCACTGTGTCGACCATCATGCGCATACCGGGCATGCCACCAAGATGATCCCACACGACAGCGCCGACGGTGCCACCTGATCGCACGACGCGGCGCATTTCAGCAACTGCCTTTCCAGCATCCGGTACGAAATGGAGAACGAGCAACGCAAACGCACGATCGAATGTGTCGTCGTCAAATGGCAGATCGCAAGCGTCGGCTTGCAGGACTGAAATGCGAGGATCGACGTTGCGGCGGGTTGCGGCTTCAACAAACACGGGTGAAAAGTCGATAGCAGTAATTTGTCCGACTGCTGCCGCTTCGGCTAGCGCAAAGGTCAAGCTGCCGGTGCCACAGCCTACATCCAGAACCTTCTCGCCATCTGCAAGGCCGCAAAAATCGATGAACAGCGGCGCGAGCCTTTTACTCCAGCGGCCCATGAGCCGCTCATAACCAGCCGCGTTGTGGACATTGAAGCTCGATGTCATCGAACTCTCCACTTGCCCGCGCCGCACTTCGATAGTGTGCCTGTCTCGGTAAAAGGGCAACTACTTTCAGATGAGACGACCGAGGTGGTGCCGCACCCCGGTTCGTCGGGCGGGTTGCGTATCTGCAGGCGTGCGAACCAGCCACTCATGCCGGAAGCCTCAAAAATCCCTTTGCGTCAACGGCGATTTTAGAACCGTGAACGTCGAAATGCTAAGAAAATCAATGAGTGAACGGCGATACTTAAGCGACATCATTTACTTCTTGGCGTCCCGGTCCTCCGGAAAATAGTTTGACGAAGATGGAGAAATGATCTGCTCGGGGGCAGGATGCGCGGGGAAATCCGTACGAATTCACGAATCAATTCGGTTTGCTCGGAAAGCCTGCCCCGGGGTGCTTATCTGGTGTGCAGATATGCTGACCTCATCGAATTCCCTTTCGGCACGAGCGATGCACCACCAATCGCATAGAGACCGATTATGGGCATCGACGCCAAAATGCTTTTCACGCCGACCGATATAAATGCCCTCAGCCACGGCTCGGTCCGCTTGCGCGCCGTAGCGATGAATTTGTCGAGTTCGTCATCGCCTGCGGGGAGGTCATTCCTAGACTCGGAATGGCTCCCGACGCGATAAACATGCTTGTCGTCGAGGTGCATGTTCCCCTCCGGTTATTGAGACCGGGAATGCCTTGTATTCATCCAGTTCGTTGTTGGGCAAACGGGCGAACTTTTCGGCCAACGATGCCGCATCGTCGCCGTCCTCCATGATCGCACACCGTACGGGGTTGCTGATGCCCTCGGTGGCAAGGGCTTTGAGGGCGTTGAACCTGCGCTGTCCTGCCACGATTTCAAAGCCTTCGCAGTTCGGGCGAACCAAGAGGGGCTGATAATGCCGATGGCGCGAATGGACGGAGACCTTGCGAGATCAGGGAGCATAGGCGGCACAGATAAAAGTGCCGCCCAGCCAATCAGTCCATGTCGACTTCAGGATACTGAGCCACGATATCTTCGCGCGTGACCTTTGCGAACTGGGCCGGATAGATATAGCCGTAACCTTCACCCGCGTATCTGGCGATATCGATGACGGCGGCAGGCACAACGGTCATCACATCATAGAAGCCATCCGGATCGTAACCGCGGCTTTTCGCGGCGTTCCTGCAGATATGGATTTCGACTCCCTGGTCAGTCAGTTCCTTGAAGGTGGCATAGGCCTCGGGGAAAGCCGCCTTGTTCACGCGCGAGAAAGCATGCAACTCGTTGCCATGGGCGACGATAACGATACGAGATTTCTCGAAATCACCAAATTCCTTCAGCGCCTTGATGTGGTTCCTGATAAAACCGAGCGCGCCCAGCCCTTCCTGTGGAGTGCCGAAGTTGAAGTCGTAGACGAATTTCTGGGCTCCATATTGGACGGCCTCGAATTTCGACGGATCATCGGGCCCAGCGTGGGCAAAGCTCGTCCCCAGGACCATGCAGCCTGCGGCTAGTATTGTCTTGAAATTCATATCTCGCTCCCGAGTCGTTACCGGCAGTGCCGATGGTTGGCACTGCCGGTATGGAAAACATATTTGTTTTCAACGTACAAGCCAAGCTCGAGCCCTGTTGGGGATTTCACGCGAAATAGCGATCAAAGGGATTGTATTGCAAATTTCCTTCAGGGTGAGAAAAGGTGGCTTATACGACATCAGTTCATCGGCGGCCCCCTTACATCATTTCCGCCGTTTACGCCCTCTGCAGACTCGTCAGGGCGATCCCGAAACGCCGGGCATAAGATACAGCCTTTCTGACGCGGCCTTCGCACTGCCAACCGTGCTGGTTCTTCTCGCCCCTCGCGGAAGACTGGTGAAGCCGGCCATGCACGAGACGAAGTGGGTTTACCACGCATTCTCAGGAAAGGCCCGTGTCGGGCCGTTACAGCCGGCAACCAACTGTCAATCGCAGGCTCGGCTCGACAGGTGATATGCTGGCGCGGCAGCGTGGCTGCAAAGATAGTCAGCCAAGATAATTGTGAGATATTGATTTAGATGTACAGCTTCCTGGGGCTTCCCATCCCAATTGATTCCGTTGCCAACATCATCAGCGTGATTGCGGGCTTTCTGTGGATCAGGACGATTTTCGTCATCACACCACAACAGCATGCCAGGGTTCTGGAGACGTTCGGGCGCTATAGCGGGTATCGGTCCGCCGGCCTGTCGCTGAAATTGCCCTGGCCACTTCAGAAGGCTCGCGGGCCCTTTTCGCTGCAGACGAAGCAGATTGCGCTTCAGTTGGGTGTAAAGTCGAGGGATAATGCCTTCGTCACCATGCCTATCAGCTTGCAGTACCGCGTAATCGCGAGCGCGGTTAAAGCTGCATTCTATGAGCTGCATAATCCTGAGGGGCAGATCGAATCCTATGTCGCGACCGAGGCACGAGCCGTGGCAGCCACGAAGACGTTCGACCAGCTCTACACTGATCGGGATGAGTTCACCCGGACGGTACGCGAATCGCTTGACGAAGCCATGAACGGTTACGGCTACGAGATTCGCGCTGTCCTGATCGACGACCCGCGACCGACGGAGGAAATGATCTCGGCGTTCAACGAAGTGCTTGCCTCGCAACGTCGATTGGAGGCCGCACAGAATGACGGCGAAGCCGAGAAGATCAAGCGGACGAAAAGTGCGGAAGCATCGGCAGCGGCAATGACGATTACGGCACGCGGGATAGCGGAGAGCCGCAGCATCATTGCCGAGGGCAATGCAAAGGCGCTGGCGGCTTTTCGTGCGGATACAACCCTGACGGATTCGGACGCTATGGCATTCATGATGGAGATCAAGCGCCTGGAGGCGCTGCGAGATGCCTCCACCCATGGGGGGCGCACCGTACTAGTGACTGGCGATGGGTCCGGTAGCAATCTTGGAACGAAAGCCCTTCTCGCTTCGCTGGTGAAGGACGTAAGTGATCCGAAAGGATTGCCGGCCACGCACAGCCCAAGGCCGCAGGAACCATTCGGACAGGATCAGGGCGACAAGGCCTGAACGTATGCGTGCCCCCTCCCCCCAACAACCCGTTTTTTGAATGAGGCTGTCTTGAAAATTGTCACAAAGCCGATTGCCGGCATAAGCCTGCTTTTCTCCAGTTCAATTCCAGCCGCCGCCTATGATCTTCCGGCAAACCTTCCGGCACGCAAACCGGGCTTGTGGGAGATGCGAACGACCGGCACCGTCGGCCCGAACCAGCTCAAGGATATAAAAAGATACTGCCTGGACGCGAAAGCGGATCGCGCACTTCAGGAACTCAAGATTCTGCGTAAGGAGCAGCAGGTGGTTTTCCACGATATCAGTTGCCAGGCGCCGAAATTCTCGCTGGCCGGAGAGGTCCTGGCCGGCGAGATGGCCTGCAGAACAAACTCCCAGGATGACGATGATGCGGCTGGCAATGATTTCCGCTGGACGACAACGTTCAGGAGCGAAAGTGAGGTCGTGGAGGTGGAGCACAGTGGTCCCAACGACGTGCCCCTCCTGCTCGAAATCGATCTGGTCGAAGAGCAGCGCTGGATCGGTGAATGTCCAGCCGGCCAGACACCCGGCGACGGAATCGACGTCGGCTTCACCTATAATAGCGATGCATGGCCGGATGAAGCACAGCCCGTCAACATTTATGAGTCTTTGGCCGTATCGGACAAGCTGCTGAAGGAGGGGGTCGAGATCAACAAGCGGTTGGGAGCAATATGAAACATCCCATGCGTCCCTTCCCGATTTTGCTCGCCGCTTGTCTCGTTCTTGGCGTCTCGCATGCTGCGCCGGCCTTCGAGCTTCCGGTCGATTTGCCGTCGCGCAGCGAAGGTTTATGGACGGTCGACCAATCCAGTACACTCAGTGAGAGCACGACCTCATTCGATATCCGGAAGATCTGGAAGGTCTGTCTCGACGCCGGAGCCGATCGCGCTCTTCATGAGCTTGAGGCTCGCGAACAGCAATCAAACATCGCCAGCCTCAAGGAAATCTGCGAAGAACCGCAGGCTTCAGTGTCCGGGAATGTGCTCTCGTGGAGCATGCACTGCTCCGGCCCGTCGCCATCCGCAGACAAGACGGGGACGTCTGATGTCAGGCATAAAACCACGTTTGTCTCCAACGAGGAGACTCGCGCCGAAACCGCCGTTGTTAATCAAGACAAACGCAGTCGCAGCCATGGCCAGTTCTTCACCCATATGAAGCATGTCGGCTCCTGCGAGGGAGGTTTGAGGCCGGGTGATATGATGCTGACGAACTTGCTGGTCAATGGCGAGGAAACCTTGAAGGCTCGCCAGTTGCGAAACATCTACCGAGAAATCGAAGACCAGAAGCTGTTTACAGCCTCCCGGTTATCTCGCTGACGCAAAGGCAGCATCGTAACCTTTCCCGACTCGGCCGTTCGCTCGGGGACGTTTCGTGTGTGGCCGACTAGAAGAGCCGTAGCACGGCGTGCGCACGGCAGCGTCATGCGGCGGGTCCTTCCATGGTCACAACCTGACCAAGAGGCTGGCGCCGGGGTCGGTGTCGTCGCAGGCTTCGTCGGCTCCTGGGACAGGTTCGGAGTAGAGACAGTCGGCACGGACTGGGTTCGACCAGGCCTGATGTTCGCGTGTTTCTGAATCTCGATCCCGCTTCTTGTCGGCAGCAGCCTAATACCTTCGATGTGGACGGCAGTTCGCCGCCGGGCGTGGTGGCATGGGCGGCGGTGCCGGTCTACTTCGTCGCGATCATCATCGAAGCCGTACGCCGTCATGTGCGCTCGGTTTCCCGGCTGCGTGATGAGGTCGAACGCAGCCGGGAGACTGAGCGGGATTGTGACGCGCTAAGAGCAAGTCGGTGAACTATCAGCCCGTCATCCGTGTAACGGTGCGGCTCACCGACACCAACGGACAGCCCCCCAGGCGCGCCACCGTATCGGGAAACATCAACAAGGGCGGCGTATCTGAAGGTTCGCTACCTGTCCGGTGATCTGGACCGCAACGCAGCCATTGTCGTGTGCCATCGATAATGAGACAAATCCGCATTGGCATGCGGTGCTCCAGGCTGCAGTGAGATTGCTCCATTCTATCGGGCCGCCGAGCGGATCGGCGATCATCTCTTCGTCCGGTATTCCCAGTGGATGGCTATTGCCGGAATCAGGAAGAAGACGACGTTCAGAACCTTCCAGAACCCGATAATATCGGCCATGTACATGCGTGTTTGATCGACGCTGAAGCCAAAAAATGCTGACATCAAAACTGTAGTGACGCCGCTGAGCGACATCAGCCAGGCAAAAATAATGACCAGCAGATTGATGATGAATGCCTTGAACAGGACGTTTCTGATTCTAAGCGGCGTTTCCATGTAAGATTCCTTCATCGCGAATAAACGCGACCTTGTCGGCTCGGCACAGGATTTCTGATTATAGCACCAAGGAAGCCGCCAAAAGCAGCAAGCGGGGCTATGAGGCATCTGAAGCATGTGCCCCGGAAATCCACGACATCAAGCACCGGCTGCATGGTCTGGAGAAGACGGTGGATGCGATCAGGCCGACTACGGCCGAGTATGCGCAGGTCCGTGATCGCGTGGTGTTTTCCGGCTGTATGGGACGCTGGCTGTGGGGGGTTGGCAAGGCGCTGATCTCGGCCGCCGTCGGTGCTACCGCGTGTCGGTACGCGATGACGGAACGACCGCCGCCATGACCATATTCCCGACGCCAACAAAATGATTCAGCCCGCTCCGGTTCGCCGGACGGGCTTTTTTGCGTATGGTGTGCGACGATTAATGGAACAAGTCGCCGGCAAATCAGTTGCCGCTAATGTGGGTGGTTTGGAGCAGAACGGAGCCCGCCGGATTGCCGTTCCGGTGGGCCTCTTCTCAGCAGGGGCAGCTTCTTGCATTTAGGGTGAGAGAGCGTCCATATAAGTCTGAAACCCCTCGGGCCGTCGTCGCTTTCCTCTTTTGGCGCGGCAGATTTCTCTCTTTGCGTTTCCGAATTTGACAGAACGACAGCAACGTCGACAAGCATCCCAAGACTCGCAGAAAAGAACGGTTTTTCTAACTTCCTTGTAATGAGGGTGAATAGCAGATAGAATTTTCAAATCGATTTTGCTGAAGAACTTTGTTTCTGCGCTTCGGCGCCCTACCGATCTTCCTCTCAATTTCGACGACTACGACGTTTGGCATTCGGTCAAGCGGCGAATTTCTATGTCGATTGAAAGGAAATCGTCATGGCAATAGGCACCGTAAAGTTTTTCAACTCCACCAAGGGTTTCGGCTTCATTCAGCCGGAAGATGGTTCCACTGACGTATTCGTTCACATCTCGGCCGTCGAACGGGCAGGCATGAGCACCATCGTTGAAGGCCAGAAGCTCTCCTTCGACGCTGTCCGCGACAGCCGCAGTGGCAAGACCGCCGCAGAAAACCTGCAGGCAGTGTAAGAACATTGCGTCCGGCCTTTGACCACGGATGTACTGGCACTGGCCGTTGAGGCAGTCAGGAGAAGGTCGGGATGTTCCCGGCCTTTTTCGTTTTGGGAAGGATGATAGATGAAAAGTGTTCCCGACGGCGTCTTCAAGCCCAGACCCACAGCGAGCGAGACCAAGGGTGATGCAACCACGAGGGCGGCGCGAGAAATCATCGAAAGCGAGAGAGCGGCCCGCGATAAGAAGAGCGAGCGATTGCGGCTGGCCAGATTGGCGCAGGAACAGGATGAAGTCACTGATCACCCAGTTGATGACAAAGGCTGACCCGATAACTGGACCCGTTCTGGCTGTGAAGCGAAAATCTCAATCCTCTTGCTTTATGTATCCCGAACGTCCATATGAGGGACATCGGCTGCCAACCGGCTGGGAATGCTCGTCGAGATACGATGTTGGGTTTCCCTGAGAGGTAGCTGTATTTGCCCTGATTGATGGTGCGCCGACCACGAATGTACCGGCGGCTCACAAATCTCAGGAATGAAGGGGAAGCGGGCATCACGGCCCGCTTTTTTCATATCCAGCTTCACTTCATATCCGGCACCTTATAGCCTGTCGTCTTGTGAAGCGGCGGACCGATTTGCGACGGCGATGGATCAATCGCCCCGATAGGAGCGATCACCACATATGGTTACTTCGCGCGTGACCATGTGGCCATGTCGCCATTCGCGGGTCATCTTGGTGCGGCAATCTTCGTTCCTATGATGGCGGCGGTACCATCCTTCGCGATCGTGGTGTCTATTACTCTGAACACGCACCCCATTCTGATCGAGGGTGATCCCGCCATAACCACCTTGGGCAAAGGCGGGTATCGACAAGGACATGACTGTGGCAACTGCGGCCAGGATTAGGGTTTTCATCTTAGTCTCTCCTTTCCTGGAGGATGGATGAAAACCGACGTTCGAACCGCAAGTTCCGTCGATTGCTCCATCGTTGGATCAATCTTTCGTTTGCGGCCGAACATTCATCAGCCTTTTGCTGCCTGCTTCGTTGCAGGGCATGGTCGCTTTCCCAAACTCCGGCGGGCTTCTTTATGGCAGCACTCTGGCGCTCTGCTCCACCCCGTAAATCACCAGCCCGCCGATCACGCTCAGAATGATAATCGCTGCGAGAAGCAGGCCAACGAACAGGAGTATCAGCAGGTTCTCACCTTGAAAGCTCGCCATATTACCGCCCCCAATGTAATGGCAGAAGACCCGGCCAGAGCATCGGCCGGGTCTTCTTCTGACAGATAAGCAACTGGCAGCCACTCATCGTGACAGATACGCAGATAATCTCAAGTCGGAAGAAATCCGCTATCGGTCAGAACGCCCAATCTGCTAGCGCATCACATAGACGATCCGACGTGACTGCGGCTCCACAAATACCAATTGGCCATTCACGTTCACATATCGGTATTCGTAGTCGGGAACCTCACGCAGGCGCACCGTTTCTGGAAGGGTCGCACCAGTTACAACTTCCCCTTGAAGGTAAACAGGGGCGTCCTGATGAGCGGCCACATAGGTGCGCACCTGTTCTGGCGGATCGATCACGGTTCCGGTCACACCGCCAGCAGTGGCACCAACCGCGCCGCCGACGGCAGCACCGACCGGCCCGCCAATAATGGCACCTGCAATCGCGCCCGTGGCACCGCCAGTGACCATTCCAGCGCCACCGCCACCTTCGTCAGGAGCCGCGACTATCGCTACACCTGAATTGGCTGGGCGCTGGGTAAGAATGACTTGAGAACCACCGAATTCCGCGGTCACGTAGTCCGAATACACCCAACCTTGACCCTGGGCCTCGGCTATCGTGCACCACTTGCTGTTTTCAAGACAGCCATTGAGGGTTGCCCGTTGACCGGCGGCCAAAAGCCCGATGATTGGATATTGCGGTCCTGGACCTGCGCGAACATTGAGATCGGTAACGGCTGATACCGCTGTGTCGGCAAGCGCCGTCCCTGTCAGGGCAAACAGCGCACCAACTGCTGCTATTGGAAGAAACGTTTTCATCGTTCTCTCCTTTCAAGCACGATTACGATTAAAACGAATGGCCGCGCACGCTGTTCCCCCTCGAATTGTGGTCATTCTGGGTCGGCTCTTGCGGGATATCCGGCACTACGCCTCGCATGAGCAATGCCACCGGCTCGCCGTACCAGCGAAGGATTGGCCTCTCCCGATCAGGCGCCCATGCCGGCTGGCACCGGCGCGGGCGATGCCTTGTTGGTCTGATCTCCTCAGAACCTGACGTTCAGGTCGACCCTGAAGCCGTTGTCGCTGGTCCGGCCGGCGAGCTGGCCGCGATAGGACAGGCCGAGCGTCGCCGAAGGCGCCATGGCGACGTCGAGCCCGGCCTCGATGACGGCGGCATTGCGGGCGATCGGCATGCCGGCGATGGTGGACGCATCGCCACCGGCAAAGGCCAGCCCCGGCCTCGGGCGTGACGTCGCCGAAGGCATGACGCCAGCCCAGCATGGCGCGCGCCGTTGCCGGCACGGCGCCGAGCGCGACATCGGCCTGCGCCCGGATGCCGAGCGTGGTGAAGGTCGCATCCGTCGTCTGGCTGGCGGCGTGCAGTTCCGCCGCACCGCCGTCCTCGCCGAAGGCGGCGGTGCGCCATTGCCGGTAGGCCTGTTATTGTCCGATGCGGATTCGTCGGCGCCGTTTAGTCGACGATTTCTTTCTCCTCCGGCGTCAGCGCCACCATCGTCGGCGCGGTTGTCGCAAGATTGAATTCACTGCGCTCCTCTCTCGGCACCGGAGCGCTTGTCCGGATCCGCCAGCTAACAAAAGACGCCAGCAGGAGATGTGCGCCCGCCGTCGCTAAGAACAGTCCGCCCGGGCCGGCGGGGCCCATCAGGGAAGCGGCCGCAACCGGGCCCGCGATTGCGCCCAGCCCGTTGGCCAATAGCAGGCCGGATGACGTTTCGACGGTGTCTTCAGCATTAATGTGGTCGAAGGCGTGAGCTGCGCTGATCGCATAGAGCGGCAAAGCGGATGCGCCGAAAGCCGCGACCAGAACCGAAATCGCCACGCGGTCCTCGATGTTGATCAGCGCCAGTGTCAGCGCCGCCAGCACACCCACTCCACAAAGCCCGAGCACGACGATCCGGCGGTCGCATCTGTCCGAGAGCCGACCGAGCGGCCATTGGACCAGGGCACCGCCCAGAACCGCGATCGACATGAAGATCGCAACCTCCGCGGTGTCCGCGCCGAATGCGATCACATATGCAGGGCCAAGCGACCAGAATGCGCCGGTCGCGACGCCCGCAAGCAGTACACCAACGACGCCGACCGGCGACCTCGAATAGAGTTTGACAGGCCGCAGCCGGGATTGAAGCAGGCGCGCAGGAGGACGGGAAGCCGTCAGCGCGACCGGAACCGCGGCGAGCGAAATCAGGATCGACGCCAACGCAAACAGCAGGAAATCCGCCGGATTTCCCAGGGCCAGCATCATCTGCCCGACGATCGTCACCGACAGGTTGATCATGGTATAAATTCCCATGACCATGCCGCGATTGTCGTTGGACGCACGTTCGTTCAGCCAGCTCTCGATGACGAGGTACAGGCCGGCGAAACAGAAGCCGGTGACCGCCCGCAGCCCCCACCAGACCGCGGGACTGCTCGTGAGTGCGTGGATCATGACGACGGTCGAGGCAACCGCCGTGAGCGCGGTGAATGCACGAATATGGCCGACACGCTGGATGACGTGGCCGCCAAGGAGGCATCCGAGCGCAAAACCGAGATAATAGGAGGAGCCGAGCAGCCCGATCTCGAGTGGATCGAATAGTTCGAGGCTTGCCCTGACCGGTATCAGTGTCCATTGAAGCCCATTCCCCGTGATGAGAATAGCGACCGAAAACAGCAGGGCGGACACAGTAGGAAGTAATGCTTTCACGGCGGGCATTCGACCTTTTCCGGATGGTGCATGCAACCGAATTCTCATGGCGACAACGCCTGCCGCATATCGAGCCATAAAGCGGCCCGTGTCCGCTCGCTGACCGGCCGGGCCACGCAGAAACGCGCGTTGCTTCCCCGCCGCGGTGGGAAACGGTATTGATGCTGACGAGCATCGCGAGGGACGCAACTGAACAGGAAAGGAAGTTGTCATGACGCTGAAGGTCTATTTGTCCGGGGAGATTCACACCGATTGGCGCGATCAGATCATCGAAGGCGCCCGCGATTTGGACGTCAGATTCGACGGTCCGGTGACCGACCATGAGGCAAGCGACGATTGCGGTGTGGCGATCCTGGGACGCGAGGACGACAAGTTCTGGCATGACCACAAGGGCGCCAAACTCAACGCGATCCGCACAAGGCGCGGCATTGGCCAGGCCGATATCGTGGTCGTCCGCTTCGGGGAGCAATATCGACAGTGGAATGCGGCCTTCGACGCAGGTATTGCCTCAGCTCTGGGGAAATCTCTGATCATTCTGCATGGGCCAGACCATCAGCACGCCCTGAAGGAGATCGATGCTGCCGCCCTTGCAGTCGCGGAACATCCCGAACAGGTCGCCCAGATCCTGCGTTATGTCCTGACCGGCAAGCTGCCCTGATCGCATCTCCTGTCTGGAGGAGACTGCCGGACCGCTTGTCCGTCTTGTACTGAAATCGACCCGGCAACAGGACGCCTTTAGTGACATTCTGCCAACCTCGGCGGTGATCAACTTGAACCTTCTGGCCAGCTCGCGGTTGAAAAGCAGCGGCTTCAGCAACTGGCTGCTGACGCAACAGAGGTCGCAGTTCAACGTCCAGAACACTGGTCGTGTTGTTATCGCACCCAGAATGCCGGGAGCACTCGCGCGAGGTGAAGCGCCCACTGGCCACGAAACCATTGATTTCCCATGAATAATTCTTATTTGTATAATTCAATATGGATAATTACTTTCATAAGAAAGTATTCTTAGAGAATGTTAAAATAAATATGCCCGTTCATGTAGTAATTTTTGGTAATATGTTAGCAGTTAAGACATATTTATTGATCAGAAACCTGCCATCTTGCGTGGAATGCGTATCAAGATGGAAAGCTTAGCCGCGTAAATATGGCGGAATCAACCCATTGAAGGGCGCGCCCAGTTTCGGGCATGCCTCGTCGCAAATCAGAAAGGGGCTCTATGATTATTGGATACGAAGATCTGGATTTCCCAGTGGTTGCCGGCCAATACGAGTATAATGATATCCTCGTTGACGTCGGGTCGTCGCAAATTTCGGCATGGGACAGCGACCCGCTTATTCGATTTATGCTGGTCCACGCATATGACAACCGCTATTCGATGGGCCAGATGGTGGCAGGAGGTACACCGTCTGCCGGTATGCTCCTGTAGTCAGCAGTGCGAGTTGAAAACCTGCGTAGCGTTGACACTGCGGCTCCCGGAAATTGACCGTCCTGGTGCGAAAAACGAACGAGTCCGAAGTCGACCATCTACAGGAGGAACGATGCGTATCCGCGTGAAGGCGAAGTCTTCAGCAAAGACAGGCAAGCCTTCGTAATTTCGGTAAATATTCGGGTATCGACAGAGGGAGTGAGATAAAAATGCGGAACGAAACGCTCGGCGTTTCTGCGGACAATCGCCTTGTCAGCCCCTCGGCGGAGCGCAACAAAGAGCCCATTGCAGACATTTTGAAGCGGACCTTGCCCGATCACGGTACGGTGCTCGAAATCAGCAGCGGAACCGGGCAACATATCGTTCATTTCGCACGTGAGATGCCGAGCCTGCTATGGCAGCCCAGCGAACGTGACGCGCCGTCCCTTCAATCGATCGAACAATGGATGGCGGCAGAGACCGCCCAAACATTCTGGCCCCGTTGCGTATCGACGTGACCGACCTGCCATGGCCGGCAGGGAAAGCGACAGCGATCGTCTGCCTCAACATGATCCACATCGCGCCCTGGTCGGCCGCCGAGGGGCTCATTCAGGGGGCGGAAAGCATCCTTGGCCAGGGTGGCGTTCTGTTCCTTTACGGCCCGTATCGGCGGAAGGGTCAGCCAACGGCATCGAGCAACGAAACGTTCGATGAACAATTGCGTTCGCGCAATAGGGACTGGGGCTTACGGAATGTGGAGGATGTCACCCGCTATGCTAAGCTGCATGGCTTCGGTCTACCAGAGATCCATGAGATGCCGGCGAACAATTTGTCGCTTGTATTTCGCAGGCAATGACCGCGAATGAGGCCTCGAGTACCCGCGACCTGTATTTTAAAAAGCAAAGATCATGACACAGACCGACAAGACAAATCGCCAGGTTATATTGGCCGAGCGTCCGAAGGGCGCGCCCGATGCGAACACGTTGCGGTTGATCGAAAGTCCCCTGCCCGTGCCTACCTCCGGTCAGATGCTGCTGCGCACCGAATACCTCTCGCTTGATCCCTACATGCGGGGCCGGATGAGCGACGCGCCGTCCTATGCTGCCCCGGTAGAAATCGGCGGCGTGATGGTCGGCGGGACGGTCGCACGGGTTGCCACCTCGAATGTCGAGGGTTTTGAGTCAGGTGATTGGGCGCTCAGCTACAATGGCTGGCAGGACTACGCTGTTTCCGACGGCAAGGGTGTGACCAATCTTGGCCAGTCACCGGCACATCCGTCCTTGGCGCTTGGCATTCTGGGCATGCCTGGCTTCACGGCCTGGGCCGGGTTGAAACAGATCGGCGCGCCGAGGTCCGGCGAGACAATCGCCGTGGCTGCGGCGACAGGGCCGGTTGGCGCGACAGTGGGGCAGATCGGCAAGCTGGTGGGCTGCCGCGTGGTCGGCATTGCCGGCGGTCCCGACAAATGTGCCTATGCGGTCAGCGAACTGGGTTTCGATGCATGCATTGACCACAAGGCCCCCGACTTTGCAGAACATCTCGCCAGGGCCAGCCCCCAACGGCATCGATATCTATTTCGAGAATGTCGGCGGCAAGGTGCTGGATGCGGTCATTCCGCTTCTGAACCCGCACGCACGCATACCTGTGTGCGGCCTGATATCGCAATACAACGCGACCGAACCGCCCGCAGGACCGGATCGGATAAACTGGTTGATGGGCCAGATCCTGCGCAAGAAGATCAGGATGCAGGGCTTCATCATCTTCGACACTTTCGGCCATCTCTACCCAGAATTCGCCAGGGAGATGGGCGATTGGGTCGCAAGCGGCAAGATCAAATACCGCGAAGAGATCATAGACGGTCTGGAAAACGCCCTGGAAGCATTTATCGGCCTTCTCGCCGGCAAAAACTTCGGTAAACGCGTCATCCGCGTCGGTCGCGGCTCAGAGGGTGTTTGAGATTTAAGGTTTTGCACGCCGATTAAGCACGAAGCGAGTGGTTGCGGCGTCGATCATCGTCTCGGATGTTTGGACACGATAGTCATAATCCTTGACGAGCTGCCGATTGCACCCGAGCCAGGCAAAGCTGCGCTCCACGATCCAGATCAAGCCGGCAATCTTGATGGCGCGCAGGTGCCGCTTGACGATGTGCTGTCGCCAACCTTGCGGCTAGAGTCCTTCACGTTTTGACGGAAGCGTATCCTGCGTTTGCGAGATAGTTTTGGCATTCGTCAGCTTCGATGGTTGTTACGAGGTGTCCGACCTGGCGCCAGGTGTCCTCGATAGTTCGCTTCTGGGCCATTCGCATCCAATGCTTGATTTTAGCGAAGGCCT
>NZ_QGGG01000008.1 GCF_003148475.1 Pseudaminobacter salicylatoxidans | reverse complement strand
CGATCATCAGATGCTGGCCTCCATTCCAGCCACCATCTTGAATCACAAAATCAGCAAACAGGGAATCCTGACGATTCAATCAAGCCGTGAACCGCTCTAGCCGTTGCTGTCGACCTTCTGGTCGTACTGGCGCCGGCCCACCTCCGCTTCCAGGAAGGGGGTGAGGGCGGGGGAAATCTCGTAACCGCCGCGCAGGGTCAGGGCGGCCAACGTCGAGTCGCGATCCTTTTGCGAAACGCTGCCGCCCGTGGAAAGCTCGGCGTCGCCGTAGATATCGTGCTCCAACCTGCCGGCTATGCCGAAGCGTGCTTTCCCGACATCTTTTTCCAGTCCAAGACTGCCGCCAACGGTCTGGACGACCGGTTGCGACAATGTCCCGGCAATGGCGGCAGGGGAGGAGGCGGATTCGGGGCGGCGCAGATAGTTGAGCGTGCCGAAGCCGCGCAGTTCGTTGCCGAGATCGAGATCGAGGCGCGCATCCACGCCGATCCGGCTTTCCTTGAGGTCTTCGCCCGAGAGACTGCGGCGCAGATTGCCATAGGCGTCGATGGTCGCCGCGTGGCGGCTCCAGTCGGAAACGGCATTGAGGCGCAGCGTGGTTTCGGAAAGCACGGCGCTGGAGCCGTCGTGGCTGACGCTGGCATTGCTGGTGGCGGTCATGCCCTGCTCCAGCGAGGGCCGCAGGATGAACGACCCGGCGCGTATGCCGACCGGCGCGAAGGGACGCTCGTCGTGCGGACGGCGCAGTCGCTCGATTGCCTGCACGCGCTCGGCGCGCTGATCTATCAGGGGATTTTCCAGCGTGTCGATGGTCGGTTCGCGTTCGACCGGCATGTTGACATCCTGGTCTACCGCTTCGGCACGCAGGTTCTCGCGCGTGGGCCCAGGCGCGGCGATCTCTCCCACCGTGTTACGGGCGGCCGTCCGGCGAAGCGCCGTTGACGGCCGGCGGCCACTGTCGGGAGGCGGGGCGTCAGCGAAAGGGTCGTCGGCATTGGCGGGCAACGAAAACAGGCTGTCATCCGCGTTTTCCGCTGTAGCCGGATCGGGGATGGCGCCCGTGCTTGCCGGGTCATATTGCGGGGGCGGGTCCTGCTGCGCGGTTGCGGCCTGCTGGGCGGGCTGCGCTCGCGTTCCACGCAGGCCTAGAATGTCGGCACCATTGCTTCCGGATGTGCTTTCCTGCGCGGTCGCCGGCAGCGCCCATAGCACGGCTGCGGCCGTCATGCAGAGCATGGCCGGCAGCGCCCTGTGCGTTGGGCGTCGTCTTTGAGGGGCGCGTACCCGGAGCATTCTCACCCTGGCTGCAGTTCAAGGCGCGGCTGCGCCAGACTTACCGAACCGTAAACGGGCTTGGTTAACGGAGGGTTGAGGGTGAGGCCGTGCCGCCGGTTTGCGTCGATAATGTTGGACAGCCGGGCGTCAAAGCGTTAATCGCATCCCATGCATGCAGGAACCTTGAAAACAAGACCGGACCGGCAGGCTTCCATTGCCTCGGCGTTGCGGACCGTGGCCACGGAGCGCGCCGGCATCGAGGCGCTGACCGACGAACTGGGCAACGGGCTGGCAGAAGCCTTCGCCGATGCCGTGGATATACTTGCCGGCATTCGTGGCCGGGTCATCATCACGGGCGTCGGCAAGAGCGGCCATATCGGCTCCAAGATCGCCGCCACGCTGGCCTCCACCGGCACGCCGGCCTTCTTCGTCCATCCGTCCGAGGCCAATCACGGCGACCTCGGCATGATCGCGCGCGACGATGCCATCGTTGCGATTTCGTGGTCGGGCGAGACGGCCGAACTCAAGGGCATCGTCGGCTATGCGCGCCGCTTCGCCATTCCGCTGATCGCGCTCACCTCCCGCGAGACCTCCGCGCTGGCGCGGGAGGCGAATGTGGTGCTGAAGCTGCCCAGGGCGGACGAGGCCTGTCCGCATGGGCTTGCCCCCACCACCTCGACACTGCTTCAGCTCGTCATGGGCGATGCGCTTGCGATCGCGCTTCTGGAAGCGCGCGGCTTCACGCCGGAGCATTTCCGCACCTTCCATCCCGGTGGCCAGCTCGGCGCGAACCTGATGCGGGTGTCGGACATCATGCATTCGGGCGACGAAATGCCGATCGTGCCGCTCGGCACCGGAATGCCGGACGCGATCATCGAACTTTCGCGCAAGCGTTTCGGCTGCGTCTGCGTGGTGGACAGCGAGGGCAGGCTGGCCGGCATCGTCACCGATGGCGATCTTGCGCGCAACCTGCACCGCAATCTCGGCGACCTCGCGGTGGAAGACGTCATGACGCGCGCGCCCAAGACAGTTGGGCCACAACTGATGGCCAGCGCTGCGATCGGCTTCCTCAACGACAACAATATCGGCGCGTTGATCGTGGCCGAGGGCGACCAGCCGCTCGGCATTGTGCATTTCCACGATCTGCTCAGGATCGGCGTGATCTGATTCTTCGGGTCAGGCTAAACCGCCTCGACCACCAGTTCCAGATCGGCCACCGCCGTCACTTTCACGCGGGCCCCGGCAGGAAGGTCGGGGCCGATGACCCGCCAGACCGTATCGTCCAGCCTGATGCGGCCGCGCCCGTCATGGATCGGCTCCGTCAGGGTGGCGACGCGCCCGATCATCTGCTCGCCGCGCCGGTTGAGAAGCGGTTGGTCGCTGTCGTTGCGGCGCGCAGCTTGTATCTTGTTGCCGATATAGGCTGACAGCAGTGACAGGACCAGAAAGGCGACGATCTGCACCTGCCAGCCCCAGAAGGCGAAGCCCCAGAGCTGCAGTGAGAGCGTGCCGACCAGCAGTGCGGCAATGCCGATCCACAGAAAGAAGACCCCGGGCAGCAGGATTTCCAGCGCCAGCAGCGCAAAGCCCAGCGCCATCCAGTTCCATGGGCCGAGTTCCTGAATGATGCTCCCGATCATGGCAACCTTTCTTGCCGTCAGCTCTGGTCGGTGCCGCGCGTGATCGGTGGCCGGGCGGAAGAGCGCGGGTGCACTGCGCCGGTCTGCTCGCCGAACACTTCCCTGGCGATGGAGCCGATGCCGCCCAGCGAGCCGATCAGCGAAGAGGCTTCAAGCGGCATCAGCACGATCTTGCTGTTCGTGCCCGAGCCGATCTTCGTCAACGCCTCGGTGTATTTTTGCGCGACGAAATAGTTGATGGCCTGCACGTCGCCCTTGGCAATGGCTTCGGACACGACCTGCGTGGCGCGGGCTTCGGCCTCGGCGGCGCGTTCGCGCGCTTCGGCATCGCGGAAGGCGGCTTCGCGCCGGCCCTCGGCCTCGAGAACCTGCGCCTGCTTGAGCCCCTCCGCTTCAAGGATCTGGGCGCGCTTGTTGCGCTCGGCCATCATCTGGCGAGCCATGGAATCGACCAGATTGGCCGGCGGATTGATGTCCTTGATCTCGACGCGCGTGACCTTGATGCCCCATGGATGGGCGGCCTCGTCCACCACGCGCAGCAGGCGTTCGTTGATGGCATCGCGATTGGAAAGAAGTTCGTCGAGATCCATCGAACCCATGACCGTGCGGATATTGGTCATGGTGAGGTTCAGGATGGCGTTCTGGAGCCCTGCAACCTGATAGGCGGCCTGCGCTGCGTTCAACACCTGATAGAAGGCCACGCCGTCCACGCCGACAATGGCATTGTCGCGGGTAATGACCTCCTGCGTCGGCACGTCGAGCACCTGCTCCATCATGTTCATGCGCGCGCCGATGCGGTCGATGAAGGGGATGATGAGGTTGAGGCCTGGCGTCAGCGACCTCGTGTAGCGGCCGAAGCGCTCCACCGTGTAGTTGAAACCTTGTGGCACGGTCTTGATGCCCGCGAACAGGAACAACAGGACGAGAACGACAAGGATCGGAATAAGCGCGTCGGAACCGGTGAACGGCATTCGGTTTTCCCCTCGAAGACAGGCGTGGCAGCAAGCACGGATGCTTCACATATCCGGTCAATACTTAAGAGGGTTTCACGGCGGTTACAATTGCAACCGCCGCGTCACGCGGTGCCGTCCCCGGAAGTATCGCTTGCCTCTTGCGGCAAGCCTGCGCGGCTTGCGTCTCGCGCTCAGACCCATCCCGCCAATTCACGGCGCGTGATTTCCTCGATCACCGCCATGCCGTCGGCGCTGTCGTTCAGGCAGGGGATATGCGAGAAATTCTTGCCGCCGGCATTGTGGAAGATTTCCGCATTTTCGTCCGCGATCTCCTCCAGCGTCTCCAGGCAGTCCACCGAAAAGCCGGGATTGAAGGCGGCGACCGATTTCACGCCCTCGCGCGCAAGCTTTTCGACGGTCTTGTCGGTGTAGGGCTGCAGCCATTCCTCGCGGCCGAAGCGCGACTGGAAAGTGCTGATCAGCTTCTTGTCGTCCCAGCCAAGGCGCTCGCGCAGCAGGCGCGTGGTTTCCAGGCACTGCTCCGGGTAGGGGTCGCCCTTCTCGGCATAGCTCTTCGGAATGCCGTGATAGGAGGCGATCACCACCTCCGGCTCGAAATCGAGCGTTGCCAGATGGCTGGTGATCGAGTTGGCGAGCGCGTCGATAAAGCTCGGCTCGTTGTAGTAAGCCGGCACCGTGCGCACCGCCGGCATGGCGCGCAGTTTCATCAGCGCCTGGAAAAATGCGTCGCTGGCGGTGGCGGTCGTCGTGGCGGAATATTGCGGATAGAGCGGGAACATCACGATGCGCTCGCACCCCTGGTCCAGCAATTCCCGCAGGGCCTGTTCGGTGGAAGGATTGCCGTAGCGCATGCCCCAGTTCACCACCACGTTGGGAAGGTCAGCAAGCTGCGCGGCAAGCTTCCCGGCCTGCGAGCGCGTAAAGGTGCGCAGCGGCGACTCGTTGCGCTCCATGTTCCAGATCTTGCGGTAGTTTGCGCCGGATTTGGACGGCCGGGTGTTGAGCACGATGCCGTAAAGGATCGGATACCAGATCGGACGCGGCGTCTCGATGACGCGGCGGTCCGACAGGAATTCGCGCAGGTAGCGCCGCATGGGCGCGTATTCGGTGCCATCCGGCGTGCCGAGATTGACCAGAAGAACCCCGACCTTCGGCGTTTTCGCACCCGTGACGGCATTGGCTTCGGCGTTTTCGGCAGTCGGGTTCATTCCAGTATCTCCAAACATGGCCGGAACCTAGTGGCTGACCGGCATAATTCCAATGCAACCTCTGGCCGCAGGTGAAACGGACTTGCCCGACCGGAAAGGAAAGGCCCGCCCGGTGGGTTCCGGACGGGCCCAGAGTCGCGAGTACCGGACGCTCAGTTCGCGGCCGGAATCTTCAGCGTTGTGCCGACCAGCAGGCGGCGCGCCGAATGACGAGGGTTGGCCCTGGCGATCCGGCGCCATTGGCTGCCGTCGCCATAGGCTTTCTCGGCAATGTCCCAGAAGGTGTCGCCGGTTGCGATAACATGGCTTTCGCCGGGCTTCGGGGCAGAGGCGTCCGCTGCAGCTTCGGCAGGCTTGGCTTCGCCGGCATTGGTTTCAGGCGCGGCTTCGGTCGCCGTTGCCGGTGCGCCGGCCTCTCCCTCGACCTTGGGCGCCTGATTGGCGATGTCGCCGGAGGCCTTGGGCATTTCCGGCAGCTTCACGTCCGGTTCCGTGGTGGCCGCGGGGGCAGTCTCGGCCGGCTTGGCTTCCTCCGTGGCGGGAGCTTCGGCCTGCCCTGCCTGCGCCACTTCGGTGATGCGGCCTTCGATCTTGGGCGTATAGGGTCGATGCGCGGAAAGATAGTCAGCCACCGTCTGCTCCAGGCCCGGCCCGTAATCATAGGCGTTCTTGGCCTTCTCGGCGAAGATCTTGTAGCCGTCGCCGCCCTGACGCACATAGTTGTTGGCCGCCACGATGTAGTCCTTGTCGGGATCGATCGGCGCCCAGCTGCCGTTTTCTTCCACCTCGACGGACTTGATGCGGCTCTGCGGCGGGGCAGACTTGTCGAAGGAATATTTCAGGCCGGCGACCTGCGCGAAGCGGCCGGCGGCTTCCTCGAGCTGGCTGACGCCATTCTCAAGCGCGGCGACGAGATCCTTGCCGGAAATCTGGAAGGTGGCGATGGTGTTCTGGAACGGCAGAACGGTCAGCACCTCGCCCATGGTCACCGTGCCGCCGTCGATGGAAGCGCGCACACCACCGCCATTGGTGATGGCGATGGTGACACCCTGGCCTTTGACGCGGTCGAGCACGGCGTCGGAAATGAGGTTGCCCATCTCGCATTCGCGCGCGCGGCAGCTTTCGCGGCTGCCATCGATGGCGGCGGTCGTCTCGCCAACTTCCTTGGCCTTCAGCTCTTCGATGGGCGCGCCCAGCTCCTTGATACGGGCCAGAACGCCTTCGTCTGGCTTGATCTTGGCGTCGAGATAAATCGGGTCGCCGCTGGCTTCCTTGACGACGCCGTTGTCGTCGAACACCACCTTGAACTCGCCGAGATATTTCGAATAGGAGGCCGCCTGCGTCACCGGCACCTTATAGCCGTCCGGATTGTCGATCATCGTCGGATAAGGGCCTTCGGCCTTGGGATCGGTGTTCGACAGCAGCGAATGGGTGTGGCCACCGACCACCACGTCAACGCCTGGAATTTTGGCGATCATCTCCTTGTCGCGCGGATAGCCGACATGGGTGAGCGCGATGATCTTGTTGACGCCTTCGGCCTTCAGTTTCTCGACCTCGGCGGTGATGGTCTTGATGTCGTCCTCGATGGTGATGTTGGGGCCGGGCGAGGCGATCTCCGGCGTCTCGGTGGTCACCGCACCGATGATGCCGATCTTCTGGCCGCCGACCTCGATCACGACGGAAGGCTTGATGCGGTCGCCCACCTTGGCGGCGGCGCTTGCCTGTACATTGGCGCTCAGCACCGGGAACTTGATGACGTCCAGGAAGGGCGCCAGCGCGTCTTCGCCATCGTCGAACTCGTGGTTGCCCACGGTCATGGCGTCGAACTTCATCTGGTTCAGGAACTCGGCTTCGGCCTGGCCCTTATAGGTGGTGTAGAACAGGGAGCCTTGGAAATTGTCGCCGCCATTCAGCAGCAGCACGTTCTCGCCCTCCAGCTTCTTGCGCTCCTGGGCGATGGCGGTGACGAGCCGCGCCGCGCCGCCGATGCATTCGTCCTTGGCCTCTTCTTCGGCGGAGCAGGTCGATTCGTATTTGTTGTTGGATTCGATGCGGCTGTGCCAGTCGTTGATATGCAGGATATGCAGCGTGTAGTCGGCGAAGGAAGCGCCGGTCGAAAGGGCGAATGCCGACGCGGACATTGCAGCGATGGCTGCGAATCTCTTCATGATCTGTCTCCCCGATTGATGCTGGCGATGTAAGGCCCGTCCATGACCGTTTTCTCACGGTTCGGCGGCATGTTCACATCGTGGTATCGGCGATGCAAGCGGATTTGCGCGGGGATGCCCGGGCAGGCACGGGGACGGCCGGGTACGCCGACAAGGCTGGGGAACTGAAAAGGACGAGTGGGCGGGGCCGGAGGCCGTCACCCGCTTTCCTGCAAGCCGGGCGGCCAATTCGCAGGGGCCGCCCGTAAGGGATAATATGTCAGATGCGGCGGGTGAGCACGAATTGCTGGCCGCCGGAGCTGGTGCAGTTGAGCTGGTTGGGGGCCACCAGCGCGCAGTTCACATTGCTGGTGGTCTGGCGGATCAGCGAGCGCATGGTGATCTCGACATTGCGGGCATCAGCCATGCGGTAGCTGCCTTCGGCCAGCTTGTTGCCGGTGTCGAGCGCGTTGGTTGCGAAAATGCCGCCGGAGAACCGCGAGACGGCAACACCGTCGGTGCTCATCCATTCGCCTTCGACGCCTCTCGGGGCCATGTTGACCGGGCCGCCACCGACCATCGGCCCTGCACCCACGCAGCCGGCCAGCGCTGCCGCTGCCGCTGCAACAGCGGCGATCGAAATCAGATTGCGCGCAATCGTCATGGTCTGAAAATCCTCTCCTCAGTCCGCATTCATGTTCATGCAATCGCCCGCTTTTCCGGCGATTGCAAGCAATTGATAAATATGCCTCGGCGCCAAACGGCTCAACGGACCAATATGTTACGGAACTGCCACGGGTCCTGCGGATCTATATCTTCCGGGAACAGGCCGGGGCGTCCCTCCAACGGGGTCCAGTCGGTGTAGAACCCGCTTACCGGACCCAGATAGGGCCGCTGCACCTCAAGGCAACGGCGGTAATCCATGGCATCGGTGTCGACGATGCCGGCCTGTGGATTTTCCAGCGCCCAGACCATGCCGGCAAGCACCGCCGCGGTGACCTGCAGGCCGGTGGCGTTCTGGTAGGGCGCGAGCTTGCGCGCCTCTTCCAGCGAAAGTTGCGAGCCGTACCAGTAGGCGTTCCTGGCGTGGCCGTAGAGCAGCACGCCGAGCTCGTCCTTCCCCTCGACCAGCTCGTCCTCGTCGAGCACATGCTGCACGGGCTGCGCCTTGCCGCCGGCGCCGAACATCTCGTGCATGGAAAGCACCGCGTCGTTGCAGGGATGGTAGGCGTAGTGGCAGGTCGGGCGATAGGCGACGGAGCCGTCGGCTTCGCGCACGGTGAAGAAATCGGCGATCGAGATCGCCTCGTTATGGGTGACGAGGAAGCCGTATTGCGCGCCCGGCGTCGGGCACCAGCTGCGCACGCGCGTATTGGCGCCCGGCTGCTCCAGGAAGATCGCGGCCCTGGAACCGGTCTGCTGCTCGCGGGCGTTCGCGGGCTTCCATTTCTCATGCGTGCCCCAGCCAAGCTCGGCCGGTTGCAGCCCCTCCGCTATGAAGCCCTCCACCGACCAGGTGTTCCAGAACACATTGAGCGGCTTGGGGTTTTTGGTGAGCTGGGTGTCGCGCTCGGCAATATGGATGCCTTTCACACCGGTCTTCCGCATGAGGCGCGCCCAGCCGTCGCGGTCGCTCGCCGCCGGCTCGGTGAATTCGAGGCCGAGATCCCTCGCGAGATTGACCAGCGCCTGCTTGACGAACCACGACACCATGCCCGGATTGGCGCCGCAGCAGGAAACGGCGGTGGTGCCGCCCGGCTGCTCGCGTATCTCGCGCACGACGGTTTCGCGCAGCGCATAATTGGTGCGCGAGGCATTGTCTGCCTGCGTGTCGAAATAGAAGCCGAGCCACGGCTCTACCACCGTGTCGATGTAAAGAACGCCGAGTTCGCGGCACAGGCGCATCAGGTCGAGCGACGAGGTGTCGACCGAGAGGTTGACGCAAAAACCCTGACCGCTGCCCTGCGTGAGAAGCGGGGTCAGCAGTTCGCGGTAGTTTTCCTGCGTCACCGCCTCTTGCAGGAAGGCGATGCCGCGCTCGTCAAGAAGGTGACAATTGTCGTCGCGCGGGTCGATAACGGTCATGCGCGACTTGTCGAACTTGAAATGGCGCTCGATGAGGGGAAGCGTTCCGCGTCCAATCGATCCGAAACCGATCATCACGACAGGGCCGGTTATCTCACCGTGTACGGGCCATTCGCCATTCGCCATTCTTTATCCACTCCATGGGGTCGCGCGGCGGCATGTCATTCGGGCCGGCCGTAAAAACTGCCAGAACACAGTTTGGCGTTACAATAAAGAGGAAATCTGGAGGCGCTTCAGGTGGTCGTCGCCATTTTTCCGAGCACCGCAACCAGCCGGTCACGGTCGGCGGTCAGCCCCTTGTAGTCGAGCTGGGCCAGATCGAGCGCGGCGAGCTGGCTGGCGAAAGAGGCAGCGATGCTCGCGCGGTCGGGATGACGGGACAGCACCGCCAGCGGATCGAGATAGATGCGGATGGTGAAGAGAATGTCGCGCGAATTCGGCAGCCTGCGCAACGTCTGTCGCTCGACGCGGATGAAGGCCTGCGCGGCAAGCTCGTCATCGCTGAATTTCGATGGGCGGTTGGTGGCGCGGTCGATACGCTGTTGCTGAGAGAAGGGCAGGAAGAGGACATTCCCCGCCTGCAGCGACCAGTTGAAGCGTTGCACGGGCTGATCGACCAGCAGGTTGTCGAATATGCGCTGAATCATGCCGGCCGTGCGTGTGCCGGGCCCGAAGGCGGGGACCGGCTCATGAATGTCCTGCAGCGTGTGGCCGAATTTCTCGCCGAGCGACCAGGAGGAGGGAAAGCAGAGCGACCCCGCCACCAGCCGCCAGCCGTCCTTGCTGCCGCGCATCAGGATCAGGTCTTCCGGCACCAGTAGGGAGGCGGTGCGCAACGGCGGCAGCTCGGTTGAATCAGTCGCGACATGGCGGCCCGTGCCCAGAATTTCGATGCCTGTATCGCTGCGCCTGTAGGTTCCGGGAAAACGCCCGGCGAGATAGGGCACCAGCATGTCCAGCACTTCCTGCTGCGCGGCGCGGGTCCCAGCTTCCTCGACGAATACCTTGTCCGGCACTGCCGCATAAAGCCGGTCTTTTTCAGCCAGACAGGTCTCAAGATCGGCGCCGAGTTCTATCCACTCGTTCGGATCGAGTGTTTTCAGCGCGATGGTGAAAGGCTTGGTCGAACCGTCATAGGGCGTATGTCTGGGCATGTCGTTCAAGGCTGCTTGTTCCCCATTTTCCTGGCCTTGGGGTGGAGATAAGCAGCCCCCGACCGGGCGTGCAAGCATGGTTTGCTAGACCAGTCGGGCAGGAATGAGCCCGCGCAGCGAATTGCCGACATGGAGCGCGCGGGCGCTGCGCAGGTCATCCAGGGTCAGCACGGCTTCGGTTGCCTTGCCTGTGTCGAGCAGTTCGGCGCGCAGTACCCCGGCGAGAAGGCCGCAGGCCAGCCTCGGGGTCAGGAACGGATCGCTGCCCATGTCCGCGAAGACGGTGGTGATGGTTCCTTCGCAGACATGACCGGTTTCGTTGAGCAACAGAACCTCGTCCGCGGCCTCGCGTGAAAATTCGGCCCGCGCGGTGTCGTAAACATCTCGTCGTGTCGTCTTGTGGCACAGCAGCGGATCGGCGGAATCGAGCCGTGTGTCCGCGACGGCAAGGGTCCAGACCGTGTCCGGCGGCAAGGGCACGAAAGGCTGGATGGTGACGTTGGCGCGGCCTTCACGGTCGAGCGCCAGCCGCACGCGCAGTGGTGCGTCACCGCCCACGCTGCGCACCATGGCCTGCTCGATGGCGGGGCGCTCAAAAGCAAAGCCAAGCGCGCGCGCCGATGCTTCCAGACGCGCCATATGCCGGACGATGCGCACGAAGCCTTCGGCCGGCTCCCAGCGCAGCGTTTCGATCAGCTCGAAGCCGGCGGTGTTCCCGTCGCAAAGCGGGCTTTCAGGAGACATTCCGCATATTCCTCCTCAGCCGTGGAATCGAAGACGACGCCGCCACCGACATTGTAGACGGCGCTGCCGTCCGGAAAGAGAGAGATAGTGCGGATGGCGACGGAAAACCGCATCGTGCCATTCGGTGCGATCCAGCCGATGGCGCCGCAATAGGCATCGCGTGGCATGCCTTCCAGCTCGCGCAGGATTTCCATCGCGCGAATTTTGGGCGCGCCGGTGATCGAGCCGCAGGGGAAGAGCGCGGCGAAGATGCGCGCGATCGGCAGATCGGGCAGAAGCTTCGCGCGCACGCGGCTCACCATGGTGTGCAGCGTGGGATAGGTTTCGACCTTGAAAAGCTCCGGCACATCCAGCGATCCGACCTCGCTGACGAGCGAGATGTCGTTGCGCAGGAGATCGACGATCATGCGGTTTTCGGCCTGGTTCTTCGGGTCGTTGCGCAGGAATTCGCGCTGCGCCTCGTCTTCCTCAGGCGTGTTGCCGCGCGGGGTGGTGCCTTTCATCGGGTGCGTCTCGATCCAGCCGTCCGCATCGACCTGAAAGAACAGTTCCGGCGAGCGCGACAGCACCACCGGATCGCCAAGCGAAACCAGCGCGCCGTATTTCACCGGCTGGCGTTCGGTCAGCGCGTTGAAGGCGGCAAGCGGGTCGCCCGACCATTGGGCATGGATCGGGAAGGTGAGGTTGCCCTGATAGCAGTCGCCCTGCCGCAGATGCTGGTGCAGGCGTGCGAAACGGCTGGCGTAGTCGGCCTGCGACCATGTCGCACGCGCGTCGAAGATCGGGCCGTTTGTCGGGGTGTCGGCGGGTGCGGGTGCGACGTTGTCGGACGGCGCATCGAATACGCCAAGACAGACCAGCGGCGCGCGCCGCCCGTCAGGCAGGATCGGCCGCAGCTTGGGTTCCAGCAGGTAGCCGGCCTCGTAGGAAAAATAGCCGGCAAGCCATTTCCCCTCCTCATGGGCTGTCTGGATGGCGTCCAGCGCCGGAAAGAAACCTTCCGGCGTATCAGCGGTGATGATCTCGCGCGGCCGGTCGAACAGGAGTTCGTGGCCGGCGCGGTCGTCGCGGAAAAGAACGAAGGGGCTAGGCATGCTGGTCAGTGCCGCTGCGATGGGATTGGCGCTTCACAGTGCAATTGCATCGATTGCCGACCCTCGGGCGTCCCTCAATCCAAGGCTTCCAGTTCATCGATCAGATTGCCGATGACGGCAAGCCCGATCTGCCAGAAGGCGGGATCGGAAGCATCCAGCCCGAATGGCTTCAGCAGTTCGGAATGATGCTTGGTGCCGCCGGCGCGAAGCATGTCGAAATACTTCTCCTGGAAGCCGCGTTCCGCGTTCTGGTAGACCGCGTAGAGCGAGTTCACCAGGCAGTCGCCGAAGGCATAGGCATAAACGTAGAACGGCGAATGGATGAAGTGCGGGATGTAGGTCCAGAAGGTCTCGTAGCCGTCGCGCAGCTTGATTGCCGGCCCCAGGCTCTCGGCCTGTACCTCGAGCCAGAACTGGCCGATGCGATCGGAAGTCAGTTCGCCGTTGCGGCGCTCGGTATGCACCTTGCGCTCGAATTCGTAGAAGGCGATCTGGCGCACGACCGTATTGATCATGTCCTCGACCTTCTGGGCGAGCATGGCCTTGCGCTCGCGCTTGTCGGTGGTGCGCTCCAGAAGCGAGCGGAAGGTGAGCATCTCGCCGAAGACGGACGCCGTTTCGGCAAGCGTCAGCGGCGTGGCGGCCATCAGCGCGCCCTGGTCGCCGGCCAAAACCTGATGCACGCCGTGGCCAAGCTCGTGCGCCAGCGTCATCACGTCGCGCGGCTTGCCCATGTAGTTGAGCAGCACATAGGGATGCACGGAGGGCACGGTGGGGTGCGCGAAAGCGCCCGGCGCCTTGCCGGGACGCACCGGCGCGTCGATCCAGTGGCGGTCGAAGAAGGTGCGCGCGATGTTGGCCATGTCGGGCGAGAACTGCCCATAGGCCGACAGCACGGTGTCTTTCGCCTGTTCCCATCCGATCGTCGCCTGCGGTGTTTCGGGCAGCGGCGCGTTGCGGTCCCAGTGGTTCATGGTTTCCATGCCGAGCCAGCGCGCTTTCATCGCATAGTAGCGGTGCGACAGGCGCGGATAGGCCTCGCGAACGGCAGATGCCAGCGCATCCACGACGCTGCGCTCGACGCGGTTGGCCAGATGGCGGGAGTCGGCGATGTCCTGGAAGCCGCGCCAGCGGTCGGAAATCTCCTTGTCCTTGGCCAGCGTGTTGGTGATCAGCGTGAAGCTGCGCAGGTTCTTCTTGAAGGTGGCGGCCAGCGCTTCCGACGCCTTGCGTCGCACCTCGCCATCGGCGTCCTGAAGCCGGTTCAGCGTCGGCTCCAGCGTCAGTTCCTCGCCATCGACGTCGAAGCGCAGGTCCGACATCGTCTCATCGAACAGGCGGTTCCATGCGCCACGCCCGGTCACCGACTTTTCGTGGAACAGCTGCTCGATGCGATCCTCGAGCTGGTAAGGCTTGTCGAGGCGCAGGTCGATCACCCACGGACGGTAGTGGTCGAACGCCGGGTCGGCATCCAGCGCAGCCATCAGGTCGGCATCCTCGATGAGGTTCAGCTCCAGCGCGAAGAACAGCAGGTGGGAACTGGCATCCGTCAGCTTTTCCTGCACGTCACCATAAAGCTTGGCGCGCTGCGGATCGGCGGTGTCGCCGGCATAGACGAGGCCGGCATAGGAGCCGATGCGGCCGATCAGCTCCTCGATCTGCTCATAGACGCGCAGGGCTTCGCCGAGTTTGCCCTCGGCCTTCTTCCTGGCTTCGGTGGCAAGCGTGCCTTTCCAGCGCTGTTCGAACGCGATGGCGTCGTCGCTTGCCCTTTTCAGGTCGCGCCGCAGTTCCGGCGCGTCCATGGCCGGATAGAGATCGGTCAAATCCCACTCCGGCAGATTGCCCAGATCGGCCGCGCCATGCGCGGAAGCCAGAGGAGCGTTGTTCCGCTCGGGAACTGTGCGCATCGCGTTTCCTTCCGATTTCAAGACAAGGAAAAGGCCGGGAAAATCTTAAGGACTTCATTCACCGGCTTTTTTGAAACCTTATTTAGAACCCTGTGCCAGGATGATCCATACGGCAACAGTTCTCTCTATAGCGATTCTCCCAAGAATTCATGTCAGCTTCCATTCTGATAGTCGATGACGATCCGGTGCAGCGCAGGCTGCTTGAAGCTGCCGTTACCCGGTTCGGCTATCGTGGGGTCAGCGTCGATGGCGGTGAGGCGGCGCTGAAGACGCTCGACGCGCAGGGCGGGGAGATCGCGGCCCTTATCCTCGACCTGTCGATGCCCGGAATGGACGGCAATACCGTGCTGAAGACGATGCGCGAGCGCGGCATCGCGCTACCCGTCATCGTGCAGACCGCGCAGGGCGGTATCGACACCGTGGTGACCGCCATGCGCAATGGCGCTTTCGACTTCGTGGTGAAGCCAGCCTCACCCGAGCGGTTGAAGACGGCTCTCACCAATGCGTTGAAGGTGGAGGCGCAGGCCGGTGCCGCCACGCGCTCGGTGCGTGGCGGCGGCGTGCTCACCTTCAGGGATCTCGTCACGCACAGCCCGGCGATGGAACGGGTGATCCGGCTGGGGCAGAAGGCGGCCGCCTCCAGCATTCCCATCCTGGTCGAAGGCGAATCCGGTGTCGGCAAGGAACTGGTCGCGCGCGCTATCCAGGGGTCGAGCCCGCGCCGGTCGAAGCCCTTCGTCACGGTGAATTGCGGCGCGATCCCCGACAATCTGGTCGAAAGCATCCTGTTCGGGCACGAGAAGGGCTCGTTCACCGGGGCCACCGAAAAGCATACGGGCAAATTCGTGGAAGCGCATACGGGCACGCTTTTCCTGGACGAGATCGGCGACCTGCCGCTCGATGTGCAGGTCAAGCTCCTGCGTGCGGTGCAGGAAGGAGAGGTCGATCCCGTCGGCGGACGAGGAACCGTCAAAGTCGATATTCGCCTTATTTCCGCCACGCATCGAAACCTGCTGGAGCGGGTGAAGGAAGGCGGGTTCCGCGAAGACCTGTTCTACCGGCTCAACGTCTATCCGATCTTCGTGCCGCCGCTGCGCGATCGCCGCGACGACATCCCCCACCTTGTACGGCACTTCATGGCGAAGGTGCCGGCGCAGCCGCGCGGGCGGGTGATGGACATTTCGACGCGAGCGCTTTCCATGCTGCAGGCCTATGACTGGCCGGGCAATATCCGGCAGCTCGAAAACGCCGTCTTCCGCGCCACCGTGCTGTGCGAAGGCGATGTGCTGACGCAGGAGGAATTCCCGCAGATCCGCGCGCAGGTGGAAGGCGTTGTCGTGCTTGAAGAAAATACCGCGGCCGCCGGGCCTCGACCCGAGGAGCCGGCAGCCGCTTCCCGGCCTGCAGAGGCGCGCCGCGACGATCCACCCTCAATGGCGGAGGTCAAGGGCGGGTTCGGATTGGTCAAGGCGCTGGACGCGCGGGGCAATGTGCGTTCCCTGGCCGAGGTGGAACTGGAGATGATCAAGCTCGCCATCGACCACTATAACGGGCAGATGAGCGAGGTTGCGCGCCGGCTGGGCATCGGCCGTTCGACGCTTTACCGCAAGCTCAAGGAGTATGGCATCGACCCCGATACGGGGCGCGTTGAGCGGCTGATTTCGTAGGCTGCAAGCCTCGTGAAACCCGTCAACACTTGGTTTACCATGTCGCGGCGGGTCATTTTTTGCACTGGATATTGCCATGGTCTCACCGCATTTGACCTTCAATAAGCAGTGATTAACCATTAGGATAGATATTCGGGCGATAGCACATCCGTCGCCCGGGGATTCAAATCCGGGGACAAACGGCACTCTGTAGGGCCTTTTGATTTGATTACCATCGAGCGACCCATAAAACGGCGCGATCTCGAACCGAACGGCTGGCGCAAACTGCTGGCTGCCTCGCTGATCGCCTTCGGCTTCCTCACCTTGGCGGCGGCGTCAGCCAGCGCCGAGACGCGGGCCTTGAAGCTCTATTTCGTCCACACGGGCGAAAAGGATGAGATCGTCTACAAGCGCAATGGCCGTTACGATCCGGCCGGCCTGAAGAAGATCAATCACTTCCTGCGCGACTGGCGCCGCAACGAACCCACCAAGATGGATCCCCGGCTTCTGGACCTGATCTGGGAAACCTATCGGGCAACCGGTTCGCGCCAGTACATCAACGTGGTTTCCGCCTATCGCTCGCCGGCGACCAATTCCATGCTGCGCGGCCGCACCAAGGGGGTGGCGAAGTCGAGTCAGCACATGCTTGGCAAGGCGATGGACTTCTACATTCCTGGCGTGCCGCTCAAGAAGCTGCGTGAGATCGGCCTCAAGCTGGAGGCTGGCGGCGTCGGCTATTATCCGACTTCCGGCTCGCCCTTCGTGCATTTCGATGTCGGCAATGTGCGCCACTGGCCGCGCATGAGCCGCAAGGAACTGGTGGCGCTGTTCCCGAACGGCAAGACGCTTCATGTGCCGAGCGACGGCAAGCCTCTCCCCGGTTTCCAGCAGGCGCTCGCAGCTTACGAATCGCGCAAGAGCAGTGGTGAACTCGCCATCGCCATGGCGGGCAGCAGCTCCACCAAGCGCTCCGGCGGTCTGCTTGCCGCCCTCTTTGGCGGTGGCGGCGGTGCCGACGAGGAAGAGGACAACAGTCCAGTCGTGGCTTCGGCCGCACGTGCGCCCGCGCCGAAGGTCACGGTCAAGCCCGCAGAGCCTGCGGCACGGCAGGCTCCCGCTCCCGCGGGCGGTGGCATCCAGATCCTGTCGCCCGACGAGGCCCAGCGCGCCGACATTCCGGGCGTGACCGCGTCGCAGCCTGAACAGCCGGTCCAGACGCCTGAAACCATCATTGCCGCGCTGCCCGCGCGCAGCGTACCGGTGCCGGCGCTTGCGCCGCGGCCGCAGGTGGCCGTGGGTGAGGCGATGGTCGCCTCCGCCGCCGCGCCGGCCAATATTCCCTTCGGCATGGCGCGCGAAGGCGCACAGCCGGAAGCAACGGTGCAGGAAGTTGCCTTCAACGTGCCGCTGCCGACGCACCGGCCCGACTATACGCCGGCCGTTGCCGACGGGCAGAAGCCGCAGGATGCGATTCTGCTTGCATTGGCTGACGAGGCCGACAGCAAGCCGCGCGCGGCGCTGGCTTCGGCCATGGTTCCCCTGCCATCCGGCCGGCCTGCCGTGTCGCAAGCCGATATGGTGGTCGCGGCACTTCCGCAGGTCCGCCCGACGCTGCCTGAACAGCCAGCGATGGAACAGGCGGCCAGTGCCGCGGATGCTGCCGCCGTTGCCGCCGAACTGGAGGCAAGCAAGGCGCGCATGGCGGCACTCACCAACGCGACCGGAATGGCGGCAGAGCGGACGGTGAACGCCGACACTGTGGTTGCGCCGGCTGTCAAGACGACGGCGAAGGCCGCCCGCGCTACGGCGCAGCCTGCCAAGGCCGATCGCAAGCCCGTGACGGTCGCCGCTGCTCCCGAGGCGGCCAACTGGGTGCTGCGCAGCGATTATGTCGCCCAGGCGACAGAAGGCACGAAGGCACCGTCCTTCGCCTACAACGTCGTTCGCACCGCGCCGCGTGAGGTCTATACCGCCGGCTTCCAGCAGGGCAACCAGGTGGCGGACGCCAGCCGCTTCACCGGCAAGGCCGTGCAGTTCCTGTCGGTGGCCCGCTTCGAGACCAACTGACACCGCTCGACCGCTCGACAAAAAAAGCGCCGGACTTGCCGGCGCTTTTTGTTTGTAGCATGGAGCTTGTCGCCGTTTTCGCCCGCTGAAGCGGATAGCGCGCCTATCACGCATTCATGCGCCTGGCTCGTTTACACTCCACATGAACGGAGAGGCGGGGCGATGCCGGTGCATCGCCTCTGCCGATAATCTGTCGGCCTGCTATTTCATCCCGGCTGCTTCGCGAGCGAGCTTTTCAATGCCGGCCCAGTCACCGGCCTTGACCATTGCATCCGGCGCGACCCAGGAGCCGCCGACGCAGATCACGTTGGGCAGGCCGAGATAGTCGCGCGCATTTGCGGTGGTGATGCCGCCCGTCGGGCAAAAGCGTATGCCCGCAAAGGGCGAAGCCAGCGCTTTCAGGAAGGCCGCGCCGCCGGCCTGCTCGGCCGGAAAGAATTTCAGGAAATCGAGCCCGGCTTCGCGCGCCATCATGATCTCGCCGGGCGTGATCGCGCCGGGCAGGAGCGGCACGGGGCTGTCACCCGCCGCCGCCAGCAATTCGCGTGTCACGCCGGGACTGACGATGAATTTCGAGCCGGCGTGCGCCGCCTCCTCGAACTGTCGGGCATCCAGGATCGTGCCTGCGCCGACCACAGCATCCTCGACCTCGCCGATGACGCGGCGGATGGATTCCAGCGCCACGCCCGTTCGCAGGGTGATTTCGATGACCCGCAAGCCACCTTTTGCCAGGGCGCGCGCGAGCGGCACCGCATGGGCGGCCTCCTCGATTTTCAGGACCGGGATGACCGGCTGTCCGTCGAGGAGGGAAAGGAGCTTTTCAGTCTTGCTGGACATCGCGTCTCTCTGCGTTCGGAAAGATTTCAACCGATTTAGCAAACGATGCGCGGCAAGTCACCAAACCATTGCGTCACGATCTTGCGAGCAGCTCTTTCATCCGCCCCCAGAAGCCGGCCGGGCGGCGTGGCTGCGGCGATCTTCCGGGAAGAGCCACGGTAGGCGACGTTTCGCGCATGGACGCTTCGCTTTCCCCTGCCGGGCTTTGCGAGGTGGCGGCGGTTGCGGCCAGCGTCGGCAAGAGCGCGCGATAGCGCTCATAAGCGACGGCGAGTTTGGTGTGATAACCGCTCGCGCGATAGCCGGGGCCGTTGTAGCCGCGGGCGAATGCAGCCCAGTCGTGCGCGCGCAAAGCGGGGGCGAGGCCGGCCTTGTCGATATAGCGCGCCATCAGCCGCACCTGTCCAGCAATGCCGCTGCGCGCCTGCGCCGCCAGCGCCTCGACATCAGCATAACCCAGCCAAACCCAATGTGCGCCCATGACCTGGCCGATGCCCCAGGAAACGGATTCATAGGCCGCCTTTCGGTCGATTTTCTCGGCGCGCGCCAGCATTCGCCAGCGCGCCTCTTGCGTGCGCGGGTTGACCACCGCGCCAGCCGTAGGGGCCGAAAGCCCGAGCGCACGGGCTCTGGCCTGTTTCTCGGCGGAAAGTCGCCGGTCGAAATAGTGCCCCTCGAAGCGGATCAGCGGTTCGTCGCGCCCGTCCAACCGCGCAAACGCTCTTCCGCCGCTTTCGATCTCGGCAATGGCGAGCAACCCTGCGGGATCGAGGCTCAGCTCTCGTGCGGCGGCCATGATTTCGTTGATGGTTTTTTTGTCGAACATGATGCGGCAGTCTCCCTTTCTGATGCGCCGATTGTGAGGGGCTGCGGCAGGCAGGGGATAAAACGGCGGAAAATGGCATCGGGCTTCACGGATTTGCTGTTCGCAACCCCTTGCGGCAGAAGGCTTTTCCAACATGCCTTGAAACCTGGGCCGTCAGGCGTTACTGCCGCTGCCGATGACCCCGTCCAGAAATGATTTCCGAGTTGCCGCGCTCTACCGGTTCTGCCGGCTTGAAGCATTCGAGGAACTGCGCGCGCCATTGGCCGCCTTTTGCTGCTCGCACGGCATCAAGGGCACGCTGCTTCTTGCCCGCGAAGGTATCAACGGCACGGTGGCCGGCAGCGACGAGGCGATTGCCGAGTTGATCGGTTGGCTGGAAGCCGTTCCCGAATTCACCGGGCTGGAAGTGAAGTACAGCCACGCGGCCGAAATGCCGTTCCACCGCATGAAGGTGCGGCTGAAGCGCGAAATCGTGACGATGGGCGTCGAGGGCATCGATCCGCTGGAAGGCACCGGCGCCTATGTCGCGGCGCAGGACTGGAACGCGCTGATCGCCGACCCGGACACCATCATTGTCGATACGCGCAACGACTATGAAGTGGCGATCGGCACGTTCCGCGGTGCGGTCGATCCGAAAACCAGCAGCTTTCGCGAGTTCCCGCAATGGGTGGAAGAGCATCGCGATGAATTGCAGGGCCGCAAGGTGGCGATGTTCTGCACCGGCGGCATCCGCTGCGAAAAGGCGACGGCCTATGTGAAGTCGCTCGGCATCGAGGATGTGTTTCACCTCAAGGGCGGCATCTTGAAATATCTCGAGGACGTGCCTGCCGAAGACAGCCTTTGGGAAGGCGAGTGTTTCGTCTTCGACGAGCGCGTCGCGGTTTCGCATGGGCTGGAGCAGGGCGAAACGACATTGTGCCGGGCCTGCCGGCATCCGCTCACGCCCGAGGAACGAGCCTCGCCGCAGTTCAGCGAGGGCGTTTCCTGCCCCCATTGCCATGAACTTCGCAGCGACGGGGATCGCGCCCGCTATGCCGAGCGCCAGCGCCAGGTGGAGCTTGCCGCACGACGCGGCACGACCCACATCGGAAGCTGACACGGGCGATTTTGTCGGCTCCGAAACGGGACATCCGTCTCGATTACGGCAGAAATGGCCGGCTCGTCATTGTAATGTCGCGATGCGCCGCCTACCTCACGGGCACCGAACCCGCCTGCGTGACCGTGGGCCTATTGAGTGGAGGACTGTATGCTCGACCCCAAGAAGCTGCTTGACGATCTGCTTGGCTCCAATGTGCCAGGCACGAAATCGACGGTGCGCGGTGCGGCTGGCCAGGCAGTGCAGCTTGCCAAGGACAATCCGCTGGCCACCGGTGCGCTGATGGCGGTGTTGCTTGGCACAGGCGCGGGGCGGAAGGTCACCGGCTCTGCCGTAAAGCTCGGCGGCCTCGCCGCGATCGCCGGCCTTGCCTACAAAGCCTATCAGGGCTATCAGGGAGGTGCAAAGCCCGCAGCGCAGACGGCAGCCGAGCCGGAATTGCTGCCGCCGCCGGCCGATACCAGCTTCCATCCTTCGCAGGCGCCGCAAGGCGAGAATGAATTCGCGCTTGCTCTGGTGCGCACCATGATCGCGGCGGCCAAGGCCGACGGCCATGTCGATGAGGAGGAGCGCGGCCGGATCGCGCAAAAGCTGGGCGAGGCGGAAGTCGGCAGCGAGGCTGAGAGCTTCCTGATCGGCGAGCTTTCACGCCCGACGGATCTGGATGCGCTGGTGGCGGCCGCTCACACGGATGCGCAGAAGATGGAGCTTTACACGGCCGCGCGGCTGACCATCGAGCCTGACACGCGCGCCGAGCGCGGCTTTCTCGATATGCTGGCTGGCCGGCTCAAATTGCCCGATGCGCTGGTCGATCACATAGAAGCCACCGTTTCTTCCGTAAAGACGCCGATGGTGATCGAGCCCTCCGCGGCCAGCGCCTGAGGCCGTTAAGGTTTCATTAACCTTTGAAGCGCAGGATTCTAGCTATCGGATCCGCTCTTCTCCTCCCAAGTGTGATCCAGATTAGGGCGGTCGCCAATGACCGCCCTTTTTGTGTGCCGCTTCCTTTCCGCGACTTGCCTCATCAAGCCTCATTTGCCATGCCTTCATTCCAAACGGAGGTTCAGGAATGGCAAACGGCAAGACGGCGGTAGTGACCGGTGCGGGGACCGGTATCGGCAAGGCGGTGGCGGCGGCGCTGCTCAAGGCAGGCTGGAACACGGTATTCGTGGGGCGCCGAAAGAATCTGCTGGACGACGCCATTGCCGCCGTGGGCCCCACCGAGGCGAAGGCGCTCTCGCTTGCCTGCGATATTTCGAAGGCGGATGAGGTGGAGGCGCTGTTTGCCGACGTGGAGAAGGCATTCGGCCGGGTCGACCTGCTCTTCAACAATGCCGGCATGGGTTACAAGTCGACGCTGATCGACGAAATCCCGGTCGAGGTCTGGAACGAGGTGATCGACGTCAATCTCACCGGCTCCTTCCTGTGTGCCCGCGCCGCCTTCGGCGCCATGCGCCGGCAGAACCCGCAGGGCGGGCGCATCATCAACAACGGGTCCGTTTCCGCCTATGCGCCGCGGCCGGGTTCCGTACCCTATACCGCGACCAAGCACGCCATTACCGGCCTGACCAAGACGCTGGCGCTGGATGGGCGGCCCTTCGACATCGCCTGCGGGCAGATCGACATCGGCAATGCGCTTACCGAGATGGCCGTACCGATGACCCAGGGCGTGCCGCAGGCCAACGGCACCATCGCGCCCGAGGCGGTGATGGACGTCGAGCGCGTGGCCGAGGCGGTGCTCTACATGGCCGGACTGCCGCTCGATGCCAATGTCTTGTTCATGACCGTGATGGCGACCAAGATGCCCTATGTCGGCCGGGGTTGACGTGGTGGCTGCCGAGTAAAGCGAGATGTTTTAATCATAAAATTTCATGCTTGAAATGTAGCTAAGGGAGTGCGATCCTCTTTCGGATAATGAGGGAACAGCCGGATCTTCCGGCAGGGATATATCGCATGGCAGAGGCTGAGAACCCGGCTCAAGGCGCCCAGATGGAATTTCGCGGGCGCATGTCCTATGGCGACTACCTCCACCTCGAGAAGGTGCTGGATGCGCAGGAGCCGCTTTCGACGGCGCATGACGAACTCTTGTTCATCATCCAGCATCAGACCTCCGAGCTCTGGATGAAGCTGGCGATCCACGAAATCCGCTCCGCCATCTCGGCGATCCGCGGCGACGATTTGCGACCCGCCTTCAAGATGCTGACGCGCGTGGCGCGCATCTTCGAGCAGCTCAACAATGCCTGGGACGTGCTGCGCACCATGACGCCCAGCGAGTACACCCAGTTTCGCGGCGCGCTCGGCCAGTCGTCCGGCTTCCAGTCCTACCAGTATCGCGCCATCGAGTTCCTGGCCGGAAACCGCAACCTCGCCATGCTGAAGCCGCATGCGCATCGGCCCGAGATCCTCAGCGCGCTGGAGGACATTCTGGCAAGTCCGAGCCTCTATGATGAGGCGATCCGGCTGCTTGCGCGCAATGGCTTCGATGTCGGTGCGGAGGCCGAACGCACGGACTGGCGTGGCGCGCGGCCGGAAAACGAGCAGGTGCTGGCCGCATGGCGCGACATCTATCGCGAGCCGGGCCGTTATTGGGCGCTCTATGAACTGGCCGAGAAACTGGTCGATTTCGAAGATTATTTCCGGCGCTGGCGCTTCAACCACGTCACCACCGTGGAGCGCATCATCGGGCTGAAGCGCGGCACCGGCGGAACTTCCGGTGTTTCCTATCTGCGCAAGATGCTGGAGGTTGAACTGTTTCCGGAACTCTGGAAAGTTCGTACCGAACTATAGCGGGGGGCGGTTCGCGACGTGGGCCGGTTCCAAGGAACAATGGGAGGAAAAACAGTCATGAGAAGAATTCTCACAGCAAGTGTGCTTGGCCTGTCGCTGGCGGTGTCAGGGCTCGTCGCCCATGCCGATCCGATGAAGGTGGGCATGATCACCACGCTTTCGGGCGGTGGCGCGGGTCTCGGCGTCGACGTGCGCGACGGTTTCATGCTGGCGCTCAAGCAGGCCGATGCCAAGGACATCGAAGTCGTCACCGAGGACGACGCGCAGAAGCCCGAGCTGGCCGTGCAGATCGCCGACAAGATGATCCAGAGCGACAAGGTCGATGTGCTGACCGGTATCATCTGGTCGAATCTGGCCATGGCCGTGGTGCCGAACGCGGTTGCGCAGGGCAAGTTCTACCTCTCCACCAATGCCGGCCCTTCGGCGCTGGCGGGCGAGAAGTGCGACAAGAATTATTTCAACGTCGCCTACCAGAACGACAATCTGCACGAGGCGATGGGCAACTACGCCAACACCGCCGGCTACAAGAAGGTGTTCATCATGGCACCGAACTATCCGGCCGGCACGGATTCGCTCACCGGTTTCAAGCGCTACTACAAGGGTGACCTGTCCGGCGAGGTCTACACCAAGGTCGGCCAGACCGACTACGCCGCCGAGATCGCGCAGATCCGCGATTCCGGCGCCGATGCCGTGTTCTTCTTCCTGCCCGGCGGCATGGGCATCGCCTTCATGAAGCAGTATGCGCAGTCCGGCGTCGAAACGCCGGTGATGGGCCCCGGCTTCTCCTTCGACCAGGACGTTCTGGGCGCCATCGGCGATGCCGCGCTCGGCGTGAAGAACTCCTCGCACTGGTCGAAGGACCTCGACAACGCGGCCAACAAAAGGTTCGTGGAAGGGTTCCAGGCCGAATATGGCCGCCTGCCGTCGCTCTATGCCGCGCAGGGCTATGACACCGCCAACCTGCTGGTCGCGGCCGCTGCCAAGGCCAGTGTGAAGGATGCCGATGCCTTCCGCGCGGCGCTGAAGGAAGCGCAATTCGATTCTGTGCGCGGCAAGTTCAAGTTCAACACGAACAACCATCCGATCCAGGACATCTACGTCCGCGAGGTCATCAAGGAAGGCGACGTGCTGACCAACAAGATCGTGGCCACCAGCTTCACCGACCATGAGGACGCTTACGCCAAGGACTGCAAGATGTAAGGAGGGGCGCTGGCTCCTGAATATCTTACCCCTCTCCGTCTCGGCCTGGCTCTCCCAGTTATAGCGAGCCAGGCGCGCCGCTGCGTTTCCTCGCCCCTGCGAAGTGGGGAAGAAGGTGTCGAGCGCAGCGGGACGGAGAGGGCGAATAAATCAAGAAAGCGAAGCAATTTCGCTTCCACCCGACCGATGGAAACCTGACCCTTGTCCACCGCGCTCCTGATCGAGCAACTTCTCAACGGGCTGCAGTTCGGCGTCATGCTGTTCCTGATGGCGGCCGGACTGACGCTGATTTTCGGCGTCATGGGCCTCATCAATCTGGCGCATGGCTCGCTCTACATGGTCGGCGCCTTCGCCTGCGCGGCCGTTGCGGCCGCCACCGGTTCCTTCTGGCTCGGCCTTGCCGCCAGCCTCGCGGCGGCTGCTGCGGCGGGGGCGCTGGTGGAGATCGTGGTGATCCGCAGGCTCTACGAGCGCGACCATCTCGACCAGGTGCTTGCGACCTTCGCGCTCATCCTGATCTTTTCGGAAGGCACGCGCTGGCTGTTCGGCTCCTTCCCGCTCTATCTCGACATTCCTTCGGCGTTGTCGGGCGCGGTGGAACTGCCCGGCGGCGCGCGCTATCCGCTCTATCGTCTGGCCATCATCGGCGTGGGCATCGTCGTGGCCGCCGGCCTCTATATGCTGATTTCCAAGACGCGGCTCGGTATGCGTATCCGTGCCGGTGAGTCCGACCGCGAGATGATCGGCGCGCTTGGCGTTGACATCCGCACGCTCTACACCGTCGTTTTTGCCCTGGGCGCAGCCCTCGCCGGGCTTGCCGGGGCGCTGGTCGGCGCGCTGCAATCCGTGCAGGTGGGCATGGGCGAGCCGGTGCTGATCCTGGCCTTCGTCGTCATCGTCATTGGCGGCATCGGCTCCATCAAGGGCGCTCTGATCGGCGCGATACTGGTGGGACTGGTCGACACACTCGGCCGTTTCCTGCTGCCGAAACTGTTCGTCGCTTTCATGGGACCGTCGCAGGGCACCACGATGGGCGCGGCGATTGCTTCCATGCTGATCTATGTGGTCATGGCCTTCATCCTCGCCTTCCGGCCACGCGGCCTGTTCTCGGCCAATGCGTGATGGGGTCGGCATGACACGCGAAACCGCAATCGGCCTCTTTCTCGTTGCCGTGCTTCTGGCGTTTCCGCTGGTGGCCTCGGCGATGGGCGAGCCATTCTACATAACGCTTGCCACGCGTATGGCCGTGCTGGCGCTTGCGGCTGTCGGGCTCAATGTCGCGCTTGGGCTCGGCGGGCTGGTTTCCTTCGGCCACGCCGCTTTCTTCGGCATCGGCGGTTATGTGGCCGGCATTCTTGCCAGCCACGCATTCAACCAGGAGCCGATCTTCTCGACGCCGTTCGCGTTCATGGGCAGCGACCGGATGCCGGTGGTCTGGCTGTTCGCAATGCTGGTCAGCGCGTTGGTGGCGCTGCCCATCGGCGCGATCAGCCTGCGCACCTCGGGCGTCTATTTCATCATGATCACGCTCGCGTTCGCGCAGATGATCTACTATTTCGCCATGTCCTGGCCGGCTTATGGCGGCGAGGACGGACTGTCGATCCTGTCGCGCAACACGTTTCCGGGCCTTAATACGGCCAACCCGCTCAGCCTGTTCGCTGTCTGCTACGGGCTGCTGCTGGTTGCCCTACTGGTCTTTGCGGTGCTGCGCGATTCCCGCTTCGGCGCAGCACTTCTGGCCAGCCGGCAGAATGCGACGCGGCTTGCGGCCGTCGGCATCGCGCCCTTTCCGGTGCGGCTTGCGGCCTTCGTGATTTCGGCGGCCATCACCGGGCTTGCCGGCGCGCTCTACGCCGACCTCAACCGTTTCGTCAGCCCATCCATGCTGTCGTGGCAGATGTCGGGCGAGCTTATCGTGCTGGTCATCCTCGGCGGCACGGGGCGGCTGTTCGGACCGGTGGCGGGCGCCATGCTGTTCGTCATGATCGAATTCGTCCTCGGCGGCATCACCGAGCGGTGGCAGTTCTTCCTCGGCCTTATCCTGCTCGGTGTGGTGCTGTTCGCGCGTGGCGGTCTGGTCGGTGTCCTTGCAGGAAAGGTGCGCCATGGCTGAGCCCGTCCTTTCCATCCGTGACCTGCGCAAGACTTTTGGCGCGCTGAAGGCGACCGATGGCGTAAGCCTTGATCTCAGGCCCGGCGAAATCCATGCGCTGATCGGCCCCAATGGTGCCGGCAAATCCACGCTGATCCACCAGATCGCCGGTTCGCTTCGGCCGGACAGCGGCAGCATCCGTTTTCTTGGACAGGATGTCGGCGAACTCGGCGTGGCAGCGCGGGCGCGGATGGGCCTTGGCCGCAGCTTCCAGATTTCGTCGCTGGCGCTTGAGTTTTCGGCGCTGCGCAATGTCATGCTGGCCGTGCAGTCGCGGCAGGCGTCGAGCTTCCGCTTCCTGAAGGGCGTGATGCGCGACCGCTCGCTGACCGAACCCGCTATGGCCGCCCTGGAGCGCACCGGGCTTGCCCCACGCGCACATGTGCCGGCGGCCGAACTGTCACATGGCGAGCGCCGCCAGCTCGAAATCGCCATCGCGCTGGCGCTTGGTCCCAAAACCTTCCTGCTGGACGAGCCGATGGCCGGCATGGGGCCGGAAGGATCGCGCGCGCTCACTGCATTCCTCGACGGCTTGCGGCAGGAAGCGCCGATCCTGCTGGTCGAGCATGACATGGATGCCGTATTCGCTCTGGCTGACCGCATCTCCGTGCTGGTTTATGGCCGTATCATCGCCAGCGGCACGGTGGACGAAATCCGCAGCCATCCGGACGTGCGTCGTGCCTATCTCGGAGAAACGGCATGAGCCTTCTTGAGATTGGCGGGCTGGAAAGCTTTTATGGCGCTTCGCAGGCGCTGTTCGGGGTCGAGCTTGCCGTGGAACAAGGCGAGGTCGTGGCGCTCATGGGCCGCAACGGCATGGGCAAGACCACCACCATCCGTTCCATCCTCGGATTGATGCGGCCGCGGGCCGGCACCATTCGTCTGGGGGACAGGGAGGTTACGGGCATGCAGCCGCATCGCATCGCCCGCCTCGGCATCGGACTGGTTCCGGAAGGCCGCCGCTGCTTTCCCAACCTCACCGTTCAGGAAAACCTCGTCGCCGCCGCACGGCCCGGCGTCTGGACGCTCGCGCGCGTCAACGACCTGTTCCCTCGGCTGGCGGAGCGCCGCGACCAGTATGCCAACACGCTGTCGGGCGGTGAACAGCAGATGCTGGCCGTCGGCCGCGCGCTGATGACCAACCCGAAGCTGCTTATCCTTGATGAGGCCACCGAGGGTTTGGCGCCGGTCATCCGGCAGGATATCTGGGCGGCGATACGCCGCCTCAAGGCAGAGGGGCAGTCGATCCTTGTCGTGGACAAGACACTGGCCGAACTGATGCCGGTCGCCGACCGCTGCTTCGTTCTGGAAAAGGGGCGCACGGTCTTTTCCGGCGCTCCGGCAATGCTGACGGCCGAACTGCAGGACCGTTATCTCGGCGTCTGACGCTGGAAATCGTAGAATTGGAGACGACCCCATGACCACCGAATCCATCCATGAAGTGCTGCATCCGGCGAACTGGAAAGCGGCCAAGGGCTATGCAAATGGCATGCTTGCGGACGGCCGCGTCGTCTATCTCGGCGGACAGATCGGCTGGAATGGCGATCAGGTGTTCGAGGAGAAGGGTCTGGTGGGCCAGACACGGCAGACGCTTCAGAACATCGTCGACGTCTTGAAGGAAGCCGGTGGCCGTCCGGAGCATATCGTCAAGCTCACCTGGTACATCATCGACAAGCAGGACTATCTCGCCAATGTGCGCGAGATCGGCGCAGCTTACCGCGAGGTTCTGGGCAAGCATTTCCCGGCGATGGCGATGGTGCAGGTCGTGGCGCTGATGGAAGATGATGCCAAGGTCGAGATCGAGGCGACGGCGGTGCTGCCGCGCTGATTGACGCCTGACATTTGCAAAACGGCATTCGCGGCGGGCATGTCCCGCCGCTCCTCTTTTCAGCGCAGCCAGTCGGCCAGCGAAGGTCGGAAATTTCCGGCACGGCCGCGCATGGCTTCCGCCGCGCACATGGAGTTCAGCACGGCTTCCTGCGTGGCTTCGGTGGCGGCGCGGAACAGCTTGTCGATGCGGTTCTCGTTCAGCGCTCGCATCGAGATGAGATCGCTCTTCTCGTCGTGGTCGATGGTCGTACCGGTGGTGAAGCCGATGGCGATGTCGCCGCTGCCATGACCCCAGAAGGCGCCCAGCCGCGCGAGCCCGGCGCCGCAACGGCGCGTGACACGTTTCAACTGGCGATGCTCCAGCGGGATGTCGGTCGCGAGGATGATGATGACCGAGCCCTTTTCCGCCTCCCTGGCGGACTTCGGAGAGGGGCGACGGCCGTCCGGCAGCACGAGATCGCCGGCGCGGCCGAAATTGGAAAGCACCAGCGTGCCCAGATGGAAGGTCTGGCCATCGAGTTCCAGCTGGCGCGAGGATGAACCTATGCCGCCCTTGAAGCCGAAGCAGGTCATGCCCGTGCCAGCGCCGACATTGCCCTGTTCGACCGCGCCATCGTGTGCGTTCGCCAGCGCCTGCCGCGCATGTTCCTCGGTGACGGCCATAGCTTGAATATCGTTCAGTGGCCCGTCATTGCACTCACACACAACGGGGTTCACGGTTGCGGTCTGGCGGCCGATGTCGGGATTGGCGGCGATTGCCTCGCGGATCAGCGCGTTGGCGCAGGTGCCGACGCCGAAAGTGTTGGTGAGCAGGATCGGCGTTTCCAGCGTGCCGAGTTCGTCGATCTGCACAACCCCCGTGCTCTTGCCGAAGCCGTTGATCACGTCGCTCGCGGCCAGCACCTTGTTGCGGTAGGGGTTTCCGGCATGCGGCCGCACGGCGGTAACGCCGGTGTTGATGTCGCCCTCGCGGATCGTGTGATGGCCGACGCGCACGCTGGGCACATCGGTGATCGCATTCTTTTCGCCAGTGGGAAGAATTCCGCAGACGATACCCAAATCCCGTGCGTTCACCGCTACAACCCCGATCCGTTCCCGTGAATGCGGCAGGATTATCCAACCCTGCCGCGAAAAGCCACTATGTCTAGGCGCGCGCCAGATCGAGATAGATGCCTTGCAGGCGGCGGGTGATCGGCCCGGGCTTGCCGTCGCCGATGGTGCGGTCGCCGATCCGGATGACGGGCGTGACGAGGCTCGACGCGCTGGTCAGAAAAGCCTCCTGCGCGGCGGCCGCTTCTTCTACCGTGAACAGCCGCTCCTCAAGCGTGAGATTTTCTTCCTCGATGATTTTCATCACCGCCCGTCGTGTGCAGCCCGGCAGCACAGCGTGCGAATTGGGCCGGGTGACGATGACATTGTCGCCGGTGAGGATGAAAGCGGTGGACGAGGCGCCTTCGGTCACGAAGCCGTCTTCCACCAGCCATGCTTCGTGGAAGCCGTTGGCCTTGACTGCCTTCTTGGCCAGAACCTGGCCGAGCAGCATGACGGTCTTGATGTCGCGACGCGCCCAGCGATTGTCCGGCACGATATCCACGGCCACGCCGTTCTTCACCGAATTGGCGTTCACGAGGTTCTTGTTCTGGGTGAAGGCAATGAAGTTCGGCTTCATGTCCTCGCCATAGCCGAAGTCGCGGTCGGCCTCGCCGCGCGTGACTTGAAGGTAGATGACGCCCTCGGTGAGCCCGTTGCGGTCGCGCAGTTCCTGCTGGACCTTGACAATCTCGTCGACCGGCAGAGGCATCGGAATGGAGATTTCCTTCAGCGAGCGTTCGAGGCGCGCGAGATGGAGGTCGTTGTCGATCAGCTTGCCGTCGATAACGGCCGTAACTTCATAAATCCCGTCGCCAAAGAGAAAGCCACGGTCGAACACGGAAACCCTGGCCTCCTCTTCCGCGACATATTCGCCGTTGATGTAGATGGTCCTGCTCACAACTCTCGCCTTTGAAAAATGCTGACGGCGGACGCTAGGAGATCGTCCCGATCTCGTCCAATGCATTGTTTTCCAAGGCTCATGCAGATTTTGCATGACATTGGCGGCAGGGAAGCGCACAGACAGAAACAGATCGGGCGAGAAGCGCATGGAGGACATTCCGTGGAACTGAAATGGCTCGAGGATTTCACCTGTTTGGCAACAACACTGAGCTTTTCCAGAGCCGCGGAGGAGCGGCGCATCACGCAATCGGCGTTCAGCCGACGCATCAAGCAACTCGAAGCCTGGCTTGGGGTCACGCTCGTCAGCCGCGCCACGTTTCCGGCGGAACTGACGAAGGAGGGCAGGGCCTTCCTGCCGGTGGCGCGGGAGACTATCCGCAATTTCTACGCCACGCGTGAGGCGTTGCAGCCGCTGAAAGGCGTGCAGGAACCGGTTGTCACCTTCTCGGCGCTGCACACGCTGACGGTCGTGTTCTTTCCCGAGTGGCTGAAGCGCATGCGCCGGCGTTTCGGCGATGTGCGCACGCGGATGAGCCCGGACAAGGGCGGTATCGAAGAAAATATCGGCACGCTGGTGGAAGACGAGGCGGATTTCCTGCTCACCTATGCGCATTCGTCTGTGCCGTTCCTTCTGGAAAGCACAAGCTTTCCGCATCTGGTGCTCGGCACCGAGCGTCTGCTGCCGGTAAGCAGCCCGGCGCCCGAGGGGCCGTTGCTCGATCACGCCATAGGCGAGGGAACGCCTTTACCTTATCTCGATTACGGCGATTTTTCCTTTTTTGGGCTCGCATTGACGAAACTGTTCGCGAGCCGCCCGCGCTTTCAGCGCAAGGTGGTGCATGAAAACACGATCTCGATCGGGCTTAAGAGCATGGCGCTTGCCGGCTGGGGCGTGACCTGGCTGCCCGAAGGATTGATCCGCGAGGAACTCGATACCGGCACACTGGTGCGCGCATCCGACGATCGTTCATGGGATATCGAAGTGGAGGTGCGCATCTATCGGCACGCCGCTCAAGGCCGTGCCATCGTGGATGATTTCTGGCAGGCGGTGCGTGACGATCTCGAAGGCAGGCCGCTATAGGGCGCGCCGTGCAACCATCCTGAGAGCCGCGGTTTGCCGGCGACCTATGGCGACATTGGCCGTCGGATGGCTCAGTGTGGACGGGGTGGACGAATGCGAGGGTCGGGGTGCCCCATTGCCTCCGGTCGCGCCTGCCTGCGCTGCCGGATCACCGCGCGCACCAGCGCTCCGGGGCTGCGGAAACCGGCCTCGTAAGCCGCCAGAAGTTGTAAGGCTATATCTTCGATTTCTGCTTTTTCGGTCGCGGAAAGCTCCCGCACCGCGATCTTGAGCGCTGTGTCGAGCACCGCCAGATCAACCGGAGAATAAATTCCCGATCTGAGGAAGAGATCCCGCATCTGACCCTCCATCGATCGAAGTTAACAGCAGCTTCGCTGGCGGTACAATAGTCCACTTGTATTTTCCTGCGATGACATGATGCGATGTACGATGACGACCGCAAAGTACGGGATCGGATGCCGGTCCTGCGCGCAGTCGTCGCAGGCAAGCGTTGGAAGCGGGGATTGACAGCGGAAGACTTTCTGGAATTATGTATACCAACAACGGATAAATCAACGACTGCCAGGGAGGAAACGATGAAGATCTGCATTTATGGCGCAGGCGCGATCGGCGGCTTTATGGCGGTCATGCTCAAACGCGGCGGGGTCGATGTCTCGCTGGTGGCGCGCGGACCGCATTTGAAGGCCATTCAGGAGAACGGACTCAAGCTCCTCATGGGCGAGGAGGAAATCGTCGAGCGCATGCCGGCGACGAACGATCCGCGCGAACTGGGCGAGCAGGATTATGTGATCGTGGCGCTGAAGGCGCACCAGGCCTGGGAATCGGCGGAAAACATGGTTCCGCTTCTGGGCAAGGACACCGCCGTGGTGACGGCGCAGAACGGCGTGCCCTGGTGGTATTTCTACGGACTGGACGCCTCTCTTGCCGATCACCGGCTGCAAAGCGTCGATCCCGGCAATCGTCAGTGGAATATCATCGGGCCGCAGCGCATCATCGGCGCGACCGTCTATCCGGCAACCGAAATCATCGAGCCGGGTGTGGTCAAGCACATCTATGGCAACCAGTTTGGGCTGGGCGAACCGGACCGCAGCGAAAGCGAGCGGCTGCGCAAGCTGGCGGCGGCCCTCGACGCAGGCGGCCTGAAGACGCGCTTCTACGACGACATCCGCAACGATATCTGGATCAAGCTTTGGGGCAATCTCTGCTTCAACCCGATCTCGGCACTGACCGGCGCGACGCTGGACGTGATCGCCACCGAGCCGGGAACGCGGGGACTGGCGCGCAACATGATGATCGAGGCGCAGGCGATCGCCGAAAAGTTCGGCGCGACCTTCCGTGTGGATGTCGAGCGGCGCATCAACGGCGCGGCAGGTGTCGGCGCGCATCGCACCTCGATGCTGCAGGACGTCGACAAGGGCCGTCCGATCGAGCTCGATGCGCTGCTGACGGCGGTGCAGGAAATGGGCCGGCTTGCAGACATCGACACGCCCTTCATCGACAGCGTGCTGGCGTTGGCCCAGCAGATGGCGCGGGTGCGCGGGCTTTATCCGACATTCCCCGAAACCGCTCAGGCCACGCCGGCCGAGCCGGCGACGGCATCCTGATGGCAGCGAAGGGGAGAGACAAGATGCAGCATTGGGTACGCTTTCTGGACAATGAGGAAGAGCACTTCGGCCAGCTCGACGGCCAGGAAATCATCGTGCATCGCGGTTCGATGTTCGACGCGCCCGAGCCGACCGGAACACGCAGGCCACTCGACGCGGTCGAAATCCTGTCGCCCTCGCGACCGTCCAAGGTGATTGCGCTGTGGAACAATTTCCATGAACTGGCGGCCAAGCTGAACGTGCCGGAGCCGCCCGAGCCGCTTTATCTGCTCAAGGCGATTTCCAGCGTGGCGGCCCCCGGCGCCACGATCCGCCGGCCAGCCTCCTATGAGGAGCGCGTGGTTTATGAGGGCGAACTCGGTATCGTCATCGGGCGACCCGTCGCCAACGCTTCGGAAGAAGAGGCGGCGGAAGCGATCTTCGGATATACCTGCGTCAACGATCTCACCGCCGGGGACATCATCAACCGCGACAAGACCTTTGCCCAATGGGCGCGGGCCAAGAGCTTCGACGGCTTTTGCCCGTTCGGCCCGGCGATTGCCACCGGTATCGATCCCAACGCGCTCAGTGTGCGCACGATCCTCAACGGTGCCGAACGGCAGAACTACCGGCTCGATGACATGATCTTTCCGCCCGCGAGGCTGGTTAGCGCATTGTCGCGCGACATGACCCTGCTGCCGGGCGATCTCATCTGCTGCGGTACGTCCCTGGGCGTCGGCTCGATCAAGGACGCGACCAACACGGTCGAAGTGGTGATCGACGGCATCGGTACGCTGTCCAACACTTTTGTCCAGTAATCCCTGTCCCCGCATCCTCCCAAATGCAAAGCAGCCGTTCCCGTTAAGGAGCGGCTGTTTTGCCTGAAGACAGAGCATGAGCCCAAACCGAAGGATCGCGCCTGCAAAACCGGGCGCCGATTTTCGGAAAAAGATCATGCTTAAACCCTGGTGACGATCGGAAAACGTCGTCGGACTCTGAGGCGGCTCAGGGCTGGATGGAAGCGGCTTTCACCTGAATGGAGATGACGTTTCCATGGATCGTCATCATCTTCCGGCTTTTGTTCCTGAAGAAAGATCCCGAAAAGTCAAAAACCTTTCGGGATCATGCTTTCCCTGAAACGACGCTGGAAGCTGGATCAGGCGGCCTTGAGTTGCAGCGCCTTACGCATCGTCTCGCCGACCAGATGCGGACTGGAGGCAATAATGGCTCCGGCCGCGGCAAGCGCGTCGATCTTGCTTTGCGCATCGCCAACGCCCTTCTGGAAGGCGCCGGCATGGCCCATGCGCCGCTCGGCGGGAGCGTGGCGGCCGACGACCAGTGCCACGACCGGGATGTCCGGTCGGGTCTCGGCGACGAATTCGGCCAGTTCCTGCTCCTCGGCGCCGCCGATCTCGCCGATCACCACCACGCCCCCGGTGTCGGGGTCGCGCAGGAAAAGCTCGAAACAGTCGCGCATGGAAAGGCCATGGATGGCGTCGCCGCCGATGCCTACCGTGGTGGACTGGCCAAGGCCGGCGCGGCTCAACTGCGCCGTCACCTCACTGGTCAGCGAAGCAGAGCGCGAGATGACGCCGATTTCGCCCTTACGCTCGCTGCCGGTCGCCATCACGCCGATCTTGCACAGGCCAGGCGCCAGGATGCCCTGCGAATTGGGGCCGACAAGCACGGTGCGGCTGCCTTTCAGGCAGTCGCGCACGCGCAGCATGTCCTGCACCGGCACGCGTTCGGTCAGCGCCACGACCAGAGGCATTTCGGCCTCGATCGCTTCGATCATCGCGTCGGCTGCCGTTGGCGGCGGCACGAAGATCATGCTGGCATTTGCGCCGGTCACGGTTATGGCCTCGGCCACGGTGTCGAATACGGGCAGGTTGAGGTGGTGACTGCCGCCTTTGCCCAGACGTACGCCACCGACGACATTGGTGCCATATTCCATCATCGCCGCCGAATAATGGGTGCCGGCCCAGCCGGTCATGCCTTGGCAGATCACGCGGGTATTGTGGTCGACGAGGATCGCCATGATGTCCTCCCTCAGGCGTTCGCGGCGGCAACGGCGCGGGTGGCGGCCGTCCACATGTCGGGACAGTCGATCACCTTGCAGCCGAAATTGTCGAAGCGGAAACGGGCATATTCGGCATTGTTGCCGTCCAACCGCACGACTGTGGGGCAGGAGCGGCCGGTGCGCCGCATGGCCACCCCGAGCCCGTCGGCGATGATGTCGCATGGCTGCATTCCGCCGCCATGCACGTTCACCAGAATGGAACGCACCGCCGGGTTGTTGAGCAGGAGCGTGAAGCCGAAGGCCACGTCCAGGCTGGTGGCGGTGGTGCGTATATCCATGAAATTGGCAGGCCGGCCGTTGGCGGCGCGCACCATGTCGAGGGTGGCGAGGCCAAGGCCTGCGCCGTTGACGACAAGACCGACATTGCCGTCCATGCGCACATAGTTCAGGTTGCGCCGCTGCGCGACGATCTCGATCTCGTCGCCATCCTCGTCGGCAAGGGCGGCAAGGTCGGGGTGGCGGAACAGTGCGTTGTCATCGAGGATGATCTTGGCGTCCAGCGCGACGAACTCGTCGCGCGCCGTGACGGCGAGGGGGTTGATTTCGATCAGGGTGGCGTCGAGTTCGGTGAAGGCGCGACGCAGCCGTTCGAGCAAGTCCGCGAAGCGGTGCGCAAGCTCCGCGCCCAGTCCGATGCGCATGGCCAGCTCGAGTGCCTGCTTGCGATCCAGTTCCCGGCCTGCGCCCAACGGCAGGCTTTCCAGCCGCGCTTCCCCGCGCAAAAGCCTGTCTTCGATATTGTCGCTGCCTTCGGCCCCGGCCAGCACGACGACCTCGCCGGTGACAGCGTCGATCGAAAGCGACAGATAGAGATTGCGTGAGGACTGGATCGCTTCCTCGACCAGAACCTGCCTGACCTGCCGGCCCTGCGGCCCGGTCTGTGCGGTGGCAAGCCTGCTGCCAAGAAGGGCGCCTGCGGCCTGCGCGGCTTCTTCCGCGCCGGCCACCAGGCGAACGCCGCCTGCCAATCCACGGCCGCCGGCCTGGATCTGCGCCTTCACCGCGAGGTGGCTGGAACCGAGGCCACGGGCCGTGGCAAGCGCGTCCTCGCTGGTCAACGCCACCTGTCCCTTCGGCACGGCTATGCCATAGCCAGCCAGTTGCGCCTTGGCCTGAAACTCCTGGAGCTTCATGGTCGCCACCTCCCTCGCAGGCGCCGGCTACTGCCTGGCCGCCGAAAATTGCTATCGGATCGGGTGACGGCGGCGCCCGTTGGGGCGCCGCCGGGAGCTTTTTGAGCGGTTTATTCCGCAGCGATCGAAACGACTTCGCCGATCGCGCCGCTGGCACCGATTTCGTCGATGCGCCGGTCGTCAAAGCCGAGCACATCGCGCAGGATTTCCTGCGTGTGCTCGCCCAGAAGCGGCGAACGCATCACCTCGGTGGGGCTGTCGGAGAGCTTGATCGGGTTGCCGACCGACAGATACTTGCCGCGCACCGGGTGATCGACCTCGACGATGGTGCCGGTGGCGCGCAACGACTGGTCCTCGGCCAGTTCCTTCATCGACAGGATCGGCCCGCAGGGGATGTCCTTCGCATTGAGGATGTCCATGACCTCGAACTTGGTCTTGGTCATGGTCCATTGCTCGATGCGCCCGAATATCTCGGTCAGACGCGGCAGGCGTGTGGCCGGCTTGGCGTAGTCGGGATGGGTCTTCCATTCCGGTTCGCCGATGACGTCGCAGATCGCCTCCCACACCGGAGCCTGGGTGATGAAGTAGATGTAGGCGTTGGGGTCGGTTTCCCAGCCCTTGCACTTCAGGATGCGCCCTGGCTGGCCGCCGCCGGAATCGTTGCCTGCGCGCGGCACCGCATCACCAAATGGAATGCCTTCGCCGAACTGGCTGTATTCCTTGAGCGGGCCGTGCTCGAGACGCTGCTGGTCGCGCAGCTTGACACGGCAGAGATTCAGCACGCCGTCCTGCATGGCCGCCGAGACCTTCTGGCCGCGGCCCGTCTTTGTGCGCTGGAACAGGGCGGTGACGATGCCGAGGCACAGGTGCAGGCCGGTGCCGGAATCGCCGATCTGCGCGCCGGTGACCAGTGGCAGCTCGCCGAGGAAGCCGGTGGTGGAAGCCGCGCCACCCGTGCACTGGGCGACGTTTTCATAGACCTTGCAGTCCTGATACGGGCCGGGGCCGAACCCCTTGATCGAAGCGACGATCATAGCGGGGTTCAGTTCCTGGATGCGCTCCCAGGTGAAGCCCATGCGGTCGAGCGCGCCGGGGGCGAAGTTCTCCACCATCACGTCGCATTTGCGGATGAGCTCTTCAAGCACCTCCTTGCCGCTCTTGTTCTTGGTGTCGAGCGTGATGGACCGCTTGTTGTGGTTCAGCATCGTGAAATAGAGGCTGTCGGCATTGGGCACGTCGCAGAGCTGGCCACGCGTGATGTCACCGACGCCGGGTCGCTCGACCTTGATGACGTCAGCGCCGAACCAGGCCAGCAACTGCGTGCAGGTCGGTCCTGACTGGACGTGGGTGAAATCGAGGATACGGACGCCTTCTAGCGCTTTCATGAGTGTTCTCCCTAGTTCTTCCGGACCGTGCTTTGCGGATTGAGGTTGCCGATGCGGCCGCTTTCGGTGCCCGCTGCCGGGTCGATCACAGCGTTGATGAGGGTAGGCTTGCCCGAATCCATGGCTTCGCTGACTGCGCGATAGAGTTCGTCGGGCGTCGTCACATGCACGCCGACGCCGCCGAAGGCCTCCATCATCTTGTCGTAACGGGCATTCTCGACGAAGACGGTGGTCGCCACATCCTCGCCGCCGGACGGATTGACGTCGGTGCCGCGATAGATGCCGTTGTTGTTGAAGATGACGACGCAGACCGGCAAATTGTAGCGGCAGATGGTTTCCACCTCCATGCCGGAGAAGCCGAAGGCGGAGTCGCCTTCCACCGCAAGCACCGGCTTGCCGGTCTCGATAGCGGCGGCGATGGCGAAGCCCATGCCGATACCCATCACGCCCCAGGTGCCGACATCGAGCCGCTTGCGCGGCTGATACATGTCGATGACGCCGCGGGCGAGGTCGAGCGTGTTGGCGCCTTCGTTGACGAGGATGGCGTCTGGCCGCTCCTTGATGACTGTGCGCAACGCGCCGAGCGCGCCGTGGAAGTCCATCGGCGTCGAGTTCTTCTTCAGCCGCGAGGCCATCTTGCCGATATTCTCGTCTTTCTTGGCATTGATGGCGGCGAGCCAATCCGCCGGCGGCTGGGTCCAGTTCTTGCCCAGGGCATCGCGCAAGGCGGATATGCACGAGCCGATGTCGCCCACCACCGGTGCGACGATCTCGACGTTCGAATCCATCTCCTTGGGCTCGATGTCGATCTGGATGAACTTCTTGGAGTGCGGTTCGCCCCAGCTCTTGCCCTTGCCGTGCGACAACAGCCAGTTGAGGCGCGCGCCGACCAGCACCACCACGTCGGATTCCTTCAATACCGTGGAACGCGCGGCACCCGCGGACAGGGGATGGGTGTCGGGCAGCAGGCCCTTGGCCATGCTCATCTGCAGGAACGGAATACCGCTGGTCTCGACGAAGTCGCGGATTTCGTCGTCGGCCTGAGCGTAGGCCGCACCCTTGCCGAAGATCACCAGCGGCTTCCTGGCGCCCTTAAGCACCTCGATGGCACGCTGTACGGCCGAAGGCGCGGGAAGCTGCGCCGGCGCCGGATCGATGACCTTGACCAGAGACTTGCGGCCGGCCTCGGCATCCATCACCTGCGGGAAAAGCTTCGCCGGCAGGTCGAGATAGACGCCGCCGGGGCGGCCGGACACGGCGGCGCGAATGGCGCGCGCAATGCCGATGCCGATGTCCTCGGCATGCAACACGCGGAATGCCGCCTTGCACAGCGGCTTGGCGATGGCAAGCTGGTCCATCTCCTCATAGTCGCCCTGCTGCAGATCAACGATCTCACGCTCCGACGAGCCCGAGATCAGGATCATAGGGAAGCAGTTGGTGGTGGCGTTGGCAAGCGCGGTCAGGCCATTGAGGAAACCCGGCGCCGAAACCGTGAGGCAGATGCCCGGCTTCTTGGTCAGGAACCCGGCGATGGCTGCCGCATTGCCGGCATGCTGCTCGTGCCTGAAGGAGATGACGCGTATGCCTTCGGCCTGCGCCATGCGCCCGAAATCCGTGATCGGAATGCCGGGCACGCCATAGATGGTGTTGAGGCCGTTGAGTTTGAGTGCGTCGATTATGAGGTGAAAGCCGTCCGTCAGTTCCCGTTCGGGCTCCTGCCTGGACGTGGCCTCCTCGACTTTTGCGACGATAGTCATTTGTGCCAATTCCTCCTGAAGCATGCCGTTTTTTATAATTTTGGAATTATCTGGCGTGGTTCGCCCCGGTCGAAGCCGCCCGTCTCGTCACACCGCCAGTTTCCCGGTCCTTTTGCGCGGCGGGTCGGTTCCCGCTCGGTGCCGCAGCCTTTTTGGTTGCGCGGCGAACTTTGCGAAGCTCTCTCCCTTGCCGCCGGACTTCCAGGCAAGCTGGCATAATAAATACCAGAAGTCAAATGCCGGCGGCTCGATCGGAAGAGGTTGGAGCGAAGCCGCGATATTCCCTGCAATGCTTGGTTTTCGCAGAAGCACGCTTCCAGCGTGATTGCGGTATGCAAGAAGCGCGCAGCAGCCATGCAGGCGCGCTCCTTGAGTATTGGAATCTGGTATGCCAGATAAGCGTCAAATTTCAACAACAAAACAATAAAAGGAGTTCAGGCATGTCGATCCAGACGATCACCACGAGCAATGTTCGCAAGGGCAACAAGGGCATCATCGAGACCGTGCTCGCTTTCCTCGACAAGGTTGCCGAGCGCAATGCGCGCAACAAGAACTACGAGCCTTTCGGCCTGTAAAACCAGCGAATATCTGGAATTGAGCATGAACGGCCGCCGGGAGTGATCCCGGCGGCCGTTGCGTTTTGATGCGCCGACTTTCACCTTTGCCGGCTGACGAAATGAATCCTCCCTCTTGCCAAGTGGTATAATAGATACCAGTATGGCCCTCCAACGCGCGGCACCAAGCCAACAAAAAGCGTAGGAAAGGGGAAGGAAATGACCCAGACAATGCAGGCAGATTCTAGAATGCCGCTTGTCAGCGATCGATACAGGTGGGGCCAGATCGCGATAGGCGTTGTGTGCATGGTTATGATTGCCAACCTCCAGTATGGTTGGACGTTTTTCGTTCCGGAAATCAACAAAGAGTTCGGTTGGGGAAGGTCTGAGATTCAGTGGGCCTTCACGCTTTTCGTTTTGTTCGAGACCTGGCTGGTGCCGGTCGAGGGCTGGTTCGTGGATAAATACGGACCCAAGGTTGTCATTATATTCGGTGGCGTGCTGTGCGCCCTCGGATGGGTAGTCAATTCCATGGCCGACACCATGTTCCTGCTGATCGTGGGGCAGGTTCTGGCCGGTATCGGTGCGGGCGCGGTCTACGGTACATGCGTGGCCAATGCGCTCAAGTGGTTCCCGGACCGTCGCGGTCTGGCCTCCGGTCTCACGGCGGCGGGCTTCGGTGCGGGTTCGGCGCTGACGGTGTGGCCGATCCAGGCGACGATCGCCAATTTCGGCTTCCAGAATGCGTTCCTGTATTTTGGTCTCGGTCAGGGCATCATCATCATCATTCTGGCGTTCTTCCTGTTCGCGCCGGAAGAGGGGCAGGTTCCCGAGCCGGTGAACAAGGGGCCGATCCTGCAGTCGCGCCGTCAGTTCACCCCTTCGGAAGTGCTCAAGCACCCGATCTTCTGGCTCATGTATGTCATGTTCGTGGCAGTCGGCGCCGGTGGTCTGGTGGTTACGGCGAACCTTGCGCCTATGGCGAAGGACCTCGGCGTGGCCGACATCCCGATGTGGCTCGGCATTCCGGCCCTGACGCTCGCGGCCACCATCGACCGCGTGCTGAACGGTGTCACCAGGCCGATCTGCGGCTGGATTTCCGACAAGATCGGGCGCGAGAACACGATGTTCATCTGCTTCGCGCTCGAGGCGATAGGCATCTATCTGCTCTATCTCTACGCCCATGTTCCGGCGATGTTCGTGCTGCTCAGCGGTGTCGTGTTCTTTGCCTGGGGCGAGATCTATTCGCTCTTCCCATCCACCTGCACCGACACGTTCGGCTCCAAATACGCTGCGACCAACTCCGGCCTGCTCTATACGGCCAAGGGTACCGCCGCGCTGCTGGTCCCGTCGGGTACGGCGCTTGCCGCGAGCGGCAACTGGGACAACGTCTTCATCATCGGCGTCGTTCTCAATGCGGTTGCGGCGGTCCTGGCGATCGCCGTGCTCAAGCCCTGGCGTGCGGGTATTATCCGCAGGTCCGAGGCGGCGGACTTGCAGGCCGCCTGAATGCATGCGCCCGGGCCGGAGCAACCGCTCCGGCCCGGGCATTTTTCGTGAAATTCAGCGGCGGGCGTCTGCTTGCCGGATCGGGGCGGCGCAAAGCCGTCCTCATTGCCGATGGCCCCGGCACCCGGATGGGTGCCTGGACCGGAAACTGTCGAAAGACCGTCACTGGTCAAGTCCGGCCCGGCACCTTCATCAGCCGCGCGTTTTGTCGGTAACGGGCTTGACAGTGACTGGTCTGGTATACAAAATGCCAATTAGACGCCCGAGCAGAGATCGTGGCGCGAACCGATAAAGGCACCGGGTGCCGATACCGCCAAGGAGGAGAGCATGCTTGAGAAAACCGCTATTCGAGGCGTTCTGGAGAAGGTTAAGGCGGAAGGCCGGCAGGCGCTGACGGCGCCGGAAGGCAAGCTGCTCTGCGACGCTTACGGCATTGCCGTGCCGCAGGAAGGCGTCGCCGGCAGCGCGGACGAGGCTGCAAGCCTTGCCTCCGGCATGGGCTTCCCCGTCGTCATGAAAATCGTCTCGCCGGACATTCTGCATAAGACCGAGGCCGGCGGCGTCATCGTCGGCGTGAAGTCGGCAGAGGAAGCGAAGGCGGCATATGACAAGATCGTCGCCAACGCCAAGGCCTACAAGGCTGATGCCGAGATCGCCGGCGTGCAGGTGCAGCAGATGCTGGCCGGTGGACAGGAAGTCATCATCGGCGCCGTCACCGACGGCAGTTTCGGCAAGCTGGTGGCCTTCGGCCTCGGCGGCGTGCTGGTCGAGGTGTTGAAGGACATCACCTTCCGTCTGGCCCCGGTCACGCGCGACGACGCGCTGTCCATGCTCGACGGTATCCAGGCCGCCGAAATGCTCAAGGGCGTTCGCGGCGGCGATCCCGTCAATCGCGATGCGCTGGCCGACATGATCGTGCGCGTCTCCAATCTGGTGAACGACTATCCCGAGATCGTCGAACTCGACCTCAATCCCGTCTTCGCCACCAAGGATGGTGCGATTGCCGCGGACGTGCGCATCGTGGTCGACTATGACCAGCCTGCTCCACGCCCGCGTCCGAGCCAGGAAGAGATCGTCACGGCGATGAACCGTATCATGCGGCCGAAGGCCGTGGCCGTGATCGGCGCTTCCGCCGAAGACGGCAAGATCGGCAATTCGGTGATGAAGAACCTCATCAACGGCGGCTACAAGGGCGAGATTTATCCGATCCATCCCAAGGCCGACGAGATCCTCGGCTACAAGGCGTATCGCAGCGTCAGGGATGTGCCCGGCGAAATCGACACGGCGATCTTCGCCATTCCCGCCAAGCTGGTGGCCGGCGCGCTGACCGAGTGCGGCGAGAAGAAAATCCCCGGAGCGGTGCTTATTCCGTCCGGTTTTGCGGAAGCCGGTGCGCCGGAACTGCAGGAAGAGATCGTCAAGATCGGGCAGAAGTACAATATTCGTCTGATGGGGCCGAACATTTACGGCTTCTACTACACGCCGTCGAACCTGTGCGCGACCTTCTGCACCGCCTATGACGTGAAAGGCTCGGCCGCGCTGTCGTCGCAATCAGGCGGCATCGGCATGGCCATCATCGGCTTCTCGCGTTCGGCCAAGATGGGCGTGTCGGCGATCGTCGGCCTTGGCAACAAGTCCGACATCGATGAGGACGACCTGCTCGCCTTCTTCGAGCAGGACGACAACACCCGCATCATCGCCCAGCACTGCGAGGACCTGAAGGACGGGCGTGCCTTCGCCGAAGCGGCAAAGCGCGTGTCCAAGAAGAAGCCGATCGTCGTGCTGAAGGCGGGCCGCACTTCCGCCGGCGCCAAGGCCGCATCCTCCCACACCGGGGCGCTGGCGGGCAACGACAAGATCTATGACGACGTGTTCAAGCAGTCCGGCGTCATTCGGGCCAGGTCGTTGCGGCAGTTGCTCGAGTTCGCGCGCGGCGTGCCGATCCTGCCCACGCCCAAGGGCGAGAACGTGCTTATCATCACCGGTGCCGGTGGCTCGGGCGTGCTCTTGTCGGACTCCTGCGTGGACAACGACCTCAAGCTGATGAGCATGCCGGACGATCTTGACGCGGCGTTCCGCAAGTTCATCCCGCCCTTCGGCGCGGCCGGCAACCCGGTGGACATCACCGGCGGTGAGCCGCCCCAGACCTACAAGAACACCGTGCGCCTGGGACTGGAGGATGACCGTATCCACTCGCTGATCCTCGGCTACTGGCACACGATCGTGACGCCGCCGATGGTCTTCGCCAAGCTGATGGTGGAAGTGAAGGAAGAGATGGCCGCCAAGGGTATCGAAAAGCCCATGGTCGCCTCGCTTGCCGGCGACGTGGAGGTCGAGGAAGCTGCCGAATATCTCTACCAGAACGGCATTCCGGCCTATGCCTACTCGACCGAACTGCCGGTCGAGGTGCTCGGCGCCAAGTACAAGTGGGCGCGCGGCGCGGGTCTGCTCTGATCTAAGCTGATCTGAACCCGGACTGATTTCGCATCCTGAACCCCGGCGCATCGCGCGCCGGGGCCACCCGAAATTTGCTCGAATTTTGCAGGGGTTTTCCGCGATGAATATCCATGAATACCAGGCCAAGGAGGTGTTGCGCTCCTTCGGCGTGCCGGTGCCGCAGGGCTTCCCGGCCATGACCATTGAAGAGGCGGCCGAGGCAGCCGGCAGGCTTCCCGGACCGGTCTATGTCGTCAAGGCGCAGATCCATGCCGGTGGACGCGGCAAGGGCAAGTTCAAGGAGCTTGCCGCCGACGCCAAGGGCGGCGTGCGCCTGGCCAAGTCCTTTGTCGACATTCGCGCCGACGCGGCCGAAATGCTCGGCAATACGCTGGTGACGTTGCAGACCGGCGCCGCCGGCAAGCAGGTCAACCGCCTCTATGTCGAAGATGGTTCGGAGATCGAGAAGGAGTTCTATCTCTCCCTTCTTATTGACCGGGCGACCAGCCGTGTCTCTTTCGTGGTGTCGACCGAAGGCGGCATGGACATCGAACAGGTGGCACATGACACGCCTGAGAAGATCGTCACCTTCTCGGTCGATCCGGCCACCGGCATCATGCCGCATCACGGTCGCCGGGTCGCCAAGGCGCTCGGGCTGGAAGGAGAGCTTGCCAAGCAGGCGCATGCGCTGACGCAAAAGCTCTATACGGCATTCATCGCCAAGGACATGGAGATGCTGGAGATCAATCCGCTGATCGTGTCGCGCGGCGGAGCACTCAAGTGCCTGGACGCCAAGCTTGGTTTCGATTCCAACGCACTTGCCCGTCATCCCGACATCGCCGCCATGCGCGACGAGACGGAAGAGGACGCCAAGGAGATCGAGGCCTCCAAATACGATCTTTCCTATATCGCGCTCGACGGCTCCATCGGCTGCATGGTCAACGGCGCCGGACTGGCGATGGCCACCATGGACATCATCAAGTTCTATGGCGCAGAGCCCGCCAACTTCCTCGATGTGGGTGGCGGCGCGACGGCCGAGAAGGTGACGGCCGCCTTCAAGATCATCACCTCCGATCCGAATGTGAAGGGCATTCTGGTCAACATCTTCGGCGGCATCATGCGCTGCGACGTCATCGCCGAGGGCGTGATCGCAGCGGTGAAGGAGGTGGGCCTGAAAGTGCCGCTCGTGGTGCGGCTGGAAGGCACCAATGTGGAACTGGGCAAGAAGATCATCGGGGAGAGCGGCCTGAACGTGATTGCCGCCGACGACCTCGATGACGCGGCCCGCAAGATCGTCAAGGCGGTAGGAGGAGGCCACTAATGTCCATTCTGATCGACAGGAACACGCGTGTTCTGTGCCAGGGTTTCACCGGCAAGACCGCCACCTTCCACAGCGAACAGGCGGCGGCCTATGGCACCAGGCTGGTCGGCGGCGTTTCGCCGGGCAAGGGCGGGGCCACGCATCTCGACCTTCCGGTGTTCGACACGGTGGCCGAAGCGCGCGATGCGACAGGGGCGGATGCCTCCATGATCTACGTGCCGCCCTTCGGCGCGGCCGATGCGATCTGCGAGGCGATCGATGCCGAAATCCCGCTGATCGTGTGTATCACCGAGGGCATTCCGGTGCTCGACATGCAGCGCGTCAAGCGTGCGCTCGTCGGCTCGAAATCGCGGCTGGTGGGGCCGAACTGTCCCGGCATCATTACCGCCGGTGAATGCAAGATCGGCATCATGCCGGGATCGATCTTCCGTCAGGGCTCGGTCGGCATCGTCTCGCGCTCGGGCACGCTCACCTATGAGGCGGTGTTCCAGACCTCGCAGCAGGGGCTCGGCCAGACGACCGCCGTGGGCATTGGCGGCGACCCGATCAAGGGCACTGAATTCATCGACGTGCTGGAACTCTTCCTCGCCGACCCGTCTACCGAGTCGATCATCATGATCGGCGAGATCGGCGGCAGCGCCGAAGAAGAAGCCGCCCAATTCCTGGCCGACGAAGCCAAGCGCGGGCGTTCCAAGCCGACGGTCGGCTTCGTTGCGGGCCGCACTGCCCCTCCGGGCCGGCGCATGGGCCATGCGGGCGCCATCATCTCCGGCGGCAAGGGCGGCGCGGAGGACAAGGTGGCCGCGATGGAGGCTGCCGGCATCCGCGTTTCGCCCACGCCCGCCAGCCTTGGTTCGACGCTGGTGGAATTGCTGGGTGGTCTGCGTGGCGGCCAGCGCATGGCGGCCAACGGCTGAAGGTTGCGTTTACAGTCTCCCCCCGTCGAGGGCAAAGCTCGGGACGGAGGGAGACGAACCATTGTTTCTTCCCGGCAATATGCTTGCAATTGCACGACCGGTGCGTTCATTGAGCGCACAATCCAGCCAGAGCGCCGGAATCCGGAAAAGGGGCCGTCCAGTTCGTCAGCGCCTGTTCTCAAGGCTCGGGCGGGTTTCGCTTTCAGGCTGAAAAGTGCTACAAGAACAATGGCATTACTTATTCCATAACATGGAGATCACCTCTCGTGGCTTCTAGAACTCAGATACGCTGGCCGCTTGCTGACGCAACCACTCCCGAGCTTGTTCTTGAACCTTTCAATTCGGAACCGACCTTCAAGACGCGTATCTACGCAACACTGAAGCATGCGATCGCGAATATGGAAATCTATCGCACCAGCGAGGACACCTGGCTGGACGAGCGCCAGCTTGCCGAAAAGCTGGGCGTGAGCCGTACGCCGATCCGCGAAGCCATCGCCATGCTGGAGCAGCAGGGTTTTGTGAAGTCGATCCCGCGCCGCGGCGTGATGGTGTTGCGCAAGACCAAGCGCGAGGTCATCGAGATGATCCAGGTCTGGGCGGCACTGGAAGGCATGGCGGCACGCCTGGTTTCGCTCAACGCCAGCGGCAAGGACATTGCCCGGCTGCGCAAACTCTTCGAGGAGTTCAACGACAGCCACAAGCCCTCCGACTATGTAGGCGAATATTCGACGGCCAACCTCACCTTCCACCAGACGCTGATCGAGATGACGGGATCGAGCGTGCTGCGGAGCATGACCGAGGACATCCTGCTCCACGTGCGCGGCATCCGGCAGATCACGATCGGCCGCGACGACCGTGCCTCGCAGTCGATCAAGGACCATCTGGCCATTATCGACGCGCTGGAACGGCGCGATACCGAGCTTGCCGAAAAGCTCAGCCGCGACCATACGCTTGGCCTCGCGGTCTATGTGGAGAAGCACAGCGAAGGCATCTTCGACTGAGCCTGGACCGACGCCGAATAACGTCAAATCATGTTTTGCGCCATGCGGACCGGCTGCATGGTGAGACCCGAGACTATATCTTCGGCTTTGGTCGCTGTCTTCGTGGCAGCCAAGGCGGTCTAATTTGCGCATAACCTGAAGATTTCCGTCCTCGGGTGAACGACATACTCTCCAAATTCTTTGAAACACGGGATGGCCGGAGCTTTATGAAGCTCTATGTCAGCATGATGGGTGCGCCGGCGACGTGGTAATTGAAGGGAACATTTGACACGCCGGAGGCTGGCAGGAACTAGCCTGGCCCGCACCCAATGGGGGTCGTGATGTCGAATGCTCGAAGAATTGTCGTACTGCTGGTTACGACCTGGGCCTTCATGATCTGTTTCGCGGTCTGGATGATGTTCGGCGTCATCGGCATCCCGATCCGCGAGGAGTTGGAACTCGACGCCACCCAGTTCGGTCTGCTGACGGCAACGCCGGTGCTCACCGGCTCGCTGTTTCGCCTGCCGCTCGGCATCTGGACCGACCGCATCGGCGGCCGCATCCTGATGACCCTGCTGCTCGTCATTTGCGCGATCCCGCTCTACATCGCCGCTTATGCGACGGCGCTGTGGCAGTTCCTGCTGCTTGGCCTGGCGCTTGGTCTGGTCGGCGCATCCTTTGCGGTGGGGACGCCCTATGTGGCACGGTTTTTCCCCGCCAGCCAACGCGGCTTCGCCATGGGCGTGTTCGGAGCGGGAACGGCAGGCGCGGCTCTGAATATGTTCGTCGCGCCCTCGATCATGGAGGTCTATGGCTGGCAGGCGGTACCGCGCGCCTATGCGGTGGCGCTGGTGGCGAGCGCCGTGCTGTTCTGGTTCTTGTCAGCGCCCGATCCGGGAGCCGGGAAAAGCGGGGCGTCCCTGGGCGCACAGCTTGCGGTGATGAGGGATCGCCGTGTCTGGAAATACTGCCAGTATTATTCGATCGTGTTCGGGGGCTTCACGGCCCTGTCGATCTGGATGCCGCAATATTTTGTCAGCGAATATGGTTTCGCCGTCGCGCAAGCCGCTTTGCTCGCAGCCTGTTTTTCGCTGCCGGGCGGGTTGTTGCGCGCGGTTGGCGGCCTGCTTTCCGATCGCTTCGGCGCGCATAGTGTGACCTGGTGGGTCTTGTGGACGGCGTGGATCGCGCTGTTTCTCCTGTCCTATCCGCACACGGATTTCTCGATCCGCACCATCGATGGTTCGCGCGATTTCACCATCGCCCTGTCGCCCTGGATGTTCACGCCGCTGCTGTTCGTCGTCGGCGTGGCCTTCGCCTTCGGAATGGCCTCGACCTTCAAATATATCGGCGACGACTTTCCCGAGAATATGGGCGTGGTGAGCGGCCTTGTCGGCATGGTCGGCGGTCTGGGCGGCTTCCTGTTGCCCATCATGTTCGGCGGCCTGCGGGACTGGCTTGGCTTCAATTCGAGCTGCTTCATGCTGCTCTACGGCATCGTCTCGGTGTCGCTGTTCCTGAGCTATCTGACCGAGGTCCGCCGCGCGCCCGTCATGGGGCACAAGCTGGATGGACTGGAACCATTCCCGCCACAGCAACCGACGCGGAAGGAGGAAGCCATATGAGCCATTTCCTGGAGCGCCTCACCTATCTCAGCCGGCAGCGAGAGCCGTTTGCCGACGGGCTTGGCGAAATGCGCGACGAGGATCGCGGGTGGGAAGAAAGCTATCGGCAGCGCTGGCAGCACGACAAGATCGTGCGCTCCACGCATGGCGTGAACTGCACCGGTTCCTGCTCCTGGAAAATCTATGTCAAGAGCGGCGTCGTCACCTGGGAAACGCAGCAGACCGATTATCCGCGCACGCGCTCAGGCATGCCCAATCACGAGCCGCGCGGCTGCTCGCGCGGAGCTTCCTATAGCTGGTATCTCTACAGCGCCAGCCGCATCAAATATCCGATGGTGCGCGGACGGCTGATCAAGGCCTGGCGCGAGGCGCGCAAGACGCATGAGCCCGTCGAAGCCTGGGCCGCAATCGTCGGCAATGCCGAAACCGCGAAAAGCTACAAATCCATGCGCGGCCATGGCGGCTTCGTGCGCTCGAACTGGGCCGAGGTGAGCGAGATCATCGCGGCCGCCAACATTCACACCATCAAGACCTTCGGGCCCGACCGCGTCATCGGCTTCTCGCCGATCCCGGCCATGTCGATGGTGTCCTATGCCTCCGGCGCGCGCTATCTCAGCCTCATCGGCGGAACGCTCCTGTCTTTCTACGACTGGTATTGCGACCTGCCGCCATCGAGCCCGCAGACCTGGGGCGAGCAGACCGATGTGCCGGAATCGGCCGACTGGTACAATTCCGGCTACATCATCGCCTGGGGCTCCAATGTGCCGCAGACGCGCACGCCCGACGCGCATTTCTTCGTCGAGGCGCGTTACAACGGCACCAATGTGGTGGCCGTCACGCCCGATTATGCCGAGGTGGCGAAGCTCTCCGATCTGTGGCTACATCCCAAGCAGGGCACGGATGCGGCGCTGGCCATGGCGATGGGCCATGTGATCCTCAAGGAGTTCTTCCTTGATCGCAAGACGCCCTATTTCGAGGATTATTGCCGTCGCTACACCGACATGCCGATGCTGGTGCGGCTCAGGCAGGATGGCGGCCGCTTCGTGCCGGATCGCTATGTGCGCCAGAGCGACCTTGCGGCGACGCCAAGGTCGCGTCGCAAGGCGCCGAAACCGGATCGCGCCGCATGGAAAACAGTGGCGGTGGCGGAGGAAAGCGGCGACCTCGTGGTACCGCAAGGCTCGATCGGCTATCGTTGGCCGGCCGATGGTGAGCCGGCGGGCCGCTGGAACCTCGAAGAGAAAGATGGCGAAACCGGCAAGGACGTGCGGCTGGCGCTGAGCCTTGCCGAGCGGCGCGACGAGGTCGTTTCAGTGGCCTTTCCCTATTTCGGCGGCAAGGCCAGCGAGCACTTCACCGCCAATGCGCAGGGCGGCGACGTGCTGTTGCGCAACGTGCCGGTGCGGCGCATCAAGCTCGCCGACGGCGAAGCCCATGTCGCCACGGTCTTCGACCTGCTTTGCGCCAATTACGGCCTGGACCGGGGTCTCGGCGGCGACTGCGCCGCAAGCTATGATGACAACGTGCCCTACACCCCGGCATGGCAGCAGGAGATCACCGGCGTGCCGGCCGAGCATGCCATCACGGTTGCACGCGGCTTCGCCAACAATGCCGAGAAGACCAAAGGCCGCTCCATGGTCATCATCGGCGCGGGCATGAACCACTGGTATCATCAGGATATGGGCTATCGCGCGATCATCAACATGCTGATGATGTGCGGTACGGTCGGCGTCTCCGGCGGCGGCTGGGCGCATTATGTCGGGCAGGAGAAGCTCAGGCCGCAGACCGGCTGGACCATGCTTACCTTCGCGCTCGATTGGGCGCGGCCGCCGCGCCATATGAACGGCACCTCCTTCTTCTACGCCCATTCCGACCAGTGGCGTTATGAGAAGCTGGACGTCGCCGAGCTGCTTTCGCCGCTGGCCGATCCGGCGTCGTATAGCGGCAGCATGATCGATCTCAATGTGCGCGCCGAGCGCATGGGCTGGCTGCCTTCGGCACCGCAGCTCGGCGTCAATCCGCTGACACTCGCGGCTCAAGCCGACAAGGCCGGTGTCGAGGTGAAGGAGCATGTCGTGGCCGGCTTGAAGTCGGGTGCGTTGTCCATGGCCTGCGAGGATCCGGACAATCCGCAGAATTTTCCGCGCAACCTGTTCATCTGGCGCTCCAACCTGTTCGGCTCGTCCGGTAAAGGGCACGAATATTTCCTGCGGCATTTCCTCGGCACGCGGCATGGCTTGCAGGGCAAGGACCTTGGCGAGGAAGGCCGTGAAAAACCGCATGAGGTCGCGTGGCGCGACCCTGCTCCCGAAGGCAAGCTCGACCTCGTCACTACGCTCGACTTCCGCATGTCCACGAGTTGCCTCTATTCCGACATCGTCCTGCCGACCGCCACCTGGTACGAGAAGAACGACCTCAACACGTCCGACATGCATCCCTTCATCCATCCGCTATCCACGGCGGTGGACCCGGTGTGGGAGGCGAAAAGCGATTGGGAAACCTACAAGCTCATCGCGCGGAAGTTCTCGGAGCTGGCGGCCGGTCATCTCGGGGTGGAAAAGGACGTGGTGCTGACGCCGATCCAGCACGACACGCCGGGCGAACTGGCGCAGCCCTTCGACGTCAAGGACTGGAAGAAGGGCGAATGCGATCTGGTGCCGGGCATCACCGGCCAGCAGATCACGGTGGTCGAGCGCGACTATCCCAACACTTACCGGCGTTTCACAGCGCTGGGGCCGATTGCCGACAAGCTGGGCAATGGCGGCAAGGGCATCGCCTGGCCGACGGCCGAGGAGGTCGCCGGTCTCGGCAAGCTCAACTATCGTGTCGAGGACGGTGGCCCGACCGCTGGACGTCCGCGCATCGACAGCGACATCGACGCCGCCGAGGTGATTCTCTACCTCGCGCCGGAGACGAATGGCGAGGTCGCCGTCAAGGCATGGCGGGCACTCGGCAAGGTCACGGGGCGCGACCATATCCACCTGGCAGAAACGCGCGAGGACGAAAAAATCCGTTTCCGCGACATCCAGGCACAGCCACGCAAGATCATCTCGTCGCCGACATGGTCGGGTATCGAGAGCGAGCATGTCAGCTACACGGCCGGCTATACGAATGTGAACGAACTAATCCCGTGGCGCACCATAACCGGCCGCCAGCAATTCTATCAGGACCATCGCTGGCTCCGCGATTTCGGAGAAGGTTTCGCCGTCTACCGGCCACCCATCGACACGCGCTCGCGGGCGGGCATGAGCGGCACGCGCTCCAATGGCGAAAAGGAGATCGTGCTCAACTTCATCACGCCGCACCAGAAATGGGGCATCCACTCGACCTACACCGACAATCTGCTGATGCTGACGCTGTCGCGCGGCGGGCCGATCGTGTGGATCTCGGAAAAGGATGCCCGGAAGGCCGGCATCGTGGACAACGACTGGATCGAACTTTTCAACCTGAACGGGGCGATTGCCGCGCGCGCGGTGGTGAGCCAGCGCGTACAGGAAGGCATGTGCATGATGTATCATGCGCAGGAGAAGATCGTGAACGTGCCGGGTTCCGAAATCACCGGCTTGCGTGGGGGCATCCACAATTCGGTGACACGCGCGGTTCTCAAGCCGACCCATATGGTTGGCGGCTACGCCCATCTCTCCTACGGTTTCAACTACTACGGCACCGTCGGGTCCAACCGCGACGAGTTCGTCATCGTGCGCAAACTCAGCCATGTCGACTGGCTCGACGCCAGCCATTCGATCCAAACCGCGCAGAGAAAGGTCCGCTGATGAAAATCCGTGCCCAGATCGCGATGGTGATGAACCTCGACAAATGCATCGGCTGCCACACCTGCTCGGTGACCTGCAAGCAGGTCTGGACCTCCCGGCAGGGCATGGAATATGCCTGGTTCAACAATGTCGAGACCAAGCCCGGCATAGGCTACCCCAAGGACTGGGAAAACCAGGAGCGCTGGCAGGGCGGCTGGAAGCGCAGGAAGAACGGCAAGATCGTGCCGAAACAGGGTGGGCGGCTGTCGATCCTCGCGAAGATCTTCGCCAACCCGCATCTGCCCGAGATCGACGACTATTACGAGCCCTTCACCTTCGATTACGAACATCTGCAGCAGGCGGCCGAAGCGCAGACCACCCCGGTGGCGCGGCCGCTTTCGCTGCTCACCGGCCAGCCGATGGACAAGATCGAATGGGGGCCGAACTGGGAGGAAATCCTTGGCGGTGAGTTCGACAAGCGCAGCCAGGACTACAATTTCGAGGCGGTGCAGAAGGACATCTATGGCCAGTTCGAAAACACCTTCATGATGTATCTGCCGAGGCTGTGCGAGCACTGCCTCAATCCGGCCTGCGTCGCCTCCTGCCCGTCGGGCTCGATCTACAAGCGCGAGGAAGACGGCATCGTGCTCATCGACCAGGACAAATGCCGTGGCTGGCGCATGTGCGTATCCGGCTGTCCCTACAAGAAGATCTATTACAACTGGAGCTCGGGCAAGGCGGAGAAGTGCATCTTCTGCTATCCGCGCATCGAGGCCGGCCAGCCGACCGTATGCTCCGAAACCTGTGTCGGCCGTATCCGTTATCTTGGCGTGCTGCTCTACGATGCCGACGGCATCGAGCAGGCGGCTTCGGTGGAGGACGAAAAAGACCTTTACGAGGCGCAGCTTCGGCTGTTTCTCGATCCCGATGACCCGGCCGTGCAGGCGCAGGCGCGAGCCGATGGCGTGTCGGAGGATTGGCTCGAGGCGGCGAAGCATTCGCCTGCCTACAAAATGGCGGTGGACTGGAAGATCGCCTTCCCGCTGCATCCCGAATACCGCACGCTGCCGATGGTGTGGTATGTGCCGCCGCTGTCGCCCATCCAGTCGCACGCCAATGCCGGCGCCATCGATACGGTAGGCGAATTGCCTGACGTGCGTTCGTTGCGCATTCCGGTGCGCTACCTCGCCAATCTGCTCACCGCCGGTGCGGAAGAGCCTATCGTCACCGCGCTGGAACGGCTGTTTGCGATGCGCATCCATTACCGCCAGCGCCAGCTTGGCGAGGCAGATGGACAGGAAGTGCTGGTTCAGGCGGGACTGAGCCGCGCGCAGGTCGAAGACATGCATCGCTACCTGTCTATCGCCAACTACGAGGATCGTTTCGTCATTCCGACCAGCCATCGCGAAGAGGCCGAGGACGTGTATGGGCTGAAAGGAGCCTGTGGCTTTTCCTTCGGGAACGGCTGCGACCACGGTCCTTCGCCGTCGAGCCTGTTCGGCGGCAGGATGGGTGAGCGCAAGATCGCTCCGATGCGGCCGCTGGACAATTGACGGAGACACCAATGAACCTTCTTTTCAAGGCATTCAGCGCGCTGCTTTCCTATCCGACCGCGGAGATGCGCGAGGCGCTGCCGGAGATCGCCGAGGTGGTCCGCGGTTCGGAACTGGTTGCGCCGCGCGAGCGTGAAGCGCTGCTCGACCTGATCGCCGAGATCGGCCGTGACGACCAGCTTGCGGCGGAGGAACGCTATGTCGACCTGTTCGACCGGGGCAGGGCGCTTTCGCTGCATCTGTTCGAGCATCTGCATGGCGAAAGCCGTGATCGTGGTTCGGCCATGGTCGAATTGAAGCAGCTCTATGCGGGCGCCGGCTATGGGCTGACGGCCAATGAGTTGCCGGATTACCTGCCGGTGGTGCTCGAATATCTCAGCCTGCGTGATCTGGGGGAAGCGCGCGAGATGCTTGCGGACTGCGCCCATATCCTGAAATCGATCGCCCGCTCGCTGATCGGGCGCGAGAGCCGCTATGCGGCGGTGCCGCAGGCGCTGCTGGTGATCGCGGGGCAAAAAGCGGTCGATGCATCGGCGATCCCGCCGGTCAGGGAACACCATCAGACCCTCGACCGCGACTGGTTCGAGCAACCGGCTTTCGGCGAAGCTGCGGACGCTGGCCGCACGGCACGATAGGGAGGAAGGAAACGCTTATGTCCAATTCCTATATGAATACGCTTCTCTTCGGTATTTATCCCTATGTCTGCCTCGTCGTGCTGCTGATGGGCAGCCTGATCCGTTTCGACCGCGAGCCCTACACGTGGAAAAGCGATTCCTCGCAGATGCTCCGCGCCGGCTCGCTGCGGATCGGCTCCAACCTGTTTCACTATGGCGTGCTGGTCGTCATTCTGGGCCATTTCGTCGGCTTTCTTGCACCACACTGGCTGGTTGCCCCCTTTTTGTCCCCGACCATGCATCAGTTGCTCGCCATGGTCGTCGGCGGCATTGCCGGCCTTGTCGCCATCATCGGCCTGTCGATGCTGATCTGGCGGCGGCTCGGTGATCCGCGCATCCGGGCCAATAGCCGCAAATGGGACATTGCCGTGGTGGTGATGCTGTGGTTCCAGCTTGCGCTCGGCCTGCTCACCGTGCCGCTTTCGGCATTCCATATGGATGGCGTGCTGTTCGAGACGCTGACCACCTATGTCAAAGGAATCGTGACGCTCGACGGCAGCGTCGCGGTGCTGATGACCGACGTGCCGCTGACCTACAAGCTGCATATCCTGCTCGGTTTCACCATATTCCTGATCTCGCCGTTCACCCGCATGATCCACATCTGGAGCGGCGCGGGGGTATTGGCCTATCTCGTCCGACCCTATCAGATCGTGCGCACGCGCAAGAAGGTGGTGAAGGAGCCGGCCCGCTCATGACGGTCTCGGTCAACGGGGTGGAACTGGCGGCTGATGATGCTTCGGCTGAATTCGCTGCCGTGCGCGAACTGTTGCGCCAGCGGGCGGTGGCGGCCGGGTTGCTGGCCAGGGGCGAAACCGATGACGAAGCCATCGGTTTCGCTATCGAACGGTTGCTTGCCGAGGAGGTGCAGGTGCCGACTCCGACGCTGGACGAATGCGCGCGCTACTATGATATGCACCGCAGCGATTTCACCAGCGGTGATCTCGTCCATGCGCGGCATATCCTGTTTCAGGTGACGCCCGCTGTCCACCTACCCGAGATACGCGCCCGCGCGGAACAGGCCCTGAATGAGCTGTTGGCGGAACCCCAGCGTTTCGCGGCACTTGCCGCGGAACTGTCGAACTGCCCCTCAAGCCGGCAGGGGGGCAATCTTGGCCAGATCGGGCGTGGCGACACGGTTTCGGAATTCGAGGCGGCACTGTTCCGGCTCGGCGCGTCCGGCGTGCTGCCCGAACTGGTCAGGACACGCTATGGCTTCCACATCGTCGCGGTGGACAAGTCCATACCGGGCACGATCCTGCCGTTCGAAACAGTGCGCGAGCAGATCGCGACGATGCTGCGTGCCCAAGTGGAAGAAAACGCGCTCCGGCAATATGTTGCCATCCTGGCAGGTCAGGCCGAGCTTGTCGGCGTCGAACTCGACGCGGCCACTTCGCCGCTGGTGCAGTAACCGCAAGAGCCGAACTCCATGCGGGTTCGGGTGCACGGGCGGGGAGGGAGCTGGCGCTGGCTTTGTTGGACAGCGTGGAAAGATTCATTTACTATCCATCATATCGTGGCTGCAGACATGGCGCCAGATGGGAGCAGTCAATCCCGCCAATGCCGTGTTGCGAACATATCTATCGGCCGGATGCCGGTAGCGGATCATCATATGCGACTGACCACATTCTCGGATTATGCGCTGCGCGTGCTGATGTATGCCGCAGCCGCAGGTGACCGGCTCATCACCATCGAGGAAACCTCCAGAGCCTACAATATCTCGCGCGCCCATCTCATGAAGGTCGTCAATATCCTGACGCGCACCGGATTTATCCGGGCCGTGAGGGGCAGGTCCGGCGGCTTCGCGCTTGCCCGGCCGCCCGAAGAGATCAATCTCGGCGCGGTCATCCGCGCAACCGAGCCCGATTTTGCGCTGGTCGAGTGTTTCGCGACCGGCAACCAGTGCATCATCACCAGACGCTGCCAGTTGCCGAAAGTCCTGAACGAAGCCCTCGGCGCGTTCGTGAGCACGCTCGATCGATACACGCTGGCGGATTTGCGGCTTTCGGAGAGCGATTTCCTGCCGTCGAGCGCGCCGACCAAGGAAACGCGCGGTCCTCACTTGCCTGCTTCGCCCCAGAGGTAACAGGCTCAATCGCGCGGATGGCGCGCGTTCACCTTATTCCGGGCGATCCTCGTCATCGAGGATGATGCGTGCGCCGGCACCGTCGAGGTCCTGATACTGGCCGCTCTTGAGCGACCAGAGAAATGCCACCAGGCCGATGGCGCCCAGTATGAGCGAAATGGGTATCAGGTATTCGAGCGCTGTCATTTCGTGACCTGTATCACGCAAGGATTTGGATCGACCGGACCCGGTGCGCCTGAATTGGTGACAGGTGCCGCGGTGCCCGATGCGCTACCGCTCATGACGGAACTTCCCGCAATTCCGCCGGACTGTCGGGCTCTTCCTTTTCACCGAGATCGACCGCCGGCCGCATCGCCGTATAAGCATGCCACGTCGCATGGCCGAGCACTGGAAAGACCACGATGAGGCCAAGCAATCCCGTCACCACGCTAAGGCCGAACAGGACCACGACGATGGCGCCCCAGCATAGCATGACCGGCCTGTTGTTCCAGACGGTGGCCATGCTCTCTCCCATCGCCGTCAGTGCATCTGTCCGGCGATCAAGCAGCATCGGGACGGAAAAAACGCTGATTGCAAAGGCAAAAGCCGCAAACAGCCCGCCGATCAGGCTGCCGACGATGATAAGGCCCAGCCCGCGCGGCGTGCCGATCAGGATCGGCATGATGTCGTGAACGCCGGGGAAGGGCAGGAGCCCGAAGAAAAGCGCATAGAGAAGGACCGCCGCGCGCATCCACAACATGGCGAGCATGCACAGGAGCACGCCGACGAACAGGATCTGCCCGCCCGAGCGCGACCGGACGAAGATCATCCGTCCAAGCGTCACCGGTGTGCCTTGTTCGAGACGGCGGCTCTTCTCATACAGGCCAACTGCGATCAGCGGGCCTGCCACCAGAAAGCCCGACAGCGCGGGCAACAGGATGTAGTCGCGACCGAACCGGAAGAGGCCGCCAATGATGACGATGGAAATTACGAACACGAGCACGCCATAAAGCAGGCTCAGGCCCGGACGTGTCGTGAAATCCCGCCAGCCAGCCTTGAGCCACGAGAAGGCTGCCGCCGTCGGCATATGGCGGCGCCAGTCCGTACGTGTCGCCCCGACAGCGGGAACGACTGGCGGAAGCATGTCGATATTGCGCGTCGCTGCCATTGCTTTTCACTTCCCTTCAGCAGGATGATTGTGCCGCGCGAAATTGTCCATTCTGTCCCGGAGCCTTCGCGTGGGGAACGCAGTCCGGCTGCGACAGCAGGGAATTCCAGAGCAGATGCACATTCGCGCCTACAAAAACGCTCACGCCCACCAGAACCCACAGGCCGAGCAGCAGGCGTTGTTTCGTCCTGGCCGTCATGGCGCGCTCTTCGGCAGGTCGAGGACATAGAGCGTCAGGATCTTGCGGTCGGTTTCGCTCAGTCGTTTTTCCCAGGTGGGCATATGCCCCTCGCGGCCGCCATACACCGTCCGATAGACCGACGCCTCGTCGCCCCCGTAAATCCAGAACCGATCGGTGAGATCGGGCGCTCCCAGTTCGGTGTTGCCCCGGGCGTCTTCGCCATGACAGGAACTGCAATTGTCCGCGAAGACCTGTTGCCCGGCCTTAGCCCTCTCGGCTTGAGGGCCATTCGCCACCTCGGGCTGCGAGAGCGAGCGCACATAGGCCACCGCATCGAGTATTGCCGGTTGCTCCAGCATCTGGTCGCGCCCGAAGGCGGGCATCTGCGAGGTGCGCGTCTCGGGATGTTCGGAATTGATGCCCACGCGGATCGTCTCAAGCACCGCCTCGGGCGTTCCGCCCCACAACCATGCAGTGTCGACGAGATCGGGGAAGCCGGGTCCGCCGGTGGCGCGAAGGCCGTGGCAGACGGCGCAATTGTCGCCGAAGAGCGCGCGACCCGTCTGGCGTACGTCCCGCATCAGTTCATCGTCGGCGAGGATCGTCGACATGTCTTCCGTGTCGATGCGCGTCGTCCAGGCGGCACGGTTGGCAGCACCCGCCTCCAGATGGGCCGCCACGTCCTGGCGGACATCGTCGCCCAGCAGCCCCTTGCTATAGGTCGTGCCCAGCGGCCATGCCGGCATCAGAATCCAGTAGCCAAGCGAGAACAGGAATGTTCCCGCCAGGAACAGCCATACCGCCTTCGGCACCGCCGTGTTCAGTTCCTTGATGCCGTTCCATTCGTGCCCGGTCGTTGCATGGCCGGTATAGGGATCGCGTTCGTTCACGCCCATGGCCCGTTCTCATCATCCATGATGCTGTTTGCGGCATGGTCGAAGCGTTTCTTGCTGCCAGGCCAGAATGTGTAGACGATGACGCCGATAGCCATCGCGATCAGGTAGAAGAGCCCCCACGACTTGGCGAAGGCCACGAGTGTGTCGTGCTCAAATCCGTTCATTGGGCTTGCGCCTGTGCTTGTTGCGGTTCGTGGGCTGCGTCGGTCAGCTTTCCGAGGATTTGCAGATAGGCGACCAGCGCATCCATTTCGGTCACGCTGCCGGGATTGCTGTCGAATGCGCGTATGGTGGTTTCCTCGCCATAGCGGGTCTTGACCCCGTCTGCCTGCGGGCTCTCCGGCACAGCCTGGCCAAAGGCATCGCTGACGGCATTCCGGATCATGTCGTCGGTGTAGGGCACCCCGACCTTCCTGAGCGCGGCAAGATGTTGTGGCAGGTCGTCGATGCGAAGCGTGGTCTGCTTGAGGAAGCGGTAGGCCGGCATCACCGATTCCGGCACGACATCGCGCGGATTGTCGAGGTGCGCGACATGCCACTCATCGGAGTATTTGCCGCCCAGGCGTGCGAGGTCGGGTCCGGTGCGCTTCGAACCCCACAGCATCGGGTGGTCGTATTGTGATTCAACGGCCAGCGAGTATGGCCCATATCGCTCGACCTCGTCGCGCAGCGTGCGGATCATCTGCGAATGGCAGGCATAGCATCCCTCGCGGATGTAGATATTGCGCCCGGCCACCTCCAGCGGTGTGTACACGCGCATGTTCGGCGCTTTCTCGACCGTCTGGTCGATGGTGAACAGAGGCGCGATCTCGACCAGTCCGCCGATACTCGCCACGACGATGATCGCAATGGTGAGACCGATGCTGTGGCGTTCAAGCTTATAGTGCGTCCCGAACATTGCGTTTATTCTCCGGCCTGCATGGCGCCACCGCTCGACGGGGCGGCAAACGGCTGATCTGCTGAGGCGCGCAAGCTCGATCGCGCCGTGCGGATGGTCATCCAGATGTTGTAGAAGCCGATTATGGAGCCGATCAGGAACAGGAGGCCGCCCACGCCGCGCGCGACGTAGTAGGGATGCATCACCACCACCGAGTCGATGAATGAATAGGCCAGCGTTCCGCTTTCATTATAGGTGCGCCACATCAGGCCCTGGATGATGCCGGAGTTCCACATCGCGAAGACGTAAACAAAGGTGCCGGCGACGGCGAGCCAGAAATGCACCTCGACAAGCGCAGGCGAGTACATCTGCGGGCGCTTCCACAATTGCGGAACGAGGTAGTAGATCGCGCCGAATGTGATCATCGAGTTCCAGCCGAGCGTTCCGGCGTGGACATGGGCGACCGTCCAGTCCGTATAGTGCGACAGCGAGTTGACCGGCCGGATCGCCAGGAACGAACCTTCGAAAGTGGCCAGTCCGTAGAACACCGCCGCAACCATCATGAAACGCAAGGTGGCGTCGTCGCGCACCTTGTGCCAGGCGCCGTTGAGGGTGAGCAGCGCATTCGCCGCCGCAATCCACGAAGGTATGAGAAGCATCAGTGAGAAGGTCATGCCGAGCGTCTGCACCCACTGCGGCAATGCCGTGTAATGCAGGTGGTGCGACCCCGCCCACATGTAGAAGAAGGTGATGCCCCAGAAGCCGATGATCGACATGCGATAGGAGAAGATCGGCCTGCCGGCGCGCTTCGGCAGATAGTAGTACATCATGCCGAGGAAGCCCGCCGTGAGGAAGAAGGCCACGGCATTGTGGCCGTACCACCATTGGGTCATCGCGTCCTGCACGCCGGAGAACAGCGAGTAGCTTTTGGCGCTGCCCAGGGAAAGCGGCACCGCCAGATTGTTGACGATGTGGAGCATGGCCACCACGAGGATGAACGCCATGAAATACCAGTTCGCGACGTAGATATGCGGCTCCTTGCGTCGCGCGAGCGTGCGCAAATAGAGGGCCAGATAGCTCACCCACACGACCACCAGCCAGATATCGGCATACCATTCAGGCTCGGCATATTCCTTCGACTGGGTGATCCCCATCAGATAGCCGGAAACGGCGAGCAGACAGAAAAGATTATAGCCGACGAGGATGAACCACGGGCTGAACTGGTCGGGCAGGCGCGTGCGCGACGTCCGCTGAAGCACATGAAAGGACGTTGCGATCAACGCATTGCCGCCGAAACCGAAAATGATGCCCGTGGTGTGCACCGGCCGCAGCCGGCCGAAGCTCGCCCAGGGCGCGTCGAAGGTCATGTCGGGATAGGCCAGCAGCCAGGCGACCCAATCTCCGACGAACATGGCGACGATCGCCCAGATCATCGACACGATGATGCCGGCCCGAATGGGGTCGTCGTAATATTGCGCAAGCCGCTCGCTCGACGGTTCGGGGGCATAATATCCCGACATGACCGCGAAAAGCATCGCGATGCCGAACAGCAGCACTATGAAGCCCTGACCGCCCATCAGGTCGCCTCGCCCGAGCACTGCCATGGCCAATCCGAGAGCCACCACAACGGCCGAGGTGGCCAGTGCGAGTTGCCGTTCGCCTAAGGTGAGTTGTGAGATCATGCGGACGCCCCGTGCTCCTCGGCTGGCATGCGTCGCGTAAAGCACTGCGTCATGACATGCGACCGCCGGTCAGGGCCGATGGGTCACTGTTCTGACGCGAAACCCCGGAGTCCAGGAGCCGTACCGCCAGAGACAAGCAGCACCCGAGACCTCCGCCTGTGCACGACCGCTGCCTGCCTTTCATCGATTGGTTATGATCTATCATATTTCTATCTTTTCAATTTCTGGTTGGCAATGATCGGTGACGCATGTGCGGAATTGTCCTGCCGCCGGGCCGCTGGTTCCGGCAATTGCCGGGATGAAGCGACGCTTTTTCTTATGACGGTTCACCAAGCTCATGGATTTGCCGGCTCGATGGCGCGGTAGAACTCAATGAAGAATCGCCCCGGTTCGACGAAGGCGACGCGGTGCGATATGCCGGGTTCGATAACCAGCCTTTCATCGGCTGCCACCATTCGCTGGTCCGAATGGGGTTCTTCCAGCCGGTAGAGCACTTTGCCCTCCAGCACGTGAAGCAATCCCCATGTGCCGGCTTTCGTTGCGTGCGCCGCCTGCAGCTTGGCGGGCAGGTTCTGCGGAGTGAAGTCGGGTGATCGGCCATAGGCCACCAGGCCGTGCGGAAGCGTTTCGGGAACAGGGGACATGCGGTTCTTTCGCCAAGCCAAAACGTCGCGGGACGTCGAGTTGCAATTCATGCCCCATAAGATACATTTAGGTTATATCTTTGTGAAGCCTTTTTGCGGTGTGTGGTTCTCAGGAACAACGCGCTCAGTTCGGAACAAGGTCACCATCATGCCAGGGAAATCTCGTCATCATATCGCCATGCTCAGAGGAGCAGTTGCGGCCGTCTCACTGCTGGGTGTTGCGATATGAGCAAGGAAGTTCAGACGAATTCGGCCGCGCCGCAAGCTGCGCGGGACGATACCATTTCCGTGCGGTCGGTGCAGGAAGGCGGGCCGGAGCGCCGCTCCAGCATCACCGCCGAGATCATGGAAAGGACGGGGATCGACGAGACGATGATCGAGCGGCTCGTTCGCACCTTTTACGATCGCGTCCGGCAGGACACATTGATCGGCCCGATCTTTGCCGCGCGGATTACCGATTGGGAGCACCATATCGCCAAGCTCTGCGCGTTCTGGTCCTCAGTGGCGCTGATGTCCGGGCGCTATCACGGGCAGCCCATGCAGAGGCATGTGGGGCTGCCGATTGGCGGTGCGCATTTCGATCGATGGCTGGACCTGTTCGAGGCAACGGCGGTGGAGCTGTGCCCGCCCGTCGCGGCCGCGCATTTCATCGAGCGCGCCCGGCGGATTGCCGACAGTCTGGAGATGGGCGTCGCCACCCAGCGGGGTCAGTTCTACAGGCCCCGGCATAGCAACCGGGAACTTGACCTTCGAAGCCTCGAAGCCAGCGGCGCCGAAACATCGCGGTAGTCGGTATAACCCTTATCTCTCGAAAAAAAGGCCGCCGATCGCTCGGCGGCCAAAGGGGAAGATGGGAAACTTCTGAACCGGCCACGGAAAAGTCAGGAAGCGGTCTCGGCGGCTTTTTCCTTCGCTTCTGCCTCGACGTCGAGCTTCATGCCTGCGGTCAGCGCATAAGCGGCGGCGAGTTCGGCACCTGATAGCTTTTGCCCGGTTTGCGTGCGCGCCTTGAAGATTTCGAGGACACCGCCCTGCACGCTGACCGAGAAGCTTTGCTCACCGACGGCGACGATCTCGCCCGGTTTGCCGACAACATCTCCGAAACGGCGCACCGGGTGCTTGCGCACGTCGAACAGCCGCACCTTCGCGCCGCCAATCGTCGTCCAGGCACCGGGCGCGGGGTCGCAGCCGCGGATCAGGTTGTGAATGGCATCGACATGGCCATGCCAGTTGATCTTTGCCTCCGGGTCTTTGCACCAGCCTTCATATGAGGCCTGGCTCTCGTCCTGCACGGTTTGGCTGTGGCGGCCGGCAATCACCAGATCGGCCGCTTCCAGCATGGCCTCGACCCCGAGCGGGAACAGCCAGTCGAAATAGACGCTGCCCAGCGTGTCTTCCGGGCCGATGTCGACACTTTTTTGCAGGATCACCGGGCCTTCATCGAGCCCGTCGGTAGGCCGGAAGATGGTGAGACCGGTTTGCGTTTCGCCCTTGATGATCGGCCAGTTGATAGAGCTTGGCCCGCGATACTTAGGCAGCAGCGACGGGTGATACTGGATGGTGCCGTGCCGGGGGATATTGACGAAGGACTGCGGCGCGAACTGCAGCACATAGGCCATGACTGCGAGATCGACGTCGAGCGCGCGCAACGCGTTTTCGGCCGCTTCACCCTTGAGGCTGGGAAGCTGGAACAGTTTGAGGTCGGCCTTTTCGGCCGCGAGCCGCAAGGGGTCGGGCCGCGCGCCCGGCTTTTCCGGTGCGCAGAATACGCCGGCGATCTCGTCGCCGCGTTCCAGGAATGCCTCGAGCACGCTTTGTCCGAAAGCCTGTTGTCCGATGATGGCGATACGCATAAGGGCTTGATCTTCTTCGGATTGGGCAGGGTTCCCCCGACGCCTGGCATATAGCCTTTGCGAAGGGGGCGCCCTGCGGTTGCAACCGGCTCGCGCCTCTCGGCGCGAGACATTCAGCGGCCAGTGTTGATCCAGACCGCTTTAGGTTCGGTAAAGTTCTCGATCGCCTCTTCGCCATGTTCGCGGCCGAAGCCGGAGTCGCGCGTGCCGCCCCAGGGCAGGCGAATGTCGGTCGGACCATAGGTGTTCACCCAAACGGTTCCGGCCTTCAGGCGCCGCGTGAAGCGATGCGCCCGGCCGATATCGGCGGTCCAGACACCGGCGGCGAGGCTGTAGACGGTGCCGTTGGCGATGCGCAGCGCGTCGTCTTCGTCCTTGAAGCTGATGACGGTCGCGACAGGGCCGAAGATCTCTTCCTGCGAGATGCGCATTTCGTGCTCGACCCCGGCAAAGACGGTCGGTTCGACATAGAAGCCGCGCTCGCCGTGACGGTTGCCGCCGGCGACCAGCCGCGCGCCTTCCTTCCTGCCGATGTCGATGTAATCCAGCACCCGGTTCATCTGCACTTCCGAGACCAGCGGCCCCATGCCGGCGGAACTGTCGCGCGGATCGCCGATGCGAACGGTGCTGGCACGGGCCGCCAGCCTCTCGACCACCTCGTCATAGACCGATTCATGGGCGAGAATGCGCGAGCCGGCCGAGCAGACCTGCCCGGTATTGAAGAAAATGCCGGCCGCCGCCGCCTTCACCGCCGCATCGAGATCGGCGTCGGGGAAGATGATGTTGGCCGATTTTCCGCCAAGCTCCAGCGTCACGCGCTTGAGATTGCCTGCCGCGCCCTGAAGGATCTGGCGGCCGACAGTCGGCGAACCGGTGAAAGTGACCTTGTCGATATCGGGATGGTCGACGATGGCCTGCCCGGCGATCCTCCCGAAGCCGGGCACCACGTTGAGCGTGCCGGCGGGCAAGCCCGCCTCAAGCGCCAGTTCGCCGATCTTGAGCGCGGTCAGCGGGGTGATTTCGGCCGGCTTCAGCACCACGGTGCAGCCGCAGGCCAGCGCCGGTGCGATCTTCCACATGCCGATCATCAGCGGGAAATTCCATGGGACGATGGCGCCGACCACGCCGAGCGGCTCGCGCACCGTGTAGGTCAGCGCGTCCTGACGAGCCGGGATGACCTGGCCGTTGATCTTGTCGGCCATGCCGGCATAGTAGACCAGCGTGTCGATCACCGCCGGCAGGTCCTGACGGCGGATCGCCGAGACGGGCTTGCCGCTGTCGAGGCTTTCAAGGCTCACCAGTTCGTCCTCGTCGCGGCGGATCAGTTCCGCGAGTTTGAGCAGAAGCAGCCCGCGTTCGTTGGCGCGCATGCGCCGCCAGTCACCCTCGAATGCCTTGCGGGCCGAGCGAACGGCCTTGTCGACATCGCTGGCGTCGGCCTCGGCGATCTTGGCGATGATGTTGCCGGTGGAGGGATCGACCGTGTCGAAGGTGCGGCCGGACAGGGCATCGACGCGCCGGCCGTCGATCAGCAGTTTCTGGGTCCAGTCCGAAAAAACATATACCACTGACTCTTCCTCCATATATGAAATCTGATTCATATTTATCGTCAACGCACATCCGTGCAGGAAAGACGCCGTAAGGGTAGGGAAGATATGGTTGCATGTGAATAAGATATAAGTTGCCTATATCGGGCCGCTGATACATGATCCCGAGTGCCGATTTGGTGACGGTCTATATATGAATTTCAAATCATATTTATGCCGCGTGGAATAACAGGGAGGATTGCGGTGATCCGGATCGAGATCGACCCCGTCTGGCGGTTCAGGCGTGACGAGGACTCCCAGTCCTTGCAGGTCATGCTCGACTTCCTGGCCGAGATAAAGTCGACCGGGAAGATCACGAAGGCCGCCGACCGCGCCGGGGTTTCCTATCGGCATGCCTGGAACCTGATCGAGAAATGGTCGGCTTTCTTCGGCACGCCGCTGGCGGTGCGCAAGCGGGGCAGCGGCACGAGCCTGACACCCTTCGGCGACAAGCTGGTATGGGCCGGACAGCGGCTGGAAGCACGCCTTGGTCCGCTCCTGCAAAACCTGTCGCAGGAGCTGGAGACCGAGATCAACCAGCTATTGCCGCACCAGCGGTTGATCCTGCGCGTTCATGCCAGCCATGGCTTTGCGGTGCCGAAGCTGCGCGAATTGCTCAGCCGGGAGCCGGGCATGGGCATAGACTTCCGTTATGTCGGAAACCAGAACTCTCTGGTTTCACTGGCGCATGACGGATGCGACCTCGCCGGCATGCATCTGCCGCAGGGCGAGTTGCGCAAGCGCAGCATCGCTGCCACCAAGGGCTGGCTCAGCCCCGGCGGGCATCGCGTCATCGGCTTCGTCATCCGCGAAATGGGGTTGATGGTGGCGCCCGGCAATCCGCTGGGCATTACCTCGCTCGAGCGGCTGCTCGATCCGCAAATCCGTTTCGTCAACCGTGATCCGGATTCGGGCGCGCGCATGCTCTTCGCGCAATTGCTTGCGCAGCATGGCATCGATCCTTCGCGCATCAACGGCTATGAGCATGCCGAGTTCACGCATGCGGCGGTGGCGGCCTATGTGGCGTCGGGAATGGCCGATGTCGCTTTCGGCGTGGAAGCGGCCGCCAGCCAGTTCGGCCTCGATTTCGTGCGGCTTCTGACCGAGGATTATTTCTTCGTCTGCCGCAAGGAGACGCTGGAACTGGAAGCCGTCAAGCGCGTGCTTTCAGTGATGCGCAGCCAGGAATTCCACGCAGCCATATCGCAACTGCCCGGCTATCGGGTGAACGACGCCGGAACCATCAGGACGGTGCGCGATGTCTTCCGGACGTAGCCGTCGGAAGTCGTTGCCTGCGACTGCCTGAGCGGAGCCTCAACACGTTTTCCCGAATCGTCTTGAGTAGGGGCTTTTTCGAAACCGGTTTCCACTTTTCGCTGGCGCGGTCCTTCGGTTCGGGATCATGCTCTCGCCGCGGCTTCGACTGCCGGCATGGTGTGCGCATAGCTGCGTGGCGCAAGCCGGTATGTCAGCACCATCACCACGGCGACATTGACCAGATGCAGCGTCCAGCCGGCCACGAAGTCGCCGGTCAGGTCGTGCAGGACCGCGACGATCCAGGGCGGCATCGCTGCAAGCAGGAAGCCGCCGCCCTGCATAAGCGCCGACAATGCCCCCGCTTCCGCCGGGTCGGACAGGTGATCGAGCGCGACGATCATCGAGAGGGCAAAACAACCGCCCAGACCAGCGCCGACGACAGCCGCCCAGACAAGTGGCGCGACCTCCGGCCAGAAGGCGAGCCCGGCAAAGCCTGTCGCCTGCATGGCCAGGGTAAGCCACAGCCAGAGGCGCCGATCGTCGCTTCTGCTCGCCAGGGCAGGCGCAAGAAGCGCGGAAACGGCCTGACAGACCGCCATGATCGCCAGTAGACCGCCACTGGCGGAGCTGCTCCAGCCGTGGCTTTGGTAAGCGGGTGCAAGCCATGCCACGACGGTCGAATAGCCACCGTTGACGAGGCCGAAGCATGCCATCAGCAGCCAGGTGCGCGGTCGCTTGAGCAGGGTCATCGCGACATTCCCGCGTTGCTGGCGTGCTCCGTCGTCCGGCAGATGAAGGAAAGCCAGGGCGGCAGCGAGAAATGCGGGGATTGCCAGCCAGGCAAGCCCCAGATGCCAGTTTCCGGAGATGTTCGCGATCATCGGCGAGATCTGTGCGCCAATGGCACCGCCACCCATCAGCATTGCGGAATAGAGCCCCATGACCACGCTGACATGCCGAGGAAAATGGCGCTTGATGACGCCGGGAAAGACGGCCTGCACGATCGCCGCCCCGAGGCCGAGAAGTGCTGCCGTGCCGACCATCTGCCAGCCGGTTGATGCGGATAGGCGCAACAGGGAGCCAAGGCCGAGGATGGCGAGTGCCGCAATGATGGCCCGCCGTGCACCCAGCCGCGCCTGCAGAGAAGGTCCGGCAAAGGCAAAGCATCCCATCAGCAACATTGGCACCAGTGTCAGAAGCGCCATGCCCTGGAGATCAAGTCCGGTCTCCGCACCTACGCTGCCAGCAAGAGGGCCGACGCCGGTGATGAACGGCCGCAGATTGAGGCCGACCAGCGCAACGATTGCAAGCAGAAGCAGGCGAGTGGACGATGACAGTTCCTTCCTCTCCATTGCCTAGGCCTGCTGTCTCCGTTTCCAGTCCGCATAAAGGTCTAAGCCGGTCTCCAGACGAACCGGGACGTAGCGGATTTTCATGGACTGTTCGGCGAAGGGCTTTGCGAGATCGGCGTAGATCGCGGCGGTCGAGAGACCGAACGGCGTGCCGTCATCATTGGAATAGGCATAGGCAACCTCGCCGACGCCGGCGAGCCGCATCGCTGCCATGCACATCGGGCAGGGATGGCCGCTGGCATAAACCGCGCAGCCTTGAAGATCGGGCGAGCCGAGCTTCTGGCTCGCCGCGCGGATAGCGGTCAGTTCCGCGTGGGCGGTCGGATCATTGGTGCTGAGAATTTCGTTCACACCTGTGGCGATCACCTCGCCGTCCTTGACGACGACCGCGCCAAAAGGACGTCCGCCCTTCTCGACATTGGCATGGGCAAGCTCGATGGCTTCGCACAGGAAGCGTTTTTCGTTTTCCATGATGTTCTCCGGCCCTGTTATCGGGCGCTGGCCGCGACGAGGATCGCCTCGATTTGCTTGTAACCGCGCTGACGCGCGTGCTGGAGTGGCGTGACGCCATCGCGATCCGCCAGATTGACGTTGGCTCCGGCCTTCACCAGCAGGTCCACGATCTGGCGGTGCGCATTGCCGCCTTCGCCCAGGATGATGGCCTCAAGCAACGCCGTCCAGCCAAGGTTGTTGACGTGGTCGACATCGACCCCGGCTTCGATCAGCGTTCGCACCGTCTCGACATGCCCGCGTTCGGCAGCGGGAATGAGAGCCGTACCGCCATAGCGGTTGGTGCTTTTGAGATCGGCCCCATGCGCCAGCGTCATCATCAGAATTTCCAGATGACCGCGTGCGCCGGCATAGAGATAGGGGCTGTCATGGATGTTGTCCTTGGCGTTGACGTCGGCACCAGCGTCGATCAGCGCCCTGGCGGCGTCGACCTTGTTGCCGTGGGTCGCAACCAGCAGGGCAGTGCGCCCGTCACCGTCCCGCGCGTCGATATCGACGCCTTTGGACAGCAGTGTTCCGATCGTCGCAACATCGTCATTCGCAGCCGCGCTGAACAAATTGGTCTCCTTCGTCGATTGTCCCGAAGCCAGCATCGGATAAACCATCACGCCGGCGATAAGGGCGACAAAAATGGCAAGGACATTGCGCACCGTCAGTTCTCGCTGTTGTTGCTGGCAGGGTCCAAGGCAAGGCCACCTTGGCCAGGGTCATTGCAACCTAACATTACAGTTGCGGTTTTGATTTGAGGTGTGCTTGTCGAGCAATGGCCTGATGCGCGCGTCGCCAGACCGACCAGGCGATGATGTATGAAGGTTCGATGCGCGTCCGTGCGAGGCGGGTGGCGATGCGGCGGATTTCCTGGATCGACCAGCGGATCAGTTGCCGGTGCTGCGCCTTGAGGTCCACATCGTTTTTGGGGGCGGCGCGACATTTGCATGGTGGCGGATCGCCGCCATCATGGCGAAGGCGAGCATGACCAGCGAGACATGACGATGCCAGCCATGCCAGGAGCGGGTCTCGTTATGGTCGAGACCGAGTTCGTTCTTGGCGCTCTCGAAGCTGTCCTCGATCGCCCAGCGATGGCCTTCCACCGTCACCAGCGTCTCGATGGATGTGCCGGCCGGACACCAGGTGGAGAAGAAGGCGAGATCGCCATCGGCGATATTGCGGCGGATCAGCAGTCCGCGTGTCCAGATGCCGGGGAATGTCGCATCAAAATCATCGGCGTCGAGGTCGGCAAGATCGAGGTAGACCCAATCATGCAGCCGTGCGCCTTTGGTTCCTTCGCCTGCCGACAGACGTTGCCAGGCATCTTCCGGCAAGCTTTCGGCGATGTCCTTCGCCGTCCCGGCGACAGCCAGCGGTTTACCCCATGCGCGAAAGGGATGGTTGGCGTTCACTCCCAGCACATAGCCCTTTGCGGCCCGTTTAAGTGCCATTTCGATATCGCCAACGCCGTAGACACTGTCGGCCGCCACCCAGGAAAAGGGCACGTTCGTCGCGATGGCCCGCTCAATCATGGCGAGCGCCAATGCTGGCTTGGTGGCAAAGTCGGTATTGTCTGGCACATGGGACCTGGCCATACGCGCAGCGTCGTCCGTCCAGGCCTTCGGCAGATAGAGCGCCCGGTCGATGAAGGCATGGCCATGGCGCGAGACGTAGGAAGCGAAGACGCCGATTTGGCAATTGGTGATCTTGCCCGCCGAGCCGGTGTATTGCCGGCCAACACCACAGGACGCCTTGCCCTGCTTGAGAAAGCCGGTCTCATCAAGCACCAGAACAGCGCCAGGATCGGCCAGTGTCTCCAGAGCATAATCGCGCACGATGTCGCGCAGCGCGTCTGCATCCCATTGCCCGCGGCCCAGAATTGCCTGCTGCCGCCACGGACCGGCATCGCCGGCCGCTTCCGCCCGCATCCAGCCGGTCTTGCGGCGTTCATCGCCAAGCAGGCCATCCAGAAACTGCCCCGCTGAGACCGCAATGCGCTCCTGGGTGAACAACGGCCGCATTCGGGTCTTCACATCGCGCAGCGAAGACACCCAAAGCTCCAGCGTCGCCTCGATCGATAATCCAGTCATCCATGGCCTCCGAATCATGGAAACCCATGGATTCAGAAGTCAGAAAAAACCGCAACTGTAATGCTAAGCCAAAGCGGTCCTGTTCGGAAACCATTTGTCGAATATTCACCTTCAAGATTGAATTGATAAAACAGACCGGCGAGAGGCCTGTGCGATACCGGTATGATCCGCAGCGCTTTCATCTGACTTGGGAGCCATCCGAGATGCGGCGCGCGCCGCATCTTGCGTATCGTTTCGGTTTTCGCCGAGGGGAAACGAGCAGCTTTTCCGGCGCAAATGCTGCGCTGACGGAGGCTCTTTCTTGCTTTTGCGGAGCGGAACCGGGTTTCCCAGCACCCTGGTTTAAAGGCCCAGGAACTTGAAAGGCTCGGCTTCCTTGAACTGGTCGTTGGTCATGCCGGAATGGATGTGCGTCTGGTCGGGGCCTAGATCGAGTTTCATCACCTTTCCGGTCCCTTCCGAGAAATCCAGTTTCGTGAGATCGACCCAAAAGACATTCGGCGTGAGCGCGGACTCGAAGAAATAGAGCTTGCGCTTATGGTCGGAAACGGTGCGCCAGCGCGTGGAGGAAATGTTGGGCTGGTCGGGTGTCGTGATGCCATAAGGAACGGAGACGTTCCGGATCACGCTGAAGGCGCTTGCGATGGCTTCCACCGGACTCTCGCTTTTTGGGATCGCGTTCACGTAGAAGGAGGCGCGCGCAAAACGATCGGAGGCCCGGTTCGTGCCCGGCAGCATGACCGTGCCGCCGATCTGCTTCCAGTATTCATTCAGTGCGAGCTGCTGTTCGAAAACGGGGGAATTGGTCATCACCTGATAATCGCGGCTGTGATGAATGACCTGCTTGCCGTCGATATATTCGATGATGGCACTGTCGCCGCTGGCGTCCGAGAGCGAGAGATGCAGGGTGGCAAGTCTCTCTTCACCCGGCACGCTGTCCGTGACGACGGTGAAGGGCTCCTTGGCCAGAGCATCGACCGTTTCCTGTACGGTCCCAAAATTGTCGAGCACATATTGCGCCCATGCCGCAAGCGTCAGGCCCGGCGTCTTGCCATCGTATTCGGGGTAGGAAGATTCCACCAGCCACAACAGGTTGGCGACGAGTCCCGCCTCGTTCATGCCGTCCGTTGTCGAGATGTCGTAGCCTGATGCGATGACGCTGCCGTATTTCGACGTCCACTGGATCGAGTTCGGCCCCGCCTCTCCAGACCGCTGCATGCCGCGCGGAAACACCCACAGATTCGTCCCGACATCCGTCTTCCAGTCCATGGAGCGCCCAGTGATCACCTGATCATCGACGCCATGATAGACAAAGCGCGTACACGCCTCGGCTGTCGAGGAAACCAGCATGCCGGTGGACATGAGCGCGGCGATCCAGGTGATCGCGCGCGAACGCTTCTTCGAAATCATGACTTTACTCCATCAATTGCAGTCCGATATCGCCAGACGATTTTAGCTGGGGAAGTCCAATCGACTCAATGAGTTGATTGATTCTTGCTTGATGACATAAATAGCGGCGAACGCGAAGGGAGCATGTCTTGCCGATTCGTCTTGGTCAGAAATACCAGCACCTGATCCACGGCCGGGGTTGCGCCTGCCATAACCCGCAGGCGCAGCAAGTGTTGGCGCGAATCGACCAGGGGTTGTCGCGCCGCTCCGTTCTGAGTGGAATCGCGGCGAGCTTTGCTGCTCCCGCCCTTGGCCTTGTCAGCCCCGCCTTCGCGCAAAGTCCCGCAAAACCACTGCTGCTCCGGAACGCGAATATCTTCGATGGGACAAACGGCAAGCTTGTCGAAGGTCAGGACGTGCTGGTCGATGGCAAGTTCATCAAGGCCCTGATCGCATCCTCGGACCCGGTCGCGGATGCGGACGTGATCGATTGCGGCGGGCGCACCCTGATGCCGGGTATGATCGATGCCCACTGGCACTCGATCCTCGCCGGTATTTCGCAGATGGTGGCGATGACCGCGGATATCCCCTACGTCCATTTGGTGGCGGCGCAGGAAGCCGAGCGCACGATGTTGCGCGGCTTCACGACGGTGCGCGACGTCGGCGGGCCGTCATTCGCGCTGAAACGCGCCATCGACGAGGGGCGCATCGCGGGGCCACGCATCTATCCTTCCGGCGCCATGATCTCGCAGACGTCCGGGCATGGCGATTTCCGCATGCGCCCGGAACTGCCGCGCGCGCCGCAGAGCGACCTCAGCACGGCAGAGCAGGCGGGCATCTCGGCGATCGCCGATGGCGAGGCGGAGGTGCTGCGCCGGGTGCGCGAGCAGCTGATGCTCGGCGCCAGCCAGATCAAGATCATGGGGGGTGGCGGCGTTGCCTCGAGTTACGACCCGATCGATGCGCTCCAGTATTCCGAAGCCGAGATGAAGGCGGCGGTTTCTGCGGCGGCGGACTGGGGCACATATGTGTGCATCCACGCCTACACGGCGGCCGCCGTCCAGCGGGCGCTTTCCTGTGGGGTCAAATCGATCGAGCACGGCCAGCTTGCCGACGAAGAGACGGTCAAGCGCATGGCGGATGCCGGCGCCTGGTGGAGCATCCAGCCCTTCCTTGCCGACGAGGATGCCAACGTCTACCCATCTCCGGAACAGCGGGCGCAGCAGCAGCGCATTGCCGAAGGCACGGCTCGGGCGGCCGAGTTGGGGCGCAAGCACGGGGTCAACATGGCACTCGGCACCGACATATTGTTCAACCCGAAGGGAACGGCGACACAAGGCAAGCAACTCGCCAAGTTTGCCCGGTGGTACGACAATGCGGAGGTGCTGCGGCTTCTGACCAGCGGCAATGCCGAGCTTGCAGCCCTGTCCGGGCAACGCAACCCCTATCCGGCGCGGCTTGGCCGCATCGAGGCCGGAGCTTATGCGGATATTCTCGTGGTCGATGGCGATCCGCTCGAAGACATCTCGTTGATTGCCGACCCGGACCGGACGATGAAGCTCATCATGAAGGATGGGCGCATTCACAAGAACATGCTTGCGGCCTGATAGAGGAGAGGGGTCCTTGAACCGATTTGCTACTGTCGTCGTTCTGTCCCTGTGTGGATTGCGGGCAGCATATGCCGCCGACACTGTTGCGCCGGAAGAACCGGCGCCGGAAGTGGCGCGCCCGGCCTGGGCGCTGCAGATCACGCCCTATATGTGGGCAGCCGGCCTTGAGGGGGATATATCGCCGTTCCGGCGCGCTCCGACGATTCATGTCGACAAGCCGTTTTCCGACGTCATCGACGATCTCAATTTCGGCGGCTTCGTCAATGTGTGGGGGCGCTATGACCGCTTCGTCCTCTCGGGCGACATGATGTATGTCGATACGACCGACAACCATGGCAGCGGCCCGCTGCCGGCGCTGCAGATTCCGGGCCTGGGCATCACGATACCGCCGGGCGCCAGTGTCGATGCGAAGGTCGACACGAAACAGTTCATGGCAACCTTGCAGGGTGGCTACCGCATCATCGATACGCCGCAATTCACTCTCGACGCGCTTGGTGGCGTGCGCTTCTGGCACATCTCGAACGACGTCACGGTCACCGCAAGTCACCCCGCCATCGGCACCCGTTCCGCGACCCATCGCGAGAGTTTCGGCTGGGTGGATCCGGTGGTCGGCGTGCGTGCCTTCCTTCCGTTGACGGAAAAGCTATCTTTGCAGGCGCAGGCGGACGTGGGCGGGTTCGGTGCCGGATCCGATCTCACCTGGTCAGCCCTCGCCACCGCCAACTATACGGTCACCGAGCACCTTTCGTTGTCGGCGGGCTACAAGATACTGAAAGTGGATTACGATCGCGGCGATCATGTCTATGACACCAGCTTGAGCGGTCCGGTTCTGGGTATGACCTGGCGCTTCTAAATAGTTGCTGCATTCGGTTGGTTGGATCATCGCGCGCTCCACGATGAAGGCCCGGTGCGGTTCCAAAACGTGCTTGCGATGCCCGCCCATCTTGCGCGGCACCAACGAGCCGGTTGCCCGGTAGCGCTGGTGTCACTTTACTGCCGAGGAAACGGCAACCCCAAAGTACGCAGTGACAGACCGGCAGCTCTCCCCAACGAGTACAGGCCGTCCATCCACTGCCTGAGGCCGCTTGCTCTGGCGGTGGCGCCTTTTCGTTCGAGCAATATGATCCCCCGTTCGATCTCGTGGATCGTGACGACCGACAGGAAAAACTCAGCCGTCTTTTCCGTCTCATCGAGCCAGGCGGTCAATCCCGTCGCAATCTCGGCGCGCGAAGGCGACAGCGGCGAGACGACATTCGTATCTGGTGGATTCCGGAGCACTGAAGGCCCCGGAATTAAGCGAACCATGGAGGGCAGTCGCCGGACTGTAGCGTGCCGCATTTGCGTTGACGCGCTGGCGGCACTCCTAAGCCTGCTGCAGACTCAGTGGCGGATTGCCGGCAACATCCGGGACCGCTTTGCGGTCCCGGATGTTTTCTGGCTTAGAGCGTCAGCCTACATGCTTGGCGGATAGCCATCTGGACCGGCGATGGAGGTAACGCCGGATCAAACTCACCCTTGGGCAGCAGCGGTGGCTGTGCCATGAAACGCGGTTGCTCCCCTCGGTGAGGCTGCGCGGCATGGACGATGAATGGGTGGCATAGGTAGACAGTGCCCGCCGCACCTGTTGCCAACTCAACATCGCAACCTTCCGTGGAGGCGTAGCCGTTAGCGGAAAGTTGCCTGAGCGTCGCGCCCGCGTCCACGTAGGGCAGCAACTCACGCGCAATGGTTCCGTGTGACCTTTTTCGTATTTTTGTTGGCGCATCATTGGGACCAACATCCGACAACAGGAACAGCATCAACAAGGCGCGTCCGCTACTTTTCACGTTGGCCCTCCACTCCATGAAATCCGGATTGTCGGTGCCAAAGCTTACGTCCACATGCCAGCCATCGTCACCGGGGGATTCCGGTGAGGGAAAGCGGATCGGGAAGGTTCCCAGTTCTTTGGGTGCAATCCAACGATTTTCCCCGACCAGCTGATCGTAGGCTCTGTGTAATTGCGGTGTGTTAGCGGCTTCGATGAAGGGAGGCGAGGATTTCGAGGCTACCCGAATAACGGGTCGAACCCATTTTTCGGGATCGTCCTGCGACAAACCGATTTCCGCCCACAATTCATCCCTGCATTGCTTTGCAAGGTCTAGACTGAAGGCGTTTTCGAATTTGACGAAGCCATCGTTGATGAAGCTCTGGACCTGACCAGAAGTCAGGCCGACATGCTTAGATTTAGGCATTACAAACACATTCTCCATTCGGCCGCCGCGTCAGCAGGGCCGTGTCAATCTGAAGGGCGCAGGTGCGCCGGCACGACTTTCAGTCGTTCAGATCAGCGGGAAGAATGTGGAAATGAACATCACGAGTGTCACATAAGCTTCGTGGCGGATGGATTTCAAGACGCACGACGGAGCACATGCCGCGGCGCAGGATGCTTGATGGTTAGCATATCCCCGTCAACGAAAATAGGTAGCTGTGTAGAGTTTTTTACTTTTGCCACCCACATACGCCAATTCAAGCGCATGCTTTTATAGTCTGTTCCGCCTCCTGCCGTGCCAGTTTTTTACGCGGTAGGACCATCAACACGAAAGCTTGCTTGTCAATCATCTACATGGTCTTCATCAATGTGAGTCGCCATGTCGGTCAGCATGTCACTCACGTGGCTGTCGGCGATCTCGTAGAAGATCTGTTTTGACCGGCGCTCTCCCCTGACCAGCCGCGCGCCCCTCAGCAATCGCAGATGGTGGCTGACCAGCGTCTGGGACAGGTCGAGACTATCCGCAATGTCGCCGACCGACTTCGCTTCCGGCAGACAGAAGAACAGAATCCTCAGCCGGGTCGGATCTCCAAGCAGCCGGAAGGTCTCTGCCAGAATGGTGATTTCGTGTTGCGATGCTGACGGGGCGGTCGTCAATGTACATGCTCCTTCCTGCTATGGTCGTATTCATATGTATGATGGGCATGATCATGTCCTTGGACGAAGGATCGAGAGAGACTGCACAGATCGGTTTCGCCATTCCAATCCAGAGCGACGGTGGCATGTTCAATCTCGAACTGTGACCGCAACGCTTCCTCGACCGCTTGCACCACCTTGCGGGCATCCGAGTCAGCCGTGGGTCGCACATGCAGCGTGGCCAGCGTCCGACCTGATGTGATCGACCAGACATGAATGTGACTGACTGCCGCAACGCCAGGGACGCTCTTCGTGAGATGGCCTTCGATTTTCTCGGGCGCCGCATTGTCTGGCGCCCCTTCAAGCAGGATATGAAGCGACCTGACGAGAAGCGCCCAGGCGCTGCGCAGAATTAGAAGAGAGACGACCACCGACAGGATGGGGTCGATTGGTGTCCAGCCCGTGTAGTGGATCACGATGGCCGCAGTGACCGCACCGACAGAACCGAGAAGATCGCCGAGGACGTGGAGTGCGGCGCCCTTGATGTTGACGTGCTCGCTATCCCCACGCGTCAGAACCCAGAACACGAGGATATTGACGAGCAAACCGGCGATGGCAACGCTGAGCATTGGTCCCGCAAGAATGACATGCGGCTCCTGAAAGCGCTGCCAGGCTTCGTAGACGATCCATACGACGATGGCGAAGAGTGTGATCGCGTTGATGAAGCCAGCAACAACCTCGAAACGCAGGTAGCCAAAGGTCCGCCTCGCATCGGCCGCGCGTCGTCCAAAGCGGAAGGCCGCATAGGCGAGCGCCAACGCAGCCGCATCCGTCAGCATGTGCCCCGCATCGGCGAGCAATGCGAGAGAGCCCGAGATCAGGCCGCCGATGACCTCCACGATCATGAAGGCGAAAATCAGGGAGAACGACAGAAGCACCTTGCGCTCGTTTTCACCGGTCATGGTGGGCGCATGGGAATGATCGTGGTCGTGGTCATGATGACCGTGAGAGTGTGATTGGGACATGGCTCGCTCACAAGGGTTTTGACATGAAACATATGAATATATATTCATATGTTTCATGTCAATGGCGGCCCATGATGCCAATGTCCTGCGGCGTGGAACGAGCGTGCCGAACCGGGCCGCTGGGGCACTGGCCGCGATCTGGTCCGCCGCTGCAGCGACAGGAATGGAACCCCAATGACGCTGGAATTTCTCCTGACCTCTCTGGTCATTGTCGCGTCGCCCGGAACCGGCGCGATTTGCACGGTGGCAGCCGGTCTTTCGGGAGGTGCGCGTGCAAGCGTCGCCGCCTTCGGCTGCACGCTCGGCATCGTGCCGCATATGCTGGCCGCGATCAGCGGGCTTGCCGCCCTGCTACACACGAGCGCGCTGGCTTTCCAGATTCTCAAATATCTCGGTGTCGCCTATCTGCTCTACATGGCATGGGCGATGTTCCGTGATCGCGGAATGCTGAGTCTGAACGATGAGACAAGCGGTAAGAGCGTCCGGCAGGCGATCCTCATCAACCTGTTGAACCCCAAGCTCTCGATCTTTTTCTTCGCCTTCCTGCCGCAATTCGTGCGGCCCGACGATGCAGCACCGGTGAGCAGGATGCTGGAATTGAGCCTCGTGTTTATGGGCTGACCTTCGTGATCTTCGCTGCTTATGGAGCCTTCGCCGCTGCTGTCCGACGGCATGTCATCTCTAGCTCCTCCGTGCAGGTCTGGATGCGGCGCGGCTTCGCGGCAGCTTTCGCCGGCCTCGCGGCGCGGCTCGCGTTCACCCAGCGATGAGGCGGCGATCCGATGATCCGAAATACACGATCATCTTTAGATGACGATACTCGTCCACGATCAGCATCTCATGGGCGAAGTCGCATCGAACGCCAGCATGGTCAAGAAGTGCCCCAATTCCCCGACTGTAGCTCTCCATCTCGGGTTGTTCGAACCAGCGACGGAAGTCAGGCGACAGTATTTTAAGCTCGTCAATCAGCGCAAGCATAGCGGGATCATCTGGGGCGGTTGTCAGGTCAGCGCGGAATTGCGCGAGCAACCTCGGCGCATCTTCTTTCCAAGCTGGTAAGCGATGACGCATGTCAGGATCGGCGAAAACTATCCGCATAACGTTGCGATCCACTTGCTCCCGACGAGCAAAGCTGAACAGATCATCGGCGGCGACATTCCACGCGATCACGTCCCAGCGCAGGTTCAGCACATAGGCGGGACGAACCGTAAGATCGTCCAGCATCTGCTGGATCAGCGGCTTCACGGACGGCCACTGATAGGCTTCCGGGGGCGGAGGACGGCGGTGCGCAAAAAGGAACAGGCGGCTGCATTCCGAGTCGTCCAGCCGGAGCGCCTTCGCCACCTTGAGCAGAAAACTCTCCGAGACCTGAATGTCGCGGCCCTGTTCGAACCATGTATACCATGTGAGGCCGACGCCAGCGAGCCCTGCCACTTCCTCACGACGCAGGCCCGGCGTACGGCGACCGCCGGTGGTCGGCAGCCCTACATCAGCCGGCGTGAGCTTCGCCCTGTGCCGGATCAGGAAATCGGAAAGATCGCTTCGCGTGCGAGCAAGGGTTCGGGTGGACAAGATGTTGCTTTCAGTAATAGGATAATTTCCAATATTGTAACGGTTTTCATTCTGACTCAATCATCCGTCTCTAGCAAGGAGACGATGATGAGTTCACAGCACGAGACCAAAGTACCCAAAACCCCGGCACTAACGGATGATCCTTCATCGCTTGTCTCCAAAGCCGGCCCGCGTGAGTGGATGGGACTGGCGCTGCTCTCGTTGCCTACCGTTTTGCTCGGCCTGGATCTGACGCTTCTACACCTCACATTACCGGCTCTCGCGGCGGATTTGCAGCCCACCAGCACCCAGGCGCTTTGGATCATGGACGCCTATGGCTTCATGATCGCCGGCTTCCTCATCACTATGGGCACGCTCGGCGATCGCATTGGCCGGCGTAAGCTACTGATGATTGGCGCGACCGCCTTCGCCATCGCTTCCGTATTTGCTGCCTTCTCAACGAGTGCGATCATGCTAATCGCTGCCCGCGCTATGCTCGGTATATCGGCAGCGACGCTCATGCCTTCGACACTCGCGCTCATCAGCAATATCTTCAAAGACCCGCAACAGCGCGCGCTCGGTTTCGGCATCTGGGCCACCATGTTCGGTGTCGGCTATGCGCTGGGGCCTGTCGTGGGCGGCTTCCTGCTGGAATTGTTCTGGTGGGGCGCGGCGTTTCTGATCGCGGTGCCTATAGTCGGGCTGCTGCTTATCCTGTCTCCCATCCTCCTGCCGGAATACCGCGCCCCGAACAGTGAGCGACTGGACCTACCAAGCGTCGCACTGTCGCTCGCGTTAATGTTGCCGGTCATCTACGGTATCAAGCAAATCGCCAAGCATGGCATCGCGATGGATGCGTTCATCGCCATCATCGTAGGACTGGTCTTCGCCGTTCTCTTTGTCAGACGGCAGCGGCGGTTGGTCGATCCGTTGCTCGACTTATCGCTGTTCGTCAACAAGGCCTTCTCGGTGGCCCTGATCGTCTTGCTTGTGGGACTGATCGCCGTGGGTGGGGCCATGTTGCTTGTTGCGCAATATCTCCAGCTTGTCGCGGGCTATTCCCCGTTCGGCGCCGGTCTTTGGATGGGCCTTGCTGCGTTGGCAATGATCGTGGGTGGTGTCACCGCGCCACTGATCGCCCGCCACATCCGACCCGGTTACGTTGTCGCCGCCTCGCTCGTTCTATCAGCTATCGGCTATATCCTTCTGGCGATCATCGGCAGCGATGCGTCGCCCGGGGTGGCTTTGGCCGTGGCAGGACTCGCGCTCGCCTATCTCGGCAACGGCACAATCGCAGCGCTGGGCACTGACCTCGTTGTCGGTTCCGCGCCACCTGAAAAAGCGGGTTCGGCCTCCGCCATGACTGAAACCGTACAGGATCTTGGCATCTCACTGGGCATCGCCCTGCTTGGTAGCATCAGCTCCGCCGCCTATCGTCATATGATTACCCTTAGCGCACCCGAAGGCCTGAGCGAGGCGACGCACAATGCTCTCAGCGATAGCCTGTGGGCGGCGCTGGCCGTGCAGTCGGAACTACCGGCAGGGCTGATCGAGCAAGCCCAGGCGGCATTTACCAAGGGCTTCAACGATGCATCCGCCGTTAGTGCCGTAAGCGTCGTCGTTCTCGCGTTTCTCTCAGCCGTGGCATTGCGTCATGTCGGCAAGCTCGGGCAGCCTGATGATTAACTACGCAATCTCAAAAGGCTTTGTCCCAATCCGGCAACGGCGACCAGCTTTCTGCAATCAGGTCGATGAAACGACGCACCTTAGGCGACAAGTGGCGCGGCGATGGATAGACGACCCGGATTGGCTCGCCCTCGATCGTGTGGCCTCTCAGGAGGGGGATGAGCCGACCAGCACGCAGATCGTCACCAATGAGGAAGGTCGCAAGCTGGCCGATGCCATAACCGGCCAAGACACCGTCGCGCAGGGCCTCCGCATTGCCGGCGCAGAAACGGCCATGGACTGGAAACAAACGCGGCACACCATCAACGGTGAACCGCCACTCCGCCGGACGACCGCCATGAATGTAGGCAAGGCAGCTGTGGCCCGCCAGATCATCGAGGTTCGCGGGCGTTCCATGAGCTTCGAGATAGGCAGGCGTCGCGCAGGTGACGAGCCGCTGCGGAGCAAGCGCCTTTGTCATCAGGCGGCTATCATCCGCCCCGCCGATCCGAATGGCAAGATCGATGCCTTCCTCGATCAGATCGACATAGCGGTCGTTGAAGCTAACATTGACCACCAGTTCCGGCCACTCCGCCATGAAACGGTGCAGGACCGGCAGAACATGCAGCCGGCCGAAAGAAACCGGCACATCGAGTCGAAGTCGCCCGCGTGGTTCTTCCTTACGGGTCGCCATCACCGCTTCGACTTCATCGAGATCGGCGAGGATTCTCTGGCATCGGTCATAGAAGGCTGCGCCTTCGTCCGACAGGCTGACGCTGCGCGTAGTGCGATGAAGGAGGCGAAGCCCGAGTCGTTCTTCCAGTCGCACGATGCGCTTGCCCACGGCCGAACGCGAAAGGCCAAGTTGTTCGGCCGCTACCGTGAAGCTGCGCGCATCCGCCGTGCGGACGAAAGCTACGATGTCACCCATACGATCGAGGTTCATGATTTCATTTATTGCACACTTGTTTTCCCCAATAAAGGGAAATATTGTCACTTAATATGCAGATATTTCCCTAATAGGCTCTACCGGATCGAGATCGAATCCGAAAGAGATCTAATGACCACCTTCCTTCATGACCGCCGATACTGGCTGCTTCTGGCCGTTTGTATCGCCAGCTTCCTCGAACCGCTCGCAACGACGGTCGTCACTGTTTCCCTGCCGCAAATCCAGCGCGCGACCGGAGCGAGCTTCGCCGAACTCCAATGGGTGCTGAACGCCTATGTGCTGACCTTTGCCGCACTGGTGCTGACCGGTGGCGCGCTGGCGGACCGCTTCGGGCGCAAACGCATCTTCAACGTCGGCCTCTGGATGTTCATCACCGCATCGCTGGTGTGTGGTATCGCGAATGACCCGTTACTGTTGATCGTCGGCCGCGCCGTCGCCGGCACCGGATCGGCGTTTATGTTGAGCGCGGGCCTCGCGTTGCTCGTGCAGGTTTTCCACGGCAAGGAGCGCGTGCGGGCTTTCGCGATTTGGGGCGTGGTAGTCGGCGCGGGTTCGGCTCTTGGCCCACTCGTCGGCGGTCTGCTCACCGACAATCTCGGCTGGCGCTGGATTTTCTTCATCAACCTGCCAGTCTGCCTGCCGCTGCTCTGGCTCAGCCATTGGAGTGCGGGGGAATCGCGTGACCCGCAGTCGGGCGCAATCGACTGGCTCGGCCTCGGCAGCTTCACGGGCATGTTCCTGCTGCTGATGTATGCCCTGATCGAAGGCAACAACCTCGGCTGGACCAGTCCCGCCCTTATCTCGCTTCTCGTCGTGTCCGCAGCTCTGCTCGCGATCTTCATCCGCGTGCAGCTCCGTCGGCCGCGCCCGATGTTCGACCTGTCGCTATTCGCCAATCCGACCTTCACGGGGGCGTCCATCGTCGCTATCGCAATCGCGGCCGCCTTCTTTACACTACTGGTCTATCTGCCGATCTACATTCAGGGCGTGCTCGGCTATAGCCCGTCTCAGACCGGATTGGCGTTGGTGGTCATGGCGGTGCCGCTGCTCGTCATGGGCCCGGTCAGCGCCCGAATGGCGGTTGTCATCTCGCCGAGGCTGTTTCTGCCCTTCGGCCTGCTCATCATCGCAGGGGGCGGCTTCCTGCTAAGTCTCGTCGATCAATACGGTGCGACGGCCCTCTATGCGGGCATGATCGCCACCGGCGTCGGCGCGGGTCTCATCAATGGCGAGCTGTCGAATGTCGCGATCAGCGTGGTCGCGCCGGAACGCAGCGGCATGGCGTCGGGCATTAACAACACTATGCGCCAGCTCGGTTTTGGCATTGGCATTGCTGGGCTGGGCGCGATCTTCAGCGCCAACCTCACGCACGGTCTCTCACAATATGATCGCGCCTTTGTCGAGCGGGTGGCTTCTGGCGACGTAGTGGCAGCGGCTTCTGATATTGGCAGCGACCCGGCGGGTGCGGTCGATACGGCCATGGCAACACTCGCCTCGGCAATCTCTGATCTGTCACTCTGGGCGGCAGCGTTAGCGGCGGCAGCGGCAGTGCTCGCTTTCTTGCTCATCCGCCCCGTGACTGTCGCGAAGGCAACGCGCGAGGCCGGGTAGTACATGCGACGGCGGAATTCAGCACCTATCATCGATCGCCAATGGGGGATGCCGACCAAGTTAGGCTCGCGTATCCCCTTGGCGTCCCTGATCCAGACGCTCGCCGTTGCCGAATATCTGAACATCCGCCATGCCGCTAATGCGCTGGGCGTGGCGCGCTGCACCGAGTGAAGATGACAACTATGTCTACGCCATAGCCCTCTAAATTCAAAGGCCGCAATCGAATCGGAAACCGCTGAAACAGCAGTGACTTTCAGTCTTCTCCCTTATCCAAATCTGCATGCCAAGCGCCAAGCTTGCGCGCCTGAGGTTCGAAATCTACCTACCGACCAGCCGAAGACGCCGATGCCGGGATAAGCGTTGAAGATGCTTCCGTGACTATCAGTCTTTGAAGAAAGAATAGGAGCTCATAGCAAAGGCTTACGTCCGGACGCCTCTCAAGGCTGAAGCCCTATCCAACACAGGATACCAAAAGGAAACGGCCCGCATCGGAGGCAGGCCGTTCGGTCTTACATGCTGTTCACAGCGATATTACTCGGTCGCGGCGCCGATGGCCTTCAGACCGGTAACGGCGCAGCCGGCGTCGATATCACCCGAGGGGGCACCGCCCACGCCGATGCCACCGACAAGCGCCGTGCCGAACTTGATCGGCAGGCCGCCGCCCTGAATGACCATGCGGCCATCCATGTCGCGCAGGCCGTCATTGGCCGGCTTGGAAGCGATGAACTCCGCAAGGCCAGCGGTATCGCGACCCATGGCGGCGGAGGTGAAAGCCTTGCCGGTGGCGCTGGAAGCCGTATGGGGGCCGGAGTTGTCGGCCTTCAACAGCACCTTGGTGGCACCGTCGCGAGCCACGATGGCAACGCTCACATTGTGACCTTCGGCAGCGCACGCCTTCAGCGCGGCGTCGGCAGCCTGGGTGGCCAGCTCAAGTGGAAGGTACGGGGCCGTCGGCAGGTCTTGTGCGGAGGCAGCCAGCGGAGCAAGAAGCGCGGAGACGAGAACGAGGGTGCGGATCATTTGGGTTCCTTTCCTGTTGATGGCCGTCATTTAACCCGCCCATTGTTCTCCTGCCATTCGTAGGTCTTGTGGGCCATATCCGTAGTTCTACGGAGTTTGGCGCCCCTCAAGCCACAGCCGCGTCATCTCGGCCTGCGAGGTGGTGCCGAGTTTCGCGCCGATGGCGGCGCGGTAGCTTTCCACGGTGCGTGGCGACAGGTCCAGTCCCTCCGCGATCTGACGAGTGGTGAAACCTTCGGCAATACGGTCCAGCACCTCGCGCTCGCGCCGCGTCAGCGCGGCGAGCAGCGCCAGCGTTTCCGCCTGTTCGGCCGCCGGTCAAGCGTGCGCGCAAGCACTTCCTGCCCTCGCTGAATGGCGTCGATCAGGTCTTGCTCATCGACCGGCTTGGACAGGAAATCGACCGCGCCATTGCGGAAGGCGCGCCGGCAGGCTTCGATGTCGCCATGGCCGGAAATGACGATGGTGGGCCAGTCGATACCCTGCGCTGTCAGCCGCTCCTGCAATTTCAGACCGGAAATGGCCGGCATTCTGATATCGAGGATCAGGCAGCCGGGAGAAAGTTTCGGCACTTCAGCCAGGAAGGCTTGGGGATCGCCAAAGCCTGTCGCCGTGATGCCGACGGTGGATAGAAGCAGGGCGAGGGCCTTGCACACCGCCTCATCATCGTCCACGAGATAGACAGGATGGATCATCGTTTGACCTCCATCAGATCCTGTTTGCGCGGCAGCACGACCCGGAAGGTTGCTCCCGCGTCGCGGTCGACCAGTGCGATTTCCCCACCGGCGCGCTCCACCAACCGCTGGCTGAGTGCAAGACCAAGCCCGGTGCCGTCGGGGCGGGTAGTGGTGAAGGGCGTGAACAGGCGCGGCCGCAATTCCTCCGGCACGCCGGGGCCATTGTCGGTCACCTCCAGCAGGATATGGGACACATCCCGCCGCAGTTGGATGGTAACCCGCCCCCCGCTGCCGGCATAGCCTGCGGCTTCGATGGCGTTGCGCACGAGATTGAAGACGACCTGCTCCATCTCGACGGAATCGGCGGCCACCGCTACCGACGTTTCCGGTACGTCGAAGATAAGCTGCACACCATGCTGCATCGCCTGCGGCTCCAGCAGCGTCCGCACATTGGCGACCGCCTCGCGCAGATCGAAAGCTGATACTGGGTCATGTTGCGGCCGAGACCAGTTGCGGAAGCGCTCCAGCATGGCGGAAGCCCGGCGCGCCTGCGTCACCGTGTCGTCGAGTGTTGGAGCAAGTGCCGCCGTATCACCAAGTATGAGCAAGCGCCGACCAGCCTGCGCCTGCGCCAGAATGGCGGTTAGCGGCTGCGTCAGTTCGTGGGCAAGGCCGCTTGCCATCTCCCCCAGCGCATTGACGCGCGAGGCATGGGCAAGGCGCGAATCCAGCGCGCTGAGCCGCACCTGCTCCAGTGCCCGGCGGGTACGTGCCCGCTGGCGCAGCATGATTAACGCTGCAACATAGGCCAGCGCGACGGCTAGCAGCACCAGCACCGTCTTGACGGGCGGGAACAGGTCCGCCAGCCTGACCTCCATCCCGGTCTGAAGAACGAGAGGCTGAGAGGCGCTGCCGAGCGGCTGTGAAAAGTGGATCGTCTGTGGCGCCCCGCCATAGGCTGTAAGCTTTTGGCTGCCAGGCAGGGAAAGGCCGAGTGCGATGCCGGGCCGCTGCCAGAACGACCCCGCCTCGTCGAGCAGTCTTTCCGCATCGATGCCCAGCATCAGCCCGTAGCGTGCCGCCTCCGAATTGGGACTGCGCTTGACCATGATGTAATGATGCGGCTTACCGGGATGCGGCAACAGGGCGATCCTGCCATCGGACGCCATCGCCGCCGCACGGATCGTTGCGGCCAATGCCGGATCGAGCCGTTCCGTGCCGATGATCTCTCCCTGATCGAACAGAGGAACGAGTTGCACTTCGTCGATCCGCGGATAAAAGCGCGAGATGGTGGCGGCGACGTCGAGAAAAAGGTCGTGGCGCGCGCCATTCGCAGCCACCGCAATCGCCGACAGGGCGGTCATATGCGCATCGTGCTGATCGGCCTGCTGCGATGCCAGCCGATGCAGGACGATGCTTTCCTGCTCCAGTTCGGCTATCAGTGACTGGCGCTCCGCCATTGCCAGAATGCCGGCCGCGCACAAAAGCAACAGCACGCCGCCGACGATCAGCCGGAACGGATTTTCAAGGGTTGGTCTGTTGCCAGTCATCGAAGCTCTCCTGCCGTATCCGTCCGAGGCCGAAATGGCGTGGCTCTGGCGGCAAGAACGGACTGCATGGAATCCACCAATTCGGACACCGCCCCCGTGCTTTCCCAAGAATAAAGGGAAACGGCCATGGCCGTTTCCATGTCGAATGGCGCATAGGGGCGGACGCGGTAGTCCTGCGCGGCCCTGACCGGCAGAAGGGAGAGACCGAGCCCGGCTTCCACGGCGACCAGCACATTGTGCAGGCTGCTGGCCGCGAAGGCGACATACCAGCGGCGGTCTTCACGCTCGATGCGCTCGAACATTGCCTCGCGATAAAGCCCGCCCGGCGGAAAGGCAACCAGCGGGACCGGGTCCGCATGGGTCCCCAGCGTATGAATGTCCGGTGGCGTATCGATACTCTCGAACCAGGCGATGGGCTCGGCAAAGGCCACCCGGCAATCGGGACCCGGCTCGCTTTCCTTGACGATGACGATGTCGAATTCACCGCTGCGATAGCGCCTTGTCAGATCACGGCTCAAGCCGGTGGTGACGTCGAGCCGAATTTCGCGATGGCGGCGGGCGAAGCTGCTGAACGTCCTGGCCATGGCTGCATCGACAATATCTTCGGGTACGCCGATGCGGATCGCCGCTGTTCCGGCCGGTTCGCCGACCGCCGCCTGCGCTTCCTGTTGCAAGGCGAGTAGCCGGCGGGCATAGCCCAAAAGCCGCTCTCCCGCCGCCGTAGGCTCAACCGGTCGAGCTGCCCGCTCGATCAGTTCTGTGCCCACCGCGCCCTCCAGCCTGGCGAGTTGCTGGCTGATGGTGGATTGCGTCATATGCAGCCGCTCGGCCGCAAGGGTGAAGCTTCCTGCATCGACGATTGCAGTGAAGGCGCGAAGCAGGCGCGGATCGAGCATGTCGGTTCCGTCGGCGGGAGATGGCATTCAGATTTTCAATGCAAAGCATCTTGATATTTAATTTTCAAATGTCAACTTTCCTCCCTATCTGGACGGCATCAGTCACGGGCGACCGTTATAGCCATTGATCAGGAGTTTCATTGTGCGCCGACGTACGATCCTTACAGGTGCCGCCGGCTTGCTCTTGATGGCAGCATCTTTCGCTGGAACAGGAGAAGCCATGAGCAAAACGCACTTGCACAATGCGGCTGAAAAGAACGAGGCAGCCCTCATCACGCGGCTTCTGGCCGATGGGGCCGAAATCGATACACGCGACAGCAGCGGAGCGACGGCGCTTTTGAGTGCCACCCACGCGAATGCGGTCGATGCGGCCCGCGTCCTCATCGAGGCTGGCGCCGATGTCAACGCCAAGGACAAGATCAATGACAGCCCCTATCTCTATGCCGGGGCGCGGGGTCATCTGGAAATTCTTAAAATGACACTGGCGCATGGGGCCGATCTGAAAAGCACCAACCGCTATGGCGGCACGGCGCTGATTCCGGCTTCGGAGCGCGGCCATGTGGAGACGGTGAAAACGCTGATCGAGGCAGGCGTCGATGTCGATCACGTCAACAACCTGCACTGGACCGCGCTGCTGGAGGCGATCATCCTCGGCGATGGCGGCAGCCGCCACCGTCAGATCGTGGAACTGCTGGTCAAGGCCGGCGCCAACGTCAATCTGGCGGACGGCAATGGCGTGACGCCGCTTCAACATGCACGCAGCGCCGGCTATCGCGACATCGAGAAAATCCTTGCCGCCGCTGGCGGCCGATAAACCGTGGAGGTTGCAATGAGTGATGCAAAGGGTTTCTTGCGCCAGGCGGTTGAGCTCGCGCGCGCGAATGTCGAGGCCGGCGGGCGGCCGTTCGGGGCTGTGGTGGTGAGTGGCGGCGAGATCATAGCCACCGCCGTCAACGAAATGCATCTGAGCCATGACGTCACCGACCACGCTGAACTTCTGGCCATTCGCGTTGCCGCCCGCACGCACGGCCCGGACGCGCTGAAAGGCAGTTCCGTCTATGCCAGCGGCCATCCCTGTCCGATGTGCATGGCCGCCATGCGGCTGGCCGGGGTGGGTACGGTCGCCTACGCCTATTCCAACGAGGATGGTGCGCCGTTCAACCTGTCGACGGCTGAGATTTATGCAGAACTGAAGCGTCCTTTTGCCGAGCAGTCGATGACGATCAGCCATCTGCCGCTGGAGAGCAAGCCCGGCCAAAACCTCTACGAACAGTGGGCCGAAGCCCGCGACAGTCGGAAGTAACACGATGAAACACGACTCCGCACCGGTTCCCGGTGGCCTGCTGCTGCTTGCGGCCATTGTGCTGGTGGGGCTGGCTCTGAGGTTGTTCATCACTGGAATCGGTCCGCTCGCCGCCGATATTTCCTTGCAGACCGGTCTCGACCTGCAAGGCCTCTCGCTGCTGACGCTGGTGCCGATGTTCCTGATGGGGGCGCTGGCTTTCGCGGGCCCGACCTTGCAGGCACGGGTTGGTGCGCGGCGTTCCATCCTTGTCGCGCTTGCGGTGCTGGCGGTCGCCTCATTGCTGCGCCTGTTCGTGTGGACCGGCTGGCAGATGGTGGCCACGGCGGCGCTGCTCGGCCTTGGCGCGGCAGTGGTTCAGGCCATGTTTCCCGGCGTCATCAAGCGGCATTTTCCTGCCCATGTCAGCGTCGTCATGGGGCTTTACTCCGCCATGCTGATGGGCGGCGGCGCGGTGGGAGCACAATTGGCTCCGCTGATTGCGACCGCTACCAGTGACTGGCATGCGGGGCTAGCCTGGATGGCGTTGCCAGCGTTTCTGGCGCTGGGGCTTGTTGCGCGCAGCCTGCCGGCAGACGCGCAGAGTGTGGGTGGCGTGAGCAAGACCGGCGCTCTTCTCAGACGTCCACGAACCTGGCTCCTGATGGCCTGTTTCGGCCTCGTCAATGGCGGTTATTCCACTGCAGTGGCGTGGCTTTCGCCCTTCTATCGCGATCTCGGCTGGAGTGCGCCCGCCAGCGGCAGCCTGTTGGCGGTCATGGCCGTGTGCCAGGCCGGCGCCGCGCTGCTGCTGCCGCTGCTGGCCAACAGGCGGGAAGACCGGCGGCCATGGCTATGGCTGACGCTGGCCATGCAGGTTATCGGATTTCTCGCGTTGGTCCTGCGGCCGGAGGCAGCACCATTTTTGTGGGTCGCCGTTCTGGGCGCCGGGCTGGGCGGCTGCTTCGCGCTGTTGATGATCGTGGCGCTCGACCACCTTCCAGACCCTGCCGAAGCCGGAGCGCTCTCCGCACTCATGCAAGGTGGCGGCTTCCTGCTTGCGGCACTGCCGCCATGGATCGTCGCCACCCTCCACAACCTTACCGGCGGCTTCACGGCAGGCTGGACGCTGCATCTGTGCTGCGCGGTTGTGGTAGCCGGGCTCTTCTGGCGCATGGCACCCGCCGGCTACGCCAGAGCGATGGGTCGGCCGTTTCGTACGACGACGACAACGGAATGCGGACCTCACCTGCCCAGCTCATTGGGTATCCAGGCGATCAATCCCGGTAGGTCCAATCGGTAACGGCGGCGACCTTCTTGAAGACACCATCGACTCCATTGGCTGTCGGATCGGCCAGTTGGAGCCACTCCTCTGCCCCCTTTCCGCCTTGGCGTTCAATCGCCTTGAACAGGCATCCAGAATACGATGCTTGCGACGGTCCGTTTCGGTGAATTCGCTCGGACGGTACAGATTGCGCATCCATGGATCGCGTTCGTTGCGGGCCTGCCGCTTCTTTTCCTCATGCTCAGCGAGCCATGACGCGATCACCGCGTGTGGTCTCAGGAGGCGCTCGGGCACTACAAGGGAGGATCCGCTCGCGCGAGCTTTGTCTACCTGTTGCATTACCTCCGGTGGTAACTCAATGGGAGGCGGCGGCAAGGGTGTCGGGCGGATGGTGATGGAGCGCGCACTTCTCGATTTCGGCAATGGTGTCTGTTTTGGCGCTTTGCCTACGGTATGCTTCGCCCAATATCCGCGTGGCGGATGCGGGATATCTTCCCGATCGCAAATCTTGGCGAGACCATTGCCGCTGATCCCATATTCCTCAGCCAATCGCGACATCGGCGTCGTCCATACCGCGCCATAGAGCTCCTGTCGTGTCATTGTGGTCGGTTGTGTAGGACGTGGCTTTGGCGTGGCCCGGAGAGGATTTTCGGGCGTCGCTGCTAAAGTCTTCTGTGCCACGCCGAGATTGAGTGTCAGATCCGCTGTGACATGTTTAGGCTTGCGCCCAACTCCCTGCTTCTCAGTATCCAGCACTAGCGGCTCAACACATCCGGATGGTGTTAGCGGTAGAGGGGGCTGTTCTATCGGCTTTCCGAACTCTTTCCGCATCCAGTGCCCGGACGAGGGAGTTGGGATATCGGCACGTCGCAGGGCGGCACGAACACATAATCAGGGGATGATATTCACGCCACCCATGGGGAGTGGCTTAATGATTGGCCAGCTTGCCGCGCGCACCTATCGAGTCAGATCGTTCGGTACGTCATTCCGTATTGTGTAGTGGGTCGCTCGTCGTCGAATGTGATGTCGATGGCTCCCGTCTCCATCGGGTAGTGCGATATATGCTGCAGCCATCAGCGCTGCTGCGGCCTTTTCCTTGTTCCGAACTCCGTTCCTTACTGCGCGCCGCAATCGATGGTCAGGGTGGCGCGGTCATCGATAGATGCGCCATTTTCGTCCACCAACACCAGACCTGCAACGGACAGCTGTCTCCCGGAAGTCACGATGGTGAACTCCTGTGAATAGACGCGCCCGGCCTGAATCTGACGCTCGGGGCTGGCGAAGGGACGATCGACGCCGAGGCCGATGGTCATTGCATTTGCAGTAGACGACAGTTGGAAAAAGAACTTTTCTCCATTTGGTGCCGTCCCTGGCCCCTGGATTTCAATATCGTCGAAATCATCCTGGCTATAGATGCCGCATGTGGTCGGCGTAAATTCGTAGCGACCTGTCGTTGTTTCCAGAACACTTATCGCGACGCCGGTGGAGTTTTTCGATGTCGGCGCTTCCGCTTCCGCGCTGCAACCTGTCAGCAACAGGGCGCCGAACAAGCCGATCATGACAACGGATCCGGTTCTACATCCGTCCATTCCGTAATTTCCTGTGATCACGACTTTCTCCATGGCCTACGGATAGGACCAGCCATTGTGTTCGACGCGGAAAATGCGGAGCGGCGCGCCGGGTTTGGTGGTGTCGGCGCGCAGTAAAAAGACCGCGCGCTGCTGCTTGCCGAAATTGGTGAAATCGACATTGATGGTGATCATGCCGCGCAGCATCGGCTGTCGAGGGTCGGGCACCGGGTCTTCTATGGCGCCATCAAAATCCTGAGCGCCATAAAGCGGATGCGCACCGATGTTGCCAGAGGCCAGCCAGGCCAATATGTCGTCGGTGAAGTAGTTCCTCGACACCGCCGGATCGAATGCGCTCGGCAGATTGCTGTTTTCTGACTGGAACTGACGTTCGTAGATCTCCCGCACCAGATCCTGTGCCTGGGCAACCGGATCGATGTCGGGGTTCGGTGCGTAAGGCTCGCGTGCAGGCTGCGCGGGGCGGGTCTTCGTCGGAGTGGCCAAGACCTTGCCGCTATCGGGTGTGATGTAGCGCTGCGCGACCCAGCCGGCCTTGCTCATCGCTTTGTTGCGCATCAAACACCAGCGCGCCGGCAGCGCTCTGATCTGAGCCTGCGACATCGCTGTGTAGTGGGCTGCTGTATAGAATGGTACACAGGTGATCTGCTGCATGCCGCGTTCATTGTGGGCAAATGTCTCAATCACCGGATAGTTGGTGCCTGGACCCATCCGGGCGTTGAGAGTGTCGTTGGCGGATACTCCCGTTACTCGCCAGGCATCCGGCCCGTGTCCGTCGATTTCGGCGAGCGCTGGAAATGTCGCGATACCGAGCGTGATTGCAGCAAACACCGCTTTGAGCATGCCTGCCATATTCACTTCACCTCCACGATTGAGCGGCCGAGAACCTTGCGGCCACTGATATCGAGAAAGCGCACCTCATAGGCTCCGGCTTCCGCTGGCATTTGCAGTTCCAGTACTTTTTCCGCCCCCACCTTGTGGGCGGCAATCCAGCTGAAATCAGCCTGATCGGCGCGGGCAACAGAGACGCGCTGGTCCGCACTGCCGGCCTCCGCAGTCCACGACACGGTGATCGTCTCACCGACACCCGCCTGTGCCGGTGCGTTGAGCCCCGCTCCTTCATCCAGTGGTGCGTTTGCCGGGACGACCTCGAAGCTGTGGGTGGCCATTATCCGGGCGCCTTCGTTCAGAATGTAGCGCAACTCGTAAAAGCCTGTTTCGGTCGGCCCGACGAGCTTGCCATCCGTGTTGTCCCGCACACGAAGATATTTGCCTTCCGCGCCCTGCCCGGCACCGGCGGGCACGATGGTGATGAAATCCTGCGGATGGATTGACGAGGACCAGCTCATGCGCATTTCCGAGCCGGCGCGCAGCACATCGGGAGCGCTGAGCGTTACCTCGGCCCCGACCACCTCGACGGGCGTGAACGCCATGGTGCGCCGGCCATTGTTCAGCACATAGCGGACCTCGTAGAGGCCCGGCTCTGCCGGCGCAACAAGGCTGTTTTCGGTGTTTTCACCGACGCGGAAATATCTGGCTTCCGTGCCTTCATCCGACCCGGCAGGCACGATGGTGACAAAATCCTGCGGATGGATAGACGAAGACCAGGTCACCTTGAAGCTTGCGCCCGTGGTCACCTGTTCGGGCGCGGCGATGGCCATCTCCGCTTCGATCACTTCGACCGGCGTGGAGGCCATGGTACGCCGGCCATTGTTCAGCACATAGCGGACCTCGTAAAGGCCGGGTTCCGCCGGTGCCACAAGGCTGTTCTCGGTGTTTTCACCGACGCGGAAATATCTGGCTTCCGTGCCTTCATCCGACCCGACAGGCACGATGGTGACAAAATCCTGCGGGTGGATAGACGAAGACCACGTCACCTTGAAGCTTGTGCCCGTGGTCACCTGTTCGGGCGCAGCGATGCCCAGCTCCGCCTCGACGACTTCGATTGGTGTGGAGCCGAGTGTGTTGTGGCCCTGGCTTTGCACGTAGCGGACTTCATAAAGGCCGGGTGTGGCCGGCGCGACCAGTGCGCCCTCATTCTTGTCGCCGACGCGGAAATATCTGCCTTCTGAGCCTTCATCAGCTCCGGCAGGCACGATGGTGACAAAGTCGTTCGCATGCAGATTGTCCGAGTAGGTGACCGCGAAGCTCGCGCCGGTGATCACGGTTGCAGGAGCCTGCACCTCTATCTCGGCGGTTTGCTGCTCCGGTTCAGGGGTTGCTTCGCCCTCTTGCTGTACCATCGGCTGCAGGTCCATGACCGACTGTACATGCGCCAGCGCGTCTTTAAGTTCCGCAGCGTTCTGAGCCGGGACAAAGACGCCGCCGGTGTTTTCAGCGATGCAGGCAAGGCTGGCATGAGCCTTGTCGTCAAGATCGAAACCGACGACATGGGTGGTGAACTTCACACCCTGCTGCGCCAGTTGTCCGGCCAATGCACAAGGATCGGCCTGACAGGTTTCCAGCCCGTCTGAAATGAGCACGACAGTTGCAGGATTATCGCGATAGGACAGGAGATCGGCGGCATGTTGCACGGCGGCCGAAATCGGTGTTTTGCCTCTCGGCTGGATGCCGTTGACCTTCTTTATGAAGTTTGCCCGGTCGAGCGGCCCCGGTTCGATCAATGTCTCGATGTCGCGGCAGTCGCCTTCGGAGCGGTGCCCGTAGGCGACCAGGCCGAGATTGATGTCGGCGGACCATCCGGTCACCAGATCTGCCATCACTTCGCGCGCGATCTCGATCTTGCTGGTACCGTCGATCTGGCCCCACATCGAGCCGGAGGCGTCATAGACGATCACCACATCCTCAGCCGCCGAGGCGCCCGAAAAGGACATCGTGACTGCTGTGGCCGCGACAAGCGTTGCCTTCAGAATTTTCATCATTGTCTCCTGTCGTGGATGGCGCGTCACGCCTGACGCCAGCCGCTTTCAGCTGCGGCGGAAGGTCGTGCTTCACCCAGGGCCCGGGCCTTCAGCTTGCGGAATTTGGCCGACATCTGTTCCAGCCTTGCGTCCCATTCGGGGTTTGGTTGCTGGCCTTCAATCGTCCTGAAATAGACCTGCATCATGCAGGCGATGGCGAAGGGTTCCAGAAGCGCTGCCTTGACGCTCCAGGCAAACAGTAGTGCGAAGACGAAGCCGCCTGCTGCCCAGGCCCCCGGCATCAGGTAGACGACGAGAGCCGCCGGCGCGAGCATGACCAGAAACACCAGAAAGCTCATGAGGTAGACAATAATCGCCAGCCAGGCGGCGTTCTTGAGCATGACCTTGTAATTCTGGCCATAGAGCACCAGCGCTTCCCTGGCCGATCCCCATGGGTTGGTCGAACCGGTGCGAATTGCGTAGGCTAGGATGACCTCGTCGATGAAACCGACGGCAACCCGCAGGAAGGCATGCAGGATACCGGAAAGCTGCTGCGCGCCGGGTATGGGCAGGATGGTCAGAATTCCGCGCACCAGCCCCGTGATCGCGCCGATCACGCCCTTGACGAGCTGATCGATGGCAAACAGCACGCTGGCCTGAGCGAAACGCTCCTTTACCACCGCTGTCGCATGGCTGACCTGCGACTTTCCGTCTGGCATCGGCTTGCCGTCGATCAGTTCGACCAGCACCGCTATATGGCCCGCCTTGACGATATAAAGGATGTATTCGCGCGCCCAGTACATGATGGCGCCAAACAGGCCGAAGCCCATGATGCCGCCCCACATGGTCGTATTGGCCTGAAAGCCCTCGTCACCGAAGCCGCCAACGCCATAGCCGATGCCGGCACCGGTTCCGGTCACCAGAACGTAGCCAACGGCAATGCCGAAATAGACCGCCATGCGTAATACGATGAATGGCATGGTCCGCGCCATCATTGCCAGTGCGCCGCCGACGCTAAAATCCCACATGCTCCGCCCCGCTTTCTACACCTGTCCGGCTCTAGCAGGAGCAAAGCAAACATGCCCCGTCCATTTGGATAGGGACGTGCCGGAAAGCGTGAGTATAATTGGCCGCAGGTATCCAAGGCAGGAAAAACGAATAAAGTAAGCCGGCACGATAAGGATAGGAAACAGCTTGGGGGGCGACGCGTCGATTTGCAGAGGTTTTTCTTTTCTATTCTGACAGCCACGTTGTTTTACTTTTCTACTGACGTCCATGGCCGTGACACGGAAAAAATGCCGCCCCCCACGTCTCCCTCCATACTTGAGGTGCGTGGCGCCATTTCCAGGATCAATGCGGAAGGGGTGGCGCATTTCGATATGGAGATGCTGAGGGCGTTGCCCGCCGCCCGGCTGGAAACAACGACGGCCGTCACAGATGGCGTACGTCGCTTTGACGGCTTTCTGATGAGGGATATTCTGGCGCATGTCGGCGCCAGGGGCACAGCCGTGACGGCGCGAGCCGTGAACGATTACGCGATTGAAATCGCGATTGAAGAATTCGACCGGTTCGACGTGCTCATTGCCTATGAAATGGACGGCGAACCGCTGCTGCCGGGTGACAAGGGGCCGCTATGGATGATCTATCCGCGTGATCAGCATGCGGAATTGCAGGATATCCGCTTCGATTATCGCTGGGTCTGGCAATTGCGATGGCTCGAAATTCGATGAAGAAACGGGCGCGGGCATTGCTGGGCGTCGCACTGCCGGTCTCGGCCATCATCATATTCGTCGTGCTGCTGGCCTTCTCGCTGATGCGTCTTTCCGACCTTGAGCGGGACATGCGCATCGAGGCCACTCAGAACATGCTTTGGGTGATCTCGCGGGCACATATTTCAAGCCTTCAACTGGGTGAGGCCGTCGCGGGCAGCGTTGCCGGAGAGGTTGATCCTGCGCAGATGGAGCTGCGTTACAACGTATTCCTCAGTCGGCTTGCCTTGCTTGACGATGGCCCGCAGCGTCGGCGGATGGAAGCACTTGGCGCGACGGCCCCGCTTGACGCCTTGCGTGGAAGCCTGCCTGAACTTGGCTCACTGGTGATGAGCGCCGGAACAGAGACGATGCCGCGCATCAGGGCCTTGCTTGTCCCCTACAATGTAGCGCTCACGGAAGCGGCCAACAAGGCAATGGTGGCCGAATGGGACGACCTTGGCGCCACGCTTGACGCAACGCGCAAGCAGCTGTGGCAGATCATCATCTCCATGGTCGGCATATCGCTGGCAGGTACCGTGCTTTGCTTCCATTTTTTGCTGGCGATCCGCGATGCAAGGCAACGGACCCGCCTGCTCAACAAGGAAAAGGCGTTCTCTGAACTTCTGATCGGCTCCAGTGGTGAAGGCATCATCGCTGTCGATATGGATCGGCGCTGCACGCTCTGGAACGAGGCTGCCGAACGGCTGTTTGGCCACGGCACTCGCAGTGCCACAGGCTCGTTGCTGCGTGAACTCTCCGGTTTCTTCGAAGTAGACAGGGTCGAGCAGGCGGTCGGCGATGCCCTTCAGGGCCGGGCGGTTGCGTTGTTGGATCAGCCGTTCTTTCCACCTCACCAATGCGACCCGCTTTATGTCGATTTGCGCTGCTTCTCGCTGCGTGACGGTGGGCGCATCATTGGCACGATCCTGCTGGTCTCGGACGTGACCGAACGAAGGGCGGCTCAGCGGGAGATTGCCAATCATCGTGATCATCTGGAACAATTGGTGCAGGCCCGTACGCAGGAGCTTGACGCGGCCCTGACCCGGGAGCGCGCCACAGCCGATCTTTATCGGAACTTCGGCACCATGATCTCGCACCAGTTCCGCACCCCGCTCGCCCTTGTCGATTCCGCGCTTCAGCGCCTGATGCGCCGGCGTGACAGGCTAACCCCAAAAGAGGTCCTGGAACGGGGCGAGGAAGCCCGTAGCGCTATCGCGCGTCTGGTCAGGCTGGTGAAAAGCACCCTCGACGCCGCGCGCCTCGATGCCGGCCAGATCGAAGTCCGCAGCCAGCTTTGCGATCTCGGTGACCTCGTAGCAGAGGTCTGCTCCCGGTCGACGAAAGACACCGGATCGGGCCGGATCACTCTCAAGCTTCCGGACGGTGATTCTCCCATTGCCTATTGTGATCCCGTGCATGCGGAACACATTCTCACCAATCTGCTGTCCAACGCAGTCAAATACTCACCGGCAAAGACACCGATAAGAATTACCCTCGCTGACAGCGGCACGCAGATCGAATGCGTGGTGACCAACACTGGACCTCCGGAGGGGTCATTCGAACAGGAGGCGCTGTTCGAACGCTATTATCGCGGCAGCAATACGGAAGGCCGTCCCGGTATCGGCGTAGGCCTCTATATGGCCAGAGCGCTTGCCCGTTTGCAGGGCGGCGATGTGCAATTGCAAGATTCGGAGCCTGGCATGGTTCGACTGGCGATGCTGCTGCCCAGCGGTGCCTCCGGTTTCGCCTCTGTTACGGACATGGCGCTACGAAAGGAGTTGGCATGACATTGGCGCCGTCTCCGAACCGGAAGCCTTTTGTGATCCTTTGCATTGAGGATGAAGCGCAGCTGCGGCGTGACATCAGGGATGAGCTGGTCGAGGCTGGCTATGATGTGGTTGAAGCCGACAATGGCAAACAGGCGCTCGGGAAGCTGGCGCGTGTTTGCCCCGATCTGGTTCTTTGCGATATCTCAATGCCCGAACTTAACGGTTATGGCGTGCTTGAAGCCCTGCAGGAAAGGGGGCCGGACTATGCCGAAATTCCGTTCGTATTCCTCTCGGCCCTTGCCGATCCAAGGCATATTGTGGATGGCAAGCGGCTTGGTGCCGATGATTATCTCGTCAAACCAGTGGATTACGATCTCTTGCTGGCGACCATCGAAGCGCGTTTGCGCCAGATCGAACGTATCCGTTCGGCACGCCCACCGGAGCCGACGGGTCCAGATTTTACAATGGTGGCGCAGTCATATGGCCTCACACCCGCAGAAATAAGGATAACCCAAGCGCTTACGCAAGGCAGGAAGCTGACGCAGATCGCGGCTGACCTTGGTGTATCCCGGTCCACCGTTGCCTTTCATATGCGCAATATATTCCAGAAGACTGATACCGGCAGGCAGGCGGAACTGGTTGCTCTACTGCTCAAGAAATGACAGCCCTGCGAAGCTTCGTATATGGAGGTCGTCATGTGACCACCGAGGCGGTGTTTTCTCAGCCGTTTCTTTTACTGGCGCTACTTTCCAACAAAGTGAGAGGTGCCGAGACGCAAGTATAACCACTTTCAATAGGAGGTTCGACTTTGCTATTGACGGATATAAGGCGTGCAACTGCCATTCAGAGTCTCATGCACAACGTCTTTTGGGAAAAAACCATCAATCGGCCGGAAGCGATTCGAACTTTTCCACCGCCAAACGCCGCCGTTTCTACGCTCCCTCACATGACGCCCCCTTCCGCTCCTGGCACAAGCGTACTTTCGGCGGCAATAGCGTATTGTGGAGAATAATCGGCGGAATTTGGCGCGCCACACCGGGTGATGATGACAACTATATCTACGCTATAGCCCTCTAAAATCGGCATCAAAAAAGGGCAGTTTCCCCTTCAAAAGATGGGATCAATGCGTGTACCTGCAATGCGATATCGGTGATGAGGGAATTGAGATATTCGCTATGCAGGTGACTCGCGTTGAGCTTTATAAACGAGTCTGTGAGAGGCCACTTAGCAAAGTCGCACCGGAGCTCGGAATTTCCGGCACGGCACTGGCAGCTATCTGCAAACAATATCAAGTGCCTTATCCCGGATCGGGATACTGGACCCGCAAGTCCCTAGGACTTCCGGCAGAGTTGCCGACCTTGCCAGAAGCATCCGATGAGACCACCGATATCCTGCCGCCAGTTGTCAAACCGCGCAAAAAACGAACGATGGAGGAAGGAGCCCCGCGTAAGCCAAAGCTCGCTACGAAAACTCGCCGCCCGGTTCGTCACCCGCTGCTTTTTGGTGCAGAAGAACATTTTCGGAAAACACGGGAGGTCAAGAACGGCGAGTTCCTCAGGCCCTACAAAAGGATTCTGCCGGACCTGATTTCATCAGAAGCCGCGCTTCAGCGTGCTCTCTCCATCGCCAACGCTCTGTATCTTGCGCTTGATGAGCGAAGTTACCGCGTTCAAATCGCGCCAGCCGCCGACAATCTGCTGCGGATTCATGTCAGGGAACAAGAGGTCGAGCGAGATCGCAAATACGGTCGCTACCACTCGGGAAGTATTTGGGCACCTGACAGGCCGACGGTTTTTTATATCGACATGGTGCCTGTAGCGCTCGCCATCACCGAGATGACTGAGCGCGTGACGATGCGCTATTTCAATGGCGACTACCATCGTGAGGACAGCAAGCTCATCCGGTCAGCAAAATCTTGGCAACTGACGCACTCGTGGACAACCGAGCAGGATATGCCGTGCGGGCGTTTTCGTATCGTTGCCTACTCACCAAAGAATGGCGTCAACTGGTCTCGCAACTGGCAGGAAACCGAGCAGCAATCGCTTGAGCGCCTGATCCCAGAAATTGTCGAGACGCTAGGGGCGTCAAAAGTTGATCTGCAACGCCTTATGGAGGCCGAAGAAGCGGCGGAGGAGCAGAGGAAAAAAGAGCAAAAAGAGCGGTGGGAGCGATACGAAAGGGAGGAAGATGCAAGGAAAACGGCCCAGGCTCTCGCCGACAGCCGGCAGCAGCTGGCCGAGATCATGGAGAAGTGGGGAAAGGCGATGACCGTAGAGCGATTCTTCGCGGACGCAACAGAGCGCCTAAAGAGCGCGGATGACGACCGTCGGCAGCGTTTAGAAGGACGTCTAACGCTCGCCAGATCAGTGATGGGAAGTGTTGATCCGCTGGATTTCATTGAAAGCTGGCTTGCCCCGGAGGAGAGACACCGTTCGAAATTTTCTAGCGGATAGTAAGGTCGTTTGAACAATCACAGCGCGTACATTGAGATGAGAGCACTCTAGGGCAGCAACCCGGACGAAAGCGGTCGGTTCGGTACCAGCGAAAAGCGTTAAATAGCTGTCGTCCGCAACCCACGCCATTCTCGCCGTTGGCGTGCTTCTGTCGTCACCTTAAACCAGCCGTTCGTTCAGAGTTCGCCCGAAGGCCGGCGCGGGGTCACTAGCAAGCTGGCGACTGTGAGGATGTGTACCACCCTCTCTAGCGAAATTCAGCCCACCTCGCCGCGGCGTACGCGGCGCTCATGCTTATAGTCGAAATGCCGGTCGACCGCCGCGATGAGTGGCATCTTGAGAAATGACCAATCAGGGGCAAAATGCGGCTCGAACAAGTCGCCGACGAGCCCGTGGTCGAACGCCTCGAAATGGCTAGCGAGCGCAAGATCGAGGACCTGGCGCAGGAGCCGCGCGATAGCGTTGATATCTGCGATGGTCTCGAACGCGAAGTGTTTGCCCTTCTCGAAGTTGGCAAAGTCGCGCTCGACATTGCGCGACGAGACATGCGTGGTCGTCGAGAGCGTGCCATATAGGCTTTTCGCCGTTTGTCGATACTGTTTGCCGGCCGTTTCATCGAGCATCCCAAACCGCAGGCTGCCGACTACTTCATCGAAACGCTCGCGCCCCAGCCCGTCTAGCGCGGCGACTTTTTCAGCCACCGTCCTCGGCGGCACAGTCGCATCGCGATCAGCGTCCTGCCGGAGCGGGGGCGAGCCCTGGTCGAGCCACAACGCTTTGACAGACGCCTCGACCAGGAAGCGCATCTCTCGCCTTGCAGGATCGTGCAGCCCTTCCTTGATCATATGAGCGGCCGCGATCATCGACTGGACGAAGTGGGGCTTGATCCGGAGCGAGATTAGCTGATCGAAGAAGGGCGGATTGCGGCTCGCCATCATCTCGATCATGTTGATGCCGAGTCCATAGTCGAGGATGTAGCGGTCAATCTGGCGAATAGACGCCACGTAAGCATCGCTTGCGCGCAATGCGGCATGCTCGTCTGAACGCCGCTGCCGCTCGGCTACAGCACCTTGGATGATCGCCGTAACAAAGTCGGACTCAAGGTCGTTATTAGTCATGTCTTACCCTTAGGCGGTACCGGTGCGTCTGATGATAAACTGTTGCCCTCGCGCAGCCTTCACGGTCGCGGCCGAGCTCGCCTCCTTTCGCACTCCCGCCCACCGGACACACGGTTAATTTACTGGCGAGCCCAAGCGAGAACCGACTTTGGCGTCTGTCGCTGCAGCTCAGCGATAAGGTCTGTTGGGATCACCACCCCTGTCTGCTGCTTGGTCGGAACCCTAGCGAATCCTTGCTGGCCGAGCAGTCGTAAGACTGCGTCACCTCGGTCGCTTGGATCTTTGCCCCAGACACTAACGGCGCGACGCTTTCTAGTCTGCTCAATCAACTCAAGGGGTTTTTGGCTATCGCTCAGCGAGGCCCAAATAACGTCCTTCAGAAACTGCTCGATATCCAGGGACTTCAGGAGTAGCGTGTCTAAGTTCGCCACAAGGTGATGCGCAGCGTTAATCAGCGATGCAACTTCCTTGAACGTGACGGGCCGCATGGCCTCGTACCCACCGAGAAGCATTTCGGCGTCGAGCCCACTGAATCTAGCCGCCACCTTCTCTGCATTGGAACGCAGTAGGGCCAGATGCACTTCCGGCGCGTCGCGGTCGGCTTCGGTGTGGGCACCTCGATTTCGCCACGCCACCATAAGAAAAACCAACGCGAAGGCGATGGTGTCAAGGTTGGGACAGTGGCGCTCAACCGCCTGTAGCTTCCGGAAGACGCTCAGGCCCGCCGAGTCCAAGTCTTTCCGGAATTCGTCCGATTGGACGAGTGCAGGTTTGCGCACGCAATCGCGGAGATACACGTCGATGGCATCGATGGCCCTGATCAGTGACATATCCAGAATCAGTCGCCTGCTGCGCTTTGCAGAGCTCACCGCATTTTTAGGAGACCAAACGGTCCGTAAATCTTCCGGTACTTCGCGCACGACACCGCGCTCGATAGCATCAAGCCCAGCCAAGGCGGTTATGATCAGGTGATTGGCGTTACCAAGCAGGCCTTTAAAAGCTTTTCGCGGTCGGCTTCGTTCAAGGTAAAGCGTCATTCCGTTCTCAACTGTGGCGCGCCCGGCGCGTTTCGAACACACATCTGCCGCTCTTAGAAAGCCGAGGCTTCATGAAGGCGGCTGCTCTACCCCTTGAGCTACGAGCGCCGGCTCAGCATTCTTGTCTCGACTTCGTTTTGTCAAGCTAGCATTGCGGCGCGGGAATTCTCCGCAGTGCAGGTCTGCCGCGTCACGAATGTGTGCTGTCCAATGATCTCGTCTATCAGCAGCCAAACGCGCATCTTCGGTTTGCAGGAATCCGCTGAGCCCACCGGAAGACCAGCTTTTTCGGGTCACCTTGCCATCGAAGTGCGGCGATCGCCTGAATGGCCATATTTCCAGCGCCGCCGCCCAGAAGCCGCCTGTCAGCAATCCACCCCATCCCGGTCGTTGCCTTTGGCTTGCTTACTCAAGCTGGCAAATGTTTTCCCGATGACACAATTAGAGCCGTGACTCCACCGGCTGCCATCAGGCTCGACATGCCCGAAAGCGAAACCGCAATGCCTCAATCTTCCGGCCGCTGTGCGCCTGCACTTTGCAAGTAAAGCTATTCGAACCGCTCGTCGCGTCCGCGGTCGCGCTGCGTCTCCCAGCGCTGCTCCTCGGCAATCGCGTCCGCGAGGCCCTTCTTCGCTTGCTCGATGAAGCTGATCGCAGCGGTGTCACCTTCAAAATCCAGCTCGTCCAGCATGCGCGCATTAGACTCGATGATCGCCGCGCGAGAGCCGCTCCACATCCGTGGCCGGAATCGCGACAGAAATTCGGTCAGGACCTGTAACCGGTCAGGTGCTTTTTCCAGCACCAGCCGCGCCGCCGGCGTCCATTGCAGCGGCGCTTTTTCCTCCGGTCGGCGGAACAGCGTGACTGTTGCGGCGGCGACCGGATAGCGAATTGCGGGGTCGGCTTCGCACCATGCAATGAGGACATCATCCGGGACGGTATCCATCGGATTACGATGCAGACGCGTCATATCTTCGATAGCCCGCACGCCAGATTTGCGCAGTGACGCATCGCCGTCAAAGAACCCGTCAAGAACGGCAAGCGGTTGTGCTTTGGCGACACCCTTGACCAGATCGTCGTGATAGTAGGCTTGGGTCTTACGCTCCTTCGTCGCCTCCAGAAGCCTTCCGACAAGATCGCGAGCTATCGAAGCTCCTTCGTCGCCCACGAGGCATAACTGCGCAATTCGTCCCAGCCGATGGTCCTCGCGGTCATTCTTGTCGCCGAAGGTGATACGCTGGAGGACCTCGCGTCCGGTTTCCAAAAGCTCTGGCGACGGCTCCGCTTTTTGCGAGCGATCGGCATGAAAGCGCGTTGAAAGAATTTCAGCGGCGACGTCGAAGCCGCCGGCCTTGTCGGCGATTGCGACGATAAGATCAGCCAGTTCGCGTGGATCGACCCCATCGGTCGCCCGCCCCCAAGCCAGAACATGAAACCGCGTGATCGGCGCCATATTGCTCGTGAGCGATTGGCCGAGACGTGCCATTTCTCGCGATTTGATCGGCACGGCAGATTGCAGGATCGGAAACCACGGTGCCAATGTGTCGTGCAGCAAAGCCGCATCGAGAAGCTCATCGACTGCGGCAGCATCCAGTTCCGCAACCCTGTTCAGAATTCCACGCAGCAACTGAACATTCTGGTTGGTTTCCGGTGTCTTCGCCAACTCATCGACAAGCACGTCCCATAGAACGGCGCGATCAGGCGCGGCATTGGCCATACCGCGCCCCAGAAACCACAACTGCCCTTCGGCGCTGACGAGTTCGGGGAGCAAGATGGCAAAAGCATCCACGTCGTGTGCCAGCTCCTCGCCAAGCTGGAAAATGATCCGCTCCGTGCGTGCGCTTTCAGCTTCGATGTCGTCGTCGGGACCAAAGATGTCATCAAGGTCAAGGGCACCAATCCCCCTACGGTTCATGACGATGGCCAGCACGTTCTGGACGAGATTGGCTGGGCGCAGAATCTTCTCGAGGGCGTCCAGGCGCGCGGCGATCTCTGCGGACCTGGCCGAGCCGTCAAACTTTTGGGTCTGACGTACGGCGATCCACCCCTCGCGCCAGAAGCCGTCGGTCGCAATGGCCTTGGCCGTCCTTTCGAGCGCGTCTAACGCGCCGGCGGATGACCATAGCCCGCGGAACCTTTCCGCTATCAGGGTGCGGAGGGCCGAGGCTGCAGGATGGCCTGCGATTACGAGCGTTCCGGCGAGATTCAGCGCGGACTCGAACCAATGATGCACTTCGGCATCCGTTCGCGGATGGTAGCCGTGATTGCGCGGACGCGCACCAAAATCGAAATTGTAGGAGGACGTGAAGTGATAGGCCTCGAACATGGCGCCCAGCGCCCGAATGCCGAGTGCGCGCTCGGCCGGATCGCCCGAACGCAACCAGGTTTCGACCGCGCGCAGGCGCTGGTCGATGCTGGCATGCGTGCCGGAGAGATAGAGGTAGAACAGGGATTCTGTGGCGTCGGCCGCTTCGTCGTGCACGTCATCGACCGCCGGAGCGAAGCTTGCCAAGAGGGCGACCGTCCGATCAAAGAATTCGGCATCATACGCAAGCGAGCGCAGGAGGCGCAGGAGATGCCGCCCGTTCTCTCGCATCGCCTCGCTGTCAGGCCCGCGAGCGGCGCGCTCGATCGCATCGAGGGCGGCCGCCGGCGCCACTGGCGCGATGTTTTCCAGGATCGCCCGCCCGAACGCGTTCAGGTTGGCGATATCGGCGACATAGCCGCCGGGTCCAAGCCAGCGTTCAACGATCGCGACCGCTTCCTTGCTGCCGTGAAGGTAGCCGAGGCGCCGCGAGAATGATCTTATCAGCCGTTCCGAGGCGCCGTTGACGAGCTGGGTTTCAATGGTTGCCCAAGGGATGTTCTGAAGCGCCATGGCGGCGAGGCGGTTTGCTATGGCGTGCGGCAGCACGGCCCGCCATAGTCCGCGTTGCTGTACAAGGTCACGGCGGCGAAGCTCGGCAACGCCGGCGAAGATCTCGGCGCCAGTCTTACCAACCATGCCACCCAGACGGGCGATCTCGGACTCGTCGCCAGTGACAGTTTCGCCGTCGAAGGAGAAGACCAGCGCGCACGCTTGCGCTACGAGCAGCAACCCGCTGTCATGCTCGTGTCGCTGCTGAAACAGGCGCCGGAAAAGTCCGTCGTCTGTCAGTCCGGCAAGCGATTCATTCTTGCCGACGGTTGCCCCGAGCGCCAGGGCGATCCGCGCGTTCCCGCCTGAGAATTCGGCTATTGTCTGCGCATCGACGTCGGAGAGCGATGGAAAGCGCCGGCTGACCAGTTTCTCGACGAGGTTGGGCGATGACGGCTCCAGCGTGAAGACATCCGTGCCCTCGGGTTCGTCATCCCGGATGTCGTATTCGATGGTGATGACGCTGACCGTGCTGCCGGCGGCGCGGACGAGTTCCGAAAGTCGCCGGTGCAGTTCCTGCGGGCAATTGTCGATAACCAGGATTGCACGCATGCGTTGGGCGACCAGATTGCTGGCAAGCGCGATCGGCTGCGGATCAGGCGTGTCCGCCATGTCGGCATAGACGGCACGCGACGGATCGAGGCTTCGCGCACCGATGGCCGGATCGAAAAGCGCCTGGACAAAGCGGGTCTTCCCGACGCCTGAAAGTCCGACCAAACGCACGACTTTACCAGGTTGGCCCAGAAGATCGCGGATTCTCTCAAGGCCGGTGAGCGCGTCGACGCCATCGCCATTCTCAGCGCTGCTAGTCTGGATACGCAATGCGTCATCGACAAGGTAGCTATCGTCGCTGCCGGCAGGCGTCTGCGCCCACTGCCCATAGGGTTGCCACGCCGACATGGATTTGCCGATGCGAGTGCGGACCCATGGGATGAGGCCCGGATGACCGCGTACCCATGTCGCGACGCGCCCGCGATCATAGAAATCGAGGACGAGCTCATCCCGTTGTGCGATGTCCTCGACCGCATCCGCCATCGCCTTCCGCCGATTGGCGAGCGCTCCGTCCGCAGTCGATCCGGTTGCGCTGACAATAATGTAGGCGCCGGCTTGCGCCGCCAGCTCCTGAATGACGAACCGAACCGTTCCCGTAGGGCGCATTTCTGCGAGAATTTCGCTGCGCGGCATGTCGGGCTTCTTCACCTGAAAGCCCGTAGCGGCGCGCGGTACGAACCCGTCGATCGGCGTTCCGGCGGGGAGAGAAACGCGGACATCGAGGCCGCCGTCGGGGGCAGTCTGGTTGCCGCCCCAGGTCACGGCCGACGCAGGCAGGCCGCGGTGACGCAATTCCGCTTCGCAAAGAAGAGCGACAAGATCTCTGAGATCTTTGTCATTCAGAAGAGCGATATCATTGCCCGTGATCTCAAACATGCCGACGCGTAACCAAACCCTCGATTCTGGTCAAATACGTACGGGCCAAATCTTTTCATTGATAGGCCCAATCGCCCATATTTCCCCGAAGTCAATTGGCGTCATTCGTGCAGCCAAAGCCCAACGGCAACTTACGGGGAACGATCTATTGGACTTGAACGACTAGGATGAGGGCGCATAGCGGTCGTTTAATGCACCATAAACAAGTCTGCGCAGGGTCAAAATCGACCAATCGACCGGAAGCGATTCGAACTTTTTCACCACCAAACACCGCCGTTTCTACGCCTTTTCGCGCAAGGACCGTCTGATGCTCTTTGTGCGGGCGTAGTTTCGCCGGTTATCGGCGGCAACAGAGGGCAATCGGCGGTATTTGGCGCGCTGTACCGGGTGAAGATGACAGTTACATCTACGCTATAGCCCTCTAAATTCCAGTAGTGTTTCTGCGGATAACATATTGGAATAAGAAGTGTTTTATCTAATCAGCGGGTTGGTGACATTTCGAGCCATTGCCTCAATCTGTCGACGACGGCGCTACCACGGCCGAAGATTTATGATCGGCGGATTTGGGGCCGGCTGCTGCCTGTCCGGTTCTGGCAGAAAAACTCAGGAAGCCGCCGTTCGGCAACGTCGACCCATTGTCGTCGTTCGGTGTTCTTCCAACACCACCCAAAACCTGCCGTTCATTCAGTCTCGCCAAACGGCAGGACCGAGGGCGTTAGCTGCTCGGCAGAGTCATTTGCGCGCGGACAGGAAAGCGGGCTACTACGGTGCAGTACATCCGAGAACTGGCAAGGAGATATCCAGTTTGAGCTAGTCGGTCTATTTCCCCATCTTGCCAATCCGCATCAGATACGATTTTGGGTGTAGCCAATTGCGCTCGGTGGGAAGGGTTAGCGACTGATGCTCTGTGAGTTTGCCAACCGCTTTCCGCGTGACCTTGCTCAGCTCCTTGAGCGCAACCGTCGTCTTACCCGCAACTTCCGCGAGGAGACCGCGACCGATCTGCTGATGATGGGTCTCATGCCACTCCAGCCGCTCGGCGTCCGCGTCGACTTCCCGGATGAGAAGGTCACGGGCGCGGACATGGACTGGATCTATGCAGCACCGCATGAGGTTGGGGGCGGCAGCTACCTGCGCCTGATGATCCAATCGAAGCGCTGTAAGGAGCAGAGGCTAAAGAATGGCTCAAGCTACTGGTATTATGATCATCTCGATCATGGCACACCGAAAGGTAGTCAGAGTCAGACGCTGGTGAACCATGCTGCGGCATCGCCCGATGGCATGGCCACGCTTCCGCTCTACATGTTCTATCATCCTCAGTCGGCTCTGCAGCGTCCGGTAGGAGCCCTCCCGGCGATCGAAGGCATCAACATTAGGCTTGCGCGCGATGTCGTCGGTATCGTCGCCGGTGGGTGCAAGCGGAAGGAAAAAAAGGTCAGCCGATGGCGGGCGGGCTTCATGTCGCTGTCAGATCTTCTGTGCTGGCCGGTGGTTGACCTGCCTTCGCCGCCGTCACCGCCAGTGGGCCCCACAACCGAGTTCCTCCTGCCTAGCGGGTTCGGGGAGCTTAGCTATCTGTCAATCGCCTTCCATCCGGACCTAATCGCCGAGCGCATCAATCTGAGCCGCGGCGTGGCCGCCCGTGCCGCCGACCCTGATTTCCAGGTCCGTTCGTCAGGGGAACTTCCCGACAGCATTCGCCGAGCAATTGCCGGCGAGGTGACCGACAAAGACCGAGCCACTCTACAACGGCCGAGGGTCATCCTCAGCACCCAGCTAACGCGCGAGCACCCGAGCTTTGAGCAGGCCCGCGCCGCTGTGCGTCGTAGAAGGGGGAGGTCAGCCAGTAACTAACCGCAACCGCATGGCAAGATCGACCGGCGTCCCGAGGTGACGGGACGCTCCCGCGCTTCAACCTGCTCGCGTTGATCCTCGTCGACCGTGCCCGACGATCGGAACCGTTTACCCAGAAGGCAACCGCGAGACGTGCTCTGCGCGCCTCAGTCATCAGCATGCGGATCGCGCCGAGAAGCTTTACTCTGCGGACTTGCATAATCGTCCCAACCGTCGTCAACATGATCCGATTTGCGCAGACAGTCTGGCAGGTTAGTTTCGGGAGAGCGTCATGCGCCACGAAGAGGTGGAGGAAGATCTGTGGCCGCTGATTTGCGACTTCTTCTTCTGGTTTTCTCGGTTCGAGTCTGCCCTAAAAGAGAATAACTGGCTCCAGTCGAAAACGGTTAATGCAACGGCGCTGGCGGACTGGAAGGGTTTCGTCGAAGCGTATGGCGGCGACTATGTTCCGTCCAATGCCGCCGGACGGCTCGTCGTCGCCAACCCGCAGAAGCAAATCGTTGGCGATGCCGGGCTGACGTTCACCGAGGTGACTTTCACGGACAGCGCCTCGCAGCTCGACCGCGTCACATTACTGCTAAAGACGGTGCGCAACAACCTGTTCCACGGCGGCAAGCACGGAAGTGCCTATTGGGACGATCCCGAACGAATACGGCTGTTGCTGCCGCTTTGTATCACCGTGCTCGGAGAACTGGCCGAGTTCGGCGGGATGCAGGCCGACTATACCGGTTATTACTGATGGCGAGGCCTCCAACAGACTGGTTCGGTGGCAAAGGACGTAATTGAAATAGTGCAAAATATTGCGGGGAACATTGATACCGTCCGGGCATCGCGCGCAGGCCATACCTTCCACGAGAGATGGGCTGCTCGGAGAGCCTTACAGTTGGTTTTCCCGAATGACGGTCTGTTTGCGATCGCCGTAGAGGGAATCTCGTCGACCGAGACTGCAAGCCCAGGCACAAGCGGCGAGGAAGTCGCCGATCTTGTCCTCTATTACGGCCATGGAGACAATTTTCACAGCTGCGAGCGGCTTGAGACCGTTCAATTCAAATACAGGATACGCGACGAGGCTGTCACAGCCGCCTATCTGAAGAAGACGATCGAAAAGTTCGCTGACACAATCGTCGGCTATGAGGCTGCGTCGTCTGCGGCCGACGTTGACGATAAGGTATCGTTCCTCTTTGTCACGAACTCGGAATTTGCGGACAGTCTTTGGGACGCGATCCAGTCCCTCATCAAGGGAACGACGCCTTCAGATCTCGGCGCAGCCACTCAGGCTCGCAACCTCAAGAAATGGTGCGCGAAGCGCGGCCTGTCGGATGCAAGCCGCCTCTTCTCAAGAATAGTCTTTCGGGCCGGGGAGAAGAGCCTCGCAGCTCAAGATAACGCACTCAAGCGGACACTCACCGACTGGTCGGCCGGGACGGACTCCGAGGCTCGGCTCCGGCTACATGGACTTCAGGACCTTGTCCTGAAGAAGGCCGGGCCAAGCGGTCAGGGCAAGAACCTTATTCACCGCGAAGATGTTTTAGACGCGCTCGATTGTGAACCGGAGGACCTGTTTCCGGCAGACACCCGCTTCATCGACGTGGGCGCTGTCGTCGGGCGAACCGAGCTTTCGACGACAGGCGAACTGATCAAGACCTCACCGCTTCCCGTTTTCGTCCACGCGGAAGGCGGAGTGGGCAAGACAGTGTTCGTCCAGAGCCTTGCGGCGAGGATGGCCAACGAATTTGAGGTCATCGTTTTTGATTGCTTCGGAGGTGGTTCATACCGTTCGGACAATCACTCCCGGCACCTTCCCAGAATTGGCTTGGTGCAGATCGTCAACGAACTGGCGTCACGAACCCTCTGCGATCCGCTGCTGCCAGGCGGGGATGACAGTCGCAGGATCATCAAAGCTGCACGGAAACGACTGGCGCAAGCGGCGACAGCAATCCGAACCCAATCGAGCAGGCTCGGATTGCTCATCATCATCGATGCTGCCGATAACGCCCAGCTTGAAGCTGACTACCGCCACGAAGAGGCATTCCCGAAGCTTCTTCTCTCGACCATCGACGAAGACCCGATCGAAGGTGTGAAGTTGCTGCTTACAGCCCGCACGCATCGCAAAGAGAACGTCATCGGACGCACTACGGTGGAAGAAGTCGAGTTGGGGCCGTTCACCGATGTGGAAGCCCGCGAATTTCTGAAGACCCGCGTGCCACACGCTTCCAGTGTAGAAATAGCCACTGCCTTGACCCGCTCCGGTCGGAATGCGCGTGTCCTCGATTATCTGGTTCAGACCTGGGATACAAACGTACTCGGCGAGACGTCTGCTGCGCCCATCACTGTCCCCGAAATTATCGCCGAAAGTTGTAACAAGATTGTCTCGGACCTTCATGTTGCCGGGTGGCCGGATTCAGAGGTAGCCGAGTTCTTCGTGGCACTTTCACTTCTACCTCCCCCTATTCCGCTCGCCGAACTGGCTAACGCGTTGGGGTGGTCTGTGGCTCAGGTCAACACCGCAGCATCGGATTTGGCTCCAATGCTCGAGATCACTTCGCATGGCGCGATCTTCAGAGACGAACCCACGGAAACATATGTGAGGGAGACCTATTCCGGCAAACCAGAAGCTCAACGGGCCATTGCCGACCGGCTTCTTTCTTCGCAGGGTACATCGGCCTATGCCGCCGAAGCGCTGCCGCACTTTCTGGTTGTCATCAAAGACAGCGACAGAGCATTCGCACTCGCTGATTCAACCAGTTTTCCGACGACAGTTCAGTCAGAGTTCGGTCGCCGCAGGCTGACGCTCGCTCGGCTGCGTGCGGCCTTTCGACTGGCGGTCGCGGAGCATGACTTTGACCGCGTGCTGGGCCTCAGCATGCGACTGGCACAGGCGGTCGCGGCGAATTTGCGAGGCGACGAGTTCATTCGTGGCGCCCCGGCTCTCGCCGTTGTGCTTGGTGACGCCGATTCCTATCGCCGCCTCTTCGCAGATCGCTCCGGATGGCGCGGTGCCAGAAGTGCAAGGCTGACAATTGCGCATCGCTTTGCGGGTGACAGCGAAGAAGCCGGAATTCAATGCGAAAGCACGATTCGCTGGATCAACTGGCACATTGCGCAGCCACCTGATGAGACGCGTGGCGCTCCCGCCGGGCCGGAGATCGACGACTACGCGGCTGTGCTGTTCCAACATGTGACCGAAGGGGAGTTCGGCATCGCTGACCGCAACCTCGCTCGCTGGAACGATGGCTTTTCGCTGTCAGCAAGCGACAAGCTTCTGCAGCTTCTAGAGCTTTTCGACAGGGCAAACGGCACGGCGATACTCGCGAATTTTGTCTCGTTTGCCGCAAGCGACAAAGGCACGTCCAAGGCGCTCAAGCTCCGGCTTCTAACACGCCCCCGCTATCTCGGCAGAAAGCAAGTCAAGGCACTCGCCAGAGCGATCGGATCTCACGTTTTCGTCGAAGACCGCGAAGATGAAGGCTTTTCAATCAGGTCTGAGCGAGAGAACAGCGGCGATCTCGTGCAAGCGGCGCTGACAACGCTTTTCTATGGTTCCCGAAGCGCTGCCAGAACGATCATCCGCCGTGCGCCAACAACCCGTCCTTCCGCCTACGACTACGGCGAACGCTATGGCCCTTCGAGAGTTTGGCCCCCAATTCTTCGCGCTTGTGTTCGCGCATGGTCGGCCGGAAGACCGCTCGCCTGTCATGACCTGCTTCCGAACGACGTGAAGATTACCAGGCAGGCTAAGGCTGTTAATGACAAAAGAGGACTGGTGGCTTTTCTCAAAGAGCTACGCCAAGCCGCCCCCGCCGTTTCGGCCGAGAAAAGTCGCAAGAAGCAGCAGAGGGCGCGGTTTAGTGAGCGAGAACGGGAGGATATCAGCGAAGCTATCGAGCTTGCCCGTGAGTTGATCTCGCCGATTGAGGAAGCCGTGCTGTCGCGCAAGGGTATCTCCGGTACGAGCGTCGATACCTTTCTCGACGTGTGGCGCAAACACTTGCGCGTTGGCATACACTGGAATGCGGAAAGTGCAGCTGATGTGCTTGCCCGCACCATCGGGCTTGGTTGCGTTCGCATCCTGCTAAACCATTCGCCGACACTATCGGCAGCCCAAGCCAAGGTCCTGATCGATCTGGTTTCCGCTGGGCGGTTCTTTCCTGCGCAGAAAATCGATCTATTGGCTCGGCTGGCTTTGCGCCCAGAGCTTCATGAGCTTGCCGGGGAATTCGCGCAGCATGTTGTGGAGCAAATCCGTCAGGATGACAATATCGGTCAGCGTGGAGATTCCTACGCCGACCTTGCGGCTTCCCTTGTGCCCATGGGCGTTGAAGAGGCCCGTGAATACTATCGACAAGGCTTGGCCCAGTTGGACCAAATGGGCGGAGAGAGCTACGAGGAAATCTACTCGCTGCTTCATTTTGCAGCGGTTCAGAAAGGCGGCTTTCTGAAACCCGCACTAGCGCAGCGGCTGATGAATCTTTGCCAGATCATTGCGGCTGGCGAGCCAAGCAAGTTCGGATGGACATTGTTCGCTCGCGCCGCTGCCAACTCAATAGGTTTTCCGGCAATCACTAAGTTGGTGCGATGGCACGATCAGGATGTAGCGAAGCTATCTTACGGCTTGCCGCAGCTTGCATGCTTTCTAGCCGAAAACGGCAATCTCGATCCACGCCGCGCCGCCTTTGTCCTTACGATCTGTGAAGATCACGGCTGGTGGGACTGGCGCTCCGGAGACGCGGTCGCCGATTTACTGAAATTGTCCGTACCAGCGGATCAGAGGCGCATTTTTCAGGCGATCATCTCGAAACTACGCTCCGAACACCCGGACGCCGCCTGGCCCTCGCTCTGGGAAAGTTACCTAGAGACCGCCAATCAGTATCCGAACGCCATCACGACCGAGGAGCGAGAGGCGATCGAACAGCTCAGGATCGAGGCCAAGCGCAAGCAGGATGCGTATAACAGTCGGAACAACTCCTCACCCGATATCCTGACCGAGCAGACCCCAAAATCGACCAAAGAGGATATGAGCTACTTCATCTCAGCGTTGGTCGAGAACTGCGATCTGTCGTCGGCAAGTTCGATCGACAGTGCGCTGAAGGCCATCGATGAGAAGATACAATTTTCCTACGATGCTCGGCGGCGCTTTTACGCCGAGTTGCGGGATGCGTGTCCATACGCGAAGCGTTTGGCATTTTTGTTCGCGATCTGCGACGCGACCGAGTTGAATTACACGCAGTCCCTTGAAATCCTCACCGACTGTTTTCGCGTCTGGAGCGGTTCCACCGCGCATCTCGTCTCAAACGCAAAGTCGCTGGTTGGACGACTGTTCGCGAACAAGGCCTCGGAATTTCTCGAAGGCCAGTTCTCCAATGTCGCGCGCGGCGTCCGCCAGCTGTCGGATTTGTGCGGCGACAATCTCTTTGCATTGGAGCTCGTTCTAAACAAGGTCGTGGCGGATGAGGTCGATTTCGGAAGTGATGAGTGGCTTCAACTGGCAACGGCGCTGACCGACGTAACGTCGGGCCAGGCCGGGTTAGAAGCGCTGGAGTTACTGCTGTCCGGGCCTGCATCCCGCATAGCTGACGAGATCGGAGAAGGCGCCTTTCGTCCTGAACAAGCAGTTGCAGGGAACGAGGATGACTTCGTTGCCGACGTGATTTGGCATCTCCTCGGCGATGACGACGCATATGTCCGCTGGACGGCTGCAAGGGGGCTGAGAACACTTGCCGAGTTGGGGCTCGTCAACGATCTCGGCCTGCTGCTTGATCGCTTCGACAGAAGAGAAGTCGCAACACTGGCATCACCGGATCGGAAGCTGCCGTTTCAGAACTCCCAGCAGTGGTTGCTGATGGGGCTGGCGCGGACCGCGTTGCGCCACGGACAAATGATGCGGCCGCTTTGGCCCAAGTTGTTGGCTCTTTCTCAAAGAAGCGACCTGCACCTCATACATAAAGTCCACCTTGTCCGTTGTTTGCGGCACATCAGCAGCGAGCGAGAGCATGGCGCTGCGCTGGACGCGTTGCAGGATGAGATCGATAAGCCGCAGAAGGGAATCGTCACCGACGACACCCACCCGCCCGCGGGAAAACCCACGTCAGGTTTTCGATTCGGCTACGAGTTCACAAAAACAGAAATCGACAACTTGGCCCGGCTGTTCAATGTCGCGAAGGCAACGGCGGAAGACGCCATTGCGGCCGAGATCGTGCGCCTATGGCCGGAGGCAACCTCCCTGGACAGCTTCCCCGGCCGCGACCGGTACCAATGGGACCGCGACGATCGATATGAATTCTTCCGTGAACACGTTCAACGGCACGCGCTGCTCAGTGCTGCCACGAGCCTTTCAAAGAAGCTACCTGTGGTCGTTCGCAGCTATGAAACCGAAGAGCTCTCGCCCTGGACGGAATGGCGCGATCGCTATGACGTTACATTTGATGACGGCTTATGGCTATCGGACTGGAAGGACCCGATCCCCCAACAGGCAAAGGAAGACCTGCTGGGCAATAGGATTGGCCAACAGGAAACGCTGCAGGATCAGCAAACGGTTTTGCGTAAGCTAGGCTTCCGGGACACCCCGGACGATGCGCAGTTTCCGCTGTACGGGCGCTGGTCATCGCCGGACGGCGTCTCGGTGAGTATCGTGTCGGCACTGACGGAGCGAAAGGGCGCTGTAGGCCGCTGCACCGCACTCGCCAGGCAACCCAGCCATGACCTCTTGCTCCCGGAGTTCTGGGACGAGGGCTACTATGATCAGCGCTATCGCGAAAAGAGCCCCTTCGCTCCCTTGGTGTGGGCACCCGAGACCCACGGTCTCGGCATCGACATCGGCGACGAAATCGCCGCGAAAGGTCCCGCCGGGAGACCTCGTCTTGGAATCAACCTCACCAAACGCCTCAAGTTAGTCAATGAACCAAACGGCGGTGATTGGTGCACGGCCGATGGAAGTCTCGCTCTGCGCAGCCAAGTCTGGGGGAGTTGGAGTCCCAATCCCGACGACACCAGATATCGCCACAATAACGATGGTGAAATTCTATGGGCTTCGGCCGATTGGCTTGCTTCGATGCTGTCCGCCGTGGAGAAGCAACTCGTTTTCAAACTGAAGCTTTGGAAATACAGATCATCACGCGACTATGATGCTACAAACGGAGTAAAGCTTATCCTTATTGGACTCAGACGGGATGACGGGACTCTTAGATTCTGGCACGCGAAGAAAGCTTCGCGACGAGACCATTGATGTTTGGGGCGTCCGGCTGGCAGAGCGTGAGCTGCGCAATTTGTTCGACCGAATGGCTGGTTTTGGGAAGCTGCTAGGTTCTGCTCAACGGCCGAATTGGGGGCGCATAGCGGTCGTTTAGTGATCCATAAACCACGTCTGCGCAGGGTCAAAATCGACCAATCAACCGGAAACGATTCGAACTTTTCCACCGCCAAACACCGCCGTTTCTACGCTTTTTCGCGCAAGGGCCGTCTCACGCTCTTTGCGCGGGCGTAGTTTCGGCGGCTATCGGCGGCAACAGAGGGTAATCGGCGGTATTTGGCGCACCCGACAGGATTCGAACCTGTGACCTCTGCCTTCGGAGGGCAGCGCTCTATCCAGCTGAGCTACGGGTGCCTCGCGGAAATATGGAGAAACTTCCGCGCAATCGGGCAACTGGCCGACCGATCCTGCGCTTCATAGCCGATGCGTCGACGGTCATCAATGACTGATTTCGGGTAAGGATGACGTTGGTCCGATCTTGCGGAGTGCGACGTTGCGTCGGCCACAGCGGTCCGGTCGGGAGCGACGCGTTCAGGAGATGATCGCCGAGGCGTCACCTCAAAAGAAAAAAGCGCCCGCCGGAGCGAGCGCCTTATCTGGTGCTGTCTTAGCTTGTTAACGGCCAGACCGCGTTTTCTGAACTGTTACATATATGAAAGTTCCACAGTAACTCTGCTTTGTCAAGCACGCTTCTATTGGAGTTTTTGGGGTGAGGTGATAGGTGATTATTGGGGGAAGTTACTAGGGGAGGGGTGGTTATGCCTTTCAGGCAGCCAGTTTCTTACGCATTTGACATGGGCACCAATTCCATTGGCTGGTGTGTCTTTCGGCTTAGCGCCGCAGGTCATCCCGTGGCCATTGCCGATGCCGGGGTGCGCATTTATTCCGACGGGCGCGATCCGCAATCGAAGACCTCGCTGGCCGTTGCCCGCCGTGAGGCCAAGGCAGCCGCACGCCGGCGCGACCGGACCAAGCGTCGCCAGAAGGCGACCCTGCGAACGCTTGCCGAATACGGCCTCATGCCGGGCGGGAAGGACGAGCGTGAACGGCTGCTGCGCGAGACGGCCGACAGCGCCGACAGAAATGCACCCGCCAACGACCCGCTCAACCTGCGTGCCCGCGCGCTCACGGAGAAGTTGCCGCTTCACCACATCGGACGCGCGCTGTTTCATCTGGGCCAGCGTCGCGGTTTCAAGTCCAACCGCAAGACCGATCGGCGTGACAACGACAAGGGCAAGATAGCCATTGGCATAGACCGCCTGCGCGACGCCATTCGCGAGGCGAAGGCCGAAACGCTCGGTGTGTTTCTGGCATCGCGCCGCGCCCAGGGGCTGCATGTGCGCCTGCGTGCGGGCAGCAGCGTCATTCTCGACGATGGTTATGATTTCTATCCCGTCCGCAGCCTGCTCGAGGAAGAGTTCCGGCACATCTGGGACGCGCAGGCGGTGCACTATCCTGATGTTCTCACCGAGGCGCGCGGCGAGCATCTGTTCAAGGTGATCTTCCATCAGCGTCCGCTGAAGAAGCCGCGCATCGGCAGTTGCACCTTCAACCCGCTCGAACAGCGTCTGGCCAAGGCGCATCCGCTGTTCCAGGCCTTCAGGCTCTACAAGGAAGTGAATGAACTGGAGGTCGTGGCGCCGGACCTTTCCCAACGCAAGCTGACGTTGGATGAACGCGATGCGCTGGTGTTAAAACTGCGTGGCGCGAAGACGGCGAAATATAAGACGTTGCGCAAGGACCTGAAGCTGACGCCGGACATGCGCTTCAACAAGGAAAGCGAAAACCGCGTGGATATGGCCGGCGACGAGGTTACTGCGGCGCTTTCGGCCAAGGGGCTTTTCGGGCCGCGCTGGAACACGCTCTCCATGGATAGCCAATGGAAGGTGATCGAGCGTATCCAGGAGGAGGAAAACCCGTTTGTCCTTCACCAGTGGCTGGTGGAAACGCATGGCCTGTCCGACGATGCGGCCGAGGCCGTGGCCGCCTGCCATCTGCCGGAAGGCTACGGCCGGCTCGGTCACACCGCCTTGTCGACCATGTTGGAGGAACTCAGGGCGGATGTCATTCCCGAGGCTAAGGCGGCCGAGCGCGCCGGCTACAACCATTCCTATTTCGGTACCGGTGAAATTTTCGATGAACTGCCGAAATATCAGGAGGTTGTTGCCCGCAGCATTCCCCCGGGCACAGGCGATCTGGAAGACGAATACGATGTCCGGAAAGGCCGCATCACAAACCCCACAGTCCATATCGGGCTCAACCAGCTGCAAAGACTGGTCAACGGGCTGATCAGGCGTTTCGGCAAGCCGGCCGAAATCGCAGTCGAACTGGCGCGCGATCTGAAGACAAGCGAGAAGAAAAAGGTGGAGATCAATCGCCGTATCGGCGAAAACACGCGCGCGGCGCGGCAGCGTTCGGAAAAAATCGCGGAACTCCGGAAAGATACTCCGGCTCTCGTCGACAATGGCTACAACCGCTTGTTGCTGAAGCTCTGGGAAGAGCTCAATCCGGCAAAGCCGGAGGATCGCTGCTGCATCTATACCGGCAAGCCGATCAGCATTTCCATGCTGTTTTCCGGTGCGGTGGATGTCGATCACATCCTGCCCTATTCCCGCACGCTGGATGACGGGCAGGGTAATAAGCTGCTGTGCCTCAAGGAAGCCAACCGCGTGAAGCGCAACCGCGCGCCTTCCGAAGTGACGGAATGGGCCAATCACTACGATGAGATTCTCGAGCGCGCCAACCGCCTGCCCAAGCCCAAGCGCTGGCGCTTTGCGCGCGACGCCATGGCGGATTTCGACGCCGATAGCGGCTTTCTCGACCGGCAGCTCACGGACACGCAATATCTGTCGCGGCTGGCGCGCGAATATCTTTGCTCGCTCTATCCCGAGAAACACGAGCAGTGGCGGGTGCGTGTCATTCCCGGCCGCATGACGGAAATGCTGCGTCGCCACTGGGGGCTCAACACCCTGCTGCCCGATCACAACTACAGCGATGCGAAAAATCGCAATGACCATCGCCACCATGCCATTGACGCGGCGGTTGTCGGCGTCACCACGCGTTCGATGCTGCAGAGAATTTCCACGGAGGCCGCGCGGCGCGAGGAGCAGGAACTGGAAGATGTGGTCAAGGGCATTCCGGTGCCGTGGGAGCACTTCCGGGATGATCTGCAGCAGGCGCTCGACAACATCGTCGTCAGCCACAAGCCCGACCACGGCACCGTTGGGCTTGATGACAAAGGCAAGTGGCAGACGGCAGGCAAGCTGCACAACGACACCGCTTATGGCCTGACCGGCGAAGTGGATGCCAGAGGCAACACCATCGTGGTGCGTCGCAAGATGCTGCTTTCGCTGACCGACAAGGACATTCCCGCGATCCGTGACGACGAACTGCGCGCGCGGCTCTATTCGGCGGCCGGCGGGCTTTCGGGAAAGGAATTGCAGCAGGCGCTGCTCGATTTTGCGCGCAACGATCCGAAATATCGGGGCATCCGCCGGGTACGTGTCACCGAAACGCTGGCGGTGATCCCAATCCGCGACAAGGACGGCAATGTCTACAAGGGCTACAAAGGCGACGCCAACTATCGCTACGATGTATGGGAAATGAAGGATGGCAAGTGGCAGGCCGAAGTCATCTCCATGTTCGATGCGCATCAGAAGGGGTGGGAATCGCCGGTGCGCAAGGCAAATCCAACCGCGCGCAAGGTGCTGAGCCTGCAGCAGAACGATATGGTGGCCTATGAGCATCCGAGCGATGGCTACACGATTGCGCGGGTGGTGAAATTCGCCAGTTCGGGTCAGATTGTCTTTGCCCGGAACAATGAGGGCGGCAGTCTCAAGGCGCGTGATGCCAACCGGGACGACCCCTTCAAATATTTCTCCAAAACGGCAAATGGCCTGCGTGAGATAAAGGCGCGGCAGATCCGCATCGATGAAACCGGCAGGGTTTACGATCCCGGGCCGCGTGATCGGGAAAGCCGCATGACCAGCAACCAAAAATTGAAAACAATTGCAATTTAGGATTGTTTTACCTCCGTGCGCCAGACTTGGCGCATGGAGCGTGTCGTCGATATAGCGACAGACGGTCTGTATCTGGCCGTCCATCGCGGTTTTCTCACCATCAGCGATAGTGGTGAGGAAAAGGGCCGTGTTGCCCTGGACGATATCGGCGCCTTGATCGTGCATGCCCATGGCACGACATGGAGCAATACCGTGTTCACGCGGTTGGCGGAGCGCAATGTTCCGGTGGTTTTGTGTGGCTCGAACCACGCGCCGGTTTCCTGCATTTGGCCGCTGCAAGGCCATCATGCTCAGGGCGCGCGCATGCGGGCGCAACTGGAGGCGTCGCGACCGCTGAAGAAACGGCTCTGGCAGGTTGTCATCGCCGCGAAAATCCGCATGCAGGGGTATGTGCTGACGGCAAATGGTGCCGAAGGCGGCGGCTTCGACCTTCTGGCGCGCAAGGTGCGCTCGGGCGATCCCGACAATCTGGAAGCGCAGGCGGCGCGGCGCTATTGGAAGACGCTGTTCGGCAAGGAGTTTCAACGCGACACCGATGCCGATGGCGCGAATGCGCTGCTTAACTATGGCTATACTGTCCTGCGGGCCACGCTCTCGCGTGCGATCTGCGCGGCCGGACTGCATCCGACGCCGGGTATATTCCACTCCAATCGCGCCAATGCCTTTGCGCTGGCTGACGACCTCATGGAGCCGTACCGGCCGCTGGTGGACCAGATCGTGCTCAACCTGATGAAGCAGGGGGTCGAAACCGTGACCCCGGAAGCCAAGCGCGCGCTGACATCGCTGACGACGTTCGACCTGGAGACGCCGGTCGGGCTTTCGCCACTTTCGGTGCAGGTTCAGCGCTTCGTGCATTCTTTGGCCCTGAGCTTCGAAACCCGGCAGGCCGTGCTGGAACTGCCTGGCATGCCGCCGCCGCTTGCCCTTCTGGGACTTGGGGCACCGGCGCCATGACGGTGCCAGCCAAAGCAAATATGGGGCCCGCTCATCTCAGTGGATACAGGCTGATGTGGATTTTAGTGACGTTCGATCTGCCGGTGGAAACGAAGAAGCAGCGCAAGGCGGCCACGAAATTCCGTCAGTATCTGCTCGACATGGGCTTCGAAATGAGCCAGCTTTCCAACTATCTGCGTTTCTGCAGTGGCAAGGAGCAGTTCGAGACTTACCTGCGCAAGATCGAATCACACCTGCCGGAATGGGGTGACATCTATGTCTTTCAGTTCACGGACAGGCAGTATGAAAATATCGTCCGCTTTTCCGATCAGGCCCGCCGAAGGCAAAAGAAAAACCCTGATCAGCTTGCCCTGTTCTAGGGCCATGAGGCGCTTTTTCTGCGCCGTGACCGTCGATTTTCCCTTTGAAATCAGGAAGATCGACGGCCACCGAGCTTAGCAGTTCAGAAAACGCGGTCCAGCCGCAACTCGTCGGGGTGTTCGTACTCGGGCCGCTTGAGCTTAGCAGTTCAGAAAACGCGGTCCAGCCGCAACAGGGCACGCTGTTCTTCGATGTCGCGCGCAAGCTTAGCAGTTCAGAAAACGCGGTCCAGCCGCAACAGGAAAGGGTGCTCGACGCATTCACCCGCCAGCTTAGCAGTTCAGAAAACGCGGTCCAGCCGCAACTGTACGGGCTCGTCACCAATCGTTTCAGCAAGCTTAGCAGTTCAGAAAACGCGGTCCAGCCGCAACCGCTCTGCGTACCGAGCGCCATGAGGGTCCAGCTTAGCAGTTCAGAAAACGCGGTCCAGCCGCAACAGCACAAGAAGCATGCCGCCTTTGTCCAGTAGCTTAGCAGTTCAGAAAACGCGGTCCAGCCGCAACGATGACAGTGGGCGATGCCATTCAGGCTGTAGCTTAGCAGTTCAGAAAACGCGGTCCAGCCGCAACTCGGCGGCAGAGCTTTGCGTGAAACCGGGCAGCTTAGCAGTTCAGAAAACGCGGTCCAGCCGCAACCGGAGAGGTATGATGCTGGGAAGGCTTGCGAGCTTAGCAGTTCAGAAAACGCGGTCCAGCCGCAACACCGGCGATATGCTTGACGCCGCTGGCGGCAGCTTAGCAGTTCAGAAAACGCGGTCCAGCCGCAACCATTGTTCGCATCACAGGCTACGGCCCGCCGCGAGCTGCCACTTTCTGCTGGCATGCGTGCAGGCACTTGGCTCTGCGGCGTATGGGGGTTAGGACGTCCGGGTAAAAGGACGCGAAAGATGTTCAGCCTCGAAAACGTCGAGACCTTCAGCCAGGAGATCAGAAAAAGCCGCTTCCATGCGGTGGCCGGGCCTGTCGCGAGCGAACAGGCCGCGCGAGAATTCATCGCCGCGCATTCGGATTCCGGCGCGACCCACAATTGCTGGGCGTGGCGCATGGGCCAGAACTATCGCTTCAACGACGACGGCGAGCCCGGCGGCACCGCAGGCAAGCCGATCCTGCAGGCAATCGACGGGCAGTCGCTGGATGGCGTGGTGGTTCTGGTCACGCGCTGGTTCGGGGGCATATTACTGGGCAGTGGCGGGCTCATGCGTGCCTATGGCGGCACTGCCGCCTCCTGTTTGCGCGCGGCGGCGAAAGTGGAGCTCGTGGCCACCGTCGATGTGGCCATAGGGTGCGGCTTCAGCGATCTTGCGCTGGTCAAGGCACGGCTTTCGGCGCGCGCCGGCGTGCACATCGCAGGCGAAACCTTCGGCGCGGAAGGGGCAGAGCTTGTGGTGACGCTCCCGGAGAGGGAATTGCAGGAGACCATCCGCATGGTCACGGACATAACCAGCGGGCGTGCCGCGATCACACCCCCGGATTAAGGTTGCCGCACCGTTGCCTTGCCGCTTCATACGACGGTACGGGGCGCATCAACGCGCCTACACGCTTGCACTGCGGTGCGACAGAAATTCGCCGATTCGCTCCAGCGCGCGCAGGATGTTTTCTTCGGAATTGGCGTAGGAAAGCCGGATATAGCCTTCGCCGAGCATGCCGAAGTCCGGCCCGCCGATGAGCGCTACGCCGGCTTCCTCCAGAAGCGCGCTTGCAAGCTGCTTCGATTTCCAGCCCGTGGCGGCGATGTTGGGGAACGCATAGAAAGCGCCCTTCGGCGTGATACAGGAAATGCCGGGCAGGGCGTTCAGCCCTTCGACCACCACCTTGCGGCGCCGGTCGAAGGCCCGCAGCATCTTTTCGACCTCGTCCTGTGGCCCATCGATGGCTGCGATGCCTGCCCATTGGCTCGGCGCGTTGACGCAGGACCAGCAGTTCACCGCCAGCTTGCGGACCTTGTCATAAAGGTGGCCGCTTTCTACGGAGTTCGGCCAGATCGACCAGCCCATGCGCCAGCCGGTCATCGCCCAGGTCTTGGACCAGCCGTTGAGCACGATCAGGCGGTCGCGGATTTCAGGAAATCGCAGCAGCGAGCAATGCTGCTCGCCATCATAGGTCATGACGTCATAGATCTCGTCCGAAAGGATTGCGACATGTGGATGCGCCTCCAGCCCCTTCACCAGTTTTTCGATTTCGGCGCGCGGCGTGACGCCGCCGGTCGGGTTGGCCGGCGAGTTGAGGATCAGAAGCCGCGTTCTGGGCGTGATCAGCGCCAGCGTTTCCTCGGCCGGGAAGGCGAAGCCGTTGGCCTCGCGCATCGGCACGGGAACAGGGGTCGCGCCGGTGAACTCGATCATCGAGCGATAGATGGGAAAGCCTGGATCGGAGTAGAGGATTTCCGCGCCCGGTTCACCGAACATCAGGATCGCGGCGAACATGGTCGGCTTGCCGCCGGGCATGATCATCACGCTCTCGGGCGATATTTCCACACCGGTGGTGGCCAGCGTGCGACGCGCCACCGCCTCGCGCGTGGCCAGCAGGCCATTGGCGGGCGTGTAGCCGTGGTGGCCGTCGCGCAATGCCTTTATCGCGGCCTCGACGATGTGCGGCGGTGTGCTGAAATCCGGCTGGCCGATGCCGAGATTGACGATGTCGCGGCCTTGATGGGCGAGTTGCGTGGCGCGTGCGAGCACGGCAAAGGCGTTCTCCTCGCCGAGGCGGTCGAAAGCGGCAATCGTTTGGAGCATGGTTCGCGCCTGTCTGGTTCTTTCGTGCAGAATGCGTTTTTGTGAGGCTTTCACGCAAGGAAAGTCAATCTTGAGGACACAACGGATGACGAAGGATCTGGCAAACTGGCAGCCGCGGCCGCGCCCGCGGCGCGAAGTCATGGAAGGGCGCTATGTGCGGATCGAGCCGCTCGACCCTTCCAGGCATGGCGACGGGCTGTTTGCTGCTTCGTCGGTGGCGGATGCCGATGGTCGCTTCCGCTGGCTGCCGGACTATCCGCCGCAAAGCCGCGCGGCGTTCCAGCCCTGGCTCGACAAAGCGGCCGCCAGCGACGATCCGCTGTTCTTCACGGTCATCGACAAGGCGAGCGGCAAGATCGCCGGACGGCAGACCTTGATGCGCATCGATGCTGGCAATGGCGTCATAGAGATCGGCAATATCTATTGGGGACCGCTCATCTCGCGCAGGCCCGCCGCCACGGAAGCGCAATTCCTGTTCATGCAATATGCCTTCGATACGCTCGGCTATCGCCGCTATGAGTGGAAGTGCAACAATGCCAATCTGCCCTCGAAGCGGGCGGCTGAGCGTTTCGGCTTCAAATTCGAGGGGATTTTCCGCCAGCATCTGGTCGTGAAGGGCGAAAATCGCGATACGGCATGGTATTCGGTGATCGACGGTGAGTGGCCTGCGCTGAAACGCGCCTATGACAACTGGCTCGACCCGACTAATTTCGATGCCGATGGCGGCCAGAAAAAACGGCTGGAAGATTTTCGCGCCGAAGCCGGCGCGTAGCGGAGGGCCGGTCGCTCGGCCCTGCAACGGAATGGGAATAACGATGGATTCGAACAACCGCAGCAATGCAATCGCCGCGGCGGTGATTCTGGTGGGCTTTGGGCTTTTTGCCTATTTCATGCCCACCATCATGCTTGACATCGGCAGCGTCTCCCCCATTGCGGCCGGTGCCGTGGCGGTGCTGTTCGTCGTGGCCTTCTTCGTGGTTTTCTGGTTGCGTGCCCGCAGCCAGAAGAAGCGCTCGCGCTGAGATCGACTCAGAAATCAGCCCGACCCCGAATACGCATCCGCCGCGCGCGGCAGTGTCAGCGTCGTGCGCAAGCCGCCGCCGGCACGGTTTTCCAGAACCACGTCGCCGCCGAAGCTTCGGGCGATGTTGCGGGCAATGGTCAGGCCAAGGCCGAAGCCGCCCGTCTGCCGGTTGCGCGACCCCTCCACGCGGGTGAAGGGACGGAACACCTTTTCCATGTGATCTTGCGGTATGCCGGGGCCATCATCATCGATCGTCAGCACGATGCGGTCGTCGGTGTGCGAAAGGCCCAATCGTGCCGCGCCGCCATATTTCACGGCGTTTTCGATCAGATTGGTGATGCAGCGGCGCAAGGGTACGGCGCGGCCGAGACAGACCAGTCCACGCAGGGGCGCCGTCGTTTCGTCGAAAGAGACATGCGGATTGCCGTCGGTAACGGAATCCACCAGCGACCAGAAGTCGATCCGCTCCAGATCGTCATGGCCCCCGTCATGAGTGGCGAAGTCCAGAACCGATGAGGAAATTGACTCGATGTCGGCAAGGTTCTGCATCAGCGCCGTCTTCAGCGGCGATTTGCGCAGAAGCTCCAGCCGCAGGCGGATGCGTGTCAGTGGCGTGCGCAGGTCGTGGGCGAGCGCGGCCGCCAGCAGTTCGCGATCCTCGACATATTCGCGCAGCCGCGCCTGCATGGTGTTGACCGCGCGCGCAGCGGATTTGTATTCGCTGCTGCCATGTTCTGGCAGGGGCGGACTTTTCAGGTCCTCGCCGATGCGGTGCACAGCGCTTTCGAGTGCTCTGTAAGGCGCAGTCAAACGCCGCAGCAGCCAGATCGACAGGAGCACCACCGCCGCCGCCGCGGAGGCGAACAGGGGCAGGCTCTGCGAGGTCAGGATCGGGCTCAGCGGCGTTGAGGGCATGACGAAGTTGAGCCACTGGCCATCATTGAACTCGATCGACGCGATCAGCGTGTCGCTTTTCGTGAAATCGGCCGAAAGCTCCAGCAATTCGCGTTCGATGCTGCCGATGTCTTCTTGCTGTTGCGGCGCGCGGGGCCGGTGCGGGCTGCTTTCGGCGTCGGTCGCGGTTTCGCGGCGCACGCGCGCGTCCTGCACGCCATATTTGGAGAGGCGGCCGACGATGATGTCTTCCATTTCAGCCATCTCGTCGTCGCTCGGGATCGTGGTGGTGATGGCGGGCGTGTCGGACATCGTCACAGCATAGGGCGGCACGGAGAGGCCGGCGGCGACGGTTTTACGCTCTTCCGGCGTGGCCGCATATGTCAGACGTACCAGCGAAAGTGCGCGGTCGTTGAGACGAAACAGGTCGAGGATGTTGTTGGAGGCCGCCCGCTCGCGCGCCACGATGGAGAGCGTCGAGACCTGGATTGCGAGAAGCCCCGCGATGACGATCAGCAGCACCCAGGCCGGCAGCGATCGCGGCAGCAGCCATTTCATTCGGCGACGACCTCCGGCACGAATTGGTAGCCGCCGCCGCGCACGGTGAGGATCAGTTTCGGCGCGCGCGGATCATCCTCCATCTTGCGGCGCAGGCGGCTGACCAGAATGTCGACGCTCCGGTCGTAGCTGTAATCGCCATTCTGGTTCGAAAGCTCGATGAGCTGGTCGCGGCTCAGCACGCGCTGCGCGCTTCTGGCGAGCGTCAGCAGCAGATTGAACTCGGCGGTGGTGAGTTCGATGCGGACATCTTCCGGATTGAGCAGCCGGCGGCGTCCGGAATCGAGGGTCCAGCCGGCGAATTTGTAGATTTGCTGTAAAGGTTTGTAGGCGGCGCCGGGGTCCGCGCGCCGGCGCAGCACCGCGCGCGTGCGCGCCAGAAGCTCGCGCGGATCGAAGGGCTTGGGCACATAGTCGTCCGCGCCCATTTCCAGTCCCACGATGCGGTCGATCGTTTCCGTCACGGCGGTGAGCATGATGATGGGAACGGCCGAGTGCGTCCTCAGCTCGCGACAGATATCCAGCCCGCTTTTACCGGGCAGCATCACGTCCAGAATGATGAGGTCGATGGCGGTGCGGCGCAGCGCGGCCTGCATTTCGTCCTCGTCGCGAGCGGTGGAAACGCGAAGCCCGTGCTTCTGGAAATATTCCTGAAGCAGATCACGGATTTCCTTGTCGTCATCGACAATCAGAATGTGGGCTTCAGTCTTCAATTCATGGGTTCCTGATCGGCGGAATCGGGATCGGCCCGCACATTGGCAAAATAAGGTTCAACCGCGGAATTGACCAGCGAGGCGAAGCGGCGGACAGCGGCTGTTACAATCCGGAAACAAAATTCTGCAGAGCAGAAAAACGCCGGACATGACGGCCCCGCATAAAGACCCTGCTGCCAGTCACCGGTTCAGGGGTCGTCATGCAAAAGTCAGGGACCAGTTCGATGATCGTTCTGCTCGCCGCGCTTGCGCTTGGCGCTGCTGCCACCCAGTCACTGGCACGGGGGACGACGTCGCGGGCCGATCAATGCAATCAGCTGCAGCAGCAGTTCTCCCACGCAATCACCGAGCACGCGGAGGCAAAACGGGCCGCCGAAGCGAAAGCCCTTCAGCGCAAGGCCGTGAAATTCTGTGCAGGCAACCGCCAGGCACAGGGCATACGCGCCTATGCGACCGCGCTGAAGATGCTCGGAGTGCAGCCGATCGAGCCATGATCGGCCACGTTAACCCAGGCCCCTCTAGACAAGGAAACCTATCATGACCCTCTCCAAGTCCCTGATGTCGGCTCTTGGCCTGACCGTTGCCCTGGCCTTCTCGGCTCCGATGTTCGCCGCCACGGCCAATGCCGCAGGCACGACCACCACGTACAGCTCCCCCACCGAGAACACCAATGCGCCGGTCAAGAAAATGAACAAGAACGTTCATCATAAGAAGACCACGCACAAGAAGCACCACAAGAAGGCTGCTCCGAAGAAGGAAGAGAACAAGTCGGCCATGTAAATCAGTCGGGCCGGCCCGCCGGCCGGACCGATTGTTCTTCGCCCTGGTCGCTGCCACGGCCAGGGCGATTTTTGTGATCGCCGGTCAGGCCGACAGGCTTGCGGTGAGAAGCAGGAGGCCGAGCAGGAAGACGAGCCCCGCGCCACCGATCTCGATCGCGGCATGGATGCGATTGCCGGCGCGGCCGTCACCGGCAAAGGAAACAGCCCAGTTCTTGGCGGTGACCGCCATGATGGCCAGCGCCGAGACGGTGATGGCCGTGCCCACGGCCATTGCAAGAACCGAAAGAACGCCGCCGACCCAAAGGCCGTTGAGGAAGGCGAAGGTCAGCACGATCAGTGCGCCCGAGCAGGGTCTGAGGCCAACGGCGGCCACTGCTGACCAGGCCGTCTTCCAGTTGAAATGGTCGCCCGATATCATCGCCGGGTCCGGTGCGTGCGAATGCCCGCATGTGGAGCAGACCGTGCCCGGACCGTGATGGTGGTGATGATGATGGTCATGCGCGTGATCCGAATGATCATGGCCCGCGTGACTATCCTCGCCGGCAGGTTCATGGCTGTGATGGACGCAAGCGTGATCGTGATGATCATGCGCATGCGCCGCCGAAAGGCTGTAGGCCGGGTTCGCGCCGATCATGCCGCGAATGCGCGGCGCCGCCTTCTGCCAGAGCAGATATGCACCGAAGAGCATGACCAGCAGGTAGCTTATCACTTCCAGGAACCATGTCGCGTTGGTCATGGTGATGGAGGTGCCGCGCAGCACCAGGAACAGAAGTGTCATCATCGCGATGGCCGTTGCCGCCTGCAGGAAGGCCGAGACGAAGGAAAGCATGATGCCGCGCCGCAGCGCCACCTCATTGGCCAGCATGTAGGAGGAAATGACCGCCTTGCCATGACCGGGACCGGCGGCATGGAAAATGCCGTAGGCGAAGGAAAGGCCTACCAGCAGCCACATTTGCCCGCCGTCCTGCCGCATGGCCTTCAGCGCGCCGGTGAGCGCGCGATAGAATGCCTGCTGCTGGATGTTGATCCACATCATCAGGCCGCCGAACAGCCCGGTCGAGGGGATGGTTGCCTCGCTGGTGCCGATGCCGAGCGAACTCTGCGCATGGGCCATGCTCGAAAACTGGGCGAGCGCGCAACCTGCTACAAGAGCGGCAAATACCAGACGTCCGGTGGTTCTGTTCACGGGGCTATCCTTGGGCTGGGCAGGTGAGTTCGAGACGGGTGGCGAAAATCTTGCTCATGTCCGTGCCGGTCGGGTCGTTGAAGAAGGCGTCGGTGAGCGTTCCCTGGTTCTGGGCAAGCGCTTCTTCCGGATCGGGCCGGATGACGGTGCGGCTGCAATCGGCCGGCATGCCATCCACGGCCATGTTGTCGTCCTCGATGAAATCGATGGCCGTGTAGAAGGTCGGATCGTAGACGCCGAAACTGACCTTGCCGGAGAGCTTCAGCGGCTCCCTGGGCTCGGATTCGAACAGGATCAGGAGCTGGTCCTGATCGAAATTGGCCATGAGCTTTGGCGGCGGGTTCATCGCCGCGTCCTTTCCGTCGACCATCACGATCTGGAAATAGCCAAATTCGGCGAGCGACTCGTAGACGGTGTCCGATACGTCCTTCAATTCCGCGTCGTCGAGCTTGAGATCGCCGTTCTTGTCGAACTCCATCAGCACGGTGGACGAAAACAGGTCATCGAAGCGCCAGACATGGCGCAACGACTTTACCGTGCGGTCGGGGTTGACCAACACGTCCAGCCTCGCCTCGGCGAAGACATGGGGGTGGACGCTGGCGGGACCGGTCGAAACGAGAAGCACGGCGATGGACGCGGCAAGGGTCGTCGTTCTCGTTCTGACATGCATGGACGGTCGCATTCCTGTCGGGATTCGTGATTACCGAAGGTTATCAGAAACCCGGCGAAATTGGGACCATCCCGGGGAATGGGTCAGGCACGATCCTGCGGCTTGAACCACTGCACAAGAAAGTCCACGAACACCCGCACCTTTGCCGGCAGATAGCGGCGGTGTGGGTAGACCGCGAAGATGCCGCCGCCAGGCAGAATGCGGTCGTCCAGCACCGGCACCAGCCGTCCGGCCTCGATGTCGGATGCGGCGATGAAATCCGGCAGTATGGCAAAGCCGAGACCGGAAAGCGCGGCCGTGCGCGTGACGATGGGGCTGTTCACTTCCAGCCTGCCGTCTACCGACACCGTGATCGTCTCGCCGTTTTCTCCCAGGAACGGCCAGTTGGACAGCCAGCGCCCGTTAGTGTCCACGATGCAGGGCATATTGGCCATGTCCTGCGGCCGCTCGGGCTTGCCATATTTTTCGATCAGTTCCGGCGAGGCGCAGATGCGCACCGAGAACGGTGAGAGCCGGCGCGCGATCAGCGAGGAATTCTCGAGCCTCGAAATGCGGATTGCGAGGTCGAAACCCTCCTCGACCAGATCGACGAAACGGTCGTCCAGATGGGTTTCCAGCACGATGTCCGGGTAGGTCTTGGCGAAATCGATCAGCGACTGGCCGATGGGCGCATCGGCGAAGGTGCGCGGCGCCGACAGCTTGATGCGGCCTCTCACGTCACCGGAAGATTCGCGCACCGCGTCGGCTAGGCTGTCCACTTCGCGGACGATTTCAGTGGCGCGGCGATAGTAGGTGTGGCCGGCCTCGGTCAGCGAAAACTGGCGCGTGGTGCGGTTGAGCAGCAGCGCGCCGAGTTCGTCTTCCAGCTCGCGCACATATTTGGAAAGCAGCGCCTTGGAGCGGCCGATCTTGCGCGCGGCGGCTGAAAAGCCCTCCGCCTCCACCACGTCGATGAAGGCCCGCATACGGGTCAGTGTGTCCATTCAGTCACCTCTTGCCGTTGGGAAACGGCGGTTCACGGGTCGTCCGAAAAAAGGCATCCAGCCTGTCGCGCATCGGGGCCCGTCGTTCAACAAATCAGCAGCTTGGCGGCAGCTTCGTTCGATGCTCGGCTTTTTACAAGCGACCTCAAGATTTTTGTTGATTGTGACAGTGCGCGATCCTATATGCGCGCTTGCCCAAAGTCGCACGTGCCTGTGGGCGTCCCCCGACCCCTCGAATGGCGAGGACAGTCGGGACGGTACCCGGGAAGTAACGAGCCCGGTCGGTTAAGTGGCCAACCGCCTAGCCGAGGACGTCTTGAAGCAACGACGGTGCGGGCCTTTCTGGTGTCTGCCGATCGTCCATAGATCGGGGTTACTGAAGAGGCACACCTTCATTGCCGGCAGTGCGGAACGGGTCTCCCAATCCAAGCCAAGGCAGACAAAGCGAGCATATGCCGCAAGGCGCATGCTCATCGCCGCGTGAAAGCGTTTTTTCGTTCCGGGATCTCCACCGCCCGGCTCGTTGAATCGCATTCATGCCTTTGTCCATAGCGGCATCAGCGACCGGACGGGATCGCGCCGCAGCTTTGTTTTCGCGTGGGAAGAACCCCACGCAGAGGAGAGACCCATGGCCACCCAGCGCATCCTCGATTTTCTTGCCACCCGACGTCCCGAAGGTCCCTGCCTCGTGGTGGATCTCGACGTCGTGCGCGACAATTATCATGCCTTCGAGAAGGCCCTGCCGAATTCGAAGATCTACTACGCGGTGAAGGCCAATCCCGCGCCGGAAATCCTGCGCCTGCTTGCATCGCTCGGATCGTGCTTCGACACCGCTTCGGTGGCCGAGATCGAGATGGCGCTGGATGCGGGTGCCACGCCTGACCGTATCTCCTACGGCAACACCATCAAGAAGGAGCGCGACATCGCGCGCGCCTATGAGCACGGCATTCGCCTGTTCGCGGTGGACAGCGTCGAGGAAGTGGAAAAGGTAGCCCGCGCCGCGCCCGGCGCCCGCGTGTTCTGCCGCGTGCTGACGGATGGCGAGGGAGCCGAATGGCCGCTGTCGCGCAAGTTCGGCTGCGTGCCGGCGATGGCGGTCGACGTGCTGCGTCAAGCCAGGATGCTCGGTCTCGATGCCTATGGCGTGTCATTCCATGTCGGCTCGCAGCAGACCGACCTCGTCGCCTGGGATCGCGCGCTGGCCGACGCCAAGGCCGTGTTCTCGGCGCTGGCGCAGGAGGGCATCACGCTGCGCATGGTCAATATGGGCGGCGGTTTCCCGACCCGCTACCTGAAGGACGTGCCGACCGCGCAGGCCTATGGCGAGGCGATCTTCGACGCGCTCTCGAAGCACTTCGGAAACCGCATTCCGGAAACCATCATCGAGCCGGGCCGCGGCATGGTGGGCAATGCCGGCGTCATCAAGTCGGAAGTCGTGCTGATCTCGAAGAAGGCCGACAACGACAATGTGCGTTGGGTCTATCTCGACATCGGCAAGTTCGGCGGGCTGGCCGAAACGATGGACGAGGCGATCCGCTATCCGATCGTCACCCCGCGAGACGGCGATGCGGTGGAGCCCTGCGTGCTTGCCGGTCCGACCTGTGACTCGGCCGACGTGCTCTACGAGAAGGCGCCCTATCCGCTGCCGGTGTCGCTGACCATCGGCGACGAGGTGCTGATCGAAGGCACCGGCGCCTATACGACGACCTATTCGGCCGTCGCCTTCAACGGCTTCGAGCCGCTCCGATCCTACGTGATCTGACGGCTCGTTCCGGGCACCTGTTCGCAGGTGCCCGGCAGCCGCCAGATCATCCTGCCCGCCGATGGCTTCATCGGCGGCGGGTTCGCTCGTGGAACAGACCTCCGCTTGTGAAGGATCGCGGAAATGGAAAATGCAGACTGGATTGCCAAAGGCGCTAACGCTGAGGATTGGCTGATCTCCTCCACAAGAGGGGAGGTCGTCAGTTGCACGGCCTTCACCATCACCACCGAACAGGGCTCCGACATTCCCGCGCGTGAGGCAATGCTCGATCGCGCGATGGGCCAGCAGCGGCGGCGCAAGTCATCGGAAAAGCTGCGTCGTGGCCGCATGCCATCGGCAGGGCTGGCCTTTATTGCGCGTGATGCAGCGGGCGTCGTTATCGGTACGGTGCGGCTTTGGGACGTGACGCTTGGGGAGGGCGGGGCGAAAGCACTGCTGCTCGGGCCGCTTGCTGTCGAGCCGTCTCAGAAAGGCGCCGGCGTCGGGTCCGCCCTGATGCGTCACGCCATCGCCGAAGCGGCCAGGCTCGGCCATGGCGCGATCCTGCTGGTGGGCGATGCGCCCTATTATGCGCGCTTCGGCTTTTCAGCCGCCAAGACCGGATCGCTGGCTATGCCGGGACCTTATGAGCTGCATCGCTTTCTCGCGCTGGAGCTTGTCGAGGGCGCATTGAACGATGCTTGCGGAGTGTTGAAGCCAGCCGGGCGCAAGATGAAGACGACGCGGGTGAAGCTGGTCGCGTGAGAAGCCCGGCAAGTCAGCCGCCTGAACAAGGCCAAAGCAAAAGCCCGGCGCTCGCGTGAACGCCGGGCTTTTTCAAAGTCGCGGATCAGATTCAGAGAATCTGGCTGAGCGCCATGGCCACAGACATATCGCCATCGACCTTCAGCTTGCCGGTCATGAAGGCGGTGGTGGGGCTGAGATCGCCCGCGATCATCGACTCCAGATCGTCAAGGCTCAGCGTGATCGTGCAGTCGGCCGGTGCGTCGGTGGTGGAAATCGTATTGCCGTCGATGACGATCACCCCGTCGCCGACCGTGTCGAACTTTACCGAACCATGGAAGCCGGAAGCCTCCACGCGCGACCGGATCTTATCGGCGACAGCTTCGACACTCATGGCAACTTCTCCCTGGAATTCATTTTGGCGGTACCGCCTGATGAAAGCGGTTCATACTTTTCGTATAGCCTTTCGTTGACGTAAACGTCAATTTGTTCTTCCCGGGCAACCCGATTTCGAACCGCTTCTAGGCGGCCTCTAGTGAGCGGAGGCGGACGTTTTTGGAGCGATCGGCTGGCCGACATCCCGACGGGGGATCGACTTTCCGCGTGTTTCGTCGCGCGTCAGGAAGTCGATCTGATCGATGATGACTTCGTGGATCAGCTTCTGCTCCACGCGGGCGTTGATGCTGTCGCGGATGCCATTGCGGAAGGCGTCGAGATCGAATTTGGCGCGATTGGCAAAGTCGATCTGCGGGTTGGCGTAGAGATAGGAATACACCTGATCGGTGATCAGCGACTCGGCCGGCACCGTCAGCTTCTTCAGTTCGCTGGGATCGGCGGTGTAGACGAGGCGCGCAAGAAAATAGCCTTCGACATTGGCCTCGTTGAATACCGGCACGGTGATGATGTTCGTCTTGACGTAGTCAAGGCCGCCCAGCAGCGGTGGCAGTGCGCCGTCCTCCAGCTTGGCGCTGGAGGTCTGGAAGGAATAAAACACGGCGCCGAGCGTGACGATGCATATCCACACCGCCGCGCCGATGAACTTGATCAACGGGCCCACCCGAACTCACCTTCCGTATAGGTGCCGTCCGTCTCGGCACGCTGGATCACGCTCTGCATGAGGGCGGCGACCTCGCCCACCGCATTCATATGCGCCAGGATGACCGACTCGTTGGCGGCGAGCCGTTCGCGCAGATGCACGAGGCTGTCGCGATGCTCGGCCAGCACCTCGGCGTCCTCGATGCCCTTGGTGGCGCGGGTGAGCTCGTAGAGATAGCGGCTCTTGCGCATATTGGCTGCCTTGATGTCGAAATCGGCGCCGCCACGACGGATCGCGGCGGTTTCCTGATCAACAGCCTCCACGATGCGTCCGATGATCGCCGACAGATTGCCGAGCCGGGCCGCGGATGCGGCCCTGGTCTGCGCCGGCAGGTTCTGGACGGTCGGCTGCGGTTCGGTCATGATCGGTCTATCCCGTTGCGATTGTCAGATTTTCGGCCCCGAGGGGGCGGCGGTGGCGGCTTTGTCGCTGATGAGGTCGCGCGTCAGCTTGCGCTGCAGATCCTGCACCAGAGCCGTCGAAAGGCGGTTCTGCTCGTCGAGTTCGGCCTTGCCGGGTCCACCGGAAATCGGTCCCACGGCCTTTCTTTCCTTGCCGTCCATATAGTGGTCGCCCAGCACGCGGTCGGCGATGCCGATGCCGCCGCGCTCGGCCATGACGTCAGCGATCTTGCCGGCGAGCATGGATTTCCACATATCGCCCGCCATGCCCTTGCCGTAGACGTTCTCGGCTTCCTTGGGCATCATGTTCTGCACGAAGGTTTGCAGCACCATGGCCTCGAAGCGCTTGAAGGCGTCAGGCGCCTTCGCCTCCGCATTGGCGGTTGCAGCCTTGCCATAGCGGCCGGCATCGCCAAGCGAGAAGCTTGCCGATATGCCCCCGGCTCCGGTCGCATTGGCGCGCTTTGCCAGTTCCGCGCGGGCTTGTTGCACGCCCGACGGCTCGACCGCGCGGGCCACGTCCAGGACAATGTCGCTGGGGGGAGAGATCGCCAAGGAGAGACATCCTTCGTCGGGTTAACGCAACCTGCATTATGTGCAGGCAAGCTTGTGGCAACCTTACCGGTCGTCGGCCACGGCGTTGCGTTCGATGATTTCCAGCCGGTCGCGGTCGGCGCTCTGGCGTTCGTCCCATTGGCGCACCTCGCGATAGGCGCGCTCGACCATGTTGGTGCGCGCGGTCGCGACTGCCACCTTGCCGGCCTCGGTGCGAGCCAGTTCCTCCTGCTCCTGCCTGCGTGCGACCGCCTTGCCGATGCGACGATGATAGACATCCGGGAACATGCCCGACAGCGATCCCTTGGCATCGAAACGATTGACGAGTTCGACCGCCTCGTTCTCGGCGGCCGCCGCTTCCGACAGGAAGCCGGCATGGCGTGTCTCATGCAGGGCCTTGAGCTGCCTTTGCACCTTGACCAGTTTTGCCAGACGCTGCTTGCGGTCGGACATGGCGATTATCTTCCGATTGTGGTTGCGACGAAGCCATCGGCAAAAAGGCTGATCATGACGCCTATGGCGAAGTAGAAGATGATCAGGCCACCCGCGATGACGAAGGGCAGCGAGATGAAGTAGATCGGTATCTGCGGCACCAGCTTGTTGACGAAGCCGATGGTCAGGTTGACCAGTATGGCATAGGCCACGAAGGGGCTGCCCAGCCGCAGCACCAGGAGAAAGCTTTCCGACAGCGTGTCGGTGACATCGACCAGCGCCGCGCGCGGATTGAAAAGCGTGTTGAGCGGCGCGACTTCGTAGGACGTCACCAGCGCCTTGACGATCTCGTGGTGGAAGTCGAACACGAACAGCAGCAACAGCGCCGAGAACGAAATGATGCTGGCAAGGGCCGCCTGCGGTTCGTTCTCCTCGATCGCCGTGCCGCCCATGCCGCCATAACCGATGAGCATGGCGATGGCCGCACCGATGAAATGCAGCGCGAGCACATAAAGCCGCGCCAGCCCGCCGATCAGCCCGCCGATCATCAGTTCCGAGACGATCATCGGCGCAAGCACTTGCGGCCGGCGGTCGATGAAGGGGACGATGTGGTCCCACAGATGCACCAGAAGCGCACCGGTGGCCGCGACCGCGATGAACAGCCGGACCTGTACCGGCACGCGCGCGCTCGAAAAGCCCGGCATGATGAGGAAGCATCCGCCGATGCGACAGAAGGCGACGAAGGCCGCCAGCACCACTGTTTCGGGCGCTACGTTCACGAAATGGTTCCGAGCACCTTGATCTCGACGCCGCGCGCGATCTCCACATGCGAGAGCACGGGCAGCGTGGAGAACAGCCGCTCGATGATCATGCGCACATAGGGCCGCGAATCCGGCGCGGTGACGATGGCGAAGCGCTCGCCCGCTTCCAGATGCGCGCGGATGACCTTGGTGGCTTCCTGGCCGAATTCCTCGAGCTGACGCGGGTCGATGTCGAATTCGCGCACCTCGCCCTTGGGGTCGCGCTTGAGGGCCTGGTGGAAGGCGAGATCCCAGCGGTTGCCCAGCCGCAGCACCTTCAGCACGCCGCCTTCGCTGAGGTCGCCGCAGATCTGCTGGGCCATGCGCACGCGCACATGTTCCACGATCTGCTCGGTGCGGCGCACATGCGGCGCGATCTCGGCGATCGCCTCGATGATCAGATGCAGATTGCGGATCGATACGCGTTCGGCAAGCAGAAGCTTCAGCACCGCCTGCAGGCCAGGATAGGAAATGTGCGAGGTGCAGATTTCGTCGGCCAGCTTGCGGTATTCGGGGTCCTGCCGGTCCAGAAGGGCCTTCATGTCCTTGTAGGAGAGCAGTTGCGGCAGGTTGTTGCGGATCACCTCCGACAGATGCGTCAGCAGCACCGACATGTTGTCGGCGAAGGTATACTGCTCGCGTTTCAGATCTTCCACGAACATGTCCGGCACCGAGTAGGCGCGCATGCCGAAGGCCGGCTCGCGCACTTCCTCGCCCGGAATGTCGGGCACGTCGCGCTGCCCCAGCAGCACCATCACCTCGCCGATGCGCATCTGGTACTCGGCCACCACCGTGCCATGCACCTTGATCTGATAGGTCTTGGCCGGCAGGCTGACATCGTCGGTCAGCCGCACCTCGGGCACCACGAAGCCGTATTGCTGGGCGAATTTCTTGCGCATCTTGTTCATGCGGAAGGCCAGTTCCTGGTGCGACAGCAGCAGCTTGGTGGAGAGCTGCTTGCCGATCAGCAGCTCGATCTCGGCGGTCTTGAGCGAGTTCTTGACCGAGTTCTTCTCCTCTTCCTCCTTGCTAGCCCTGGCTTCCTGTTCCACCGCACGCGCGGCGGCAAGGCGCTCCTGCTCGCGGCGCGGAATGACGTAACCCACGGCCGCCATCGCCGCCGCCAGCATGATGAAAGGGAACATAGGCAGGCCGGGCATCAGCGACAGCACCACCAGAAGCAGGGCGGCCACATAGAGTGCGCGGGGATGGGCGCCGAGCTGGCCGAACACGGCCTGGTTGGCCGAGCCGCGGGTGCCGCCCTTCGACACCAGAAGGCCGGCGGCGAGCGATACGATCAGCGCCGGGATCTGGGTGACGAGGCCATCGCCCACCGACAGCTTGACGAAGATGTCGGTGGCCTGGCTCATATCCATACTGTGTCGGAAATAGCCGATGGCGATGCCGCCGATGATGTTGATGGCGGTGATGATGAGGCCGGCGATGGCATCGCCACGCACGAATTTCGAGGCGCCGTCCATGGAGCCGAAGAAGGAGCTTTCCTCCTCCAGCTCGCGGCGGCGGAGCTGCGCGGTCTTGTCGTCGATGACGCCCGCGGAGAGGTCGGCGTCGATCGACATCTGCTTGCCGGGGATGGCGTCGAGGGTGAAGCGCGCGCCCACTTCCGCGATACGCGTGGCGCCCTTGGTGATGACGATGAAGTTGACGATGATCAGGATCAGGAAGACGATCAGGCCGATCACGAAGTCGCCGCTCATCACGAGCTGGGAAAAGCCGCTGATGACATAACCGGCCGCGTGGGTGCCGACATTGCCTTCAGACAGGATCATGCGCGTGGTGGCGATGTTGAGCGACAGGCGCAGCATGGTGGCGATGAGCAGGATCGTCGGAAAGGACGAGAAATCCAGCGGCCGCTGGATCCACAGCGCCACCATCAGGATCAGCACCGACAGCGCGATGGAGAAGGCGAGGCCTACGTCGATGAGGAAGGCCGGGATCGGAAGAAACAGGACCGCAAGGATAACGATGATGCCAAGCGCGAAAAAGACGTCGCGACCGCTTCGGCTGGCGGTGCCGGAAGTCGTTGTTTCTACGAGGGCCACTTGCTTCTCCATGCTCGCTGCCCGCCGGCGCGCGATGCGGGCGCTTCGACCTTAGGGCGCCAAGCTTGCGCGAGCATGGGAGGGGACACCTCGGATGAGGAGGGTGAATTCCCTTGGAACAGATGCCGGATTTGCAGCCGCAGGCCTGCCATCACAGGGCTGTTCTCCGGCGATGCGACCGCACTCCGTTGTTTCCCCGGCCCAAGACGCGGCCGCTGGCGGCCTGATGTGTCCGCCTTCCTGTTTCAGCGAATGGTCGCGCGGACGGACATGGCTTTCAATCGGATGGATGGCTTCGCGCCCGGCGTGCTGGGAAGCTGGCTGTCCACCCAGGAGGCAACGCCTTCCGCCGAATAGCTGATCGGCTGGGCGCCACCGAAATCCAGCGTGGCGTTGAGCGCCTTGCTGCTTATGTCGATGGTCTCGTTATGGTTTACCTGGGCGAAGCTTATATCGGCATCCACGGCTTGGCTTTCCATGGAGAGAGCGGTGGCATGTCCCTGGAGCAGCAGCCTGACGGCGTTTGTCCGGGTCGTCACCGATTTGAAGTCGCCATTGAGTGATGCCTGCAGACCGTATTGCCTGATGGCAACATCGGCATTCGCCGGAATATTCGCATTGATGTCGTAGGAACAATCGTCGAGATCGGAGGAGGTGGAGGGCGCGACCTTGACGACCAGTGCGGCTCCCTGGACTCCGATCGAGGCGAGTGCCTGGCAGGCTTCGAGAAAGCTGTCGGAGGAGTTGGAACCGCTCTCGCGGGCACGGATCGACGCGCGGTAGGGCTGACCTGTGGCGGTGGTGATGGTGACTTCGCCGGCGGGGCTGTCGATGCGAACGTCGGTGACGCTTTTGGAGAGATCGACGGCCTTGGGCGCCGGCTTGGCGTGTGCCGGGGCCGCAACCAGCAGGGGGGCCGCGAACACAAGGGATAGGAGCGGGGAATTCGGCATGCGTTTCCTCCCGATCGGATCAATCGGTTGTCGGGAAGACCGCGAACCGCCATCCGCTGTCTTCGGGCTTGCATGTTTCCCCGGTTCCGGCACTACAGTCTATGCACAGTCTTCCGGTAAAATCGATCCCCGATTGGGATATGCCGTCAGAAACCGTGTTCGATCCGCTCGAAGATCACATTGGCGAAAGAGGAAATCTGCGCGCCCATGAACGGACCGGTCAGGGCCACGACCAGCATGATGGCCACGATCTTGGGCACGAAGGTGAGGGTGATTTCCTGGATCTGGGTCAGCGCCTGCACCAGCGCGATGCCCACGCCCACAAGCATCGCGGCCGCCACGGCCGGGCCGCTGGCGGTCAGCACTGTCCAGATGGCGTACTGGACGATATCGAGGGCGTCGGCCTCGTTCATGCGTCGGCTTCGGCCTCGGGCTTGGTGGGCTGGATGGTGATGCCGGGGCCGACGACGACCTGCGTGCCGTCCCTGAGTTCGGCGATGATGCCGTCGGAATAAAGTTTGACGGAGGCTACCTCGCCGGTCACGCCGTCGGCGGTGGTGATGGTCCGGCCGATCAGCGCATCGGCTTGCGAAAGCGACTGCGATTGCAGGAGCTGGTTCAGCTTGTCGTTGATCTGCACCGATTGCTCGACCTGTGAGAAGGAGGCGAGCTGGGCCACATACTGGGTGGAATCCATCGGGTTGGTCGGGTCCTGGTTGCGCATCTCGGCAATGAGCAGGCGCAGGAAAGACTGGTAGTCCACCGCAGTCTTCGACGTCTGGTCGGTGCCATTGCTGGTGTTGGTCGCAGTTGGATTGTTGTTCACGAGACCGATGGGGGCGACCATTTTATTCTCCTACGGCCAGGGGACGGGGCTGTGGTGCGGGCACGGGTGCGCTGGCGGCTGCAAGGACTTTCGCTTCCAGCGGATAGAGGCCGCGCACCGCCTTCAGGGCCTCATAGACCCGGTCTTCGCTGACCATGCGGTCGATCTGCTTGAGACCGATCTGGATTTCCCGCTCTTCGAAGGTGTCGATGAGGAGCGGCAGCGACTGGCGAAACAGCGCACGCGCCTCGTCGGCGCCCGACGGGTTCATCAGCATGATCTGTATCATGAAATAGAGCTGGCGCAGCGGCGTCGAGGCATCTTCCGGCTGCAGCACATGACCTTCCAGCAGAAACTGGACGTCGTTCAGCACTTCGAGCGTGACCTTGCGGTCGACCTTCACGACCGCGCCGTTCAGATAAATCTTCTCGTTGGGCTTCAGCGAAATCTTGAGGGTGCTTTTCATTGAATGCCGTCGCGGATTATCTGCGACACCTCGATGAGTCCCTCGAAATTCGTGGAGCGGCCGCTGCGCACCTCCTCGGCTTCGCGCATCAGCCACAGCCCAATGGATATCAGGTTGGCGCGCAACTCGCGCGGCAGTGCATTTTCGGGATTGCCAAGATCCTCGACGAAGACGGTCCACAAACGGTTCAGGAAGTAGATCGCCTCTATAGCCTGCCGCGAGCCGACGCCGTTGGCCTGTGCTTCGACCAGCAGGTCGATGGACCGGCTGAGGGCCTGCTTTTCGCGATCCTTGGCGTCGGCGACGGAATCGTCCTGAATATCGGCATAGGAAAACTGATACATGATGCTCCCAATCAGCTCAGGAATCTGAGGAGGCTGAGTTGCTGTATGCGCGCTGTCAGAGAGTATGCGGTTTCGACATGCGACATGAGTTCGGAAACGCGCGTGGCAGCTTCGTAGGGGTCGACGCCTTCAAGCGACAGGATTTGTCGTTCCATGAGGTCGCTTTGCTGACCCAGACGATCGGTGGCATCGCTCAGGCGCTTCTGCGCGATGCCCGTCTGCGAACGCAGATCCGTCAGGTCGGTCAACGACGACGCGACCAGCGACATTGCCTTGTCGACGAGAGCGGCCCTGGCATCGTCGGCAAGGGTATCGCTCAGAAGCTGGCTTATCATTGTAGCAGCCATGGCCATCTTGCGAACGCCGGAATGATTGGCGCTGACGGATGTCTCGTTGGTTTCGTTCAGCGAGATGCGGCTGGTGATCGCCTGATCCGAGGCGCTGGACCAGTCGCTCCAGCCGGCGCCCATGAACAATGGCTCCAGATATGTGCCGCTGAAGAGGTCCATGTCGGCGGCGGTGGGAAACGGATTGGTCGGGTCTGCGCCTGTGTCTGAAAGATACCGGGCATAGGCATCATCATATGCCGTTTTCGCGGCCGAGCCGGCCTGGAAGAAGTCATCGATCGGCTTCACATCCGTGTTGATGCCAGCAAAGATATACTCGCCGTTGACGCTGGTGTTGAGGGCGCCGATGAGCGACTCGAGCAGGTCTTCCGCGCCTCCGCGCAGCACATTGTCCTGAAGCGCTCCCGACCTGGCCGTGGTCAGGGTGGCCAGGAAGGCCTGGCCGCCTGCGGCAAGGTGGTCGAGAGCCTCCTGGGTGGCTGACAGCCTCGTGGCCGCGAGAGCATTGGAATCGATTATGCCCTTGATGCGTTCGAACTCGCGGTTGAACGTGACCGACTGTGCGGTGCGAACGCCCAGCGCCAGGCCCTTGTCGGCCACGAAGCCCGTGGCGTTTTCCTTCTGCGCCTTGACCAGATCCGCCTGGGTCTTCATCAGCGAATAGCGCATCGCCTCCGAAATGGCAGACGACGAGACGAAGCTTGCTTTCATGGCGCTACCTCACAGCCGCGAGCAGGGCCGACAACATGTCGTCGACGGCCTGAATCAGGCGGGCCGACGCCTGATAGGAGTGTTCGAGATCGAGCAGGTTCGACATTTCCATGTCCACATTGATGCCGATGTCGTTCGACAGCGCCTCGGCGGTGCGCACCGCCAGCGCTTCCTTGGTGTCGGAGGCGCGCGAAGCGTCCTGCCGCAGCCCCTGGAACCAGCCCACGGAATTGGACGCATAGCCGGTCAGGCTCGCCTTGTCGCCGTTGCCCGCGAGCGGATCGAAGTCCATCGGCTGATCCATGCGCTCATTATAGGCGAGCAGCAGGTCGGCATAGGATGCGCCGCCGTCGGCATTGTGGACGTAATCCGTGCCATTGGCGCCGCCGTCGCGCAACAGGTGCGAATTGGCGACGAATGCGGCGTTGACCGAAATCTGCCCAGCCAGCCCGTTGACCAGCAGGCCGCCATCGGGAACCGTTGGCGCGCCCGGCCAGGTAAACAGGCCGGCTGCATCGGGCAGGGCGCCGGAAGGGTCCGTTTCGGCGAAGGCGGAGATCAGGCCGCGCGCGACCTCGTCCAGTTGCTGCTGCATGGCGACGGCGACGCCGTCGCGAAGCTGGACCAGGCTGGAAAGCTTGCCGCCCGAATTCGTGTTGGCGCCCTTGCCGGCCTGAAGCGGCACGCCATCGATGTAGATCTGGTTGCCGGTCGCGCCGGGTGCATAGGCCGGCGCCGGCTCGAACGTAACGCTGCGAGGCACGGTCTCGAACAGCGTGGTGCCGTCGGCGGTCATGATGACCATGTCGTTGTCGCCGCGATTGAAGGTTGAGATCGGAACATACTCCGAAATCTTCTTCAGCAGCCCGTCACGCTGGTCCAGTGCGTCATTGACGTCGCGACCTGCGCGCGTGCCGGCGACGATCTCGTTGTTGACGTCCTTGAATTGTGCAAGCAGCGCGTTGAGGTCGGTGATCGAGGCGGCGATTTCCTGGTCTGCCTCGACGCGGAAGGTCTGGATCGCGGCCGCCCCTTCGTTCAGGCTGCGCACCACCTGCTGCGCTGCGCTGACGGCATTGTCGGCAAGGGTGCGGTTGGAAGGGGAGGCCGAATAGATTTGCAGGGCCTTCTGCAACTCGGCGATGGACGCTGCCGGGTTCATGGCGCCGTCAACGCCGTTGACGGAAAGGTTGAGCCGTTCAAGGCCGCCTGTCAGCGTGCTTTGCGCGCTCCACGAGGATGTTGCCGACAGGTTCTGGCGAAAGAGCTGCTCGCTGGTGGCGCGGTGGATGACGACGACGCGCGCGCCGGGAGCGTTGCTCGACAACACCGCAGTCCGCCGGGAATAATCGCTGTTCTTCTCCTGCATCACGTTGCGCGAGACGACGCTGGTCTGGATGCCGGTGTTGAGAAGCGACGATTGCGCGATGTTGAGTGCGGTGGAAAGTGACATACCCTAATCCTGTTCGGCGATGGCCGGGCCTATCTCTTGAGATTGACCAGAATGTCCATGAGGTCGGCGCCTGTCTGGAACACCTTCGAATTGGCCGTGTAGCTGCGCTGGGCCTCGATCATGTCGGTCAGTTCCTGCGCAATATCGACATTGGAGTTCTCCAGTGCGCCAGCCACGATCTTGCCGCGTCCGCTCTCGTTGGGGAATCCAAGCTGCACGGCGCCGGAATCCCCGGTCGGAACGAAGACGTTGCCCGGAAGCACCTGCATCAGGTCGGGGCTCGGAACGTCGGCGATCGGCACGCGGAAGATCGGCTTCATCGCGCCGTTTTCATATTGGGCGTAGACCACGCCGTCCTCGGCAATCTGCACGCCGGCGATGCCGCTGGGGGCCGCGCCATCGACCTTGGCATCGACGACCGTGTAGCTCTTGTCGAGCTGGGTCATCTTGGACAGGTCGATATCGATCGACTGCGCGGGCGGGCCGGGGATGGTGACGTTGACGTTGAGCGGCGTCGTGGTGAGCTTGCCGTTCGACGGGTCGAAGGTAAGTGTCTGGGTGCCCACCATCTCGTCGCCTGCGTAGGGGAAGGAGGTGTCGGGGGCGGCGTCCGATTGCTTGAAGATCGCGACTTCCCAGGTATTCGGCCCGGTCTTGGTGTAATAAACGTCGAGCAACTGTTCGCTGCCGAGGTGGTCGTAGGTCACCAGCGAGGACTTGGCGGAATATTTGGCCGTCGCGTTGTTGGCGGAAGGCCAATCGTTCGGATCAGTGACTTCTTCCGCATCGGCCGGCAGATTGGCCGTGAAGATGCCGGTGGCGGACGGAATGGCGACGAGGTCGGTCTGCGAGATGGTGACCGGCACCAGTCCGCCAAGGCCGTTGGCCACCACGCTTGGATTGCCGTTCTCGTAGGAATAGCCCATCAGCTGGAAGCCGGCAGCGTTCACCAGTCGCCCCTGCGCGTCCGGCACGAAGGAGCCGGCGCGGGTGAGCACGGGCGCACCACCGGGGCTCTGGACGACGAAGAAGCCCGAGCCGTTGATGGCCAGATCGCTGCCCGAGGTGGTGTATTTCAGGTCGCCCTGCTGGCTGATCGACGTGCGCACCGTCGTGGTCACGCCACCGGAGGTGTAGTTGCCGGTGACGGTCGGAATGATGAGCGAGGAGAACTCGGTGCTTGAGCGCTTGTAGCCGGTGGTGCTGGCGTTGGCGATGTTGTCGGCAACCGTGGACAGCCGGTTGGCTTGTGCGTTCATGCCGGACACGCCGGTGCGCATCATTCCGTACAAGCTCATAGAAACGTCTCCTGATTTTCCGGGCTCTGGCCAGGCAGGGTATAGTTCCTGACTTGTGCGAAGCTGGTGCGAGCTTGCCCGGCGCGGCCGGGCGGAGCGGATATGTCGGGCCGCGATGTATACATCAGGCGACCAGGCGGTAGCCGAGGAAGCGTTTGGAATCGACCGGATCGAAACCGAGCTTCTCACGCAGCTTCTTGCGCAGCTTGCTGATGTGGCTCTCCACCACGTTTTCCTCGACGTCCTCGTCGAAGATGCCGTAGATCGCGTTGAATACCTGGGTCTTGGTGACGCGACGGCCGCTATTGGTCGCCAGATATTCGAGGATGCGGCGCTCGCGGCGCGGCAGCGGCATCGGCTCGCCGTCGATCTCCGGGTCGCGGCCGTCGAGGAAGATGCGCAGCGGTCCGACCTGGGTGTAGGCCGCATCGTCATTGGCGCGGCGGCGGATGGCGTTGATGCGCGCAAGGATTTCACGGATGTGAACCGGCTTGTGGACGACGTCGTCGACGCCGGATTCGAACAGCTTCAGTGTGTTTTCCAGCGAGTGATGATCGCTTAGCGCGATCACCGGCGCGCCGGTGCGGTCGCGCAGACGGTGAGGGGACACCACATCATCGTCACAATTGCCGATGAGAAAGGCGCTGATCGACTTGAGGTCCGATTCGGCCGCGCTCTCGACCCATTCGCCGAATTCGGTCGAACGGAAGCCGGCGCTGGCAACACCCTCCCGGTCGAAAAGTGACGAATAGCCTTGTTTGACGAGCTCTCGCTCGTCCACGATCACGATCATAGATCCGCCCCCGAATCAGCAGTGGTAGTCTGTGCGTCAAGTCGTAAACGCAGAGGCGAATCCTGAAAAACCATCAAATCTTGTGGATGCTTTCTTGGGAGTCGGGAATCGCAAGGGTTGCACCTGGGCGCCCGGCTTGTTGAGCCGGCTTACCTCCCTCAAGGCGTGTATTCATTGACGTTGAGACTCGGACCGGGGCGGCAGGCGAATCCCGAGGCTGCCACTATGGCGTGCAGAAGGAACGCGCGTTGCTGGTCCACTTGCCGAAACCGGTGGCGACCATGTTCGCGATGACGCGGCACACATAGCGCTTCTGCGCCGGATCATTGTTCGGCCCGGCATGGTAGCGCGCCACCGCCATCGACCAGGTCATGTGCCTGGCATGAAGGCTGGCCAGGAAGCGCGCGGCGTAGTCCACGTTGCGGCGCGGGTCGAGCATTTCTGCCACGCTGCGGAACTGCTTGCCGTGATAATGGTGGTTGATCTGCATGCAGCCAAGGTCGATCAGCTTGGCGCCGCTGCGACGGGCTGCATTGAAGGAGGCCAGCGCCTCGCTGGCCGAGCGGGTAAATACAGCCTTTCCTTCGATGTTCAGTGCATAGGGTTGCAGACTGCCCTTGCGTCCGGTTTCGGTGAGGCCCACGGCATAGAGGATGCCGACGGGCACGCCATAGCGGTCCGCCGCGCGCAGGATTTCCGGCTCGCACGGATTGGTCGCGGCCGTCGCCGGCATCGCGACGCTAGATATAAAGGCTGTCGCCAGGGCGATGGGAAGCAGCCGGTGCGGCATCATCTTCGGAAGACCCATGGGAACTCTCGTTGCTGTTTCCGGCAGAGGCGCGCCCGCCTTCACCGCCGCCGGAATTCGCGGAAGCGAAGGCCTGCTGGTCGCGCGGGCCGAAGCCGGCTGCGGCATTGTTGCCATCCGCGCCACCCTGTGCGGTTGCCGACGACTGCGGCTGCTGGATAGTGACCTGATCGATATTGAGCCCCATGCTGCGCAACGATTTGACGATCGTTTCGCTGTCGGCGCTGAGGCGTCTGTAGGCCTCACCGTTTTCAACGCGCAGTTCCACCGTAAGGTGCTCGCCCGAGAAACGCAGATTGGCCGTGACCATGCCCAGTTCGGCCGGGTGCAATTGAAGTTTCAGCGTGTGTGCGGAGGCGAGGTTCGGCTGCGCGGTCAAGGGCTGGAAGGACGGGGCAGCAGCCGCTTTCCAGCCCGGATCGGCGGAAATGAGATTTGCCAGCCCGACTGCGGTGGAGGGACCGGGCTGAGCCACAGGCGCGGGGATATTCTGCTGGGCAACCACGGTGATACGCTCCGGCCGGGTATCGGGTCTGCGGCCAAATGCGTCGGGTTGCGGACGGTCGCCGTCGATCCCGGCGGCCAATGTCTGGAGAAAATCGCGGCCGGGTGTCAGGGCCGCATCGGCGGGCGTTGCAGTCTGCTGCGCCTGACTTGCCTTGGAAGCAAGCGACAGCGTGATCGTGGCGGCATCGGGCATTCTTGTCGCAGCATTGCGTGCGGCAGCGGCGTCTGCGGTTTCATTCCCGGGCGCGCTTGCGCCGGACGAACCGGCGGCCTCCGCCTTCTGCGCCGTTCGCGAGCGGCCCGCAGCATTGCGGGCAGCGTGTTCGGCGGCTTCGACGGTTGCGGGGTCCAGCGCGACCTTGATATCCGGCTCGCCGCCTGTGCCCATCTGCGTCTTGCCATGCTGGGTGCCTTCGGCGCCCCGCGCGCCGTTGCCTGTCTGCGTGGCCCGTTCATCGAGCGCACGCGCCGCGATCATGGCCGACAGCGGTGTTGCGGCTGCCTTGCCGTTGGTCTCCCCAGCCGCTGGCTCGGCGTCGGCGATCTCGGTACCCTTGGCGATCCGTTTGCCATGTCTGGGTTCGCCGCGCGTGCCCTCAGCGGCTTCGCGGGTCCGGTCCTTCCCGTGACGGTCCTGCCTGCCGGTTTTCTCCAGATCGAGGGCCGAGTTGAAATCCCCGTCCTCGGCTTGCGCCTTCCTGCCCGCCCCTTCGGATTTTGCCGATGAAGGGGCCAGAGCGGCTATCGCCTGGTTGATGCCTATGCTCATCGTACATCTCCCAGCAATCTGTCGATCTCTTCCAGCCGGCGACGGGTTTCCGCCACCTTCTTGTCCGAGGGCGCGGCGATGGGCGCAGTTGCCGAAGCTGGTTTGGGCGCGGGTGCGACCCTGCCTGCTGCCGTGGCTTGCCGGGGCAGCGGCGCCGTCTCGACATCAAGAACGGGAATATCGCCCTCGTCCATGGCTGCCATGTCCGCCGTTTCAGGCTCGACGGGAGGAGCCGGCAAACGCGGCGGTGTGGCCGTGAGCTTGGCCGCGACGGCCGCGACCGCATCGAACAATTCACGGTCGCTGGCCGACAGCTTGCGCCGGTCGATCTTCGCCAGCTTTGCGCTGATCTCTTCGGATGTGCCCGACGAGACGGCCGCGAGGCTCGAATAGAGCAGGGCGCGCGGGTCCTCGGCCACGTTCACGCGGAGGCCTGCTTCCTGCGCCTTGTCGGACGCGAAGGAAGCCAGTTCCTCAAAGCCGTTGATACCGGCGCGGCGCGCGATGCGCAGATAAATCACGCGTTCCTGTTCGGCATCCATCAAGGCGGTGATGTCACCGATTGCGGCGAGGTCGAGCGAGCCGTGGAGAGTAACGACGCCGGCCACGAATGCATCAGCGAACTGGCTCGCATAGGGCGAGCGCAGATAACGCTCGGCATATTGCGACGCGGCGCGCATGAAGCGCGTGGTATCGCCGGTTCCGGCCGCGAGACCGATCGAACGCCGCAAGGCGCCTTCCTCGACCAGCGTGCCGGGTGCCAGCAGCCGGGCCTCGTCCAGCAGTTTCAGCGCTTCCGCTGGAGCTTCCGTCCCGACAATGGAGCCCTTTATCAGAGCTGCGAACGCGCCCAGAGCGGGCGGCAAAGCGAGTGGATCGACAGGGCGCAAGGCGGCGTGCGCCTCCGTGTTTCGGCCATTGAGATAGTGCAGGACGCCCGTGCCGATGTCCTTGTTGGGTCCGGCAAGGTCGAGGCGGGAAAGGACGATACTGACGGTTGCGGGGTTGCCGCCGCTCATGGCGTAGACCAGCAGCGCCTGAAGGTTGCGGTCATCGGCGAAGTCCGAAGTCTTCATGGCGCGCAAACGGCTGTCGATGATGGCCAGCAATTCGCGCTGCATGGGCATGATGGCGTGGTCGCCGGTGGCGATACGGTCCTGCACGATTTCGAGCGAACGGACCATCTGATAGGGCTGCAATGCCGTTTGCGCGCGCGCGAGCGCCGGCACCACCGCCAGCATCGCCAAAGTGGCAACTCCGCACAGGCGCGACAACGGCGTCATTGCGGCTGCTCCAGCCGGATTTCGATGCGGCGGTTTACCGCTGCTAACGGTTGCGAGGTGTCCTTCAACTGACGCTCGGCGAAACCCGATACTTCGGTGATGCGCTGCTCATCGAGGCCACCACGCACCAGCATGTAATAGGCCGAATGCGCGCGTGCGGTGGAGAGCCGCCAGTTGTCATAGGCCTCGCCGCGGAAAGGGCGGGCGTCGGTGTGACCGCTGATGACGATGTTGCCCTTCTGCTCGCTCAGGACCTTGCCGATCTTTTCCATCGCCAGCACCAACTCGTGCCGGGGCACGGCCGAGCCGATCTCGAACATGCCGAAATCGAGCTGGTCGGTGATCGAGATGGTGACACCGCTGGCGGTCGCCGTGACGGAAATGCCGTCATGGAGCTTGTCGTTTGCACCGAGCGCGGCATTGAGCTTTTGGGTCAGCTCTTCCGCCTTGCTTTCGTTGGCCGGCGTGGGGCGGCCGTCCTGAGGTGCCCGGGGCATATCGGCGGCTGCGGATTGCTGCGCCTTTTCGGCCTCGGCCATCTGCAACGGCGCGATATCCTGCGGGGTTTTCAGCTCGCTTGCCTTGGTTGGACTCGCATCGTTTGCAGTATTGGCTCCGGTTTTGGAGCGTTCCGCGCTCGCCTCGGCAAGCGGCGTGGCAACCTGCTGGGACCAGAAATCCGGCGCGAAAGGATCGCGATAGGAATCGCCGCCGGAGGCGCCGGTCGCCGGACCAGCCTCCTGAACGCCGCCGTCGCCCCTGTCGCTGACATTCTGGCGCACGCCGGAATTGGCCGCGATTTCGGCCAGGACCGCATAGGGGTCGGCAAAAAGCTGCTGGTCGGAACGCTCGATAGCGTTCAGCGAGGCGCTGGAATTGTCTTCATTGGTCGGACCTGCGGTGCCGTTTCCGTCCACGCCGCCGATATCGGTGCTCTGGTCGGGGTCTGGCCCGATGGCACTGGCGCCGTCACCGGCGTTTTCCAGCCCCTTCTGACTCGACTTCTGGTCGATCAGCTTCACCGGGTTGAAGTAGTTCGCAACCGCTGCCTTGGTGTGCTCGTCGGCGGCGTTGATGAGCCACATGACCAGAAAGAAGCACATCATCGCCGTCATGAAATCGGCGAAGGCGATCTTCCAGACACCGCCATGGTGGCCGTCGTCATGATCGCCATGGTTGCGGCGAACGATGACGATCTCGTGCTTGACGTCGCCTATGTCGACCGTATTCACGACAGTATCTCCGTAAGCGCGGCGGACCATTCCGAAAGACGCGTTTCGAAGATGTCCTCGTCAATCGCGACCGTGAGGTCGAAGGTGGCGGCCTGCGTGTGGTCGAAGCGCGCGGCAAGCTCCGGCAGGGCGGCGGCAAGCGCGTTGTACAGCGTTGCCGGTCCGCTGATCCTGATGCGCACCGCCTCCTTGTCCTGCACTGCAAGACGGATCGACCGCGCGAGCCTGTCGAGCGAACCTTCCTGCAGGGCTTCGCTCAGCACGCCACTCATGATGCGGGCCGTAGCGGCCGTGGTCAGCTCGCTCACCCGCTGCTCCATATCGGCAAGCCGGTCGGCGATCATGGCGGCGGCGTCCTCGCCGAGCCTGCGCGTCAGCGCCTCCAGCTCGGCGGCATGTTTGCGCTGCTCCGCCTCAAGGGCCGCCGCATGTTCTTCGTTGAGACGCTGGGCCAGCGCGATCTCGGCGCGCGCGACCTCTGCCGCAATGAGTTCCGCCGGGTCCGGAACCGGATCGGGCGCCGGCTGCCTCGGCGTGGAAAAGGTCTGGACCGACTGCACGGCGGTGGGCCGCGCCGCCGTGGGCGGCGTGCCGAAATCCTGCAGAAGCTCGAACAATGCAAGTGCGGACATGGTCTAGCCCGCTGCTTCCTGATGCGCCCATTTGCGCAGGATGAGCGCGGTGCGTTCCTCGTTGAGATCGACCATGCGGGCCAGCCGCTCCTGCGGTGCGGGTTTCAGCTTGCGGCGCAGATCTTCCAGCGGGTTGCTGCGCGGCTGCGGCAGCGCTTCCGTTTCGGCCGCTGCCGCCTCCGGTGTCGGCAGCGAGCGCTGCACCTCATCGAAGCTCGGGTTCTGTGCCTCGGCCGTGCGGGTCAGGCTGGCGACCATCGGGCGCAGGCCGAAGAAGGCGACGAGGAAGACCACGACGATGAAGGCGGCGGCATTGATGATGGTGCCGAGGTGCCTGCTGAAGGCGTCGAGCATGCCGGGTTCGGGGACCTGCACGCCGTCGAGCCCATCGATGAACTCGACCGCCGCGACATTGATGATATCGCCGCGACATTGATGATATCGCCGCGATTCTGGTCAAAGCCGGTGGCGGAGGTCACCACTTTCTGGATTTCGGCGACGCGTTCGCTGATCATTTCGGGCGTGGCGTCCTTGCCGAGGATTTCGGACAGGCGACCCTGGTTGACCACCACGGCGATGGACATCTTGGTGACGGCATAGCCGTTGCTGACGGTGGCGATGCGCTTGGAGTTGATCTCGTAATTGGTGGTTTCTTCCTTGCGCTCGCTCTGCTCGGAAGATTGCGGGCCTTCGGCGGGCGTGAGATTGGCTTCCGGCAGGTTCTGCTCGACTGTGGCGGGGGCGGCGGCGTCGCGCCGGTTGGCATTCTCGTTGGAACGCACCACCTGCACCGAACGCTCGACGCGCGATTCCGGATCGAAGATGGTTTCCTCGGTCTGCCGGGAATCGGTGTTGATGTCGGCCTTCACGCTGGCGCGGAAATTGTCCGGCCCGAGATAGGGGGTCAGCGCGCGGCGGATATTTTCCTCGATCTGCATTTCCACGGTGCGCTCGACGCCGAGCGAACGGCTGGCGCTGGAGTTGAGCGGGTCGTCGCCGGCGGCAAGCAGGTTGCCGCTGGAATCGAGCACGGTAACCTTGTCGGCGTTGAGACCGGGCACGGCTGCCGCCACGAGATGGCGGATCGACATGGCGCTCTTGACCGCATCGATATTGTTGGCTGCACGGATGACGACGGAGGCCGAAGGCGGCTGCTCTTCGCGGCGGAAATTGGCGCGCTCGGGCAGCACGATGTGGACGCGGGCGGCGCGGATACCGTTGATCGACTGGATGGTTCGGGCGATTTCGCCTTCGAGCGCGCGCACGCGCGTTATCTGCTGCATGAAGGAGGTCAGGCCGAGCGAGCCGACATTATCGAACAGCTCATAGCCGGCGTTGGCGCTGGTCGGCAGCCCCTTTTCCGCCAGCAGCATGCGCGCATCGGCCGTCTTGCCGATGGGCACCATGACCGAGGTTCCGTCCGAGCCGACATCGAAGGGAATGCCCGCTTCGCCAAGCGCGACGCCGATCTGGCTCACATCCGAGCGCTCGAGCCCGACATAGAGCGTCTCGTAGCTCGGGCGATTGAGATAGATCGCGCCGATGGCGATGACCGCCAGAACGAGAGCCGCCACGCCACCCATGATGGAAAGCCGGCGCGGGCCGAATTCCTGCAGATTGGAGATGAGGGTCTGAAGTTGCTGCGGCACGGTTCGACGGCTCCTGCATGTCTGTCCGCCGGAACAGTAGAGGTCGAAGCTTGTGCGAAAATGAAATCAGGCCGCGCCCTGAAAGAGCGCGGCCTGTGTTCGCCGTGAGGCGAGATCGTCTTAGCGGAAGAGCGACAGGATGGCCTGCGAGCTCTGGTTGGCGATCGACAGCGCCTGGATGCCGAGCTGCTGCTGCGTCTGCAGAGCGGCAAGGCGAGCCGATTCGGCATTCATGTCGGCGTCGACGAGCGAGCCAACGCCGCGGTCCACCGCGTCCATCAGCTTCGAGGTGAATTCGAGCTGCGAGTCGATGCGGATCTTGGCGGCGCCCATGTCAGCGGCAGCCTCGCGCATGGACTTGAGCGTCGCCTCGGCGGTCGCGATGTCGGCGAAGTCGGCGGCTTCGAGATCGTAGGCAGCTACGGTGATCTTGTCGACAGCGCCAGCGGCCGAATCCTTGACCTTGCCGGCGAGAACTTCCAGGTCGGCACCACCGGTCTTCAGAAGATTCTGACCCTCGAAGTCAGCCGACTTGGCGATCTGGGCGATCTGTTCGGTGAGCGCGGTGATTTCCTTGTCGGTCGCGCCAGTGTCAATGCCGCCCTGTTCGTTGGACACCAGCTTGGCGAGGATCTTCTCACCGAGCTTGATGGCCTCTTCGATGCCGGTATAGGCGACGTCGACGACTGCCGAGCCGAAGCCAAGCGATTCCTTGACCGCCTGATTGACGCTGTTCTGCGCCTTCATGCCGGTCGCGATCGACCAGTAAGCGGCGTTGTCCGAAGCGGTCGAAACGCGCTGGCCGGTTGCGATGCGGTTCTGGGTGGTGGCGAGGTTCTTGTTGGTCTGCGACAGGGTCTGCAGGGCAGTCATGGCAGAGGTATTGGTCAGAAGGCTGGCCATTGTGTGTTCCTTTATGAAATCAGACTTTTTGTCAGGAACATGCCGGAAATTACCGGCGAAGGGTGGAGCGGCATCATGCCTGTGGCTTTTTTGAAGCCACCCTCCCTGTATGGCTGTCTTTATGGGGGACAATTCCTACCAAAAGACTAACCCGACAGGTGCAAATCAGCTGAAGGACCTCACCAGGCTGCCGACGAGCAGGTTCCAGCCGTCGATGAGCACGAAGAACAGCAGCTTGAACGGCAAGGATACCACGGTGGGCGGCAGCATCATCATGCCCATGGCCATGGTGATGGTGGCCACGATCAGGTCGATGACCAGAAAGGGCAGCACGATCAGGAAACCGATCTCGAAGCCGCGCCGGATTTCGGAGATCATGAAGGCTGGCACCAGCACGCGCAGATCGACATTATCGCGCGAAACGGTCTGGCCCTGCTCGCGCGCGAGGTCGGCGAACAGGTCGAAATCCTTGTCGCGCACATGCTTGGCCATGAACTGGCGGAACGGGTCGGAGATGCGCTCCAGCGCCTGCTGCTGGCTGATCTCGTTGTTCATCAGCGGACGCACGCCGTTGTTCCATGCCTGATCGAAGGTCGGCGCCATGACGTAGAAGGTCATGAACAGCGACAGGCTGATGAGGATCAGGTTGGCCGGTGTCGATTGCAGGCCCATGCCGGCACGCAGGATGGAAAAGGCGATGACGAAGCGGGTGAAGCTCGTGACCATGATCAGCAGGCCGGGCGCCACCGAAAGCACGGTGATGAGGCCGAACATCTGGATGATGTAGCCCACGGTGGTGCCGTCGGCCTGGCCGATGGCGCCAAGGTCGATCTGCTGCGCCTGCGCTGCCGTGACGGTCGCGAACAGCGCGAGGGCGATGATGGGAAGTTTTTTCATTCGAACAGCAGCGTCTGGATGAGTACCTGCCGGACATGGCCGCCGCTGCGGATCTTCGCCCGCTCTTCGAGGTCCGCCTTCAGGTTGCGGAAGCCGGTGGCGCCTTCGACCTGATAGACCCTCAGGGTGCGCAGATAGGCGACGAAGTCCTGATGGATGTCGTCCGCGAGCGAGGGGGCGGCCGGCTCGTCGAGGATGATGGAGGCTTCCATGCGCACCCATGTCGTGCCCGGCACGGCAAGATTGGTGGTGATGGGCGCAAGCGTGATCTCGATACCGCGCGTACCAGGCCCATGGGCATCACTTTCCGCTTCGGCAGTCGCTGCGGCAGGCGCCTCGATCCGGGCCGCGTCGTTGCGATAGAGATACTGGCCGGCTGCCCAGCCCAGGCCGATCGCTGCGGCGGTCATGGCAAGCAGAACCGCGCTCTGCACGATGAGCGAGGGGCCTTTGGCCTCCGAAGTTGTCTGCTCGACGATCGACATGCGGTCCTCGCCTAAAAGGGCAATACGTTGTCGAGGATCTGCTGGCCGTAAGGCGGCTGCTGAACCTCGGTCAGGCGTCCGCGGCCGCCATAGGAAATGCGGGCCTCCGCGATGCGGTCATAGCGGATCGTGTTGTGGGGGCCGATGTCCTGCGGCCGCACGATGCCGGCGATGGTGAGGATGCGCAACTCCGCATTCACACGCACCTCCTGCGAACCATGGATGAGCATATTGCCGTTGGGCAGCACATCGCTGACCACGGCCGCCACCGACAGTTCGATGGTCTCGGAGCGTTCGGTCTTGCCCGAGCCCTTGGTCGAGGTCTTGGAATCGATATCGGCGTCGAAGGAGCCGCCCTGCTTGCTGCCGTTCCAGCCGAAATCCATGGCAAGGCCCAGCGAGCGGCCGACCTTGCGGTCGCGGTCGGATTCATTCTTGAAGCGGGCGCGATCATTGATCTCGATCTTCACCGTCAGGATGTCGCCGGGCGCGAGCGCGCGCGGATCGGTGAACAGCCGCTTCTGCCGGTCGTCCCACAACGAGAAGCGCTTCACCGGCTGGGCCGGCTGCTGCGGATACTGATAGACCATCGGCGCCTGTGCCAGACCGGAGCCGACGGGAGACATGACCGGTGGCCTGCCGATTTCATCGGTGCGCGCGGCGCAGCCGGACAAAGCGGCCACGGCGAGGGCGGTCAGGACGAGGCGGTTCATGTCGGGTCTTCCTTGCGCGTGGCCGCAGCCATGATGCGGGTGAGTTCGGCTGCCGACTTGCGGTTCATCTCGTTGAGGATGACGCCCGCCTTGCGGGCTTCGAGCTTCATGAGGATGCCGGCCGCAACCTCCACATTCACCTCGGCCAGCCGCTCGGCGGCGGCATCCGGCTTCATGGTGGAGTAGATCTTGACGACGTTGTCCTCGATCCTGGAGAGGAAGTCCTCGCGCCGCTTCAGCCACTCTTCATATTCGGCGCGCTTTTCCTCCAGCGCCTTCATGCGCTGGTCGATGTCCTTCTGCAGCGTCTCCAGTTCCTGACGCTGCAGGGCATAGCGCCGGTCGCGCGCAACGTCGGCGATGTTGGAGCAGAAGCGCTCGATCTCGGTGGGTTCGGATGCTGCGGTGATCGCCGCCATCGGTTCGGCCGCGCCTTGCTGCGCCGACGCGGCCATGCCGGTCATCAGCACGATCGCCGCTGCCGAGGCCGCGAGAAGGCCGGTGCGACGTATCGCGAGCGGCAGCGATGTGGAAGCGGTCATCTTCGTCACCTATTGCAGCACGAGGTCTGCCTGCAGGGCGCCGGCCGACTTGATGCCTTGCAGGATCGCAATGATGCCGGAAGGCTTCACGCCTAGTCGGTTCAGCCCGGAAACCAGCGTTTGCAGATCCGGTCCGTCGAGAATGGCAACCTTGGCATTGGGTTGGTCGACCTCGATATTGGTGTTGGGCTCGACGGCGGTGACGCCGCGCGAGAAGGGTTCGGGCTGCACGATGGTGGGCGTCTCGGTGATGCGCACTGTCAGCGTGCCGTGGCTGATGGCCACACGCGAAATCCTGACATCCTGGCCGATGACGATGGTGCCGGTGCGTTCGTCCACGACCACGCGCGCCGGGGCATCCGTCTCGACCACGAGATTTTCCAGCTCCGCGTAGAAGCGGGCGGTGGAGATGTTGGGCGGGCGACGGATGACGACCGTGCGGGCATCCTGCTCGCTGGCCACAGGTCGTCCGAAACGAGCGCGGGAATATTCGTTGATGGCGTCGGTCACGCGCACGGCGGTCGAATAGTCGGCGTTGAGGAGTTGCAGGGTCAGCACCGCCTGATCGCCGAGGGTGGCCTTCACCTGTCGCTCGACAATGGCGCCGTTGGGCACGCTGCCGCTGGTGGGAATGCCTTGCGTCACGCGCTCGGCCTGGCCCTGTGCGTCAAAGCCGGCGACGAAGACCGACCCTTGCGCGACCGCATAGATTTCGCCATCCGCGGCTTTCAGCGGGGTCATCACCAGCGTTCCGCCGGCCAATGAGGTGGCGTCGCCCAGCGACGATACGCTGACGTCGATGCGCGCGCCCGACTGCACGAAGGGCGGCATGTTGGCGGTCACGATCACGGCGGCGACATTCTTGGCGCGCATGCGCTCGCCTTCGCTGGCGATGCCGAGATTTTCCAGCATGGCGCGCATCGACTGCTCGGTGAAGGGCGCGTTGCGCAGGCTGTCGCCCGATCCCTGCAAGCCGATGACGAGGCCGTAGCCGACAAGCTGGTTGTCGCGCGAACTCTGGATGCGCGCGATGTCCTTGATGCGCGAGATAGGGCCGCCCGCGCCGGGCAGGGAACTCAGCAGCCGCCCCTCAGGTCCATCGGCAAATGTCGGCTGAAGTCCGAGAACAAGCGCCAGAATGAGCGTCAGCGCACGGATCATAGATCGCCAACCTGGATGGTGCCGTTCGTCAGTACGGTGCCGGAAAGCACCTTGCCGCTATCGACATTGCGGACCCTGATCAGATCGCCGGGGCTGCCGGGCTGAAGCGAGACGGCCGAAGCGGTGATCGTCAGCGGGCCGGCCACGAAGACAGCCTGCACCGTTGCCCCCTGTTCGACCAGCCAGGCGTCGCGCAACGAGGCGAGCGGGATATAGCGCCCCGGCAGCAGGGTGCGACGCGCAACCTTGCCCTCGATGTCGCCTATCGCCAGGGCGACTGCGGCCGGCGGCACCTTGCCTTCGCGCAGCATCACTTCCTTCAACGCATTGGCAGGGATGGGCTCGCCCGGATAGATGACGCGATTGGCGATCGCCACCGTCTGCCCGCTCAGTGCCGGCGCAGCGCCCGCAAGCACCGCCAAACCGACGGTAGCCGCAATGACGAGGTTGTGCATGGCGCGCGCCATCATGCCTTACCTGATGCTCTTGGAGACGACCGCAGCCATCTCGTCGGCTGCCTGAATGACCTTGGAGTTCATTTCATAGGCGCGCTGGGCCGAAATCAGCTCGGTGATTTCCTTCACCGGATCGACGTTGGACGATTCCAGATAGCCCTGCTCGATCGTGGCATAGCCGGGATCGCCGGGGACGCCGACATTGGCGGGGCCGGAGGCGACGGTTTCCTGGAACAGGTTGTCGCCCAACGGTGCAAGACCGGCTTCGTTGGAGAAGGTGGCGAGCGTGAGCTGGCCGAGTTCCTGGAGGTCCATCTGTCCGTCGAGGCGGGCAAACACCTGCCCGGACTTGTTAACGATGACTTCGATTGCGTCGGCGGGAACGTTGATGGCCGGCTGCACCGCAAAGCCGTCCACCGTGACGAGATCGCCGGTGCCGTTGATGTTGAAGGCGCCGGCGCGCGTGTAGAGCGTCTCGCCGTTTGCCCCATCGACCTGGAACCAGCCCTTGCCGGTGAGTGCCAGATCGTAGGAGTTTCCGGTGCTGGTGAGCGACCCCTGGATATGGACGTTGCGAACGGCCGCGGTCTTGACGCCGAGACCGACGGAGACGCCTTCGGGCACGATGTTGGCGTTGGCGCGGTTGGGCACGCCCTGCAGGCGGTCCACCTGATAGATCAGGTCGGAGAACTCGGCGCGGGCGCGCTTGTAGCCGGTCGTGTTGATGTTGGCGATGTTGTTGGCGATGACTTCCAGATTGGTCTGCTGGGCATTCATGCCGGTGGCGGCGATGGCGAGCGCTTTCATCTTTGCAGTTCCCTTCAGATCGCCATGCGGCTGACTTCGAGATAGGCGGACACGATCTTGTCGCGGATGGCGGTTGCCGCGTGCAGCGACTGCTCGGCGTTCATCACCGCGTCGGCCACCTGACGCATATCGGCATCGCCCTGCAGCGCGCGCACCGAAACCTGCTCGGCACCCTGCAGCGTATCGATGGTGCGATTGGCCACTTCCGACACCATGGCCGCGAAGGACTGGCCGGTCTCGACGCCCGTCGGCGCGAGTGCCGTGGGGGAGACGCCGGTGACGCTGCCTGCGTCCTTCGACAGAAGCTGCGAGTTGATCGGGCCGACGCCGGTAATCATGATTGGCCTCTCATAAGATCGATGGTCATGGAAATGAGGTCACGCGCCTGCTTCACGACCTGGAGGTTGGCTTCGTAAGAGCGGTTGGCCTCGGTCATGTCAGCCATTTCGACCAGCACGTTGACGTTGGGCATCTTCACGTAGCCGGCTTCGTCGGCCGCCTCGTGGCCCGGCAGGTACTCGACCGGGAAAGCCGAGCGGTCGCGGTCTACCGAAGCGACGTTGACCGTGGATGCGCCAACCGAACGGTCCAGCTCGGCGGAGAAGATGACGGTCTTGCGCTGGTAGGGATCGGAACCGGGCGTGCTGCCGGTCGACTGCGCGTTGGCAAGGTTTTCCGAGACGATGCGCAGGCGTTCTGACTGCGCGGTCAGGCCGGAAGCGGCAACCTTGAGGGTGGCGGAGAGCGCGTCCATGGTCAGCCTTTCACGCTCAGCATCATCATGCGGTGGAATGCCTTCACGATGGCGGTGTTCAGCTCATAGGTGCGGCGCACTTCGCCGGCTTTCATGAGTTCGTTTTCCAGAACCACCGTATTCTCCGAAGGCAACACGGAATTCTTGCCGCTCTCGTTGCGCACGGCGAAGGCGGCATTGGTCACGCCGGCCTCGAAATGACCCGCCTGCGTCGCCTTCATCGAGACGCTTTGATTGTTGAGCACTTTCTCGAAGGGCTCGATTTCGGCGGTTCCGTAGCCGGGCGTATTGACGTTGGCGATGTTGCCGGCAATCGCCGATTGGCGCACGGTGAGCCACTGCGATTGCTGCGAAGCGAGATGGAACAAATTTACGGGCTGCATAGACTTCTCCGGGCAGATGTCCGGACTCTAGGCAGTCAGTCTTGCGCGGGCCTTGCGGCGTGCAACTATTTGTTAATCTCTACGACCTTGTCGCGGTTGGTCACCATCACCCACTTTCCGGCGCGGCGTTCGATGCTGGCGACGCGGCTGCTGTCGGGAAGCAGGGCGCCGGGCTGCACCACCCACAACCCGGCCTCATCCTCGATCAGGCCGCGGCCATTGACGACGTGAAGCAGTTGATAGGGAACATCCTCGAGCGGAAAGGGCTGGTTTGCGACGGGTGTGCGCTCCCGCTTCGCATCCGGCAGGGTGCCGGTGGCGAAGGGGTCGAGCGCGTCGGATGGAAGCGCATCCTCGGGCAGCAGATCGACAGGCCGCAGGGTGCGCGCGTTCAAGGCAAGCGGACCGGCGCGGTCGCTCTCGCCATATTCGCCGAATTTCAGCGCTTCGATGCCGAATTTCTCCTGATTGAAGAAGATGTACCAGGGAAACAGCGCGCAAACGAGGCCGAGCGTGACGCCCAGACCGGCGATGACGAGGTCGCCGCGGCGATCCGGCTTGCCGGCTTCGGTGCCCCAGCGGCGCAGCAGCGCCAGCGGTCTCCAGCGTCGTTTCGCCTCGGCCGCTCTTTCGTTCTCGATCAGTTCGTGAAGGGTCTGCTCAATCTGGCTGAGCTGCATTGGGCTTTTCCTTCGTTCTGAGATGACGGGCGAGATCGGCCAGCGGATCGGGGGAGGGCGGATCGGCGGGCGTTTGCGTCAGGACCTCATAGACAATGGGGACCTGCCGCACGGCCATGTCGAGTTCGGCGTCGGCACCGGGCTGGTATGCGCCGAGCAGGCGGATGTCGCGGGTGTCCTCGAAGCGCGAGATCAAGGCCTTGAGGCGGCTGACAAGCACGCGTTCGTCGTCGCTCCATGCCTTGCCGGCCAGACGTGAGATCGAGGCAAGCGGGTTGACGGCCGGAAAGCGTCCTTGTTCGGCAATGCCCCGCTCAAGCACGATGTGGCCGTCGAGGATGCCGCGCACGGAGTCGGCCACCGGATCGTTGTGATCGTCACCATCCACCAGCACCGAGATGATCGCGGTGATCGAGCCGGCGCCCTCGACGCCCGGACCGGCACGCTCCAGAAGCTTGGGCAGGTCGGTGAAGACGGAGGCCGGATAGCCGCGCGCGATCGGCGGCTCGCCGGTGCCGATGGCGACCTCGCGCAAGGCATGGGCAAAGCGGGTGATGGAATCGAGCACCAGCAGCACGCGGTCGCCACGCTCGCGAAAATGCTCGGCCACGCGCATGGCGGTGTCGGGTGCGCGGCGGCGCATCATAGCGCTTTCGTCGCTGGTGGCGACCACGGCAACCGTTTTTGTCATGCCGTCCTTGCCGAGCGTGTCTTCCAGAAACTCGCGCACCTCACGGCCGCGCTCGCCGACCAGCGCCACCACCACCGTATCGAAGGCCTGCGCGTTCGCCAGCATCGCAAGCAGCGTCGATTTGCCGACGCCTGAACCCGCAAAAATACCGAGGCGCTGGCCGAAACAGATCGGCGTGAAAATGTCGATGACGCGCACGCCGGTCAGAAAGGATGTCTCGACGCGCTGGCGGGCGAGAGCGGCCGGGGGCGTTGCCTTGCAGGCATCGCGAGCGTCGCCCTGCATGAGCGCCGGCCCGCCGTCGATGGGCATGGCCAGCGCATCGATCACGCGACCTCGCCAGGAATGATGGGGGGCGACCGTGAAGGGACCGCGATTGAAGACCAGGTCGCCGACGCCCGCATCGGCCGAACGTTCGAACGGCGCGATGAGAACGTCATCGGCGTTGATCTGCACCACCTCGCCACGGCGGGCGCCGGCCTGTCCGCGATGTTCCACGATGTCGCCGAGCCGGGCTATGTCCGAGAGGCCGCGAACCCGGTAATGGGTTTGCGAAACCTCGATGATGCGACCGCCGCGCTTGACCATGGTTCGTTCATCGGTGAAGCGCGCGAAGCCGTGCTCCAGCAAGGTCAGCCGGTTCTCCCGCTCCATCATGGGCGGTGCTTGGAGGTTCGCCTTGGCCGGCAGTGTGTCGGGCATGTCGCGCGCTTACTTCGAGCCGAGCGTACGCACCGCCTCGCTAAAGGTTTCGCTGGTGTTGCGTACCAGGGCGGAGGTGTTTTCGAAGGCGCGCTGGACCGAGATCAGGTGTGTCAATTCCAGGATGGGGTTGACGTTGGATTCTTCCACGAAGCCCTGAGCAACCCCCATCTCGATGCGATCGACCACCGGTTCGGGCTGCCCGTTTGGAATGATGCCGGAATTGGCGAAGCGCGTGAAGTTGAGGCCGGGATCGAAGGTGAAGAGGCCGATCGCGCCGATCTGCTGGCCGGCCTGACGCAGCATGCCGTCGGCGCCGACTTCCGGTGGCCCGGCGCGCGGGTCCAGCTGGATCGGCGCACCGCCGGCATCGACGACGGGGTATCCTTCGACGCTTACGAGATCGCCGTTCTCCTGCATGGTGAAGCGGCCGTCGCGCGTCATCACGAGACCGGCCGGGGTCTGGAGGCCGAACCAGGCCTCTCCCTTGACGGCGAAGTCGAAGGGGTTGCCGGTCTCGCGCATGCCGCCGGAGGCGGTCGACAGATAAGTGTCGCCGGTGGAGACGAAGGCCACGGATTTCTGGCCGAGTCCGGAAATCACGTCTTCAAATTTCACGCCGGTGGCCCGGAAGCCGACCGTGGAAGCATTGGCGACGTTGTCGGCAATCGTGTTCAGCCGGCGCTCCAGCGCGATCTGCGATGAAAGGGCTACGTAAAGACCGTCCTGCACGTGCTTGTCCTCAGCTTCTCATTTTCTGGATGGCCAACAGCAAATTGGTCGAGACGCCATATTCTGGCGGCTGGCTGAACAGGATGCTGAGCGAGGCCTGCGCGGGAGATGACGGGTTCTCGATCTCCCACATGGTGGTGAAGCGGGTCAGGAACTTTTCGAGCGCCTTTGCGTCGGAGAAATCCTCGACTTTCAGCTTCTGCTCGAAATACTTGACCTGCTTGTCAATGTCGGTCTGGACAAAGCTGTCCGGCAGCCCGAGCACCGTGCGCACCACCTGCGCAAGCGCCTTGTCGCCGAGGACCTGATAGAAGGAGGTGATGCCTGACGCCTTGCGCTGGAAGTAGAGCGCGAGCCGCACGCCTTCATTCTGCTGGCCGGCATCCTCCTCGAGCGTCTGGCGATAGAACTTTTCCGTGACGGAAAGCTGCGCCGGATTGCGCGTCGTGGCTTCCTCGCCAAAGGCTTCGAAATTGTAGGCCGTAGCGAAGGCGGCATAGCGAGGCTCGGACTGCTTGTTGGCCAGGCTGTCGGGGTCGCGCACACCGCCTTCGAGGATCTTGCGCAGGAAGTCCTTCGTATCGACTTCGGGATCCATGCCGAAGGCCGTGGCGGCATAGGCGAAGAGCTGGTCGTCGGCCATCAGGTCGTCGATCGACTTCACGTCGACGATGTGGGTGAGGTAGTACTGGTTCGCCGCTTTCACCTCATCGGAATTGGGATCGATGCCGCGGATCACGGCCTGCGCCCGGAAATTCTCGACGGCGAACTGCTGCGCCTTGTTGTAGACGGTCGCCTCGCTGCCATGGTCCGCGAAGTTGAAGGCGCTGACGAATTCAGCATAACGCTTGTCGGTAAGCTTGTTGGCGAAGCTGTCGGGGTCGGAAATGCCTTCCTTCAACGCCTTCTTCATGAAGGCCTTGGCGTAGGACATGTCCTCGAGCCCGAATGCCTTCATGGCGTATTTGAAAAGGCGGGGGTTATCGACGAACTCGTCGATCGACTTAACCTTGGTGATGTTCTCCAGGTAGTATTTCGTCTCGCGGTCCACCAATGGCTGCTTCTGCACGCGGCTCAACGACTTGTCGATGTCGCGCGTGATGAGCTGGTAACTGGTGTAGGTGTTGATCACGTGGCAGCCTCCGCACCCCGAACGTAGCCTGCCATGCTAGAGCGGATTCCTTGCGCGAAGCTGAAGGGAGGCGGTGGATGTGGCGCGCATCGATTCAAGCCTCACACAAGGCACGGTCATTATTGCTTCTTCGATAACGCGACTTGCGGAAGGACTGACGGTGGGCATTATCATCGGTATCGTTGTGACCATGGGCTGCGTGCTTGGCGGCTTCATGGCCATGGGCGGGCATATCAATGTTCTGCTCCAGCCGTGGGAAGCGGTCATCATCGTCGGTGCCGCTGTCGGAACGTTCCTCGTCGCAAACCCCATGGCGACGGTGAAGGACACCGCCCGAGCCTGCGGCGAGGCCTTCAGGCAGGCCGTTCCCAAGGAACGCGACTATCTCGAAACGCTCGGCGTACTGCATAGCCTGATGCGCGAGCTGCGCGCCAAGTCGCGCAGCGAGGTCGAGGCGCATATCGACAATCCCGAGGAATCGGCGATCTTCCAGGCGTTTCCGAGCGTTCTCAAGAAGCCTGACCTCACCCAGTTCATTTGCGACTATTGCCGCATCATCATCATCGGCAATGCACGCCCGCATGAGATCGAGGCGTTGATGGATGAGGAAATCAATACCATTCGCGTCGACAAGCTGAAGCCTTATCACGCGCTGATGGCCGTGGCGGACGGTCTTCCGGCGCTTGGCATCGTCGCGGCGGTGCTTGGCGTGGTGAAGGCCATGGGCGCGCTCGACCAGTCGCCGGAAATCCTCGGCGCGTTGATCGGCGCGGCTCTTGTCGGCACCTTCCTCGGCATCTTCCTTTCCTATGCGGTGGTCGGGCCCGTAGCGACCAAGATCAAGGTCGTGCGCGAGAAGAACCACCGTCTCTACATCATCGTGAAGCAGACCCTGCTTGCCCATCTCAATGGCGCGCTGCCGCAGGTCGCCATCGAGTTCGGCCGCAAGACCATCTCTTCCCACGACCGTCCCTCCATCGATGCGGTCGACCAGAGCACGATGAATACCGGCTTTGCCGAAGCCAAGAAGGCTGCATGAGGATGGCAGCGGTAAAGTGGAATGAGGGCCAGCCATGGTAAGTGCGGCGAGTCGAGCGGAAACGCCTTCTTCCTTCATCGTCGAGCGCCTCGTCGGCGACACCGGCGAGCCCGGCCGCGTCATCGGCGCGGCGCGGGCGCTTGCCGAGCGTTCGCTGTCGACGATCATGGAGAGCCTGAACGCCAAGCTTGCGTCGCCGCTCGATCTGGAGATCGACACGGTCGAACTCGTGCGCTTCGCCAAGGCGCGGCCGTCCGACGCGCGCCATGCCATGACGGTCGCCGCGTCGGCCTCCTCTCCGGACGCGCTGATCCTTTCGGCCAATCCTGCGGCGATCACGCTGCTCGTCCATGCCTTATTCGGCGGCGATGTGGACGAGACATTGCCGGCCATCGACCGTGACCTGTCGCCGACCGAGACCGAGATCGCCACCATGGTGTTCGAGGAGATCGCCAGGGCGATCAACGGGAGCGGCCCGCGGGCTTTCGAGTTCCGGCTGCCGCTGCCGCACGCCATCACCGGGACGGATCTGAGGCGCCATATTTTGCGCGATGGTCCGGCGGTACGCGTCGTGTTCTCCATTTCGTCGGCCGCGAACCTGGGCACGATCGTGCTGACCATGCCGGAGCGCGTGCTCCTGAAGCATCGCGGCGAAGCGGGTGTGCCGTCGCCGGCTGCCGAGACCGAGCAGGACTGGCAGGAGCGCTTCGGCGAGGAAGTGATGCGCTCCAGCGTCAATCTGGAAGCGACGCTCCAGCTCGCCCGCATGACGCTTGGCGAGATCGCGCATCTGCGGGAGGGACAGGTGATCGAGCTGGACGACATGGCGCAGACACAGGCGCGGCTCTCGTCGCGCAACAAGACGCTGTTTATGTGCGAATTCGGTAAACTGGGGCAGAATTACACGGTGCGAATCAGGCACCCGTTCGATGCCGGCCAGGATCTTATGGAAACGCTGTTGCCGGGATGACGCATGGCGTCGTTTCGTGGAATGCCCTGAAATGGAGACCCAGATGAACCAGACCAGCGCGGAACAGCAGGCCGATACCGCCGCCGATATCCCGGAAGAGCAACTCAACCGGGCTATCGAGGAACTGCGCGGCGCGCTGCGGGACGAGGCCGGAAAGGCATCCGACGACAGTTCGCGGCATGAGCGGCAGGCGACGCCGAACGCGGCGGTCGTCATGAACATCCCGGTGGAGGTCCAGATCGTGCTCGGCAGCACCGAGATGCAGGTGTCGGAACTGCTGGCGCTTCAACAGGGATCGACCGTGGCGCTGAACCGCCGCATCGGCGAGCCGGTGGATGTCGTCGTCAACGGGCGCAGGATCGCGCGCGGCGAAATCACGGTTCTGGAAAGCGACCCGTCGCGCTTTGGCATCAAGCTCACCGAAATCATCACCGCGGCGAAGCCTGCCTGATGTCGTATCGCCTACAGCCAGATCAGCCTGAAGGTTCGGCGGCATGACGGCGCTGGCCACGCTCACGCGCGCGCAGAAGGCTGCCGCGATCCTGGTGGCGATGGGCAAGCCCTCGGCCAGCCGGCTGCTGAAGTTCTTCAAGCAGGAAGAGCTGAAGGCGCTGATCGAAGCGGCGCGCCTGCTGCGCACCATCCCGCAAAGCGATCTTGAGAAGATCGTCGCCGAGTTCGAAGCCGAGTTCACCGAGGGCGCGGGCCTGCTCGATTCCGCCGACGACATGAACGCGCTCCTCAATGAATCGCTGTCGCCCGAGGAAATGAACGCCATCATGGGGCGCGGCGGCGCCAAGGCCCAGGACGGCCCGCCGCCGGTCTGGCCCGAACTGGAAAGGGTCGATCCGGCGCGGATAGGCACTTTCCTTGTCGGCGAGCATCCGCAGATAGCGGCCGTTATCCTGTCCAAGCTTGCGCCATCGGCTGCGGCAAATGTCCTGCTTTCGCTGGAAAAGGAGATGCGCGCCGAGATCATCAAGCGCATGATGTCGATGGGAACGGTGCCTGAGGCGGCCACGCGCATCGTCGAAAACCAGCTCCGCAGCAGGGTGCTTTCCGAGCGCGCCTCGAAGGACATTTCCGCCGGGCAGAGCCGTGTCGCCAGCCTGCTCAATGAAATGGACAAGTCGCAGGCCGAGGAACTCATGCAGGACCTGGAGCAGCAGGGCGCGGCCGACCTGGATGGCATCCGCGCACGCATGTTCTCCTTCGACGATGTCGTGTTTCTTTCGCAGAAGGCGCGCGTGGCCCTGTTCGACGGGCTTTCGACCGAGTTGCTGACCCTGTGTCTGCGCGGAGCCCCGCCCGAAATGGCCGAGGCGGTGCTGTCCTCCATCGGTGCCAGAACGCGGCGCATGATCGAGACGGAGCTTGCGCAGGAGGTGGACGGGCTGATCATGGCCGATGTGATGAATGCGCGCCGCACCGTGGCTTCGACGGCCATCCGCATGTCGCTGGAGGGAGTTTTCGAACTGCCGAACGCCCAGAACGCTGCCTGACCGGCTGACCGGACCGCGCCATGTCCGAGAGCGCCGATAAAGACAGCAAAACAGAAGAGGCGACGGAAAAGAAGATCCGCGACACGATCGAGAAGGGCAAGCTGCCGGTCTCGAAGGAAACCTCGATCTTTGCCTCCCTCACCGCCGTCATGGTGTTCGCGATTTTCTTCGCGCAAGACGACATTGCCCGGTTGGGCGTGTTTCTGAGCATTTTCCTGGAGCGGCCGGAGGAGTGGCCGCTGGCGACCGAGCAGGACGCCATCGGGCTCTATCGCGTCGTGTTCATGGAAATCGCAAAGCTGCTGGGCACGCTGATGGTGCTGCTGGTCGTCGCGGGATTTGCCGCTTCGGCTTTCCAGAACGTGCCGCAATTTGTCGCCGAGCGCATCCGACCGCAGGCATCGCGGATTTCGCTGGCGAAAGGCTGGAACCGGCTGTTCGGCTTGCAGGGTTTCGTCGAATTCCTGAAATCTCTGGCCAAGCTTGGTTTTGTGATTGCCGTTCTGGTCTTCACCTTGCGTGGCGATTATCGCGAATTGCTTTCAGGCATGATCACGCAGCCGCAGGCGTTTCTGCTCACCGTCCGGGGCATTCTCATCCAGATACTGGTGTCGATCGTGCTGGTCATGGCCGCAATCGCGGCGGCGGACCTGGTGTGGTCGCGCTTCAACTGGCGTCGCGACCTGCGCATGACCAAGCAGGAAGTGAAGGACGAACTCAAGCAGTCGGAAGGCGATCCGATCGTGAAGTCGCGCCTGCGTTCACTCGGTCGCGACCGTGCGCGCCGGCGCATGATGTCGGCGGTGCCGCGCGCCACGCTGGTGATCGCGAACCCGACGCACTATTCCATCGCATTGAAATATGTCCGCGAGGAAGACGCCGCCCCTGTGGTGCTTGCCAAGGGGCAGGACCTGGTGGCGCTCAAGATTCGCGAGATCGCGGAGCAGCACGGCATCCCGATATTCGAAGATGTCGCGCTTGCCCGCTCCATGTACAAGCAAGTTTCAGTGGATAGTGTGATCCCGGCTAAATTTTATCAGGCCGTGGCCGAACTGGTTCGTATCGTCTACAGCAACAAGGCGCGGAAAGTCGTTTCATGATCAGGCAACCGCACACCTCCCCTCGCGAGATAATCATTGCCGACGCGATAAAAGAGGTCGTGAGCGAGCTGCGGCTTGTGGATGTGGTGGACTACATTGCCTTCATCCGGCTGGAGCAGTTCGGATGTATTTCGGATATTGTTGATTCCGCTGCCGAGCTCTTCTTTTACCCCGGTGCATTGCGGCTGGGGCATGGCGGCGAGGTGCATGTGGGCTGGACTGAAACGCCGCGGGTTGTGCTTGATCTCGAACTGCGCCCGGCCGGTGCCACCGTCTATTTCGCATTGACGCTGACGGCGCTGCACGCCTCGGTGGAGATCAACTACGTGTCGTTCGACGCGCCCGACAGCGACCCGGAAAAGAACACCGCGTTCCTGGCCGATGCCGTCGAGCGCACGCGTATCCGCCGTACCGCGCCGCTCCCTTCGTGAATTTGAACTTCGGTTCCCGCACGGCCGGTGACGGGGTCGAAGCCATATCTTCCTGAAAGCCTTATTCGATCAGGCCGAGACGCAGGCCCTTGGCCACCGCATGCATGCGGTTGACGGCGTTGAGCTTCTGGGTGGTGTTGGTCAGATACTGGTTGGCCGTGTGGACCGAAAGGTTCAGGCGGCTGGCGATCTCCTCGCTGGTCAGGCCGTTGGCCGTCAGTTTCAGGCATTCCAGCTCGCGCTTGGAAATGGAGGGGATTCTTCCGCTGTCGTCGGCACACAGGCGCGCCACCGCCGAGAAGACGGCGAAACAGCGTGCGTGGAACTCGGCCAGCTGGTTCTGGGCAAGAACGATGTCGTGCCCGACGAAAACGATCAGCCCGCATTGCCCGCGTTCGGCATAGACCGGAAAGGCGATGCCCGACCAATGGGGCGCAGGAAGCGAAATCCTGCTTGCCCAGGCAAGCGTGCCGAGGGTCGTGGCGGATCGGGATGTGTCGTCGTTGCTCCACCAGCACGGGATGGTGGAGATGCGCGCGTGCCTGCTGAGTTCGTCGCCGCCCTGACCGGAAAGCAGCTTTGTCGATGCCGAAATCTGCGGGTATTCGGAATCGAAGCAAGGCACCAGTCGCGCCCGGTCGGCGGAAGGGCTGACGAAGAACAGGCTGGAGCCGGTCGCGTGGAGATCGGCGGCGATCCAGCGGCAGCGCCGCGCGGCATCGGCGATCGACATGGCCGGCAGCGGTTCGTGCGCCGCCGCGGCATAATTCGTTTCAATGGCCGTGCGGTCGAGCCTCACTGCTTCCATTGCGCCGTTACCCCTTTCTAGATGATGCCGCTTCGAATCGCCGTTGCCACTGCCATGGCGCGGTTGCTTGCGGAAAATTTCCGGATTGCCTGGGTGATGTAGCTGTTGACGGTGTTGGAAGAGACGCCGAGAATCACCGCGACCTCGTCGGTGGTCTTGCCTTCCGATACCCAGAACAGGCACTCGCGCTCTCGGTCGGAAAGCGGGTCCGGTGCGGAGGCCGCTCCCAATACGGTCGGCATGCGCGACAGGGCGTAGCAGCATTCGAACTGCGCCTGCATCAGCGTGGCAAGGTCGATGCGCCCGATCGCCTCAGCCGAGAACAGCAGGAAAAGCCGCTGTCGGCCGACATTGAGTTTCAGGGCGTAGATTTCGCTGTGGCCGAGCACGTTGAGCAGCCTGGCATCCTCGCCGCTGACGCCGGGTAGGGCCGGGGCGGCCGCCGTGATCACCGCGCGCGGCCGCCCGCCGGGCTCGGCGGCAAAGGGGCTTTGTGCCAGATTGGCAATGAGCCGGTGTCCGGCGAGTTGGATGGCGTCATAGATCCAGTTCGATGCGATGATGCGCGCATCGGTGCGATCCTGATCGTGCAGCAGCGCCACCAGCATATAGGTGTCGGCCCCAACGGTAGCGGTGAGTTCCATGAGAAAGGCAGTGAGTTCGCCATGAGTACCGGACCTGGCGAGCGGTGTCTCGGAAGTTGTATGTTCAGCGGCGAGACGTGTCATTGCCCTACAGATGCGGCCTCAAAAAACGGCCAATAGAATATTGCACCCCGCTGCGGCGACGCCGACGCAAAGGGCCTGGAACGCTTTCACTGATACGAAACCGCGCACCGTAGTGGTGTTATCTGCCGGGCTGCAGGGGTTGGACGAGCGCAATCGCCATCCGCGCCCGACAAAGGACGCCTTTGGCATCTGATCGCTTCGATGGCCCCCATCGCCGACTGATTCGTGCTTACTCTAACCTACGGGATTCCAACATAAAACCCCGCACATTAACGTCCTGTTAACTTTTGTGATCCCTGCGGCGCGGCCTGTGGACAGGCACTTGAATGCGCCAAATTCACCACGAAAATTATGCAAAAGAGCACGAATTTTGACTCTTTCGGGCTATTGAAATCGATTTCATTCCGGATAATATCGCCTTGGTTTGGTTATTTTCGTGGGAGGAACACATGAAAAAGTTGACTACGCTTGCCCTGACCACGGTGGCCGCGCTCGCGGTTTCCGTGTTTTCGACGCAGGCCAAGGATCTCAAGGTCGGCCTGAGCAATGGCTGGGTCGGCAGCGAGTGGCGTACCCAGATGATCGACGAGGCCAAGGCGGCCGCCGAAGCCTGGAAGGACAAGGGCGTCAATGTCGAGGTCGTGGTGCAGAGCGCCAATGTCGACGTGCCGGGGCAGATCGCCCATGTGCGCAACTTCATGAGCCAGGGCGTCGATGCCATCATCATCAACCCGAACAGCCCGACGGCCTTCGACCCGATCTTCAAGCAGGCCAAGCAGCAGGGCATCCTCGTCATCGCCACCGATGCCGAAGTGTCGTCCAAGGACGCCACCTATGTCGGCATCGACCAGAAGGCCTGGGGTGCGGCCGGCGCCAAGTGGCTGGCCGAGACGCTGGGCGGCAAGGGCAATGTCGTGGCCATCAACGGCGTGGCGGGCCATCCGGCCAATGAAATGCGCGTGGCCGGCTACAAGGAAGTCTTCGCCGACTATCCGGACATCAAGCTCGTCAACGAGGTGAACGCCAACTGGGACCAGGCGCAGGGCCAGCAGGCCATGCAGAACCTGCTCGCCACCTATCCCGACATCAATGGCGTCTGGGTGCAGGACGGCATGGCCGCCGGTGCCTGGAAGTCGATCATCGACGCCAAGAAGCAGGATTCCATCGCCGCCAGCGGCGAAATCCGTAAGGACTTCATCGACATCTGGAAGGCCGACAAGCTGAATTCGGGCGCTTCGGTGAACCCGCCCGGCGTCATGGCCAGCGCGCTGAACGTGGCCGTGCTGATGCTGCAGGGCAAGGAACTGAAGGAGCCGGCGACGGCTGGCCAGTATGGCAACGCCATGTATCTGCCGATCCCCTTCATCGACAACAAGAACCTCGACGAGGCCGCGCAGGCGCTGGACGGCAAGCCGGGATACTATTCCTACACCAGCCAGCTTTCCATCGAGGATGCTGAAAAGCTGTTCAAGTGATGCGCTTCCGGGGCGTGCGGTCCTTTCCGCGCGCTCCGGGCTGTCCGGCCGCCGACGAAGGCCGTGGCCAAACAGGGGAGTTGAGGTCATCCTGACAGGATGAACCCGCTCGACAGGAACCGAAAACAATGTCCGAGCTGCTGATACGCGGCGCGCGCAAGGCATATGGCGCGACGCTCGCCCTGCGCCGTGGCGATTTGCATCTGCTTCCCGGCGAAGTCCATGTGCTGATCGGCTCGAACGGTTCGGGCAAGAGCACGCTGTGCAAGATCGTGGCCGGCAGCGTGAAGCCGGATGCCGGCGAGGTGCTGCTGGACGGCAAGCCGGTGACGATTGCCGGGCCGCAGGCGGCGCGCGCCCTGGGCATCGGCATCTTCTACCAGGAGCTTTCGCTGGCGGCCCGGCGCACCGTCGCCGAAAACATCTACCTGCCCGCGCTTCCGGTGAAGAGCGGTGTCTTCGTGGATCGCGCGACGCTGGAGGAAAAGGCCCGGCGCGTCATCGCCGACTTTGCAGACGTGGCCGGCGAGGGGTTCTCTGCGGATACGCCTGTCGAGACGTTGCGCGCCGACCAGCGCCAGCTCGTCGAGATCATGAAGGCGCTGGCGACCGAAGCGCCTGTCCTCATCTTCGACGAGCCGACCTCCGCGCTCGACCGGGCGCAGGTGGACCGCTTTTTCGAGATATTGCGCCGGCTGAAGGGCGAGGGCAGGGCGATCATCTTCATCTCGCACCGAATGGACGAGATTTTCGCCATCGGCGACCGCGTGACCGTCATCCGCGATGGCGAGACGGTCGCGACGTCGCGGATCGCCGAGACGGACCAGGCGACTATCATCCATCAGATGGTTGGCGAGCGCGAGGAACTGGCGACGCCGTCGGTGGCGCCGGCGGTCCACGCCACGTCGCGCGCGACGGTGCTGTCCGTGCAAGACTTTAGCGGACCGGGCTTTCGCAATGTCGGTTTCGAGGTGGCCAAAGGTGAAATCCTCGGTTTCGGCGGGCTGCATGGGCAGGGCCAGTCTTCGGTGATGCGCGCCATATTCGGCGCGTTGCCGCACCAGGCGGGATCGATCACGCTGAACGGAAAGGCGCATGCCATGCGCTCGCCGCGCGAGGCGATTGCGGCCGGCTGCGCCTATGTTTCGGGCGACCGTCGCCGCGACGGCATCCTGCAGGGGCGACCGCTCCTTGAAAACCTCACGCCGATCCATTTTCTGCGAAACCGGCTGATGCTGGCGCGGCCCTCGCGTCTGCGCGAACGCGCGTTGAAACCATTGCAGGCGTTGAAGACGAAGTTCCAGGCGCTGGAACAGCCGATCAACTCGCTCTCGGGCGGCAATCAGCAGAAGATCGTCATCGCCCGCTGGCTGATCGACCGGCCGGACGTGCTGTTGCTGGACGATCCGACCAAGGGCATCGACCTCGCCGCCAAGACCGATCTTTTCGCGCTTATCCGGGAACTGGCAGCGGAAGGCATGGGCATCGTGCTCTACTCGTCCGAGGATGCCGAGCTTCTCAACAATGCCGACCGCATCCTCGTCTTCAATTCAGGTTCGGTGACGCGCGAACTCACCGGCGCGGATCGCACGCGCTACAACCTTTATCATGCCGCCTATGAGGCCGCCTGATGCAGCAGATTGCTTCTTCATCCTCCGCAGCCCGGGAAGGCGGCCTGAAAAGCGTGCTCCAGCGCTTCCCCTTCGTGCCGGCGCTGATCATCCTTGTCGCGCTGGTGGCGCTCAACGGCTTCTTCGAGCCGCGCAGCCTGAGTTTCGGGTCGATCACCGGGCTCGTCAGCACCTATCTGGCGCTGATGCTCCTGGCGGTCGCGCAGACCTATGTGGTGTATGCGGGCGACATTGACCTGTCGGTTGGCGCAATCGTGTCCCTGGTCAATGTCGTCATCATCGTGCTGATGGAGAAATGGGGCGGTGGCGGCCTGACCGTGCTTGCCGCTTGCCTGGTCGGCGTGCTGACCGGCATCGCCTGCGGCGTCGTCAACGGCATCATGATCGCGGGCCTGCGGCTGCAGGCCATCGTCGCCACTTTCGCCACCAGCATCTTCTTCACCGGGCTTGCGCTCTATGTGCTGCCGGTGGCGGGAACGCCGGCGCCGGAGGCATACTGGCTGACCTATGGCGGCACCTATTTCGGCATCCCCTTCGTGTTCTACGTCGTTGCGGCGGTTGCGCTGGTGCTCGGCATACTGGCGCGCATGAGGCTGAGCACCCAACTGCTGGCCGTGGGTGACGACGCAATGGCCGCCTTCCAGAGCGGCCTGCCGGTGACGCTGATCCGAATCAAGGGCTATGTGCTGTGCGGCCTGTTTTCCGCGCTGGCGGCGCTGTGCGTTACGGGCGACACCGCCAGCGGCGATCCGCTGGTTGGCGGCAAGATGACGCTCTACAGCGTCGCGGCCGTGGTGCTTGGCGGTTCGGCGCTGTCGGGTGGTGCCGGCACCGTCACCGGTTCGGTGATCGGCGCCCTGATCATCGGGCTTATCAATTCGCTGGTCTTCTTCGTCGGCACGCCGTCCGAATGGCAGAACCTGGTTCAGGGTCTCGCCATACTGATCGCGCTGATGGCCGGCGTTCTCGTCAGCCGGGGAGCGCGCGCATGAGCACCGAAACCGCTGTCTCGACCATCAAGGCGCCGTCGCGGGCGATCGAGTTCCTGAAGCGTCCGCTGGTGGTGGCGCTGATCCTCATCGTGGTGCTGCTGGCGCTCGGCGAAGCGCTGTCGCCGGGCTTTGCTTCGCCCATGCAGATCCTGCGCCTGCTCATCGTCGCTTCGGTCATGGGCATCGTGGCGGCCGGGCAGAACCTCGTTATCCTGGGCGGGCGCGAGGGCATCGATCTTTCCGTGGGGGGCATCGTCTCGCTGGCGGCAATCGTTGCCGGCAATGTCATGAACGGTGCGGACGGCGGCATCCTGCCGGCACTTCTGGCCTGCATCGCGGTGGGCGCGCTGTTCGGCCTGTTCAACGGGCTCGGCATCACGCTGCTGCGCATTCCGCCGCTGGTGATGACGCTCGGCATGCTCGGCGTGCTGCAGGGGCTGCTGGTGGTGATCCGGAACGGGCTGCCCTCGGGACGGGCAGCGCCGGCATTGTCGAGCTTCGTGACGCAGCCTTTCCTGCTTGGCCTGCCGGGCATCATCTGGCTCTGGATCGCCATCGGGCTCTTCATGGCCTTCCTGCTGAAGCGCACGGTGTTCGGCTATCGCATCTATGCCATCGGTTCAAATGAGCAGGCGGCCTATATGGCCGGTGTGCCGGTGAAAACCATCCGTGTCGGGCTGTTCATGCTTTCGGGCATGTTCGCCGCGCTTGCCGGTTTCTGCCTGCTCGGCTATTCGGGCTCGTCCTTCTCCAATGTCGGAGAGCAGTACATGCTGCCGTCGATCATCGCGGTGGTGCTTGGCGGCACGCCGTTGGCCGGCGGCAAGGGCGACTATACCGGCACCATGGCGGGCGCGGTGCTTCTGGTGGTGCTGCAGAGCATCCTCACCACCATCCATATCGACGAATCCGGACGGCAGATGGTGTTCGGCGCCACGCTGCTGGTGCTGATGCTGTTTTATGGCCGCGGCCGGGCGATGCGAGGCTGACCGTCGAACGATGAGCAGTCGCGCCAAGATCAAGGATATCGCAGAGCGTGCTGGCGTGTCGCCGGCCACGGTGTCGCGCGCGCTGTCGGATTCCGGTCTGGTCGCCGAGCCGACGCTGTCGCGCATCCGCGAGGCGGCGCAATCGCTGGACTACCGGCCCAACGTGCGGGCCCGCAACCTGCGCACCCAGAAATCCATGGCGGTGCTTCTGGTGGTGCGCGACGTCAGCAATCCGTTCTATCTGGAGATATTCAAGGGCGTGGAGGCCACCGCCCGCGAGGCCGGCTATTCGGTGCTGATGGGCAATACCGAGAACCATCCGGGCCGCGAACTCGAATATTTCGACATGCTGCGCGACGGCCATGCCGACGGCATGATCCTGATGAACGGCAAACTGCCTTTGAGCCAGTCGCGCGACCCCAAGCAGCTTGGCCGGCTGCCCATCGTCGTGGCGCTGGAGCTGATCGAGGATTGCGTGCTGCCGCATGTGCAGATCGACAATGTCGGCGCGGCCTGCGGCGCGGTGAAACACCTGCTTTCGCTTGGCCACCGGCGCATCGCCCATATCTGCGGCCCTGTGCCGGAAGTCATGAGCGTGCTGCGCCGGGAGGGCTATCGCAAGGCCATGGCAGCGGCCGGGCTGGCCATTCCCGAAGGCTACGAGCCGATCGGCGACTATACGATCGCCTCTGGTGCCGCGCTGTGCCGGGAGCTGTTTTCGCGGGCGGACAAACCGACCGCCCTGTTCATCGGCAATGACGAGATGGCGTTCGGCGCCATCAACGAACTGAGGCGGCTCGGGCTCGACGTGCCGGGCGACGTTTCCGTCGTCGGCTTCGACGACCTGTTCCTGAGCGAGTGCTTTTATCCGCCGCTCACGACCGTCAGCCAGCCGCGCGCTCAGATCGGCCAACTTGCCATGAACCAGCTTTTGAAGGTCATGAACGGCGACGCCGCTATCGAGCCGCTGGTCGAGATCGAGACGACGCTGAAAATCCGCGGGTCCACCGGCCCGGCCAAGACATCCGACAATTGATCGATTGAAAGGAAGGCATCCATGAGCAATCTGCCGAAGGAGAGGCTGCGCGTAGGGTTTGTAGGCAGCGGTTTCATTGCCCAGTTCCACCTGAAGTCCATGGTCGGCGTGCGCAATGTCGATGTCGTGGGCGTCTACAGCCGCAAGGCGGAAAACCGCGCGCATTTCTCGGCTATGGTGACGGAACTCGGCCTCGGCGCCTGCAAGAGCCATGAGACGCTGGAAAGCCTGCTGCGCGACGAAAGCGTGGATGCCATCTGGATCCTTTCACCCAACTACACCCGCCTCGACACCATGCGCACGATCCACGCCGAGGTGAAGGCCGGCCGCTCCAGGGTGTTCGCGGTGGCCTGCGAAAAGCCGCTGGCGCGCACCATCGCCGAGGCGCGCGAGATGCTGCGCCTCGCGCAGGATGCGGGACTGAACCACGGCTATCTGGAGAACCAGGTGTTTTCCACGCCCGTCCTGCGCGGCAAGGAGATCGTCTGGCGCCGTGCCGCCTCCACCACCGGCCGGCCCTATCTGGCGCGCGCGGCCGAAGAGCATTCCGGCCCACACGAGGCCTGGTTCTGGCAGGGCGACAAGCAGGGCGGCGGCGTGCTCTCCGACATGATGTGCCATTCGGTGGAAGTGGCGCGCCACCTGCTGACCGAGCCCGGGGCGCCGCGCAAGTCGCTCAGGGTCAAGTCGGTGAACGGCACGGTCGCCAATCTGAAATGGACGCGCCCGCATTATGCCGACCAGCTCAAGCAGCGCTATGGCAGCGGCGTGGACTATCGCAATCATCCGTCCGAGGATTTCGCCCGCGCCACCGTGTCTCTCGAGGACGAAGAGGGCAACGAGCTGATGATCGAGGCGACGACCTCGTGGGCCTATGTCGGCGCGGGCCTGCGCATCCAGCTCGAGCTGCTGGGACCTGAATATGCGATGGAGTTCAACTCGCTCGACACCGGGCTCAAGATATTCATGTCGCGCGCCGTTACCGGCTCCGAAGGCGAGGATCTGGTGGAGAAGCAGAATGCCGAGCAGGGCCTGATGCCCGTTCTGGAAGACGAAGCCGGAATTTACGGCTATACGGACGAGAACCGCCACATGACGGAATGCTTCCGCAAGGGCGAGACGCCGCTCGAGACCTTCGAGGACGGGCTCGCAGTCGTGGAAATCCTGATGGGGCTCTATCGTTCGGCCGAAATCGGTGAGACGGTGCGCTTCCCCGCACCTGAACTCGAAGATTACGTGCCGGTCGTCGCACGCCATATCAGCTAGGTCTGTCCCTCACTCGTCATGCCAGTACCGCCTCTCCTCGTCCTCGGAAACGTCAATGTCGATCTCGTCATGGGGGAAATCGACGGCTGGCCGGCTGTCGGCACGGAAATCGTGGTGCCGCGCAGCGAGATGCGACCGGGCGGCTCGGCAGGCAACACGGCGCTGGCGCTGAGCGGCATGGGCATTGCGCATCGGCTGGTGGCCAGCGTCGGCAACGACGGGATGGGCAAGTGGCTGGCCGAGAGTTTCGACGCAGCCTGCTCGACATGGGTGACGGACAATTCCGACACGACCATCAGCGTCGGCATTGTCCACAAGGGCGGCGACCGGGTGTTCTTCACCGCGCCGGGCCATCTGCATCATGCGAGGCTGGACGATCTGCTGGCGCAGATTCCGGCCGCGCCGAGCGGGTCGAGTTTTGCCTGCATATCCGGCGGCTTTCTGATGCCGTCGCTGGTCGAGGGCACGAGCGAGTTGCTGCGCCTGCTGAAAAGACAGGGCTGGCAGACCGCGATCGACCCGGGCTGGCCGCCGGAAGGGTGGACCGCGGCCAACATGGCCCGCTCCTTCGAGTGGCTCTCGCTGGTCGATTATGCTCTGCTCAATGCCGAGGAAGTGAAGGGGCTGGCGGAAGACGACGACCTCGATGCCGCCATCATCAAGCTTTCCGCGCGCCTGGGCGGCGGGCAGACCCTTGTCATCAAGAAGGGGCCGGATGGGGCTGCGGCAGTGCGCGATGGCATGCTGCTGTCGGCCAAGGCGCCGCCGGTCAAGGTTATCGATACGGTCGGCGCCGGTGATACGTTCAACGCCGCCTTCCTCGCGGCGCTGAGCCGGGAGGAGGGAGGGCAGGCAGCGCTGGAACACGGCGTGCGTGCGGCCTCGCTGGCGATCTCGACTTTTCCGCGCAAATACAGCGCCTGAGAATGTGCGCTGCCGCGCCGGTATCGGTTGTGAGCGATACCGGCAGCGCTTAAGCTCCATACCCTGAACCATTCCCCAGGCTTCTGAACGGGAGGTCGGCATGGGATTTCCGAACAGGGTGTTCGGCCGCGACACGCGCCATTCGGCGGTTCGGCGGCTGGCGGCCAGCCTGTCGCTGGTTGGCGCATTGCTTTTCTCTGCGACAGCCCTGACGCTGGCGCGCGCGGCGGAGAACCCGCCGTCTCTGGCGGTCGCGGGCTTCTTCCTCGTCGATACTTCCGGCGAGCAGCGCGATCAGACGGCGGAGCACGAGGCGCGCCTCGTCCGCTTCGATGCCATCATGCAGGATGAATTGTCGCAAAGCGGCCGCTTTACGTTGAAGCAGATGACGTGTCCCGACCCGCGCTGCTCCGGGCGGAGCATGACGCTTGCGCAACTGCTTGCCAGCGCGCGGGAAACGGACGCGCGGTTTCTCGCCATCGGCGCGGTGGAGAAGATGAGCACGCTGGTTCTCTGGGCGCGGCTGGAAGTCTACGACGTTGCGTCCGGCCAGATGGTGTTCAATCGCCTCTTCACCTTCCGCGGCGACAATGACGAAGCCTGGCGGCGCGCGGCGGATTATGTTGCGCGCGAGCTGATCAGGAACGCACCGGCCGGGTGAGGGGTCCTCGTCCCCGACGGAAGGATCGCCGCGCCGTGGCGGGTGTCCCGCCCCGATCCGTTACGAGCGTCGACCCTTCCCCCGGCAGGGGCAGGGAAGGGGAGCGGTCGCTTTTTCCCGGAGCAGTTCTGTCCGTGCTGCTTGAGGAGGATGCTTTCGGATGGCGGGATTTTTGGCAGCCCGGTCATGCTCCCGCTGCCGCGAGCGACGCCACGGCTCACGCCGCGGCGGTTTCAGCCTGCGAAAGCCGTTCCGACAGGTTTCCATGATAGAGCGCGGCGATCAGGTCCGACTGCGTGACGATGCCGGCCAGCTTGCCCTGTTCATCGACGATGGGAAGGTGATGCAGCCCCGCATCCGCCATCATCGGAACCAGCCTGGCGATCGGCGTTTCCGGGTCGGCGGTGCGGACCGGCGTGCTCATGGCCTCGGCGACGGTTCGCTTGAGGCTTTGCCGGGGCCGCATGGCGTGACGCAGCCGCCGTCCCAGCCCGAAATGCAACTCGCCATGCGGTCCCCAGGCGGCGTTCTCCATAAAGTCGGTCTGGGTGATGATGCCCACCACATTGCGGTCTTCGGCGACCACTGGAAGCGCCTTGATGTGGTGCTGGCAAAGCATCGTCCATGCCTCGTGCAGCGAAGCCTCGGGCGCAACGTTCGCCACGTCACGCGACATGATGTCGGCGCAGCGGATTTCGCCAAAGCGCCGGTGATAGGCCTGCATCTCGGCCTCGTGCAGAAGCGTGTCGAGATGGTCCGTGCCGACATCGACAACTTCGCCGCGCCGCGCCAGCGCCGCTTCGAGATCGGCGGCGGTGAAGCCGACGCGCTGCATGGGCAGAGGGTCGGTGGTGCCGTGCGGATTGGCCGCCGGCAGCGGCGCCAGATGCGGGTAGCGGCGACCGGTGAGATTGTTGAAGGCGAGTGCGGTCGCGAGCATGAGCAGCGAGTTGATGCCCACAGGCCAGAGCGCGAAGCCATACCCTGCCGCTTTCACCGCCGGCCCGCCCAGAACCGCCGTCAGCGCCACCGCGCCGGCGGGCGGATGGAGGCAGCGCAGCGGCAGCATCGCGCCGATCGACAGGGCGACGGCGAGCGCGGCCGCAATCAGTATATCGTCGATCCACAAAGCGCAGGTGATGCCGATGAAGGCGGCGGTCATGTTGCCGCCGATGATCGACCATGGCTGCGCGAGCGGGCTGGACGGAACAGCAAACAGCAGCACGGCCGAGGCCCCCATTGGGGCGATGAGCAGCGGCGAGGCGGCCGTCTCGCCGATCGCCATTTTCATGAGCAGTCCGGTGACGAAAATGCCGACGAGCGCGCCGCAGAAAATGCGCAAACGCTCGATATTCCCTACCGGTGGCAGGGTAGGGACAAGCCGTTTGAATGGACGCAAGGGATTCGGCATGAACAGGCGCTCGTGATTACGGGCGCGCAGTTATGCCCGGCAAGGCTGCCGTCGCAAGGCATGGCTTTGCGCAATCTGTCGCATTTGGGCAATTCGCGACTTTTCCGGCCCGCCTGGTCCTACTCGGGAGATTTTTCGTAATGCGCGGGATTTCCCGACAGCAGCACCGCCAGCCATCTGCTTGCGGGATATTGCGCGCAGTAGACGACAAAGGCGATCAGGATCGGCACGCCGATGAACGCGCCGGATATGCCCCACATGAAGCTCCAGAAGAACACCGCGAAAATGACGGCAAAGGGCGAGATCGTCAGCGAGGCGCCGGTCAGCAATGGCTCCAGATAGCTGCCGATGATGAACTGGATGAGGTTTAGGCCGACGAAGACGATGACCGCGGTCTGCCAGGAATCGAATTGAGCGATCGCAAACAGGGTCGGAAATACGGTCGCCACCAGCGGCCCGAGGAAGGGGATGTAGTTCAGCGCGAAGGCTATGGCCCCCCATGCGGCTGCAAGCTCAAGGCCGGCGACCAGCGCAAACCCCCAGACGACAAGGCCGGTCAGCACGCTGGCGAAGCTGCGCACCACCATGAAGCGTCGCAGCTTCCGGCCGATCTCGCGATTGGAGATGAGGATCTTCTCGCCATAGGGCTGGGCGGCGGGGGAGGCGAGACGGCGGTTGAAGTCATCGACCTCCAGCAGGCCCAGCATCAGGAAAATGAAGACCAGCACCGCAAACCCGGCAAAGCTGTTGAGACGGGAGGCGACCCCTTGCGTGAAGCGGACGAGCCAGGCCATGTCGAAATGGTTGGCGAGCGGGCCGGCGACGGTGATGCCATGACTTTCCAGCCACATCGCCCATTCCATATAGATGGCCTGATAGCGCCCGGTGTTGAGCAGCATCCATTGCGCGAGCTTGGTGAAGCCCCACACCACTGACGAGCCGACGATGACGATGACCACGATTGTTGCCGTCAGCGTTATCAGCAAGGCCAGCAGCTTCGGCATCCACCTCTGGAGATATGCCTGTACCGGCCAGACCATGGCGATGGTGAACAGCGAGAAGGTGAGCGGAACGAATATGGAGCGCGCGAAATAGAGGAAGGCCAGGACCAGCGTGGCCGTTACCAGCGGGTTGACCGAACGGCCGGCGGTTACACCGATCATCTCCCTCTCCACGATGGGGTGCGCATGATGCAAGGCGTAGCAGGTGCCGCGATTCTGCTCAATGCACCAGATTTGTGGCGGATGACGCAGCTCGGTCGAACCACGTCATCCGGCAGCTTTCAAGCCGGCCGGTGCGCTGGCGCACGCTGGGTGCGATAAGCGCGATCGTGCACCATCATGCCGGCGAGCATCGCGGCGACGAACAGCATGGTCTGCCACAGGCCGAGCGAGAGCGACGCGACCGCCGGGCCGGGGCAAAAGCCCGCCAGGCCCCAGCCCAGTCCGAAGATGGCCGAACCCGCTATCAGGCGCGCGTCGATCCGATTGTTCGACGGCAGGTGGAACTGCGTGTCCAATACCGGCCGTCTCATGCGCTTCGATAGGGTGACACCTGCGAAGGCCACCACCACGGCACCGCCGAGCACGAAGGCGAGGCTCGGGTCCCAATTGCCGAAAATGTCGAGGAAGCCCTGAACGCGAGCCGGATCGAGCATGCCCGACAGGGCGAGACCGAAACCGAACAGGACGCCAGCGAGAAGCGCGGCGGCGATTTGCGCGGGTCGTGACGTCATAGCCCCATTCCCCTGAGAAGAGTGACGGCCAGAACCCCGGCCGTGAGGAAAGACAGCACGGCCACGAAGGATCGTGGCGAAAGCCTTGCCAGCCCAAGCACGCCGTGGCCGCTGGTGCAGCCGGAGCCCATGCGCGTGCCGAAGCCGACGAGCAGCCCGGCGAGAATGATCAGCGGCCAGCCGACCGTGATCGTCACCTGCGGCCAGGAGCCGAAGAGCGCCAGGAACAGCACGGGGCCGGCCACCAGTCCCAGCACGAAGGCCAGATTGACGGAAATGTTGGCGCCTTGCGCCAACCGTCCCACAATGCCGCTGATGCCGGCGATGCGACCGTTGAGGACAAGCAGTATGGCTGCCGACAGCCCGATGAGCATGCCGCCGGCAAGTGATGAGAGATAGGCGCTCATGCGCGTTTGCCTTTCCCGCAGAATATGCCGTAGAGGGCCTCGATCAGCAGGGCCGCTTTTTCGGCGGTGAGCCGGTAGATGATCTGCTTGCCTTCCCGGCGTGTTTCGACGACGCCGGCCTGACGCAATACGGTCAATTGCTGGGAGAGCGTAGGCTGACGTATGTCCAGCATCTCTTCCAGTTCGCCGACGGAGTATTCGTTTCCCACGAGGGCGCAGGCAAGCATGAGCCGTCCGGGATGAGCCAGCGTCTTGAGCAGCGAAGCCGCATTCTCGGCCTCGGCGCTCATGGTCCGCAGGTCGTCCGGATGAGGCAGGATGCCGGTGTTCACCACGGCGCACCTCGCAAGGCATCGAGCGGGAATTTGAGATAGCGGCGTCCGTTTTCCTCCGGTTCCGGCAGACGGCCACCGCGGATATTGATCTGCAGCGCATGCAGGATCAGCTTGGGCATGGGCAGCGTGGCATCGCGCGTTTCGCGCAGCTTCACGAAGGAGGCCTCGTCCTGCCCGGCGATGTGCGGGTTGGACTTCTTCTGCTCGGCGACAGTGCTTTCCCAGCGCGGTGCGCGGTTCCTGGGCTGGTAGTCATGCCCGGTGAACAGCCGCGTATCGTCCGGCAGCGCAAGAATGCCCTGTATGGAACGCCACAATGCCTGCGCGCTGCCGCCGGGGAAATCCGCGCGGGCGCTGCCGCCGTCGGGCATGAACAACGTATCGTGGACAAAGGCGGCATCGCCGATCACATAGGTGATCGAAGCCAGCGTATGGCCGGGCGAGAACATGACCCGAGCGTCGATATTGCCGATCCTGAAGGTGTCGCCATCGGCGAAGAGGCGGTCCCATTGCGAACCGTCCGTCTGCAATTCCGGCCAGTTGTAGATGTCTTTCCAGAGCTTCTGGACGTCGATGACCCGCTCGCCGATGGCGGTGGGCGCGCCGGTTTTCCCCTTCATATAATGTGCCGCCGAGAAGTGATCGGCATGCGGATGGGTGTCGAGAATCCATTCGACTGCGAGCCCTTCCCTGCCGACATAGTCGAGGATGGCGTCCGCATTCATCGTGCTGGTCGAACCGGATTTCTCGTCGAAGTCCAGCACGGGGTCGATGATCGCGCATTTCTTCGTGGCCGGATCGGAGACCACATATTGCACACTGAAAGTGCGTGGATCGTAGAAGGCTTTCACATGCGGATGCCGTGCGGCGTTGCGCTGAAGCCAGCTGGCGGCGCCCGAGAGGTCGAAGCCGCGATCCTTGCCGAAAGCCAGCACGTCCTCGGCCTTCATGCGGCCGTCCAGCACTTCGCCCAGCACATAGAGGATGAGCGCTCGCGTGCCGGATTTGCAATGGGCCAGAACCGGCCCCTTTGCATCATCGAGCGTGGCCTGAAAGGCGCGGATGTCGGCTTCCGTGATGGTGGCGCCGGTGACGGGAATGAAACCGTAGGAGAGCCCGGCATTTTCTGCCGCGCGATGTTCCGCACCCGTGCCGGGCTGTACCGCGTCCTCACCGTCCGGCCGGACATTGACGAGCGCCTTGAACCCTTCCTCGGCAAAAGCGGTGAAATCGTTCAGGTCGGGCTGGCCTGCGACCGAAAGCCGGTCGTTGATCTTGGCGGTTTGCGCTGACATACGTGATCTCTCCAGATTCAATATTCACTTTAATATAATGTATTTTGTAATATTGTGAAGTGGAAATCGCAGGCTCATTCTTCGAGCAGGACACCAGCCTCGCGCGCGGCTTCAACGAAGGCGTGCCGCGCCTCGGCGGCCGAGCGCACGCCGTCCAGTGCTTTCAGGCAGGTGTCGCGGGCTTCATGATGGCGGGCGCCGCGCTCGCCCGGCCAATGCACGCTCATGAGGAAATCGACCGCTTCCCGCGTCGATCCGATGACGTGGACCTTGTCGAGCCTGATCTTGACGGGTTTCGTGAACCGTTTTTCGCTCATGGCAAGCCTCGAACCGGAATCAACGCCGGTGATCGGGCATGCGTTCCATGGCGCCTGCGGCCGAAAGGATCAGGCGCGGCAGAAAGCACTTGACGTTGCGACAATTTCGCATTGAAACTGGACCAATCCAGAATTGGTCCGGACCATTGTACCCATCCATGCAGCATGCCGATGGATAGTGCTCAGGGAAATTCCAACTACGCGCTGGAAAAGCTGCGCGAGCTTTTGCGGTCGGACGATGTGGCTGCGGACGGCAAGCTGCCGACCGAGCGGGCCCTGTCCGAAACGCTCGGCGTCAGCAGGCGCGCAATCCGTCGCGCGCTGGAGGTGCTGGAGACGGAGGGCCGAATCTGGCGGCGCCAGGGGGCGGGCACCTTTGCCGGCGCGAAACCGGATGACTGGAGCGAGCGCCTGGACGCCATCGTGGCAGGCACCGACTTCATGGAGATCATGGAAGTGCGTCTGCGCGTGGAGCCGCAGCTTGCTCAGCTCGCCGCGCTGCGCGCCAAGCCGTCCGATACGGAACGCATGTACGACCTGGTCGAAAAGATCGCCAGAAGCACCGACGCCGACGGGCGTGAGCTCTGGGACGGCGCGCTGCACAGGACCGTTGCCCAATGCGCCGGAAACCACTTTTTCCTGGCGATCTTCGACGTCATCAACCGGGTTCGACAGGATGAGGCGTGGCAGATCATTCGTGAGCGCGCCCGCAATGCCGGGGGAACGCGCCCCGTAACCCACAGCCAGCATCTGGCGATCGTCGACGCGATTGCCGCCCGCGACCCCGCGCGCGCGGGCGAAGCCATGCGCCAGCATTTGCTGACGCTGCAGGAAAGCCTCATTCGCATAACGTCGCTCGATCGCAGCGAAATGCAGACCGAGGAAGAAACCGGCCAAAGAATGATTTTGTAACATCGGGCCGGCACAGGGGCGAACTTTAAGGGAGGAAAACGAAATGAAGATCGCCAAGTTGCTGCCAGCATTGGTATCCACCGTGCTGCTCGCATTTCCCGCATATGCCGCCGAGTTGAAAATCGGGTTGCAAGACGATGCCGATGTGCTCGACCCGGCGCAGTCGCAAACCTTTGTCGGCCGTATCGTCTATACGGCCCTTTGCGACAAGCTGGTCGATATTTCACCTGATCTGAAGATCGTGCCCCAGCTCGCGACCGAGTGGAACTGGTCCGACGACGGCAAGGAACTGACGATGAAGCTGCGCGAGGGCGTGAAGTTTCACGATGGCACGCCGTTCAACGCCGAAGCCGTGGTCTACGACATAGAGCGTTCGATGACCTTGCCGGAATCGCGGCGCAAAAGCGAATTGAAGTCGGTCGAAAAGGTCGAGGCTGTCAGCGAATATGAAGTCAAGTTCACGCTGAATAACCCGGATGTGACGCTGCTCGCATCCTTGTCCGACCGTGCCGGCATGATGGTTTCGCCCACGGCCGCCAAGGAGATGGGCGCCAATTTCGGCAACAAGCCGGTCTGCTCCGGTCCGTTCAAGTTTGTCGAGCGCGTGCAGCAAAGCCGCATCGTGCTGGAGAAGTTCGAGGACTACTGGAACAAGGACAATATCTTCATCGACAAGGTCACTTATCTGCCGATCCCCGATACCACGGTGCGGCTTGCCAATCTGCGTGCGGGCGATCTCGACATGATCGAGCGGCTGGCCGCAAGCGATGCGGAATCGGTGAAGTCTGACCCGAACCTTTCCTATGAGAGCGTTGTCGGCACCGGCTGGCTGGGCATCTACTTCAATGTCGGCGACGATCCGAAAGCCGACAATCCGCTCGGCAAGGACAAGCGTGTCCGGCAGGCGTTTTCGCTGGCGATCGACCGGGAGGCGGCAAACCAGATCGTCTATGAGGGCACTTCCATGGCTGGCAACCAGCCATTCAGCCCGAAAAGCCCATGGTATGACAGCAACTTCCCCGTTCCCGCCCGCGATATCGAAAAGGCCAAGGCGCTGCTGAAGGAAGCCGGCCATGATCGCGTGCCGGTGGAAATGCTGGTCACCAACAACCCCGTCGCGATGCAGTTCATGCAGATCGTCCAGTCGATGGTGGCCGAGGCCGGGTTCGACGTCTCGCTGAAGACGACCGAATTCACCACCCTGCTCGATGAAATGAGTGCCGGCACCTATCAGGTCGGCCGCGCCGACTGGTCGGGCCGGTCGGATCCCGATGGCAATATCCATCAGTTCCTCACCTGCAAGGCAGCGCTCAACGATTCCAAATACTGCAATCCTGAAGTCGACAAGCTGCTGAACGAAGGCCGGCAGTCGCCGGACAACGCCGTGCGCAAGCAGAAATACGATGAAGCCATGGCGATCCTGCAGGATGACGTGCCGATGACCTTTATCGGCCATCAGGCCTGGATCTGGGCGCTCAACAAGAAGGTCAGCGGCTTCGTTCCGACACCGGACGGCATGATCAGGCTCGTTGGCGTGAAGAAAGCCGATTGAGACGCCGTGGAGCCGGGCGAAACCCAGGCCCGACTCCACATCACATATCGGTTGGCAGGAAACGCACATGTTCAGCTACATCGTGAAGCGGCTGCTCGTCGCCATTCCAACGCTTCTGATCATATCGGTGTTCGTCTTTTCGCTGCAGAAGCTTCTGCCCGGCGATCCGGTTCTGGCCATGGCCGGCGAGGAGCGCGATCCGCAACTCATCGAATATCTGCGCGAGAAATATCGCCTGAATGATCCGGTGCCGATTCAATATATCCATTGGCTGGGCTCCGCGGTGCAGGGTGATCTGGGCATGTCGCTGCGCACCAACCAGCCGGTCCTGACGCTTGTGGCGCAGAAGCTTCCGGTCACCGTCCAGCTTGCCATCATGTCGATGCTGTTCGCCTTCGCGATCGGCATTCCGATGGGCATTCTGGCGGCGGTGAAGAAGAATACGGCGCTCGACTATGTCGCCAACGTCGTCGCGCTGTCCGGGCTTTCGATCCCGAACTTCTGGCTCGGGATCATGCTGATCCTGCTTGTGTCGGTGCATCTCGGCTGGCTGCCCGCTTCCGGCTACCGGCCGTTCTTCGAAGACCCGCTGAACTCCATCAAGACCATGCTGATGCCGGCTTTCGTGCTGGGCAATGCGCTGGCGGCGACGCTGATGCGGCACACGCGTTCGGCCATGGTGAGCGTGCTCAGCGCCGATTATATCCGCACCGCCCGCGCCAAGGGGCTTGCGGAGCGCTCCGTGGTGCTTGAGCACAGCTTCCGCAATGCGGTGCTGCCGATCGTCACGCTGAGCGCCCTGCTGTTCGGCGAGCTTCTGGCCGGCGCCGTGTTGACCGAGCAGATCTTCACCATTCCCGGCTTCGGCAAGCTGATCGTCGATGCCGTCTTCACCCGTGACTATGCGGTGGTGCAGGGGGTGGTTTTGTGCACCGCGGTGGGCTTCATCCTGATGAACCTCGTCGCGGACGTCCTCTATGTCGTCCTCAACCCGCGCATGAGGGCCAGCCTATGACCACGCTCGACCAGGTCCGCATCCCCGTCGCCTCCGCGCAGCGGCCCGCCAGTCGCGCCTGGCGCAAGCTCAAGGCCAACAAGGGCGCTCTTGTCGGGCTGTTCATCATCGCCTTTTTCGCCCTGCTGGCGGTGGCCGCCCCGCTGCTTCCCATTCCCGATCCGAACGCCACGAGCTGGTCCGCGATCCGCAAGGCCCCTTCCGCCCTCAACTGGCTGGGCACGGACGATATCGGCCGCGACATCCTCTCACGCATGATCTGGGGCGCTCGGGCTTCCCTCATGGCAGGTGTTCTTTCGGTAGCGATCGCCGTCGTCGTCGGCGTGCCGTTCGGCCTCGTCTCGGGCTATTTCGGCGGCTGGATCGACCAGATCATATCGCGCGTCACCGAAGCTTTCCTGGCGATGCCGTTTCTCATCACGGCCATCGCGCTTGCCGCCTTCCTTGGTCCCAGCCTGATGAACGCCATGATCGCCATCGGCCTCTCGGCTATGCCCGTCTTCATAAGGCTGACGCGCGGACAGGTGCTTGCCGTCAAGACGGAAGACTATGTCGAGGGCGCGCGTTCGATCGGTCTCCGGCATTCCAGCATCATCACGCGCTACATCCTGCCCAATGTCTTCGCGCCCATTCTCGTGCAGGCGACGCTGACGATCGCCACCGCCATCATTGCGGAGGCCAGCCTTTCCTTCCTCGGCCTTGGCCAGCAGCCGCCTGCGCCGAGCTGGGGATCGATGCTGAATGTGGCGAAGAACTATCTCTCACAAGCGCCATGGATGGCGATGTGGCCCGGCGCGGCGATCTTTCTCGTGGTGATCGGGTTCAACCTTCTGGGCGACGGGCTGCGCGATGCGCTCGATCCGCGCGAAGCATGATTTTTCCAAAGGACATTCAGGCATGAACGCATTCACGACCCGTCCCGAAATCCTCGGCACCTTCGGCGTTGTCGCCTCGACGCACTGGATCGCTTCGAGCGTGGGCATGAGCATCCTCGAGAAAGGCGGCAACGCCTTCGACGCCGCGGTAGCCACCGGCTTCGTGTTGCAGGTCGTGGAGCCGCATCTGGTCGGCCCCGGCGGCGACATGCCGGCGCTCGTCTATTCCCGCAGGAAGGACAAGGTCGAGGTGATCTGCGCGCAGGGACCCGCACCCGCCGGCGCCACGATAGAGCGCTATACCTCCGAAGGGCTGTCGCTCATTCCCGGCGACGGTCTTCTCGCGACCGTCATTCCGGGCTCCTTCGACGGCTGGATGCTGATGCTGCGCGACTATGGCAGCATGAGCGTGCGCGATGTTCTGGAACCCGCGATCTATTATGCCGAGCGCGGCCATCCGGTACTGCCACGCGTCGTGGATACCATCGCCGGCGTTGCCGATCTCTTCGAACGCGAATGGCCGACCTCTCATCAGACCTGGATGCCCGGCGGCAAAATGCCGACTGCCCATTCGAATGTCAGGAACCCGGTCCTTGCCGAGACCTGGAAGCGGATCATCGCCGAGGCCGAGGCAAAGCGTGGACGCGAAAACCAGATCGAAGCCGCCCGCGATGCCTTCTACCGGGGCTTCGTCGCCGAGGCGATCGGCGTCTATCTCGAAACGGCGGAGGTTATGGATTCCTCCGGCAGCCGTCATAAGGGCGTGTTGACGGCAGACGACATGGCCGGATGGTCCGCCACCATCGAGGAGCCGCTGACCTATGATTATCACGACTGGACCGTCGCCAAGACCGGCCCATGGGGGCAGGGTCCGGTGTTCCTGCAGACGCTTTCGATCCTGAAGGGTTTCGACATTGCCGGCATGGACCCCGTGGGCGCGGATTTCGTCCATACGGTCACTGAAGCCATGAAACTCGCCTTCGCGGATCGCGAAGTCTACTACGGCGACCCGAAATTCGCGGACGTGCCGATAGAGCACCTTCTGTCCGATACTTATGCGGCGGCGCGCCGCAAGCTGATTTCCCCGCAGGCATCGCTCGACCTTTGTGCGGGAGTGGTGCCTGGCTTCGAGCGGCAGCACGATCTCGTCATGGAGATGCTGAGCAAGGATTCGCAGACCGGCGCCGTCTACGAGCCGACCATGGCGCATCTGTCGCAGAAGCGCGGCGACACCGTGCATATCGACGTCATCGACCGTGAAGGCAATTTCGTTTCGGTCACGCCCTCGGGCGGATGGCTGCAATCGTCGCCGACCATTCCGGGCCTCGGTTTCTGCCTGAATTCGCGGGCGCAGATGTTCTGGCTGCAACCGGGCCTGCCGACCTCGCTTGCTCCGGGCAAGCGCCCGCGCACGACGCTCACGCCCTCGCTCGCGCTCCATGAGGGCAGGCCGACGCTGTCCTTCGGAACGCCCGGCGGCGACCAGCAGGAGCAGTGGCAGCTTTCCTTCTTCCTGCGCCATGTTCACCACGGCCTGAACCTGCAGGCCGCCATCGACGGGCCGCTGTTCCACACGGCGCATTTTCCGGCATCCTTCTATCCGCGCACGCGCGAGCCCGGCAGCCTGATCGCGGAGGCGAATTTCGCCGCCGACGTGCTCAATGCGCTGCGGGCGAGGGGGCACCGGCTGACTGTCGCCGACGAATGGACGGTCGGTCGGCTGACGGCGGCCAGGCGTGATGCCGACGGGTTGCTGCGCGCGGCGGCCACGCCGCGCCTGATGCAGGCTTATGCGGTGGGACGGTAGCGATGATCCGTCCGAAAACCGCTTCACACTTTTCGGCATCATGGTCTTGCGAGTAGTGCGATGAATGCGACATTGCCTGGCTCCCGTGTTCCTGTCGGCAAGGCCCTGTCGAGGGAACCTGTGCTTTCGGTTTCCAATCTCACCACGTCCTTCCTGACCGATGGTGCGTGGCGCACGGTGGTGAGCAATGTCTCGTTCGACGTCGCACCGGGCGAGACTGTCGCCATCGTCGGTGAAAGCGGCTCGGGCAAGAGCGTGACCTCGCTGTCGATCATGCGCCTGCTCGCCAGGAACTCCAGCCGCATTGACGGCCGCGTCGTGCTCAACGGCAAGGAGCTGCTCTCCCTGTCGGACAAGGAGATGCGTCAGGTTCGCGGCAACGATGCCGCGATGATCTTCCAGGAGCCGATGACGAGCCTCAATCCGATCTTCACCGTCGGACGGCAGATTTCCGAGGCGCTGACCTGCCATAGCGATATTGGAAAAGCACAGGCGCGGGCCGAGACGATACGCCTGCTGGAGAAGGTGCGCATTCCCAATGCGGCGTCGCGTTTCGACGACTATCCGCACCAGTTCTCGGGCGGCATGCGCCAGCGGGTGATGATCGCGATGGCGCTGGCGAGCCGGCCGAGGCTCCTGATCGCGGATGAGCCGACGACCGCGCTCGACGTCACCATTCAGGGGCAGATCCTCGACCTCATCAAGGTCCTGCAGGAAGAAGAGGGCATGGCCGTTCTCTTCATCACCCATGACATGGGTGTGGTGGCGGAGATCGCCGACCGCACGATCGTCATGTACAAGGGGCAAGCCGTCGAGACGGGAAAAACGGCGGACATTTTCCACAATGGCCAGCATCCCTATACCCGCGCGCTGCTTTCGGCGGTGCCGCGTCTCGGCTCGATGAAGGGGCATAAATGGCCGCTCAGGTTTCCGGCCGTGGACATGGCGACCGGACAGCGCAGCAAGCCGGACGAAGTCGCCGGCACGGTCGATCGCAGCACTACGCCGATCCTGACGGTGAAAAACCTTTCCACGCGCTTCGACATCCATGGAGGGATTTTCGGACGCAAGCTTGGTGCGGTCCATGCGGTGGAAAACGTCTCGTTCGATCTCTTCCAGGGCGAGACATTGGCGCTGGTCGGCGAGTCCGGCTGCGGCAAGTCCACCACCGGTCGCTCCATCATGCGCCTGGTTCAGCCGAATGCCGGCAAGATCGATCTCGACGGACGTGATGTTCTGAACCTCGATACATCGCGGCTGCGCGATCTTCGACGCAATATCCAGATGATTTTCCAGGATCCGTTCGCCAGCCTCAATCCGCGCATGACGATCGGTGCGACGGTTTCCGAACCGATCGTCGAACACGGCCTGGGTACGCGGACGCAGGCCCGCGAGAAGGCGGCCGATCTGCTCGACCGCGTCGGTCTGAGCGCGGACATGATGGGGCGCTATCCGCACGAATTTTCAGGCGGCCAGCGCCAGCGTATATGCATCGCCAGGGCTCTGGCGCTCGATCCGAAGATCATCGTGGCCGATGAAAGCGTGTCGGCGCTCGACGTCTCGATCAAGGCGCAGGTCTGCAACCTGCTGATGGACCTTCAGCAGAGCCTGCGCCTCGCCTTCCTGTTCATCTCGCACGACATGGCGGTGGTGGAACGCGTCAGCCATCGCGTCGCTGTCATGTATCTCGGCGAGATCGTGGAAATCGGGCCGCGTGAGCTGGTCTTCGGCAATCCGCAGCATCCCTACACCAGGAAGCTGATGGCCGCCGTTCCGGTGCCCGATCCGTCGCGTCGCGGCATCAGGCGCAATCTTGCCGCGGATGAGCTCAAGAGCCCCATCCGGCCGGTGGGCTATATCGCGCCCGAGCGCATCTTTCGCGAGGTCGGGGCGGGGCATCTGGTGCGGATCGAGGAGGCGTCGGCCTGACGGCGGGGACAGCCTCCCGTGCCGTCCCCATCGCAAACATTTCCCCTCAGACCGGGTCGGCGACCATGTGGCCGCTGCCGACGTCGCGCAAAACCAGCCGTGCGGGTTCGTCGCCGACCGTACGCGCCGGGCTCGGAATTTCGCCGTCGAGGCGCGCGAAGCGTTGTCGGCGTCGGGCCGGATCAGGAACCGGCACGGCTTCGATCAGCCTGCGCGTATAGGGATGGCGCGGGTCGGAAAAGACCTGGTCGCGCGTGCCCATTTCCACGATCTGTCCCAGATACATCACCGCCACGCGGTCGGAGATGTTCTCCACCACGGCCATGTCGTGCGAGATGAACAGATAGGCGATGCCGAACTCCTGCTGCAATTCGCGCAGCAGTTCCAGCACGCGCGCCTGCACGGACACGTCCAGCGCCGAGACACTTTCGTCGGCGATGACCAGCTTGGGCTGCAATGCGAGAGCGCGCGCGATGCAGATGCGCTGGCGCTGGCCGCCCGAAAATTCGTGCGGATAGCGCTCCATCTGCGAGGCCGACAGCCCAACCCGCTCGAACAGTGCGGCCGCGCGCTCCTGCCTTTCGCGTTTTGACGCAACGCCATGAACGAGCAGCGGCTCGGCCACCAGATCGCCCACGCGCATGCGCGGGTCCAGCGAGGCAAAGGGATCCTGGAATACCATCTGCACGTCGCGGCGAATGGCTTTTCGCTCAGTGCCTTTCAGCCCGGTGAGATTGCGCCCGCCGATCAGGATGTCACCGGCATAGGGCAACAGCCCGGCCAGCGCCTTGGCGGTGGTGGACTTGCCGCAGCCGGATTCGCCCACCAGAGCCAGCGTCTCGTTGGGCTGGATGGCGAAGCTGACGCCTTCCACGGCATGGACGCGCCGCTGCACGGTGCCGAACAGGCCGCCGCGCAAGTCGAAGCGCACCTGAAGATTGCGGGCGACGACGACGGGTTGCGGTGCGGTTTCGGGGACTGCATCCCTGGTGGCCTGCCGCCCGGCGCCCGAGCCGATGCGCGGCACCGCCGCCAGAAGCTCGCGCGTATAGGCGACCTTCGGTCCCGCGAAGATATCCTCCACGCTGCCTTGCTCGACCATGCGGCCGTGGCGCATGACGATGACACGGTCGGCCATCTCGGCCACCACGCCCATGTCGTGGGTGATCAAAATGACGCTGGTGCCGTGCTGGCGCTGCAGGTCGCGCAGCAGTTCCAGCACTTCGCCCTGAACGGTCACGTCCAGCGCCGTGGTCGGCTCGTCGGCGATCAGCACTTCCGGCTCGAGCGCGAGCGCCATGGCGATCATGACGCGCTGGCGCATGCCGCCCGACAGTTCGTGCGGGAACTGCTTCAGCCGCTTTTCGGCTTCCGAAATGCGCACCGCCTTGAGCGCTTCAAGAGCGCGCCGCCGCGCCTGCGCGCGTGAAAGATCGGTGTGGGTCTCGATCGATTCCACCAGTTGCCGGCCGATCGACAGGACCGGGTTGAGCGAGGTCATCGGCTCCTGGAAGATCATGGCCACGCGATTGCCGCGCACGCGCCGCATCCGGCTCTCGTCCAGCGCGGCAAGGTCCAGTTGGCCGAGGCGGATGGAGCCGGCCGCAACGCGCGCGCCGGGCTGGGGCAGCAGCCCCATGATCGCCAGCGATGTCATCGACTTTCCGGAACCGGATTCGCCGGCAATGCAGAGCGTTTCCCCACGCCCAAGCGTGAAGGAAAGATCGGAAACGACCTCGCGCTCACCCTCTTCGCCACGCACCGCGATGGTGAGGCCGGAGACGTCGAGCACGGCCGCGGCCGCCTCCCGGTCGGCGGGGGCCGGAGCCCCCGTCCGGTGGTGGGTATCGGGCGCCATCATTCGAAAACGCAGCGCGGGAAGTAGAAGGACACGACCCAGTTCGGCATGTCGACGATTTCGCTGATGCGGAGATCGCCGCAGACCGACACCAGCATGTAGGCGTCCACCGGGTCCAGATTGTACTGGCCGGCGAGCAGGTCGACCATCTGCGCCACAGCGCTCCTTGCGCCTTCCATCAGGTCGGGGCCGATGCCGGTCGTCACCTCGTAGCCCTTGGCGTCGAGATGGCGGGTCACAGGGCCGGGCGTGGTGAAACGCGGCATTTTCAGGTTCGCGCCTTTCACCAGATCGAGCGTCAGCACCACGTCCATCGGGCTTTCGATGGCCGTGCCGCAGACTTCGCCGTCGCCCTGGGCCGCATGCGTGTCGCCGACGGAGAACAGCGCGCCCGCCACTTCCACCGGCAGGTAGAGCGTGGTGCCGGCGGCGAGGTCGCGGATGTCCAGATTGCCGCCGACGCGGCGCGGCGGCACCACCGAATGCAGCCCCTTTTCGGCCGGCGCATTGCCGATCGTGCCGGCGAAGGGTTTTAGCGGCACGCGCCCGTTCTTGCCGAACAGTGCCGGTTCCAGAGAGGACGGATCATATTTCCAGACCGTCAGCGCCGGTTCCTTGAACTGGTCGGCCAGAAGGCCGAAGCCTGGGATGTTCGCCGTCCAGCCGAAGCCGGACGGCTTGAACTGCTCGATAGTGACCTTGAGCGCATCGCCGGGCTCGGCTCCATCGACATAGATCGGCCCGGTCACCGGGTTGATCTTGCCGAAGTCCAGCGCGGCGATGTCCTCGACCGTGCTGTCGGGCGTCAGCTGCCCGCCCGAGGAATCGAGGCACTGGAACTGGATGGTCGAGCCCGGCGCCACCGTCTCGGCCGGGACAAACGAGTTGTCCCAGCCGAAGTGATGATGGCGTCCGTGGATGGTGTAGTTGCAGTTATTGCACATCGTTCACATACACATGGTCGTAGTTGACGGGGATGTGGACCGGGTCGACATAGAGGTTGTCGGCGCCGCCCATGCGCGAGGACTTGAGCGTGAAGCGCTGCTCGTTGAAGACCGGCGCCCAGGGGGCGTCTTCCATGATCTTCACGTAGATGTCGCTCCACATCTTGTTGCGCTCTTCGGCCTTTGCCGGATCGACGATGGAATCGGCCGCCTCGGCTTGCTTGTCCAGGTCCTCGTTGCAGTACCACGACCAGTTCCAGCCGCCCGGCACCGCGCCGCCGCAGCCCAGGATCGGACCGTAGAAGTTCGACGGGTCCGGGAAGTCGGCAATCCATGCCATGCCGCCCGACCAGATCATCGGCGCGCCTTCCTTCTCGCCGCCGGCGGCGATGACGTTGGCCTGGGCCAGCGCCTGGATGTTGGCCTTGATGCCGATGGCCGCCAGATCCTGCTGGATACCCTGCGCGATGCGCGGGTTCGGGTCGGTGTTCATGACATAGAGTTCGGTTTCGAAGCCATCGGCCTGACCGGCTTCGGCCAGCAGTTCCTTGGCCTTGGCCGGATCATAGGCGTAGCCCTTGTAGTCCTTGGCGTAGCCGGGCATCGACGGGGGCAGCGGCTGGTTGGCCGGCACCGCGCGATTGTTGATGAGCTGGACGATACGGTCCTTGTTGATAGCCATGTTGACCGCCTGCCGCACCTTGACGTTGTCGAAGGGCGGAACGTTGACGTTCATGGTGACGTAGCCGGTGTGGAGCTGACCGCCCTCGACCACGCGCGCCTTCTGCTCCGGATCGTTCATCACTTCCTGGAACTTGGCGGGCGGGATGCCGTCGCCCGGCACGTCGATCTCGCCCTTCTGGAGGCGCAGCAGCGCCACGATCGGCTCCTGGCCGATCTCGAAGGTGATCTTGTCGAGATAGGGCAGGCCCTTGTTCCAGTAGTCGGGGTTCTTTTCGAACACGACGCGCTGGCCGAGCGTCCACTCGCCGAGCTTGAACGCACCGGTGCCGACCGGGTTCTTGCCGAAATCGGCACCGTACTTCTCGACCTCTTCCTTCGGCACGACATGGCTGAAGTTGATGGCCATCACGTGCAGGAAGGTGGCGTCGGGGCGGGTCAGCTCGAACTTGATGGTGTAGGGATCCACCACGGTGATGCCGGAGACGCCGTCGGCCTTGCCTTCAGCGGCTTCGTCATAGCCCTTGATGGAGGCGAAGAAGCCCTGTCCAGGGCTCTGCGTCTTGGGGTCCACCACGCGATCGATCGAGTATTTCACGTCCTCGGCCGTCATCTCGCGGCCGTTGTGGAACTTGACGCCCTTGCGCAGCTTGAAGGTGAAGGTCTGGCCGTCCTCGGAAATCTCGTAGCTTTCGGCCAGGTCGGGGCGCAGCGTGGTGGTGCCGGCTTCGTAGTCCATCAGGCCGTCGAACAGGCTCTTGATCATCGACCAGTTCTGCCAGTCGTAGCCGATGGCGGGATCCAGCGTGGCGACGTCGTCCTTATAGGTGATGATGATGTCGCCGCCGGTCTTGGCGTTCGGATCGCGTTCCTCGGCCTGGGCGCTGGCGGACATGGCGAGCATCAGCGCGAGCGCCGAAGCCGCGACCGTGCTTGTCAGAAGTCTTTTCATCTCAAGTTCCCTTTCCCTCTGGTTATCTGAGTTTGATGCGTGGATCGATGAAGGGCGCAATGATGTCGGCAAGGAAGTTGCCGAGCACGATCGCAAACGCCGATACGAGCGTGATGCCCATGATGATGGGGATGTCGACGCGCTGGATTGCCTGCCAGACGAGCTGGCCGATGCCGGGCCAGCCGAACACGCTTTCCACCACGACGATGCCGCCCATGAGAATGCCGATGTCGATGCCGATCATGGCGATGATGGGCAGGATGGCGTTGGGCAGTGCGTGGCGCATCAGCACGGTGACACGCGCCAGCCCCTTGGCGCGGGCGGTGCGGATATAGTCCTGACGCAGCACGTCGATCATGGATGAGCGCATCATGCGCGCGTACCAGCCCGCGCCGAGGATACCCACGGTGAGCGAGGGCAGGACCAGATGCGAAAAGGTGCCGTAGCCGCCGATCGGAAACCAGCTCAGGCGAACCGCGAACACATAAAGAAGCAACAGCCCCACCACGAATTGCGGTGCCGACACGCCGATGAAGGAGGCGACCATGAGCGACTGGTCGGTGTTGGAGCCGCGCCGCACGGCAGCCACCACGCCCATGGTGAGCCCGATCGCCAACTCGCAGACGATGGCGCCGACCATCAAAAGCAAGGTGGCCGGAAGGCGCGCGACGATGAGCTGCGCGACCTCCGAGCGCTGGATGTAGGAGCGTCCGAGATCGCCGTGCAGCAGGTTCCACAGATAGCGCCCGTACTGAACCAGGAAGGGCTGGTCGAGACCAAGCTGGCGGCGGATGCTTTCCACCGTTGCGGGCGTGGCGCTGCGCCCCGCGATCTGGCGGACCGGATCGGCGGGAAGAAGGTACAGCAGTGCGAAGGTGATGAGCGAGATGCCCAGCAGGATCAGCACGGATTGGATGAGGCGGCGGCCGAGATAAGCGATCATCACCGCCCCTGTTGTGTCGGGTCGAGGATGTCGCGCAGCGCATCGCCGATCAGGTTGAAAGCCAGCGCCAGCGCGAGGATCGCGATGCCGGGGAAGAACACCAGCCAGGGTGCGGCCTGGAAATAGGTCTGGTTCTCGAAGATGATGTTGCCCCAGGAGGGTGTGGGCGGCTGCACGCCGATACCCAGATAGGACAGCGTGGCCTCAAGCAGGACCGTGGTGGAAATGCCCAGCGTGCCCCACACGATGATGGTGGGCAAAAGGTGCGGCAGGATGTGCCGGAACAGGATGCGCGGGCTGCCGGCGCCGATGGTGCGCTCGGCATCGATGAACTCGCGCTCGGCCAGCGAACTCGTCTGCGTGTACATGACGCGCGCGGTCTGCACCCAGTTCACCAGCGCGATCACCAGAGCCACGATCCAGAGGCTGGGCTGGAACACCGCGGCCAGACAGATAGCCAGAAGCAGCGCGGGAAACGCCATCATCAGATCGGTGAAGCGCATCAGCACGCTGCCCACCCAGCCGCGGAAATAGCCGGCGATGACGCCGACCAGCGTGCCTATGAGAAGCGCAATGCCATTGGCCACGATGCCGATGATCAGCGAGGTGCGCGCGCCATAGAGGATGCGCGTGAACAGGTCGCGCCCGAGCAGATCGGTGCCGAGCCAGAAGGTGGCATTGGGCGGCAGCGGCTCGCCCGAAAGCGTCAGCCCGTCGAACGTCTGGTCGTTCGGGCCGAAATTGGTCAGCCATGGCGCCAGCAACGCGCCGCCGACGACCAGCGCGACGATCACCAGCCCGATGAGCGCCAGCGGACGCTGCGCCAGCTTGCGCAGCACGCCGGGCCGGGGCCTGGTGATCGGGCTTTCCTGAACCGGCAGTTCAGGCGCGACGGGACTGCTCATCCGAATCCTTTCCATCCGCCATGGCCACGACGCGGCGCGCGGCTTCCTCGACACTGATCTGCCAGCCCATCGCCAACGATCTCAACTGCGCATAGCCTCGCTCATGTTCGCCATCCCTGGTGAGCGCGGCCACCGCCCGCACGATGGTCTGCCGTTCGGCCACACGCGCTTCCAGCGCGGCAATCTCCGCCGCCAGCCGCTTGCGTTCCTCGAAGCTCTGGCGGGCGATGAGGAGCGAGGAATAGACCCCCGAATTGCCGACGGGCTTCATCAGATGTGCGTCGGCCTTGTGCGAGAAGAGCGCCCATTCGATGCGGCCGGGCGCCTCCGAACCGACCAGGGCGATGAGCGGCATCGGCGCCTCGCCCGGCCTCCAGGGAAACTGCTCGTCAAAGCCGAGGTCCACGTCGAAAAAGACGAAATCCGCGGAAAGCACCGCCGGCGGCAGCTCCGGCCAGCAATCCGTAACCCGCAGGCCGATGGCCGACAATTGCCGGGTGATGGTCTGCACGGTGGGATGCGGACGGTGCAGCACGAAGGCGCAGGCGCCGCCGAGATTGGGAATGCGCGCGGTCTTGCTCATGGCACGACCCTCAGGCGCGGTTGCGCAAAGACGCGCGCGCGGTCATAGCGCGACAGATATGGGTCCGGCGCAACGGCCTCCTGCCGGCTGATCGTGCGGAAGCCCATGCCGTCAATCTCACCGATCACCACCGGCAGCGTCGCGTGCTGGGTTTGCGGATCGATGGTGGTGGCGCCGAAGGGCGTGGCAAAGGTGCGACCGGCAAATGCAGAGGGCAGTTCCGACCAGCGCATGTCCGGATCGCCGGCAAGAATGTCGGCCAGCACGCGCACCGAGGCATAGGCAGAAGCCTCGAAAGAGGAGGCGGGCATGTGCTTGCCCGCACCGTCGGCGGCCGGATCGTGGAAATAGGGACCGGCAGACAGATGGCCGCGCCCGGCTTCGCCTATTGCCGGCAATTCGCATTCGGTGAGGTTGCAGGACACGACCGGGCAGCGCTGCGGCAGGAAATGAGCGTCTTCCCGGCCGAGTTCGGCATAGGCCTTGAGGAAGGCGTAGGAGGAAAGGCCGATCAGGTTGTTAAGCACGAAATCCGGCCGCGTGGCCCGGATTTCCTCGATGAGGCGCGACACGTCGGTTTCGCCGAGCGGCAGGTAGCGCTCGCCGCGGACCTCGCCGCCGGCGTCGGCGATCAGGTCGCGCGCGACGCGGTTGGTCTCCCAGCCCCAGATATAGTTCGAGCCGAGCAGGAAGCCGTTGACGCCGAAGCGCGGCACGACATGGGCAAACAGCGGCACGAGCTGCTGGTTCGGGCATGCATGCATGTAGACGACATGGTCGTTCGCCTCGAAACCTTCATAGGGGCAGGCATACCAGAGTGTGCCGCCGTCCCGTTCCAGCATGGGAATGGCTTCCTTGCGGCTCCAGGAGGTGACGCAGCCGACGATATGCCGGGCCGAGCTGTCGCGCAGGATCTCGGCGCAGCCGGCGGCATAGCGGTCGGCATTGCCGCCGGGATCGCGTTCCACCGGCACGAATTCAACGCGGCCTTCGGGGTCGGCATTGATGTCTGCGATAGCCGTCAGCGCACCGGTGCGGCACGCCTCCGACACCAGCCGGTAATTGCCGGATCGCGAAAAAAGAATGCCGATTTCGACGCGGCGCTTCAAACCCTCTCCCCCAAAACGACAATGCCTCGCAGCCATCACCCGGGAAGGCGAGGCATGCGAGGCATTGTTGCCGCCCGGCACTCAGGGCCGGTATTTCATCTTACCCTAGTTCGCGGTGCGCATCAGTCAAGCGGGAAATAATTCAGTCACCCGAAATCGATTGGGAGCGGGATTGTCTCCGGTTGGCTGGCTTAGTTGCCGCGCAGGAAGCAGGTTATGTTGTGTGCAAGCCTCTGTCGCAGCTTGTCGCCTGCAACAGCCTGATCGGGGCTGGAGGTTGGCCGACGCCATTGATCGATCAGTGGAATACGAAAATATACAGCAAAATGATCACGAAGATCGGCACGCCCATGAGCCAGAGGATAATACCCTTCATGTGATGATCCTTTCTTGGTCAGGAAACTAAGCGCTCGGCGGCGGCAAAGGTTCCGTATTCCAGGAATATGCCTCATTTGCCGACCTGCAGGGACCTCATGCAAAACGGAGCCGACGGCGCCACTTCGTGCTGTCATCACGCGATGAAGAGAGCAGGAGATCGTCTTCCAGACCTACGCAAATCCGAACTGTTGAGCGATCACGGTGAACATAAACACGATGACGGCGACATATAAGGATTCATGAAGTATATCGTCGGTTTTTCGAGCGTAAGCTCGCTGATGTTCTGGCATGTTACCCAGCCCTACATAATGAACGCAGGCAGTATTAAGTCATAATTTTGAAGTTAACAAATTGTTACGGTTGCATGTGCGCGTAACTTCAGTGCTAAATTTCATGAAGAGGCATTTCTACAACACTGGAGAGATTATCGCTGTGGAGGTTGATAGAAGGGCCATCGTTATGCGTGGGCGAACGTTACCATTGCATGTGCGCCGTGATGTGAGTATTTTCTGTTCGGAAAAGTGCTGGGCGGAATCGAGTATCCATCGCCGATTATAGTGAACGTATTTATATAACTGCTGGGATGCTCGGCCATGCATTTAGCGCATTCGAGCAACGCGATCTAGGAAACAGGAACTGAAGCCGAGGAGCTTTTTCAGTTCAATCGCGGGGGTGGCTTTGCCAACTGGCTGGCGGCGCGACTTTCCTAAATCAATCAACGCGCGGCGCACAAGCGATTCAGCCATACGAAGGCGCCGAAGTGTCAAGCTTTCGAAACGGTGCAAGCCTCGTGCTCAACGCCTTGCCTCCCGCTAAACCCTCATCGCCGACCAGGCTGTGAGAGCTCCGCGTTTCGCCGGGCGCAGGACCTTGAAAGTCAAGGATTGTCCGTCGCAACACGGTCACGACATGAAAAGCGGAAATTTCTGCTTAAGTCATTGAAAAATTTGGTAGCGGAGGAGGGATTTGAACCCCCGACACAAGGATTATGATTCCTCTGCTCTAACCAACTGAGCTACTCCGCCCCGGCGGCGGAATGCCTGAAAACTCGCCGAACCGGCAGGTGTTTTCGGGGCGCTTCGCCAAGGTCGGGCGGATATAAGGTTGCGAGGCACGCCCTGTCAAGCATGGAAAACCGGGTCGGGGAGAAGAAATCGTCACAGGTCGGCAACTCTCGTGTTTGCATCGGGTAGACGGCTTGCGGGGTTGAGTTCCGGCCCGCCTGCCATTATGTCTCCGCCCAGTATTTTCTCGAGTTCGGAATTTGATGAAACCGCGAATTGCAGTCCTGGGATGTGGGTATTGGGGCTCCAACCATATCCGCACCCTCAAGGCGCTGGGCGCCCTTTATGCGGTTTCCGACGCCAATCGCGCGCGCGCCGAGGGTTTTGCCAGCGAGCAGGAATGCCTCGCCATCGACCCCGACACGCTGTTCACGCGACCCGATGTCGATGCGATCGTCATGGCATTGCCGCCGCAATATCATGCGGAAGCAGCGATCAAGGCCGTCGAGAACGGCAAGGACGTGCTGGTCGAGAAGCCGATTGCGCTCAACGTGCCCGATGCCGAGCGCGCCGTTGCGGCGGCCGAAGCCAATGGCCGTATCTTCATGGTCGGCCATGTCCTGCGTTTCCACCCCGCTTTTGAGAAGCTGAAGGAACTGATCGACCAGGGCGAACTCGGCGAGGTGAAATATATCCATTCGCACCGGCTGGGGCTCGGCAAGTTCCATACCGAAAACGACGCGCTGTGGGACCTTGCGCCGCATGACCTGTCAATGATCCTGGCGATCACCGGCTCTGCGCCGGTGGAAATCCGGGGCGAGGGCGCTGCAATTCTCGACCATCTCAGCGATTTCGCGCATTTGCACATGCGTTTCCCCAACGGCCTGCGCAGCCATCTCTTCGCTTCAAGGCTCAATCCCTACCGTGAACGCCGGCTAACGGTGGTCGGCACCAAGGCGATGGCCGTGTTCGACGATGTCGAGCCGTGGGAGCGCAAGCTGGCCGTTTATCGCCATGCCGTCTGGCAGGACAGCGGCCACTGGGCATTCACCACCAACGAGCCGACCTACATCCCGGTGGAGGATGGCATGCCACTGACGCGTGAGCTCGAGCATTTCATGACGTGCATGCGCACCCGGCAGGAGCCGCGCACAAATGGCGAAGAGGCCATTACCGTGCTGCGTATCCTGACGGCGGGGGCGATCGGCCACGGCTGATCACAGGCGCGCGCTTGCATTCTCAGTCTGGCGCGGACGCGGTCCGTGAAAATTCGCTGTTCGGCTACTCGGCGGCGATGGGGCCGGGCATGGCGGCCAGCCGGTTCAGCATGGCCTCGGCTTCGGCGCCGCGCTCGGAGCGCTCGATGAAGCCGCCGCCGAAGACGCGGGCTTCGTTGCCGTCGTCGCTGTAGAGGACGCAGGCCTGGCCGGGCGCGATGCCGGACTCGCCGTCGCCGAGCTCGACCCAGGTGATGCCGTCGCGATTGTGCAGCATGGCGGGGCGAGGCGGGCGCGTGGAGCGGACTTTTGCGAAAATTTCCATGCCGTCCCGCGAAATGTCCTCCAGCGGCGCGTCGCCCAGCCAGTTGATGCTGCGCAGATAGATCTTGTGGGTTTCCAGCGCTTCGCGCGGGCCAACGACGACGCGGGCATGTTCCGCGTCGAGATGCACGACATAGAGGGGTTCGCCGGAAGCGATGCCGATGCCGCGGCGCTGGCCGATCGTATAGCGCAAGATGCCTTCATGCTTGCCCAGCACGCGGCCGTCTATATGAACGATGTCGCCAGGGGTGGCGGCGGTCGGCTTCAGTTTGGCGATGATGTCGGAGTATTTGCCCTGGGGCACGAAGCAGATGTCCTGGCTGTCGTGCTTGTTGGCGACCGACAGGCCGAGCCGTTCGGCAATAGCGCGCACTTCGGGCTTCGACATGCCGCCGAGCGGGAAGCGCAGATAGTCGATCTGCTCCTTCGTGGTGGCAAACAGGAAATAGCTCTGGTCACGGTCGGCATCGACCGGGCGATAAAGCGCGCGGTGCGCGCCATTGGCGCGGCTGCGGATATAGTGGCCGGTGGCCAGCGCGTCCGCGCCCAGTTCGCGGGCGGTTTCCAGAAGGTCGGCGAACTTGACGGTCTGGTTGCAGGAAACGCAAGGGATGGGTGTCTCGCCCGACATATAGCTTTCGGCGAAGGGGTCGATCACCGCCTTGCGGAAGCGCTCTTCATAATTCAGCACATAATGCGGAATGCCCAGCGTCTCGGAAACGCGGCGGGCGTCGTCGATATCCTGCCCGGCGCAGCAGGAGCCCGCGCGGTGCGTTGCCGCGCCATGATCGTAGAGCTGCAGTGTAACGCCGACGACATCATAGCCTTCGTGCTTGAGAATGCCGGCGACGACGGAAGAATCGACGCCGCCCGACATCGCAACCACGACGCGGGTGTCTTCAGGCCGTCCGGGCAGGTCCAGGCTGTTCATCGAAAAATGGTCCGTTTCAGCTATTGCGGGCGTTTCATGCCAATGGGCCGAATATAGGTCAAGCGTGCCAAAAGTGCCACCGCCGGCAACCGGTCGACGTGGCGAGCGGGTGACGGCGGCGCCGGATTCCGACTAAGACACTGATTTCCCGAAATTCTTATGGTGAATAAGGAGTTTACGATCATTACTCAAGGCTTACCGCGCGTTTAGGCAATTTTTAAAGCTGCGGCAGTAATGTGATCGACGATTGGGTCTTTGAGTTTTTGTAGAGAGTACTATGACCGATCTGGTTAGACCGCGTGTCAAATATGTTATTGGGCCTGACGGCAGCCCGCTTACGATTGCCGACCTTCCACCGTCGAATACGAGGCGCTGGGTAATCCGGCGCAAGGCTGAAGTCGTCGCTGCCGTGCGCGGCGGCCTGCTCAGCCTCGATGAGGCATGTCAGCGCTACAAGCTGACCACCGAAGAATTCCTGTCCTGGCAGGCGTCCATCGACGAATACGGCCTTGCCGGCCTGCGCACCACGCGCATCCAGCAATACCGCCACTGAAGCCGGGCGCCAAGGCGTCCGCGTAGCTATCAGGCATCCAGAAGAACCGATCCGGCCGGGCCTATGGGCTCGGCTGTTTTCGTTGGAGCGCGCGTTCGCGCGTGAACGAAAGTCAGTCGTCGAAAAAGAGCACGCTAAAACAAACAGATAGATTCCCGATGGCGTTCGGGAAAACGTCATCAGGCTCCCGGTGCTGGGCGGAAACGGGCAATATGGCGTTGCGATGCCCGCCCTGAAGTGACGATGCCGTTCTGCGATATGGGAGGATGCGCGATGGCGCGCAATGCCGAAATTCTCCCCAGGCAGGCGCGTTCCGGCGAATTGCGTACGCCGTCTCGCGATGCAGACGGCTTTCAGGGCATGCCGGGCCGGACAAAGCGGGGGAGGAGGGGGGCCGATCCTGCTGCCGGCCCGCGCTTCCGGTCAGCCGATCATGGCGCTGCGGCCGTCGTTCGAATCGCGGCTTTTGGCATCGCGCGATTCAAGCAATTCGGCCTTCGCCAGCTCCGCTTCAGCTTCGGCGAGTAATGATTCGGCCATGGCCTTCTGCTGCATCAGATCGGCCTGCGAGTTCTTCAGATTGTCGCGGCGCAGGCGCGCAGCCTTGGCAAAGGTCGGATAGGCGAAATGGCTGATGTCGGTAATTCCGGCCTTCTTTTCCTCGGCATTGATCTGCATGTCGAGCTCTTCGGCCATGCGCTCGAATTCGGCGATCATCATGTCGAGTTGCAGCAGCTGGCGTCGTTTCTCGCTCACCTGGAACTGCTTCAACCTGACGAGGTTCTCACGTGACTTCATGATTCGATACTCCCGCGCACGCACACATTATCAACCAAACCGCTTTTCACAGCCCCAGCAGGTTCGATCGCCTGCGAAACCGCGCCGGTTGTACGGCGCCAAAGGAAACAAATTCCTAAAGATTTTTCGCGGCGGTAACCATTCGTTTACGGGCATTGTTAATCATATGGGGTAGGGCTTAAGGGCCGGTAAAAATTCAGCTTCGAAAGCTAACGATTGCTGGCGGAATCAAAAGAGTCGCTTAACGACGCTTATTAAAGTGACTCATTAGAAATTGGGTGTTCAGATTCGTTATTAGATTCAAGAGGGTGTATCCAACGGTTAAAAAATCTGATATGGCTGACGAGGCGAAATTAGGTTTTGTTAACCATTCGATGGCAGCCTGTTTACCAGGCAATCACTGCTCCGGTTCCGGATGGTTGGCGAGACGGTCTGGCGGCAGAAAAGGGGATTGAAATGCGCGTTCTGCTGATTGAAGACGATAGTGCGACCGCACAGAGCATCGAGTTGATGCTGAAATCGGAGAGTTTCAACGTCTATACGACGGATCTCGGCGAAGAGGGCGTCGATCTCGGCAAGCTCTACGACTACGACATTATTCTTCTCGACCTGAACCTGCCCGATATGTCGGGCTATGAGGTGCTGCGGACGCTGCGCCTGTCCAAGGTCAAGACGCCCATCCTGATCCTGTCGGGCATGGCAGGCATCGAGGACAAGGTGCGCGGTCTCGGCTTCGGCGCCGACGACTATATGACCAAGCCGTTCCACAAGGACGAACTGGTGGCGCGCATCCATGCCATCGTGCGGCGCTCGAAGGGGCATGCCCAGTCGGTCATCACCACCGGCGATCTCATCGTCAATCTCGACGCTAAGACGGTCGAGGTCGGTGGCCAGCGCGTGCATCTGACCGGCAAGGAATACCAGATGCTGGAGCTGCTTTCGCTGCGCAAGGGCACGACGCTGACGAAGGAAATGTTCCTGAACCACCTTTATGGCGGCATGGACGAGCCGGAGTTGAAGATCATCGACGTGTTCATCTGCAAGCTGCGCAAGAAGCTCGACACCGCGTCCGGTGGCCAGAACTACATCGAAACCGTCTGGGGCCGTGGTTATGTGCTGCGCGAACCGGAAGAAATCCGCGAAAGCGCCTGATCGCCCGCGTTTTTCAGAACCGTGATTTTTCATGGGCCCGGCTTTGCCGGGCCTTTTGCTTTGAGGCAGGGGGCGCTTGCGTCAGGCCGCCTCGAGATTGCGGAAGCAGTTGAGCAATTGCGAGCGGTCGAACGGTTTGAGCAGATAGTCCTGCGCACCGGCGCGCCGGGCGCGCATGATCGCGCCGATATCGACTTCCACCAGACAGATTGCGATCTTCGGCTTCACCGGGCTCGGGATGGCGCGGATGCCGCGGATCACGTCTTCGCTCGCCATGTCGGGCAGGGCGCCATCGACGACGACGATGTCCGGCATTTCGGTGGCGCAGAGGTCGAGCGCCTCGGAACCGTTCGCGGCTTCGATCACAAACATGTCGGGGCCGCCCAGGATGCGCTTTGCAACCTTCCGGATCACGCTTGAATCATCGACGAACATGCATCGTTTCATGGGGCCCGTTGCTCCTTGCTATCCCCGCCTGAGCCGGGAGTGTCGGGTTTTGTGGCGGCAAGCTAGTCGCTGTTGCGTAAAGAAGCGGGAAATCCGTTGGGTAAAGTTTCGGTAAAATGCGCAATCGTAGTGCGGACGTATGACAAAAAACGCCCGCGCTTTTGCGCGGGCGTTGAACGCGAAGTTCGATGTCAATCCGAAGCCGGCGACGTTCAGCTTGCGGTGAAGGTGATCTCTTCAGGCGTGGCGTGGATTGAAATCGTCATGCCCGCCTGTTCCGCCAGAAGCAGCGTGTAATAGGGCTGGATCGCGTGCGCGTCGATGGCGTCCTCGGGCTTCTGGCCGGAATGCAGCTCCAGGAATTTAGGCGGCACGCGCAGCATCGGTCCGCTTGCCCTGATGACGAATTTCGGTTCGGTCTCGACGTTTTCCAGGGCGACGTCGATCTTGCCGCCACGCGGAATGGCTGCATTGGCCACCAGAATCATGTTGAGCAGCAGCTTGACCTTGTTCTTGGGCAGCAATGCGCGCCCGCCCGTCCACACAAGTTCCGGCTTCTCGTTCTTCAGGAAGGCGGTGGCCACGGATTCGGCATCGCCGGTGTCGATCATCATGCCGGCGGAACCGGCGGCACCGAAGGCGAGACGGGCGAATTGCAGCCGCGCCGAGGCATTGCGGGCACTGGCGCGGATGAGGTTCATGGCGTCTTCGTCGGCGCCACCTTCGTCCAGCAGTTCCAGACCGTTGTTGATTGCGCCCACGGGGGAAATGATGTCGTGACAGACCCGGCTGCACAGAAGCGCCGCAAGATCGGGTGCGGACAGGGTGAAGAGTTCAGCCATGGAATAAATTCCTCAATTCAGAAGGACGACGCGCGACGGATGCCGGTGCGGACGAATCATTTCGAGCCGCCATGATACAGTCACTGCAAGGGGCTCGTGAATCCTGCGCACGAGCTTGCCTCGCCGATGTTGCGGCCGCCATCAGTCATTGAACGGCCATCTTCATGAGCGAGCTTAATGGTTGAAAAAGAATTACGACATAGCTTGCAGGAATCGTTCGAAAGCGGCCGCCCAAAGAGCCGCGACGGGCAGAGGCGTCGGCGAGTGCGCTCGCGGACGGAGAATTGGAAATATGCTTTTGCGCAATTGCAACCGGATACTGTTCCGGCTGATCGCAGTGATGTTCGCGGTGTCGAGCATGCTGGTCTTCACATCATCGACCCTCAGGGCGCAGGAATATACCGCGCAGGAGATCGTCGATTCCGGTCATCGCTTCTTTGGCGCCACCTCCGGTGGGCTGGCGTCGGCGATCGAGAAGATCTTCGCCTCCTACGGATTGCCCAACGGCTATATCCTGGGCGAGGAAGGGTCCGGCGCGCTGATCGGCGGCCTGACCTATGGCGAGGGCACGCTCTATACCAAGAACGCCGGCGACCATAAGGTGTTCTGGCAGGGGCCGTCGCTGGGTTGGGATTTCGGCGGGCAGGGCTCGCGCACCATGATGCTGGTCTACAATCTCGATGATGTGACCAACCTCTACACCCGCTTTGGCGGTGTATCCGGCTCGGCCTATCTGATTGCAGGCGTCGGCTTCAACGTGATGCGGGCCGGCAATATGCTTCTGGTTCCGGTGCGTACGGGCGTCGGGGCACGGCTTGGCATCAATCTCGGCTATCTGAAGCTCACCCCACAGCCTACCTGGAATCCCTTCTGAGGGGCAGCAATCGGCGTTCGATGCGAACGGGAGCTTGGCGCAATCCGCCGGCCACGCGGAACGCGTAGCGTCCTGCTTCGTTAAGTTTGGCCGGGCTTCATGGATTGCCCGGCCCGGTGCCGTGTGGCAGAGATTCCATGTCCTGACACCGGCACGAACCGGCAGCACGCAGCGGATAGTATGACGTGATCCAGTCCATCCTGTTCTTCGTTCTCGGCTTTCTGGTTGCCGGCTTCATCGCCCTGCTGCTCGCGCCCGCCATGTTGCGGCGGGCTTCGAAGCTGACGAGGCGACGGCTGGAAGCTTCCTTGCCGCAGACGCCGGCAGAGATTCGAGCCGACAAGGACCGTATCCGCGCGGAAGCGGCGATGACGATTCGGCGGCTGGAGGTGGAGACGGCGCAAGCCAGGGAAAAAGCCACCATCCAACTGGTGGACATCAGCCGTGGTCTGGAACAGATCAAGGCGCTTGCCAATGACTGCGACGACAAGGCCAAGACGATCGCCGAGCTGGAGGCACGGGTCGAAACGCAGGAGGCCGACCTGGCGCGCCAAAGCGAGGCTTTGCAGAAATTGTCCGAACAGCTCGCGCAGACCGAGAAGGCAAAGGCCGCGGATCATGAGGAGATGGAAAAGCTGGGCGTCATGTATGATGAGGCCAGCCTGACCGCCAGCAGCCACCAGATCGCGCTGGTAGCTCGTGAGAGCGATGTCGATCGGCTCAACAATGATCTGCATCAGGCCAGGCTCAAGCGCAAGGAAGCGGATGCGCGCGCGCAGGCGCTGTCGCTGGAGGCGCGAGTGGCCCGTGATGAGGCCAAGGCAGAACGGAAAAAGGCCAACGAATTGGACCGGAAAGTCAATCAACTGACCGCAAAGCTGGCGGATAGCGAGGAAAAGCTGCATCGTCGCGAAACGGAACTGGAAAGGCTGCGCGAAGCAAAGGGCGATAGCTCCGGTAGCGCGGTGGGGGCCGGCAATGGCGGGGAGACGCCGGCGCGCGTGGTGGCTGCGCAGGCCAATGTCGACCAGGCGCTGGCAAAACTCTCCGTCGATCGGGAACGCCTGGAGGAACGCCTGACGGCGCTGGCGCGTGAGAACAAGCGGCTGAAACAGGGATCGGCCGCAAATTCGCCGAATACAAGCGGCCAGGACGCCGCCCTGCGCGAACAGATGAACGAACTGGCCGCCCAGGTGGTCAATCTCGCAGCCCATCTCGAAGGGGCCGATTCGCCGATTTCAAAGGTTCTTGCCGAAAGCCCCGACGCGACCCGTCCGGCTGGCGCACAGGCCCCGCTCAGCCTTGCGGATCGGATCCGCGCATTGCAGAAGGCCGCTCAGCCGGCCGGGCATACCTTGTCGGAAAAGTGATGCAGGGCGATTGCCGAGGCGGCAGCGACATTCAGGCTGTCGAAGCCTTCGGCCATTGCGATGCGCACCGTCTTCAGCCGATTGAGGAGAGTGCCGGGCAGGCCTTCCCCCTCGGTGCCGAGATAGAGCGCCAGCCGATCCGCTCTCGCCAGATCGGTTATTTCGGAAGCGCCGGAGGGCGATAGCGCGATCTGTTCGAAACCACGTGCAGCAAGGCTTTCCAGCAGCATTCCCGCTCCGGCACCGATGGCGAACGGCACTTTCAGTGCCGCACCCACCGAAACGCGGATGGCCTTGCGGTAGAGCGGATCGCAGCAGGTTTCATCGAGCAGAACGGCATCGGCGCCGAAGGCGGCGGCGTTGCGGAAGATCGCGCCCATATTGTCATGGTTGGAAATGCCGACCAGCACGGCCAGCAGGGCGCGCGGCGGCAACGCATCCAGAAGCGCCTCGACGGTATCGGCAGGCCGCTTGCGACCGATTGCCAGCACGCCGCGATGCATGTGGAAGCCTGCGATGGCATCGAGCACTTCGCTGGAGGCGACATAGACGGGCAGATCCGCAGGCGCGAGCGAAAGCGTGTCGGCCATGCCGGCGAACCGGTTTTCAAGCAGCAATACCGATTCCGGCTCGAACCGGCGCGCGCCGAACAGGACGTTGAGCACGACCTTGCCTTCCGCGATGAAGCGGCCCTGCCTGCCGGCAAGGTCTCGCTCGCGAATGTTCATATAGCCGGCGATGCGCGGATCGGACGGGTCGTCAATGCGTATCGGCTGCATCGGGCAAAAGCTCCTGAAACGTTCTGTCCGCCAGTCGTTAAAGAGACAGGCGGCAGTCAGTCAACTTTTGCCGGGAAACAGGCGTTACAACGCAATGGCTTCCTTGGGTCGATCCGCCACCTGCCGGTTTTCGCCGAAAATCTCGTTCAGCGTGCGGACAAGCTGCTTCACCGCATCGGACTTGCAGGAATAATAGATGGTCTGCCGGTCGCGACGCGTCTCGACCAGTTCGATGCCGCGCAGTTTGGCCAGGTGCTGCGACAGTGCCGACTGGCTCAGTTCCACCTTTTCGGCGATGGCGCCAACGGACATTTCGCCTTCCAGCAGGTGGCTGACGATCATCAGTCGCTTTTCGTTGCCCAGCAGCGCCAGAAGAGTCGCGGCGGCGTTGGCGTTTTCAATGACAGACCTGGAAAACATGTGTCCCCTATGCATTCTTTTCCCCGCGCAACGTTATGGGGGCAATAACGTCACGCAGAATAAATCTGACACCACGCGGAGTTGTCCGCGTCGCGCCCATCCTTAAAAACCAAGCGTCCCGCCGACGCGAAAACCCGACCGGCCCGTCCAGCAGGCGGTCAAGCCTGCAACGCCTCTCTCCCGGTCTTGGCCATCTCAACCAGTATCTTTCTCAATTCCGTGGCCTGCGTCAACTTCTGCGGGAAGAATATACGCTTGATCATATCACCCGACGCGATGTCCATACCCTCCGGATCGAGGCCGGTGATGGTCCAGTCATGATCGCCACGCATATTGGCGAAATGGCGCGCATAGACTGCAATCGCATCGCGATGGTCGGCGTTCATATGGTCAATGGACGATTGCTCGCTCTCGGCAATCGCGTCGAGCGCAGGGCTTTCCACGACCAGGTCGGTACGGCTGAAATTATAAGCCTTTCCAAAGCCGCCATTCAGACTCGCGCCCTCGATTTCGAGGCGGAAGAAGGAGAAATCGCCCAGTCCGACATAAAGCTCGGCCTTGGGATTGCGGTTGAGGTAACGGCGCTGCGCGCGGACCTGCTCGGGGCTGCCGCGTTCCAGCTTCCTGGCGCGGCAGGCGATGGAAATGCGCGGATGCGCCAGCGGATCGCCCTTGCCCGGCGCGCCGAGCAGCAGTGAACAGCGCGGATCGGCAAGCAGGGCAGGCGTGTGCGCCGCCAGCATCGAAACCAGAATCAACGGTGTGCCGTCCGAATCATTGGCGACACCGACCCGGCTTGCCAGCGGAGCGCCGGTCCTGGGGTCGATGACGGCAATCGCGCCATAGCGGGCGGTGCGCAGGACCGATTTTCCGAGCGTTATCGCGTCGGGCGTCGTCTCCTGTATGACGTCCTTCTTCTTTTCCTGGGTCATGGGCCTGTCCTGCCAAAATCATGAGTTCAATTGTCTACTTATCGCGCGACAACTCCTCTCATGGCAAGGCTCTCCCCGCTGCTTTTCAGGATGCCGGTAAAGCGGCGGTCAGCCTATTTCGGGGCCATGCGGATCGCGCCGTCGAGGCGGATCGTCTCGCCGTTCAGCATCTGGTTCTCCACGATGTGAAGGGCAAGGGCCGCATATTCGGAGGGTTCGCCAAGACGCGGCGGGAAGGGGACCGAGGCGCCGAGCGAATCCTGCACGTCCTGCGGCATCGCGGCCATCATCGGGGTCTTGAAGATGCCGGGGGCGATGGTCATCACGCGGATGCCGGAACGGGCAAGGTCGCGCGCGATGGGAAGCGTCATGCCGACCACGCCGCCCTTGGAGGCCGAATAGGCCGCCTGTCCGATCTGGCCGTCGAATGCCGCCACCGAGGCGGTATTGAGGATAACGCCACGCTCGCCGCCTGCAAGCGGCTCGAGCTTTGCCATGCGGTCGGCGGCCAGGCGGATCATGTTGAACGTGCCGATGAGGTTGACCTCGATGACCGTGCGGTAAACGTCGAGCGGATGCGGTCCATCCTTGCCAATGGTTTTCATGCCCACGGCGATGCCGGCGCAATTGACCAGAATGCGCGGCGTGCCGAGCGTGTCGACCACTTCAGCGATTGCATGTTCGGCATTTTCGGCGCTGGTCACGTCGCATTTGACGGCCAGGCCGCCGATCTCGCCGGCGATCTTGTGCGCGCGCTCGATACCGATGTCCAGCAAGCCGACCTTGGCGCCATGCGCGGCGAGCGCGCGCGCCGTTGCCTCCCCCAAGCCGGAGCCGCCGCCGGTGACGATTGCAATCTGCTCCTTCGGGTTCATGGGCGCACCTCCGTGGCTGTTTGGGTTATGCTACGGAGGCGCGGGCATGCGCGCAACCGGTCTGTATATCCGCCGGCATGCCATCCACCTGCCATGCGTGCTGGACGTGGCCGATCAGAGCCGCAACAGCACCGGCGCGAAGCTCGACCGCCAGAAAGCGATTGGGATCCACGGGACGTGGCATGACCATCTGCCCGGCCGGGATCCTCCTGAAGCCGAGCGGCCCGTAGTAGGGCTCGTCGCCCACCAGAAGCACGGCAGGCGCCCCGGCCCGGCGCGCGGCATCTGTCGCCATCGCCACCAGCTTGCGGCCGATGCCCATATTCTTGAAGGCAGGGCGCACCGCCAGCGGGCCAAGCAGCAGGGCACGGCCCTTGCCTGCGGCGATCCAGGTCATGCGCACCGAGGCGATGACGACCTCGTCATGCATGGCCACGAAGGACAGGTTGCGGTCATGCGGCCCGCCTTCACGAATCTTGTAGGCAGCGCGTACGAACCGGCCTGGCCCGAAGGCTTCTTCATTGATGTCGTCGATCTCGGGATCATGCGCCGGTGCTTCCGGCAGATAGGTCACGGCAAGGGTCATCGTCTGTGCATTCCGGTCGAGGAAGACTATCCGCTGCGCGAATGAAAAGGGGCAGCGGTCGCTGTCCGCGCTACTCAGGCGCGGTCGCTGATTCGTCGTCGGTCGAACCGGATATGTGCGAAGACGGTTTGCATCGATTGATCCGCTAGCATCATTTTGGTGCCGCTGCAATCGCCGTTTTTGAACGCCGTCGGCCGGACGTGACGAACTGTTCAGCCATTCGGGGGTTTCCGCCGGCGCCGCGCAGACCCTAGATAGGCAGGAAACAGAAGGAGCCTGCCATGGGACTGCTGGTTGACGGCAAATGGGTCGACCGTTGGTACGACACCGAGAAGACGGGCGGCCGCTTCGTGCGCTCGCAATCGCAATGGCGCGACTGGGTGAGCCCTGACGGACGGCCCGCACCGGGCAAGACGCGCGGTTTCAAGGCCGAACCCGGCCGCTATCATCTCTATGTGTCCTGGGCCTGCCCATGGGCGCACCGCACGCTGATTTTCCGTGCGCTGAAAGGGCTTGAAGACATCATCTCCGTTTCGGTGGTCCACTACTATATGGGCGATCACGGCTGGACGTTCCTCACCGAGGACGATGCGACCGGCGACACGCTCTATGGTTCGGATTACCTCCACCAGATCTACACCAAGGCCGATCCGCATTATTCCGGCCGGGTGACGGTGCCGATACTGTGGGACAAGAAGGAGCAGACGATCGTCTCCAACGAATCCTCCGAAATCATCCGCATGCTTAACTCGGCTTTCGACGAGTGGGGCAACGCCGAACTCGATTTCTATCCGGAAGCGTTGCGCGAGGAGATCGATGCGGTCAACGACATGGTCTATCCGGCCATCAACAACGGCGTCTATCGCGCGGGCTTTGCCACCACGCAGGCAGCCTATGAGGAGGCGTTCAACGAGGTCTTCGGCGCGCTCGACACGCTGGAGGACCGCCTTTCACGCCAGCGCTATCTGGTCGGCGACCGGCTTACCGAAGCCGACTGGCGGCTGTTCACGACGCTGGTGCGCTTCGACCCGGTCTATGTCGGGCATTTCAAGTGCAATCTGCGCCGCATTGCCGATTATCCGAACCTGTCGAACTATCTGCGCGAGCTTTACCAGGTGCCGGGCATCGCCGGTACGGTGAACATCGCCAATATCAAGGGCCATTATTACACCAGCCACGCCACCATCAATCCAACGCGTGTCGTGCCGGTCGGGCCGGAACTCGACTACGACGCTCCGCATGATCGCGACAGGCTGCCGAAGGCGCCGCTTCACCAATAGGGGGAAGGCGGTACGCCTTCGAATGCCTCGGCGATGCGTCTCAGCGTCGCCGGGGTGGTTGCCTGCGGCAGCGCGTTGAGGGGAAAGAAGCCGGATTCCGCGATTTCCCGGTCGGGAAGTTTCGGGCCTGCCTGCCGGAAGGTTTCTATCAGATATATCGCGACATGATCGCGGCGGCTGGCCTGCCGGTTGAGGTGGACAGACAGCAACCGAGGCGGCGCGCCAAGCTCGATATTGCCTTCCTCACGCACCTCGCGCGCCAGCGCCTCAAGCATTGTCTCACCGATCTCCACGCCGCCGCCGGGCAGGTGCCAGCCCGGAACATAGGTGTGGCGAATGAGAAAGACGGAATTGCTCTCCTTGTCGTGAACCACGCCGCGCACGCCAAGCGTCATAGGGCGGCTCAACAGGAAATAACCGTGAAACAGCCTGGCGCGCAGACGCGCCAGAAGGGTGCGCCGGGACGGGGAGGCCGCGTTCATATGCCCGCTCCGGGCAGGTGGAAAGCGGCGATCTCCTGCTCTACAAGAGAGCCATGTTCAGGCTTGCGCATATTTCGGACGTCCACCTTGGGCCTCTCCCCGCCGTAACCTATCGCGAACTCGCTTCCAAGCGGGTGGTGGGCTATGTCAATTGGCAGCGCCACCGTCGGCATTTCCTGCATGACGGGGTGATCGACGCGATCGTCGGCGATCTGAAAGGCGCTTGCCCCGACCATCTGGCGGTGACGGGCGATCTGGTCAACCTTGCGCTGGACGGCGAGATAGAACTGGCGCGCCAATGGCTTGAAACGCTGGGCGATCCGCGTGACGTCTCGGTCGTGCCGGGCAACCACGATGCCTATGTGCCGGGCGCTTTCGACAAGATATGCCGCGCCTGGGGACCGTGGATGGCCGGTGACGGACAGGCCGATCCGGTCGGACGCTACACTTTTCCCTATATGCGCGTGCGCGGGCGGGTGGCGCTGATCGGCATTTCGACGGCGCGCGCGACCGCGCCTTTCATGGCAAACGGCTTCTTCGGCAACGGACAGGCAAGGCGGCTGGCCGCGCTGCTGGACGATGCCGCCGGCAAGGGCCTCTGCCGCGTGGTGATGATTCATCATCCGCCGGTCAAGGGCGCGGTGGCGCAGCACAAGCGGCTCGTCGGCATTGGACGCTTCCAGCAGGTCGTTGCCCGCCACGGGGCGGAACTGGTGCTGCACGGCCATTCGCATCTGCCCTCGCTCTACTGGATCGGCACGGCGCAAAAGCCGGTTCCGGTCGTCGGCGTCGCCGCCGCCGGGCAGGGGATGGGCGGGCGCAATCCACCCGCGCAATACAACCTCTTTGGAATTGAGGGCGAGGCCGGGCAATGGCGGGTTCATCTGGAGCGTTTTGGGCTGGTGGGTGCGGCAGTGCTGCCCGCGCGCATTGCGGAACTCGAGCTTGCCCCGCATTCGGCGCAAGTATCGCTGTCGCCGCATTGATCAGAAGAATGCCGACAGGCTGCCGCGTAACCATGCCAGCGTAAGCGCGAAGCCTGCCAGCGCGCCAGCCGCAAACAGGCCGAAGCCGGCGAAGAAGCTCTGCCAGCCATTGGCATGCGGCCGCTGCATGGCGACGAGCGCTTCGGGCACGTCCTTCGCGCCGGCATAGGAATGCTCGATGCCACCCTCCATCATCCGCTGGCGCTCCACGATGCGCTCGGCAATGTAACGCGTCACCTGATCGGCGACGGGCTTCAGGTCGGTGGATTCGGCCAGCACCACGCGGCCGATGCGCGTATCGCGCAGGAACCGGTAGGTGCGACGGTCGCGCCCCAGCGCGACATGGCTTACCGCATCGATCCAGAGACGCGGCTGCAGGCCGGAGGAAATCGCGAAGTCGAAAATATCCACGTCGTCAGGGACTTCCGCGAAGACCGGCGCAAGTTCCTGCGCCAGCAGATCGAGCCGCATGCGGCTGGCCTCGCGCAGTTCGACCACCACGTCGTCGCGGTCGGCTGCAATGTTTTTCACATCGCGAACCGCGTCGGCAAGGCGATGCGGGACATTCGGCGTTGCATTTTCTCCTGCATCGCTCATGGCAGGACACTCCATCCTGAACCGATAGGTCACGGACGTTTTTAACATAGCGCCACCGGCAATGCACCTGTCGCACAAGACGGGGCGGGGTGCAGCCGTAGCTTCAAATGGCCGGCGAGTTGCGTGATGCTGCTACCGCTTCGAGAATGAACCCTGCGACGGCATCGGGCTTTTCCTCGACCAGCATGTGGCCGGCGGCCTCGATCGGCCGAAGCGTCATATTGGCAGGCAAATTCTCGACCTGCGTGAAAGGGAGGACGGGATCGGCCGTTCCCCAGAGGACGGACACAGGCATCGCCAGTGTCGCCAGTTGATCGCGCGGGATCACGCCCTGCCTTCCGTCGCGGGTGATCAGGGCGGCGATCTCGATCAGCTTTTCGCGCTGGCCCGGCGCCGCGCGCATGGCGGCGAGTTCTTCGGCGATTGCGGCAGGCGGCGTGAAGTCCGGAGCCGACATGGCCGCAAGGCACTGCTGAAGCTCGTCGGGCGCGGTTGCCGCCGCATAGCGCCGGAGCAGAGGCGCGTTGATCTCTTCTCCGAAACCGCCGGGCGCCAGCAGGGTCAATGAGGCGATTGATCCCGGCTCGACGAGTGCGACCAATGCAGCAATGGCCCCACCCATCGAATGGCCAACCAGATGCATGCGCTTGAGGCCGCGCCGTTCGATGTCGGCCACTATCGCCCGCGCCGCAATTCTGGGCGGGCCCGCCTGAGGCCAGTCGAGCGATCGGCCGTGGCCGGGCAGGTCATAGGCGATCACGTGGCCTGTTGCCGCCAGTTGCGATGCCAGCGGCCGCCAGACGCCATGATAGGCCCCGAAGCCGTGCAGCAGCACGACCGGCTCGCCACCGGTTCCTTGCTCGAATGCGAAAAGCGACGGGTTCATGGCGGCTCCGCTCAACTCGGGCTCGTCAGGCCGGCGGCGCGCAAGGCATTCACCAGCTTGGCGGCCAGGTCGGCGGGATAGTTGGCGTTGTCATAAACCTTGCGCGGATCGGCCGCGAAAACCGGATAGTCCCGGGTGATCTCATCGATCAGGGCGCTTGCCTGCGTGGCGTTGCCGCTCTTGCTGGCGATGATCAGGCGCGCGGCGAGATAGTGCGCGCGTTTGGTGGAGGTCAGGGCTTCGGTGGCGCGCGCGGCGCGTGCATCATCACCGATCATGAATTCGGCGAGAAAAAGCGCATAGTCCCACCAGTTCGGATGGGCGCTGGAGGCTTCTACCGCCCGTTCCATGATGGGCTCGCCGGTCATGTAGTCGCCGGCAAAGATCAGCGCATAGCCATAGGCGGCGGCCATGCTGAGATCGTAGGTGTTCAATTCATAGGCCTTGCGCATGAAGCGGATCGATTCCGTCATGTCGCCGACGCGCGAATTCAGGAAGCCATAGGCCCGGTGGGCATAGGGGCTCGTCGGTCCCATCAGCACCGCGCGGTGCGCCAGCGCCAGCGCCTCCTCCGCGCTCGGCTGCGGCGGATAGGACAGGCGGTCGGTGATCGCCTTCAGGTGGAGCGCGGCGAGCTCGCCGTAGATCAAGGGAGATTTGCCGCCACGCTCGGCCAGATCGGCAAAGCAGCGATAGGCCATTTCGTGCTTCTCGTTGACCGGATCGAGATAGTAGCGATCGTTGAGGATCAGGCAGCGGACGAGGCCGGAACCCAGTCCCTGCCGCTCGATGAATCCATAGATGGCGCCCGAGACCGGAATGGTGGAACTGAGCAGGTCGGCGATGCGGTCGTCCAGCTTTGCGGAATCGAGGTCATCGGGGCCCAGCACGCGCGACACCAGCACCTTGCCGCTGGCGCTGTTGATGAGGTTGATGGTCACCGAACCGGCCGTGACCCCCGACGAAACGTCGAAGACGAACTGGATCGGATTGACGGGACCTTCGGCCTCAAGCTCCCCGGCCGGCTCGCGCGCTATCAGGTCGATCGTGTCGAAACCGGTCAGCCCGGTGCGCAGCACCGCGGCGATGCCGGCAACCTGAGCACTGTCGGAATGCGTCTTCACATAGACCGGCGGCAAAGCTTCCAGCATCGGCGAAAGCGCGATGCTTGCGGTCGGCGCGAGCGATACGCCATCGGTGTGGGCAATTTGCTCGCTCACGGGTGCGGGTGTCAGGATGCGGAAGATGACGAAGCCCAGCATGGCGATGACAAGGATCATCGCTGCCCAGAAGAAGCGCAGATGCTGCATCACCCGGACTTCAGTGGCCAGGGGCAGGGCGCTCGCGGGGGCTTTGTCGGGCTCGGCCGCGGCCGGATCATGCTCCGGCGGTTGTTGAGCGAGCAGCGGCTCCTCGCCCGGGGGCGCGGGATCGTCGCGAACCTCGCTGACGGCCTCATAGGCCGGTACGTAGCTGCCGCGTGGAATCGTGATGCGGATCGGCTCGCCGACCCCTTCGGTGGCGAAATATTGCGCCAGCAGATCGCGCAAACGCCCCGCCTGCACACGCACGACGGCGTCGGACGCGGAATCGAAATCGGCATCGCGGCCGAACACGTCCACCGCGATGGCGAACCCCTTCAGGCGATCCGCCTGTCCGGCCAGTTCCTGCTCCACGAGATAGCGCAACAATTCGCGCGCTCGCTCAGACCGTGCGAAGGTCTCGCTTGCTAGTAGCTTCTCCAGCGTTGCGCGCACTGCGGGGGCAGCAGGGCTGTCATGTGGCAAGCGTCGGACCTTTCGAGAGCGGCGCCAGAATGTTGCCCGATCATAGCGCGCCGCTGGCGCGGCACAAGAATGCAAACCCCATCGTCAATCGGCCCAGCCCGAAAAAACACTGGCTGGGCCGATTATGGTTAACAACCTCGCGTCAGCCGATGATCGAATTGGCTGCCGAGACGACAGCTTCCAGCGAAGCCGCCACGATGTTGGTGTTGACGCCGACGCCGGAGATGCGGCCGCCGGGATGTTCGATCTCCATGTAGCAGATAGCCGCGGCATTGGAGCCGCGCTGGATCGAGTGCTCGGAATAGTCGAGCACCGAGAGCGGCACGCCGATATGGCGCGACAGCGCGTCCACGAAACCGTCCACAGGGCCGTTGCCATTGCCGGTAATGTGGATTTCCTGGCCGTTGTCGATGATGGTCGCCTCCACCACCCGCTGGCCTTTGCTGGCGGCGGTGTCGGGATAGGTGTGGTGATCGACGAATTTCAGCCGCGCGCCGGGCTGTTCCACATAGCGCTCGATGAAGCGTTCATAGATACGCCTGGAAGGTACTTCCCTGCCTTCCGAATCGGTGATGGACTGGATGTCCTGGCTGAACTCCACCTGCAGGCTGCGGGGCAGGTTGAGGCCGTAGTCGGCCTGCAGCACATAGGCGATCCCACCCTTGCCCGACTGCGAGTTGATGCGGATGATCGCCTCGTAGGAGCGACCAACGTCCTGCGGATCGATCGGCAGGTAGGGCACTTCCCACAACGGCTTGTTGGCCACCTTGATGGCCTTCATGCCCTTGTTGATCGCGTCCTGATGCGAGCCGGAGAAGGCAGTGTATACCAGTTCGCCGACATAAGGATGACGTTCGGGAATCTTGAGCTGGTTGGAATATTCGTAGACGTCCTTCATCCTGTTGATGTCGGAGCAATCCAGCTCGGGATCGACGCCCTGCGTGTACATGTTGAGCGCCAGATTGACGATGTCGACATTGCCCGTGCGCTCGCCATTGCCGAACAGCGTGCCTTCGACGCGATCCGCGCCGGCCATCAGCGCCAGTTCGGTGGCGGCCACGCCCGTGCCGCGGTCATTGTGCGGATGCAACGAGACGATGAGGTTTTCGCGGTTGTCCAGATGGCGGATCATCCACTCGATGCGGTCGGCATAGGTGTTGGGCGTCGCCATCTCGACAGTGGAGGGCAGGTTGACGATCAGCTTGTTTTCCGGCGTAGGCTTCACGATCTCGGTGACCGCGTTGCAGATCTCCAGCGCCACTTCCAGCTCCGTGCCGGTGAAGCTCTCCGGCGAATACTGGAAGCGGTAGCCGCCGCCGGCCTTGGCCGCCATGTCGGTGATCATCTTCGCGGCATCGGTGGCGATCTGCTTGATGCCGGCGACATCCTTGGCAAAGACGACGCGGCGCTGCAACTCGCTCGTGGAATTGTAGAAATGGATGATCGGCCGATGCGCGCCTTCGAGAGCCTCGAAGGTGCGGGTGATCAGCTCGGGCCGGCACTGGACCAGCACCTGCAAGGATACGTCCTCGGGCACGTTGCCTTCCTCGACGCACCAGCGGGCGAAGTCGAAATCGGTCTGCGAGGCCGACGGGAAGCCGATTTCGATCTCCTTGAAGCCCATGTCGAGCAACAATTTGAACATGCGCACCTTGCGGTCGTGCCCCATCGGATCGACCAGCGCCTGATTGCCGTCGCGCAGGTCGACGGAACACCAGATCGGCGCCTTCTCGATCGTCCGGGAGGGCCAGGTACGGTCCGGCAGGTCGATTTTCGGATAGGGCTCGTATTTGGTGCCGGCTGTCGGCATGCCGCGGCGACTCGATACAGCGGGTTCGGGGGTCATCTTGTTCATCTCGGTCTCGTTCTCTTTGCCGCCATGCGCAAGGCACATCGTCAGGCGGTCTTAAACCAGAATTTCAGTTCGGTTGTGAAGAGCAAAGGAGCGCATGCCTGGCGGCAAATCCGACCGCCGGACGCTCCTTCAACGAGCCCGGCGATCGCCGATAAGGCCGAGAAGAAGAAGCGTAGCCGAAAGCGCGCGAACGGTCTCGCCGGCGATGATGGCCGGGCGGGAGGCGTGCTTGTTGGAACGCTTTGACATGGGCCGTTTCATATAACACGCGCGGGACCGGCGCAAGGGGCATTGGACGCGACCGGTTTCGAGGCATATCCTGCGACGGGCAGGGACCGACGCAGATGAAGCTTACGCTCAAAATGGCCGTCCTCAGTGTCGCCGGCACGCTCGCCTATCTCGCTCTTGCGATTTTCGGACGCGGCGGGGTTGCCGCCTTCTTCGCGCATCCGCAACTTGCCGCGACCGCCGCCGTGCTCATCGCGCTCGGCGTGGCGGCGCTGTTTACCGAAGGCAATATCAGTTCCGGCGAGCGCGAAGACCGGTCCAACCGCTGGGTGCTCGGCGTCTTTGGCGTGCTTGGCCTGCTCATGGGCTATCTGCCGGCCTATGCCGACCGCATCGATTTCTGGACATTCGGCGGTGAGGGCGTGCGCTGGCTGGGCGTGGCGTTGTTTGCCGCCGGCGGCGCGTTGAGATTGTGGCCGGTTTTCGTATTGGGCCGTCGTTTCAGCGGGCTGGTGGCGATCCAGCGCGACCACAAGCTGGTGACGACCGGCATCTACGGCCTTATTCGCAATCCGAGCTATCTGGGCCTGCTCATCAATTCGGTCGGGTGGTCGCTGGCGTTCCGCTCCGGTGTGGGCCTGATTCTTACGGCGCTGCTCGTGCCGCCGCTGATTGCCCGCATCCGCTCCGAGGAAACGCTGCTGCGATCCCAGTTCGGCGCGCAATACGATGCCTATCGGGCCCGCACATGGCGGTTGCTGCCGGGGATTTATTAGGTTCACTCCCTTACCAGCCTTGCCACCAGCCGTGCGACCGAGGGGCCGAAGATCAGCACGAACAGGAAGCGCGCGGTCTGCAAGGCCATCACGAAGGATATGTTCACATTGTCGGAGGCGGCGGCGATGATCGCCACCGAATCCATGCCGCCGGGACTGGTCGCCAGATATGCCGTCAGCGGATCGATGCCGAGATAATGGTTGAGCATCCAGGCAAGCCCGCCGCAAAAGGCTATCAGCGCAAGGATGGACAGGATGATCTGCGGCAGCGCGCGGGTCGCGTGGATGAGGATGCCGCGCGTGAAATTCAGCCCGATCGTCCAGCCGATGACGGCATAGCTGATGGCGAGCAGCCATTGCGGCAACTGGAACGTGACGAAGCCGCCGAGATGCAGCGCGACGCCCAGGATCATGCTGCCAAGGAAGAAAGGCGAGGGCAGGCGCAGCCATTTGCCCGCAAACGCCCCGATGGCGGCAATGCCGATCGTGGACAGGAACGACTGCCATTGGATTGCCGGAAACCACGGCACCGGCGGCAGTTCGACGCCCGAGGTATCGACCCAGAGCCGGGCGATCAGAGCGGCCATGACCGACACGAAGATGACGCGCAGATATTGCATGAAGGCGACGAGGCGCGCATCCGCGCCGAAAGCGCCCGCCATCAGCACCATGGCGGTGGATGCGCCGGGCGCCGTGCCCCAGACGGCCGTGGTGCCGGGCAACACCTTCCACCGGCTGATGAGCCAGCCGAGAAAGCTGGAAGCCACCAGCGTGGCGATCACCGCACCCAGGAAAAGCGGCCAGTCATGCGCGAAGGAGACGAAGATTGCGAACTCGATGGAGGACGCCACGAGACAGCCGATGACCGCCTGCGCCGAGAAAAAGATGGGGCGCGGCAGGCGCACCGTCGCACCGTTGATCCCGCAGAGGATGCCAGCGACCATCGGACCGATCAGCAGGGCTGCGGGAAGGTCGGCCAATTCGAGCAGGCTTGCAAAGAGGACGGATACCAGCAGGATGATGCCCCATTGCAGGCCGGGCGTCAGACGGGACATCGGTTCCGGGGCGGTGGGTTGCTGTGGGGCTTGCATCGATGCTCCGTGCTTTCGCCGGCAAGGGCGGCAAGTCCCGCCCCTTCCCTCCCTTACGCGATTCCTTCCACATCGCGAACGGCGGCGCGGCTGGATGGTGCCGGCCATGGTCACGCGTTTGACGCGAAAGATTATCCGATCCGGCTATCTGGACGCGATAAACAGGCCTGAAAGCCCGATAATTCCTTCATGGGGCCAGAAACCGGGCGTAGTAAGGCCACAATTGCTGCTGAAAGTACGCCCTACATTGGTGCGGGGGACCTTGCCGGATCGGCCGGGCGCACCGTGTTTCGCAGCGTGGAATTCCGGCGAAGACGAGTCTCTAAGCGTTCGATTGTTCCAGGCAAACCCATGCGTGGAGTAAACCCGTGACAGCTTCCAGACTTGCCGATGCCCCCAACGATGCCCCTGCGCTGGAGCAAGAACTCTGGCGCAGCGTTTCGCTTCCCGCCCCTCAGTCCGCTCCCGGACCTTCTCACCCACTGATGCCGGAACGGCCACTTTCCGCAGGGTTCAATCGCCCGCTGCCTGCGCCCGCCAACCAGAGTGTGCCGCCCGCGGCCCTGAAGCCGGCACGGATGCCGCCGGCCGCCGCGCTGCCGGCCGCGCCGGCGCAGGAGGCGGCTCAGTCTTCGCCATCCCGGCCGGTAGCGCCGCATCGGCCTGCCAATGACGGCGTCACCGCACATCAGCGCCGCTACGACTGGAATGCCCGTGGAGTGCCTGCTGAAGAGCCGGCGGCCACCGAATCGTCGATCGTCGAAAAGGCGGTCGGGATTTATGCTTCACTTGCCCGGCAGGCCACCAGGCTTGCGGGCATCAGCACGCCGCGCCGCTGGGCCGTAGGCGTTGCGGGTGCGGCGGTCGTCGCGGTTCTCGGTGCGGCAACGGTCGGCATGACGCTTTTCCTCGACGCCCCGCGCGACGTTGAAAAACCGGTGGTGCAAGCCGCTGCGGCGGAGACAGTCGCAGCGCCTGCTTCTCAGGCGACTGACCAGCAAGCACTGGCCCCGCAACCTGCCGCGCCCGCGAAGGAACCGACAGCCGCCATTCCGGCGAGTGTGGTCGTTACTCATGATGCTTCCGCGGTTCCGGCAAATGCCGCAGCCGCGCTGTTGCAACCGCAGGCCTCCGCGCCGGCGGCGGTTGCTTCCATGCAGACGCTCGAAACCGGCGATGCGCGCTGGGCACGCAACGACCAGGCCACGTCCGCACAGGCGGATCAGCAGGAAAACGCATCCGCGCCCCGACAGGAATTGGCACAAAACGACGGAACGGACAGCGCGACGACGAGCGGCATCGTGCCGATCAAGCCAGCGGATGCGCAAAATGTGCTGGCCGATGAGCAACCGGCTGAACCTGCTGCTGCACAGCCGGTCGCGGCCGATGGCGGAAACGGTTCATCTGCCGTGACGACCGTGGCCGTGAAGATGCGCGCCAAGGAAAGCAACGATGCCAAAGTGATCGCGGTGCTTCCGGCACGTGCCCCTGTGGATGTGCTGGGCTGCAAGGCCTGGTGCAAGGTTTCATACAAGGGCCAGGAAGGCTTCATCTACAAACGCTTCGTGCAGCGCTGATTTGCCGGAGGCAGGAGGGGAAGCCCGCATGGCCGCAACGCCATTTCCCCTCTTGCTCCGTTTCCCATTCGCAGCTATGAAAAGTGCATGATGATGATTTCGCACACGACGCAATGGTGGTGGGCCTGCTAAAAGCGGCCTCGAGAGCGCGTGCGCGTTAAAACTTTGGTGGCCGCAGGAGAAATCCGGGCGGCCATTTTTCGTTTTAGGGCTTTCCCGGTCCACCTGCCGACAAGAGGAAGGAAACGGGAATGTCGGTCGAAACGCTTGAAGATGGTTCGGAACGCTACGTCACCGCTGGCGGCGTAGCAGTTATCCGCCAACGTCACGATGCCGTTTATGGCAGCGCGATCGAGGCCTATATCGATGGGCTGAACTCGCGGCGCGGCGCGGTCTTTTCCTCCAATTACGAATATCCCGGCCGCTACACCCGTTGGGACACGGCCATTATCGACCCGCCGGTGGCGATCAGCGCGCGCGGCCGCGCCATGCGCGTCGAAGCGCTGAATGCGCGCGGCGAGGCATTGCTCACCGTGATAGCCCCGGCGGTGAAGGCGCTCAAGGAAGTCAGAGTCACCGGCGAGACCAAGCGCCTGATAACGCTCGACGTGGCAAAGCCGGGCCGCGTCTTCACCGAGGAAGAGCGCAGCAGGGCCCCTTCGGTCTTCACGGTCCTGCGCGCCATAACCGGCATTTTCCGTAGCGAGCATGACAGCAATCTCGGTCTTTACGGCGCTTTCGGCTACGATCTCGCTTTCCAGTTCGATCCGATCGAACAGACGCTGAAGCGTGCGCAAAGCCAGCGCGACCTGGTGCTTTATCTGCCCGACGAAATTCTCGTCGTCGATCACCATGCGGCGAAAGCCTGGCATGACCGCTATGACTATGCCGGGGAGGGCTTTTCCACGGAGGGACTGCCGCGCTACGGCGACATCGAGCCCTTCCGTCCTTCCGACCGCATCCCGCCGCGTGGCGACCATGAGCCGGGCGAATATGCCAAAATCGTCGAGAAGGCCAAGGAAAGCTTCCAGCGCGGCGATCTGTTCGAGGTGGTGCCGGGCCAGATGTTCTATGAGCGCTGCGAGACGGCTCCATCGGAAATTTGCCGGCGGCTGAAGAAGATCAACCCGTCGCCCTATTCCTTCTTCATCAATCTGGGCGAGGGCGAGTATCTGGTGGGCGCTTCGCCTGAAATGTTCGTGCGGGTCGTGGGCCGCCGGGTCGAGACCTGCCCGATCTCCGGCACCATCAAGCGCGGCGATGACGCCATCGCCGATGCCGAGCAGATCATCAAGCTGCTCAACTCCAAGAAGGACGAGTCCGAGCTCACCATGTGCTCAGACGTCGACCGCAACGACAAAAGCCGGGTGTGCGAGCCGGGCTCGGTGCGCGTCATCGGCCGTCGCCAGATCGAGATGTATTCGCGGCTCATCCACACCGTCGATCACATCGAGGGGCGTTTGCGTGAAGGCATGGATGCTTTCGATGCCTTCCTGTCCCATGCCTGGGCCGTCACCGTCACCGGTGCGCCCAAGCTGTGGGCCATGCGCTTCATCGAGAAGAACGAGAAGAGCCCGCGTGCGTGGTATGGCGGGGCCATCGGCATGGTGCATTTCAATGGCGATCTCAACACCGGGTTGACGCTGCGCACCATCCGCATAAAGGACGGGATCGCCGAGGTGCGAGCCGGTGCTACACTGCTGTTCGATTCCATCCCGGAAGAAGAAGAAGCCGAAACCGAACTGAAGGCATCCGCCATGCTCTCCGCAATCCGTGACGCCAAGGCCGGCAACGCCCCTTCGACGGAGCGCCAGTCGGCGCGCGTCGGCGACGGGGTGAAGATATTGCTGGTGGACCACGAAGACTCCTTCGTCCACACGCTGGCGAACTATTTTCGCCAGACCGGCGCGGATGTCTCGACCGTGCGCGCGCCGGTGCCGGACGAACTGTTCGACGAGTTGAAGCCCGACCTCGTTGTGCTTTCGCCCGGACCCGGTTTGCCGAAGGATTTCGATACGGCAGCCACCATCAAGAAGGCGCGCGCGCGGGATCTGCCGGTGTTCGGCGTCTGCCTCGGCTTGCAGGCGCTGGCCGAAGCCTATGGCGGCGAGTTGCGCCAGCTTCATGTGCCAATGCACGGCAAGCCCTCACGCATCCGCGTCTCGAAACCCGGCGTGATATTCTCCGGCCTGCCGAATGAGGTGACGGTCGGGCGTTATCACTCGATCTTCGCCGATCCGGCCAGTCTGCCGCGCGATTTCGTGGTCACGGCGGAGACGGATGACGGCGTCATCATGGCCTTCGAGCACAGCAAGGAGCCGGTTGCCGCAGTGCAGTTCCATCCCGAATCGATTATGACGCTTGGCCAGAATGCCGGTATGCGCATGATCGAGAATGTCGTGGCGCATCTTCCCCGCAAGGCACGGGAAAAGGCGGCTTAAGGGTTTACCCCCGCGGGGTCGACCCGCTCTGGGAATTGACTTATTGAGGCATGGCCCTGTTCACGCAGGGCCGTGCCTCGATCTATTTGGGACCATGGCAGGCCTGAGGATATGACAGACGCGAACCGCACCCTGACCTCCAAGCAGAAGATCGAGCGACTGGCCGCATGGTCAATCGTGATCGCCTTCGGCGTCATGGCGCTGAAATATCTCGCCTACCAGCTTACCGGCTCGGTGGCGCTCTATTCGGATGCGCTGGAATCGGTGGTTAATGTCATTGCCTCGACAGCGGCACTATGGGCGATCCGCGTCAGCCACAAGCCGGCCGACCAGGAGCATCCTTACGGCCATCACAAGGCCGAATATTTTTCCGCTGTGCTGGAAGGCGTGCTGATCGTGCTGGCAGCCCTTCTCATCCTGCGCGAGGTGTGGCTCGCATGGCAGACGCCACGTTCGCTGGAGCAGCCCTGGCTCGGCCTCGCCATCAATGCCGCCGCCGCCGGGATCAATGCGTTCTGGGCGCTGCTGCTCATCCGCACCGGCCGGCGGCAGCGCTCGCCCGCGCTGCTGGCCGACGGGCAGCACATCATGACCGATGTGGTCACTTCCGTCGGTGTCATCATCGGCCTGGTGGCGGCGGTGGTCACGGGCTGGCGCTTCCTCGATCCAGCGCTTGCGGTGATCGTCGCGCTCAACATTCTGTGGCAGGGCTGGCATGTCATCGGCGCCTCCCTGCAGGGGCTGATGGATGTCGCGGTGGACCATGAGGAGACGCTGCGCATACGCGACGTCATTTCCGCCAATTCAAAGGGCGCGCTGGAGGTGCACGACCTCAAGACGCGCATCGCCGGCCGCGCCGTGTTCATCGAGTTCCATCTGGTGGTGGATGCCAAGATGAGCGTGGGCGACAGCCATGTCATCTGCGACCGCATCGAGGATGCGCTGAAGGCGGAAATCCCTTCGGTGCGCGTGACGATCCATGTCGAGCCGGACGACGAGGCCAAGCTGCCGAAGGGAACGCCGGCGGTGCCGTTCGCATAAGGTGCGGCAGGGCATCCTGATGGATACCCGCGTGCTTTGAGCATGATCCCGAAACGTGGGCCGGTTTTCGGGAAAGATCACGCTCAAGCAGATAGATGGAGTCCTGTCGAACGTATGAATGCAAACGGCCCGGCGCGATGCGCCGGGCCGTGTCTGGTTTGCTGCGCCGCGTAGCGGCGGATTCGTCAGAACAGTCCTTCGATCTGTCCGTGTTGGTTGAGGAAGATCTTTTCGGATGATGGGACCTTCGGCAGTCC
>NZ_QGGG01000007.1 GCF_003148475.1 Pseudaminobacter salicylatoxidans | reverse complement strand
GTGCTTCCGACACACCGCCAGCCCGGCCGCCGCCGCCCTCCACGCTCATCCGGTTCATGACCCGTGTTCCCGCGAGGGCGATGCCGAGGATTATGCGGCAGCCGCACAGGCGGGGGATCAACGGGCTGGCGATTATTTTTGAAAGATGTTTCGCCTCAATATGTTGCGGCAAAAATGGTGCGGGAATTCATCCCCTTTTTTTCCCCTCCGGCCTCGCGTCAGGCAGGCAGCATGAGCCCGGACAGCCTTCTTTATCGAAAGGTCTATCGAGCGATGCGCAAATAGAGGAGCTAAATCGCCTTATGCGGCAGGCGCGCCTGCCGAGGGGGAGACCTTGTTGCGGGGCTGCTGCAGCCCCGCTTATCAACTTTGCCGTATCGCCCGCGCATTCGACGCAGCGGCACGAACACCGGGTGCCTCAGATCGGCACCACCCTGCCCTCGGAAAGCGTCACGCGCCGGTCCATCCGGCCGGCCAGTTCGTGGTTGTGGGTGGCGATCAGCGCCGCAAGCCCGGACTGGCGCACCAGCGCGGAAAGCGCGTCGAACACATAGCCGGCGGTGACGGGGTCGAGATTGCCGGTCGGCTCGTCGGCCAGGAGCACCAGCGGCGCGTTGGCCACGGCGCGCGCAATCGCCACGCGCTGCTGTTCGCCGCCGGATAGCTCGGCGGGACGGTGGTGGCCGCGCTTGCCGATCTGCATGTAGTCGAGAAGCTGGGCGGCCCGCGCCTTCGCCTCGACCGGCGCCAGACCCCGCACCAGCTGCGGCATCATGATGTTCTCGATCGCCGAGAATTCGGGCAGCAGATGGTGGAACTGGTAGACGAAGCCGATGTCGTTGCGGCGAATGGCCGTGCGCTCATCGTCGGAAAGGCGTCCGCACGCGCGGCCGCCGAGGATCACGTCGCCCGCGTCGGGCTTTTCCAGCAGGCCGGCGGTGTGCAGCAGCGTGGACTTGCCGGCGCCGGAAGGCGCGATCAGCGCCACCATCTCGCCGCGCCGCAGCATAAACTCCGCACCATTGAGAATGGTGAGCTTGCGCGGCCCCTGTATGTAGTGCCGCTCCACGCCCTTCAATTGCAGGATAGGTTCGCCAGCCATCATTCGTACCGCAACGCTTCGACCGGATCCAGCTTGGCCGCCCGCCATGCCGGGAACAACGTCGCCAGGAAGGACAACACCAGAGCCATGATGATGACGCTGAGTGTTTCGCCGAAATCCATCTTCGCCGGAAGCCGGCTGAGGAAATAGAGCTCTGGATTGAAAAGCACCGTGCCGGTGATCCACGAGAAGAACTGGCGGATCGACTCCACGTTCAGGCACACCACGATGCCCAGGACGACGCCGGCAAGGGTGCCGGTGACGCCGATGGCTGCCCCCGTCATCATGAATATGCGCATGATGGCGCCGCGCGTGGCGCCCATCGTGCGCAATATGGCGATGTCCCTGCCCTTGTCCTTCACCAGCATCACCAGACCCGAAATGATGTTGAGCGCCGCCACCAGCACGATCAGCGTCAGGATCATGAACATGACGTTGCGCTCCACCTGCAGCGCGGAGAAGAAAGTTTCGTTGCGCTGCCGCCAGTCGCTGATGAAGACCGGGCGCTGCGCCGCCTCCTCCACGCGCGGTTTCAACGTATCGACCGCATCGGGATTGTCGACGAAGACCTCGATGGTCTGCGCACGGTTCTCCATATTGAAATAGAGCTGCGCTTCCGGCAGCGGCATGTAGACGATGGAAGAGTCATATTCCGACATGCCCACCTCGAAGATGGCCACGATCGGATAGCCCTTCATGCGCGGCGTGGTGCCCATCGGCGTCACGTCGCCATCCGGCGAGGTAAGCGTGATGATGTCGCCGAGCGCGAGGCCGAGATTCTCGGCCATGCGCGTGCCGATCGCCACACCGCCGCTGTCGTCGAAGCCGGTCAGCGAGCCCTGCTTGATATTGTTGGCCACCAGCGGGACCTTGGCGAGGTCCTGTCCGCGAACGCCGCGCACCAGCGCGCCGGTGCCAGCGCCGACCTCCCCTTGCGCCAGCACCTGGCCGTCGATCAGCGGAATGGCGTATCTCACGCCCGGCACCCCATTGATGCGCGCGGTGACGGCGTCATAGTCCTCCAGCGGCGTATCCACCGGCTGCACGATCAGATGGCCGTTGATGCCGAGGATGCGTGTGAGCAATTCGGCACGAAAGCCGTTCATCACCGCCATCACGATGATGAGCGTGGCAACGCCCAGCATGATGCCGATGAAGGAAATCGAAGCGATCACCGAAATGACCGCTTCCTTGCGGCGCGCGCGCAGGTAGCGCCAGGCCACCATGCGCTCGAAAACGGAGAATGGACCGGCGCCAGCCGGTTTGGCCGCCGCCTTCGCCATCAGGCCTTACCGAAGCGGGCGATGGCCGCCGGGATCGAGAGCGTCTCGCGCTCGCCGGTGCGGCGGTTCTTGATCTCGACCTCGCCGGCGGCAACGCCGCGCGGGCCGACGATGATCTGCCACGGCAGGCCGATCAGGTCCGCGGTGGCGAACTTACCGCCGGAGCGCTGGTCGGTGTCGTCATAGAGCACTTCCACGCCGGCTGCTTCGAGCGCGGCATAGATTTCCTCCGACACGCGGTCGCACTCGGCATCGCCCACCTTCATGTTGATGACGCCGGCCTGGAAGGGCGCAACCGCTTCCGGCCAGATGATGCCGTTCTCGTCATGGCTGGCCTCGATGATCGCCGCGATCAGGCGCGACGGGCCGATGCCGTAGGAGCCCATCGAAACGTAATGGTCCTTGCCGTCCGGGCCCGCCACCTTGGCCTCCATGGGCTTCGAATATTTTTCGCCGAAGTGGAAGATGTGGCCGACCTCGATGCCGCGCGCCGAGAGCTGGTCGCCGGCGGGAACGGCATTCCAGGCCGCCTCGTCATGCATCTCGTCGGTGGCCGCGTAGGGCGTCGTCCACTCCTTGACGATGCTGGCGACTTCGCCGTCATTGGAGAAGTCGGTGTCCTCGCCGGGAACCGGCAGGCTCAGGAATTCGCGTGCGCAATAGACCTGGCTTTCGCCGGTCTCGGCCAGGATGATGAATTCGTGGCTGAGGTCGCCGCCAATCGGGCCGGTGTCGGCGCGCATCGGGATGGCTTGCAGGCCCATGCGCGTGAAGGTGCGCAGATAGGACACGAACATGCGGTTGTAGGCCGCCCGCGCGCCCTCGTAGTCGATGTCGAAGGAATAGGCGTCCTTCATCAGGAACTCGCGCGAGCGCATGACGCCGAAACGCGGCCGCCGCTCGTCGCGGAACTTCCACTGGATATGGTAGAGGTTGAGCGGCAGGTCCTTGTAGGTCTTCACGTAGGAACGGAAGATCTCCGTGACCATTTCCTCATTGGTCGGGCCGAACAGCATGTCGCGCTTGTTGCGGTCCTTGATGCGCAGCATCTCGTCGCCATAGTCGTCATAGCGACCGCTCTCGCGCCACAGATCGGCCGACTGGATCGTCGGCATGAGGATTTCCAGCGCGCCCGCCCGGTTCTGCTCCTCGCGGATGATCCGGCAGACCTTGTCCAGAACGCGCTTGCCCAATGGCAGCCAGGAGAAGCTTCCCGCCGCCTGCTGGCGGATCATGCCGGCCCGCAGCATCAGCCGATGCGAGACGATTTCGGCCTCGCGCGGGTTCTCTTTCAGGATGGGCAGGAAATAGCGCGACAGACGCATGTGAAATTCCATCAAAGAACTAGAAGAGCCGGAATCGGAATCGGCACCGGTGCAGAAGTTGCCTGCCCGCGCTTCATAGCCATTTCAAGGCAGCTTGGAAACCCGACCACATGCCGCAATCGGCCAGAAATGCCTCGCCAGGCGAGAACAGGCAGCAGGCGGAATGGCGGATATGCCCGGGCCGGATGCGGAAGCTGCATGTTTATTGTGCAGCGCAGCACATATTGCTGGCTCAACTTGAAAAAATGTCGTGACAATTCGGCGCAGCTTGGTCTAGTGTGCTGCGATAATCGAGAGGGCAGAGTAAACAATCTGCTCTCCTACGCGGTCAAAGTCTTGGGAGGATGCGATCTAGGCGCGATTATCCGCAGCCGCCGGTGACGGAAAGCAGATCGGACGCGTTCAATTGCAAGGCCTCGTGCCTTGCATTTTTTTTGCGCAAAGCTCTGGGCCATCTCCCCCTTCGGGAATCTCCGTAATCTCTCTAGCGCATTTATTATACTAAATCACTAGAATTTATTACTTAATCTGGCGCAATTTCAACGCGTTTCCGGGCGCGGGGGCGCTTGCGGCGCGCCACGACGGAAACCATGGACGCTGCGGGGCACGCCCGACAGCGTTGCGATGCGCTGAAAAAAACCTGCCGGTTGCCGGCCTGCCTCAGTCGCCCTGCGGGATATATTGCGGAAAATCGTCGAAGCTGAACCCGATCACGCGGGTCAGGAGATAGAAGGCCCCATAGACGACGAACGCCAGGATCGTGGTGATGATGACGGCGCGCAGCATATGCGGTCCGCGCGGCGCGCTCGGCTCGGTGCCAAGCGTCACGGCGTTGTCCTCATCCTGCGTCTTCAGGCCGATGGGCAGCGCAATGAACAGAACCGTCCACCAGATGACGAAATAGACAGCGATTGCCGAAATCCAGCCAGTCATGAGCTTACACCTGTTCCAGTTCGACCAGCGTGCCGAAGAAATCCTTCGGATGCAAGAACAGCACCGGCTTGCCATGCGCGCCGATCCTGGGGTTTCCATCGCCCAGCACCCGCGCGCCCGAGGCCTTCAGCCGGTCGCGCGCGGCGATGATGTCGTCCACCTCGTAGCAGATATGGTGCATGCCCCCGGCCGGGTTCTTTTCGAGAAAAGCGGCGATCGGAGAGCCCTCGCCCAGCGGCTCGAGCAATTCGATCTTGGTGTTGCCGGTGTCGATGAACAGCACGGTCACGCCATGTTCGGGCAGAGCCTGCGGCTCGCCCAGCGTCGCACCCAGCGCATCGCGATAGACTGCGCTTGCCGCCGCGAGGTCCGGAACGGCGATGGCGACATGATTGAGGCGACCGAGCATGGCAATTTCCGGTGAATGGTGAATGGTGAATGGTGAATGGTGAATGGTGAATGGTGAATGGTGAATGGTGAATGGATCGGCGCATTGCACCTGTGTCAACCGGGACAAGGCCGGACGTTCCGCCGCGTCCCATTCATCATTTACCATTCACCGGTCACAAATTCACCTCGTAACGAACACGGTCACGAGCGGCTTCTTGCCCCAGGCTTCGTTGGCGGCGGCGCGCACCGCGCGCCGCACGGCCTCCTGCACGAGGTCGAGGTCTTTTCGGCGTGCGCGGGGTATGCTGTCGACCGCGCCGATTGCCGCATCCAGCATCAGCTCTTCCAGATCCTCGCCGCGCGCGTCGGTGCGGGCGACGCCGATGGCGACGATGTCGGGGTCGCCGGCGAGTTCATGGCGCTCATCCAGCACCACATTCACCGCGACATGGCCGACATAGGAAAGCTTGCGCCGCTCGCGCAGGCCCACCGCCTCTTCGTCGCCGGTCAGCTTGCCGTCCTTGAAGATGCGGCCGAACGGCACCTGGTCGACGATCTCGGCGGCTCCGGGCGCGAGCCTCAGCATGTCGCCGTCGCGGATCTGCGCGACTTCCGGCACGCCGGAGGCCGCGGCAAGCGCGCCATGCGCCACCAGATGCGCGGCCTCGCCATGCACCGGCACCGCGATGCGCGGCCGCACCCAGTCATACATGCGGCGCAGCTCGCTGCGGCGCGGATGGCCGGACACATGCACCAGCGCATCGCCATCCTCGATGATCTTCATGCCCTGGTCGATCAGAAGGTTCTTGATCTCCAGAATGGCCTTTTCGTTGCCGGGAATGGTGCGCGAGGAATAAACCACGATGTCGCCCGGCGACAGCGCGACCGTCTTCATCTCATCGCGCGCCAGCTTGGCAAGTGCCGCCCGCGGCTCGCCCTGGCTGCCGGTGCAGATGATGACGAGGTTTTCGCGCGGAATGTAGCCATAGTCATCCTCGGAGATGAATTCCGGCAGCCCGTCCAGATAACCAAGCTCCCTTGCCACATCGATGACCCGCTTCAGCGAGCGCCCAAGCACCAGCACCTGCCGGCCGGTGTCGCGCGCGGCTTCCGCGATGGAGCGGATGCGCCCGACATTGGAGGAGAAGGTGGTGACGGCGACGCGGCCCGGCGCCTTCTCGATCACCTCGCGCAGTCCCTCCCCGACATCCTGCTCGGACGGAGATTCGCCATCGCGCAATGCGTTGGTGGAATCGCAGACCAGCGCCAGAACGCCCCGCTCGCCCAGTTCGCGGAAGCGGGCTTCGTTGGTCCTGGGACCAATCGCCGGCGCGGGATCGATCTTCCAGTCGCCGGTATGGATCACCGTGCCGAGCGGCGACGAGATCGCCAGCGAGACCGGTTCGGGGATGGAGTGCGTGACGGCCAGCGCCTCGATGCTGAACGGCCCGACGGTAAAGGTTTCGCCGGCGCGGTAGATCGTCACCGGCACCTTCGTGCCGCCCCCTTCGGCCTGACGCTTGGCTTCCAGCAGCCCGGTCGCGAAAGGCGTCATCCACACGGGGGCCTTCAGTTTCGGCCACAGGTCGAGCAGCGCGCCGTAGTGATCCTCATGGGCGTGGGTGATGACGATGCCGCGCACATTGTGCAATTCGCTCTCGATGAAGCGCGTGTCGGGCAGCACCAGATCGACACCCGGCATGGAAGGATCGGGGAACGTCACCCCGACATCGATGATGACCCATTCGCGATTGTCCACCGACCCGTAGCCGTAGAGCGCGAAATTCATGCCGATCTCGCCCACGCCGCCGAGCGGCACGAAAACGAGTTCAGCTTCCCTGGATTTCGCCATGTTCATTCCTTCTCGATTCTGTCACCGGCGTCCCGATAGCCGCATCGGACGTCCGTCCAGAGCAAGATCCCGAAAAGCGGAAACCGGTTCTCAGGAAGGATCATGCTCAAACAAATAGATAGAGTCCGGCGACGATTCGACGAAACGTCATCAGGCTCTAGGCGGTATGCGCCGAGGCGACGACCCCGAAATGCACGTCACCGGCGGCTATTTTCAAAAGCGCGCCGCTGTCGTCGCGAATGACGAAGCGGCAATCCTCGTCAATGGTTTCAAACACGCCCCGCACCACATCGCCATCGACGCGGACGGCAACCTCGCCGCCGAGCCCGGCCGCGCGCGACAGCCACCGCTGGCGGATAAGGTCCAGCCCCCGGCCTTCGTTCCAGAGGCGCATGTTCTCGCTCCAGGCGTCGGAAAGCGCCAGGAACAATGTTTCAGCGTCGCAATTCGCACCCAGTGCCTTGAGCGAGGTCGCGGGATAGGGAACATCCTGCGGATACGCCACGACATTCACGCCGATGCCGATGGCGAGCGCGAAGCGATTTGCGTCCAGCATGGAGGATTCGAGCAGGATGCCGGCCATCTTGGCGCCGTTGGCCAGCACGTCGTTCGGCCACTTCAGCTCGAAGCGATTGCCCCGCCTGTCGCCCGCGCCATCGGCGGCCATTGCGGTGCGTCCCGGCACGATCGCCTCCAGCGCATCGCCAAGCGCAAGCCCCGCAACGAAGCCGAGCGTGGCGGCGGTTTTCAGGTCGCGGTCGATGATCAGCAGCAGCGTGGAGGCAAGATTGCCTTCGGGCGAGGCCCATGCACGGCCGCGCCGGCCGCGCCCGCTCTCCTGCTTCCGCGAGACGACCCAGAGCTTGCCTGGGTCGCCTTCGCGCGCGCGATCGAGCGCGAGGGCGTTGGTCGATCCGACGCTGTCATGCGCCTCCAGCCGGAAGCCCTCGGCCGTCGCTGTCGGAGCGAGCTGGAAGCCCATGCCCGTCAGAAGAACGTCTTGGCCGCGGCTTCCGCGATATGGCCCACCGGACCCGCGAACAGCACATAGAACAGGATGAACGCACCCGACGCGCCAAGCACGAGACGCAGTTCGCCGGCCATCGGCAGGAACCCGCCCACCGGCTCGTCGAACCACATGATCTTGATGATGCGCAGATAGTAGTAGGCGCCCACCACCGAAGCCAGAACGCCGATCACCGCAAGCGTGTAGAGGTTGGCGTTGATGGCGGCGAGGAACACATACCACTTGGCCCAGAAGCCCGCGAGCGGCGGAATGCCGGCCAAAGAGAACATCAGGATGGTGAGGATGGTCGCCATCACCGGATTGGTGGTCGCCAGTCCCGCCAGATCGCCGATCTCCTCGACATTGCCGTCCTTGCGGCGCATGGCCAGGATGAAAGCGAAGGTGCCGAGCGTCATCACCAGATAGATCAGCATATAGATGATGACACCGCGAACGCCGGCTTCCGTGTTGGCCGCAAGGCCGACCAGCGCGAAGCCGACATGGCCGATCGACGAATAGGCCATCAGGCGCTTGAAGTTCTTCTGGCCGATAGCCGCGAACGAGCCCAGCACCATGGAAGCGATGGAGACGAACACGATGATCTGCTGCCAGTCGGGCGCAATGCCTTCGAAGGCGCCCATGGTGACACGCACCATCAACGCCATCGCCGCCATCTTCGGGGAGGAGGCGAAGAAGGTCGTCACCGGTGTCGGCGCGCCCTCATAGACGTCCGGCGTCCACATATGGAACGGCACGGCCGAGATCTTGAAGGCCACGCCGGCCAGGACGAACACCAGGCCGAAGACCAGGCCAAGCTCGCGCTCGCCACTGGAAACCGCTGCCGCGATCTGCTCGAATCCGACATGGCCGGTATAGCCGTAGACCAGGGTGATGCCGTAGAGCAGCATGCCCGACGACAGCGAGCCGAGGACGAAATATTTCAGGCCGGCCTCGGTCGAACGCACGTTCTCGCGGTTGAAGGCGGCCACGACATAGAGCGCCAGCGACTGCAGCTCCAGCCCCATATAGAGGGAGATCATGCTGTTGGCGGAGATGATGATCATCATGCCGACCGTGGCCAGCAGGATCAGCACCGGATATTCGAACTTGTCGAATTTTTCCGCCTTGGCGAAGCCGACAGAGACGATCAGCGTCACCACCGAGCCGATGAGCGTCAGCACCTTCATGATCTTGGCGAAGGGATCGGCAACCAGCGCGCCGTTGAACGCCTTGCCTTCCCCGCCGAACAGCATCAGCCAGGCACCCGCCGCGATCAGCACCGCCACGGCAAGGCCGGTGACGGTGTTGTTGGCGCGCTCACCCGAATAGACGCCGATCATCAGCAGCGCCAGCGCGCCGACGACGATGATCAGTTCCGGCAGGATCAGCGAGAGGCTCGAGTAAAGTTCCGGCGTCATGTTCTACCCTCAGTTCGCAGCCACGGCCTGCGCGGCGTCGAGCGATGCGGTGATGTTGTTGATCAGCGACTGCACCGAGGCGGCGGTCACGTCGAAGACCGGAGCCGGATAGACGCCGAAGAAGATGGTCAGCACGATCAGTGGATAGAGGATCGTCTTCTCACGGGCCGAAAGGTCGAGCAGCCCCTTCAGGCTGTCCTTGGTCAGCGCGCCGAAGATGATCTTGCGATAGAGCCACAGCGCATAGCTGGCCGACAGGATGACGCCCGTGGCGGCAAACAGCGCGACCCAGGTGTTGACCTTGAACACGCCGATCAGCGTCAGGAACTCGCCGACGAAACCGCTGGTGCCCGGCAGGCCGACATTGGCCATGGTGAAGATGAGGAACGCCACCGCATATTTCGGCATGTTGTTGACCAGGCCGCCATAGGCCGTGATCTCGCGGGTGTGCATGCGGTCGTAGATCACGCCCACGCATAGGAACAGCGCGCCCGAGACCAGGCCGTGCGACAGCATCTGGAACAGAGAGCCCTGGATGCCCTGCGCGTTCATGGCGAAGATGCCCATGGTCACGTAGCCCATATGGGCGACCGACGAATAGGCGATCAGCTTCTTCATGTCCTCCTGCATCAGCGCCACCAGCGAGGTGTAGACGATGGCGATGACCGACAGCGCAAAGACCAGCGGCTGGAAATAGAGCGAGGCTTCCGGGAACATCGGCAGCGAGAAGCGCAGGAAGCCGTAACCGCCCATCTTCAGCAGGATCGCCGCCAGGATGACGGAACCGGCCGTCGGCGCCTCGACGTGCGCATCGGGCAGCCAGGTGTGCACCGGCCACATCGGCATCTTCACCGCGAAGGACGCGAAGAAGGCAAGCCATAGCCATGTCTGCATGTTGCCGGGGAAGGAGTGCGCCAGCAGCGTCGGGATGTCGGTGGTGCCGGCTTCCCAATACATCGCCATGATTGCGAGCAGCATCAGCACCGAGCCGAGCAGCGTGTAGAGGAAGAACTTGAACGAGGCATAGACGCGCCGCTTGCCGCCCCAGACGCCGATGATGATGAACATCGGGATCAGGCCGCCTTCGAAGAAGACGTAGAACAGCACAAGGTCGAGCGCGCAGAACACGCCGATCATCAGGGTTTCGAGGATCAGGAAGGCGATCATATACGCCTTCACCCGCGTCTGGATGGATTCCCAGCTCGCCAGGATGCTGATCGGCATCAGGAAGGTCGTCAGGATGACGAACAGCATCGAGATGCCGTCGACGCCCATGTGATAGGAGACGCCGCCGCCGAGCCACTCGGCCTGCTCCACCATCTGGAAGCCAGGGTTGGAATTGTCGAACCCGACCCAGATGAAGATGGACAGGATGAAGGTGAAGACGGTCGTCAGCAGCGCGACGTTACGGATGTTGCGGCGCGCGGCCTCGCTGTCGTCCCGGATCAGAAGGATCAGGAACGTGCCGACCAGCGGCAGGAAGGTGACCGTAGAAAGAATGGGCCAATCGGTCATGGTCTAAAACGAGCTCCCGAGCATCATCCAGGTGACGAGGGCGGCGACGCCGATCAGCATGACGAATGCATAGTGGTAGAGATATCCGGTTTGAAGCTTGACGACGCGGTTGGTGACGTCGATCACCCAGGCTGAGACACCGTCCGGGCCAAGACCGTCGATGACGGCGCCGTCGCCCTTCTTCCAGAGGAAGGTGCCGAGCCGCTTGGCGGTGCGCACGAACAGGAAGTCGTACAGCTCGTCGAAATACCACTTGTTCAGCAGGAACGCGTAGAGGCCGCGATGCTGGGCCGCGAGGTATTTCGGCGTCTCCGGCTTGCGGATGTAGAACTGGTAGGCGACGACGAAGCCGATGACCATGGCGATGAACGGCGACAGCTTCACCCACAGCGGTACATCGTGGACTTCGTGCAGGATATGGTTCTCCGGCAGCATGTAGAGCGCCGTCTTCCAGAACGCGTCGTAGCCCTCGCCGACGAACTGGTCGTGGAACACCACGCCGGCCATCAGCGCGCCGACGGCGAGGATGAACAGCGGCACCAGCATCACCGGCGGCGATTCGTGCACATGGTGCATGACGTCGGCGGTGGCGCGCGGCTTGCCGTGGAAGGTCATGAAGATCAGTCGCCACGAGTAGAAGCTCGTGAAGATCGCGGCGATCACCAGCAGCGTGAAGGCGAAGCCCGCCACCGCGTTATGCCCGATACCGGCGAAGGCGCCTTCCACGATCGCGTCCTTGGAGAAGAAGCCGGCCGTGCCGATGATCGTGCCGGGTATGCCGACGCCGGTAAGCGCCAGCGTGCCGATGACCATCATCCAGTAGGTGGTCGGGATCAGCTTCTTCAGGCCGCCCATCTTGCGCATGTCCTGCTCGTCGGAAACGGCATGGATGACCGAGCCCGAGCCCAGGAACAGCAGCGCCTTGAAGAAGGCGTGCGTGAACAGATGGAAGATCGCCGCCGAATAGAAGCCCATGCCCAGCGCCACGAACATGTAGCCGAGCTGCGAACAGGTCGAATAGGCGATCACGCGCTTGATGTCGTTCTGCACGAGGCCGACGGTCGCAGCGAAGAAGGCGGTGATGGCGCCGATGAAGGTGACGACCAGAAGCGCGGTGTGCGACAGCTCGAAGATCGGCGACAGGCGCGCCAGCATGAACACGCCGGCGGTGACCATGGTGGCCGCGTGAATGAGCGCCGACACCGGCGTCGGGCCTTCCATGGCGTCCGGCAGCCAGGTGTGCAGCGGCACCTGCGCCGACTTGCCCATCGCGCCCATGAAGAGCAGCAGGCAGATGACGGTCAGGGCCCCTGCCCTGTCGACGTCCCAGCCGAGGAAGTTGAACGCGACGGCGGTGTTCTCGACCGCGCCTTCGACCGGCACGTAGGATGCGGCGGTGGCGAAGATCGTGTCGAAATTGACGCTGCCGAACAGCAGGAACACGCCGGCGATGCCGAGGATGAAGCCGAAGTCACCGACGCGGTTGACGACGAAGGCCTTGATGGCGGCGGCATTGGCCGACGGGCGCTTGTACCAGAAGCCGATCAGCAGATACGACGCCAGGCCCACGCCTTCCCAGCCGAAGAACATCTGCACCAGATTGTCCGACGTCACCAGCATGAGCATGGCGAAGGTGAACAGCGACAGATAGGCGAAGAAGCGCGGCCGATGCGGATCGTGATGCATGTAGCCGATCGAGTAGATGTGCACCAGCGCCGACACGGTGTTGACGACGACGAGCATCACCACCGTCAGCGTGTCCACGCGCAACGCCCAGTCGGACTGCAGCGTGCCGGAATCGATGAAGCGCAGCAGCGGCACGGTGAACGCTTCCGTCGAACCGATGCCCACCGAGAAGAACGCGACCCACGACAGCACCGCGGCAATCACGAGGAAGCCGGAGGTGATGTATTCGGATGCCCTGGCGCCGAGTGAATTGCCGAACAGGCCGACAATCAGGAAGCCCAGGAGAGGAAGGAAGACGATGGCTTGATACATGATATTATGTCCCCGTCAGCCCTTCATCATGTTGACGTCTTCGACCGCGATGGAGCCGCGGTTGCGGAAGAACACGACGAGAATGGCAAGACCGATTGCCGCTTCGGCGGCCGCGACCGTGAGCACGAACAGAGCGAAGACCTGGCCGATCATGTCGCCCAGCGTTGCCGAGAAGGCGACGAAGTTGAGGTTGACCGAAAGCAGGATCAGTTCGATCGACATCAGCATGATGATGACGTTCTTCCGGTTCAGGAAGATGCCGAACACGCCGAGCGTGAACAGGATCGCCGAAACGGTCAGATAATGTGCGATGCCAACTTCCATCGTCAGATTCCCTTACCAGTCTCGACTTTCTTGACTTCGATCGAGGTCGGCCCCGTGCGGGCGACCTGTGCCGAGATGTTCTGTCTCTTGATCCCTTGCTTGTGGCGCAACGTAAGCACGATGGCGCCGATCATCGCGACCAGCAGGATCAGGCCGGCCACCTGGAAGTAGAAGACGTAGTCCGTATAGAGGATGTCGCCGAGCGCTGCCGTATTGTGGCGCGTGGCGATGTCGGGCATGGGCGCCGCGACCGTCTCGGCCAGCTTCGGCGAAAAGACATAGCCGCCGGCCACCACGATCAGCTCGGCCAGCAGGATCAGACCCACCAGCGCGCCGATCGGCGCATATTGCAGCGCGCCCGACTTCATTTCGGCGAAATCGACATCCAGCATCATGACGACGAACAGGAACAGGACCGCCACCGCGCCGACATAGACCACCAGCAGGATCATCGCCAGGAATTCGGCGCCGGTCAGCATGAACAGGCCGGCCGCGTTGAAGAAGGTGAGGATCAGGAAGAGGACCGAATGCACAGGATTGCGGGCCGAGATGACCATGAAGGCCGACGCGACCGCAATAAAGGCAAAGAGGTAAAAGAAGGCTGCCTCTAATCCGTTCAGCATGGGGTTCCCCAGTTTTCCTACTTGGGTCGCGGCGCCAGCCGTCAGACCCGATTCCTGGCCGTCTCCACCGTTCGGGCGGGCGCGGCCGCGTGTTCCTTAGACGAGCATTCCCGGCTCGTCCATGATTCTCGTCCTAGCGGTACGGCGCATCCAACGCGATGTTGCGCGCGATCTCACGCTCCCACCGGTCGCCATTGGCGAGCAACTTGTCCTTGTCGTAGTAAAGCTCCTCGCGCGTTTCCGTCGCGAATTCGAAGTTCGGTCCCTCGACGATGGCGTCGACCGGGCAGGCTTCCTGGCAAAAGCCGCAATAGATGCACTTCACCATGTCGATGTCGTAGCGCACCGTGCGGCGGGTGCCGTCATTGCGGCGCGGACCGGCCTCGATGGTGATGGCCTGCGCCGGGCAGATCGCCTCGCACAGCTTGCACGCAATGCAGCGTTCTTCGCCGTTGGGATAGCGGCGCAGCGCATGCTCGCCACGGAAGCGCGGGCTGAGCGGCCCCTTCTCGTGCGGGTAGTTCAGCGTCGGCTTGGGCGAGAAGAACATCCGCATCGACAGGAAGAACGCATCGACGAACTCCTTGAGAAGGAGCGATTTGGCCGCCTGAGCGAGAGCTGACATCGTCAATCTCCGATTACGTAAGGGGCTACGAAGTAGCCGATGACCGGAAGGAGCACGAACTGGCTCAAGCCGGTGATGTTGAGAACCCGTTTGGTTTCGGGCAGATCGACGCGGCTCGCCAGCAGCCGCAGCAACCCGAAGTCAGCTGCCGCGATCACCAGTCCCACCAATGCGCCGATCACGCCCGCGCTCATTACGCCAGGCCCGTCAGCTTCAGGAAGGCGGCGGTGGCCACCACCATGAACAGCGAGATCGGCAGGAAGACCTTCCAGCCCAGACGCATGAGCTGGTCGTAGCGGTAGCGCGGCACGAATGCCTTCACCATGGCGAACATGAAGAACACCAGGCACACCTTGAGCACGAACCAGATCACGCCCGGTACCCAGGTGAACGGCGCGAAGTCGAACGGCGGCAGCCAGCCACCCAGGAACAGGATGGTGGTGAGCGCGCACATCAGGACGATCGCGACATATTCGCCGAGGAAGAAGAGCAGGAACGGCGTCGATGAGTATTCGATCATGTGGCCGGCCACCAGTTCCGACTCGGCTTCCACCAGGTCAAAGGGCGGGCGGTTCGTCTCGGCCAGCGCCGAGATGAAGAACACGACGAACATCGGGAACAGCGCCAGCCAGTTCCAGTCAAGGAACGAGTTCGGCATGCCGAGCATGGTGCCGAGGCCGTCGCTCTGCGACAGAACGATGTCGCTGAGGTTGAGCGAGCCGACGGTGAGCAGAACGGTGACGATGACGAAGCCGATGGAGACTTCGTAGGACACCATCTGCGCGGCCGAACGCAGCGCGCCGAGGAACGGATATTTCGAGTTCGAGGCCCAGCCGCCCATGATCACGCCATACACCTCGAGCGAGGAGATGGCGAAAACGTAGAGAATGCCGACATTGATGTTGGCGACCGCCCAGCCTTCATTGACCGGAATGACCGCCCAGGCAGCCATGGCCAGCACCGCCGACACCAGCGGGGCGAGCAGGAAGACGCCCTTGTTGGCGCCGGACGGAATGACCGGCTCCTTGACGACGAATTTCAGAAGGTCGGCGAAGGATTGCAGCAGACCCCACGGGCCGACCACGTTCGGGCCGCGACGGATCTGCACCGCCGCCCAGATCTTGCGGTCGGCATAAAGCAGATAGGCCACGAAGATCAGCAGGATGACGAGCATCGCCACCGACTTCAGGAGGATGATCAGTCCCGGCAGGACATAGAATGAGAAAAAAGTTTCCATGGTCGTCCTACTCGGCTGCCTGCTTGAAGCCGCCCTTCGCGAGGGCCGAACATTCGGCCATGACGGCCGAAGCGCGGGCGATCGGATTGGTCAGATAGAAGTCCTGTACCGGCGACACGAATGCGCCCTTGCCCAGCGCGCCGCCGAGCTTGGCGACATTGGCGATGTCGGCCGGATTGCCGGCTGCGATCTCGTCGATCCCGGCCAGATGCGGGTGGTCGGCATAGAGCTTCGCGCGAAGCTGGGCCAGCGAGTCGAACGGCAGGCGGTGGCCCAGCACATCCGACAGCGCGCGGAAGATAGCCCAGTCTTCCTTGGCGTCGCCTGGCGCGAAGCCGGCGCGGTTGGCCATCTGCACGCGGCCTTCGGTGTTCACATAGGTGCCGGACTTCTCGGTATAGGTCGAACCCGGCAGGATGACATCGGCGCGGTGTGCGCCGGCATCGCCATGCGTGCCGATATAGACCACGAAGGCCGAACCGGCAGCGGCCATGTCGAATTCGTCAGCACCCAGCAGGAACAGGACATCGGTTGCGCCGAGCATCTCGCCCGCCGGCTTGCCGCCCTCGCCCGGCACGAAGCCGATGTCGAGGCCGCCGACGCGCGCGGCGGCCGTATGCAGCACGGCAAAGCCGTTCCATGCGTCGCTGACGGCACCAACTGCGGTGGCGAGCTTAGCGGCATGGCCCAGAACGGCAAATCCGTCCTCGCGCGCCAATGCCCCCTGCCCCACGATGATGAGCGGGTGCTTCGCCTTCTTCAGCACCGAGAAGAACTTGCCCTTGCCGTCGGCCAGTTCCTTCAGCGTCTCGGGACCGGCGCCGAGCATGTCGTAGTCATAACGCAGGTCGCCCATGTCGCCGACGACGCCGACCGGCAGGTCGCCCATGCGCGAGCGCTTGCGGATGCGGGCATTGAGCACCGAAGCCTCGAAGCGCGGGTTGGAGCCGACGATCAGCACCGCGTCGGCTTGCTCGATGCCCTCGATGGTCGGGTTGAAGATGTAGCTTGCACGACCGAGCGACGGGTCGAGCGCCGCGCCATCCTGACGGCAGTCGACATTGGCCGAGCCGAGCGAGGCGAGAAGCTGCTTCAGCGCATACATTTCCTCGACCGCCGCGAGATCGCCGGCGATCGCGCCGATACGGTCGGCGGATGTCTTCGCGACTGCGTCCTTGATCGTGGCAAAGGCTTCGGCCCAGCTTGCCGGCGCAAGCTTGCCGTTGCGGCGCACATAGGGCCGGTCGAGGCGCTGCGTGCGCAGGCCGTCCCAGATGAAGCGGCTCTTGTCCGAGATCCACTCCTCGTTCACCTGCTCGTTGAGGCGCGGCATGATGCGCATCACTTCACGACCGCGGCTGTCGACGCGGATGGCCGAGCCGACCGCGTCCATCACGTCGATGGATTCGGTCTTGGTCAGTTCCCACGGACGCGCCTGGAACGCATAGGGACGCGAGGTCAGCGCGCCGACCGGGCACAGGTCGATGACGTTGCCCTGCAGCTCGGAGGTCATCGCCTGCTCGAGATAGGTGGTGATCTCGGCATCCTCGCCGCGGCCGATCAGGCCGAGTTCGGAAATGCCGGCGACTTCGGTGGTGAAGCGGACGCAGCGCGTGCAGTGGATGCAGCGCGTCATGATCGTCTTGACCAGCGGGCCGATATACTTGTCCTCGACCGCGCGCTTGTTTTCCGTGTAGCGCGAGGAATCCATGCCGAAGGCCATGGCCTGGTCCTGCAGGTCGCACTCGCCGCCCTGGTCGCAGATCGGGCAGTCGAGCGGATGGTTGATGAGCAGGAATTCCATCACGCCTTCGCGGGCCTTCTTGACCATCGGCGTGTTGGTGAAGATTTCGGGCGCCTCGCCATTGGGGCCGGGGCGCAAGTCGCGCACGCCCATGGCGCAGGACGCGGCCGGCTTGGGCGGCCCGCCCTTCACTTCAACCAGGCACATGCGGCAGTTTCCGGCGATCGACAGACGCTCGTGGAAGCAGAAGCGCGGCACTTCCGCGCCTGCCTCTTCCGCCGCCTGCAAGAGCGTGTAGTGATCGGGAACCTCGATCTCGATGCCGTCGACCTTGAGTTTAGCCATATCGCTTCAAACCCCTGCGGTGTATCCGCAATTCCTTGGCCGGTGTTCTTCCCGAACCGCCCGGCCGACCCAATTCAATGCTTCGTCTTCTTCGTCCGGTCCGCAGTGGCGCGCGGCTGCGACACCCCTTCGACGCCATCGGCCGCCAGCACTTCGAGCGCGCGCCGGGAGGCATCCGCCGCACCCGCCATCGCGCCCATCCAGAGACCGAAGGCCTGGCTTGCCATGCCGAAGCCGAGCGCCGAGAACGCAGCCGCGCCCGCCACCGGATGCGCCATCAGGTTGACGGCGCCGGCAAGCTCCGCGGGGAGCGTCATGGCGAATGGCTCGTTCATCATTTCCTGGCGCTGTGCCTCCGGCATGAAACTTCCGGGCTTCGTCGCTCTGGCCATGGTCATCTTCCAGTGCCTTGCTTCTCGGCCCGTCCCTTACCTCTTCGTCCTTGCGACCGGCTTATTCCGCCGCCACCAGCGCTGGTTCGGCGCGATGGGCGTTGCGGGTGAACTCGTCGATGCGGCGCTCGATCTCCGGGCGGAAATTACGGATCAGGCCCTGGATCGGCCAGGCCGCCGCGTCGCCCAGCGCGCAGATCGTGTGACCCTCGATCTGCTTGGTGACGTCGAGCAGCATGTCGATCTCGCGCTTCTGCGCCTCGCCGCGCACCAGCCGCTCCATCACGCGCCACATCCAGCCCGTGCCCTCGCGGCACGGCGTGCACTGGCCGCAGCTCTCGTGCTTGAAGAAATAGCTCAGCCGCGCGATCGCCTTGATGATGTCGGTGGACTTGTCCATGACGATCACTGCCGCCGTGCCGAAGGACGACTTCAGCTCGCGCATGCCGTCGAAATCCATCGGCGCGTCGAGGATGTCCTCGCCCTTGACCACCGGACAGGACGCGCCGCCGGGAATGACCGCCAGCAGATTGTCCCAGCCGCCGCGAACGCCGCCGCCATGCTTTTCCACCAGCTCGCGGAAGGTGATGCCCATCTCTTCCTCGACGGTGCACGGCGTGTTGACGTGACCGACCAGCATGAACAGCTTGGTGCCGACATTGTTCGGGCGCCCGATCGAGGAGAACCAGGCCGCGCCCCGGCGCAGGATGGTCGGCGCCACCGCGATCGACTCGACGTTGTTGACCGTCGTCGGGCAGCCATAGAGGCCGACATTGGCCGGGAACGGCGGCTTCAGGCGCGGCTGGCCCTTCTTGCCTTCAAGGCTCTCCAGCAGCGCGGTTTCCTCGCCGCAGATATAGGCGCCGGCGCCGTGATGAACGAAAACGTCAAAATCCCAGCCGTTCTTGTTGTTCTTGCCGATCAATCCGGCATCATAGGCCTCGTCGATGGCGCGCTGCAGCGCCTCGCGTTCGCGAATGAACTCGCCACGCACATAGATGTAGGCGGCGTGTGCGCCCATGGCGAAACCGGCCAGCAGGCAGCCCTCGACCAGCGTGTGCGGATCGTGGCGCAGGATGTCGCGGTCCTTGCACGTGCCGGGCTCGGATTCGTCGGCATTGACGACGAGATAATGCGGCCGGCCGTCGCTTTCCTTCGGCATGAAGGACCACTTCAGGCCGGTCGGGAACCCGGCGCCGCCGCGCCCGCGCAAGCCGGACGCCTTCATCTCGTTGATGATCCAGTCGCGGCCCTTCTCGATGAGCCCCTTCGTGCCGTCCCAGCTGCCGCGCGCCATGGCGCCTTTCAGCGACTGGTCGAAGCGGCCGTAGATATTGGTGAAGATGCGATCCTTATCCTGAAGCATTTTTCTTCCCTCAGACCGTCTTCTTGTCTTCGCTCGTCGCCTTCGCGGCTTTTGCGCGCGGCGCGGACTTCAGGAACACCTTCTCGTCCGTCAGCGAGGTCAGGCCGCCTTCCGGCGCGGAATAGATGCGATCGACCTGCGGGCCGGGCTTGATGGTGCTGCCCTTGCCCGCCTCGAAGGCATCGATGATCTCGGCCAGACGCTCAGGCGTCAGGTCCTCGTAAGTGTCCTTGAAGATCATGACCATGGGTGCGTTGACGCAGGTGCCCTGGCATTCAACCTCTTCCCACGACAGCGTGCCGGCCTCATTGGTGTGCAATGGATCATGATGGATCCTGGAGCGGCACACATCCATCAGCGCCTCGGCGCCGTGCAGCATGCAGGGCGTGGTGCCGCAGACCTGGACGTGGGCGCGTGTGCCGACCGGCTGCAACTGGAACTGCGTGTAGAAAGTCGCGACTTCCAGCACGCGGATCAGCGGCATGTCGAGCATCGCGGCGATGTGCTCGATCGCCGCGCGCGTCACCCAGCCTTCCTGCTCCTGCGCGAGCATGAGCAGCGGGATCACCGCCGACTGTTCGCGGCCCTTGGGATATTTCTTGATCCAGACCTTGGCCTGCGCCGTCATTTCGCGATTGAACGCGAAGGACGCGGGCTGGACGGACTCGTCTGCGAGGCGGCGAACCGACATTATCTATCTACCTCACCAAACACGATATCGATGGAACCGAGGACGGCGGTGACGTCGGCCAGCATGTGGCCGCGGCACAGGAAGTCCATCGCCTGCAGATGCGCGAAGCCCGGAGCCCGCAGCTTGCAGCGATAAGGCTTGTTGGTGCCGTCCGAAACGAGATAGACGCCGAATTCGCCCTTTGGCGCCTCGACGGCTGCGTAAACCTCGCCGGCCGGGACGCGATAGCCCTCGGTATACAGCTTGAAATGATGGATCAGCGCTTCCATGGAGCGCTTCATCTCGCCGCGCTTGGGCGGCACGACCTTGCCATCCATATCCGACACCGGACCGGTGCGCTCGCTGCCCAGCAGGCGCTCGATGCACTGGCGCATGATGCGGACCGACTGGCGCATTTCTTCCATGCGGATGAGATAGCGGTCGTAGCAATCGCCGTGCTTGCCCACCGGAATGTCGAATTCCATTTCGGAATAGCACTCATAGGGCTGGCTTTTGCGCAGGTCCCATGCCGCGCCCGAGCCGCGCACCATCACGCCCGAGAAGCCCCAGGCCCAGGCATCTTCCAGCGACACCACGCCGATATCGGCGTTACGCTGCTTGAAGATGCGGTTTTCGGTCAGCAGTTCGTCGAGCGCGTCCACCGTCTTCAGGAACGGATCGCACCACTTGCCGATGTCCTCGACCAGCTTTTCGGGCAGGTCCTGGTGCACGCCGCCGGGCCGGAAATAGGCCGCATGCATGCGCGCGCCCGAGGCCCGCTCGTAAAACACCATCAGCTTCTCGCGCTCCTCGAAGCCCCACAGCGGCGGGGTGAGCGCGCCGACGTCCATCGCCTGCGTGGTGACGTTGAGCAGATGGTTGAGGATACGGCCGATTTCCGAATAGAGCACGCGGATGAGCTGGCCGCGCTTGGGCACGGTGATCCCCAGAAGCCGCTCCACCGCAAGCGAGAACGCGTGCTCCTGGTTCATCGGCGCGACATAGTCGAGCCGGTCCAGATAGGGCAGCGCCTGCAGATAGGTCTTGTTCTCCATCAGCTTTTCGGTGCCGCGATGCAGCAGGCCGATATGCGGGTCGACGCGATCGACCACCTCGCCGTCCAGTTCCAGAACCAGACGCAGCACGCCGTGCGCGGCCGGATGCTGCGGACCGAAGTTGATGTTGAAGTTGCGGACGGAATGTTCGGTCATCGCATCGCCTCTTTTGAAGCGCCGAAAAAGTGAATGGTGAATGGCGAATGGTGAATGGTCATGTCCGCCCGCCTTCCCGCTCCAGCGAACGGACGAAAGAGACGAGCCTCTTGCCCAAAAGCTCGCAGCGACTGGTCAGCCCCGAAACGGCGGAACTTTCCAGATAGCCCACCCTTTCGGCCAGGGTGACATGCGTTTCCAGTTCCTTGAGCGACCCCTGAGCGACCCGCAAAAACTGAATGAAGGGCCGGCGCTGCGCGCGGCCGAAGCCCTCTGCGATATTGGCGGGAATGGAAGACGCCGCCCGGCGCAACTGAGACGTCAGTCCGAACGCTTCCTCGCGCGGAAAAGACCGCGTCAGGGCGTAGATATCGACGGCAAGATCCATCGACTCCTTCCAGACGATCAGGTCGCGGTAGTCGCGTATGGGATCGCGCTGCTCCGCAGGTGCGTCCATTCACCATTCACCATTCACCATTCACTGCTTCGCCTTCTCATCGCCGGGCAGCACGTAATCGGTGCCTTCCCAGGGCGAGAGGAAGTCGAAGTTGCGGAACTCCTGTCTCAGCGAGACAGGCTCGTAGACCACGCGCTTCACCTCGTCGTCGTAGCGAACCTCGACGAAGCCGGTCAGCGGGAAGTCCTTGCGCAGCGGATAGCCCTCGAAACCGTAGTCGGTCAGCAGGCGGCGCAGGTCGGGATGGCCCGAGAACAGGATGCCGTACATGTCGTAGGCCTCGCGCTCGAACCAGTCGGCGCCCGGATAGACATCGGTGAGCGACGGCACCAGCGTATCTTCGTCGGCGCGCACGCGCAGACGAAGACGCAGGTTCTGGCGCGGAGACAGCAGGTGATAGACGACATCGAAGCGCTTGGCGCGGGTCGGATAGTCGACGCCGCAGATATCGATGATCGACACGAACTGGCACTGCACGTCATCACGCAGGAAGCCGGCCACCTCGACAATGTCGGCAGGCTCGACCGTGATCGTCAGTTCGCCATAGGCAAGCAGCGCGTCGCCGATCTTGCCGTCGAGCTTCTCGGCCAGATAGGCCGCGAGGTCCTTCAGGGATTCACTCATTGGGGATCACCGTTCGATCGTGCCGGTGCGCCGGATCTTCTTCTGCAGGAGAAGAATGCCGTAAAGCAGGGCTTCGGCCGTGGGCGGGCAGCCGGGCACATAGATGTCCACCGGCACCACGCGGTCGCAACCGCGCACAACCGAATAGGAATAGTGATAGTAGCCGCCGCCATTGGCGCAGGAGCCCATGGAGATGACGTAGCGCGGCTCAGGCATCTGGTCGTAGACCTTGCGCAGCGCAGGCGCCATCTTGTTGGTCAGCGTGCCGGCCACGATCATCACGTCGGACTGGCGCGGGGAAGCGCGCGGCGCGATGCCGAAGCGCTCGGCGTCGTAGCGCGGCATGGAGATGTGCATCATCTCGACTGCGCAGCAGGCTAGACCGAAGGTCATCCACATGAGCGAGCCCGTGCGCGCCCAAGTGATCAGCGCCTCGGACGAGGTGACGAGGAAACCCTTGTCGGAAAGTTCGTTGTTGATCTCGCCGAAGAACGGATCGTCGGCCCCCACGGGCTTGCCGGTATTCGGATCGATAATGCCCTTGGGCTTTTCAGCAACCAGCAGGGAGGGCGCGGTGTTCAATCCCATTCCAGTGCTCCCTTCTTCCACTCATAGATGAAGCCGATGGTGAGCACGGCCAAGAAAACCATCATGGACCAGAAGCCGAACATGCCGATCGAACCGAAGGAGACCGCCCACGGAAACAGAAACGCCACTTCCAGATCGAAGATGATGAAGAGGATCGCCACCAGATAGTAGCGGATGTCGAACTTCATGCGGGCGTCGTCGAACGAGTTGAAGCCGCACTCATAGGCCGACAGCTTCTCCGGATCGGGATTGCGATACGCAATCAGGAACGGCGCGACGATCAGGGCCAGGCCGATGACCATGGCGACGCCGATGAAAATGACAATAGGAAGATAAGAACTTAAGAGCCCGCTCATGCTCCAACTTTCCGTTGACGGCCGATCAGCCTGAATTATAGCACCGAATCGCATCGCGGCACCGCGACACATGCGTCGGTGGCAGCGGCACCGAAAATCCATGCTGCAACGCGGCGAGGGTTAGCGCAGGCGGCCGGGGGAAGCAAGTCAAACCTTGGCGAAACGGTGGCCGCGCCAAACGCTTTTTCGGCATTTGACGGCGCACAAGGCACTTTTGATATCCATACTTTTTTACTCCACTTTCTCTACTGACACAATTCCCATTGCGACATTGCTAGGCTCATATGCACATTCGATTCCCGAAAATGCAGGAACGGCGGCATGGCGCATCGGACCGACTGGAGATGAAGGACAAGATCCCGCTCAGGCTGGCGCGGCGCATAGCGCTTGCCGCGCAAGGTTTCGGCGATGCGCGCCCTGCCGGCCCGATCACCCGGCGGCATGTGCACAAGGTGCTGTCGCGCATCGGGTTGCTGCAGATCGATTCCGTCAGCGTGGTCGTGCGCGCCCATTATATGCCGCTGTTCTCGCGGCTCGGTCCCTACCCGCGCGACCTGCTCGATACCGCCGCAACATCACGAAAACGTGCACTGTTCGAATATTGGGCACACGAGGCTTCGTTCCTGCCTGTGGAAACCTATCCGCTGCTGCGCTGGCGCATGGAGCGCGCCGCCCGCCACGAGGAAATGTACAAGGGCCTCGCCAAATGGGCGCGACGCAATATGCGCCTCATCGACGACATATATAATGAGGTCGTCGCGCGCGGGCCGATCGCCGCCTCCGACATCGACGGCGCCAAAGGCTCCGGCGGCTGGTGGGGCTGGAGCGACGAGAAACATGCCTTCGAATGGCTGTTCTGGGCCGGCCGCATCACCACCGCCTCGCGCCGCGGCTTCCAACGGCTCTACGACCTGCCCGAACGCGTGCTGCCCGCGCATATCTATAACCTCCCCGCTCCTGATCCCGCCGAGGCGCACCGCGAACTCCTGCGCATCTCGGCGCGCGCGCTCGGCGTCGCCACGGCCGGCGACCTGCGCGACTATTTCCGCCTCTCGCCGGCCGATATGAAAGGCCGCATCGAGGAACTGGTCGAATCGGGAGAACTGCTGCCGGTGCGCGTGGAAGGCTGGACGCAGCCGGCCTATCTTCACCACCAGGCGCGCATGCCGCGCAAGGTGGAGGCCCGCGCGCTGCTCGCCCCCTTCGATCCGGTCGTGTGGGAACGCGCGCGCGCCGAGCGGCTGTTCGACTTCCGCTACCGCATCGAAATCTATACGCCGGCCGCCAAGCGGCAGTATGGCTATTACGTCCTGCCCTTCCTGCTGGGCGACCGGATCGCGGCGCGCATCGACCTCAAGGCCGACCGTCCCGCCGGCGTGCTGCGCGTACTGGCGGCCTATGCCGAATCGGGCGCGCCCGCCCATACCGCCGAGGCGCTCGCCGAAGAGCTTCGCCTGATGGCGCAATGGCTCGAACTGGAGCGCGTCGAAGTTCTGCCCGCGGGCGATCTCGCCCAGGCGCTGGCGGACACGCTGGCGTCGTAACCGCGCGTTGACAGAACGACACCCGGCCGCCTAAATTCGCCGGCGACGGTCCCCTCTCCGCAAAGGGAGGGGCCAAGAGGGAATGCGGTGCGGGTAAAAAACCCAATTCCGTAGCTGTACCCGCAACTGTGAGCGAAGAGCCGAGCGCCGACAGCCACTGGATTTTTCCGGGAAGGCGGCACGAGGCGACGAAGCGCGAGCCAGGAGACCTGCCGTCAAAACCAAATCCGACCGCCCGGCGGGTATTCCCGGGCAAGGAGCATGATTCTAGTGAGAACTGAAGCCGACCCCGCAATGCTGGCCGAGGACATTTCCGATGCGGATATGTCCGATGTCACCATTATCGTCTGTTCATCCTGCCGGGACGAAACCGGCTCCGATGCCCGCCCCCGCGCCGGTGAAATTCTGGCGCAGGACGCCGCATGCGCGGCTGCCGGTGAAAACATCCGCGTTCGTCAGGTCGAGTGCCTCGGCAATTGCAAGCGCCGCCTCAGCGCCGCCCTGCTGCGCGACGGCTGCTGGAGCTACGTTTTCGGCGATCTGACACCCGAAAGCGGACCGGACCTGATTGCCGGCGCAAAACTTTTCGCGACCGCCAGCGACGGCATTCTGCCGTGGCGCGGTCGCCCTGACAGTCTCAAGCGCGGCCTTGTCGCGCGCATCCCTCCCCTTGCCATTGTGAAGGACATTTCATGACCGCCTCCGCGACCCGCGTTCCCTGCACCGTCGTCACCGGCTTTCTCGGCGCCGGCAAGACCACGCTGATCCGCAACATTCTCGAAAATGCCAATGGCAAGCGCCTGGCGCTCATCGTCAACGAATTCGGCGATGTCGGCGTCGATGGCGAAATCCTCAAGGGCTGCGGCATCGATGCCTGCCCGGAAGAAAACATCGTCGAGCTTGCCAATGGCTGCCTGTGCTGCACCGTGGCCGACGATTTTGTGCCGGCGCTGGACGAGATCCTCTCGCGCGAGCCGAAGGTGGACCATATCCTGATCGAGACCTCGGGCCTTGCCCTGCCCAAGCCGCTGGTTCAGGCTTTCCAGTGGCCATCGGTGAAAAGCCGCGTAACCGTTGACGGCGTCGTGGCCGTGGTTGACGGTGCCGCCCTTGCCGCCGGCCAGGTGGCCTCGGACATGGACGCCCTGCAGGCGCAGCGCGAGGAAGACGAGACGCTCGACCATGACGACCCGGTCGAGGAAGTGTTCCAGGACCAGGTGGCCTGCGCCGACCTGATCATCCTGTCCAAGAGCGACCTGATCGACGAAGACGGCAGCGCGCGTGCCAATGCGACGATCGGCGAGCATCTGTCGCGCGCCGTGAAGGTGGTGCCCAGCGCGCACGGCAAGGTCGATCCGTCCGTGATGCTCGGCCTCGGCCTCGCCGTCGAGGACGACATTGAAAACCGCAAGACGCTGCATGACGGCATGCTCGACCACGAGCACGACGATTTTGACTCGTTCATCGTGGAACTGCCGGCCATCGTCAGTCCCGAGGAACTCGCAAACCGCGTGGCCGCCGCCGCCGAGCAGGAAAATGTGCTGCGCGTGAAGGGTTTCATCGACGTTGCCGGCAAGCCGATGCGGCTTCTGGTGCAGGCGGTCGGCCCGCGCGTGAACCACTATTACGACCGCGCCTGGACACCGGCCGAAGAACGCCGTTCGCGCCTCGTCGTCATCGGGCTGAAGGGCCTGAACCGCGACGCCATCGAGCGCATTCTGGCGAACTGAGGAACTGAGGGTTCAGTGACAAGACGGCGTTCTACGTTGCCAGAGGGGGTGTCGTAATGCACAACCTTCGGAACGTTTCTTTGCCGAGACGGATATCGTCATGCACATACTGACCACGACATCCGCCTCGCTCGACGATCTGATCGAGCCGGTCGATCTGCGGCAGACGCCGGCGGATGTCGTGGCTCTGTCCTTCACCGACAGCGATCTGGCCGGGCTCGCGGCGGCGTGGCGGCAGGAAGCGGACACCCTGCCCTCCATGCGGCTGGCAGCACTTCGCGACCTGCGCCACCCGATGTCAGTGGACCTGTGGGCTGACAGCGTGGCCGCGCATGCAAAAATCATCCTCGTGCGCATCCTCGGCGGCTATGACTGGTGGCGCTATGGCTGCGACCGGCTGGCCGCCATCTGCCGCGAGAGGAACGTCCACCTCGCATTGCTGCCGGGCGAAAGCCACGACGAGGACCAGCGACTGATCGAGTGCTCGACGCTGCCGCGCGAAAAACTCGACCTGCTGCTCGCCTATTTCCGCGAGGGCGGACCGGACAATATGCGCGCCCTGATGCGCCATCTGGCCGGCCTTGCCGGCGGCCAGGGCGTGGCGGCGCAGCCGGTCACGGTGCCGAAGGCCGGGTATTACGAGCCCGGCAAGGGCGTGGTGGAGCGGCCCGCTCCTTTCGGAGAGGATTTCGTTTCTTCACGCCTCCCTCTGTCCGGCAAGACAGAGGGAGGCACGACAAGACTCGATGCCGAAAATCAAACAACCCCCATCGTCCCGATCCTGTTCTACCGCTCGATGCTGCTGGCAGCCGATATCGCGCCTGTCGACGCGCTGGTCGACGCGCTGCGCACGCAGGGCATCGCGCCTGTTCCCATCTTCGTCTCCAGCCTGAAGGACAAAACCTCCCTCGCCTTCGTGGAGACCACGCTGGCGAGCCTGAAGCCTGCGGCAATCGTTACCGCGACCGCCTTTGCCAGCAGTGCCGAGCCAGGCGTGGAGACGCTGTTCGACCGTGCCGGCGCGCCGGTGTTCCAGGTCATCGTCGCCACCACGCGCCGCGACGCCTGGGCCGAAAACCAGCGCGGGCTGGCGCCAGCCGACCTTGCCATGCATGTGGTGATGCCCGAGCTCGACGGGCGCATCCTTGCCGGCGCGATCTCGTTCAAGGCCGAGATGGAGACGGATAGCGCCCTTGCCTTCAAGGGTCTCGCCAACCGCCCCGAACCCGACCGCGTCGAACAGGTGGCGGCCCGCATCGCCGCCTTCCTGCGCCTGCGGCGCGAACCGCGCGCGACGCGCAAGGTGGCGATCCTGATCCCGGATTATCCGAGCGCGCCGGGCCGCACCGGCTATGCCGTCGGCCTCGACGTGCCGTCCAGCGTGCTCGCCATGCTGCACGACATGAAGGCCGACGGCTATCACGTTGAAGGGATTCCCGAATCGCCGCGCGAGCTGCTGGACCTTCTCGCGCGCTGCGACCACGGCTTGAGCCTTGAGCAATATGCGCACTTCTCCACCGGACTGCCGGCAGACGCGCGGGCGACGGTCGAGGCGGCGTGGGGTACGGCAGTTGGCGAGATAGGTTGTTGCGTCGTAGAGCACGACACTCGCCCATCCTTCCCCTTCCGCGCCGCGACCTTCGGCAACATCACCGTCGCACTTGCCCCGGATCGCGGGCGCTCGACCGACCGCCGCGCCGACTATCACGATCCGACCTTGCCGCCGCGCCACGAACTGATCGCCTTCGGGCTCTGGCTGCGCGAAAGCCTTGGCTGCCACGCGCTGGTGCATGTGGGCGCGCACGGCACGCTGGAATGGCTGCCCGGCAAGACGGTGGCGCTCGGCCAGAACTGCTTTCCCGAAATCGTCACCGGCGGCCTGCCGGTGGTCTACCCCTTCATCGTCAGCAATCCGGGCGAGGCAGCCCAGGCCAAAAGGCGTATTTCGGCCGTCACGCTCGGCCATCTGCCGCCACCGCTTTCCCATGCGGGGCTGGACGAGCACCAGCAGACGCTGGAGCGGCTGGTGGACGAATATGCGCAGGCCGACGGGCTGGACCGCCGCCGCCGCGACCGGCTGGCGAAGCTGATCGTCGACACCGCCTCGCAGACCGGCCTTGCCGCCGAGGCCGGCGTCGCCGGAAGCGACGAGCCGGACGAGGCGCTGCGGCGCATCGATGCCTGGCTCTGCGACCTCAAGGATTTTGCCGTCAAGGACGGGCTGCACATCTATGGCCGCGCCGCCGAAGGCGAGGCCGACGAGATGCGCCGCCAAAGCGCGGAAAGCGAACGCTCGGCGCTGATCGCGGCACTCGACGGCCGTCACATCACCGCCGGTCCTTCCGGCGCGCCGGCGCGCGGCCGCACCGATGTACTGCCCACCGGCCGCAACCTGTTCACCGCCGATCCGCGCACCATGCCGACGCCGACGGCCTTCGACCTCGGCCGCGCGGCGGCGCAGGAGGTGTTGACGCGCTATCTGCAGGACCATGGCGACTGGCCGCGCTCGCTGGTCATCGACCTGTGGGGCAGTGCCTCGCTGCGCACCGGCGGCGAGGAGATCGCGCAAGGCCTGTTCCTGATGGGCTGCCGCCCGCAATGGGATGCCGCCACCGGCCGCGTCACCGGCATCGAGGTGCTGCCGCCGGCAACGGTCGGGCGGCCGCGCGTGGACGTGACCTGGCGCATTTCCGGCCTGTTCCGCGACATGTTCCCGACCCAGATCGCGCTGATCGATGCAGCGGCGGCGGCCGTGGCCGCACGCGACGAGGACACGTCCGAGAACCCCTTGGCCGCAGAAGCGCGCGCGCGCGGCAAGGCCCCTGCCCGCATCTTCGGTTCCTCGCCCGGCACCTATGGCGCGGGGCTGGAGGACATGCTGGCGCGCGGCGACTGGCAGGACCGCGCCGAGCTCGGCCGCGCCTATCTCGACGCCACCTCCCACGCCTATGGCGGTGCGACCGGCGAAGGGGTTTCCGCGCCCGGCGCATTTGCGACACGCATTGCCGAAGCCGACCTTCTGGTGCACAGCGGCGACGACCCCGGCCGCGACATCCTCGAGGGCTCGGCCGACGTCGCCTTCATCGGCGGCTTTTCGGCAGCACTCGCCGCGCTCGGCAACAATGCCGACGTGATCGTTCTCGATACCACCGATCCGGCGCGCCCCCGCCCGCGCTCGATCACGGAGGCGGTGGCGCGCGTGGTGCGCGCCCGCGCGATCAATCCGCGCTTCATCGAGGGCCAGATGCGCCACGGGCCGCGCGGCGCCTCCGAATTCGCCGAAACGGTCGACCGGCTGGTGGGCTTTGCCGAAACCACCCATGCCATTCCCGGCGCGCTGATCGAGGCCGTGCACGACGCCTATCTCGGCGACGAGGCGGTGCGCGCCTTCCTGCTGCGCGAGAACCCGGCCGCGGCCAAGGTAATCGCCGAGCGGTTTGCTTCGGCGCGCCGGCGCGGCCTGTGGCACCCGTTGCGCAATTCTATCGACGACGATCTGGCCAGCCTGATCGCTGAGGCCGAAGCGCTGGGAGCGGCGGCGTGAGCGGCTTTTCGCGCAGGGGCGCCTGCCCGGCACTCTCGGCCCCCATGCAGACTGGGGACGGTCTTCTCGTGCGGCTCAATCCGGTTGCTGGAGGAGTGTCGCCCAAGGCATTGATCGGACTCTGCGAATCCGCGCTGCGGCATGGCAATGGCGTGGTCGAAGTGACGGCGCGCGGCAGCCTGCAGATTCGGGGGCTCACCGCCGAAAGCGCGCCGTTGCTGGCGGCCGAGGTCGATGCGCTGGGTATCGCCGTGCGCACCGGCGTGCCGGTGGAGACGGGACCGCTCGCAAGCCTGGACCCTGACGAAATTGCCGACCCCTCCCTACTCGCCGCCAGAATCCGCGACGCCATCGACGCGGCCGGGCTTGGCGCGCGGCTCGGACCAAAAGTGTCCGTGGTGGTCGATGGCGGCGGCCGGCTGAACATGAACACCGTGCAGGCCGATGTGCGGCTGACCGCGCTCGCATCCGGCCAGTGGCTGCTGGCGGTCGCTGGCGACGCAAGTACTGCAACGCCGGTCAGAGCGATTGCCGAGACCGATGCTCGTGACGCCGCGCTGGCGATACTGGAGGCGATTGCCGGGCGCGGCCGCGAGGCACGGGCGCGGGATTTGCCGTCAGACGATTTGACGAGTTTCCTGCAGAGGGTGAGTTCCTTCGCGCCCCTCTCTGTCCTGCCGGACATCTCCCCCACAGAGGGGGAGATCGGCTGTCATCGCGACCTTTGCCAATGGTCCATGCCGGAGAAATGGTCAGCATCGCAGACTGAGCAGGGCCAGTGCGGCCGGCAGATCTCCCCCCTCGTGGGGGAGATGTCCGGCAGGACAGAGGGAAGCAACGTAGAGCACCCTTCCCCGGTCGGCATTCTCCAGCTTCGCGACATCACCGCGCTCGGCCTCGGCCTGCCCTTCGGCCACATGCCGGCTGACAGGGTGATCGCCATTTGCCGCGCGGCAGAAACATCGGGCGCCGGCGAAATCCGCTTCTCACAGCAGCGCGCCATTTTGATTCTTGGTTTATCGCGATCCGCATGCGCGGAGTTGCAGCGCAAAGCAGCCTCGCTCGGCTTCGTCACCGACCCGCTCGATCCGCGCCGCATGATCGCCGCCTGTCCCGGCGCGCCGGCCTGCGCCTCGGGCCGCATCGCCGCGCGCGAGGTGGCCGAAGAGATCGCCCGCGACAGCGGCGCAGCACTCGATCCATCCGTCACGCTGCACATTTCCGGCTGCGCCAAGGGCTGCGCACATCCGGCCCGCGCGGCCCTCACCCTGGTAGGCGGCGAAAAAGGAGCCGGACTTGTCGTTGACGGGACGGCGAAGGGACTTCCGGCCGCGTACAGGCCGGGCTATGAACTCGCCTCTGGTTTCCGCCGGATCGCGACGCTTCTGAAACAGGAGCGCCGCCCCGGCGAGACCACGGCACAGTGCATCGCGCGGCTCGGCGAAACCCGGCTGGCAGTGGCTTTTCAGCAAGGATAGATATGGCGGGATACGATTACATTCACGACGGCACGGCGATCTACGAGCGCTCCTTCGCGATCATTCGCGCCGAGGCCGACCTGTCGCGCTTTTCCGAAGCCGAGGCCGATGTCGCCGTGCGCATGATCCACGCCTGCGGCCTGGTCGAGGCGGCGGAAAAATTCGAATTCGGCCCGGGCTTCGTAGAAGCTGCCAGCGCGGCCCTGAAAGCCGGCGCGCCGATCTTCTGCGATGCCGAGATGGTGTCGCGCGGCGTCACCCGCGCCCGCCTGCCCGCCGACAATGAGGTAATCTGCACCCTGCGCGACGAGCGCACGCCCGCATTGGCGCAGGAAATCGGCAACACCCGCTCCGCCGCCGCGATCAAGCTCTGGCTCGACCGCATGGCAGGCTCGGTGGTGGCGATCGGCAACGCGCCGACCGCCCTCTTCTATCTGCTGGAACTGCTGCGCGACGGCGCGCCCAAGCCGGCCGCCATCATCGGCATGCCGGTCGGCTTCGTCGGCGCGGCCGAATCCAAGGACGCGCTGGCGGAAAATTCCTATGGCGTGCCCTATGCCATCGTACGTGGCCGCCTCGGCGGCAGCGCCATGACGGCCGCCGCCCTCAACGCACTGGCGAGGCCCGGACTGTGAACGCACATCCCAAAGGCCGCCTCATCGGCGTCGGCACCGGCCCCGGCGATCCCGAGCTTCTGACCCTGAAAGCCGTTCGCGCGCTGGGCGAGGCAGACGTGCTGGCGCATTTCGCCAAGCGCGGCAACAACGGCAACGCCCGCGCCATCATCTCCGGGCATCTCAAGCCCGGCATCGTCGAACTGCCGCTGCTCTATCCGGTGACCACCGAGATCGACAAGGACCACGCCGACTACAAGGCCGCGATCACCGGCTTCTATGAAGAGTCGGCACGCGCGGTGGCCGGGCATCTCGATGCGGGTCGCACGGTGGCCGTGCTGAGCGAGGGCGACCCGCTGTTCTATGGCTCCTACATGCACCTGCATGTGCGGCTGTCGCAGCATTATCCGACCGAGGTGATCCCGGGCGTCACCGCCATGTCCGGCTGCTGGTCGCAGACCGGCCTGCCCATCGTGCAGGGTGACGACGTGCTGAGCGTGCTGCCCGGCACGATGAGCGAGTTCGAACTTTCGCGACGGCTGGCCGACACGGACGCCGCCGTCATCATGAAGGTGGGGCGCAACCTGCCGAAAATCCGCCGCGCGCTGGCCGCCACCGGCAAGCTGGAGCGGGCGATGTATGTCGAGCGCGCCACCATGGCCAACACCGCCTCCACGCCGCTGGCTGAAAAGGCCGACGACACCGCGCCATACTTCGCCATCGTGCTGGTTCCCGGCTGGGAGGAGCGGCCATGAGCGGGCGTCTTTTCGTCATCGGGCTAGGCCCCGGCAATCCCGGCCAGATCACGCCGGAGGCCAGTGCGGCTGCGACCGAAGCAAAATTTTTCTACGGCTACGCCCCTTACGTCGATCGGCTGAACCTGCGTCCCGACCAGACCCGTATCGCCTCCGACAATCGCGAGGAGCTTTCGCGTGCGAACGCGGCGCTTGAGCAGGCGGCGCAAGGCGCCAGCGTCGCGGTGGTTTCGGGTGGCGATCCCGGCGTCTTCGCCATGGCGGCGGCGGTCTGCGAGGCGATCGAGGCCGGTCCCGCCGAATGGCGCGACATCGAACTGACCATCGTTCCCGGCGTCACCGCCATGCTGGCAGTCGCAGCCCGCATCGGCGCGCCGCTGGGCCATGATTTCTGCGCCATCTCGCTCTCGGACAATCTGAAGCCCTGGGACCTGATCCTGCGGCGGCTGGAAGCGGCTGCGGGCGCGGGCTTCGTGATCGCGCTCTACAACCCGATCAGCAAGGCGCGCCCGTGGCAGCTTGGCGAGGCGCTGGAGAAGCTGCGCGGCATCCTGCCCGGCACCACACCCGTCATTTTCGGCCGCGCCGCCGGCCGGCCCGACGAGCGCATCGAGATCACGCCGCTGGCGCAGGCCCGTGCCGAGCAGGCCGACATGGCCACCTGCGTGATGATCGGCTCGCCCGAAACCCGCATCGTCGAGCGCAATGGCCAGCGCCCCTTGGTCTACACGCCGCGCTTTTCGGCAGGTGCCAGCCAATGATCGACCATGCCGGCCAGCTCCGCGACGCTTTCGGCATGCGGCACCTGCGGCAGGTCCGGCCTGCGGAACAGGATGACCTCGATGCCGAGTGCGCGTGCGGCCGCGATCTTGCCATAGGTGGCCGCCCCGCCGCTGTTCTTGGCGACGATGGCGTCGATGCGACCGGTGGAGAGCAGCTCGCGCTCGTCGGTTTCCGCAAAGGGGCCGCGCGCGAGGATGTAGGTGGCGTCCGGCACGGCCAAGGGCGGCTCGACCGGATCGACGCTGCGGATGACATAGGCGTGCTGCGGCGCGTTCTCGAAGGCGGCGATCTCCTGCCGGCCGAGCGCCAGGAACACGCGGCGCGGCTTTTCGCCCAGCACGGCGACCGCTTCTTCGGCATTTTCGACCAGTTTCCAGCTATCGCCCTCGACCGCCTCCCAGCCCGGACGGCGCAGCGCAAGGATCGGCACGCTGGCAAGCGTGGCGGCTTGCGCCGCATTGCGCGAAATATTGGCCGCGTAAGGATGGGTGGCATCGATCAGCAGGTCGACGTGCTCGTCACGCAGATATTGCGCCAGCCCCTCGGCGCCGCCGAAACCGCCGCTGCGCACCGGCACGGGCTGCGCCAGGGGATCAAGCGTGCGGCCGGCCAGCGACAATGTGAGCGAAAGATCGGCGCGGACGGCCAGCCTGCCGGCAAGCTGCCGGGCTTCCGTGGTGCCGCCAAGTATCAGAATGCGGTGGGTCATCATGCCTGCTGAACGAGAAAACTCCGCCGCTGCGCGCTGGCTGACCATCGTCGGCATCGGCGAGGATGGTGTAGAGGGTCTTGGCGACGAGGCCAAGCGCTGCATTGCGACAGCGCAAGTCGTATTCGGCGGCAAGCGGCATCTGGCGCTGGTGGACGGGCTGGTGACAGGCGCGGCCAAGCCATGGCCAGCGCCGTTCGATGCCGGCATGCGGGCCGTGCTGGCGTTCTCCGGCCGCCCGGTCTGCGTGCTCGCCTCTGGTGATCCGTTCTGCCATGGCGTCGGCACCACGCTTGCCCGCCATGTGCCGGTTGCCGAAATGCGCGTATTGCCCGCGCCTTCCGCCTTCAGCCTCGCGGCCTCGCGGCTGGGCTGGGCATTGCCGGACGTCAGGACGGTGTCGCTGCACGGCAAGCCCATTGACCTCATCCGGCCGCTGCTGCACCCGAAGGCGCATATATTGGCGCTGACATCCGACGGCGACGGTCCGGCGGCGGTGGCAAAGCTGCTGCGCGAACTCGGCTTCGGCCTCTCGCGGCTGACGGTTCTGGAAGCGCTGGGCGGCCCCTCCGAGCGCCTGACGACGACGATCGCCGACACCTTCGACCTAAAAAACATCAATCCGCTCAACGTGCTGGCGGTAGAGGTTGAATCGAATTTTGAAGCACGCATCCTACCGCTCGCCCCCGGCATGCCGGACAAGCTGTTCGAAAATGACGGCCAGATCACCAAGCGCGAGATCCGCGCCGTCACGCTGTCGTCGCTCGCGCCACGTCGTGGCGAGCTTTTGTGGGACATCGGCGGCGGTTCCGGCTCCATCTCCATCGAATGGATGCTGCGCGATCCGTCCATGCGCGCCATCGCCATCGAGACCAATGCCGAACGCGCCGCCCGCATTGCCCGCAACGCCAGCGCCTGCGGCGTGTCCGGCCTGACGGTCGTGGAAGGCCGCGCGCCCGAAGCGCTTGCCGGCCTCCCGACGCCGGATGCCATCTTCGTCGGGGGCGGCGGCTCGGAACCCGGCGTCATGGACGCGGCGATCGCCGCCCTGCCCTCGGGCGGACGACTGGTCGCCAACGCGGTGACGCTTGAAATGGAAGCGCTGCTGCTTGCGCTGCAAGCGCGCCATGGCGGCGAACTGATCCGCCTGTCGGTGTCGCGCGCGGTTCCGGTCGGCACCATGCAGGGCTGGCGCCCGGCCATGCCGGTCACGCAATGGTCATGGACAAAACCATGATCGTGGCGGGTATCGGCAGCCGCAAGGGCGTCAGCAGGGAACAGGTTCTGGGGGCGATCAACACCGCGCTGGGCGTGCACGACCTCGACATTGCCCGGCTCGACGCGCTGGCGACCGGCAAGCTGAAGCAGCACGAGGACGCGATTTTTCAGGCAGGCCGGCAATTGCGCCGCGCCATCATCATCGTCGGCGACGCCGAACTGGCCGAAGCCGGCAAACGCGCCCGGACGCATTCGGAACTATCGTTGGAAGCGACCGGCGCGCCCTCGCTTTCGGAAGCGGCGGCACTTGCGGCGGCGGGTCCGGGCTCGCGGCTGCTCGGCCCCCGCATCGTGCGCGAGGCGGTCACCTGCGCCATCGCCATCAGTGGAGACAAAGCGTGACGGTTCATTTCATTGGCGCCGGCCCCGGAGCCGCAGACCTCATCACCGTTCGCGGCCGCGACCTGCTGGCAAGCTGCCCGGTCTGCCTCTATGCCGGCTCGATCGTCGCGCCCGAACTGCTCGCCTATTGCGCGCCGGGGACAAAACTGGTCGACACCGCGCCGATGTCGCTCGACGAGATCGAAGCCGAATATCTGGCGGCACATGACGAGGGCAAGGACGTCGCGCGCCTGCATTCGGGCGACCTTTCGGTGTGGAGCGCGGTGGCCGAGCAGATTCGCCGCCTGGAGCGCCACGGCATTGCCTATACGATGACACCCGGCGTGCCGTCCTTCGCCGCGGCCGCTTCGGCACTAGGCCGCGAGCTGACCATTCCGGCGGTGGCGCAATCGCTGGTGCTGACGCGCATTTCCGGCCGCGCCTCGCCCATGCCGGAAAAGGAAAATCTGGCGGCCTTCGGCGCGACTGGCGCGACGCTTGCCATCCATCTTGCCATCCACGCCATCGACCGCGTGGTGGAGGAACTGACGCCGCTCTATGGGGCCGATTGCCCGGTGGCCATCGTGTTCCATGCCTCTTGGCCGGATGAGCGCGTGCTGCACGGCACGCTCGGCACGATTGCGGCAAAGCTGGCCGAAGACCCGATCGAGCGCACGGCGCTGATCTTCGTCGGGCCATCGCTTGCGACACAGGATTTTCGCGAAAGCTCGCTTTACGATCCCGACTATCAGCGCCGGTTCAGGGGACGCGATACGCTATGAACGGGCGCGAAGGGCGCATGCCCCCTCAACTCGCCTTCGCGGTTGAAGACCAGGATTTCGAGTTCGATGTCCGCGCTCTTCAAGACTGGCGCGGCCGTGCGCCACGCGCCTGCGGCAATGGCATCGCCAAGCGGAACGCCCTCGGCCAGAGCCAGCGAAAAGGCCTCTGCCACGGTGTTGGCACCCGTTATGCGCGCGGCAAGCTCCTCGCTCGCGCCGGCTTCCGCGGCAACGGCGGCCAGTCCTTCCAGATCGGCCCTGCCCCTGTTGGAATGCACGTCCAGCATGCCCTGCGCCAGCTTGGTCATCTTGGCCACGCCGCCCGCAATGGTGACGCGCGCAACGGGGTGCGCCCGGATATATTTCAGCATGCCGCCGACGAAATCGCCCATGTCGATGAGCTGCACTTCATGCAGGCCGTGCAATTTCTGGACCGCCAGTTCGGACGCGTTGCCGGTGGAGCCCGCGACATGGGTAAAGCCCATGGCGCGCGCCACATCGACGCCGCGATAGATGGAATGGATCCAGGCCGCGCAGGAATAGGGAATGACGATGCCGGTCGTGCCCAGTATCGAGATGCCACCGAGAATGCCGAGACGCGGGTTGAGCGTTCGCTGCGCCATCTCCTCGCCGCCGACCACGGAAATCTCGACCTCGAAATCGGCGCTCTCGCCGGCGATCTGATGCACCGCCTGCGCGATCATCTTGCGCGGCACGGGATTGATCGACGGTTCGCCCGGCGGGATCGGCAGGCCCGGCCGCGTCACTGTGCCGACGCCCGGCCCGGCACGGAACACAACGCCGCTGCCTGGCGCGCCACGCCGCACCCTGCTTTTCACCAGCGCGCCATGCGTCACATCGGGATCGTCGCCGGCATCCTTGACGATACCGGCCATCGCCTCCCCCTCGCCCGGTTCGGAAACCGCCAGCGCGAAGCTCACCGCATTGCCGCCGGGCAGCGTGATCTCCACCGGATCGGGGAAATTGCCGGTCAACAGTGCCGTACAGGCCGCCTTGGTTGCGGCGGTGGCACAGGCACCCGTGGTCCAGCCACGACGCAGGGGAGCTTCTTCGGAGGGAGCTTGTTCGGCGGTCATGGCACAATCTATAGGCTTGGCGACGCTCCGCGTCATCGTCGAAAGCGGCATTCATGAGTCTCGAAAAAGCTATTTCACGTTTAAAGCATGAGCCGAAGGTGCTCGAACCCGGCCATGTCTGGCTGGCGGGCGCGGGTCCGGGCGATCCCGGCCTGCTGACGCTCGATGTGCTGTCCGCGCTCGATCAGGCCGACGCCCTCGTGCATGATGCGCTGGTGTCGCCGGAAATCGTCGCGGTTGCGAGCCAGGCCGAGAAATTCTTCGTCGGCAAGCGCGGCGGCAGGCTTTCCATTCCGCAGGACGACATCAACGCGCTTCTGGTGAAGCTGGCGCGCGAGGGGCGCAAGGTGGTGCGGCTGAAGGGCGGCCATCCCTTCATCTTCGGCCGTGGCGCGGAAGAGGCGCTGGTGCTGACCCGCGAAAACATTCCCTGGCGGGTGCTGTCGGGCATCACCTCGGCCTTCGGCGGCCTGACCTCGGCGAGCATTCCGGCGACCATGCGCGGCGTCAATGGCGCGATCATCCTGGCCACCGGCTTTGCCGCCGTCTCCGACGACCGACCGGACTGGGCCGCCCTTGCCCGCACCGGCCAGCCCATGGTCATCTATATGGGCCTGACGCATATGGCCGAAACCGTGGCCGAACTTCTGGCGGCGGGCCTTCCCGGCGAAACGCCGGCCGCGCTGGTCGAAAACGCCTCCCTGCCCGAAGAGCGCACCGTGACCACGACGCTCGGCAAGCTGGTGGAGGCGGCAGAGCGCGAAAACGTCGTTTCACCGGCGCTGATCGTTGTCGGCGGCATCGTCGCCATGCGTGCCGAACTGCTGGGGCAGCCATGAGCGCGCGCGGCCTGATCATCGGCGCCCCGCGTTCGGGTTCCGGCAAGACGAGCGTCACCATCGGCATATTGCGTGCGCTGGCGCGGCGAGGCCTGAGCGTCGGCGGCGCGAAGTCCGGTCCCGACTATATCGACCCCGGCTTCCACCACGCCGCCACCGGCCGGCCGGGCGTCAATCTGGATAGCTGGGCGATGTCGCCGGCGCTCCTCAACGCGCTGGCGGCAAATGCCGCGTCGCAGGCCGACATGATCGTGCTGGAAAGCGCGATGGGCCTGTTCGACGGCATTCCGGGAGCGCCCGGCCGCTCGGGCTCGGCCGCCGACCTTGCCCGGCTCTACGGCCTGCCGGTGCTTCTGGTGCTCGACGTGTCGGGACAGTCGCAGACGGCCGCGGCCATCGCCAAAGGCTTTGCCACCTACGATCCGCAAGTGCGCATTGCCGGCGTGGTTCTGAACCGGCTCGGCAGCGAGCGCCATTTGCGGCTGGCCGGCGAGGCGATCGAGGCGATCGGCCTGCCTGTCGTCGGCGCCGTCATGCGCGACACCGCGCTGGCGCTGCCCGAACGCCACCTCGGACTGGTGCAGGCAGGCGAGCATGCCGATCTGATGGCGCATCTCGACCGCCTCGCCGACATGGCCGAGCGCTCGCTCGACCTCGAAGCGATCATGGCGCTGATGACGCCGCTTGCACCGCGAGGCATTGATTTTTCCGATGCGCTTCCGCCGCCCGGCCAGCGCATCGCGCTGGCGCAGGACGCCGCCTTCACCTTCGTCTATCCGCATGTCGCCGCCCATTGGCGCAAAGCGGGCGCGGAGATCGTGCCGTTTTCGCCGCTGGCCGACGAGGCCCCGCGCGACGATTGCGACACCTGCTGGCTGCCCGGCGGCTACCCGGAACTGCATGCAGGCACGCTGGCCGCCGCGCAGAATTTTCGCGCAGGCATGCGTGCCTTCGCGGCGACGCGGCCGGTCCATGGCGAGTGCGGCGGCTTCATGGCACTCGGCGAAACGCTGGTGGACGCTGATGGCGAAACCCATGAAATGCTTGGCCTGCTCGGCCACTCCACCAGCTTCGCCAGGCGCAAGATGAACCTCGGCTACCGGCAGGCGACGCTGCTGGCCGACTGCCCGCTTGGACAGAAAGGCATGCTCGTGCGCGGCCATGAGTTCCACTATGCGCAGGTCGTCTCGCACGGCTCGGACGAAAAGCTCGCCGCACTGGCGGATGGTCAGGGCAACCCGCTGGGCGCGGCCGGCGGCCGTCGCGGCCATGTCAGCGGCACTTTCTTCCACGCAATCGCGAGAGGCTGAGCGGTGGGCGGCGGGCTTTTCGACAAGGCGGCCAGGGACTTCGCCCTCGCGCTCGTCTTCCTGACCCGCCTGCCGCTGCCGCATCTCGATTTCAACGGCCGCAGCCTGTCTTCCGCGCTATGGGCCGCACCGATCGTGGGCGTCGTGGTGGCACTGATCGGCGGCGGCGTCTTCGCCATCGCCACATGGCTCGGGCTCGCCGCCGGCGCGGCGGCGGCATTGGCGCTCGGCGCCACGATGCTCACCACCTTCTGCCTGCACGAGGACGGCCTTGGCGACACCGCAGACGGTTTCGGCGGCGGCCACACGCCCGAGCGCAAGCTGGAGATCATGCGCGACAGCCGCGTCGGCACCTATGGCGTCGCCACGCTGGCGCTTTCGATCCTGCTGCGCTGGAGCGCCCTTTCCGAACTTGCCGGCGTGGCGCAAATCTTCAGCGCCCTCATCGCCGCCCATGCCGCCTCGCGCGCGCTCATCCCCGGTTTCATGCATTTCCTGCCCTCCGCCCGCACCAAAGGGCTGGCGGCCGATGCCGGCGCGCCTTCCGCCGAAGTTGCAGTGATCGGCGCGGTGATCGGCGCAATCGCCCTGCTTCTGCTCGGCCTGTCCGGTGCGGTGGCTGTCGCCGCCCTGCTCGTCCTCTGGTTCCTCTTCCTGCGCTGGTTGTGCCTCGCCCAGATCGGCGGCCACACCGGCGACACCGTCGGCGCGCTGCAGCAGGGCGCGGAAATCCTCGTCCTGCTTGCGGCAAGCGCAATCCTTGTTTGACCTATCGGAGCCCCACGATGACCTTCGCTTCTCTCGACGACCTGCGCGCTGCCTGCGAAAACCTGCCCATGGGCAGCGATGCGGCGGCCGAAGCCGTCGTCCGCCGTCAGGACATGCTGACAAAGCCGCAAGGCAGCCTCGGCCGGCTCGAAGCGATTGCCGCATGGCTGGCGCGCTGGCAGAGCCGCGACATGCCCAGGCTGGACAAGGTGAAGGTGATCGTCTTTGCCGGCTCGCATGGCGTCACCGCGCAGGGCGTTTCGGCCTACCCTTCCGAAGTCACCGTGCAGATGGTGGCGAATTTCGCCGGCGGAGGGGCTGCCATCAACCAGCTCGCCCGCATCGCCGGAGCCGAACTGGCGGTGGTGCCGCTCGAGATCGAACGCCAGACCGGTGATTTCACGCAGGAACCGGCGATGGACGAGGAGGACTTCCTCGCCGCCGTCTCGGCCGGTTACGAGGCGGTCGGCAAGGACACCGACCTGATCTGCTTCGGCGAAATGGGCATCGGCAATACCACGCCGGCGGCGGCCATCGCGGCTGCACTTTTCGGCGGCGGCGCGGAAAAATGGACGGGCCGCGGCACCGGCGTCGACGATGCGGGGCTGAAGCGCAAGGTGACGGCCATCGAAAAGGGCCTCTCGTTGCATGCAGCCTCCCTCTCCGACCCGCTGAAGGTCGCAGCCGCTCTCGGCGGGCGCGAGCTTGCGGCGATCTTCGGCGCCACGCTTGCCGCGCGCCGGCACGGCGTGCCGGTGCTCCTCGACGGTTTCGTCTGCACCGCAGCCGTCGCACCGCTGGCAAAACTCCACAACGCAGGGCTCGCACACGTGCTTGCCGCCCATGTCTCGGCCGAGGCGGGCCATCGCGCGCTGCTGGAGGCGCTGGAACTGAACCCGCTGTTCGATCTCGGCATGCGGCTCGGCGAAGGCTCGGGCGCCTGCCTTGCGGTCAACATCGTGCGCTCGGCGCTCGAATGCCATGCGGGCATGGCGAGCTTCGCCGAAGCCGGCGTTTCGGAGAAATAGCGCTTCCCGGTGCCCTCTGCGGGTTGGGGAACCAATCGGCGGAACTGCCGTTGTGGTGCCATCACCCCAAACGAGGATTTTCCGAATGGCTTCCACTTTCTCCAAGCTCCGCGATAACATGACCGACGATCTGGAAGATCAGATCGCCAGCCTGCGCCACGAAGTCTCGTCGCTGAAGAAAGCCTTGTCGAAGCGCGGCGCGGCGGCCCTTGCCGATTCCCGCGAACACGCCTCGGAGTTTCGCGATCACGCAACCGATCTCTACGACGACTTCATGTCGCGCATGCATGATGCCGTTCCCAATCTTCAGAGGCACGGCCGCGAGATGCGTAAGGTGGCGCGCGACAATCCGGTTGCCACGGCGGTGGTGGGCCTTGCGGTGCTCGGCCTCGTTGCCGGCCTGTTGATGCGCCGCTGACCGTCAGCCGCCTACAGGTAACATTGCACCGCGCGGCGGCTGCGCTTGCTATAGGCGCTGCGCTCGCCGCATTGCGAGCCGTCTATCATGAGATCGTAGGGGCACTGGCAATCGCCTTCCTGCGGTGCGCGTATGGGCTTGCGCGCGCCGAACAGTGATTTCACACCCGAAAACAGCGCATCCGTCTGCGGCCGCGGCGGCGTATAGCCCTGCGGCCGGATCGACGCCGGCGGCACGGTTCGCACGGCCGCCTGCGCAACGGGCTTGCCGGCTGCCCCCACCCCGGCGCTCGGGCGCGGTGCCTCCGGGCTTGCCGGATGAAGATAGTCGGCAAGGATCCAGCCCTTGCGGCCGCGCGCCGAGACGAGCTGCCATTTACCGTCGCGCAGGATCGGCTTGACCGCTTCGCCGACATTCAGCGTCGCCACGATGGGCGCGCTCACGCCGGCGGTGCCGCGCATGTTCACCCGTGTCGTGGTGTAGAGCGCATTGTCGGGTGCCTGCCTGGGCAGCGGATGCTCCGGCCGCGTGACCGAACTGGTGACGAGTTCGGACGGGCGCATGGACGGAGGCACGATCGCCTTCGGCGTGGATGGCGTCGGGCTCGCAGCCGGTTTCTGCGCCGGCGCGACCGCCGCCGCGCTCTGCCGTTTCGGATCGGCCTTGTGCGGGGCCGTTGCAACAGGGCGATGGGTTTGCGTCTTGCGTTGCGCGGGCGGCTCCTGGGTCATTGCCCATATGCCCGCACCCACGGCACCGATCAACAGCCATCTGAGTTTTGGAAGCGCGAATCCAGCCATGGCCACACCATGGCGCGAAGGTTTTAAAAGGCGGTTGACGCGGAAGCTTTCGTCAGGCCGCCTGCCCCGCGCACCAGCCGGACGACCATGCCCATTGAAAATTATAGCCGCCGAGCCAGCCGGTGACGTCCACAACCTCACCGATGAAATAGAGGCCGGGCACCGAGCGCGCCGCCATCGTCCTGGAATCGAGGTCGCGCGTATCGATGCCGCCCAGCGTCACCTCGGCAGTGCGATAGCCTTCCGAGCCGGCGGGCTTGATGCGCCAGCCATTCACCATCTCCGCCACGCGCCGCAACTGCCTGTCGGGAATGTCGGCGATATTGCCGGGCAGGTTCGCCTCTTCCGCAATCGACTGCGCCAGCGCCCTGGGAAGATGCGCGGCCAGCGCCGTCTGCAACGCCTGCCGGCCGTTGGCCGCGCGCGCCTGCCGCAGCGCTTCGAACAGGTCGGTTTGCGGCAGCATGGAGATGCCGATCTCGTCGCCCTCGCGCCAGTATGACGAGATCTGCAGGATCGACGGCCCGCTGATGCCGCGATGGGTGAACAGCATGGCTTCCCTGAACGCCGTCTTGCCGCAGGAGACGGCAGCCTCCTCCACTGCCACGCCCGCCAGCGGCTTCAGCCGCGCCAGCGTGTTCTGGTCGAAGGTCAGCGGCACCAGCGCCGGTCGCGTTTCCAACACCCGCAGGCCGAATTGCGCGGCGATGTCATAGCCGAAACCGGTCGCACCCATCTTGGGGATGGATTTGCCGCCGCAGGCCACCACCAGCGACTGGCAGCGCAGCCTGGTACCATTCACTCCCAGCAGGAAGCCGCCATCGACCTTTTCGATGTGCTCGGCGCGCGTGGCGAGCCGCAGTTCGGCGCCATGGCGCTTCATCTCGCCGACCAGCATGGCGATGATCTGCGTGGCCGAACCGTCGCAGAAAAGCTGCCCGAGCGTCTTTTCGTGATAGGCGATGCCGTAATGCTCGACCAACCCGATGAAATCGCGCTGCGTGTAGCGGCTGAGCGCCGAAATGCAGAAATGCGGGTTCTGCGACAGGAAATTCTTCGGACTGGCGTTGAGATTGGTGAAGTTGCAGCGGCCGCCACCGGAAATGCGGATCTTTTCGCCGGGCTTTGGCGCATGATCGACCACCAGCACCGAGCGGCCGCGCTTGCCCGCCTCGATGGCGCACATCATGCCGGCCGCACCCGCCCCGATCACCACGACATCGACTGTTTCCAAACGCCACGCTCCTTTACCGTGCCGGTCTCCTATACCAACATGGCGATGAAAGGGAGTGACGCCTTGCCGCTGGCCCATGCGAATGATCCAGGAGCACGATTGCCGCAAACCGGAGACGGCCGCATATCAGCGCCATGACCGCCAACCAATCGATCGCAAAAGCCGCTTTCTGGATGGGCTGCTCGCTCACCTGCACGCTGCTCATGACGGTTTCGGGACGCGAGACGACGCGCGAACTGGGGCTCTTCCAGGTCATGGAAATGCGCTCGCTCATCGGGTTGGCGCTGCTGGCGCCGCTGGTCTGGCGTGCCGGCGGGCTTGCCGCGATGAAAACCAGGCGGCCCGTGCAGCATCTTGCGCGCAACGTGGCCCACTATGCCGGGCAATTCGCCTGGCTCTACGCCATCACGCTGATCCCGCTCGCGCAGGTCATCGCCATCGAGTTCACCACGCCGATCTGGACGGCCCTGCTGGCCATGATCTTTCTCGGCGAGCGCATGAACGGCTGGAAGACGGCGGCCATCGTCCTCGGCCTTGCCGGTGTCACGGTCATCGTGCGCCCGAGCACCGCCGGCATAGAGCCGGGGCAGTTCGTGGTGCTGGGCGCGGCCCTTACCTTCGGCATATCGGTGGTTCTGGTGAAATCGCTCACCCGCACCGAAAGCGCGGTGCGGATCATCTTCTGGATGCTCGTCATCCAGTCAGTCATCGGCATCGTCCCGGCCCTGTACGATTGGCGCTGGCCCTCGGCCCAGGTCTGGCCCTGGGTGGTGGTGATCGCCTTCGCCGGCTCCTATTCGCATTATTGCATGGCGCGCGCCCTCTCCCACGCCGATGCGACGGTGGTGATGCCGATGGACTTCCTGCGCGTGCCGCTCACCGCATTGCTCGGCTTCCTCGTCTATGCCGAAGTCATAGACATCTACACGGCAGCGGGCACCGCGCTCATCCTCTGCGGCAATCTCTTCAACCTCGGCAGCCGGCAGTTGCGCCCGACCGCACCGGCCTGAAAGCGTCCCATGGGTGATTCGCAGGAATTGCGGCGTTCTCGTGCCCCGGTTTCGCCTTTCCCTGCTGGCAGGCAGGTCGCAGTCTCGCGAATCATGTCGAAAACAAGGAGGGACAGTATCATGCACAAACCGAAGCTCGCCGCTCTCGCACTGGTATTTCCGCTGCTGGCGGCCTGTTCGGAAACCGGATCGCAAAAGGTTGCCGCTACGCCGCCCCCGCCCCCGCCCGTGGATGCCACGCCGATCACCGGCACATGGTGCAGCCCTGCTGGCGGGCGTTTCTCGATCTCACAGGACCGGTTCGACAGCCGCGAGAACAAATGCGCCATCACCCGGCTGAACAATTTTCAGGGCACATTCACGGCGTCGCTTGCCTGCGAGGGCGAAGGACAAACGTCCGAGGAGGCCGTGACCATCTCGCCTGTGGACAAATCGCTGCACATCACCTTCCTGTCGCGTGCCGGCAAACGCGCCATCGTAACCCCCTGCGGGTGAACGGCGCTTTGCTCCGCTAGAGTATGTTGCAGCCAAGTGGAATCACCTGGCGCCGCACACATGCGACAAGATCAATCGGCAGGCCATGATGTCGTCCGAAAACCGCTTCACACCTTTCGGCATCATGGTCTGGCGGGGCAAAGCCAGCGCCAGGCATGGCAGTTCAGCGATCGCCCTCTCTTGAGGAAAAGCGCGAACATTCGCGCCCAAGGCGTAGATCGGATTGCTTATTGCGGGAAGAAAATGGTGGGTGTGCACAGGATCGAACTGTGGACCCGCTGATTAAGAGTCAGCTGCTCTACCAACTGAGCTACACACCCACTCGCCACCGGCGCGCCGGTGATGGGCGCGATATAGCCATAGCTTTCCGGCCTGTCCACCCTCAATTTTACATTTGTCGCGAAAGTTTCAGATCACTCTCCGCCCGATCACGCAAAAAGCAGGCCTTCCGCCACTTTCACGGCATGTCCGCCGATGCGCGCGGCAATCATTTTTCCACCCTCGGCATCGATTTCGAGTCGGATTCGCGAAGGACGGCCCATTTCCATGCCCTGTTCGATCCAGAATCGGTTCGGTCCCTCGTCCAGCTTGTCGAATCGCGCGATGGCGCCCGAGAAGGCCGCAGCAGCAGAGCCGGTCGCCGGGTCCTCATAGGAAGGCCAGCCCGGAACGAACATGCGCGCATGAAACGAACTGTCGTGGCGCACGGTATCGCGCGTATAGACATAGGCGCTGGCCGCCTTGCCGTCGCCGCGCTTCGGCGACAGGTCCATCCAGGCCTCGTTATCGAGCCGGACCCGGCCGATGACGTCCATGCCCGAAACCGGCACGGTGATGTAGGGCACGCCCGCCGTCCACAGGCCGACGCGATGATTCTCGAAGCCGATCTCATGCGGCCCGAGCCCGAGCGCTGCCCCCACCACTTCCGGCTCGATGCCGAGGTCGAGCGCGCGGGGCATTTCCGGCAGGTCGAACTCGGCGAAGCTGCCGCCATCCGCGCGCGAGACCGCGCAACGCAGGAGGCCGATATTCTCTTCCAGCACGATGAGCTGGTCGGTGCCGTCATGTGCGGCCAGTTCCGCCAGCGCGATCGCCGTGCCCACGGTGGGGTGGCCCGCAAAGGGCAGTTCGAAGGCGGGCGTGAAGATGCGCACGCGCGCCTTGTGCCTGGGCGCGGCCGGCGGGGAGACGAACGTCGTCTCGGAATAGTTGAACTCGCGTGCGATTTTTTGCATCGCGACCTCGTTCAGCCCCTCCGCATCGAGCACGACAGCGAGCGGATTTCCGGCCAATCGCTCCTGCGTGAACACGTCATAGACCAGATATCTCCTGCCCTTCATGGCCGTTGTTCCCTTGCCTGCATCCCAACATGAGCGAAATTTAACTTGTAATCGCGACCCGCAGCCACGAGTTGTCGCACTGTTGGGACATTTGAATATAGGGGGCCGCCATGGACCAGGTTGTCAATCGGCCAATGACGGAAACTCCGGACGGCATCGAGGCCGCACTCGGACTGAACGGCAAGACAGGCACGCGCAGGCGTGACCGCCGCTGGCTCTATGCGCTTTGCGCGCTGGCGGTGGCCGGCGGCATCGGCGCCTATTTCTGGGCTTCGCCTTCGTCCGCGAAGATCACCTACACCACCGTCCCGGCCGAAACCGGCAACCTGACCGTTGAGGTATCGGCGACAGGCACGCTGCAACCGCTGACGCAGGTGGATATTTCCAGTGAGCTTTCGGGCGTCGTGCGCGCCGTCGCCGTGCGGGAGAACCAGCAGGTGCGCAAGGGCGACGTGCTGGCCGAGCTCGACACGACCCGCCTCGTGGCGCAGATCGAGCGCGCCGAAGCGTCCGTCAAGGCGGCCGAGGCCAAGGTGACCGATGCCCGCACCACGCTGAAGGAAAGCGAACAGGCCCTGGCCCGGTCCAGGCAGCTTGCCCAGCGCGGCATGGTGGCTGAGCAGGCGCTGGAAAGCGCGCAGGCCGCGCGCGACCGCGCCGACAGTGCCGTCGCCAGCGCGGATGCGAATCTGGCCATCGCGATTGCCGATCTGAAGCTGCAGCAGGCCGATCTCGAAAAAAGCACCATCTATGCGCCGATCGACGGCATCGTTTTGACCCGCTCGGTCGATCCGGGCCAGACGGTCGCCTCCTCGCTGCAGGCCCCTGTTCTGTTTGTCATTGCCGCCGATCTCAGGCAGATGGAACTGAAGGCGGCGATCGACGAGGCCGATATCGGCTCCGTCACCCCCGGCCAGAGGGCGCGCTTCACCGTCGATGCCTTCCCCGACAAGCGCTTCGATGCCGAAATCCGCGACATCGCATACGCCTCCGTCACCACCGAGGGCGTGGTCACCTATGACGCGCGCTTCGATGTCGACAACAAGGAGCTTCTGCTGCGTCCGGGCATGACGGCGACCGTCGCGGTCGTCACCCGCGAAGCAAACGACGTCATCACCGTGCCGAGCGCGGCCCTCCGCTACCGCCCACCCGCCACTCAGGAGCGCCGTGGCTGGAGCCTGCAGAACATGTTCATGCCGCGGATGGGCCGCCCCGGCGGGCGTCAACGCCAGGCCGCAGCGGACGGCACGCGCACTCTCTATGTGCTGAAGGACGGCGAACCCAGCCCGGTGCGGGTCAGGACCGGCTCCACCAACGGCGAGGACACCGAAATCCTGTCCGGCATCCAGATGGGCGACCTCGTCATCACCGGCTCGCAGACGCGGAACTGAGGCCATGACGGAAAAGCCGCTGATCACCTTCGGGAAGGTGCGCAAGAGCTATGGCGAGGGCGAGGCGCGAGTAGATGCGCTGGCCGGCGTGGACCTGACCATCCAGCGCGGCGAATTCGTCGCGATCATGGGGCCTTCCGGTTCGGGCAAGTCGACGGCCATGAACATCATCGGCTGCCTCGATACGCCGACCGCCGGCCGATACGGCTTCATGGGCGTCGATGCCGGGCGGCTGGACCGTAACCGCCGGGCCGTTCTGCGCAACCTCTATATCGGCTTCGTCTTCCAGGGCTACAATCTGCTGCCGCGCACGACCGCGGTGGAAAATGTCGAGCTGCCGCTGATCTATCGCGGCGTGCCGCATGGCGAGCGCCGCAGGCTCGCCATCGAGGCGCTGGAGCAGGTCGGGCTTGCCGGCCGCCAGAACCACACGCCAGCGGAGCTATCGGGCGGCCAGCAGCAGCGCGTGGCGATCGCGCGCGCCATCGTCACCACGCCGATGCTTCTGGTGGCCGACGAGCCCACCGGCAATCTCGACACCGCCCGCAGCCACGAGATCATGGAGCTGATGACGCGGCTGAACAATGATCTGGGGCTCACCATCGTCATGGTCACGCACGAGCCCGACATCGCCGCCTATGCCAAACGCACCATCGGCTTCCTCGATGGGCACATCGCCTCGGACGAGATGAACCGGGAGGCCGCCTGATGATCTGGGAAACCGTAAAGCTTGCGCTGCGCTCCATCCGTCGCAATGTGCTGCGTTCCTTCCTGACGCTGCTGGGCATCGTCATCGGCGTGGCGGCGGTGATCGCCATGATCACCATCGGTTCGGGCACCACGCAGAAGGTGAAGAACGATATTTCCAAGCTGGGCAGCAATCTTCTGGTGGTGCGCGCGGCAAGGCCCGAGCGGGGTGGCCTGGCCTCCTTCACGCCACGCCAACTGGAGGAAAAGGACCTTGTCGGGCTGCGCAAGGGGCTGACCAACGCCAAGGCGGTGTCTGCCGCCTCGCAACGCACGGTTCGCGTCGTCTATGGCGCCGACAACATCGCGGCGAGCATCACCGGCACCGACAACGACTTCTTCACCGCGCGCGACTGGAACATCGCTTCCGGCCGCAGCTTCACCGAATCGGAAGTGCGCGGCGGCACCGGCGTGTGCATTCTGGGCGAGACCGTGCGTCGGCAGTTCTTCGGTGCGGGCGATCCCGACGGCATGTCGATCCGTGTCAACCGCACGAGTTGCAAGGTCATCGGCGTGCTCGAAAGCAAGGGCACCTCCGGCTTCGGCCAGGATCAGGACAATGTGGTCATGATGCCGCTTGCCGCCTTCCAGCGGCGCATCGCCGGCAACCGCAACATCGACGCCATCTATGTCGCGGCACAGGACGGCTACGCCACGTCGGATGTGCAGGACAGCATCGAAACGATCATGCGCGACGCGCGACGCATCGCCCCGGACGCCGACGACAATTTCGAGGTGCGCGACATGACCCAGATCGCCGACGCCATGGCGAGCGCCACCACCACCATGACCGGTATGCTGGGGGCGCTCGCGGCCGTCAGCCTGCTGGTCGGCGGCATCGGCATCATGAACATCATGCTGGTATCGGTCACCGAGCGTACCCGCGAGATCGGCATCCGCCTCGCCATCGGCGCGCATGAGAAGCACATCCTCATCCAGTTCCTGGTGGAGGCGACCGTGCTGTCGCTGCTGGGCGGGCTGATCGGCATCGCGCTCGGCCTGTCGCTGGCCGGCCTCGCTGCGGTAATGATGTCCATCCCCTTCGCGCCGAGCATCCCGGTCATCCTGCTCGCGGTCGGCTTCTCGGCGCTGATCGGCATGGTGTTCGGCTTCTTCCCCGCGCTTCGCGGAGCACGGCTGAGCCCTATCGACGCCCTGCGGCATGAGTAACGCCCCGTCCTTCGTGCCGGAGGGGTCGTAACGAAAGCCTACTGCGTCCTGGAAAAATGCCAGTCGATCAAAGGCAGCATGTGCGGCTTGAGGCCTTCGGGCAGGTCATCCTTGCCGCGAATGACCACCGGCCCGACGATTTCCGGCTCGGGATCGGCCGCCACGAAGGCGCGGATACCAGCCGCGATGTCATCGGCGTCGGCATCGAGGAAATAGCGGCGGAAGATCACCGTGCCGCGCGCGGTCGAAAGCGCGTGATACAGCGGCTCGCGCCGAGCCATGCGAAGATCGAGGCCGGTTTCTTCCTCCACCTCGCGCATCATGTTGAGATCGACATCGGCCCCGCCGTCGACGAAATCCACCGGCTCGAACGAGCCTGCGGCGAAATAGACGCTGCCGGCATTGACGGTGTGGCCGCCCATGCGGATCGCCACCAGCGCATTGTCGCGCGAAACAAGCATGGCATGCGCAAAGGCATGTTCGGCCGTCGGCACCGGCTGGTGCCTGCGCCACAGCATGAAGGTGGCGAAGCGGATGGCGTGGCAGCGCCCTTCCAGCCGCCGGTTCGTGTAGGCGAGCCGCGAAAGCAGCATCACCGTGCCGTCGAACAGCGCCGGATTGGCCGCTGTCTCCGCCTGCCAGTTGCGCTCGATCGCCCCGGCGTTCTCGCTCTCGAACGGATGCGGCCCCGGATCAAGCCGGACATCCACCGCATCGACCGGCAGGATGACATTGCGCGGAATATCGAAACTCATGGCTCACCTGATGCTGAGTGTTACCGCGACCGGGCAGTGATCGGAGGCTTTCGGCCGGTCCCAGCCGGCGCGCGGATAGCGCTCCACCTCCTGTCCGGGCGGAAAGACGGTTCGCCAGGGCTGCCCGCCGCGCACGATATCCGGCACCACATCGGCATTCGCGCGGGCAAGCGCCGGCGACAGCAATATATAGTCGAGCTGACACAGATGTCGCTCCTCCGGTCCGCGCGTGTGATAGAGCGTCCAGCGGTCCAGCTCAGGCCGCCGCTCGACGATATTCTGCGCAAAGCCGTCGGCCAGCAGCACATCGAGGCTCGACACGGTTTCGTTCACAACCTCGAAATGAAAGCCTGAAAAGGCATCCCCGGAAATGACGGTGCGCTGGCGATAATCGTTGAAATCACCGCAGATCACCCAGCGCTTGTCGCCTGCGTGGTCGCGGCCGAAGCGATCCTCGATGATGCGCCGCACGGCCGTTGCCTCGGCAAAGCGGATCGGCATGGAGCCTTCCCGGCCGCTCAGGCCGTTGCGGCTGCCGGTCATGGACTTCAGATGCACCGAGTAGATGGTGAGCGGCCGTCCCGCGATCTTCACATCGACTTCCAGGCAGTCGCGGCGGAAGATGCGCTCGAAGGGCTCGATGCCGAGCGCGGTCAATTCGGGCGTATGCAGGCCGAATTCCTCGAAGGTCACATGCGCATGGCTGGTCATGCGCACGAATTCGATCGGCTCGCCGTCGGCGGTTTCGGTGCGCATCATCACGGCCACGTCGATCCCGCGTGAATCATTGCCGGCGGTCGTGTATTTCTGGCGGTAGCCCTGCCCGATCATCTTGAACAGATAGCCATATTCGAAGGCCCTCAGAGCCTCGATATTATCCACCTCCTGCATGCAGATGATGTCGGCGCGCGTCTCGGCGACGGCCAGCGCGGTGAGTTGGCGCGCATCGTCGGCATGAGCGATGGCGCGGGCCTGCTCGAGACGCCTGTATTCGGCCTCGTCCTTGATCTCGAACAGGGCGAGCGTCCGGTCCTGGTTGAGCTGGTTCCGAAAACCGGAGAAGTCGAACCGGTTCATGAGGTTTTCGACATTGAAGGTGGCGATGCGCAGCGACATGGAGCGAGTCAGGACCCGTTGATCTGGTCGAAAAGGCGTGAAGCCGTCCGCCCAGCTTTGCCTGCAAGCACGCCCGAACACAAGACCGCGCCCCGCGTCACTTAATCGTGTGCGGCGGAACCCCGGCATGTGGCCATCCGTTACTTCCGTTGGTTCGAAACAGCCGGATCCCTCCGGTCATTGAATACCCGCCGGGAAGGCTCATTCGAGCGATTTTCCACGGAGATAACGATGAAACGGCATCTCTCTTACCTGGCGCGCTCCGGCGTCATCGCCTTTGGCGCGCTTGCCGGCATGTGCATGCCGGTGGCCGCTGGCCCGATCGACCAGCCTTCCCTCATCTTTCCCCCGGCGGTCAACATGAATGCCAACCAGAGCGGTCTGCAGAGCTCCGTTCTGATGAGCCGGGCCGGACAATCCGGGGCCTCGCTCCAGAACGCCGCCTGGATACCGCATGGCGGCGGCGGTGGCTGGCACGGCGGTGGTGGCTGGCATGGCGGCGGCGGTGGCGCTTGGCATGGCGGTGGCTGGAGCGGCCATGGCGGCATGATGATGGTGCGCCCCAGTGGCGGAGGCATGAGCTTCGGTGGCCGACACGCCATGAGATGGAACGGCGACTGGCGTGGCCATCACCATCGCCACTTCCGCGACCGCGATGACTTCTTCTTCGATGGCGGCTTACTGGGCTTCGGACTGGGGCTGCCGGTCTATGGCGGCCTGTATGACGACTATTATGACTACGGCCCCGACTACTATGCCCCGTACTATTATGCGCCTCGCTATCGCGTGAGCATGTCCAGCGCACATGTCAGGTGGTGCGAAAGCCGCTACCGGTCCTACAGGCCCTATGACAACACGTTCCAGCCCAATTACGGGCCGCGCCGCCAGTGCGTGTCACCCTACGATTGAGCACGGCCCGCAAGATATATGACGGAAAGCGGCGTCGCTTCGGCGCCGCCGCTGACGCGCTCCTTAAACCTTTTTTGAACCGCCTGTCGTAAGAAGGCCTCCCAATCGGATTCAATCGACGGGAGACGCACATGACGGAACCGGAAGGGGCGGAAAACCGCCGTCTGCACCGCCAGCGGGTGTTCAAAGGCGCCTCGATCCTCACCGGCGTTGCCAATTCCGAGATCAAATGCGTGATCCGCAACATGCACAAGGATGGCGCGGAGCTGAAGATTTCGATCGATTCGCGTGTGCCGCAGGAATTCCTGCTCTACGTGCCGGTCGATGGCATCGCCTATGAAACGGTCGTGCGCTGGCGCAAGGAAGATCGTGTCGGCGTGCAGTTCACCGGCACCCGGCCCAAGCCGGGCTGGCACTATGGTTAGGATCAGGAGCAAAATCACCTGAAACGAGGAAAGCCGGCGCATGACGCCGGCTTTTTCTGTCCGAAGACCTGCAACGCTCCCGTTCGATCCAGACGAAGCCTCCACCATCGCCCCCACGCATCCCGGCGGAGCCGGAACGCGCGGGGAGGAAGCCCTGGGAGGCGGCTTGATCCCGGTCCACCTTGGAGCCAGATCGATCTCGCTCCAAAGCGTTGCGTTGGAAACATGACCCTATCCGAAAAGTCCGCAGCGTTTCACTTGCGCGGGCCTTCGGTCCGGGATCGTGCTTTAGTTCTTGGCCTTGTCGACAAGCTTGTTCGTCGAGATCCACGGCATCATGCCGCGCAGCTTCTCGCCGACCTGCTCGATCGGATGCTCGTCATTGAGGCGGCGGGTCGCCTTGAAGCGGGCGGCGCCCGAGCGGTATTCCTGCATCCATTCGGACGTGAACCTGCCGGTCTGGATGTCCTTGAGCACGCGCTTCATCTCGGCCTTGGTCTCGGCGGTGATGATGCGCGGACCCGACACATACTCACCCCACTCGGCGGTGTTGGAGATCGAGTAGTTCATGTTGGCGATGCCGCCTTCGTAGATCAGGTCGACGATCAGCTTCACTTCGTGCAGGCACTCGAAATAGGCCATTTCCGGCGCGTAGCCGGCTTCCACCAGCGTCTCGAAGCCGGCGCGGATCAGCTCGACCAGACCGCCGCAGAGCACCACCTGCTCGCCGAACAGGTCGGTTTCGCACTCTTCGCGGAAGTTGGTCTCGATGATGCCCGAACGGCCGCCGCCGACGCCGCATGCATAGGAAAGCGCGAGGTCGAGCGCGTTGCCGGAAGCGTCCTGATGAACGGCGACCAGGCACGGCACGCCGCCGCCCTTCTGATACTCGCCGCGCACGGTGTGGCCGGGGCCCTTCGGCGCGATCATGACGACGTCGACCGTCGACTTCGGCTCGATCAGGCCGAAGTGCACGTTGAGACCGTGGGCGAAGGCGATTGCAGCGCCGTCACGGATGTTCGGGGCGATTTCGTTCTTGTAGATGTCGGCCTGCAGTTCGTCGGGCGTCGCCATCATCATCAGGTCGGCCCACTTGGCGGCGTCGGCCACGCTCATCACCTTGAGGCCGTCGGCCTCGACCTTCTTGGCGGTCTGCGAACCGGCCTTGAGGCCGATCACGATTTCCTTGGCGCCCGAATCCTTGAGGTTCAGCGCATGGGCACGGCCCTGGCTGCCATAGCCGATGATGGCGACCTTCTTGCCCTTGATCAGATTGAGATCGGCGTCGCGATCGTAATAAACGCGCATTTCGTCTTCCTTCCCTTGCGGTGTTTCAGAGGTCGGCGCTCGCCGCCCCGGTTTGTGCTCCATAAAGAGCGAGGAACTGGCGCGTCGCTTCGGCCGCATCCCGGTCGATCTCCGCGTCAGTCGGTTTCAACCGGTCGCCCAGCAGCAACCGGATCTGTACATCCCGGGCAACCAGCCCGAAAAAGGTCCTGAACGCCTCCTCGGCGTCATCGAAGGCAAGCAGGCCCGCCTCGCGGCCGGCAAGAAGAACGGGTTTCAGCCGCCGCCCCATGGCGAGGCGTCCATTCTCCAGCACAATCGCCCCAAGGTCACGCTTGTCGGAGCCGGCATGGGCAACGGCCACCCGGTTCAGCGCGATGGAGGTGTCGCTGGAAATGACGTGCAGCCAGTCCGATGCATAGCGCTCAAGGTTTTCCGTCAGCGACGGCATATCGAGGCGGGAGCGATCCACCGATGCCACGCGCACCTTGGAAGCCTGCCACTGCACGGTGGCGGTCAGCAGGCCGTCGCGGTCGCCGAACCATTTGTAGAGCGTTTCCTTCGAGCAGCTCGCCCGGCGCGCCACGGCGGTCATGGTCAGCCGGTCGCCCTCTTCCACCAGGAGCAGAAGAACAGCATTCAGAACGTCCTTCTGACGCTCCGTCAGCTCTTCGCCGCTGTTGATCTCGAAGCTGGTCTGCACCGCCCTGGTCGTCCTGTTTCCGCTCGTGAATGCGTTCGCCTGCAACCGTACCGTACGTTACGGTTCTTGAACTTATGCCGAAACGCCGGGGCATTGGCAAGCGTATTTCTGCGCTGTCGCGGTCAAACAGATCGTGGTGACGGAACGGTCGGCGCGCGAAGGGCCGGCCACGCCCTCAGATGGCGACTTGTGTCCCGATCTCCACCACGCGCCCGGTCGGGATCTGGAAATATTCCGTCGCGTCGGAGGCGGTGCGTGCCAGCCCTATGAACAGCCGGTCCTGCCACACCGGCATGCCGGAATTGGGCGAGGCCTTCAGCGAGCGCCGCGACAGGAAGAACGACGTTTCCATGATGTCGAACTTCCAGCCCTGCTTGCGGCAGATCACCAGCGCCTTGGGGATATTGGGGTGCTCCATATAGCCGAAGGTCAGCGACACGCGCATGAAAAGCTTGTTGATCCTCTCCATGCTCACCCGCTCGCTCGGCGGCACATAGGGCTGCGGCGCGGTGACGACGGTGAGGATGACATTGTTGTCGTGCAGCACCTTGTAGTGCTTGAGGGAGTGCATCAGCGCCGTGGGGGCGCTTTGCGGATCGCTGGTCAGGAACACGGCGGTTCCGGGTACGATCTGCGGCGGCTTCTTGTCGAGGTTCTCGGCCAGGAAGTCGAGCGGCACCTCGTTCTTGCGGGTCTTTTCAAACAGCAGGCGGCTGCCGCGCACCCATGTGCCCATAACGGTGATGACGAATGCCGCCACCAGCAGCGACGCCCAGCCACCGTCGAAGACCTTCACGATGTTGGAGGCGAAGAAGCCGACATCGATAAAAGCGAATATGGCGATGAGCCCGGCCACCATGCCGAGCGGCCATTTCCAGATGCGCCGCATGACCACGAACAGCAGGACCGTCGTCACCAGCATGTTGCCGGTCACCGAAATGCCGTAGGCGGAAGCCAGGTTGCTGGAGGCCTGGAAACCGACGACCAGCAGCATGACCCCGATCGCCAGAAGCAGGTTGATCCGCGGCATGTAGATCTGGCCGAGTTGCGTTTCGGAGGTGTGCTGGATCTCCAGCCGGGGCAAAAGATTGAGCTGCACGGCCTGCCGCGCCAGCGAATAGGCGCCCGAAATCACTGCCTGGCTGGCAATGACCGTCGCGGCCGTCGCCAGGCCGACCATCGGAACCAGCATCCAGCCTTCATTCATTTCGAAGAAAGGCTGGCCGATGCGTCCCGTATTTGCCAGCACATAGGCCCCCTGCCCGAAATAATTGAGCAGCAGGCACGGAAAGACGATGGCCAGCCAGGCCAGTACGATGGGCCGGCGTCCGAAATGGCCGAGATCCGCATAAAGCGCCTCCGCGCCGGTGACGGCCAGGAAAATCGCGCCGATCGTCACGAAAGCGACGCTCGGCGAGTCGGAAAGCAGATCGACGATGTAGATCGGATTGAGCGCGGCCAGTATCGACGGCGCGTCGGCGATGTGCCGCGCCCCCGAATAGCCGATGCTGAGGAACCAGACCAGCGTGATCGGACCGAACACGGATGCGACGCGGCCCGTGCCGAAGCGCTGCACCGAAAACAGCACCGCCAGAATGACCAGCGTCATCGGCACCACATAGGGCTCGAAGGATGGCGTTATCACGCCCACGCCCTCCACCGCAGAAAGCACCGAGATTGCCGGCGTGATGATGGAATCGCCGAAGAACAGCGCCGTTCCGCAAATGCCGGCCGCCAGGATAAGCGGCGTCCGTCCGCGGAAGCTGGTCTGCGCAAGCGCCATCAGCGACAGCGTGCCGCCTTCGCCGCGGTTTCCCGCCCGCAGCACGAAAGTCACATATTTCACGGTGACGATGATTGTCAGCGCCCACACGATCAGCGACAGCACGCCAAACACGGCTTCCTCCGAAGCCACCGCGCCGCCGCCGGAAGAAGCGGCAAGCGCCTCGCGAAAGGCGTATATCGGGCTGGTGCCTATGTCGCCATAGACGACGCCGAGCGCGCCCAGCATAAGCAGTTTCGTATTCTGCGCTTCCAGACTGGTGGGGACTGCCTGTTGTATCGGTTCCGCATCTGCACCCAAATTGGTCTGGGCCATACGTGACACTCCGTGAGGCGGCGGGCTCTACTCCTGTCGGGCCGCAAGATCAACAGTCATGTTGGTGCGCTCTTCGTGGAACCTCCCCCTCGATCTCGGCGTCAGGCCCCAGGATCCTGGACCTGCCAGCCGCACGCCCTCAGGAAACGACGGGTCGTTTCCGCCATCCCGTATTGAAGCGCATCGGCCGTCAAACCGTGTCCGATCGACACTTCGGCCAGCGTCGGAATCTGTCTGGCCAGCGCCGGCAGATTGGCGACGACCAGATCATGCCCGGCATTGACCGCAAGCCCCGCCGCGAAAGCGGCATCGGCGGTTTTTCCGAGCTTTTCCAATTCCTTCCCGGCTTTTTCGGAATCGGCATGGCAAGCGCCGTAAGGCCCCGTGTAAAGCTCGATCCGATCGGTGCCGGTATCGCGCGCGGCCGACACCTGCGCAGGGTCGGGATCTGCAAACAGCGACACGCGAAATCCCCCTTGCTTCAATCGTTTGACAATCGAAGTCAGGAACGCGTGATGCTCGACGAAGTTCCAGCCGTGGTCGGAGGTCGCCTGTGCCGGATCGTCCGGCACCAGCGTCACCTGATCCGGTTGATGTTTTTCCACAAGCTGCAGGAAATCCTCGGTGGGATAGCCTTCGACATTGAATTCGGCCTGCGGAAACTCGTCGTCGATCAACGCCCGCAATTCCGGCAGGTCGGAAAAGCGCGTGTGGCGCTCGTCGGGGCGCGGATGCACCGTCAGCCCGTGCGCGCCCGCGGCAAGCGCAATGCGCCCCAGCCCGGTGACGCTCGGCCACGGCAGGTCGCGACGGTTGCGCAGCATGGCGACGGCGTTGAGATTCACGGACAATTTGGCGGGCATGGCTGCACCTCGTACTTTCACCTGCAACCTCTATAGCGTGTCCTATGGGAACAGACAGCGACTTTATGTGTTCCAGATTCAACCGAAATCGAAGGAGCAAAGGAGCCTTTCATGGGCATGGCGGACTTCATCCCGGCTGTTCGCCGCATCGAGACGGACCGGCCGACCTGCTATGCCTTTGAACTCACCGGACGCATCACCGCGGCCGACATCGAAAACCTCTATGGCCTGCTCGAAGGCGCATACGAACTGCACGACAAGATCGACCTGCTCATCCGCATCGTCGATTATGACCACGCCGAATGGCTCGACGTGTCCCGCAAAACCCGCATCGACGGACGGCTGCATGCACTGGAGCATGTACGCCGGTGCGCGGCAGTGGGCGAACCGAACTGGACGCTCTACGCCAAGGCCAGGCTGATGACCGTCGCCACGGTGGACATCCGTCATTTTTCGGCGGGAGAAGAGTCGCAGGCGTGGAAGTGGCTGAATGCGCATCCTGTGGATGACGCATAGCCACGCGCCGCGCGTCGGGCTACGGTCACAATACCGACATGCCCCCACGCGACATGGCTGTGTCATGGCCAATATCCGCATCATTGATTCCATCTCCGATCCCGGCTCGACGTCCCGCCCCAACGAGGACGCCGCCGGCGGCAACGCAAGCTGCGCTTTCGTCATCGACGGGGCGACCGGCCTCGGCGGCAAGAATATCGTCGGCCTGCACGGCTCCGACGCCGCCTGGCTGGCGCAGTTCGCGCAAAGCGCGTTCGAGCAGATGGTGAGGCCCGGCCGGCCGATGGCCGAGATCGTTCAGGAATTCAATGGCCGCGTGGCCAATGTGGTGCATGAGGCCGCCCATTCGCTGCCGATAGAGCCATGGAACCTGCCCGTCGCCGGCTTCCAGATGGTGCGCGTCGAAGACGATGCCCTCGTCACCCACGGCCTTGGCGACTGCCGGCTCTTCCTGCTGGACGACAATGGCATGGCTTTTGAAACCAGTGCAATGCGGCAGGCCGCTGCGGCGGAGCGCGAGGGCGCCAGGATGGCGCTGGCGCATACCGGCGGCTTTTCCGCCTATCAGGCGCTGGCCGAGGAGCCGGCGGTGCGTGACGAACTGCGCCGCCGCCGCGCCGCCTACAACACGTCGTCGTCCGGCATCTGGACCCTGGGCATCGAGCCGGAGGCCGGAAAACATCTGGCAAGCGAGCCATTGCATCCGGCCCTGCCCGCCTGCGGCCTGCTTTGCAGCGACGGCTTTGCCGCGCTTGTGGACCAGTATCAGCGCTACAACGCGGGGGAATTCGTCGCTGCCGCGCGCGAGACAGGTCTCTCCACCCTTCTGGACGAATTGCGCCGGATCGAGCGCGTCGAAGACCCCGACGGCATGAAATATCCGCGCTTCAAGATGAGCGACGACGCCACCGCCGTTTTGTTCGAAATCGTGGAGTGATGGCCGTCAACGCACGATGGTCAGCCGTTCGGCGGCGCGGGTGATGGCCGTGTAGAGCCAGCGCTGGCGCGTGTCCTTGAAAGCGAAGCTCTCGTCGAACAGCACGACATTGTTCCACTGCGAGCCCTGCGCCTTGTGCACCGTCAGCGCGTAGCCGTAGTCGAAATCGTCGAAACGCTTCTTCTGCTGCCAGGGAATGTCCCCGTCCGGGTTCTCGAAGGCGGCCTTCAGGAGCTTGATCTTGGCCACGCCCCGGTCCGGATCGTCTTCCTCGGGCGAGACCAGAAGGTTGATGCCGGGCTTCACGGTCTCCCGCGACGAGGTCATGACCTTCCACAGCGAGCCGTTGAGCAGTCCCTTGGCGGGATCGTTGCGCAGGCACACCAGCTTGTCGCCGGCCTGCGGATAGCTCGCCGTAAAGCCCTTCAGCTCGCGCAGCCGCCCATTGTAGCGGCGGCGCGTGCGGTTCGTGCCCACCAGAACCTGGTCGGCCGACAGCACCAGTTCCTGCGTCACCTGCTCCTTGCCGATGACCTGCGCCATGCCGAAATCGCCGCGCATGAATTCGCGCCCTTCGCGCACGTCGAGCGCCAGGCGGATGATCGGGTTGTCGCGTGCCTGCCGGTGAATTTCCGTCAGCAGGAAATCCGGTTCGTGCTCGGTGAAGAAACCGCCGCCCGAAATCGGCGGCAACTGGCCGGGATCACCCAGAACGAGGATCGGCGTGCCGAAGGACAGGAGATCGCGGCCCAGTTCCTCGTCCACCATCGAGCATTCGTCGATGATGACCAGCGCGGCCTTCGCGATCGGGCTCTGGCGGTTGAGCGAGAAGGTCGGCGACATGGACGTCTTGCCGGTCGTCTCGTCCTCAACCGCTTCCTCCCCGCGCGGCCGGTAGATCAGCGAATGGATGGTGCGCGCGTTGGTTGCGCCCTTGGAACGCAGCACCTGCGCGGCCTTGCCGGTGAAGGCGGCGAACTGCACCTGCCCGTCGACATGCTCGGCGAAATAGCGCGCCAGCGTCGTCTTGCCGGTGCCGGCGTAGCCGAACAGGCGAAACACCTGCGGCCCGCCGCTTTTCAGCCACTGAGCCACCGCCTGCAGCGCGGCATCCTGTTGGGGAGAGAATTCCATAGCTTTGACAGACAGGATTCGTGTCCGAAGGGCAAGGCCTGATGGCTCAGCCCAAATCGGTCAGGGCAAAATCATCGCCTTTGTAGAGCAGTGAAACATCGCGCTGTTTAGCCACGGCATAAGAAAAGCAATCGCCAAGGTTCAGACGCGCGGGATGCCCGGAGTCCTTGCCGTAGCGATCCCTTGCCAGCGCCAGTTCAGGCAGCAGGTCCTCGCCGATTTCACCAATAGTGACCTTGGCAATCTGGAGAAACCGGAGCACTTCGCTCAAAGCGGCGGAGCAACTGCCAACCATTTCCGTGAGCGCGATTGACGCCTCAAAAGCCGACACCGGAGATGTGATGCAGTAAGAACTTTGCTCGATCTTGTCGATGAAATCCTCGCGTTCAGGCTCGTTCTTCAAGACCGCGACGATCGCGGAGGTTTCCACATACCAACTCCCAGCCGCAGCCATGGATCATCCCCCCTCACCCCACAAATCATCGAAAAACCGCTTGTCAGTTGCGCCTTGCGGTCGCGGCAACCTATCCAGCCTGCTCAATAGCGGCTGCAGGCGCTGGTGCAACGGGAGGCCCTCCTCCCGCTCTTCCATCGCATCCTTGGCAAGGGCTTCCTCGGCGGCCTCCCTGATCGCCTCGGTGATACCAATCCCACGCGAGCGAGCCAGTCGTCGAACGAGCATGTCGGCCTTCTCGTCTTTAACGTGTATCACCATATTATATACAACCGCGAATAAGCTATGTAAATACCATTCTAATGTATATAAATAGAGAACACAATAAGAACATTTTTCCGTCGGTTGAAGCCCGGTCAGCCACCGTCGGCTCCGCGCAACGACTTTCCAGGACAATCCGAGACACAGGACAATCCGAGATAACTGCGAAAGCGGCCTGGCCTATCTGGGACTTCCCCAGATAGGCGGCCGTGCCGTCTTATACCACCCCGGAAACCAGTTTTGCGAAGCGGTCGAGATCGACATTGCCGCCGCTGATGATGACGCCCACGCGCTGCCCGTTAAGGTTGCCGGCCGACTGGCGCGCCCCGGCGAGACCGAGACATCCGGTCGGCTCCACCAGCATCTTCATGCGCGACGCGAAGAACCGCATCGTTTCCACCAGTGCGGCATCCGAAACGGCCACTATATCGCTGACCTCGCGCCGGATGATGTCGAACGTCAGATCGCCCAGCGCCTGCGTCTGGGCGCCGTCCGCAATGGTTTTGGGCGTCGCAATGCGCACGATGCGGCCTTGCCTGAAAGACTGCCGCCCGTCGTCTCCGGCTTCCGGCTCGACGCCATAGACCTTGCATTGGGGAGAAAGCGCCTTCGCGGCAAGCGCGCTGCCCGCCAGCAACCCGCCTCCGCCGAGGCAAACGAACAGCGCATCCAGTTCCCCGACCTCGTCGAAAAGCTCCTTGGCCGCGGTTCCCTGCCCGGCAATGATGTCGGGATGATCGTAAGGTGGAATGAGGGTCGCGCCCGTCTCATCCCGCAGGCGGCGCCCGATCTCGTCCCGGTCCTCGCTATAGCGATCGTAGGTGACGACCTTGCCGCCATATCCCTTCGTTGCCGCGAGCTTCGCGGCGGGCGCGTCCTGAGGCATGATGATGGTGGCGGCAATGCCGTGCAGTTTCGCCGAAAGGGCGATCGCCTGCGCGTGGTTGCCCGAGGAAAACGTCAGGACGCCGGTCTTCTTCTGCTCATCCGTGAAGCGCGACAGCGCGTTGAAGGCGCCCCGGAACTTGAACGCCCCCATGCGCTGGAAATTCTCCGCCTTGAGGAAGACTTTCGCCCCCAGTTGCCCGTCAAGCGTGGCGGAGGTGAGCACGGGCGTCCGATGCGCATGTCCTTCGATGCGGCGGGCGGCGGCGGCGACATCGTCATAGGTCGGAACAGGTTGCACGGCGGCGGCCTTTCGTGTTGGCGACACTTGGCAGGATGAAAATACGGATCTTATCGGTCGTGGAGCGGATCATTCTCCAGCAGGATCGGCTTGCCGTGCGGCGTCGCATGCGCGGCGCGCTGCCAGGCGGCGGCGAGGTCATCGACATCGTGCACAGGCGCGAGGCCTTTGGCAGCCAGAAGCTTTTCCAGCGCACGCAACCAGTGCCGGTAATAGTCGCTGCCGTCCTGCGCGGCGCCCGGCACCTTCACCTCGGCCGAAAGCATTTCGGCCCACTCGCTCCACGAAAACAGGCCCTTTTCGTGCAAGGCCACCGTCAGCGCGAAAGCCTCGGCCTGCCACGGTTCGGCAAACACCGGTTCGTCCATGCCGGACGGCAGCGGACGCTCCGCATCATGCCGGCTCAAGATAGCTCTCCCATGCATCGATGCTGATGGTCAGTGTCGGGTCGGCCCCCTCGCCCCAGATTTCGCGGCCGCCGAAAACGACCGTGTAGACCCATTGCGGGTTCTCCCCGCGACCGTGAGCATTGGTGTCGGGGAACACGAACCCTTCCCGTACGGCGTCGATCACGCCGACCTTGTCGCGCGCATAGCGCGGCAGGCGCGTATGGCCTGTCGGATGAAAATTCATGGTGCGTATGCGGTCGCCAGCCTTGAAACGCGCAGGACCGCGGACCGGACGGTCGCACGGCCCGCCACGCGCCAGCATCGCAGGTACCTCCTCGGCCTTCAGCACGCGCTTCGGCTTGGCGGTTCCGCCCAGCGAGTCGCCAACCAGAAGCTCGCCCTGCGTGACGAAACCATGCCGCTTGAGCAGCGTTTCAAGCGCCTTGATCCAGATTTCGTAATAGCTGGAGGAATAGTAATCGACCGGGTGCAGGCTTTCGCGCGTATGCCTGCTTTCGTCGATGTTCCAGTGCCCCATGGCCCCGGCCGCAAGCGTTACGCCCAGCGCCCGCTTTTCCCATTCGGCGTGAAATATCGGCTCATCCTTCTCGGGCGCGACCGGGCCGAACCCCATCTGGCCGCCGAGATCCTGCGCCCCGTTCATGCAGCCTCCTTGGCCAGCCCGGTGCCGATCATGGAATCGCGCGTGACCAGATCGGCAAGCTTTTCCTGGCTCCAGCCTTCGGTTCCGGCCGGCCGCAACGGCACGACGAGATAGCGCAGTTCGGCGGTGGAATCCCAGACGCGGATTTTCGTTTCAACCGGCAGCGTCACGCCGAATTCGGCGAGCACGCCGCGCGGGTCGATCACCGCGCGCGACCGGTAGGGCGGCGACTTGTACCACACTGGCGGCAGGCCCAGCACAGACCATGGGTAGCAGGAACACAGCGTGCACACGACCATGTTGTGCTGGTCCTGCATGTTGAACACCGCCTGCATGTGCTCGCCCTGGCGGCCGGTATAGCCAAGAGAGGCGATCGCCGCGGTGGCGTCGCGCTTCAGCCAGTCGGCGAATTCCGGCTCGCTCCACGCCTTGGCGACCACGCGCGCGCCGTTGCGCGGACCGACCCTGGTCTCATAGGTTTCGACGATGACATCGATGGCGGCCGGGTCCAGCAGCCCCTTCTGCGTCAGGATCGTCTCCAGCGCCCGCACCCGCGCGGCCATCGGGTCAAGCTCGTTGTCGTGATGGTGATCATGATCGTGCGACATGCCAGGCAGGCTATGCCGCACCAGGCCTGCGCGCAAGCGCCAGACTTCACCTCAGCATCGGCCACAGCGTCGCCGCCAGAAGCAGCCCCATGCAGATGTTGAACCATTTCAACCGCACCGGATCGGACAGGAAGCCGCGCAGCGCCATGCCGAAGCCAGCCCACGACGAAACGCTCGGCAGATTGACCAGCGCAAAGGCAAACGAAATCAGCACGACCGAAAGGAACGGCGATTCCGGATTGGTGTAGACGGCCATCGCCGTCAGCGCCATCACCCATGCCTTGGGATTGACCCACTGGAAGGCGGCCGCCTCGAAGAAGGTCATCGGCCGCGCCTTGGCGTCATTGTCCTTGCCCATCGAACGCGACATGGCGATGCGCCAGGCCAGATAGGCCAGATAGGCGCCACCCGCGATCTTCAGCCCCGTGTGCAGCGCCGGAAAGGCCGTCAGCACCGCGCCCAGCCCGAAACCGACGCCCAGAAGCAGCGACAGGAACCCCATGCCGATGCCCAGCATATGCGGAATGGTGCGCACGAAGCCGAAATTCACCCCCGACGCCAGCAGCATGAAATTGTTCGGCCCCGGCGTGATCGAAGTGACCAGCGCATAGATCAAAAGGGCAAGGAAGGCGTCAGTGCTCATTGTGTGGTTCCGATATTGAACGATCCGGTCGTTGAAGGGCATCGCCGCGTTGGGTTCAGTCCTGTGCGGGATTGAACGGACCGGGGAAAACGATATATTCGGCGCAAGCCAGTCGGTATTCGCCGCGTTGCGACAAAGTCGGCAAGCCGGAAGCCGCTCTCGACACCCCCAGCAAGTTCAGGTGAAAAATGTCCGCCGTCGCCAAAGCTGAAAACAACAGCCTTACCCAGGAACTCATCGCTCACGCCGTGGCGAGCATTGAGGCGGCTGACCGCTTTTCCAAACCTTTTCCGCACATTTTCTTCCGGAATTTCTTCCCGAAGGATTTTTACGCCGACATGATCAAGTCGATCCCGACCGAGGGATATGATCCGATCAAGGACAACGGCACGCGCATGGCGCTGCGCCTCTACGGCGACAATGTCGACAAGGTCGATGCCAGCGTGCGCGAGATGTGGGCGGCCGTCTCGGCCATGCTGACCTCGTCCGAGGTGGAAAACGCCATCCGCAACCAGCTTCACGAGGGGCTGGAAATCCGCGCGCGCGGCGACAAGGTTGCCGGGCCCGACGCCCTGCGCCTGGTGGCCAAGCCGGTGCTTTACCGCGACAAGGACGGCTACCAGATCAAGCCGCACCCCGACACGCGCAAGAAGGTCGTGACCATGCAGCTTTACTGCCCGGCCGACGAAAGCCAGCACGATCTTGGCACGACGCTTTATCAGGCCTCGCTGAAAGGGTTGGTCCATGTCGGTTCCTACGGGCTGGAGCCGGTCAAGACGCTGCCGTTCCTGCCCAATGTCGGTTACGCTTTCGTGGTACTGAAGGCTTACCATTCGCTGTTGAAGATGAGCTGGCACGGCCGCCCGAAGATCCACACGCCGATCGAACAGCAGCGCATCACCCTGCTCAACACCTTCTATATCAACGAAAACGTCGGCTTCTGAGCCGCGGCGGGCCTGCCCGCCACGCCTCCCAGATCAACGCCCGCGCCGCCCACAGGCTGCGCGGGCGTTTTCTTGTCACATACCCTGGGCGCCCCGGTTCATGGCCGCCACGCCGGTGCGGCAGACCTCCACCAGCCCCAGCGGCTTCATGATGGAGATGAACTGCTCGATCTTCGACACCTTGCCGGTGATCTCGAAGATGAAGTGCTCGGTATTGGCGTCGATGACGCTGGCGCGGAAGGCGTCGGCCAGCCGCAGGGCCTCGACGCGCGCGTCGCCGGTGCCCGAAACCTTGACCAGCGCCAGTTCGCGCTCCAGCGGCCGGTCCTGCCCGAGTTCGGCCGCGCGCACCGTCAGGTCGATCACCCGGTGCACCGGCACGATGCGCTCGAGCTGGTGCTTTATCTGCTCCAGGACATGCTGCGTTCCGCGCGTCACGATGGTGATGCGCGAAAGGTGCTTTTCATGCTCGGTTTCCGAGACAGTGAGGCTCTCGATATTGTAGCCGCGCCCGGAAAACAGGCCGATGACGCGGGCAAGGACACCCGGCTCGTTGTCGACCAGAACCGATAGCGTGTGGATTTCCGGCCGCTGCGTCTCCTTGGAGATGAAGTAGGCGGAGCCGGTCGCCTGTAGCTGTGCGTTCATGTGAATCTCGTTCTCAAGCGTGTCGCTCAATGCGTTGTTTTCGCGTGGCCTTTTACTGGCCACGCGGTGACCGGAAACACCTCAGACCAGTTCGCGGCCCTTGGCGTCGATGGCGTTGGCGACCGCCTCGTCGGTGGCCTCGTCGGGCAGCAGCATCTCGTTATGCGCCTTGCCGGAGGGGATCATCGGGAAGCAGTTGGCGAGGTTGGCCACGCGGCAATCGAAGATCACCGGCTTGTTCACCGAGATCATCTCCTTGATCGCATCGTCCAGATCGGCCGGCTTGTCGCAGCGTATGCCGTGGCCGCCATAGGCTTCGGCGAGCTTGACGAAGTCCGGCATCGCCTCGGTGTAGGAGTGCGACAGGCGGTTGCCATGCAGCAATTGCTGCCACTGCCTTACCATGCCCATATACTGGTTGTTCAGGATGAAGATCTTGATCGGCGCCTCATACTGCACCGCCGCGCTCATTTCTTGGATGCACATCTGGATCGATGCGTCGCCTGCGATGTCGATGACCAGCGCGTCGGGATGCGCGATCTGCACGCCCAGCGCCGCCGGCAGGCCGTAACCCATCGTGCCGAGGCCACCCGAGGTCATCCAGTGATTGGGCTTGTCGAAGTGGAAATGCTGGGCGGCCCACATCTGGTGCTGCCCCACCTCCGTGGTGATGAAGGTCTCGCGATGCTTCGTCAGCTCGTAGAGCCGTTGGATCGCATATTGCGGCATGATCACGTCGTCATTGGTCTTGAAAGCCAGTGAATCGCGCGCGCGCCACTTGGCGATCTGCTCCCACCACGGATAGAGCGCCTTCTTGTCGGCCTTGACGGTCGCGCGCCACAGTCGCACCAGATCCTCCAGCACATGCGCGACATCGCCGATGATCGGAATGTCGACATGGACATTCTTGTTGATCGATGACGGGTCGATGTCGATGTGGATCTTCTTCGAGCCCGGCGAGAAGGCGTCGAGGCGGCCGGTGATGCGGTCGTCGAAGCGCGCGCCGATACACAGCATCACATCGCAATCGTGCATCGCCATGTTGGCTTCATAGGTGCCATGCATGCCCAGCATGCCGAGCCAGTTCTTGCCCGACGCCGGATAGGCGCCCAGCCCCATCAGCGTGGAGGTGATGGGAAAACCGCTCAGCTCCACCAGTTCGCGCAGCAGATGGCTGGCTTCCAGGCCCGAATTGATGACGCCGCCGCCCGAATAGATGATCGGGCGCTTCGCGCCGGCCAGCAGCGCCACCGCTTCCTTGATGCTTTCCAGACTGCCCTGAACCTGCGGGTGATAGCTGGTGCGCGGTGCGGTCTGCGGCGGCGTATAGATGCCGCGCGCGAACTGCACGTCCTTCGGGATATCGACCACCACCGGGCCGGGACGGCCGGTCGTGGCGACATGGAAAGCCTCATGCAGCGTCCGGGCGAGATCATTGACGTCCTTCACCAGCCAGTTGTGCTTGGTGCAGGGGCGTGTGATGCCGACCGTGTCGCACTCCTGGAAGGCGTCCGAGCCGATGAGCGTCGTCGGCACCTGCCCGGTGATGCAGACCAGCGGGATCGAGTCCATCAGCGCGTCCTGCAGCGGCGTCACCGCATTGGTCGCGCCGGGACCGGAGGTCACCAGCATGACGCCGGCCTTGCCGGTGGAGCGCGCATAGCCTTCGGCGGCGTGACCCGCACCCTGCTCGTGGCGCACCAGGATGTGCTCGACATCGTCCTGCTGGAAGATTTCGTCATAGATCGGAAGGACCGCGCCACCCGGATATCCGAAAATATGCTGGACGCCATTGTCCTTCAGCGCCTGCACCACCATTTCGGCGCCTGTCATTTCGCGCCGTCCGGTTTCGTTCTGTCCGTTGCTCATCGGTCTGGTTCCGTCTCTTCCGCTTTAGCGTTCTGTGGTCGTAACGATATTTTTGCCAATAAAAAAGGCCCCCGAGGGAGCCTGTGTGTTTGCGCATGGGAGGACTTGCCCGGCGGTTACACCGCCTTGCCCACGCGCCTTCCTACGAGAATGAGTGCCATCTTCATGGTGGCGGACATTAAGGGGCTATCCGCTTTGGTGTCAACGCACAATTTACGGTACGGAAACACGGCCCGTCACGCACGCCCCTCATTAAAGTTGCAATCGGGCTCTTAGCGGTTTCTGCACCATGTCGTCTCATCGCCGCTTAACCCGGATTGCCTAAGGTGGAGCAATTGATTTGCGGGGGCAGGACCAGCACATGTTTGTCGATCGCGGAAGATTCGACGGAGAGACCACGTCGCAGGAGCGCCGAGACCAGGCGCAACCCGACGCGCGGGTGCTGGGCCATGTCGTGCATTGCGACGGCGCACGCGCCACGATCGCGGCCTTTGCCGACAGCGGCGAAGGCACGATGACCGGCTTGTGGACCGTGGGCCGGATGATCTCCATCAATCTCGGCGTGTCGCGCACCGTCGGCCTCGTCTATGCCATCGGCCGCCCCGACCGGGTCTGGGACGATCAGGGCCGCAATCCCGTGGAAGTCAGCGTGGAGCTGATCGGTGAGGTGCGCGACGGACCGGCCGGATCCGCCCCTGTCTTCGACCGCGGCATCACCACCTATCCGCATATCGGCGCGATCGCCCACCGCATTCGCGCCCGCGACCTGCAGGCGGTCTATGATCTCGCCGGCCGCAAGTCGGTGACCATCGGCCAGCTCTCGCAGGACGAGGCGATCAATGCCTGCATCGCCATAGACGACACGCTGGCCCGTCATTTCGCGGTCGTGGGCACCACAGGCGTCGGCAAGTCCACCGCCGTCTCCCTGCTTTTGCGCAAGGCGATCGAGGCACGGCCGGACCTGCGCGTGCTGATCCTCGACCCGCACAATGAATTCGCCAGCGCCCTGCCCGAGCACAGCGTCAAGGTGGACACCGCCACGCTCGACCTGCCCTTCTGGCTGTTCCGCCTGGAAGAGTTTGCCGAAGTGCTGTTTCGCGGGCGCGAAGTGGTGCCGGAAGAGCTCGACGTGCTGCGCGACCTCATACCGGCAGCCAAGAACCTCTATCGCAATCCGGGCGCCGGCGCCTTCCTGCGCCGCGGCAGCGATTCGCTCACCGCCGATACCCCCGTGCCCTACCGCATGGCCGATCTCATCCGTCAGCTCGACGAGCGCATGGGGCTGCTGGAAAGTAAGAATGACCGACCGATCTACCGCTCGCTCAAGACCCGCATCGAAGCGGCCGTGGCCGACCCGCGCTACCGCTTCATGTTCAACTCGCGGCTGATCGAGGACACGATCCATCAGACGATCGGCAATATCTTCCGCATCCCGCATGGCGGGCGGCCCATCACCTGCTTCGAGATGGCCGGACTTCCCTCCGAGGTTGTGAACTCGGTCTGTTCGGTGCTTGCGCGGCTCGCCTTCGACCTTGCCTTGTGGAGCGAGGGCAAGCTGCGGCTGCTGCTCCTGTGCGAGGAGGCGCATCGCTACATGCCCGCCGACACGCGGCTCGGTTTCGCGCCCACCCGCCATGCGCTGTCGCGCATCGCCAAGGAAGGCCGCAAATATGGCTGCTATCTGGGCGTCGTCACCCAGCGCCCCGGCGAGCTCGACCCGACGATCCTGTCGCAATGCTCGACCGTCTTTGCCATGAGGCTCGCCAACGACCAGGACCAGAAAATCATCCGCTCGGCGATTGCCGATTCATCGGCCTCCACGCTCGCCTTCCTGTCCTCCATGGGCCAGCGCGAGGCGATTGCCTTCGGCGAGGGCGTAGCGACAACCATGCGGCTCAAATTCGAGAAGCTGCCGCAGCGTCTCATCCCCGGCGCCGATAAGCGCAATACGCACGAGGCCGGCAGCGGCGACGACGCCGATGTCGATCTGGCGGAGATCGTCGAGCGGCTGCGCAACGTGCCGCGCTCGCAGCAGGCAGTAGCCTTTGCCGAAACGGTGGACACGCGGCTGCAGCCGGGCGATCCGGGCTATCGCCGCACGGCCGAGACGACCCCGGCGCCCATCTCCGACGATCTCGATGTCAGCTTCGGCCTCAAGCCCACGACCTTCGGCCTCAGGCCGCGCTCGGATTGAAAGGTCCGCGCGCGTGAAAGTCCTTTGATCGGCTTCCAGAGCCGGTCAGGGGAGATGCATGGCTGTCGAGTTTCTTACGCGCAGACGCGGTTCCGCCCTTGCCTCTTGGCCTGATAGAGCTGCTGGTCGGCCCGGCGGAAAAAGTCTTCCGCACTCTCCTTTCCGTCCCAGACGGCAAGCCCGACGCTGGCCGTGACCTTGAGCCGGATATTGCCGGAAGCCACTGCCGTGGCGGCGATAGCCTTGCGGATGCGCTCGGCAAAGCGCACCAGTCCCTCGCTTTCCATATTCGGCACCAGCACGGCGAATTCCTCGCCACCCAACCGCGCCACGACATCGTGATAGCGTGTCAGTCCACGCAGGCAGCCGGCCACGCTGCGCAACGCCTCGTCGCCTATGTCGTGGCCATGCGTGTCATTGACCAGCTTGAAATGATCGAGATCGAGGATCATCAGGCCGACCGGCTTGCCGATCTGCCCGAAAGCCTCGAGATATTCCTTCAGCGCCTCATCGAAATAGCGGCGATTGTGCATGCCGGTCAACGCATCGGTCAGGGCGGCCTGCTCCAGCGTTTCGGAGCGCGCGCTGAGCTTTGCGGTCATGGCGCGCAGCTTGCCTTCTTCCTTCACCTGACTGCGGATTTGCGGATAGATGAACAGCACGCCGAAAAACAGCGCCGTGGCCAGAAGCACGCCTGTGGCGAACAGCAGCCGGGCAAGATATTCGGCATTCTCTATCCTGCCCGGTTCATAGAGCATCGGCCCGGCGCCGCTCAGCACTCCATAGGCGTGCACCGTCACCATCCCCGCGAGCAGAATCACGGTGATCAGAACAAAGAAGGCCGATTCCGACTGATGGAAACGCATGAACCTTCCGCTGCCGAAGTGCCGAGCCGTCCAGCGGGCCCGTGGCACGTCCATTTTTATCCCATGGCCGGACTTACGGAGGGTTAATCCAACCGGGCAAAAGCCCTGTATCGGCGCGGCGCCGCGCCGCGATATGTGTGGCTGTTACCCCGCGCCTGGCCCCGGAATGCGCCGCCACTCCGGGCCAAGCTGGTTTCGGAACCATGTGGATTGCCGCTTGGCATATTGACGCGTAGCGATCTTGGCGCGGGCGATTGCCTCATCGAAGCCGAATGCGCCCGCATCGGCGGCCTGCAATTCGCGCACGCCGATGGCCTTCATCGCCGGCAGCGCCGGATCGAGCTTCATGGCTGCAAGCGCGCGCACCTCGTCCAGCGCGCCGGTTTCCAGCATATGGTCGAAGCGCCGGTCGATGCGGCGTCCCAGTTCGGCACGATCCGGCTCGATTACCAGGAAACGCGCGCTCCCGCGCTCGATCAGCGGCCGACCGCGTTCGCCCTGCCAGGCAAGGATGGAACGGCCCGACACATCCAGCACCTCCAGCGCCCGCACGATGCGCTGGCTGTCACCCGGCTTGAGACGCTGCGCCATTGCCGGGTCCCGCTCGGCCAAAACCCGATGCAGCGCCTCCGATCCCTCTTCAGCCCATCGCCTCCGCCAATGCTCGCGGGTGGAGGCCGGAACGTCCGGCATCTGCGAAATGCCTTCCGACAGCGCCCGGAAATAGAGGCCGGTGCCGCCGACGAAAATCGGCACGCGGTCGGCAAATACACCGCTCTCGAACAGGACCATCACGTCGCGCAGCCAGGCACCGGTCGAATAGGCGACAGCCGGCGAAACATGGCCGTAAAGATGATGCGGCGCACGCGCGCGGTCTTCGGCATCGGGGCGCGCGGTCAGCACCTCCAGCACGTCATAGACCTGCATGGAATCGGCATTGACGACGACGCCTGCCTGCTTTTCCGCCAGTTCCAGCGCCAGTGCCGACTTGCCGCTGGCGGTCGGCCCGGCTATCAGGATTGCGTTCTTCACGCGCTCGCCGCCTTCATCTCTGCCGGAACGTCCCATGCCCCTTGTCGCCACCCTTATTTCCCATCCGGCCCAGCGCCGTCTGTCGCAGTCGCTCGCGAATATGGCCTCGCAGGCGGTGGGCGCAAGCTCCGTTCGCTGGCTGGCGCAGGAAATTGCCGCCGATCTCGACCTGCCGGCCGGGCTTTCCATACCGGAAGCCGAGGCAAAATTGCGCGATACACTTGCCTCCGAGGCAATCGACATCGCCGTCCAGGAGCTTGCCGCCCGCAGAAAGAAAATCCTGCTCGCCGACATGGATTCGACCATGATCGAACAGGAATGCATTGACGAGCTTGCCGACGAGATCGGCGTCAAGGAGCATGTCGCGGCCATCACCGCGCGGTCCATGAACGGCGAGATCGCCTTCGAGCCGGCGCTGCGCGAACGCGTCGCGCTGCTGAAAGGTCTGGACGCGGCGGTCATCGAGCGCATCATCTCCAACCGCCTCACACTCGCCTCCGGCGGCAAGGCGCTGGTGGCCACCATGCGCGCCAATGGCGGTTATACCGCGCTGGTGTCGGGTGGCTTCGACGTCTTCACCTCGCGCATTGCCGCCATGCTCGGCTTCCACGAGAACCGCGCCAACCGCCTGATCGAGCTCGACGGGATGCTGACCGGCGAAGTCATCGAGCCGATATTGGGCCGCGCGGCCAAGGCCGAGGCTCTTGCCGAGATTTCGGCCCGGCTCGGGCTTGCGCCTGCCGATGCAATGGCCGTGGGCGACGGCGCCAACGATCTCGACATGATCCGGCTGGCCGGCACCGGCGTGGCGCTGCATGCCAAGCCCAGCGTGGCGGCCGAAGCGCGCATACGCATCGACCACGCCGACCTCACCGCCCTTCTCTATCTGCAAGGTTACAGCCAGAGCGAGTTTGCCACATGACGCCGATCCGCACGGAACGCCTGATCCTGCGCAACTGGGAAGAGCGCGACCGCGACCTCTTCCACCGCATCAATTCCGATGAAACCGTGATGGAGTTCTTTCCCTTCCGCCGCGACCGCGCGCAGGCGGATGAGAAGATGGACGAGATGCGCGCCGAAATCGCCCGTCAGGGCTATGGCTGGACGGCGGTCGAGATCGCAGCGACCGGCCAGTGCATCGGCTTCGTCGGACTGCACGACGTCGAGATCGAATCGATCCTCCCGGCCGGTTCCATCGAAATCGGCTGGCGGCTGGCGCCGGAATTCTGGGGCCACGGTTACGTCACCGAGGCCGCGGCCGCTCTGTTCGACTACGGCTTCGAAACGCTCGGCATCGACGAGATTTCCTCCTTTGCGGTGGCGAACAACAACCGCTCGACGGCGGTAATGGAACGGCTCGGCATGCGCCGCGACCCGTCCCGCGATTTCGATCACCCCAGCGTGCCCGATACGCACCCACAGCTCAGGTTTCATGTCTTCTACCGCATGACGCGCGAAGACTGGCAGGCAAGGAAAAAGGCGGCCCGGTAGCCGCCTTTTTCTTTTTCATTCAATGCGTTGAGGCCGTTTCCGGACTCAATCTATCCGCACCGTCACGAAGCGCAGCTCGCCAGCCTTGGAGGCGAGCATCAGAAGCGCGTTCTTGCGGCCCTGCTCCTTCAGCGACGCGACCTTGTCGGTCACGTCCTTGGGCGTCGAAACCGATTCCTGGGCGATTTCGGTGATGACATCGCCCGCCGAAACGCCACGCTCGGCAGCAGGCGATTTCGGCTCGACTTCGGTGATGACCACGCCGGAGACTTCCGCGCCGATGCCGAATTTTTCACGCGTGGCCTCGTCCAGTTCGCCGACGGTCATGCCCAGCACCGATGCCGTTTCCACGGCCTTGTCTTCGTTCTGGGTCTGCTTGTCGCCGCTGGCGCTCTCGATCTTCTCGCCGTCCTCGAGGCGGCCGAGCTTCACCTTGACGGTCTGCTCGACGCCCTTGCGCACGAGCACCACGTCGACATCCTTGCCGACCGGGCTCTCGGCCACCACGCGCGGCAGGTCGCGCATTTCGTGCACGTCCTTGCCGTCGAACTTGATGATCACGTCGCCGGGCTGGATGGAGCCGTTGTCGACCGGCCCGCCCTTGGTGACGCCGGCGACCAGCGCGCCCTTCGCGCTCTTCATGCCAAGGCTTTCGGCGATCTCGTCGGTGACCGGCTGGATGCGCACGCCAAGCCAGCCGCGCCGCGTCTCGCCATATTCGGCCAGTTGCTCCACCACGCCGGCCGCAAGCTCGGACGGAATGGAAAAGCCGATGCCGATCGACCCACCGGAGGGCGAGATGATCGCGGTGTTGATGCCCACGACCTCGCCGTCCATGTTGAACAGCGGGCCGCCGGAATTGCCCCGATTGATGGCCGCGTCGGTCTGGATGAAGTCATCATAGGGGCCGGAATTGATGTCGCGGTTGCGCGCCGAGACGATGCCCAGCGTCACCGTGCCGCCCAGCCCGAACGGATTACCGACCGCCATCACCCAGTCGCCGATGCGCAGCGTGTTGGAATCGCCGAACTTCACCGCCGTCAGCTTCTTGATCGTCGGATCGACCTTCAGCACGGCAATATCGGTCTTGGTGTCGGTGCCGGCCAGCGTCGCCTTCAGCTTGGAGCCGTCGGAGAAGTTGACCTCGATTTCGTCGGCATCGGCAATCACGTGATTGTTGGTGACGATGATGCCCTTTTCGGCATCGACCACGAAGCCGGAGCCGAGCGACTGGACCTTCTGCGGCGTCGCGCCGCCACCGCCCTTGTCGCCGCGACGGTTCTTGAAAAAGTCATCGAAGAAATCCTGGAAGGGTGATCCCTCGGGAAGCTGCGGCATGGGCACGGCATCCGGCCCCTCGGCTCCCTTGATCGTCTGCGACGTCGAGATGTTGACCACCGCGCCAAGCAGGCCCTCGGCCAGATCCGCGACCGAAGCCGGCCCTTGCGGCTGGATCAGCGGTTTGGTCTGCGCCTGCTGGGCCATCGCCGGGGTGGCGACATGCGGCAGGGCGATCGCGCCGGCCAGAAGCGCCGCGCCCGTGGCGGCAAGGCTCTTGCGCAGTCGCGGCAGGGTGAGATTGGCTGTCATAGGCAGGATGTCTCCAGATCAGACATGAAAACAGGCACGGCCGCCCCGATGGAACGGGCGCGGCACCATGATCGTAAGAAATAAGGCGTGTTTGCGGCTTTGCATACCGGCTTGTGGGGAATGCCGGACAATAATTCCCCCCTGCAGAGGCTGCCGGGCACGGCCGGAAGCCCGGACGTCCCGGCCGGCACGCTATCCGCGCGCCAGCCAGACGAGGCCGACACCCACCGCGATGGAAGCAAGTCCCGCCACGCGCAGGGCACTTTCAGGAAGGGAGAGAACCTCGGCCGCCAGTCGCTTGGCGAGGTCGGGAAAGCCGCCATAGATCAGGCCCTCGATGACGAGCACCAGACCTATGGCGACGATCAGGTCGGACACCGGCGCGCTTTACGGGTTCGCGCCGGTTGCAGGCTGTTGCGGTGCGGGCGTCGCCGCCGCCCCACCGGGCATTGCGCCCGAAGGGTTGCGGAAGAAGCGGAAGAATTCCGAATCCGGCGACAGCACCATGGTGGTGTCGGCGTTGTTGATCGACATGCCATAGGCGTTCAGCGAGCGGTAGAACTCGAAGAACGCAGGGTCGCGCTGGTAGGCGTTGGCGAAGGTGGCGCTTCGGGTCGCATCGCCCTCACCGCGCAGGATTTCCCCTTCCTTCTGTGCCTCGGCCACCGTCTCGACGACCTCGCGATCGGCGCGGGCGCGGATACGCTGCGCCGCTTCGCGGCCACGTGCCCTCAGCCTTTCGGCTTCGGCCAGTCGCTCGGCCTTCATGCGATCGTAGGTCTGCTGCGAAACTTCGGCCGTGAGGTCGGTACGGCGGATGCGCACGTCCTCGATCTCTAGGCCGAGCGAATTCGCGTCGGCGCGAAGCTGGTCGCGCACCTCGCGCATCATCGAGCCGCGTTCTTCCGACAGCGCCGCCTCGAAGCCGCGCACGCCGTAGACCCGGCGCAGGGCCGCGTCGAGACGCGTCTTCAGGCGCTGCTCGGCAAGCTGCACGCTACCCGAAACGGCCTGACGGAACACGCGCGGGTCCTTGATGCGATAGGCCACGAACGCGTCCACTTCGTAGAACTTGCCGCCCGAAACCTGAACGCGGATGTCGTCGAGGTCGAAGCGCAGGATGCGGTCGTCCACGAATTGCACCGTGTCGGCGTCGAACATGGAGAACGGCAGCTTGAAGTAGATGCCGGGGTCGCTCTTCACATCCACGATCTGGCCGAAGCGCATGACGATCGCCTGCTGGCGGGCATTCACGACGAAGATCGAGGAATAGAGCAGGACCAGGATGATCGCGACGATAACGCCGATGATGGGGAGACGATTGGACATCACTTGCCTCCTTCGGCCGGAGCAGCCGCAGTCGGCATGCGTTTTTGCAATTCTGGCAATGGCAGATACGGAATCACGCCCTGCCCGTTGCCGTCATCGACGATAACCTTGCTGGTTCCCTTGAGCAGCGTTTCCATGGTTTCGAGATAGAGACGCTGACGCGTCACTTCCGGCGCCTTCACATATTCGTCGTAGACGGAGATGAAGCGCTGGGCCTCACCTTCGGCCTCCTGCATCACGCGGTTCTTGTAGGCGGCCGCATCTTCGCGGATCTGTGCGGCCTGACCGCGAGCCTGACCGAGCTTCTGGTTGGAATACTGGTTGGCTTCCTCCACGAAGCGATCCTCGTCCTGTTCGGCGCGCTGTACCTCGTCGAACGCATCGGCCACCTCGCGCGGCGGCGCGGCGTCCTCGATGGAAACGGCGTTGACGGTCAGACCCGCCCCATAGCCGTCGAGCGTCGTCTGCAGGATGTTGCGCACGCCGTCGGCGATGCCCTGGCGGTCGTCGCGGAAGATGTCCTGCGCCGGACGGCGGCCGACCACCTCACGCATGGCGCTCTCGGAAACCTGACGCAACATGCCGTCCGGATCGGAGACATTGAAGAGATAGGCCTTGGGGTCGCTCACCTGATAAGCGACGGAAAACTGCACGTTGACGATGTTCTGGTCGCCCGACAGCATCAGGCCGGAACTGCCGCGATCCGAACCACCGCCGACATTGATGAGCTTTTCAGCCGTGTTCGCCTTTTCGACGGTTTCGATCGGCCACCAGTGGAAGTGCAGGCCGGGGCCGGACAGTTCGTCCTTCGGCTTGCCGAAACGCAGTTCCACGGCCATTTCGTCGGGCTGCACGGTATAGACTGCCTGGAAGGCCCAGAAGACGACAAGCGCAAGCGCGATGAGCCCGAAAAGCACGGGGCTGCCGCCACCGCCGCCGGGAAGCACATTCTTCAGTCTGTCCTGCCCGCGGCGGATGATGTCTTCGAGGTCCGGGGGTGTTCCTTGCGGCCCGCCGGGGCCGCGAGGGCCTTGCCCCCATGGTCCTCCGCTATTGCCGCCGCCCCCCCAAGGGCCGCCGCCACCGCCGCTCTGATTGTTCCAGGGCATGAATGTCCTTTCGCTTCAAAACTTCCGCGCCTGACGGCAGAAGCTGTCCTCTCGTGCTTTCCATCTATAGGGATGCCACGATCCGCTTTCAACGCAGCCGCCTGACGCACCGGTCGTTTTGGTTACGAAACGGCGTTTTCAGCGCGGCCTCCCGCTTATTTCAATGCATATCGGTGCGTCTTTCGTAAACTGTGTAGCGTGTCGCATGGCTGTCCTTCTCGCCGGCCGGCACGTCGAGCGCGCTGACGACCTGCCAGACATCCGGGTCGATGTCCGGGAAAAACGTGTCGCCATCCACCGTGGCCAGCACATGGGTGACATGCAGCCGGTCGGTCATCGGCAGCACCTGCCGGTAGATTTCCGCGCCGCCCACGACGCAGATTTCCTCCACATCCGGCATGCAGCGCGCCCGCGTGGTGGCAAGGGTTATGGCATCCTCAAGCGAGCCGACGACTTCCGCGCCCTCGGCGCGATAGGCCTTGTCACGCGTCACGACGATGTTGAGGCGGCCCGGCAGCGGCCGGCGCGGAAAGCTCTCCCACGTCTTGCGGCCCATGACGATGGGCTTGCCCATCGTGTCGGCCTTGAAGCGCTTGAGATCGGTGGAAAGCCGCCACGGCAGGCCGCCATCGCGCCCAATCACGCCATTTTCGGCAATCGCCACATAGATCGCGACTTTCATCCGTTGCTGCTCCACTCACTCAGTCTAACGCGTTCGGTCGTGCCGGTCGGCAAAACATACAAAACCTGCACGCATCTAGCGTGTAGCGTGTGGAGGCATGCGCGATCAAAGGAAAACGGGCTGCCTCACCTCGCCAGTGCATACCATCCCCAGAGAACCGGCTTCTTCACGCATTGCCTCGCCATTCGAAGCGGATAAGGTGGCGGCATGAGTGGAATCGTTTTTCGCCGCGCCCGAGAAGCCGACCTTCCCGCGATCGTCGCCATGCTTGCCGACGACGAACTCGGAAAGCTGCGCGAAGACACCGGCCTGCCGCTGGCGCAAGGCTATCTCGCGGCCTTCGAGGCAATCGATTCCGATCCCAACCAGTATCTGGCGGTGGCCACCGAGGGCGACGCAATTGTCGGCACGCTCCAGCTTACCTTCATCGCCGGGTTGTCGCGCAAGGGCGCGCTGCGCGGGCAGATCGAGGCCGTGCGCGTGGCAGCCAGCCACCGCAGCAAAGGCCTCGGCCGGAAAATGTTCGAATGGGCGATAGATGAATGCCGCACGCGTGGCTGCATTCTCGTTCAGCTCACCACCGACCGGGACCGCCTCGACGCCCACCGCTTCTATGGCCGGCTCGGTTTCGAGGCCAGCCATCTCGGCTACAAGCTGAAACTCTGAATATTCCAGCGATTTGCCGGGCGCCATGACGAAACCGTCCGGAACGACCCTACCGGGGACCGCACTCTGGCGGCCATGCCGAAGGCGATCACGTCGGAATTGTCGAGCGAAAAGGCCGCCACCTGGGCGATGCGCCTGGACCGGCCAGTTCTCCAGCACCATGCTGCGAAGCGTCTCGAAAATCCTGTGGAAGCGCTGTGCTGTATTGAGCAAAAAGCCCATTTGTCCGGCAAAAACCTTGCAATCGGGGACCGGAAATCACCAATCGCGGCTCACAAAATGTGCATTTTGCTGCGGATTCGCCGTTGATCTCGACGTTTCTGCACTAGCGGGGCCGCCAATCGTGGAATAGACGACAACTGAAACCGGTAGCCGGAAAATCAATCGACTGCCGAATATGCGTTGTTATGAAGCCGCCCGTCCATGCTGACGCTCCCGGACGGGAAGGGAAAGGGATTTTGAGATGCTGGGCTGGTTTCGGGCCTTGATGCCGAGAGAAGACCGCTTCTTCGACCTGTTCGCGCAACACTCCCACATCGTGGTGCAGGCCGCCGAGGCGCTGCAAAGCCTGCTTGCCGGCGGCGATGTCGAGAAACTTGCCCGCGAGATCATGGCCCTTGAGGATCAGGCCGATGTCATCACCCATCAGGTGCTGGAGGCGGTCCACAAGAGCTTCATCACCCCCTTCGACCGGGGCGACATCAAGGATCTCATCCAGTCGCTGGACGACGCCATCGACATGATGCGCAAGACGGTCAAGACGGTGCTGCTCTACGAGCAGAAGAGCTTCGAGCCGCTGATGCAGGAGATGGGCGATTCCATCGTCACCGCCGCAAGGCTAGTGGACGAGGCGATCCCGCTGCTCAACCGGGTCGGTGTCCACGCCAGCCGCCTGCAGGCGATCGCGGAAGACGTGACCAGGGTGGAAGGCCGCTCGGACCAGCTCCATGACCAGGGCATGAAGGAGCTGTTCCTCAAATATGGCCACAGCGAGCCGATGACCTTCATGATCGGGCGCGAGCTCTACAGCCAGCTCGAAAAGGTGGTGGACCGCTTCGAGGACGTCGCCGACGAGATCAGCGGCATTGTGATCGAGAACGTGTAAACACTGATGGACGCCTCGCTCGCCTTTCCGTTGCTTGCCGGCCTGATCGCGGTCGCGCTGTTCTTCGATTTCCTGAACGGGCTGCACGACGCGGCCAATTCCATCGCGACGATCGTCTCCACGCGCGTGCTGCGGCCGCAATATGCGGTGTTCTGGGCGGCGTTCTTCAACTTCATCGCCTTCCTGTTCTTCGGCCTGCATGTGGCGCAGACGCTCGGCACCGGCATCATCGACGCCAGCATCGTGGACGCGCGGGTGATCTTCTCGGCCCTGATGGGCGCCATTGTCTGGAACATCCTGACCTGGATTTTCGGCATCCCTTCGAGCAGCTCGCATGCGCTGATCGGCGGCCTTGTGGGCGGCGGCATGGCCAAGGCCGGCGGCGGTGCGGTGGTATGGACGGGCCTGTTCAAGACATCGGCGGCCATCGTGCTGTCGCCGCTGATCGGTTTCATGCTGGCCCTGCTCCTGATCCTGACCGTATCGTGGCTGTTCGTGCGCCAGACACCGTTCGCCGTGGACCGCACCTTCCGCTTCATGCAGTTCGTGTCGGCCTCGATGTATTCGCTCGGCCATGGCGGCAACGACGCGCAAAAGACCATGGGCATCATCGCCGTTCTGCTGTTCTCGCAAGGCCATCTCGGCAGCGAGTTCTACGTGCCGTTCTGGGTGGTGATTTCCTGCCAGAGCGCCATGGCGCTGGGCACGCTGTTCGGCGGCTGGCGTATCGTGCACACGATGGGCTCCAAGATCACCAAACTCAATCCGATGCAGGGCTTCTGCGCCGAAACCGGCGGCGCGATCACGCTGTTTGCGGCAACCTGGCTGGGCATTCCGGTTTCCACCACCCACACCATCACCGGCGCCATCATCGGCGTCGGCGCGGCAAGGCGTGTCTCGGCCGTGCGCTGGGGCGTGGCCGGCAATATCGTGACCGCATGGGTGGTGACGCTGCCGGCAGCGGCCGTCATCTCGGCCCTGACCTATATGGCTGCCGGCTTCTTCGTCTGAGCGGCAACAAGACCGAAGCTCCCGCGGCGACAGGTCGCGAAAGCTTTCTCATTCTTTATTGAAAGAGACCCTGTTTGGGGGCTGGATTCTGACCAGAGCAGCGGGCGTTCTGGAAAACGCGCTTCCATTGCCCCGGCTTGGTTTTCCAGTCGCATTCCTGCGGCGCCAGACGATTTCAGTCTGGCTGCAGAATGCTCTAAACCGCGATCGGCGCGCGAATGGTCGGATCGGCCTGATAGTTCTCCAGCCGGAAATCGTCGAAACGGAAGGCGAACAGGTCCTTCACCTCGGGATTGATCCACATCGTCGGCAGCGGCTTGGGCGAGCGCATAAGCTGCTCGCGCGCCTGCTCGAAATGATTCGCATAGAGATGCGCGTCACCCAGCGTGTGGATGAACTCGCCGGGCTTCAGCCCCGTCACCTGCGCCACCATCATGGTGAGCAGCGCATAGGAGGCGATGTTGAAGGGAACGCCGAGGAAAATATCGGCCGAGCGCTGGTAGAGCTGGCACGAAAGCCGCCCTTCCGAGACATAGAACTGGAACAGGCAGTGGCAGGGCGGCAGCGCCATCTCGTCCACCTCGGCCGGGTTCCAGGCCGAAACGATCAGCCGGCGCGAATTGGGGTTGGTGCGCAATTGCTGCAGCAGGTTGGCGATCTGGTCGATCTGCCGGCCGTCCGGCGCGGGCCAGGAGCGCCATTGCGCGCCATAGACCGGGCCGAGATCGCCATTGGCGTCCGCCCATTCGTCCCAGATGGTCACGCCGTTATCGTTCAGATATTTGATGTTGGTGTCGCCGGCCAGGAACCAGAGCAGTTCATGGATGATGGACTTCAGATGCAGCTTCTTGGTGGTGGTGACGGGAAAGCCGTCGGCCAGATCGAAGCGCATCTGGTAGCCGAACACCGAGCGTGTGCCCGTGCCGGTGCGGTCGCCGCGATCCACTCCGGTTTCGAGTACATGTCTGAGAAGGTCGAGATATTGGCGCATCGGCTTCGCTTGATTCGGTAACTTTACCGATCATAGCGCAAGCCCCGGTCGGCGCCATGCATAACCGGGGCCATCCCCAGCCATCGACCGCGGCGGCGGCCGATGCCAGATGGATTTCGGCCGGATATCAGAGGGCGGCGAGCTTGCCCAGTTCCTTGGCCGCGAGATAGTAGAACGTCACGCGGTTCTTGGTGTTATCCGCCGCCATGGCCTTGCAGACCGCCTGGACTGCCGCGTCGGCTTTGGCGTCGTCGGTCACGCCGAGTTTCTTGGCGATCCAGCTTTCCTTCACGCGGTCGAGTTCCTTCGGGTCGGTGCAGGAAACCAGCGACGAGTCGCGGTTGCGCAGCGCGATGCCCAGATGCTTCACGATCTTGTCGACCGTTTCGGCGCTTGCGCCAGCATCGTACTTCTTCACATCCGCAAGATAGTCGGTCATGTAAATTCCCCTCGTCGGAAACAGACTTCGATCCATGAGAGTCGCGGGGCCACAACTTCTGCGCTTCCCACGCGTCCTCACCACAACAAATCCTTCCTTGCTGAGCGCGTGGCTGTCAAGCACTTTGCAGGGCGTGGATTGTGCGGCCGCGGCCTTTCAATTTGCGCAAAGACTGCCTATATTCAGCCTGTCAGTTCGCCTGACTATGGCAATAAACGGGCGATGAAATAAGCCGTTCGGACCCGGGGGCGGTACCCGGCGCCTCCACCAAAAACCGCTCTTGAGGGAGCGGCTTTTGATGGGGGCGAAACAGGATCGACGAAGGTGTAAAGATCGTACTTTTGCCCGGCATTGTACCACCGTTATCGGGCTAAACTTATAGTTGCCAACGACAACTATGCGGAAGCTCGTCTCGCTGCTTAATGCGGCGCGAACGCTTCAAATCAAGCCCTAGCGGTTCGCACCTCTAGGCGGGGTCCGGAGGCACCTGGCAACAGAAGCCTCCACTTCTCCCCCTTCCATTACCCATCATTCTTCGACGCATGCGGCTGCATTTCCCGTGCCCTTGCACGCGATCCCGCACGCATCCTCCAAATATCCACAACTCAGGCGAGGCCATATGACCGGCACCGACACCGAACGATTCCACGTGCTCACCGGAGGTCCCGGTTCGGGCAAGACGACACTCATCGAAGCGCTTGCGGCGGCAGGCCACGCAACCGCGCCGGAGGCCGGGCGCGGCATCATCCGCCAGCATATGGCGGTGGACGGCCCTGCCCTGCCATGGAACGACCCGGCACTCTTCGCCGAACTGATGCTTGCCTGGGAAATGCGCTCGCATGAAGCGGCGAGAGCGGGAACCGGCCCGGTTTTCTTCGATCGCGGCGTGCCGGACGTGATCGGCTATCTGTGTCTCACCGACCTTCCGGTGCCGCTTCATGCCCGGAAGGCCGCCGAGCATTTCCGCTACAACCGCAAGGTGTTCATCCTGCCGCCCTGGCCGGAAATATTCTCTCAGGATGCCGAGCGTCGGCAGGATCTCGACGAAGCCCATCGCACCTATCAGGCAATGGTCGAAACCTACCGCGCCTGCGGCTACGACCTTGTCGAAGTCCCGCGCCTGACCGTGCCGGAACGGCTTCGCTTCGTGCTCGACGCGATAACCCCCACCTGATGGCGGCGGGCGGTGCCGATGGCCCCGCGGCGACAGCAGGCTTGCAAGGCGCACCTATATTGCGTGCCCGCCACACCTGTCCGGCGTTGCTGCGACAGCCCTCTATCCCTGTTGCGCTGATGCGCTATATGCGGTTTACGATAGGCTCCAGCTTGATTAGAGCTAGTCACGCGATTCACCGGAAGTACATCCGCACATGGCCGAAGACCACATCCGCTACGATATTCTGGCACAGGAAGCCCTGCGCGGCGTTATGCGCAAGGTTCTGGCGGAGGTTGCGCGCACGGGACTGCCGGGGAACCATCATTTCTTCATCACCTTCCTGACTGGGGCGCCGGGCGTGCGCATTTCCAGCCGCCTGCGCGAACGCTACCCGGAGCAGATGACGATCGTCATCCAATTCCAGTACTGGGACCTCAAGGTCACTGAAACCGGCTTCGAAATCGGCCTGTCCTTCTCGGACATTCCCGAAAAGCTGGAAATCCCCTTCTCGGCCGTGCGCGGTTTCTATGATCCGTCGGTCAATTTCGAACTCGAATTCGACGTCAAGATCGAGGGTGGCGTGATCGATTCGCTCGACCAACAGCCGGAGGAAGAAAAGGTCCCCGTCAAAAGCGAGAGCCGCGCGAAAAAAGCCAAGGTCGAGGAAGCGGTGGCCGAAGCCGGCGAGAGCAAGGGCGCCGACGTCGTTTCATTGGACGCCTTCCGCAAGAAATAGGAACGCATGGCCTTGGCGGACATCGTCAATCTACGACAATTCCGCAAGCAGAAGGCGTGCGCCGACAAGGAGCGCGAAGCCGAACAGAGCCGTGCCCTGCATGGGCGCAGCAAGGCTGAAAAGCAGCGCGATCGCAAGCAAGCCGAGCAGGCTTCACGTTTCATCGAAGGCCACAAACGCGAGAAGAATGACGACCCGGCCCCCTCGCAAGAGGGCGCGCCACGGTGAGCCTGGTGCGCAAGCACTCGGTGACCATCCGCGGTCATCGTACCAGCTTCTCGCTCGAACAGCCTTTCTATGACGATCTTGTCGTCATAGCCGCCCAGCGCGGCCTGACACTGTCGGCGCTCGTCGCCGACATCGATGAAAACCGCCACCGTGAGGCCAATCTGTCGTCGGCGCTGCGCCTCAGCGTGCTCGAATGGGCCAAAAGGCAGTCTGACAGATGACCGGCGAAACTCTCACATCAATCCTCATGGCCGCTTGAATGCCGGGCGCACACGATCTGCTTGAACGCGCCGCCCTCAACAACGCCCATTGGTGCGACAGTGTCTGTGCTGCGCATGGCAGGCCCGGTGAGTTCCAGCCCCACATATGGCTTCAGCATGATGGGTCGCCGCCCTTCTATCCCGACGCGGTGACGTTGAGCGCGCAAGAAGGCCGGAGCCAGGAACGGCATATCGTAGCACTTGCCCACGCGCGGCCCCATGCTGTTGCCGTCAAGGACAGCTTTTGCCGCCTCGATCTTGCCGGGCACGGCTTTGAAATCCTGTTCGATGCCGACTGGATTGCCCTTCCCTTCCCGGAGGCGGACCGGGAAAGTCCGGCTGCCTTATCCTGCCTCCAGATGCGCAGCGATGCTGAGCTTCAGCGCTGGGAGGACAATTGGGCAGGGACATCGGCGCCAGCCGGTTCGCGGATATTCCTGCCCGGCCTGCTGTCCGGTCCGGACATCCGCTTCCTGCTTCTGCTGGCGGACGGCATCCCGATCGGTGGCGGCGTGCTGAGCCATGCGGCGGGCGTGACCGGCTTGTCGAATGTGTTCTCGCAAGGCTTGCCTGCGGAAGCCGTCTGGAAGGGACTGGTCACGGAGGCGGCCCGGATATATCCGGGCCTGCCCCTGGTCGGCTACGAGAGCGGCGACGATCTGGCGACCGCCCGCCGCGCCGGCTTCGAAAGCATCGGGCAATTGCGCGTCTGGCTGCGTCGGTAGAGCATGGTGGAATCACATACATGCGGCAAAATCAATGAGATAGACCCATGATGTCACCCGAAAACCGCTTCGCGCTTTTCGGCATCATGCTCTAAATCTTCGCGACCAGCGCCGCCAACTGGTCGGCGCATTGTCCCCAGCCTTCGTGGAAGCCCATCTTCTCATGCATATCGCGGTTTTCGACCGTCCAGTGGCGCGCGCGGGCGGTGTAGCGGGTCTTGCCGCCGACATCCTCGAAGGTGATGATGCCGGTGAAGAACGGCTTTTCGGAAGGCTGCCAGCCTTCGGTATAGGCGTCGGTGAAGACCAGCTTTTCGTTCTTCACCACCTCGAGATAGACGCCCATGTTCGGATAGTCCTTGCCGTCCGGGTCGCGCATGACGAAGAGGCTGCGGCCGCCCGGCCGCAGGTCGACTTCGACTGCCGAGGTCGTCCAGGGGAGCGGTGCAAACCACTGCACCAGCAAATCCGGCTCGGTCCAGGCTCGGAAGAGTTTTTCACGCGGCGCGTCGATCATGCGGGTCAACACCAGTTCGCGGTCGGCTGCGGAAGCGGCTTCGTTGGCGGCGGTCATCTGCATCTCCACTTGTTGTCAATGCCATAGGGACGCGCGACGCAGCCGCACCCCGACATTCGCCATGCAAGTTTTTTCGTCGGCGCGGAGCGCCGACGTCACCCACCATTGCCCAACGTGCGCAGAAGTCCCTCGATCGAATCGGGATCGAAGGTTCTGGGGGCGACGGCGGGCGGGGCCGGCTGGCTGGGCGCAGGCAGCGGCGCGCGTTCGATTTCGGAAGGCTGGCCGGCGCTGTTTCGCTCGGCATCCATGCGCGCCTTGTCGGCCCTGGCCTTGGCCTCCGCTTCCGCACGCGACCTGGCTTCCGCTTCCTGCCGGGCTTTCTCGGCCTGCCGTGCGGCAGCCTCTTCGGCGGCGCGAGCTTTCGCTTCCGCCTCAGCCTTGGCCTGCGCTTCCGCCTCGGCTTTCGCCCGTGCTTCGGCTTCGGCGCGCGCTTTGGCTTCAGCTTGCAGGCGCTCCTCTTCCTGCTTGCGGCGCAGTTCCTCGGCGGCGCGCTCGCGCTCCTCCTGCAACGACGCATAGTAGCGGGCTTCGCGGCGCAGCCGCTGCTTTTCCAGCACTTCGGCCTGCATGGCTTCCACCCGCGCCTGTTCGCGCTCCAGCGCGCGCTGGGTCAGGAACTGCGCCAGCGGACCGCTGTCGAGCTTGCGCGCGGGCGCGCTTATCGGTCCCGAAACGGTGAAGCGCAGGCTGGGCTCCGACCCTACCAGCGCCTCGTCGCCGGGCGTGTAGGCAATGGTGCCGTCCGCCGCCACCGTACCGTCATTGAGGTCGGCGCGCAGGTCGGTGGAAAGCCGGGCGGCCGGCGTCTCGAAGCTGAACGGCGGCACGCGCAACACGCCGCCTGCAACGGTGAAGGCGATGTCGGCCTCGCCCGCCGGGAAGCTACCCGCCGAAACGATCCGCGGCCCGAACCCGGCGGTGCGTGCCGCATCGACGTCGCGGCCAACCTCGTCGGCCTTGGCAATGAGCGCCGGCAAGGCGTCCGGATTGACGTTGGGCACCACCAGTTTCTTCACGCCGGCCGTGCCGGAACCCGACAAGGCGGCAACCAGCGCGCCGACCGACTTGCCGCTCGCCGTGAGCTGAGCGGCAAGGTCGCCCTGCCCGACAAGGCCGCTATCGGGCAGCGCCGCGGCCAGATCGACGCCGTCGAGCTTCATCTGGCCCGAAAACAGGCCCGTGCCTCCGTCGTTGCGCAGCTCGAACAGCCCGGCAAACTGGCCACCGAACAGACGCGCGCGCGCGTCCGAAAGCCGCAAGCCTTCGCCGTCGAGGTTCAACCTCAGTTTTGCATCATAGGCATTGGCAAGGCCTGCCACCGAAACCGTACCGGCCGTCAGGTCGAGATTGGCGGCGAAGGGCGTCAGCGGCTTCGACGCAAACGGCACGGAAGACCACCCCTTGCCGGTTGGTGCGATCGCCTGTTCGCCCAGCACCATCGCCAATGCGGGGTCGAGATTGAGTTCATCGAGCGACAGCGCCCCGGTCAGCAGCGGCACGCCGTTCTTCACTTCGGCGTTGACGGCGCCGGACACCGCGCCCTCGTTGATGACCCCGTCCAGATTGTCGAGCACCAGCAGGCCATTGCCGTAGTCGGCATCGGCGGCAAGCGTCAGCGGCGTGCCCATGCCCATGCCGGGCAGGCCCAGGCCGGCGGTGATCATCCACGGCTCGATGTCGGCGGCGTCGATGGCAATCCTGCCCTTTGCCTCCGCTCCCTCGTCGGCAAGCACCGCATTGCCGTCGAACTTTGCGGAAAATCCATCGCCGGTGAGGCTGAAAGCCGTATCGAGACCGCCTGCCGCGCTTCCCCTGGCCGAAAGCGTAAGCGTGCCGGGGCCGGTCAGGCCAAGCGGTATGGAGGGCACGCCGGCCAGCGCCATCAGCGCGGTGGCGTCGTCGTTACGCGCCGACAGTGAAAGCGACAGCGGAGCTTTTTCCGGCATCTGCGACAGGCCCTTGGCCGAAAGCGTGGCAGAGATCGCCGAACCGCCGGCATTGCCTTGCAGGCTCAGCGCCGCGCCGGTGGTGCCATCGTCATTGGCGGCGGCACTCGCCACGACGTCGATGCGGGCATCCTCGAACAGTCCCGGATAGGCCTGCGCGCGGGCATTCAGCCCTTCCAGCAGTCTGTTGTCGGGATAGTGCCCGGCCGCGAGCCTGACGAGCGGGGCAAGATCGACCGCCACGACAGAGGCATCCAGATTGCCGGTCGGATTGTCGGGAAAATCCTTCACCCGGCCGGTGGCGCTCACCGAGGCTCCGGCCAGTCCCTCCACCGAAAGCCTGTCGATTTCCAGAACCCCGCCACGCAGGCGAAGCGCCGTATCCACATGGTCGGCCGACAGGCCTCCTGCCGATACCGGCCCCGCCTTGATGTCGAAGTCGAGATCGCGGTCGGCAAAGCGGTTTGCGCCCTTGTCGCTGACGAACAGCGAGGCGAAAGCCGATAGCCCTTCCACATCGAGCGCCTCGCCATCCAGTTTCAGCGTCACCGAGGGGCGCATGTCCGTCGGCTGGCGGCTGTCGATGCGGCCACGGAATTTCGCGTCACCCAGCACCAGTTCGAGATTGTCGAAGCTCTGCCGGTTTTCGGTCATGTCCACATCGGCGCTGAAGCCGGCGGCCGGCAGACGCCGGATCGCCTCGTCCACGTCCGAGGCCACCCAGGCGGCGAAGCCCGATGGCTGGCCGACAGCCAGCAGCAGCGCGCCCCGGAAGCCGAATTCCTGCCCGGTGCGCAGGAAGCCGTCGGCCTCCAGCGTGGTGCGGCCAGGCAGCGTCGCCGCCAGCGACTTGATCTTCCAGCCGCCCTCCGCCGGCTCGGCCGAGAGGTGAATGTCGCGCGCGGTCGTGTCGCCCGCGACGATTGCCGGCAGGTTGACCTCGACGGTGCCGGGAATGGTCGGGCGCGGCAGGCCGGCCAGTGCCTTTTCCAGGGCCGAGATGCGCTCGGCAAGCGTCAGCCCCTCGCCTGTGTCGCCCCCCGCGACGGCTTCGTCGAAACGCACCTGCGCACCCTTGGCCTCGATGGCGAAGCGGGGCGCGGCGCCCAGCTCGATGAGCGCCGTGCCGTCCGCTGTGTAGGGATTGTCCAGCGGGCCGGTCTCGAAGCGGAAACTGTCGATGCTGAGCTTCTGGTGGTCGAGGCCGAACGCTCCATTGAGCCGGAACCCCGGCTCCGGCTTCTTGCCTGCAGTCTTCACCGCCTCGCCATCACGGTGCGGCTTTTCGGGCGAACGGCCGATGATCTTGAACTGCCCGGCATAGGCGCCCGCGCCATTCTCGAAGCGCGCATTGCCATCGGTCTCGATGGTGAAGGGGTAGAGCTCCGGATCGGCCTTGACGCGCACACGCAACTGGCCGTTCGCATCCACCGCGCCGGTAGAAGCGGCAATGGTGGTGTGCATGCCGTCAACCAGCATCGTGCCGTTGGCGCGCCATGGCCCGGCGAGCGACTTGGCCGAGATTTCCGTGTTGATGCCGGTCAACCGATGTACGCGCCCGCCCGCGCCGTGGCGGATCGTCACTTCGCCGTCGCTGATCGTCAGCTTTTCCAGCGCGATCCGTCTCGGGTCCATCGGCGTGGACGGGCGCATCGCCCAATCCACCGTGCCGTCTCCGGCAATGTCGATGACGGCCCGCGGCCGCACCAGCCGCATGTCGAAGATCAGCAATTCGCCATGCATGAAGGGCGCCAGTTCGGCATCCATGGAAAAAGTTTCGACCGTCATGGCCGGCTCGCCGGCGGCCGAAGCGCCCACCGACACGTCCGAGAAGGTCACGGAAGGAAACGGCAGGAGCCGCGCGGTGGCGGAACCCTCGACGGTGACCTTGCGGCCGAGGATGGCGCTCGCCTCGCGCTCGAAATCGGCACGGTAGGAGGTCCAGTCGATGAAATAGGGTGCGACCAGCGCTGCCGTCAGCGCCAGCACGATCAATCCGCCCACGAAAACAAAGAGTCGGGCCAGCATCTCACTCCGGCAATTCGCCCCAAACGAGCCAGCACTGTACCCTTATGAGCGTGTCGATAAAGAGGCATGTTGGCCGGGGGAACAGATGTCCCCCGGCCAGATCGTGTCACGGTCTGTGCATGCGGATCACCGCAAGCGGGCGCCCTTCATCGTCCTGCGCAAGCCGCGCGGTCTCGGCAAACCCCAGGCGCGCGTAGAACAGGCAGGCATCGCGGTTGTCGGCGTAGACCTCGACGTCGAGTGCGCCCTTCAGCCGCGCTGCGTGAAGCACAAGCTGCTTCCCCAGGCCCTGTCCGTGATGGGACGGGTCCACGAAAAGCCCGCCGATGAAATTGTCGAGCAGGCCGATAAAGCCGGCCGGACGGCCATCTGCGACGATGACCCAGTTTTCGGCCTTGGGCAGATAAACGTCTCCGACGATTTTCATCTGCGCCAAAAGATCGGCTTCACCGAGGAAGGAATGGCCGACACGCGAGGCCGCCAGCCAGATGTCGAGAAGGCGTTCGCGGTCGCACGCGGCCGCATAGGGACGAATGTCCGTAGTGGTTGTCATGAGTATGATCCGTGATGTTATGAAAAAACAGAGAGCGGCGCGCACGCGTCGTCGCGCGGCGTTGCCGCCGTCATCCGCCCTCAGGCGGACATTCTCGAAATGAGTTCTCTGCGCATAAACATCCTTGTGGACCGGTTGTCTTTTCTCCTGGCCGGATGCCGAAGTCAACGGTGTCGGAAGTGACGGGCTCGTGATCTCACGGGTTCTGGCCGCGGGCATCGCGCTTGGCCTGCGCCACCTGCGCCGCCTTGCGCTGGCGCCCGAGCTCCATCGGCCGGATCAGGTTCTTGGGCTTGCGGCTGGCATTCGCCCGCATGCCATTATGGGCATGGCGCGTGTTGAAATCCGATGCGCGCGCCTCCGCCTTCTTTTTCTTCATCTCAAGGGCGCGCTGCGCATTCTCGATATGCTCAAGACTGGCCGCCAGTTGCCGCCGGCGCTCGGTCTCGGTGTTCAGCCGGCGCATGGCCATGGCGAGCACGGCAAGCTTGGTGCGCGAACCGGCTTCGCCCGTGGCCGGTTTCGCGCCCTTCGGTGCGCCCTTGCCGCGAATTTCCCGGCGACGGCGAAACACGTCGGCCTGCGCCTTGTCGCGTCGCTCGCGCATGAGCTTGACCAGGTCCGACAGGTCCGCATCGGAAAGCTCCTGGACAGCCGGATGGTGCGATTTCTCGACCAGCTCGCGTTCATCCGCGTTCAGTGCCCGTGCCTCTTCCTTGCGTGATATCGCCATCTCGTCTGCTCCTCGCCTGCGGGTGTCTCCAGAAAGGGAATGCACCCAGAATGTTTGGCGCAAGTTGCAACAGTCAAGCCGCTCTCCGACGAAACGCCTGATTCTCACGATCCCGGTTTCATGCTAGATTGCGTAGTCTGGCCGAATGTGCCTCCGCCGTCCGACCTGACGGATTTCCAGAAGTCTGGATTATCTAGGGAGGAAAACATGACTTTCGCCGATTGGAGGTTGGAAGGGGACTGGATCAAGAATTGCAGTTGCGCCTTCGGCTGCCCCTGCGATTTCAACGCAAGGCCGACGAAAGGCTATTGCGAGGGCCTGGTGGGCATGCACATCACCAAGGGCCATTTTCGGGACGTGAAGCTCGATGATCTGTGCTTCTGCGTCACCGTGCATTTTCCCGGCGCCTTGCATGAGGGCAATGGCGAGGCCCAGCCGATACTCGACGAGCGGGCAAGCCCAGAACAGCGCGATGCGCTGGGTGCGATCCTGTCAGGCGAAAATTCGGCCGAGGGAACGTTGTTTCATATCTTCAGCCTGATCGTGACCAGGATGCATGACCCGATCATCGCGCCATTCACCTTCGTCTTCGATCGGGATGGCCGTACCGCCAGGATTATCGTACCCGGAGTGATCGAGACCGAGGTGGAGCCGATCAGGAACCCCGTCACCGGTCAACCGCACCGCATCGAGGTGGTGATGCCGGAAGGTTTCGAGCACCGCATGGCCGAGGTCGCTTCGGCCAACATCAGCAGCATGGGTGCTATCGCGTTCAAGACGGAGGGAACGCACAGTTCGCTTGCCCATGTGGTGCAGACGCCGCAGGGCGTCGCAGCCTGACACGCGCGCGCCGGGGCAGTCCCGGCGCATCGTTTGGTTTTGCTGAAAAGACGTGACCCGTGACGCTCCTCGTTGCCCTGCACCGGCATGACCGGACGATCGTCATACTGATACTGCTTGCCGCCATTGCCGCGAGCTGGGCCTATCTGCTGTTCGGCGTGGACGCCGCCATGCCCGAGATGGACGACATGGGCATGGCCATGTCTCCGCCCGGCTGGACCGGCGGGCAGGCCGCGCTGACATTTGCCATGTGGGTTGCGATGATGGCGGCGATGATGTTGCCAAGCGCTGCGCCGATGCTGCTGTTCTACGACGTCATCGCCCGCAAGCGGAATGCCGGCAGCGCGGCTATCGGCCCGACCAGCCTGTTCGGTCTCGGTTATCTTGCCGTCTGGGCCGGCTTCAGCGCGCTTGCGGTGGCGCTGCAATACGGCCTCGACCGCGCCAATCTGCTGTCACCCATGTTGCAGACCACGAGCGTGGCGCTGACGGCCGCGCTTCTGGTCGCAGCCGGCGTCTATCAATGGACGCCGCTGAAACAGTCCTGCCTGCGCCACTGCCGTTCGCCGCTGGATTTCGTGCTGCAGCATTGGCGCGGCGGCCGCCGCGGCGCGTTTGCAATGGGCAGCACCCATGGCCTTTACTGCCTTGGGTGCTGCTGGATGTTGATGCTGCTGCTGTTCGTCGGCGGCGTGATGAGCTTTGCCTGGATTGCCGCCATCGCGCTTTTCGTTCTGGTGGAAAAGCTGGCGCCGGCGGGCCACTGGATCGGCAAGGCCGCCGGCGTCGCCCTGATCGGCTGGGGCGGCTATGTGCTGACTTCGCTATTCATGGGCACGTGAGGTTCGAGCCTTAGCCTGGCAGCACCTTGCCCGGATTGAGAATATCGAGCGGGTCGAGCGCGGTCTTGATCGAGCGCATGACATCCACCGCCTCGCCGAGTTCATGGCGCAGGAAGCCCTTCTTGCCCTGCCCCACGCCATGCTCGCCGGTGCAGGTGCCGCCCATGGCAATGGCGCGCATATTGAGCCGCCCGACGAACTCCTCGGCCTGCTCGATCTCTTTGGGCTCGTTCGTGTCCATCAGCACCAGCGTGTGGAAATTGCCGTCACCGACATGGCCGACGATAGGCGCTATCAGGCCCGTGCGGGCAATGTCGGCCTCGGTTTCGGCGATGCATTCGGCAAGCCGCGAAATCGGCACGCAGACATCGGTCGAAAGTCCCTTGGCGCCGGGCCGCAGCGTCAGCGACGCCCAATAGGCATCGTGGCGGGCCTTCCAGAGCTTCGCGCGCTCCTCGGCCACCCCCGTCCAGAGGAAGGGGCCGCCGCCATATTCGGTCGCGATCTCGCCGAAGGTTTCGGCCTGTTCGGCAACGCCTGCTTCGCTGCCGTGGAACTCCACGAACAGGCAGGGGCTTTCCGGATAATCAAGGTGCGAATACTGATTTATCGCCCGCATCTGCAAGCCGTTGGCCAGTTCGATGCGCGCAATCGGAATGCCCATCTGGATCGTCATGATCACCGCATTGCAGGCCGCTTCCACCGACGGAAACGGGCACACCCCGCCGGAAATCGCCTGCGGAATGCCGTAGAGCTTCAAGGTCAGCGAGGTGATGATGCCGAGCGTTCCTTCCGAGCCGACCAGCAAGCGCGTCAGATCGTAGCCGGCCGAGCTTTTCCTGGCACGGCTGGCGGTGGTGATCGCGCGGCCGTCGGCAGTCACCGCCGTCAGCGCCAGCACGTTCTCGCGCATGGTACCGTAACGCACGGCATTGGTACCCGACGCGCGGGTGGAGGCCATGCCGCCAAGGCTGGCATTGGCGCCCGGATCGATGGGAAAGAACAGGCCGGTATCGCGCAGATGGGTGTTCAGTTCCTCGCGCGTCACGCCCGGTTCCACGACGCAGTCGAGATCCTCGGCATTGACGGCCAGGATGCGGTTCATGCGCGACATGTCCAGCGAAATGCCGCCGCCGGGCGCATTCACCTGCCCCTCCAGCGAGGTGCCGGTGCCGAAGGGAATGATCGGCACGCGATGCGCCGCGCAGGCCCGCACGATTTCCTGCACCTCTTCCACGTTCTCGGGAAACACCACGCCGTCCGGCATCTGGTTCGGAATATAGGTGGTGGTGTGGCCGTGCTGCTCGCGAATCGACGCGCCGGTCTGGAACCGTTCGCCGAAGCGCTGCCTGAGGATGCCGAGCACCGCCGAAATCCCCTCATCGTTGCGCTCGGCTGCCGCCACGTCGCGTAAAGCCATCGATTCCTCCGCTATTGGACTATGAGCAGTCAGTGAGAAGCGTTTATGGATAGAGCTCTTGGAAACGCCGAAATGAGGAAACTGTCAATGCCCCTTCCTGCCCCCTTCGTCTCCCATGTCATGGAGATGGAGAAAGACTGGATCGACTATAACGGCCACCTCAACATGGCCTATTACCACGTCATATTCGATCGTGGCTCCGAGGCCGCCCTCGACCTGTTGAGCCTTGGCGCGGAGTATGCGCGCGACCGCAGGCTGACCCTCTACACCGCCGAAGTGCACCTGTGCTATGTGCGCGAATTGCTCCTGGGCGACAAGGTGACGGTGACATTCCAGGTTCTCGATTACGACGAGAAGCGCTTGCGCACCTATCAGGAGATCCATCATGTGGACGGGTGGCTTGCCGCAACCGCCGAGACGCTGTCGCTGCATGTCGACATGAACGGGCCCAAGGTCGCGCCCTTCCCCGAGGACGTCATGGAAAAGCTCCAGGCCACGGCTGCCGCCCATGCCGCCCTGCCGGTGCCCGAGCGCGCAGGCCGCGCGATCGGCATCAAGCGCAGGAAGGGCTGACGCCGCTTCCATCCCGACAGAGCATTTTGCAGCCGGACGGTATCGTCTGACGTTGCACAAATGCGGCCAGAAAACCCCGGCCGGGGCAGCGGAAGCGCGTTCGTCGCAACACTCGCTGCTCCAGCGGCCCGTTCGACAGGCGCCGGAACAACCGGCGCTTGCAAATCCGCCAATCGTTAAAATTTTAGTGGTAAATGAGGCATTAACCTTAAGGGTTTTTGCACAGTTTGAACCATGGGGGTGGATTGATCCCACCGGCATGGCTGGCACAATCCATCCAGATTCGACTCGAAACCGAGACGGCGGGGGCGGCGCCGTTCGGAGGATTGGCATGAAGATTGACGTTGCTCAGATGTCGAGCCGCCTGGCGTCCGATCATACGATAAGTGATTACGACTTCTGGCGCGCGCTGAAGACAATAAACAACGAACTATACCGCATAGAACGTCTTCGGATGCCTATTCCGATGAAGATGATCTATGCACGTGCGATCATCACATCCGCGCGCAGCAAGCGCAATCCAAGTATATAGGCGCGCGCCCACTTTCCTCGCGCCGTGGTGAAAACCCCTGCCACACGGCTTCAGCCAGCCGGATGGAGATCGGCACAAGCCGCCTTTTGCACCAAGTTCGCGGGTGGCGCTCCCGGCCGCATTAACCAAGCGATACCTTGCCCGGTTAACGCGACCGGCCATGCCATCTCCTATGACGACAGCTTTTCCTTGAGGAAAGCGACCGTGCGCTGCCATGCCAGATCGGCAGCGGCCTTGTCGTAGCGCGCGGCGGAAGTGTCGTTGTTGAAGGCGTGCTGCGCGCCGTCATAGACATGCACGGCATATTCCTTGCCGCCGGACTGGAGCGCTGCCTTGTAGGCATCGATGCCGGCATTGATGCGCTCGTCCTTGCCGGCATAGTGCAGCAGCAGCGGCGCTTTGATCTTCGCCACGTCCTCGCTTTTCGGCTGACGCCCGTAATAGGCGACGGCGGCATTGAGATCGGGCGCATTCACGGCCAGATCGTTGACCAGCCCGCCGCCCCAGCAGAAACCGATCGCGCCAACCTTGCCGTTGCCGCCGTCGAGCGTTTTCAGATAGCTCACGGTGGCGACACCATCGGCGATGGCCTGCTCGGGCGCGAGCTGGCTGAACATCTCGCGCGCCTTGTCCTCGTCGGATGGCGTGCCGCCAAGGGGAGACAGGAAATCCGGGGCCAGCGCGATGAACCCTTCCAGCGCGACACGCCGCGCCACATCGCGGATGTGCGGATTGAGCCCGCGGTTTTCGTGAATGACGATGACGGTGCCGAGCTTGCCGCTCGCCTCGGCCGGGCGCACCAGATAGCCCTTCATCTCGCCCCTGGAGCCGGGAAAGGTGATGTCTTCTCCCTTCACGCGCGCATCGTCCTCGGCCACGATCGCGGCCTGCGCCGAATTTGCCGCCAGCAGCGGCGCGATCGCGGCCGCCGCCGCGCCGGACCCGGCCAGCCTGGTCAGCTTATCCATGAAAGCCCGGCGGTCGAGCGTCAGGTGGGTATATTCGTCGTAGGCGTCGATCATCGCCTGGGTGATCGCGGGTCTGTTCATCTCATCCTCCTTTCTTGTGGTCTACGGGCACAAGTATGCGGTGGAGTGGCGGGCTTGCATCCATCAAATTTTCGTCAACCGGTGTCCACCCTTCCGCCACGCCACAAATCAGGGAAAAGCCGTGCGGCCGACTTGCGGGCAATCCGCTCACGCGGAAATGCCGCCTGCGCCGCACGACGCGACACTATCAACGAAGGAGGTTCCAATGACCTTCAAGACATTGATACCGGCAAGCGTCCTGTTTGCCGGCGCAGCCCTTTTCTTCCTGCCTTCCGCCGTTTTCGCGGCCAATCCCACCGCGGCCCAGAACGTCACCAAGGCCTGCAGCGCCAAATATGACGCCGCCAAGAAAGCCAATACGCTGCACGGTCAGACCTGGCAGCAATATCTGCACGACTGCAGCGCCTCCATGAGGGGCGGCGCGGCAGCCGCTCCTTCCAGGACCTATACGCCAGCCACTAGGTCCCCCTCGTTCTTCACGATTCCCGCGACCCCGGATGCGCAAAGGCAGGCCGCAGGCAGCGTTTCTCCATTGTTCAGCCTCGCCGCGGAAACGATGATGAACGGTCACAACGCGCAACCCATGCCGCGCAAAATGGGCTATCGGCAACGCCTGTTCAATTGCACCAACGAGTGGCATGCCGCCAGGGAGGCAGGTGCGCTTCCCCAGAACGAAAAATGGGCGCAATATTGGCGCGAGTGCGACGCGCGCCTGAAAGCCGGAGGTTGAGCAGAGGCCATGAACGCTCAGGAAATCATCTCTTCGATCTCGACCAGAACCGGCCTTGATCCGGCCAGGACCGAAATGGCGGTGGGCACGATACTCTCCGTGCTCGAGCACGAAGCGGGCGAAGACCGCATTGCCTCTCTGTTCGGGAAAGTGCCCGGAGCCGAAGACCTCGCTCACAGCCACGACGTCATGGCCGTATCCGAAGGCGGTGGCGGCGGCCTGTTGGGCACTATCGGATCGGCAGTGAATGGATTGCTCGGCGAAAAGGCCGGGGCACTGGTGAACGGTGTCGCGCAGCTTCGTGCCAGCGGGCTCGACGTCGAACAGATCAAGCAGGCCGGCGAAACACTGTTGGAGCAGGCCGAAGCGGCGGTCGGCCCCGATGCGATGAAGAAAATCGTGGACGCCGTGCCAGGCCTGAAAGGCCAGCTCGGGCTCTGACGAAACGGAACCGGCGCGAGGCGGATGCCGTGCGCCGGTTCGTCCGCCTGCACTCCTGCCAGCCTGCTCCCCCTCAGTCCCGCCGCTCCATGAAGCGGATGCGGTTGCCGAACGGATCGATCACCTGCATCTCCTTGCCCCACTCCTCGGAGGTGACGCCGGGCCGCATATAGCGATAGTTCCTGGCCGCAAGTTCGCGCTGGAACGCTTCCACACCCGCCATATAGACGACCATGTTGCCGCCGGGGCTGGCATCGCCCGAATGCTCGCTCAGGTGCAGCGTCAACCCGCCGCGTGAAATCTGCGTGTAAAGCGGGAAATTCTCGCCGAAGCGGTGTTCCCAATCCACCTTGAAGCCAAGGAAGCCGAGATAGAATTCATGCGCCTTGGCGACATCGAAGATGCGCACGATGGGTACGGCCTGTTCGAAGGCAATGCCGCCTCCCGGTGCGGCCATTTCCTGCTCCGCTTCGAGCCTCGCGGACAAGATGTTCCAGGTGGAAAGCCCGAACTGCCTTGCAACGATTTCCAGCGCCTCGCTGTGGGAAATCGTCAGGTTGCGCTCGGCAAGGGCTGTGCGCATGGCCTTCGCCATCGCCTTGGCGTCGAGATGGGTTCGCATGGCGTCTATCGATCCTTCGGTTGCGGCGAGAAGGTTCATCAGTGCCCGCATTGCTGATGCTCTCACCGTCCGGAAAGGATCGTGACAGGCACCCTGGATGCGTTCGCCATGCCTCGAAAGGCGCGGGCTGCCGGCCGCATCCGGCCGATTTCGACGGTAGTGGGCAAGGTTCGGCCGGTCAAGATGGGCACAAAACGGCAACACTGCTGGCGTTTCCCGGCCGAATCACTACATTCCGTGGAAATGTCCGACTTTCCCGATGATATTCCGTTCTTCGACGAGCCCGGCGCACCCGCTCCACGCCCCTCCGGCGCGCCTGCGCCCAGCGGCATCGCCGCGCGCGCCATGGCCGCGCGCAACGCCTCCGCGCCCGATTACCTGAAGGGCCTCAATGCCGAACAGCGGCAGGCCGTCGAAACCACGGAAGGCCCGGTTCTGGTGCTTGCGGGCGCCGGCACCGGCAAGACGCGCGTGCTGACCACCCGCATCGCGCATATTCTCAGCCTCGGCCGTGCCTATCCCAGCCAGATCCTGGCCGTCACCTTCACCAACAAGGCCGCGCGCGAGATGAAGCAGCGCATCGGCCTTCTGGTGGGCGAGGCCATCGAGGGCATGCCCTGGCTCGGCACCTTCCACTCCATCGGCGTGAAGATGCTGCGCCGCCACGCCGAGCTTGCCGGGTTGCGCTCGGACTTCACCATCCTTGACACCGACGACGTCATCCGCCTCATCAAGCAGCTCATTCAGGCCGAGGGGCTGGACGACAAGCGCTGGCCGCCGCGCCAGTTCGCCATGATGATCGACACGTGGAAGAACAAGGGCCTCGGCCCCGCCGACATTCCCGAGGGCGATGCCCGCGCCTTCGCCAACGGCAAGGGGCGCGAACTCTACAAGGCCTATCAGGACCGCTTGCAGACGCTGAACGCCTGCGACTTCGGCGACCTGCTGTGCCACCCGATCCGCATCTTCCGCGCACATCCCGACGTGCTGAAGGAATATCACCGCCGTTTCAAATACATATTGGTGGACGAGTATCAGGACACCAACACCGCCCAATATATGTGGCTGCGGCTGCTGGCGCAGGAAACCGGCGGATCGGCGCAGAAAAACATCTGCTGCGTCGGCGACGACGACCAGTCCATCTATGGCTGGCGCGGCGCGGAAGTGGACAACATCCTGCGCTTCGAGAAGGATTTTCCGGGCGCGACCGTAATCAGGCTGGAACGCAACTACCGCTCCACCGCCCATATCCTCGGCGCCGCCTCGCATCTCATCGCCCATAACGAGGGGCGTCTCGGCAAGACGCTGTTCACCGACATCGCCGACCCGGACGACGCCAAGGTGAACGTCCACGCGGCCTGGGATTCGGAAGAGGAAGCCCGAGCCGTCGGCGAGGAAATCGAACAGCTCCAGCGCAAGGGCCATGCGCTCAACGATATGGCCATCCTCGTGCGCGCCTCCTTCCAGATGCGCGAATTCGAGGACCGCTTCGTCACGCTCGGCCTCAACTATCGCGTCGTGGGCGGCCCGCGCTTTTATGAGCGGCAGGAAATCCGAGATGCCATGGCCTATTTCCGCGTCGTCGCGCAGCCGGCCGACGACCTCGCTTTCGAGCGCATCGTCAACGTGCCCAAGCGCGGGCTGGGCGAAGCCGCGGTGCGCCAGATCCACGACACGGCGCGCGCGCTGCGCATCCCCATGCTGGAGGCGGCGGCAAAACTTGCCGAAAGCGACGAGCTGAAGCCCAAGCCGCGCGCGGCGCTGCGCGCGGTCGCTGCCAATTTCGAGCGCTGGCAGAAGGCTCTCGACAACACCTCGCACACCGAGCTTGCCGAGATCATCCTCGAGGAGAGCGGCTACACCGACATGTGGAAGAACGACCGCTCCGCCGAAGCGCCGGGCCGTCTGGAGAACCTGAAAGAACTCATACGCTCCATGGAGGATTACGAGTCGCTGCGCTCGTTCCTGGAGCATGTCGCGCTGGTCATGGACAGCGAGCAGAACGAGGAGCTGGATGCCGTCACCATCATGACGCTGCATTCGGCCAAGGGGCTGGAATTCGAGACGGTCTTCCTGCCTGGCTGGGAGGAAGGCCTGTTCCCGCACCAGCGCTCGCTGGACGAAGGCGGCCGCTCCGGTCTGGAGGAAGAGCGGCGGCTGGCCTATGTGGGCCTGACCCGCGCCAAGAAGAACCTGCACATCTGGTTCGTCTCCAACCGCCGCATCCACGGCCTGTGGCAGTCGACCATTCCCTCGCGCTTTCTCGACGAACTGCCGGAAGCGCATGTGGAGGTGGCCGAGGGCGGCGATTCCTATGGCGGCTACGGTGGCGGCGGATATGGCGGCCGGCAGAACCCCTATGGCGCCTCGCGCTTCGACAGCATCGGCTCCGACCAGCGCTCCTTCTCCAACACCTACGCCACGCCGGGCTGGCAGCGCGCGCAGCAGAACCGCAACGAGGCGACCGACCGCAACTGGGGCTCGCGCTCCGGCCACCATGTCGAGCGCATCGGCTATGGCGAAACGGATTCAGGCTACGGCGCCGGGCGCGGCTCGGTGAAAAGCCGCACCATCGAAGGCGAACTGGTCGCCAAATCGGTGGCCGACTCGCCCTCGCCCTTCAAGGTCGGCGACCGCGTGTTCCACCAGAAATTCGGCAACGGCAACGTGGCGGCGATCGAAGGCAACAAGCTGACCATCGACTTCGACAAGGCTGGGCAGAAGCGGGTGATCGACAGTTTTGTCACGGCGGTGTGAGGTTACGCCCCACGCCTTCATGCTGCCGGTCAGGGATGCCGCACCCACTACATCATCCCGGCGATGGGCAAGCAACTTCACGTCGCCGTTTCAAGTTGCAGAATCAATCGCGCAGCTGCTTCAGCCGCTCCGCCGCTTGCGCCGCAAGGTCGGCATAGCGCTCCTCCAGTCGCTCCGCAGCCTTCACCACATCGGGGTCGTAGTCGTGCTTTTCCAGCGTGCGCACCAGCCGCTCCACAAACTGGGTCTGCTCTTCGAGCGCGTCGAACAGCGCCTTGACCTGGTCGGCAGCGATTTGGGGAGTGGCCAACATTTTCGGCACCTCCTTGCCCATCTGCGCGCAGGTCTGCGTCTGCTGGCGCAGGATTTCGAGCCAATCGGTCATCGCACTTCCCTTTCGGCCGGCAAAATGCCCCTCGCCGGCGCGGGGCGTCAACCCGCAGGTCGGGTGATGAAAGGTCACAACCACCCACAACCAAAAATGGAATACAACTTACACGAGAACTTTTCAACTTTAAGACAATTCTTCACTTGCAGGCAAAAGCCCTGCACCCTCCGCTTCCCGGTGGGTTACCTCCAGCCCCTTCCGCCCTGTATCCCCCCACAGGCGGAAGGGGTCCAGATTCCGGAGTTGCAGCACTGTGCGGGCGAAGAATCTCTGGCTGGCAATGACGCTCTCGATGGCTTCTCCCGCCGCCGCCCAACCGGTTGCGCCGGCGCCGACCGTTACCGCAAGCATCGAGCGCCACCACACCAGCAATGCGCTCGACAGCGATCTGGCCATGGCGGACTGGTACACGCTCATCCGCGGCTCGCTGCAGCACGCATGGCAGATCGAGGATGGTGTCGTCCGTCTGGGTGTCGAGGCGCAGGCCAGCCGCTACGACACGGTAAGGATCGAGGACGACCGTGCGGCCGCGGTGCTGCTTGAGGCGACGCGCAAACTTGGCGCGTCGGTCGAACTGCGCGGCGCCCTCTCCTATCGCTACAGCAGCGAGGGCGACGATCTTGCCATCGGCCCCTTCGTGCTGGGGATGCGCACGCCCAAACACGTCTTCGGCGCCGAGACCCAGCTCGGTTTCGATCTCGGCGGCGGCACGGCGCTGGTCTTCGAACTGGCCGATGCCTATGAAAAGGTTGGCAGGACACGCTTTCAGGACGATCTGCTGCTGCCTGCAAAACTCGACCCGGACAGGAACCGGCTGCGCTTCGGCGCAAGGCTCACCCGCACCAGCGGGCAGGTCGCCCATGCCGTGGCCGCGACCGCAAATCTTGTATCGGTGGACAGGCTGGGCGCGCCTCCGGTCGGCCTGTCGCTGGGCGAATACACGCTGCGCGCCGAAGCCGCATGGAAGGGTGCGGACGGCTCCAGCCTTGGCGCGGCAATCGGCCTGCAGATGCTGCGTGGCGCGCAGCGCATCTATCAGGACATCCGCCCGACATGGCAGGCCGGCTTCGTGAAGATGCTGCCGCACGGGCTGGAACTGCGCGGCACCACCTTCGGCCGCTTCGAAACCACCGACAGCGACGATCCGCTGGCCTCCTGGTTGCAGCGCGGCGAGATCGAGGCGCGGCTGCGCTGCGGCGAAAAACTCACGCTGGGCACCGGCGTGTTCGCCGAACTCAAGGAAAACCTGTTGCTTGAAAACAAGGAGCGCGCCCACGGCCTCTATGCCGAGGCGATCTATGACGCCACGCGGCATCTCTCGCTGGTCGTGCGGCTGGATTATACCAACCGCTATCTCACCGTTTTCGACATGCGCAAGAAAGCTTTCGACGCCTTTGTCGGCATCCGCACGAAGATCTAGGATCAGGACCTGTCGAACCAAAAAGGCAGGAGGGCGCGAACCCTCCTGCCCGTGCGTGACAGTATAGTTTCAATATATGTCAGGCAGTATGCGATGGATCAGCGGCGGCCCTTCGCCTTGTAGCTCGATCCGCCGGCACCGGTGCCCAGGATGCCGACGCCCAGCCCGTTGAGCACGCCGGAGACGACCCCCGTCTTGTTGCCGCTCAGGATGCCCGAGACGTTGATGCCGCTGAGAATGGGCGAGCCGTTGAGCAGGTTCACGCCGATATTGTTCAGCCCCAGCGACGGCGAGATGTTGATGAGACCGCCGCTGGAGTGGCCGACATTGCCGGCCGAACGGGAACCGAAGCCGCCACCCGCATGCGCGGTAGCGACCGAGAAAGAAAAGGCAACTGCGGCAAATGCAAAAGCGAACTTATTCATAGTATTGTCTCCCTTGTTGGATGAAAAACCATCCACTTCTTCAGTTCATTACCTCCGATATTGATTATTCATATCGGCGCGCCAAACACAATCTACAAGTGTATCATTTCATTAATACAACCTGTTTTCCAAATTTTAACGCTAATGCTTTAGGTTAAGCGGCATGGTTACCGCGCGGGCTTGAGCCGCGCACCATGACTGCCGAAACCGTGGAAATGCTCAGTCCGCTCTGTTTTCCCAGCGGTCGAGAAAATCCTCGATGCTCATGGCCTGCATGTCGGGGATGGCGTCGGCCAGTCGGTCGAGCGGCCAGTCCCACCAGGCGAGCGCCTCGATGCGGGCAATGATCCCGGGCGCGAAACGCAACCGCTTCTTGCGCGCCGGCACGCCGGCAACGATCTCGTAAGGCGCCACATCGCGCGTCACCACCGCATTGGCGCCGATCACCGCGCCGTTGCCGACCGTCACGCCGGGCAGGATGACCGCGCCATGCCCGATCCACACATCATGGCCGATGGTTACGGCCTTCGCCTGCCTGCGGGCCTTGAACGCCTGATCGACGCCGAGATACCGGAAATATTCGTTCGGCCGGTAACTCACCTTGTGGGTGGTGAGGCGCTCGACCGGGTGCTCCAGCGCATTGATGCGGGTGTTGGCGGCAATCGAGCAGAACTTGCCGATGGTGGTGTAGATCGCCTCGGCATGGCGCTCGAAATAGGAAAAGTCCCCGACCGTCACTTCGCGCAGGATGACGCGCTCGCCGACCACGGCATAGCGGCCGAGGCGGCTGGATTTCAGTTCCGCCGTCGGGTGGATGCGTGGCTCGGAATCCTTGAAGCGAAGAGCGGGGTCCATAGCCGGGCTTTACGCCGCCCCGCCCCGCCCCGCAAGCGCCGCATGGCTATTGCGGCTTTCCGTCGGTCCAGACGACGTTCTGGCCATAGAGCGGCACGGTGCTGATGGCCATCTTGGCCGAGCCGTCCTGCACCTGCCGCGAATGCGACAGATAGATCAGGGCATCGTTCTTCTTGTCGTAGATGCGCTTCACCACCTGCTTCTTCCAGAACAGGCTGATGCCCTGCTTGAAAACCTCCTCGCCCTTCTCCCCCATGTCGATCTTGCCGATGGTGATGGGGCCGGTCTGGTGGCAGGAAATGGCGGAGTTCGACGGGTTCTCGAACCAGTTGCCCTTCTGCAACCGGTCGATGACGCCGCGATCGAAATAGGCGAAGTGGCAGGTCACGCCCTCCACCTTGGGATCGCTCACCGCTTCCACGACGATGTCGTTGCCCAGCCAGTCGACGCCGACCCGTCCGACCTCCTCGGCAGGCGCAGGCGCTGCCACGCCAAGCAGAAAAGCCGCACCCAAAACAGCCAGACGCATGAAGACCTCCTGAAAACCGATGTGGTTTGCAACAGTTGGGGCCCGAACCGGGGCAGCGCAAGACACAATCGCCGCGAACCCGCGGGCAGCGGCAAGATGGCCTCTTTCTTGTCGGCGCCACAGCCCCTATCTTGCGGACAATCTCGTTCGGCTCCGAGGAAACGAACGCAACCGGACATTTCACAGGCCATGCTTTCCGCCTGCATTCAGGAAAGAACGACACGATGATGCGTTCCATTCTCGTCGGCATACTGGTTCTCATGGCAGCCGGCATCGGCTGGCTCACCTTCGACTGGTATCAGGCACGGCATGGCGGACAGGCTTTCGGGGCGCCTTTCACCCTCGTCGACCAGAAGAACCAGCCGATCACCGAAGCCGCCTTCCGCGGCCATCCCTCGGCGGTGTTCTTCGGCTTCACCCATTGCCCGGAAGTCTGCCCCACAACGCTGTTCGAACTCGACGGCTGGCTGAAGCAGCTTGGCGACGAGGGCAAGGACATCAAGGTCTATTTCATCTCGGTCGATCCCGAGCGTGACACGCCGCAAGCCATGGACAGCTATGTCAGCAATGTCTCGGATCGCATCACCGGCATCACCGGCGAGCCGGACAAGGTCGCGGCCATGGCCAAATCCTTCGGCATCTATTCCAAGAAAGTGCCGCTTGAAGGCGGCGACTACACGATGGACCACACCGCGTCCGTGTTGCTGCTCGACAATGCCGGCGACTTCTTCGGCACCATTGCCTATGGCGAAAACAGCAGTGCCGCGCTTGCCAAGCTGAAACGGCTTGCAGCCAAGGGCTGAACCGTTCAAAAGCGGGACAGCAATGCCCTCTTTTTCCGAACGTGAAGCACAATGAGCCAGACACGCCTCCACCTGACGGCCGGACGCGAAGATGCAACCCGCATCTTCGACGCCCTCGAAACTGAATTCGAGGAAGAAGGCTTCCCCATCGCCGTTCTGGAAGTGGACGAGGAACGCGACATCCACGAAGTGTCGCTCTATGTCGAGGACGAGGCGGACGACGCCGAGCGGCGCATGCGTGGAGTGCTCACCGCGCTCTCGCTGGCCAAGCCGATCGAACGCGAGACACTGCCCGAGATCGACTGGGTGGCGAAATCGCTGGAAGGGCTGAAGCCCGTACGCGCGGGCGGCTTCATCGTGCATGGCGCGCATGATCGCGACGAGGCGCGCGAGGGTGAAATCAGCATCGAGATCGAAGCCGGCCTTGCTTTCGGCACCGGCCATCACGGCACCACGGCAGGCTGCCTCGAACTGCTGGCCGAAGTCGTTCGCGAGGAGAAGCCGCGCAACGCGCTCGACCTCGGCACGGGCAGCGCCGTTCTGGCCATTGCCGTGGCGAAGCTCGCGCCCATCCCCGTTCTGGCGACCGACATCGACCCCGTCGCCACTGAAGTCGCTGCCGGCAATGCGCGCCTCAACGGCGTTTCGGACCATGTCGAGGCCGAAACCGCCACCGGTTTCGATCATCCGGTCTTTGCCGCGCGCGGGCCTTTCGAGCTGATCGTCGCCAATATCCTCGCCGGACCGCTGATGGAGCTTGCGCCTTCGATGGCCCGGCATATCGCGCCGAACGGCTCCATCATTCTCTCCGGCATTCTGGGCCGGCAGGCCGACGCGGTGCAGGCAGCCTACATCGCGCAAGGCTTCCGCCATGTCCGCACGCTGCACAAGGAAGGCTGGGCGACGCTGTACCTGAAGCGCTGACGGCTGGCCCACGCCGGCCGCATTGCATGCGACCGGCCGCGCGGATAATTTGGCGCGAAACACTTCGCAACCGAGGCAGCCAGCATGTTCCAGACTTTCGATTCGGCCAGTGATCCGGCAAGTTCGGTCGCCCGCATTGCCAAGCTGCGCAAATGGCTCGCAGCCCGCAAGCTCGACGGCTTCATCGTGCCGCGCGCCGACCAGCATCAGGGCGAATATGTCGCCCCCGGCTCGGAACGGCTGAACTGGCTGACCGGCTTCAGCGGCTCGGCCGGCGTGGCGATCGTGCTGACCGACCGCGCCTATATCTTCGTGGACGGGCGCTACCAGTTGCAGGTGCGCGAGCAGGTCGATCTGGACATCTTCACCGTCGAAAGCCTGATCGAAAACCCGCCGCCGGCGTGGATCGCCGCCAATCTCGGCAAGGGCGCGGAGATCGGCTACGACCCGTGGCTGCACACCATCGGCGAGGTGCGCGCGCTGAAACAGGCGGCGGCAAGGAACGGCGCCACGCTGGTGGCTCTGGCCGACAACCCGGTCGATGAAATCTGGACCGACCAGCCCGAGCCGCCGCTTGCGCCGGTGGAAATCCAGCCCATCGCCTATGCCGGCGAACTGGCCAGGGACAAGCTGGAGCGGCTGGCCGCAGGCATCTCGGCGCAGGGCGCAACCCATTGCGTGCTGACCGACCCGTCCTCCATCGCCTGGGCCTTCAACATTCGTGGCGGCGACGTTCCGCACACGCCGCTGGCGCTCAGCTTCGCCATCCTCGCCGCCGACGGCAAGCACCGCCTGTTCATCGATAAGCGCAAGCTCTCGCGCAAGGTCGAGGCCTATCTGACACAACTTTGCGACCTGCGCGCGCCCGATGCGCTGGAGCCCGACCTGATCGAGATCGCGCGGGCCGGCGGCCGCATCGCGCTCGACCCGGCACTCGCCGCCGACAAGCTGCGCGCTCTGGTCGAGGACAATGACGGCACGGTGATGCCGGAGGCCGATCCCGCCCGTCTGCCCCGTGCCACCAAGAACGAGGCCGAGATACAGGGCTCACGCGCCGCGCATCGCCGCGACGGTGCGGCGGTGGCAAAACTGCTGTGCTGGCTCGACGCGCAGACAGCCGGAACGCTCGACGAAATCAAGGTGGTGACGCAACTGGAGGAATGCCGCAGGCAGGTGGGCGAGGAAACCCAGATGCCGCTGCGCGACATTTCCTTCGACACCATTTCAGGCGCGGGGCCGAACGGAGCCATCATCCACTACCGCGTTTCGCGCGACACCAACCGCAAGCTGAACGACGGCGAGCTGTTCCTGCTCGATTCCGGCGCGCAATATCAGGACGGCACCACCGACATCACCCGCACCGTGGCCGTCGGCCGGCCGACGGAGGAAATGCGCGAGCGCTTCACGCTCGTCCTCAAGGGCATGATCGGCATCTCCATGCTGAACTTTCCCGCCGGCACGCGCGGCTGCGATATCGACGCCTTCGCCCGCGTCGCGCTGTGGCGGCATGGGCTGGACTATGCCCACGGCACCGGCCACGGCGTCGGCGCCTATCTGGCGGTGCATGAAGGGCCGCAGCGCATCGCCAAGACCGGCACCGAAAAGCTGCTCGAAGGCATGATCCTGTCCAACGAGCCCGGCTATTACAAGGAAGGCGCCTACGGCATCCGCATCGAGAACCTCATTCTCGTCACGCCGGCCGAGCGTATGAAGGATGGCGACATTCCCGTCCACGCCTTCGAAACGCTGACGCTCGCGCCCATCGACCGCCGGCTGATCCGTACCGACCTCCTCTCATTCGAGGAACTCGACTGGCTCAACAGCTACCATGCACGCGTGCTGGCCGAGATCGGGCCGATGGTGGACGGCGAGACGCTGCGCTGGCTGGAAGCCGCGACCGAGCCGATGGATTAGCGATTGCCGGAACTCAGGCCATGAACTGGCGCGCCACGCTCAGCACGACCGCGCCGGCCAGGAACATGGAGAGCAGCCCGCCGCGCAGGGCGACGAGGCCCGCGACCACGATTGCCGCCCATTCCGCCGGGCCGGCATCGAGCATCGCCGGTGCGACCAGCGTGGTCAGCACCGCGGCCGGCACCGCGTTCAGACCGGCTTCCACGCGCGGATGGATACGCTCGAAGCGGGAAATCACCAGATGCCCGCCGACGCGGGTCAGATAGGTGGCGACGGCGCCGGCGATGATGATCCAGAATGTGGCGCTCATGGCAGCTTCTCGATGTCCGTTTCGGCCACGCCGACGCCACTGTGATGCGGCGGCAGGATGACGGCGAGCGCAACACCCGCCAGCGCGCCCAGCGAGACATGCCAGGGCGAGCCGACGAGCTTGTAGGCAAGGATGGAGGCAACCGCGCTGACGGCCACGATGGGCAGCCAGAGCGGGCGCTTGCGGAAATCCATCACCAGCCCGAGGAAATAGATCGGCAGCAGGAAGTCGACCCCCAGCGCCTTGGTATCGGGAATGAGCTTGCCGAAGAGCGCCCCGGCCGCCGTGAGCAGCACCCACGGCACATAGACGGCCAGCGCCGCCCCCATATACCAGACGAAGGACACCTTGCCCTTCTGCCCCGCACTTTCGGCAAAGGCATATTGCGGATCGGTGAGCAGGAAATAGGCGGCCGCCTGCTGCGCCAGCGGCCAATGGGCGAGATGTCGGCCGACCGCCGCCGAATAGAGCACGTGCCGAAAGTTCACCGCGAAGATCGACAGCACGATCAGCCACGGCGCCACATGGTGCCCGAAGAGCTCGATGCCCACCATCTGGCTGGCGCCGCCAAATACGGCGGCACTCATCAGGGTCGCCTCGAAGACCGAAAAGCCGTTATCGACCGCGATGGCTCCGAAAAGCATCGCGAACGGACCGGACGCCACGATCACCGGTATGCTCAGCCGCGCACCGCGCCAGAAGGCGCCCGCTTCAGACCTTTGCGACACTGCATCTACCGACATGGACCATTCCTCGCGAAGGTCCGTATTTAGGTAGCTCCGGTGCGCCTGTCATATGAAAACCTTTGAGCCACCGATAAGCGAAACTGAATTGTCCGTCAGTTCCGTCCCACCCGCTCGAACCAGGCATCCTCGTCGATAACCTCGATGCCGAGTTCGGTGGCGAGTTTGAGCTTGGAGCCGGCTCCCGGCCCCGCCACCACCAGATCCGTCTTCTTCGACACTGAGCCGGCCACCTTGGCGCCGAATTTCTCGGCCATGGCCTTGGCCTCGTCACGCGACATGCGTTCCAGCGCCCCGGTGAACACCACCGTCTTGCCCGCGACCGGCGAGGAAACCTGCCCGACCGGCTGCTCGTCGAGCGGCGTCACCTCCGCCAGCAGGGCATTGAGCACCTGCTGGTTGTGTTCTTCGGCAAAGAACTCCACCACCGCCTCGGCCACCACCGCGCCGATGCCGTTGATGCCGTTCAGTTCCTGCCATGCGGCATTGCCGGGATCGCCCTTGCCCTCGGGCATGACCGCGCTTTCGGCAGTAGCGCGGAAGGCGGTGAAGCTCAGGAAATGCCGTGCGATGCGCTTGGCATTGGTTTCGCCGACATGGCGGATGCCGAGCCCGAACAGGAAGCGCGAAAACTCCACCTGCCGGCGATCGTCGATGGCCGCGAACAGCTTGCGCACCGAGACGGCGCCGAAGCCCTCGATATTCTCCAGCTTGGTCAGCGATGTCGCCTGCCGCGCCTTGAGCGTGAAGATGTCGGCCGGCGAGCGGATGCTCAGCGCCCGGTCTTCGGCGTTGAAGAAGAACTCGATCTGCTTTTCGCCAAGGCCCTCGATGTCCAGCGCGTTGCGCGACACGAAGTGGCGCAGTCGCTCCACGGCCTGCGCCGCACAGATCAGGCCGCCGGTGCAGCGCCGCACCGCCTCCCCTTCCTCGCGCACGGCATGGCTGTGGCAGACAGGGCAGCGATCGGGAAACACGTAAGGCTGCGCATCGGCCGGGCGCTTTTCCAGCACCACGTCGAGGATTTGCGGGATCACGTCGCCCGCGCGCTGGACCAGCACCGTATCGCCCACGCGGATGTCGCGCCCGTCACGGATCGGCTGGCCGCTGTTGCCGATGCCCCGGATATAGTCCTCATTGTGCAGCGTGGCATTGGTCACCACCACGCCGCCGACCGTCACCGGATGCAGCCGCGCCACCGGCGTCAGCGCGCCGGTGCGGCCGACCTGAATGTCGATGCCGGTAAGCACGGTGGTCGCCTTCTCGGCGGCGAATTTGTGCGCCGTCGCCCAGCGCGGGCTGCGCGAGCGGAAGCCCAGCCGCTCCTGCAGGTCGAGCCGGTCAACCTTGTAGACGACACCGTCAATGTCATAGGGCAGTTCGGAGCGCTGCTCCTCGATGCCGAGATAGTGCTCCAGTATTTCCTCGATCGACTTGCAGCGGGCCATCAGGCCGTTGATGGCAAAGCCCCATTGGCCGAAGCGCTGCACGACGTCATATTGCGTCTCGCCAAGCGGATCGCTCGTCTCGCCCCAGGCATAGGCGAAGAATTTCAGTGGCCGCGAGCGCGTGACCTCCGGGTCCTTCTGGCGCAGGCTGCCGGCGGCCGAATTGCGCGGATTGGCAAATACCTGCCCGGTCTCGGCCATGCGCTGGTTGAGCGCGAAGAAATCGTCGCGGCGCATATAAACCTCGCCGCGCACCTCCACCACATCGGGCGCATCCGCCGGCAAATGCTGCGGAATCTCGGCGATGGTGCGGATATTGGCTGTGACGTTCTCGCCCGTGGTGCCGTCGCCGCGCGTGGCCGCCGTCACCAGCCGCCGGTTCTCATAGCGCAGCGACATGGAAAGCCCGTCGATCTTCGGCTCGGCGGTGAAGACCAGTTCCTGATCCGCAGGCCATGCCAGAAAGCGCCGCACGCTCGCGATAAAATCCAGAACGTCGCCGTCTGTGAAGACGTTGTCGAGCGACAGCATGGGCACCGCGTGGACCACCTGCGTGAAGGCGGCCGAGGGCGTAGCCCCCACCTTGAGCGATGGCGAATCCGAGCGCACCAGTTCCGGAAACCGCGCCTCGATTGCAGCGTTGCGCAGGCGCATGGCATCGTAGTCGGCGTCCGAAATCTTCGGCGCATCTTGGAGATGATAAAGCCTGTCGTTCTCGGCAATCTCGGCGGCAAGGCGGGCAAGCTCCGCCGCAGCTTCCGCTTCGGTCAGGTCTTCAACGGGTTTTGTCATGTCGGACATGGTGTGCGAATCCGGCTGAATGGCAGGGCGCCACACTACCCCAACATGCAACGGCAGGGCAGCAGGCTTTCGGTGAAAAGAGATTGGGATGCAAAAGATCCTGACAACGAGGCGATCAGGACGCGGCGGCCCCGGCATTTTCGCGCAACAGTCGCTCGGCGGCCGCGCGCGCTTCCTCGGTGATGGTCGCGCCTGCCAGCATGCGCGCGATCTCTTCCTGCCGCGAGGCCCGGTCCATTTCGGCGATGCTGGTGGAAACCTGTTCGGCGCCGCCCGACTTGGCGATCAGGAAATGCGTGCCCGCGCGCGCCGCGACCTGCGGCGCATGCGTGACGGACAGTACCTGCACCTTGCTGGAAAGACGCGACAGCCTCTGGCCGATGGCATCGGCCACCGCGCCGCCCACGCCCGTGTCGATCTCGTCGAAGACCAGCGTGGGCGCCGAGCCGCGATCGGCCAGCGCAACCTTCAGCGCCAGCAGGAAACGCGACAGTTCGCCGCCGGAAGCGATCTTCATCATCGGGCCGGGCTTGGTGCCCGGATTGGTACGCACCCAGAACTCGATCTGGTCGATGCCTTCCTGCTGCCGGTTGTCCGGCTCGGCGCTCATCTCCACGATGAACTCGGCACGTTCCAGCTTCAGCGCCGGCAATTCGGCCATCACGGCGTTGCGCAGGGCGATTGCCGCCGACTTGCGCAGTTCCGAAAGATGCGCGGCCACGCCGTCATAGGCATCGCGCGAAACCGCAGCCTGCTTTTCCAGCGCAACCAGCCGTTCTTCGCCGGCGTCGAGATCGGAAAGATCGGCGGCCATGGTGTCGCGCAACCGCGCCAGATCGTCCACCGGCACATTGTGCTTGCGCGAGGCCGCGCGCAGCGCAAACAGCCGCTCCTCGGCCTTCTCCAGCCGCTGCGGATCGTATTCGGTGGCGCGCAAGGCCGCATCGACACCGGATTGCGCCGCATCGAGCGAGAGCATCGCCTCGTCCAGCGAGGTCACGACATCGTCCAGCAGGCCCGGCACCTCGGCCGCCTTGCGCTGCAGGCGCCGAAGCAGGCTGGCAAGCTGCGGCAGCGGCGAATTGGAGCCGGACAGCACGTCCTGCGCATCCTGGATTTCGCTCGCGATCTTTTCTGCCCGCATCATCGAAGTGCGGATTTCGGCAAGCTCCTCCTCCTCGCCCGGTTGCGGGTCGAGTTGGGTGAGTTCCGCCACGGCGGCGCGCAGATAATCCGCCTCACGCGCGGCCGCTTCGACGCGGGCGCGATGGCGCGCCAGTTCCTGCTCGCAATCGCGCCACTGGCGCCAGGTTTCGGCGCAGGCGCGCACCTCGCCCAGATAGCCGCCGAAGGTGTCGAGCACGTCGCGATGCGCGCCGGCATCCACCAGCGCGCGGTCATCATGCTGGCCGTGGATTTCCACCAGCGCGCGACCGATATCGCGCATCAGCGTGACGCTGGAAGGCTGGTCGTTGACGAAGACGCGGGTGCGCCCGTCCGCGGACTGCACGCGGCGCAGGATTATGTCGCCATCGTCCTCGATGGCGTTGTCGGCCAGGATTTGCCGCGCCGGATGGTTGCGCGGCACATCGAACACCGCCGAAACCTGCCCCTGCGTGGCGCCGTGGCGCACAAGCGAAGCATCGCCGCGCGCGCCGAGCGCAAGCGACAGCGAATCCAGAAGGATGGATTTTCCCGCGCCGGTTTCACCGGTCAGCACCGAAAGGCCGGTCGAAAAATCGATATCCAGCCTTTCGATCAGAACAATATCGCGGATCGACAGCCTCGAAAGCATCGACGCCTGCTATGTCATGCGCCGGTGATCAGCTTTCCGGCCTTGGATAGCCACGAGCCCGCGTTGTCACGCGGCTCCAATCCGCCGGATTGCAGAAGCTTGTAGGAATCCTTGTACCACTGGCTGTCGGGGTAGTTCTGCCCCAGAACGGCCGCAGCAGTCTGCGCCTCCGAAGTCAGGCCCATCGCATAATAGGCTTCGGTCAGGCGTGCGAGCGCCTCCTCGACCTGACGCGTATTCGAATAATTTTCCACGACATAGCGGAAACGCTTGATCGCGGCGATATATTCGCGCCGCTCCAGATAGTAGCGGCCGATCTGCATTTCCTTGCCCGCAAGCTGGTCGCGCGCGAAGCGGATCTTTTCCTTGGCGTCCTCGACATATTCGGAATCGGGCCAGCGCGTGACCACCTCCTGCATCGCCTCGATGGCGCGGCGCGATTCCTTCTGGTCCTGCGTCACGTCGCGGATCTGGCGGAAATAGCTGAGGCCGATGATGTATTGCGCATAGGCCGCATCGGTCGTGGAGGGATAGAGCGCCAGATAGCGCTTGGCCGAGTTGACGGCATCGTCATAATTGCCCTGCCGGTAGTTGGCGAAGGCACCCATGACCATCGATTTGCGCGCATATTCCGAATAGGGATGCTGGCGATCGACCGCCTCGAACTTGCGGCTGGCTTCCTTCAGGCGGCCGGCATTCATATTCGCCAGGCCCTGATTGTAAAGCACGTCGGCCGGCTCGGTCTGCTCGACATAGGTCGAGAGATCGATATCCTTTTCCGAAGACATGCAGGCCGAAAGGAAAAGCGGGGCTGAAATCACCGACAGCGCCAGAAAGGCAGCGCGCGCCGGCTGTTTGGACTGTGCAGCTCGCTGAAAAACCATGATCCGATTCTGCCCTTTCGGCGTTTTATACTCGACGGCCGCTGTCATAGATCACAACTGCCGCCCAACGGCAACGCTATCGCCAGCCAATCGTGCAATTTTGTGGCGCGGCTGTGGCACGGGCAGCTCTGCCGTGGACCGTTGCCGGGATGCAACTATCCCGCCTGTGCCTCAGAGCGTCCAGGGCGCGTAGACCGGCGAGCTGACCGCCACCATCTCGATCGAGCGGCCACGGTCGCGGCGCGTCGCTTCGACGATTTCGAAGGCGGTGCGATCCGACAGCAGCGCACGCAGTGCCGTGGCATTGAGCTTGTGACCGCCGCGATAGGACCGGAAGCAGCCCAGGAAGCGCGCACCGGCAAGCGCGAGATCGCCCATGGCGTCGAGCGTCTTGTGGCGGGCGAATTCGTCCGGATAGCGCAGGCCTTCCATGTTGATGACACGGCTGTCGTCGCCGATCACCACCGAGTTCTCCAGCGAGGAACCGAGCGCATAGCCGGCCGCCCAGAGCGGCTCGACATCCTTCAGGAAACCGAAGGTGCGCGCACGCGCGATCTCGTTGCGGAACAGTTCCGCCGACATATCGGCCTTGAAGGACTGACGCCCGATGGCCGCGCTGGCGAAGTCGATCTCAACCTCGAAACGGGTACCGTTATGCGGGCGGAACTCGGCCCACGAAGCGCCCGAGTCGATGCGAACCGGCTTCAGCACGCGGATATAGCGGCGGCGCGCGGATTGAACCTCGATGCCCGCCTGCTCGAACGCCTCCACGAAGCGGATGGCGCTGCCGTCGAGTATCGGCACTTCGTTGCCGTCGATCTCGACAACCAGATTGTCGATGCCGATGCCGAAGAGCGCGCCCATGACATGCTCGACCGTGCCGACATGGAAGCCGGCCGGGTCGCCAAGAAGCGTGCACAGATCAGTCGAACCGACCTCGGAAGACAGGGCGCGCAGTTCGCGGCCCGGCTCGTTCGCCGAATGAAACACGATGCCCGTATCGGCATCGGCCGGCAGGAAGGTCACCGAGACCGGCTTGCCGCTATGAACGCCGACGCCCGACAGCGTCACGCGCGACTTCAGCGTCGTCTGATAGTCGTACAAATAAGTCCCCATGTGCCCGTTTAGCCCATGTCCGCGATAGTCCGATAAGAAGATGCGGTCTGCGGTTTATGCCGGTGGGAGGAACGCGTCCCCAATCGATTCTCACCACCGTGTCCATGATGGCCGGAACATAATGACGACGTCAGGAGAGTCCAAATCACGGTTTTTTACCCTATGTAACGGGACGGCATTCGCCGATCGATCTTCCAACCTCTTGTTTATGCGAGACTTTCAAACGCAAAGGGGCGAGCATCGACTGCCCGCCCCCATTTCATCTTGCAACCACCGTCAAGCGGTCAGTTTGCCTGCCTGCGCAGGAACGCCGGAATCTCGAGCTGGTCGTCGTCCTGGTGCGAGCGCTGCTGCGGCGCCAGTCGGCCTTGGTCGTCGAGCTGGCCACGGCGCGGCGCATAGAGCGACGGATCCTGGCTGACGCGGCGCATTTCCGGAGCCTGCTGGCGCAGCTTGGGCTCGCGCGGCTGCGCGGGCTGCAGGCGGGCGGGCTCTTCCTCGCGACGGGTCAGGCCGTTGGTCAGGCGCTTCAGCAGGCCCATCGGACCACGGTCCTCATGGTGCTGCTCTGCAACCGGACGGGTCTTGGCTTCCACCTCGGCCTGCACCAGCGGCGGGAAATCCTCGACGCGCGGCATGCGCGGCGCGGCCGGCATCGGCTGCACGGGCTGCTGCTGCATGACCGGAGCCGGCTGCGGCGCGGCCACAGGCTGCGGCTGCTGCAGGACGGGCTGCGGCTGCACCGGCTGCGGCGGTGCCTGGAACAGCTTGCTCTGCGGGCGGAATTCCTCGGCGGCCGGAGCCGGACGCGCCGCGGCCATGGCGGCGGCATTCGCTTCGGCGGCACGGATGGCATCGGCGACCGGATCGACCGGACGGGCTTCCATGCGCGGCGCTTCCTGCACCGGAGCCATCACCGCCGGGCGGGGTTCAGGCATGGCGGCAGCCGGGCGCTGCTGCTGCACAGGCTTCACGGGCGCGCGGATGGCGATCGGCGTGGCGGCAATCTCGGCCGCCGACTTGTCGATGCCGGTAGCCACGACCGACACCCGGATGACGCCTTCGAGCTCTTCGTCGAAGGTCGCGCCCAGGATGATGTTGGCGTCCTGATCGACTTCCTCGCGGATGCGGGTCGCCGCCTCGTCCACCTCGAACAGGGTGAGGTCGCGGCCGCCGGTGATGGAGATCAGCAGGCCCTTGGCGCCCTTCATCGAGGTCTCGTCGAGCAGCGGGTTGGCGATCGCCGCCTCGGCCGCAGCCATCGCACGGCCCTCGCCCGAAGCTTCACCGGTGCCCATCATGGCCTTGCCCATCTCGCGCATCACCGAGCGCACGTCGGCGAAGTCGAGGTTGATGAGGCCTTCCTTGACCATCAGGTCGGTGATGCAGGCAACGCCCGAATAGAGCACCTGGTCGGCCATGGCGAAGGCGTCGGCAAAGGTGGTCTTGTCGTTGGCGAGGCGGAACAGGTTCTGGTTCGGGATCACGATCAGCGTGTCCACGCACTTCTGCAGTTCCTCGATGCCCAGATCGGCCGTCTTCATGCGGCGCTGGCCCTCGAAGTGGAACGGCTTGGTGACGACGCCGACGGTGAGGATGCCCTTCTCGCGGGCGGCGCGGGCAACGACGGGAGCGGCACCCGTGCCGGTGCCGCCGCCCATGCCGGCGGTGACGAAGCACATATGGGTATTCGACAGATGGTCGATGATCTCGTCGATGCACTCCTCGGCGGCGGCGCGACCGACTTCAGGCTGCGAACCGGCGCCCAGGCCCTCGGTGACATGCGCGCCGAGCTGGATGAGGCGATCGGCCTTGGTCATGCTCAGCGCCTGCGCGTCGGTGTTCGCCACCACGAACTCGACGCCGCGAAGCCCCGCGGTGATCATGTTGTTGACGGCGTTGCCGCCACCGCCGCCGACACCGAACACGGTGATCCTTGGCTTGAGCTCGGTAATGTCCGGCTTCTGCAGATTGATCGTCATAATCCTCGTCCTTTTGCCTTTCCCACCGCTGCGCCGCTGCGGCCGCCATTGTCTATTGGGGATACCCCGTCAAACTCTAGAAACTGTCTTTCAACCACTGACTCATGCGATGCAGTCTCCCGCCTGTCCCGGTCATACGGAACCGGGAAACGCTGCTGATCTGGTTGATCTCGAAACTTGCCACCTGCGGATAGATCAACAGACCGACCGCTGCCGCGAAGGCCGGCCCCTTGGCCGCTTCCGGCAGGCTGGCCACGCCGAGCGGACGTCCGATCCGCACATTGCGACCCAGAATGCGCCGCGCCGCCTCCGGCAGCCCGGCAAGCTGGCTGGCGCCGCCAGTCAGCACCACACGCTTGCCCACGGCATTGCCGTAGCCCGACTTGTTCAGCCGGTCGCGCAGGATCTCCAGCGTCTCCTCGATGCGGGCGCGGATGATGCGCGTCATCACCGAGCGCGGCACCTGAAGCGGCACTTCCGCCTCGTCGGCGCCGATCGGCTGGATGGTGACGAGATCGCGGTCGTCCGAGCCGGCAGGCAGTGCCGAGCCGTGCATGACCTTCAGCCGCTCGGCGTCTTCCAGACGCGTCGAGAGGCCCTTGGCCATATCCATGGTGACGTGATTGCCGCCCACCGGAATGGCGTCCGCATAGACGAACTTGCCATCGGCAAAGACCGAGATCGTGGTGGTGCCGCCGCCCATGTCGATGCAGGCGGCGCCCATTTCCAGCTCGTCGTCCACCAGTGCCGCCAGGCCGCTCGCATAAGGCGTCGCGACCACACGCTCGACGGAGAGATGCGAGCGGTTGATGCACAGTTCGAGATTGCGCATGGGCGCGGCATCACCCGTCAGCACATGCATATCGACGCCGAGCGTCTCGCCCACCATGCCGCTGGGGTCGCGCACGCCACGCTCGGCATCCAGCGAAAACGCAACCGGCAGCGCATGCACCACCTCACGCTCGGCGCGCAGTGCCTGCTTGGCGCCGGCGGCGAGCACGCGCTTGATGTCGCCTGCCGAAGCTTCGTGGCCGCCAAGATTGATGGTGGCGGAAAAGGTCTGGCTCTTCAGCCGGCCGGCCGTCAGGTTGACGATCAGCGAGTCCACCGTCAGCCCGGCCATGCGCTCGGCCGCATCCACCGCCAGCCGGATGGCATGCTCGGCACGATCCAGATCGACCACCAGCCCGGACTTCACGCCCTGCGACTTCTGGTGCCCGATGCCAATGACCTTTGCCTGATGGGTGCGGCCGCGCAAAAGCTGACCCTCTGCCGCCGGCCGGAGCTTGGCGACGATGCAGCAGACCTTGCTCGAGCCGACATCCAGAACGGTTACGATGCCGGAGCGGCGCGACGAGGCATCATTTCGACCGCCGAGCAAACTCATATCCTTCTCCCCGGCTTGCCCTTGGCTGCCTTCAGCGCGGCTTCGCGACGCTCGACGGCGTCCGGCGTCAACTGAACGACAAGACGATCACCCAGCCGCATATCGACGGCCGCGATGTCACGCGACAGCAACCCCATATCGCGGTCCATCCTGACGAGATCGGCCAGCGCCGCATCCTCGCCATCCTCGGGCAGCTTCACCGTGATGCCGTTTTCCAGCCACAGATTCCAGCGGCGCTCGGCGACGCGAACATAACCCTTCACGCGACCGGCCAGCTCCGGGTAGCGCTGAACCTTTTCGAGGAAGCCGGCTGCCTGCTGCGCGGCGCCATAGCCCACCACCAGCGGCAGGGCGACATGACGCCCGCCGGTGAACGGCGCGATCACGCGACCATCCTTCTCCACGACCGAAAGCTCGTTCTCGTGCTGCCACACGGCGAACGGTTTGCGCTCCTCGATCTTAACTTCCAGCGCGTCGGGATAGATCTTGCGGACCGAAGCTTCCTCGACCCACGGAAGCGTGGCGATGCGCGCGCGTGCCTTTTCGGCATCGAAGCCGATCAGCGAGGTCCAGCCATCGAGCTCCAGCTTGTCGAGCACATCGATTTCGGAGGTCTCGCGATGACCGACCACCTTGACCTGATCGACGGCAAAACCGCTGCGCGCCGTGATCGCCTGCACCACGGCCGGCGTGTGACCACCCTCATAAGTGCCATAGGCCAGGCAACCCGCCAGGAAGACGCCGGAGGAAACGGTCGCCGCGAAGCGCGGCGGCGTGAAGTCGCCCTTGAACAGGCGCGCAAGGACGCGAGCCGGCTTGCGCAACCAGCGCGGCAGCACAAAGCCGTCAGCCGAGAAGAATATGCCGAACAGCCCGGACCTGGCCGCCCCTACCCTTCTCATATGCCCCGACCTCAACGCAAACACGAAGCGTCCTCCACAATCCAACTCAACAATTCACCAAATGAATGCCCCGCTTGCGCGGCGATTTCCGGCACCAGAGACGTCGGCGTCATGCCCGGCTGGGTATTCACTTCAAGCCACACGACCTCGCCATTTTCCGAATGGCGATCGTCGTAGCGGAAGTCCGACCGGGAGACGCCCCGGCACCCAATTGCCTGATGAGCCTTGAGTGCCAGTGTCTGTATTTTTTGGTAAATATTCGGTGAAACTTTCGCGGGGCATTCGTGTTTTGAGCCCCCCGGAACATATTTTGAATCGTAATCGTAAAAGGAATGTCCGGTCGGGATGATCTCGGTCACACCGAGCGCAACATCGCCCATCACCGCGCAGGTCAGCTCGCGGCCATGCACGTAACGCTCGACCATGACGACTTCGCCATATTTCCACTCCGACGAACCGATGACCTGCGGCGGATGCGACTGATCCTCCTGCACGATCACGACGCCGAAGCTCGACCCTTCATTGACCGGCTTGACCACATAAGGCGGCCGCATCGGATGCTTGCCGCCTATATCGAAGCGGCTCATCACGCGCGACTGCGCAACCGGAATGCCGGCGGCAGCGGCGACCTTCTTGGCCTTCTCCTTGTTCATTGCCAGCGCGGAGGCCAGCACACCGGAGTGGGTATAGGGGATTTCGAGATATTCCAGGATGCCCTGGATCGTGCCATCCTCGCCGAACGGCCCATGCAGGGCGTTGAAGGCCACATCCGGCTTCAACCCGGCCAGAACGGAAGAGACATTGCGATCCACATCGACGCGGGTGACGCGATAGCCGGCCTGCTCAAGCGCCTCGGCGCAGGCCTTCCCTGACGACAGGGAGATGGGCCGTTCGGAGGAAAACCCTCCCATCAACACCGCCACATGCTTTGCAGCCATATCCCGCAATTTCCCTCTCCACGGGCATCCAAATCACACATTTCCCTGAAATGAGTCCAAGTCTTCCGGCAGGAACCCCTCCAGACGGAAAACGCGTCAGCCGCGCCGTTACGACTCAAATCAGGAAACGCTTTAGTCCAAAGAATCAGAGAGTTGATTCCGTGACAAGCCCTTCGGATTCAAGAAGATTCAAATTTTCGATAAATTGAGTCGATTGACCCGCAAACACTGCGCGCGAGCCCTGTCTTGCCGCGTGAGCGCGAAACTTTGTTACAAAAGTTGACCCAGAAATTCCTGCACCTCGCGCCCCGGCCTGAAATCGCCGATACGCCTGATTTCCCAGTGCAGCCTGATGCCGGAAGTTTCCAGGACGCGCGCGCGCACCGTTTCGCCCAGATGCTCCAGATCGTAGCCGCTGGCAGTGCCGGTGTTGATCATGAAGTTGCAGTGCATGGGCGACATCTGCGCGCCGCCGATCATCAGGCCCCGGCAACCGGCCTTGTCGATCTCCTTCCAGGCCGACGTTCCGTCCGGATTCTTGAAGGTCGAGCCGCCCGTCTTCTCGCGGATCGGCTGCACCGTCTCGCGATGGTGCTGGACCGCGTCCATTTCGGCACGGATCTTCTCGCGATCTTCCGGATAGCCCTCGAACAGCGCCGAGGTGAAGATCAGTTCGGCAGGCACCGAGGAATGGCGATAGGAATAGCCCATGTCGGCATTGGACAGGACGTGCAGATTGCCCTGCCGGTCGAGCGCACGGACCTCCACGACACGCTCTCGCGTTTCCACGCCGTTGGCGCCGGCATTCATGCGCAGCGCGCCGCCGATGCCGCCCGGAATGCCGTGATAGAAATGGAAACCGCCAATGCCGGCCTCCAGCGCCACCGCCGCGACACGTTTGTCCGGCGCGGCAGCACCGGCCCTGATCCGCGTCGGCGACACTGCTTCGGCCTCGCCGAATCCCCTGGCCGAAAGCCGCACGACAAAGCCCCGCAAGCCGCCCTCGCGCACCAGAAGGTTGGAACCGATGCCGACCACCGTGACCGGTATTTCCTCCGGCACCGCGCGCAGGAAGGCCGCAAGGTCCTCCTCGTCGGCCGGCTGGAACAGCGCATCGACCGTACCACCGGCGCGAAACCAGGTGATCTTCTCCATCTCGGCATCCGGCGTGAGCCGGCCGCGCAGGCCCGAAAGCCTGTCGCCGAGCCTTGCGATCAGCTCCTCGCCCCTGCTCATGCCGCCTCCCCGCCGAGCTCCTTCGGCAGCGCATAAGCCCATTGCGTGATGTTACCGGCGCCCAGGAAGACGACGAAATCCCCCGGCTGGGCAAGGTCGCGCACAGTCGGGGCGATCGCCGCGGGCCCGTCGATATAGCGGGCATCGCGATGACCTCCGGCGCGGATGCGCGACACCAGCGCCTCGGAGTTGACGCCGTCGATCGGATCTTCGCCGGCCGTATAGACCGGAGCCACCATGACCGTATCGGCATCGTTGAAGCAGGCGGCAAAATCGTCCATCAGATCGTGCAGGCGCGTGAAGCGGTGCGGCTGGGCAATGGCGATGACGCGCCCCTGGCAGGCGTCGCGCGCGGCCCTCAGCACCGCCTTGATCTCCACCGGATGGTGCCCGTAATCATCGAACACGCTGACGCCGTTCCAGCTGCCGGTCGGCGTGAAGCGCCGCTTGACGCCGCCGAAGGAGGACAGGCCCTTGCGGATATCCTCATGCGAAAGCCCAAGCTCGTGCGCGACGGCAATCGCCGCCGTCGCGTTGGAGACGTTATGGCGGCCGGGCATCGGCAGGCGCAGATCGCCTATCGCCGTGCGCTCGCCCGTCTTACGGTTGCGGATGACCACGTCGAACAGCGAGGCCGCGCCATCCATGCGATGATTGATGAAGCGAACGTCCGCCTGCGCGTTCTCGCCATAGGTCACGACGCGGCGATCGTCGATGCGCGAAACCAGCGCCTGCACTTCCGGGTGGTCGGTGCACATCACGCCGAAGCCATAGAACGGCACGTTCTCGACGAACTGGCGGAACGCATCGCGCACCTTGTCGAAGGAGCCATAGTGGTCGAGATGCTCGGGATCGATATTGGTGACGACCGCGATGTCGGCCGGCAGCTTGAGAAAGGTGCCGTCACTCTCGTCGGCTTCAACCACCATCCATTCGCCCTCGCCCATGCGGGCATTGGTGCCATAGGCGTTGATGATGCCGCCATTGATGACGGTCGGGTCGAGCCCGCCGGCCTCCAGCAGCGTGGCCACCATCGACGTGGTCGTCGTCTTGCCATGCGTGCCGCCGATGGCGATGGCCTGTCGGAAGCGCATCAGCTCGGCCAGCATTTCCGCACGGCGCACGATGGGCAGCAGCTTTTCGCGCGCAGCCACCAGTTCCGGGTTTGATTTCCTGATCGCGGTGGAAACCACCACCACCTCGGCTTCGCCGATATTCTCGGCGCGATGGCCGACGAAGCACTCGATGCCTTTCTCGCGCAGACGCTGGACGTTCGGGCTCTCGGCCTGGTCCGATCCCTGCACCTTGTAGCCGAGATTGTGCAGCACCTCGGCGATGCCGCTCATGCCGATGCCACCGATGCCGATGAAGTGCACGAGGCCGATCGTTTGGGGCATCTTCATGGCTGCAACTCTTCCTTGATCTTGTCTATGGGTCTGCGCGCCGCAATAGCCTCTGTGAGATCGGCAAGCAACCGCACGGCATCCGGCTTGCCGGCCGTCTTCGCGGCGGCGGCCATCGCGTTCAGCCGATCCGGATCGGTCATGAGAGAACCGATCAGCGCCGAAAGCCCCTCCACCGAAAGCGCTGTCTGGGCATGCACTTCGGCACCGCCGAGTTGCGCCAGTGTGGCGGCGTTCGCCGCCTGGTCGTGATCGAGCGCGTAGGGATAAGGCACCAGCAGCGCCGGGCGACCGATCGCTGCGATTTCGGAGACGGTGGAAGCGCCCGAGCGCGCGATCACCAGATGCGCCTCCGCGATGCGCGCCGCCATGTCCGGAAAGAAAGGCAACACATGCGCCTCTATTCCCAGTTCGGCATAGGCCGCCATGACGCGGCCGACACCTTCCGCCCGCGCCTGCTGCACGATGCTGAGGCGCTTGCGCAGAGGCTCCGGCAGCGCCGCGATCGCCGGCGGCACGGCATCGGAGAAGAACTGCGCGCCCTGGCTGCCGCCGAAGACGAGCAGCCGGAACGGCTCCCCCGCCCCCGATGGCCGGTAACCGCCGCGCGCCGCATCGAGCACGGCGGGACGCACCGGATTGCCCGTCACGATCGTCTTGTCGGCATAGGTGCTGGCCTGCTCGCCGAGGAAGCCGCCGGCAATCGCCGTCACGCGCGAGGCGAGCGCCTTGTTGGCGCGCCCCATCACCGCATTCTGCTCATGCACCAGCGAAGGCACGCCGCGCCGCGTGGCGGCATAAAGCGGCGGCAGCGTCGGATAGCCGCCGAAGCCGATGGCAACGGCGGGATTGATCCGCCGGATGAGGTCGGAGGACTGGCGAAAACCACGCCAGATCGTCCAGAACGACGACGCCAGCTTCAGCGGGTTGCGCGAGCCGATGGTCGCCGATGCGATGGGGTGGATGGCCGAAGCCGGAAAATTGCCGGCATAGCGGCCGGCGCGGTCGTCGGTGGCGAGATGGATCTCCCAACCACGCGCTTTCAACTCATGCGCCAGCGCCTCGGCCGGAAAAAGATGGCCGCCGGTTCCGCCGGCGGCGAGCAATGCGATCTTTCTTGCCATTTCACTCCGCCGCTACGGCATGCTTGGAAAACTCCGGAAAGCCGAGCGACTTGCGCCGCGCCGGCCGTTTGCGCGTCAACGCAAGCACCATGCCCATCGAGATTGCAATGGCGATCTGCGAAGAGCCGCCATAGGAGATGAAGGGCAGCGTCATGCCCTTGGCCGGCATGAGCTGGAGATTGACACCCATGTTGATGACGGACTGCAGGCCGAACACCACGACAAGCCCCGCCACCGCATAACGGGTGAAATCGTCATGCTCCTTGAGCGCGATGTTCAGGCCCCGCAGCACGATGAAGGCGAACAGCACCATGATCAGCATGCACATGATGACGCCGAACTCCTCGCCGGCCACGGCGAAAACGAAGTCGGCATGACTGTCCGGGATCACCCGCTTGACCGTGCCCTCGCCCGGCCCGACGCCGAACCAGCCGCCATTGATCACCGCCTCGCGGCCCATATCGACCTGGAACGTATCGCCCTCGCCGGTGAGGAAGCGGTCGATACGGCCCGCCACGTGCGGAAAGACCGTATAGGCCGCCAGCGCCCCGCCGACGCCGAGCGCGCCCAGCACGATAATCCATAGCCACGGCATTCCGGCCATGAAGAACATCACGCCCCATGTGCCCAGCACCAGCATGGTCTGGCCGAGGTCCGGCTGCGCCACGAGCAATGCCAGCACCAGTCCCAGCAGGATGACGGCAAACAGGTTGCCTGGAATGTCGGGATGCCGCGAATGCTCTGCAAACAGCCACGCGCAGACGATGACGAAGGCCGGCTTCAGGAATTCTGAAGGCTGGATCGAGACGCCGGCGAAGGATACCCAGCGCCGCGCGCCCTTGACCTCGACGCCGATGAACAGAACCGCCACCATCAGCACCAGCGCTATGCACAGCATGAGAAGCGCCATGCGCCGCACCTCGCGCGCCTCGAGGAAGGACACCGCGATCATCACCGCCAGCGCAGGCAGGGTGAAGAAGATCTGGCGCGTCGCGAAGTGGAAGCTGTCGAGGCCGATACGCTCGGCCACGGCCGGGCTCGCCGCGAAGGAAAGCACGATGCCCAACCCCATCAGGAGCAGGAAGGCGGCGAGAAACCAGCGGTCCACCGTCCGCCACCAGACGGCAACCGGGCTTCTGTCCAGACGGCTGCTTGCCATTATCGTGTCCCTCCGATCGGCTTGACCTTGTCGATCGCGGCCACCGCTTCCCGGAAGGCGTCGCCGCGCACTTCGAAATTCTTGAACTGGTCGAAACTCGCACAGGCCGGCGAGAGCAGCACCACCGCTTCGCCGCCATCGTCGAGGGCGGCATCGTGGGCGGCGTGCTCGACCGCGGCCGACAGCGTGCCGGAAATCTCGTAGGGCACCGCCTCGCCGAGCGTGGCGGAGAAGGCAGGCGCGGCCTCGCCGATCAGATAGGCCTTGGCGATGCGCGGGAACAGCCCGCGCAACGGCTCGATGCCGCCCTCCTTGGGCAATCCGCCGGCAATCCAGTAGATGCGCGAGAAGCTCGACAGCGCCGGCGCGGAAGCATCGGCGTTGGTTGCCTTGGAATCATTGACGAACAGCACATGGTCCCTGCGCCCCACCTGCTCCATGCGGTGCGCCAGGCCGGGGAAGCTTTCCAATCCGGACTGGATTTCCCCGAGATCGAGGCCGACCTTGAGGCAGGCGACCACCGCAGCCAGCGCGTTCTGCGCATTGTGCTGTCCGCGAAGCGAGCCGATGCCCTCCAGGAAGCCGATGCGGCTGTAGCGCCCGTGGCTGGCTTCCATCAGGTCCTGGCCGTCGGCGAAATAGCCGTCGGTCAGCGGCAGGCGCTTGGAAATGCGCACGACTTCCTTGCCGGCCTTTTCGAGGCGGTCGGCAATCTGCGCGCAATAGACGTCGTCCACCCCGATGATAGCCGTGTTGCTGCCTGCCACCAGCCGTTCCTTGATGGAGGCATAGTGCTGCATCGTGCCGTGCCGGTCGAGATGGTCCGGCGTCAGGTTGAGCAGCACGCCCGCGGTCGGGTTGATCGAGGGTGCGAGGTCGATCTGGTAGGACGAGCATTCGACCACATAGTTCCGGTCGGCCCGCAGCGGATCGAGCGTCATCACCGCCCGGCCGATATTGCCGCCCATCTGCGCATCGCGACCCGAAGCCGCGATGATATGGGCGGTCAGGGCCGTGGTGGTCGACTTGCCGTTGGTGCCGGTGATGGCAATGAAAGGCGCTTCCGGCGCGCCGGCCGTGCGCTCGCGCGCGAAAAGTTCGACGTCGCCGATCACCTCGACGCCCGCCGCGCGCGCCAGTTCGACCGTCCAGTGCGGCTTGGGATGCGTCAGCGGCACGCCCGGCGAAAGCACGAAGGAGGCGAAGCCGTTCCAGTCGGCCTGCCGCAGATCGCCGGTAACGATGCCTTCCGCCTCGGCTTTCACCACGCTTTCGGGGTTGTCGTCCCAGGCAAGAACCTCGGCTCCCCCCTCGATGAGCGAACGGGCGGTGGCGACACCCGAGCCGCCGAGCCCGAAGAGGGCTATGCGTCTGCCGCCGAAAGAGCGTGCTGCTATCATGGGTTTACCGCAGCTTGAGGGTCGAAAGGCCGATCAGGGCAAGCATCACGGCAATGATCCAGAAGCGGATCACCACCTGGCTTTCGGTCCAGCCGAGCTTCTCGAAATGATGGTGGATCGGCGCCATCAGGAACACGCGCCGGCCGGTCATCTTGAAGAAGCCGACCTGGATGATGACCGACAGCGCCTCCATGACGAACAGGCCGCCGATGATGGCAAGCACGATCTCGTGCTTGGTGGCGACCGCCACGGTGCCGATGAGGCCGCCCAGCGCCAGCGAGCCGGTGTCGCCCATGAAGATGGCGGCGGGCGGCGCATTGAACCAGAGGAAGCCGAGACCCGCGCCGATCACCGCGCCGAGGATCACCGCCAGTTCGCCGGTGCCGGGCACGAAGTGAATCTGCAGATATTCGGCGAAGACCGCGTTGCCCGAAAGATAGGCGATGACGCCGAAGGAGGCGGCCGCGATCATGATCGGCACGATGGCGAGGCCGTCGAGCCCATCGGTCAGGTTCACCGCGTTGCCTGCGCCGACGATGACGAAGCAGGCGAAGGGTATGAAGAACCAGCCGAGGTTGATCAGGAAATCCTTGACAAAGGGGAAGGTCAGCGAAGACGAGAACGGCGCCTGCCCCGCATGCATGATTACCCAGCCGGCAACAGCCGCGATCAGGAACTCGATGCCGAGCCGCGCCTTGCCCGAAAAGCCCAGATGCGACTGCTTGGTGACCTTGAGATAGTCGTCATAGAAGCCGATGGCGCCGAAGCCGAGCGTAACCAGCAGCACCGTCCATACATAGACGCTGGTGATATTGGCCCACAGCAGCGACGAGCCGACGATGCCCGACAGGATCATCAGCCCGCCCATGGTCGGCGTGCCGGCTTTCTTGAAATGGGTCTGCGGGCCATCGGCACGGATCGGCTGGCCGCGACCTTGCCGCAGGCGCAGGGAATCGATGATCGTCGGTCCGAAGATGAAAACGATCAGCGCCGCCGTGATCAGCGCGCCGCCGGTGCGGAACGTGATGTAGCGAAAGACGTTGAAGACCGAGAAATGGTCCGAGAATTCGACGAGCAGGGTTAGCATCTTGGGCGTTTCCAGAACCATTATCCGTGTTGAGTGGCGTTTCCCGCAGCTTCCGGAAACCGCTCCATGAGCGCGTCGACCAGTTTTGCGAAACCGATGCTTTTCGATGCCTTCACCATGACGACATCGCCCGGCCGGATCGCCTGCATCAGCACCAGCCTCAGTTCCTCGCCATTGGCGCGATGCTCGGCCGGGAATTCCTCGGGCAGCCGATCGGCCAGCGCCCGCATTTCCGGGCCGGCCAGAAACACAAGGTCGGTGCTCGTCTTGGCGATGAGGTCGGCGAGCGCGCCGTGCAGCCTGGAGGAATGGTCGCCGAGTTCGAGCATGTCGCCCAGCACCGCGATGCGGCGCGCGCCCGGCTCCACGGGAGTCGCTTCCAGCAGCGACATCGCGGCCTTCATGGACGCCGGATTGGCGTTATAGCTTTCATCGATGAGCGTGAAGGTGCCGCCCGGCAACCGCAATTTATGCCGTCGCCCGCGGCCGCGCTCGGGCACCAGATCGCCCATCGCCAGCGCGACGCGGGCGACATCGGCGTCCACCAGCTTCGCGGTGCCGAGAACGGCAAGCACATTCTGGACGACATGGCGGCCGGGCGCGCCGATCTTGGCGGCCACTTCCTGTCCATCGACATCGGCCGTCATGATCGAATGGTCGGCATGCAGCACGAAATTGGTGAGGCGCACCTGCGCCTTGGCGTTCTCGCCATAGCCGATGACCTTTTTCACGCCGGCCTGACGCGCGAGTTCGTCCAGCAGCCTGAAGCGTCCGTCATCGCGATTGAGCAGCGCCGTTCCGCCCGGCTCCAGCCCCTCGAAAATCTCGGCCTTGGCGCGGGCGATGTCGTCCATGCTGTTGAAATGGCCGAGATGTGCCGGGGCGATCGAGGTGACGATGGCGACATGCGGGCGCACCATCTTCACCAGCGGGCGGATTTCGTTTTCGTGGTTCATGCCGATCTCGAACACGGCATAGTCGCATTCCGCCGGCATACGAGCGAGCGTCAGCGGCACACCCCAATGGTTGTTGAAGGAAGCGGCCGAAGCATGGACGCTGCCCACCGCCGAGAGACCGTGGCGCAGCGCTTCCTTGGTGCTGGTCTTGCCGACGGAGCCGGTCACGGCAACGATTCGGGCCTGCGCGCGGTCGCGCGCGGCGATGCCCAGCTTTTCAAGTGCCTCCAGCACATCGGGCACCACGATCATCGGCGCGGTCAGCCGGCCGAGCGCCGGCAGCTTCTCCTCCGACACGACCAGCAGCACCGCGCCCGCCTTCACGGCGGCGGTGGCGAAGTCGTGGCCGTCCATGGTTTCGCCCCTGATGGCGAAAAATGCGTCACCCGGCTGCAGCGAGCGGCTGTCGATGGAAATGCCGCTCACGCCTCTCGGCAGATGCCCGAGGGGGCGGCCGTCCATGGCGGCAACAAGCGCATCCGAAGTCCATAGCAAATTCATGCAGTATGCTCCTTCAGAGCCCGCCGCACCTCTTCATGATCCGAGAACGGAAGCGTCTCGGCACCTACCGTCTGCCCTTCCTCGTGTCCCTTGCCCGCCACGATCAGCGTATCGCCTGCGTGCAGCATCGCCACCGCCTCGCGAATCGCCTGCCGCCTGTCGCCGATCTCGATGGCGCCGGGGGCCGCGGCCAGGATCGCCGCGCGAATTTCCTTGGGCACTTCCGAGCGCGGATTGTCGTCGGTCACGATAGCGACGTCCGCCAGCCGCGTGGCGATCTCGCCCATGATCGGGCGCTTGCCGCGGTCACGGTCGCCGCCGCAGCCGAACACCACGACGACACGCCCGGTAGTGAACGGGCGCACGGATGCCAGCACATTTTCCAGCGCATCGGGCTTGTGCGCGTAATCGACATAGACGGGAGCGCCCTCGGCGGTCGTGCCGACCAGGTCGAGCCGGCCCGGCGCGCCCTGGAGCTTCTCGAGCGCGGCCAGCGCTTTCGCGGTCGGCGTTCCCGTCGAGATGGCAAGACCAGCGGCGACGAGCGCATTGCAGACCTGGAAATCGCCGGCCAATGGCAGGTCTATCTCGTAGAACACGCCGTCAGCTTCGATCTCGACCTGCTGGCGGAAGCGCCCATGCTCGACCCGCTTGATCTGCAGGAAGTCGCCGTGGCGACCGACCGTCAGCACGTTCACGCCGGCAACGCGGGCCGCTTCGATGGTGGGCGCGGACCATTTGTCGTCGGCGAAGATCACCGCCGGCGCCCCCTTGGGCAGCAGCGCATCGAACAGACGCAGCTTGGCGCGGTGATACTCCTCGACCGTGGGGTGATAATCCATGTGGTCGCGGCCGAGATTGGTGAAGCCACCGGCCGCGAGCTTCACGCCATCCAGACGGCGCTGGTCCAGCCCGTGACTGGAGGCCTCCATGGAGGCATGGGTAACGCCCGCATCGGCGAGTTCCGCCAGCAGGCGATGCAGTTCGACCGGATCGGGCGTGGTCAGCGAGCCATATTCGTTGCGGCCCGGCGCGACGACGCCCGTGGTGCCGATGCTGGCGGCGGCAAGGCCCGCCTGCTCCCAGATCTGGCGCGTGAAGGCGGCAACCGAGGTCTTGCCGCTGGTGCCGGTCACCGCAACCATGGTCTCGGGCTGGCGCGCCGCAAAGCGCGCGGCCATCATGGCCAGCGCATGACGCGGATCGTCGACCAGGATCACCGGAACCCGATCGGAAGTGATCGCGGCATCCTTGCCGGCGACGATGGCCGCCGCGCCACGCTTTTCGGCGTCGGCGGCGTAGGCCGTGCCGTCGACCTTGGTGCCTTGCAGGGCCACGAAGATGTCGCCGGGGCCGACCCGGCGGGAATCCGAAGTCACCCCGCCTGTTTCCACTTCGTCGGGGAAAGTCCCTTCGACAGGCAGGATTCCGGCGAGCTCTTTCAGTTTCATCGAGGTCCGTTCGTTACAAACAAAGGCGCGCTTTGCCGGCGCGCCTCGAGAATCAATCGTAGGAAACCAGCGTAGCTGTACTTTCATGGCCGAATTCGGGCTTCACGCCAAGAAATGAAGCGGATCGCCGGATGATATTGGATACGATCGGCGCGGCGTTGAAACCCGCCGTCGCCCCCGTGCCCGGCTTCTCGGGCTTGGGCTCATCGACAATGCTGAGCACTACATATTGTGGGTCGTCCATGGGGAAAGCGGCAAGGAAAGCATTGAAGCGAACATTGTTCGCATAGCGCCCGTTGACGACCTTTTCAGCCGTTCCCGTCTTGCCGCCGACGCGATAGCCGGGAACAGCCGCGCGCCGGCCCGAACCCTTCTCCGCATTGAGCAGATAGAGATAGCGCATGTCCTGGCTGGTCTTTGCGCTTACCACCTGCCTTGCCGCATCCATTGCCTCTTCCTGCGTGCGCGGCAGGAAGGTCGGGTTCATCAGATAGCCGCCATTCACCAGCGCCGCCGCTCCCACAGCCGTCTGTAACGGCGTGGTGGACATGCCGTGGCCGAAGGAGATGGTGATCGAGTGCACCTTCTTCCACACCTTCGGTTCGGTCGGCCGCGCCACTTCCGGCAGTTCCGTCTGCATGCGGTCGAGCAGGCCCACGCGCTTCAGGAACTCGCGATGCCCTTCGATGCCGACCACGTCGGCCTCGCGCGCCGAGCCGATATTGGAGGAATAGATGAACACTTCCGGCACGGTCAGAACCCTGCCCTTGCCGTGGAAGTCACGGATGGTCTGGCGCCCGATGGTGATCGGTCGCGTCGCGTCGAAGGTGCTGTTGAGCGTCACCTTGCCGGAATCGAGCGCCATAGCCGTGGTGAAGCTCTTGATGGTCGAGCCCATTTCGTAGACGCCCGCCGACATGCGGTTGAGCCTGTCCTTGTCGAGCGCGTTGTACGGATTGTTCGGATCGAAATCCGGCACCGAGGCCATCGCCAGCACTTCGCCGGTCTTGACGTTGAGCACCACCGCGCCAGCCGCGATGGCATGATACTTCTCCAGCGCGCTCGCCACTTCGTCGCGCACGATGTGCTGCACGCGCAGGTCGATCGACAGCCGCACGGGCTTCAGATCCTTGGCCACCGCCAGGCCGGAGGCCTGGAGATCGGCAAGTCCCTGATCGTCGATATATTTTTCCATCCCGGCGATGCCCTGATTGTCGATATTGGTCAGGCCGAGAATGTGCGATGCGGTCGGGCCGCCGGGGTAGAAGCGCCGCTTTTCGGTGCGGAAGCCGATGCCGGGCAAGCCGAGCGCCATGATGTCCGACTGCTGCCTGGGCGTGAGCTGGCGCTTGATCCAGACAAAGCCCGCGCCACTTTTCAGCTTCTTGTAGGTCTGCTCCACCTCGATATCGGGCAGCACGGTGGACAGCTTCTCGATCACTTCGTCGGCATCGACGATGCGACGTGGCTCGGCAAACAGCGAGGCGGTCTTGATGTCGGTCGCCAGCACCTCGCCGTTGCGATCGACGATGTCGGGACGCGACGCCGTCACGCGCGACACCGGCCCGGAACCCTCATCGGGTTCGAGCATGCCAAGATAAACCAGCCGCCCGGCGATGGTGGCATAGATGCCGAAAAACACCGCCATGGTCATCACGACGCGGTTCTTCGTGCGGCCGCCGGTGGCCTTGCGGGCACCATCGACGACGATGGACGCGGTGGAAGCCTCGGCCTTGGAAAGGCGCTTGCGCCAGAGCTTCATCATCTCACAACCGCTCCAGTCACCACCTTATCCGTGCCGTTTTGCGCCATGCCGCCCAGTGGCCTGGACGACAAATCCTCTATCTCGACCGGGCGTGTCGGAAGATCATCCAGCCCCACCACCTGCCGTGGATCGACGGTCTGGAGCTGCAGCTCGTCCTGATAGGTTTCCGCCAGGCTTTGCAGCCGCGAAGGTTGCGTCAGCAGGCTCCAGTCAGCCTTGAGGAGATCGATGGAATCCTCCTCGAAGCGGATTTGTTGCTCGATCTTGCGCACGCCAAGCAGTTCCGCCTCGGCCTCATGCTTGGTCTTGTAGGTAAAGGCCGCCGCCGAAACCATCACCGCGATCAGAACTATGTCGGTAGTGCGAAACATGATCCTACCTTTCTGCGGCAGTGCGGATTTCGGGAAGCTTGGGCAGCCCGAAAATCGAGATATCCGCCGGGCGTGCCGGCGCGGCGGTGCGGATCGCCGCCCGCAGCTTGGCCGAACGCGCGCGCGGATTGGCTTCGATCTCGGCTTCGCCCGGCGCAATCGCGCCGCCCGACTTGTCGAATGTCGCCGCTTTCACCTGCGTTTCGGGCAGGTAGCGGGAACCGGCGGCCGTGCCCGAACGATCTGCGATGAAGCGTTTGACGATGCGATCCTCCAATGAATGGAAAGTGACCACGACCAGCCTGCCGCCGGGCTTCAGGGCGCGCTCGGCCGCGAACAGGGCGCGCGCCAGTTCGCCAAGCTCGTCATTGACGTAGATGCGCAGCGCCTGGAAGACGCGGGTCGCCGGGTGGATCTTGTCCTTCGGATTGCGCCCGACCGTGTCGGCAATGGCTTCCGCCAGGTCGCGCGTGCGCTCGAACGGACGTTCGGCGCGGCGCCTCTCGATCATGCGGGCGATGCGCCCGGCATGACGCTCCTCGCCCAGAAAGCCGAAGATGCGGGCAAGGTCGCCGGGTTTGAAGCGGTTGACCACGTCAGCGGCGCTCAGGCCCGCCTGCGCCATGCGCATGTCGAGCGGGCCGTCGGCGCGAAAGGAGAACCCCCGTTCGGCCTGGTCGAGCTGCATGGAGGACACGCCGATGTCGAGCACCACGCCATCCGCGCCCGAAGCATGGGCGTCGAGGCTGGAGAACGGTGCCTGCACCAGCCGCAGATGGCCGCCCGAACCGGCTTCCATCTCGCGCCCGGCCGAAATCGCGTCCGGATCGCGGTCGATGGCGATGACATCGGCGCCCGTCGCCAGAATGGCGCGGGTATAGCCGCCCGCGCCGAAAGTTCCGTCAACGATCGTCTCGCCCGGCTTCGGGGCCAGCGCGGCAATCACCTCGTCGAGAAGAACCGGAATGTGGCGGGCCGGTCCGCCAACGGCATGATCGTCTTCGCCGCTGCCCGCCATCACTCCGTCTCTCCTGCCTGCTTCACGCCTGTCCCCTGCCGAAGCTTCATAAGCCGCGAGCGCACCTGCGCCCCATAGGCGCGCAGCCGCTCCGGCTCCCACATCTGGAAAAAGGCGCCGCGCCCCACGAATGCCACCTCCGAGGAAATGCCCGTGTGCTCGCGCATGAAATCCGTGACCGTGATGCGGCCATCCTGGTCGAGCTTCAGGAACATCCCGTCGCCATGGCAGAAGAACGACATGTCGTCCGCCGTCTGCAGGAAAGGATCTTCCAGCGCAATGCGCTGCTCGTACCGATCGAGCAGGTCGAGCCCGCCCACATCCAGCGCCGGAATGTCCAGCGCGCGCAGCGCGTAAAGCTCGCCATAGCCGCGCTTCTGCAGTACGGAACGGAAATGCGCCGGAACCGAGACGCGGCCCTTGGCGTCGATCCTGTTCACCGCGCTGGACAGAAACCGGTCCGTCATTCGATCTAGCCGCCTCCGTCATGCCGCCCGCCGCGCGCCCCGCCAAATGGGCCGGCAGGCGCGCCTTCGCCCCTGCATTCCGGTTCTCAAACGCAAAAATGCCAATGCGCGTTGCCGCCGCGGCTACCCGCTTGGGGAACGCTTCACCCGGAACCGAAACGAAGTCTTGATTGTCCGAATGGGATAACATGGGCCAATATGGGCGTCAACGGGAACGAACTGCACGACAGCCGCATTGCCGGTCATCCTGAGCGACACGGCGGCATTGCAACCTTTATCGTCCATTAAGCCTAACGAACCGTTTATGCCGACACCGGCCCGTTAATTCATTGCTCATGAAATGCGCGGCCGCCCCGCCTCATCGACCTCAATGCCCGCAACCGCCCCCTGCATCTGCAGGCGACGTCCCGGAACGCGGATCGACGATGTCGAGAGAAGGAGATATGCCAGCCGGCCTGTAAGCCGGGTTCTGTATGGCCCTTGGGCCTTGCGGCTCAAGAACGTGGCGACCATTCATCTTGGACGCATGTTGCCATGCGCCTCATGCAACCTACCCGGACGACTGGGCCGGAAACAGCCCTGAGGGTCGCCCCTCGCGTCGTCCCTATTCGGTTTTGCTCCCGGTGGGGTTTACCGTGCCGCTCCTGTTGCCAGTCGCGCGGTGGGCTCTTACCCCACCCTTTCACCCTTACCGCGAAAGAAATCGCGGCGGTTTGCTTTCTGTGGCACTGTCCCTGGGGTCGCCCCCGCCGGTCGTTATCCGGCACCGTGTTTCCATGGAGCCCGGACTTTCCTCACTCGCGTCCTTTCGGCGCTTGCGAGTGCGGTCGCCCGGCCAGCTGGCATGCGTATAAAGTCATTCGCGCGGCAAAACGCAAATGAAAAAGCCTGCCTGCATGGCCGAACCGGGCGATTTGTCCCCCGACAACCCGCATCAGTTCAACGCGAGCTGCTGCTTGACCTTGCTGCAATAGGCCGCCGAAACCGGATTCATGCGCTTGGCGCCATGGCCGGCATTGTATTTCAGGATCGTCCCGCAGGTGCTGCCACCGCCGAGCGAATGGGCGAGCGCCAGATACTTCATGCCGAACTTGATGTTGGTTTCGGGATCGAACAGCCCTTTGGCGCTGCCGCTGTAACCCATCATGCGGGCCGTGGCAGGCTTGATCTGCATCAGTCCGATCTCACCGGCGCCACCGCGCGCGTTGGACCGGTAGTTGCTCTCGACCTTGATGACGGCATGGGCAAGCGCCACCGGAACGCCATAGGCCGAAGCGTAGCGGGAAACGATCTGGCTGTACTGGACATTGGCGAAGCGGGCATCGGACTTGACGGCACCGCCGAACAGCGAAGCGATCGACGAGGTCTTGGTGCCGTCGATGCCCGGATAACCGGTCTTCGTGTTCACGACCACCTTGGTGCGCTGCTGCTTGGCGACGCGGGCGGTCTTCTTCGTCTTTTTCGTCGTCTTCTTCTTGCTGGTATGGACCTTCTTCGAGGTCTTCGCGGTCTTCTTGGTGGAGGACTTCTGCTCCGTGGTGTTCAGCGCAACCTTCTGATGCGACGACACTCCCGGAAGGCCTTCCGCAGAAGCGACGGAGACGTTTTGCGCCGATCTGGAGACTTTCGATGTATGAGGCTGGGCGTTTGCGGCAAAGCTCGTCAGCACGGCAGCAACAGCTGCCGCTGTCGCGGTCAGTTTTTTCATGTGTACCTTGTCTATTCTTGGCCGCGCGATCGAGTCACGCAGCATACCCTTACTCAACAGCAAGCCATCTTCGAGATAGCCTGGCCGTCACACGCAAAGGGATTTGCCAACCGATTGGGCGGCAATGAAGGCTGCCGAAATCACATTACATGACAAAATGTAACCTGTTGGCCGGCAGCAATACTTCACGCAAAGCGTTCGGGAAGCGCCCAAAGCAGGCGGCGCAGCGTCTCGACGGTCGCGGGATCGGCGATGCCATCGACCCTGCGGGGACGAAAATGGCGCTGGAAGGCCGCCACGACAATTTCCGTTTCCGCGTCGAAAGATCCCGTTATTTCAACGCCGTATCCATATATCGCCAGCATCGACTGCAATTCTTCGACGCCCGCCCCCGCATCGCCGCGCCCAAACGCTGCGCCGCTGCGGACATTGGCCGGGGAAACGAAATGGCCGATGCCGGCGCGCGCCAGGATGGCCCACGGAAACTTTTCCCCCGGATCAACCTTGCGACCGGGTGCCACATCAGAATGTGCTAAAATTCGTTCCGGCGTCATGCCGTGGCGCTCGATTATGCCCCGGCAAAGCTCAATTACGGCCGCAATCTGGCACTTCGGAAAGGCGGGATAGCCCAATTCGTGCCCCGGATTGACGATTTCGATGCCCACCGACCATGAATTCACGTCGGTGTTGCCCTGCCAGGAACTTCTGCCGGCATGCCATGCACGGTCGCGCTCGCGCACCATCTGCACGATGCGCCCGTCCTCATGCACCAGATAATGCGACGAAACCTCGCTCACCGGGTCGCACAGCCACGCCTCGGCGCCGTCGCCGGTGGGCATTCCCGTATAGTGAAGAATGACCATGTCCGGCCGATCGGTGCCGCGCCTTGGGGTGAAATTGGGCGAAACCCTCACATCGGCGCCGGGATGGTCGGGCAGAAATCCGCTCATGCCGCCCGCGCCGCCTTTTCGATCAGTTCATAGGCGGCGTTGATGGCGGCGACCCGGCTTGTGGCGATGCGGATGAATTCTTCCGGCAGGCCGCGGGCGATGAGCCTGTCAGGATGATTATGGGCGATCAACCGGCGATAGTGCGCGCGCACATCGGAAAAAGGCCGGTCACGTCCGATGCCCAGCACGCGGTAGGGGTCGGCGTCGCCCAGGTCGAGATGCCGCGCCAGGATCGTCTGGTAGTGGCTCTCCTCGATGCGGAAGATTTCCGACACGCGCTTCAGGAACCAGCTTTCGCGCTCGTGCAACAGACCGTCAGCCTTGGCGATATGGAACAGGCCGTCGAGGATGTCCTCCAGCATGGCGCAATTCTTGTGTCCCGTGCCGCAGAGCGAAGCCATGCGCCGGGCGTAATATTCGAAACCGGCGACATCCTGCCTGGCGAAGTCGTAGAGGCGGGCGACGTTACGCTCTTCTTCGGGCGGCACCGAGAAAATCTCGCGGAAGGCCCGAATCTCATCCTGCGTGACGACGCCGTCCGCCTTGGCCATCTTCGCCGACAGCGCAATCATCGCCACCGAGAAGGCGACGCGGCGACGCAGTTCCGCATCCCCCTGGAACAGGGTGCGGACGGCCTCGACGACATCTCCGATACCGTTGGCAGCCGAGGAAGAGAGGAAAACGAAGAAATCGCCAATGCGCGCCCAAATCGACATGGCCGTTTCTTAAGCTGGAATGCCGCTTTATGCGAGAGGGTTTGTTCGACCGGGCGCGCTTCGGGTTTGGTCGAGACCATGGCAGAAAGGCCGGGGAAACCCGGCCTTTCGCGCAGCAGACGCCGCGAATTTGGGGGACTGCCTGTCGTTTTACTGAGCAGGCGCGGCGGGCTGTTGCTGCTGCATGGTTCCGCCGGTGCCCGTGTTGGTGTCGGGCGCGGGCGTGGTCGGAGCAGCGGCCGGCGGCGAGCTTTGTTCGTTGGCCGGCGGCGTCGTGCTCTGTGTCGTCGTGTTGTCGGTGTTGTCGCTGCAGGCGGCAATGCCGAACAGGGCTACGGCGGCGGCAGACGCGAGAATGGCTTTCTTCATAAATGTTCTCCTTCACCAGTCAGGCCCGGTGCGGGAGACACCGGGCAGTCGCCTTCAAAACGGCGTGACCGGGCATTCGGTTTCGTCAACTACGCTGACTCAAGGAAACATTTCGTCAGCGGTCGATCTCCGTCTCCAGCGCCTTGACAAGCGCCGCCACCATCGCCTGCGGGCGATAGCCGAGACTGTCGGGCGTCAGGCCGAGCCGGATGACTGCCAGCTTTTGCGAAGGCACGATGGCGATGGACTGGCCGTCATGGCCGAGCATCCAGAACGTATCGGACGGCAGGTCGAAGCCGCCTTCTTCGCGTCCCGGCACTTCCTCCTTCGGCCCGACCAGCCAGAGCTGGCCACGCCCGTAGCGGCCGTGGGAAGCGGGCGCCGGCTCGCGCATCCAGGAAACAAACCCCTCGGGCAGCAGGGGCACGCCGTTCCACATGCCATCATCGATCAGGAACTGCGCAAAGCGTGCCCAGTCATGCGCCGTGGCATATAAATAAGAAGAGCCGACAAAGGTGCCGCGGGCATCGGTTTCCATCACCGCGCTCGTCATGCCCAGCGGATCGAACAGCGCCGTGCGCGGCCAGGCCAGCGCCACCGCGCGGTTGCCCACTGCATTCTGCCACAGGCGCGACAGCATCACCGCCGTGCCGCTGGAGTAGCTCCATACCTTGCCGATTTCGCCGGCGAGCGGCTTGGCTTGCGCAAAACCCGCCATGTCAGGCTCCAGATAGAGCATGCGCGTGACATCGGCCACCGCGCCATAATCCTCATTGAATTCCAGGCCGGACGACATCGCCATCAGGTCGGCGAGGCTGATTTTCGCCCTGTCGTCATCCTTCCAGGCATCGAACAGAGCGGTCGCCTCCAGCGACGTCTTGTGCGCCTTCATCAACGTGCCGATGATCGCGGCGTTGACCGTCTTGGTCATCGACCAGCCGAGCAGCGGCGTGGAGGGCGAAAATCCGTCGCCATAGCGCTCACCGACGATGCGGCCGTCCTTGATCACCACCACCGCGCGCATGCCCGGACCCGTCCCTCCGGCATCGTCGAGAATGGTATTGACGATCTGGTTCTGCGAGGGTTCGACGCGCTCCCCGCGCGGCCAAAGCGAATGCGGGTCGATGCCTTCCGCCGGCGGCTCCTGCGAGAAGGCCTTCGCCGCGGCAACATTGCCGTCCGGCACCGTCGCGCAGCCGCCATTGTCGCGCGCCACGGCAAGGCCGCCGCCGAACAGACCGAACAGCCCGGCCGAGACCGTGGCTTTCTCGGAATCGACCTCGGCCGACATCAGCCGCAGCACCGGGTGGCCGGGTGCCTGCACATCCGTCGCCAGCACGTCCTGGGCGTCGCGGCCGGCAACGAAAACGTTGGAGCAGACGATCTTGGCGGTATAGCCCGCCGCCACCCGGATCAGAGCCGGCGGGGCGGCGTAGAGCCATAGGCAGAGGATGACGAGCGCGACAACGACCAGCCCGGCAACCCACTTCACGGCTTTCAGCAAAGTGCGCATCCGCTTCCCCTCCACTCCGGCACTGGACTTCTGACGATTCCTCACGCAAATTTTGCAACCAGGAGAGCGCCGTCAACCGAAAATCAACCATGCTGGGCCATGACTGAGGGAAGTCCTGCCCGGCTGCATGGGAAGAGAGGGACCAATCACCTGAAACCGCGCGTGTCCGGGGCACGCGCTCCCGGCATTCCGGGCCGGCCCGCCGGCCCGCCAAAGGAGAAGCGATGCGCCGTCTTGCTGCTCTGATCCTGCTTGGCGTGCTTGGCGCCTGCAGCACGGTGGACGATCTCGTCCCGGCCGGCACGCAACGCGTCACCTCCGAGGTCATCACCCAGGGCGCGGTAATGGTACGCTATCCCCGCTTCGACGATAGCGACCCGCATGACTGGGTCGCGCGCAAGCCGTGGGAACATCCGGTGCACGGCACGGATGTCTCGAAATACCAGACCTCGGTGGACTGGCGCCAGGCGCGCGCAAGCGGCATTTCCTTTGCCTTCGTCAAGGCGACCGAGGGCGGTGACCGCGTGGACGACTATTTCGCCGAGCACTGGCAGGCCACCAGGGCCGCGGGGATACCGCGCGCGGCCTATCACTTCTATTACTTCTGCCGTCCTGCCGCGGAGCAGGCGGCGTGGTTCATCCGCAACGTGCCGCGCGAGCGCAACGCGCTGCCGCCGGTGCTCGACATGGAGTGGAACCCTTCCTCGCCCACCTGCAAGCTGCGGCCCGACCCGGCGACCGTGCGCCGCGAAATGAAGACGTTCCTTCAGATCGTTGAAAAGCACTATGGCAAGAAGCCGATCATCTACACCTCGATCGATTTCTTCGACGACAACCAGCTCGCCGGCTTCCGCGACTATCCCTATTGGTTGCGCTCGGTGGCAGGGCACCCGGCAGAGCGCTATGGCAGCCATCCCTTCACCTTCTGGCAATATACCGGCACCGGCGTCGTGCCCGGCATAAGGGGCAATGCCGACATCAATGTCTTCAACGGCAACGAGGCGGCCTGGAAGAAGTGGCTGAAGGAAAACGCCGTCTGATCCCTTGCGGCCCCGGCCACCGTGCAATTGCGGCCTGATGGATACGCTTCCGTTCAAATCGACGTCAGAGCGCCCGAAACCATGAAATCCCGCTTCCATCCCGGCGCAACCGGAGGTATGGGCCGGCTGCCTGTTTTTCGCCATATCGGCGGGGCAACAGATGATACGAATTCTCGATAAGACTGGAGTGGTCACGATGGTGGCGCGATCTAAGGCACTGGCGGCGGCGCTTGCCCTATTTGTGGCTTCCCCGGCTCTGGCCCAGGAATGTGGCGGCGACTTCACCGACTGGAAGAGCGCCATGCATGCCGAGGCCGCGGCTGCCGGCGTGGGCGCCAAGGGCCTCGCCGCGCTTGACCAGGCCGAGATCGATCCCAAGGTGCTGCAACGCGACCGCGCGCAAGGCGTGTTCAGCCAGACCTTCGCCGAATTCTCAGGCCGCATGATTTCCGACTACCGGCTGAAGCATGGCGTGGCCAATCTGAAGAAATATGCCGACGTCTTTGCGCGCGCCGAGCAGGAATATGGCGTGCCCGGCCCCGTGATCGCCGCCTTCTGGGCGCTGGAAACCGATTTCGGTGCCGTGCAGGGCGACTTTCACACGCTGAGCGCGCTGGTGACGCTTTCGCATGACTGCCGCCGGCCCGACCTCTTTCGCAGGCAGATCGTGCCGCTGCTGACCCTGATCGACCGGGGCGTCCTGCCCGAAAACGTCACGGGCGCATGGGCCGGCGAGGTCGGCCAGACGCAGATCCTGCCCATCGACTATCTGAACAACGGCGTCGACGGCGACGGCGACGGCATCGTCGATCTGCGAAACAGCGTGCCGGACGTTATCATGACCACGGCCAGGAAGATCCATTCGCGGGGCTGGAAGACCGGTGAGCCCTGGCTGCAGGAAGTGCGCGTGCCCGACCAGATGCCATGGGAAGAAACCGGCCGCACCAACAAGCTGTCGATCTCCCAGCTCAACGCATGGGGCGTGACCGACCGCGACGGCAAGCCGCTTCGGGACAATGGGCTCAAGGCCGCCGTGATCCTGCCCATGGGGCACAAGGGGCCGGCCTTCATCGGCTATGACAATTACGATTTCTACCTTCAGTGGAACCAGTCGATCGTCTACACGCTGACGGCCGCGCATCTGGCCGCGCGCCTTGCCGGCGAGCCGCCCTTCGAGGGCCGCAGCCCGCAGGAAGGGCTGGTGGGCGACGCCATGAAGCAGTTGCAGCAGAAGCTGCACGACAAGGGTTATGACGTCGGCGGCATCGACGGGGTGCTCGGCACCAATACGCGCGAGGCCATCCGCCAGGAGCAGATCCGCCTTGGCCTGCCGGTCGATGGCTGGCCCACGCCCGAACTGCTGGCGAAGCTTTAAAGCTTTTTTCAGCCAGACTGAATGGTCTGGCGTCGCACGATTGCGATTGGGAAAGCCACCGGGGCAGCGGAACCGCGTTCGTCGGAATGCCCACTGCCTCGCCCTCAAATTCCAGCGCGACGGCCTCGCCTGCGCCACGCCCTGTCGCGAGACCCGTGTCCCTTTGACACGCCTGTTCTGATTGCTGCCCGCCATGCCGGCCGGCGTGGCGGCGCGCGGTCGCGCATTTTCGCGCACGTCCCCGCCCTCGACGCATCGCCACTTGCAGATAGAATTTATTGTAATTACAAATAATACCATTGCGATCCAAGGGAGAAACCAAACATGCGCGACCATGACAGCGTACCGCTGCCGGATTATCGCGAACTGGAACAGGCCGAGATGATCGCGCGCGCCGACGCGTTCTATGAGGAGATCAAGCGCCGCCACACGGTGCGCAGCTTTTCACCGCGCCCGGTGCCGCGCGAGGTCATCGAAGCCTGCATCAAGGCCGCCGGAACCGCGCCAAGCGGTGCCAATCATCAACCGTGGTTCTTCTCCGCCATCGGCGATCCGGCCACCAAGCGCGAAATCCGCGAAAAGGCCGAAATCGAGGAACGTGCCTTCTATGTGGACCGCAAGGCGGGCGAAGCCTGGCTCGACGCCCTGGCGCCGCTCGGCACCGACGAGCAAAAGCCCTATCTCGAAATCGCGCCCTGGCTGATCGGCATCTTCGCGCAACGACGCGGCGGCGTGGAAGCGGGCGAGGAGCGCAAGAACTACTACATCGCCGAATCCGTCGGCATCGCCACCGGCTTCCTCATCAATGCGCTGCACAGCAGCGGGCTGGTGACGCTGACGCACACGCCCAAGCCCATGGACTTCCTCAACAGGATCTGCGGCCGTCCCGACCACGAAAAGCCGTTCATGCTGCTGGTCGTCGGCTATCCGGCCGAAGACGCAACCGTGCCGCTGCACGCCTTGAGGAAGAAACCACTGGAGCAGATCGCGTCGTTTATCTGAGCTTGCAGGGCCGTTTCGACGGGCCCTACACCTCTTCGGCCTTCAATCCATTGGTGGTGCGGCGATACCAGCGCAGCATTTCGCGCTGGTCGGCTGACAGCGACTGGCCGGATTCGCGGCATTCCAGCGCGTGACTGGCCAGCACTTCCTCCGCCTTGTCTTCCAGCCGCGCAAGGATATCGAACAGCATCTCCCGCTCTTTGCCGTCCAGCACCTGCTCTATGTCGGTCGCCCGTTCCTGCAAAACGGCGGCAACCTTTCCATAAAGCTCCTCGCCGCTGTCGGTCAGGCAAACCAGGGCGCTGCGCTGGTCGGCAGGGTCGTTCGAAACCTCCACATAGCCGCGTTCCGCCAGCGTGGCGATACCACGGCTGATCGTGCCCGGATCGAGACGGGCCTGGTAACCGATATCGGCGGCGCGCACCGGCATATAGGCTCCGACATTGAGCAGCACGCGCAATTCGCGCAAGCCCAGATCGGTCACGGCACGCACCCGCGGATCGCGCTGGGCCTGCAAAAGGTTCACCACCACCGCAAGCCGGAACGGCAAGTGACGCTCGAGGTCCAGCGGCGCCTCGATGGCTCCGGACAAGGGGAAGGTCAGCTTGCGCCGACCGCTGGTTGATCGATCATCATCCATAGTCAACAACAACACCATAAATGGAGAACCTTGGCGAGGACTGCTTCTCGTCTTGGTTACTTACCGTGGAACCGCCGGCCTCGGCGCGCGGACGTCTCTCCCGCGCTGGCTTTGCCTTGCAGAGTGCACCGCATGCATCCTCCGGTGCAGCATGGCGAAAATCTAGGGTGACTTTCGGCAGAATCAATTGATCGTTTTTAGCGAATGATTTCCACGCTATAATGCGTTGGATCGATTGATTGGAATGAGCGAGACCATGGCCATTGCAAACTGGACTTTTAGCCATGAACGCGCCTTCCAGACCCCGCGCGACCGACGCTTCGCCGATCGCCGCCCCCGTCGATTTCGTGCCGGTGCAATCGCCGGCGCCCGGCCTGGCGGCACAGGCGCTGAAGATCCTGCCGGGTCTGGCGCTCACGGCAACCATTGCGCTGGCCGGGTTCGCGTTGCGGCACATACCGGGCGTGGCCGTGTTCAGCCCGATGATCCTCGCCATCCTCATCGGCATCGCCTTCCACAATCTGGTCGGCACGCCGGCGCTCGCCAAGGCGGGTGTCGTGTTTTCGCTGCGGCGGGTGTTGCGGCTGGCGATCATCCTGCTCGGCCTGCAACTTACGGCGGCACAGGTCGTGGAAGTGGGCGTCGCCGGCATCGCCATCATCGTGGCGACGCTGGTCGCGACCTTCATCTTCACCGTTCGCCTCGGCCGGGCAATGGGCGTGGAACCCAAGCTTGCCGAACTGATCGCGGCCGGCACCTCGATCTGCGGAGCTTCCGCCGTGATCGCCACCAATACGGTGACGCGCGCGCCCGACGAGGACGTGGCCTATGCAGTGGCCTGCGTGACCGTCTTCGGCTCGATTGCGATGTTCGCCTATCCGCTGCTGCCGGCACTGCTTGGGCTCGATACACATGCTTATGGCCTGTGGGCCGGCGCTTCGATCCACGAGATCGCGCAGGTGGTGGCGGCGGCTTTCCAGGGCGGCCAGTCGGCGGGCGAGTTCGGAACGGTGGCCAAGCTCAGCCGCGTCATGCTGCTTGCGCCCGTCGTGCTGTCGCTCGGCTTCCTGGCAACCCAGCGCGCCCGCAAGTCCGGTCAGGGCCACAGCGCGGCCAAGGCGCCCGTGCCATGGTTCGTGCTGGGCTTCATCGCGCTTGTGGCCGTCAACAGCGTGGTGACGATCCCCGCGGAAGCCAGGAGCGTGATCGTCATGGCCACGACCTTCATGCTCAGCGTGGCGCTCGCCGCCATGGGACTGGAAACCGACATCCGCAAGCTGAAGGCAAAAGGGCTGCGCCCGCTGCTGCTCGGCCTCGCGGCCTTCCTGTTCATCGCCGGTTTCAGCTTGGCGCTGATCAAGCTGGTGGGGTGACGGCGACGGCTCGGTCTCTGGAGACAACGCCCTACGTTGCCCCCTTCTGTCCTGCCGGACATCTCCCCCGCGAGGGGGGAGATCAGCTTTCATTTCCGCCTTCGCCAATCCCCAACACCGCAAATTGTGAGCCGCAGGCTACGGCCAGCGTAATCTCCCCCCGTGTGGGGGAGATGTCCGGCAGGACGGAGGGGGGTGTGACGAAACGAAACAGATTTCGGGCTTCAACCCCATATTCTCGCGGCCCGGGTGCCTGCCCATGACACTTGAACAGCTTCGCATCTTCGTCGCCGTGGCCGAGCGCGAGCATGTCACCCGCGCCGCCCGTGACCTCCACCTCACCCAATCGGCCACCAGCGCGGCGGTGGCCGCACTCGAAGCGCGGCACGCGACAAGACTGTTCAACCGCGTCGGCCGCCGCATCGAGCTGACAGAAGCCGGCCGGCTGTTCCTCGACGAAGCCCGCGCCGTGCTGGCACGTGCGGCATCGGCGGAGGCCGTTCTGGCCGATCTTGCCGGGCTGAAGCGCGGCACGCTCAATCTCGCCGCCAGCCAGACCGTCGCCAACTATTGGCTGCCGCCGTTCATGCACCGCTTCCAGACCCGCTATCCGGGCATCGCCATGCGGCTCACCATCGGCAACACCGAGCAGGTGGCCGCAAGCGTGCGCGAAGGTCTGGCCGATCTCGGCTTCGTCGAGGGCGAGATCGACGACCCTGCCCTCTCGATCACACCGGCCGCCACCGATGAGATGGTCCTCGTGGTCGGAGCCGGCCATCCATGGGCGACGCGCAATTCGCTCACGCCGGCCAATCTGCCCCACACCCGCTGGGTACTGCGCGAACCCGGCTCCGGCACCCGCGCCATGCTGGAAGAGGTGCTGGAAAGCTTCGGCATCGACCCCGCCGCACTCGACGTGGCGCTGGAGCTTTCCTCCAACGAGGCAGTACGCACCGCCGTCATTGCAGGTGCCGGAGCTGCCGTCATGTCGCGTTTCGTCACCGCGGCGGCGGTTGCGGCAGGCCGGCTGGTGCAGATGCCGCTGTCCCTGCCCAAGCGGCGGTTTCTCGCCATCCGCCACAAGGAGCGCCACCTGACCCACGCCCAGCGCGAATTTCTGGCGATGGTCGAAACAAGCGGAAACATCTGAAATCGGGTGGCGGAATCGAGGCCGGCATCCTACAGATTCGAGTGACGCGGAGAGGCAGGCGCGTCCCGGATGAGGGCCGGGCTTGCCGCGTTTCCAGCAAGGGCATCCGGGAGAAGTCGATGACAACGGTGGCCAGCGTGGCGCAGAAGGCAATGGGCGCGAAGGAATGGAGCCAGCTGCTGCTGCTCGGTGCGATCTGGGGCGGCTCCTTCTTCTTTGCGCGCATCGCCGTTGTGGAAATCCAGCCGCTGGTGCTGGTGCTCTTTCGTGTGGCAATCGCTGCTGTCGCGCTGCAGCTCTACCTGGCCATTCGCGGCCCCTCCTTCCGCATCGCTTTTTCCTATCTCGGCGCTTTCTTCGGGCTGGCGCTGCTCAACAACGTCATTCCCTTTTCGCTGATCTTCATCGGACAGACCGAACTCGGCGCCGGGCTGGCCTCCGTGCTCAACGCCACCACGCCGTTCTGGACGCTCGTGATCGCCAATTTCCTGACGAACGACGAGAAACTGACCCGCAACAAGCTCGCAGGCATCCTGCTCGGCATTGCCGGCACCGCGGTTATGATCGGCCCCAGCCTGCTTCACGCCATGGGCGGTCCGCTGTGGGCAAAGCTGGCGCTGGTCGGCGCCTCGCTTTCCTATGCCTTTGCCCTGATCTTTGCCCGCCGCTTCCGGGCGTTGCCGCCGCCTGTGGTGGCGACCGGTCAGATGACCGCCTCGACGATCATCATGATCCCGGTCGTCCTCCTGCTGCACAGGCCTTCCGGCCTGTTTTCGGCAAGCCTGCCGGTGTGGTCGGCGGTGCTGGCGCTGGCGCTGATGTCCACCGCCTTCGCCTATATCCTGTTCTTCAACCTGGTCGCCAAGGCCGGCGCCACCAACGCCTCGCTGGTGACGCTCATCGTGCCTGTGAGCGCCACGCTGCTTGGCGCGACGTTTCTCGATGAGCGGATGGAGACGCTGGAAATGATCGGCATGATGCTGATCGGCTTCGGGCTGCTTACCATCGACGGGCGGTTGCTGGCTGGTTTCCGGCGCAAAAAAGCCGGCAATCCGTCACAATTTATTCACAAGTGCTAAGGCCGATTTTGCTAAATCACCTCAAAAACTTAGCTCGAATATTGGAATGTTTTTGCGCTGATTGTGACGCAGCGCAGCACGATTTGTTCTTGCCTGTGGCCCAAACACCTCTAGACTCCGGCCCCATAGCTCAACAAGGAGGCTATTTCATGGGACTCACACGGCCAATCAACGCATTGATGATTTGTGCTGCGTTCGCTGTAATCGGCGCCCTGATTGCGGGAGTTCTTCCTTAAGCCGCCGAGCTGATGGGGGCCAGCAAGTCTGGCAACATTCGAAAGGCCGGGCCCAGCGCCCGGCCTTTCCTTTTGGCATCGGTCAGGCCGCGGCCGAACTCGGCACGGCAATGGCTGCGCCCGCACCGGCCTGCGCACGAATGCCGATCATATGGCAGATGGCGACAGAAAGGTCGGCGCGGTTCATCGTGTAGAAATGAAAATCGTCGACGCCGCGCTCGATAAGGTCCAGCACCTGCTCGGCGGCAACGGCGGCAGCCACCAGCGCGTGGGTCTGCGGGTCGTTCTGCAGCCCGTCGAAGCGCTCGGCCAGCCAGGCCGGCACATGCGCCCCTGCCCGCGCCGAGAAATTCGCGACCTGCGCGAAATTATGCACCGGCAGCACGCCTGGCACGATGGGAATGTAGATGCCCGCGCGGCGCACCCGCTCGACATAGCGCTCGTAGAGATCGTTGTCGAAGAAGAACTGGGTGATGGCGCGGGTCGCGCCATTGTCCACCTTGCGCTTGAGCATGTCGATGTCGGTGGCGAAGTCCGGGCTTTCAGGGTGCTTTTCCGGATAGGCCGAAACCGAGATGTCGAAATTGCCGGCCTTTTTCAGCGCCCCCACCAGTTCGGCGCCATTGGCATAGCCGCCCGGATGCGGCTGGTAGCAGGCGCCCACGCCCTCCACCGGATCGCCGCGCAGCGCGACGAAACGGGTAACGCCCATATCGGTGAATTCGGAAATCACCTTATCGACTTCTCCGCATGTGGCGTCCACGCAGGTCAGGTGCGCGGCCGGAAGCAGCGAGGTCTCGGTGAGGATACGCCTGACCGTGCGGGCCGTGCGCTCGCGCGTAGAACCGCCCGCGCCATAGGTCACGGAGACGAATTCCGGCTGCAGCGGCTCCAGCCGCGTCACCGTATCCCACAGGCGCGCCTCCATCTCCTCGGACTTCGGCGGGAAGAACTCGAAGGACACGCTGATCTTGCCACCGATACCGGACCGGCGCGAAAATCCGAAATTCTTCATCAGGCAGTTTCCCTTGCGTCGGCATTGGATGCGGGGTCGGCAATCAACAGGCGACGGTCCCGGCCAAGCCAGAGTTTGACGGTGAGCTTGGCTTCCGAGGCGCCGCGCGGCTCGAAATCCTGCGTTTCTTCCAGTTCGAGCCCGGCTTCCGCGAACCATTCGGCGATCTGCCGGTCGGAGAAGCCGAGGCGCATATGGGCGTGCTCCTCGCGCAGGAACTCCAGCGCGTGCGAGGCGAAATCCACGATCACCAGCCGGCCCGACGGACGCAGCAGCCGCGCCGCCTCCCGGATGGCGGCGGCGGGGTCATCCAGATAATGCAGCACCTGGTGGATGGTGATGAGATCGAAGGAATCGCGCTCCACCGGCGGCGCATAGATGTCGCCCAGCCGCACCTGCGCATTGGACACACCCGCCTTGTCGAGATTGGCGCGCGCGACCGTCAGCATCTCGCGCGACATGTCGATGCCGACGCCACGGCGATAGAGCGGCGCGAAGATTTCGAGCAGCCGGCCGGTGCCGGTGCCCAGATCGAGCATGGACTGGAAGGGGCGCTTGCCGACGAGCTTGAGCAATGCGATTTCCACAGCCTTGTCGGGCACATGCAGCGAGCGGATTTCGTCCCAGCTCGCGGCATTGGCGTCGAAATACTCTTTCGCCCGCTCCTGCCGCCGGTGCTTAACCGCCGCCAGCCGCTCCAGATCGCGCTCGACCTGCGGGTCGCCATCATGCACCCGCGATACCAGCCCCTGCACGAAATCGCGCGCGGCGTCGGAATCGGTAACGCGAAAGAAGGCCCAGGAACCCTCCTGATAGCGTTCGATCAATCCCGCCTCGAGCAACAGCTTGAGATGACGCGACACGCGCGGCTGCGACTGGTTGAGAATGTCGGTGAGGTCCGAGACCGTCAGGTCGCCACGCGAAAGCAGCGCAAGGATACGCAGGCGGCTGGATTCGGCCGCCGCCTTCAATGTATCAACAAGAGAGTCGAGGGTTACCCGCATGTTGTGACCTTCTGTAAAAAGACATAAACATATCTTTATGTGATGTTTCGTAGATTTGCAACCGGTAACGTCGCGTGCGGACCAGAATATGGCGCTGAGGTAGCAGAATGACAGTACGCACGGGCATGTTCGAGCAACGCGAGGGCGAGAAGGCGCTTGCCGAAGACCCGGCCGCCATGCCGGGCGACGGCCATATCGTGTTCATCGGCCGCATCTGCTCGCCCTGGACCGCACGCGAGGATTGCCCCAAGAACATGAGCGCCGCGCGCGCGAAAGGCGGCGGCGCAACCATCGAAATCGGTGCGGCCTATCGGCCCGGACTGCTGGGGCTTGCCCGCGCCAGCCATGTCGTGATCCTGACCTGGCTGCAGCACGCGCCGCGGAATCTGATTGTCCAGAAACCGCGCCATGCCGCTGACGCAAAAGGCGTTTTCGCCCTTCGCTCCCCCGCCCGGCCGAACCCGGTCGGCCTGCACATAGCGCGCCTGCTGACGCTCGACATGGAAGCCGGCACGCTTGCGCTCGACGCCATCGACGTGCTCGACGGCACGCCGGTGATCGACCTGAAGCCCTATATCCCCGATGTCGATGCCTATCCCGACGCCATCTTCGAACGGTCCAAATGAAGAAGGCGTCCACCGGCCGGCAACGCGCCATCGCCAAGGCGCTGACAGCGCTTCTGCCCATGGCGCCTTATGCCGACACCGAGCGCATAAGGGCCGATGCCGGCGCGCCGCACCTGAAGACGCTGCCGCCGACGATTGCCGTGTGGCTGGCGACCGTCGCGCATGTGCGCCACCAGCACACCGACTACGAAAAGCTGCTGGAGGAAGGCTACGATCGCGATTCCGCCCGCTTCTTCGTCATCGACCAGGTCAATGCCGTGCTGACGGGTTGGCGCGCGACCCGGCTTCTCGAAGCGGATGACGAGGACGGATAATCCCTCGCTATCGTCCTGCTGGCCTCATAGTCCGCGTCCGATGGAATATGGCCTGATCCGTTTCCACTCGACAGCATCGAGCCCAGAAGAGGAGGACGGAATGGACAAGCAGACGCCTTCACTGCCCGCGCTCGCCAGCCACCATGTGGACCCGCACGCCTATCCCAACGGTGTCGCCTATCTCGACGGCCAGTATGTGCCGGTTTCGCAAGCGAAGGTTTCGGTTCTGGACTACGGCTTCCTGCATTCGGACGCGACCTACGACACCGTGCATGTGTGGAACGGCCGTTTTTTCCGGCTGGACCTGCATATCGAGCGCTTCTTCGGCGGGCTGGAGCGGCTGCGCATGAGCATTCCCTACGATCGGGACGCCGTGGCAAAGATCCTGCACGATTGCGTGGCGCTCTCGGGTCATCGGTCGGCTTATGTGGAAATGCTGTGCACGCGCGGCGCTTCGCCCACCTTCAGCCGCGACCCGCGCGATGCGGTGAACCGCTTCATGGCCTTCTCCATTCCGTTCGGCTCGGTGGCCAATGCCGAACAGCTGGAGCGCGGCCTGCACGTGGCCATCAGCCACCGCATACGCATCCCGCCGGCATCGGTCGATCCGGCCATCAAGAACTATCATTGGCTTGATCTGGTGCGCGGTCTTTACGACGCCTATGACAAGGATGCCGAAACCGCTTTGCTGCTCGACTTCGACGGCAATGTCGCCGAAGGCCCCGGCTTCAACGTCTTTGCGGTCAGGGACGGCAGGCTGACGACACCTGCGACGGGCGTGCTGGCTGGCATCACGCGTCGCACCGTGTTCGATCTCTGCGCGGAACTGGGCATCGAGGCAAATGCGGGCACCGTTACCGTCACGGCGCTGCGCGAAGCCGACGAGGTGTTCATCACCTCGACGGCAGGCGGCATCATGCCGGTAACGAGGATCGACGGCCGGCCAGTGGCGGCCGGCAGGGTCGGACCCGTTACGAACCGCCTGAAGGACCTTTACTGGCAAAAGCACGAGGAGCCGGCATGGTCGTCGCCGGTGAGCTATGGCTGAAAATTACCGCCCTCAGGCGCCATAGATCCACTGTTCGGGCACGCGGATGGAAACGTCTTCGCCCTTCTCGATGCGGCCCGGCTTTTCCACCCAGACGACAAGACCGCGCAGGCGCCTGGCCACTTTCGGGAACAGGAGCGCCCCCGCATCGAGGTCGGGCATGCCCGTGCGCTCGGCGATTCGGCGGCCGGCAATGCGGCACGGTCCGTTCTGGGCATCCACTTTCAGCGTCACCCCGCCCTTGAAGAACAGCAGCGTGCCTGACGGCAGCATCGACAGATGCGGAATGCCATCCAGCAGGATGTTCGCACCGATCCATTCCGGCCTGACTTCCGCAATGCCCATGAGCGCCGCCACCTTCGCCATCTCGTCAGGCGCGATGACGGTGATCTGGCGCTCGTTGCGCATTTCGGTGCCACGCGGATACCACGGCTCACGCCCGCCGGAGCGGCGCGTGTAGCCGGCATGGTAGTCGTTGAGGATGCCCCGGAAATCCAGTTCCAGCGCATCGCAGGCATGCGTCTCGAAGTCGTCGTTTTCGGCGATGTAGACGCCTGCAACCCGCGCGGCGAGCTTTCGGGCGGGCAGGATTTCGATGTCTTTTTCCGGCAGGTCGAGGTCGAGCATGAGTGTTCCTTGCATGTGCCGCGAACATGCCGATATGCCGGCCCCGCGTCCAGCCAAAAAGCCTGATCGGTGGATGAGCGAAGGTGATCGGTGGCGAAGGGTGTCGCCAATACGTCCCCTCACCCGGCCATGCGTCGCAAGCGGGCATGGCAATCGGTATACGGCACGAACTACCCCACTCCGCCTTGCCTCGCTCGGCACCTCTCCCCCCGTTGAGGGGAGAGGTGGTTTGCGAAGCAAGCCGGGGGTCGAATTCCAGATGCGATCGCTGTCCCGGACGCCCGGCCCGCCGCCTACATCATCCTGAGCAGCGCGCCGCCGATGGAATAGCCCGCGCCGAAGGCGCAGAGCAGGCCATAGTCGCCCGGCTTCATGTCGGCGTGGTTTTCCTGCATGGCGATCACCGCACCGGCGCCGGCCGTATTGCCCAGCCGCTCCAGCACCATCGGCGCGCGGTCGTGGCCGACCTCGTGCCCGAAAGCCAGTTTCAGGATCATCGCATTCATGCGCGCATTGGCCTGATGCAGCCAGAAGCGGCGGATGTCGTCCGGCGTCTGCCCGTGCTCGGCAAGGAACCCGACGATGAAGCGATGGCCGGCCACGGTGACGTCCTTGAACACCTTGTTGCCGACCTGCCTGATCATATTGCCTTCGAGGTCGATCATGTAGGGATCTGCCTGGGCCGTGCGGGTGAGATAGCCGAGATTGGTACGGATATTGCTGGAAAGCTGCGTCCACAGCCGCGTGTCCAGCACCTCGAAACAGCCCGGCCGCGTCTCATCGTCCCCGATCGCCTCCACCACCATCGAGGCGGAAGCGTCGCCGAAGATGAAATGGGTCTGGCGGTCGCGGAAATTGAGATGACCGGTGATGACCTCCGGGGTCGAAACCAGCACGCGCTTCTGCGCGCCCGAGCGCACCAGATTGACCGCCACATGCAGGCCGGCCGCAGCCGATGAGCAGCCGAGCCCCATGTCGAAGCCCGCGCCCTGCGTGCCCATGGCCTCCTGCATCTCGATGGCGAGCGCCGGATAGGGACGCTGATGATGCGAAGCCGAACAGATGATCAGGTCCACGTCGGCCGGCTCCACGCCCGCATGGGCCAGCGCCTTGCGGGCAGAGGCGATGCCGAACTCCGCCTCCACCGACACTTCCTCGTCCGGCCGCTCAGGGATGCGCGGCGCCATGCGCGTCGGGTCGAGAATACCTTCGCGTTCGACCACATGGCGTGTCCTGATGCCCGAGGCATGGACGATGAAATCGGCGTCGGATTTGGCCAGCAGGTCCTGGCCTCGCTGCGCGCGCTGCGCGTTTTCCGCGTCTACCCAGGCGTTGTAGCTCGCAACCAGCTCTTCATTGGTGATGCTGGCCTCGGGAATTTCGACGCCGATGCCGCTGATGATGACGCGTTGCATGTGATGATTGTCCCGTGCGCCTGGCCTGGACGATCTTTCCGCGCACGTCGTTCAAGATCGTCGATTCAAAAACACTGTTGCCGTGCAGCAGTTTACGTCAGCTTAACCAACCGCGCCAAGGCCGCCTACCTCCGCTGCGCCACCATGAAGAGGCGCGGGAAGCGCAACAACACCTTGCCATTCGTCGCCGGCGGATATGTGGCGGCGATGCGCCCGGTGTAGGCGGCAAGAAAGGCCTTCTGCTCGTCTTCGTCAAGCGGGTCGATGAAAGGTTTCAGGCCGGTGCCCTTCACCCACTCCACAATCGCCCCGGCATCGACCAGCGGATGATTGTAGATCGTGTGCCAGATATCGACGCGCGCCGACAGCGGCGCAAGCAGGTCGTAGTAGGACACGACCGGCGGCAGAGGCTTGCGCGCGGCGCTCGCGATCTTGTCGGCGAAAGGCATTGCGGCCGCCGTCTCGCGCATCGCCACATGCGACGGCTCGCCGATATTGTCGGGCATCTGCACGGCAAGAAAGCCGCCGGGCCGCAGCAGGCCAAGCAGTCGCGCCAGCACCCGCTGATGGTTGGGCAGCCACTGGAAGACGGCGTTGGCGAAAATGACGTCCACCGGCTCTTCGGGCGACCAGCTTTCGGCATCGGCGATCCGGAAATCCACGCCGGGAAGCCGCTTGCGCGCCTCCTCGATCATGGCAGGCGACGTATCGAAGCCCGACACCTTTGCTTCCGGCCACCGCGCCGCCAGAAGCTCGGTCGAGTTGCCCGGCCCGCAGCCGATGTCCACCACGTGGCGAGGGTTTTCTAGCGGCACCTGCGCGAGCAGGTCGCGCGCGGGCCGTGTCCGCTCATCCTCGAATTTCAGATATTGCGAAGCCGACCAGTCTTTCATCGGTGCAATCCTCCGGCGGGGCGATCCTGTGAAAACGCCCCGCCGGTTGCCTGGCGGGGCGTTTTGTGGAAGCAGATCAGCGGGTCAGCCGCTTATAGGTCATCCGGTGCGGGGTCAGCGCATCGGGGCCGAGACGGCGCACCTTGTCCTTCTCATAGTCCTCGAAGTTGCCTTCGAACCACTCGACATGGCTGTCGCCTTCGAAAGCCAGGATATGCGTGGCCAGGCGGTCGAGGAACATACGGTCGTGGGAGATGATGACGGCGCAGCCGGCGTAGTTTTCCAGCGCGTCTTCGAGTGCGGCAAGCGTCTCGGTGTCGAGGTCGTTGGTCGGCTCGTCGAGCAGCAGCACGTTGCCGCCGTTCTTCAGCATCTTGGCCAGGTGCACGCGGTTGCGCTGACCGCCTGAGAGGTTGCCCACCTTCTGCTGCTGGTCGCCGCCGCGGAAGTTGAACGACGAGCAGTAAGCGCGTGTATTGGCTTCGAATTTGCCGAGCTTGACCACTTCGGCGCCGCCGGAAATCTCTTCCCAGACGGTCTTGTTCGGATCGAGCGCGTCGCGGCTCTGGTCGACATAGCCGAGCTTGACCGTCTCGCCGACGCGGATCGAGCCGGAATCGGGCTTCTCCTGGCCGGTGATCATCTTGAACAGCGTGGTCTTGCCGGCGCCGTTCGGGCCGATGACGCCGACGATGCCGCCGGGCGGCAGCTTGAACGACAGGTCCTCGATCAGCAGCTCGTCGCCGAAGCCCTTGTTGATGCTCTCGACCTCGATGACGACATTGCCCAGGCGTTCGCCATGCGGAATGACGATCTGCGTGTCGCTCGGACGACGGCTGTCGGCCTGCTCCAGCAGCTCCTCGAATGCCTTGATACGTGCCTTGGACTTGGTCTGGCGGGCCTTGGGGCTCGACGCGATCCACTCGCGCTCGCGGGAAATGGCGCGCTGGCGCGCGTCGTCCTCGCGACCTTCCTGCTTGAGCCGCTTGGCCTTGGCTTCCAGATAGGCGGTGTAGTTGCCCTCGTAGGGAATGCCGCGGCCACGGTCGAGTTCGAGAATCCAGCCGGTGACGTTGTCGAGGAAGTAGCGGTCGTGGGTGATGAGCAGCACCGCGCCCTTGTAGGCGCGCAGGTGCTTTTCAAGCCACGCCGTGGTCTCGGCGTCGAGGTGGTTGGTCGGCTCGTCGAGCAGCAACAGGTCGGGCTCTTCCAGCAGCAGGCGGCACAGCGCCACGCGGCGGCGTTCACCGCCCGACAGGTTGGTCACATCCGCATCCTTGGGCGGGCAGGCCAGCGCGTCCATGGCCATCTCGACCTGCTGTTCGAGATCCCACAGGTTCAGGCGGTCCATCTCGTCCTGCAGATGCGCAGACTCCTCCGCCGTTTCGTCGGAGTAGTTCATCATCAGCTCGTTGTAGCGCTCGATGATGGCCGTCTTCTTCTTCACGCCGTCCATGACGTTCTCGAACACGGTCTTTTCCGAATCCAGATGTGGCTCCTGTGCGAGATAGCCGACCGTCGCGCCTTCCGCGAGCCAGGCTTCGCCGGTCCACTCCTTGTCCAGGCCGGCCATGATCTTGAGGATCGTCGACTTACCGGCGCCGTTGGGGCCCAGGATACCGATCTTGGCGTCCGGATAGAACGAAAGGTGGATGTTCTCGAGGACTTTCTTGGCACCATAGGCCTTGGACAGCCCGGCCATGTGATAAATGAATTGGCGTGCCACGCGCGCTTATCCCATGAATTGATTGTGTGGATTGGGTTCTTCAGGTTGGCCGCTATGTAGGCGATACTGGCTCAAACGGCAAATGCTTTCGGCTCGTCCTTTTACGGGTCGGCGAGACGTGCCCAAACATTCGCGCCGGTCCCGGCTGGTTACGGGGAAATCTTGATTTCTACCGCCAGTCTTGATTTGATGCCGTCGGAAACCTCTCCGGCATGAGAGTCGCGTAGAAAGAACAAGGTTTCCGGAAAGCAAAATTTAACCATATTTGTCCATTTTTTGTCGATCACTCGTTCAAGATGGGGACAATCGGAAGTCACGCATCTGCGGTCGCTTGTCGGCCTGAGTACCTGTGCGGGATTGCCGGTTTGATTACGCGTTGATGAGTACGACCCTTTGTGCAAAGTCCTTGCGGCGCTTGTTGCGTCCGCTGTTGATTACTGCTTTCGGCACCGCTTTTGCGGGCACGGCAGCGTGGTCGATGGCCGGAATGGTTGCGATGGGCAGTTCCATGGCACTCGGTTCCGACAATTTCCTGCCAAAACCGCGGCTCTATGCCGCCAGGGATGTGGAGGCGCGGCAGTCGATTGAGCCCGCCGCCGGCAAGGAGTCGCGGCTGATCGCCAAAACCACGCAGCCGGTTGTTACCGCAAGCCTCGCTGCCGACACGGGGAAAGCCGCCCGCCATCCCGTCGCCAGAGGCGATGCGCGCGCCGACGCCACGGCGCGCTTCGACGCCATCGTCAAGCAGGCCGATCTGACATCAGCGAAACTCGCCGCCCTGTTCGATCGTTCCGCGAAATCGCGCAATCTGACCGCGAAGGCTCATGCGCCCACGCCCGAACGATTTGCATCGCTGCCCACCATCTCCACCGTTCAACCGCAGATCATGCTGGCCTATGCCGATCCCACTCCGGGTGCGGCAGGCGCCGCCCTCTCGGCCCTGCTGACGCCGAAATCGGAAGACGGTCTCGCCGCATCGCAAGGCGAGGATACCGGCGAGAGCATCATCGCGCTGCCCACATTCGAGGACACGCCGTCCGATGCTCCGCTGCCGGGAATTCGCGCCGGCAACGATGTGGCTGCAAGACCCGATGGTGAAACGGCGAAGCCCGATGCCCGCCAGGCCGAAAAGCCGGCGCGCACCGAGGAACGCCAAACACAGAAGCCGCAAGCGCTCGCTTATGCGCGCCCCAACGATCCGGTTGAAAAAAGAGGCGGCGGCGGACTTGGCCAGACGCTGCGCAACCTGTTCGGCGGCGGCACCAGGGCCGGCAATGGCGTGGCCGTCTACGACATCAGCGCCGCCAAGGTCTATATGCCCGATGGCAGTGTGCTGGAGGCGCATTCCGGCGTCGGCAAGATGGCCGACAATCCGCGCTACGCGAATGTAAAGATGAACGGACCAACGCCGCCGCACACCTACAATCTCAAGATGCGTGAATCGCGCTTCCACGGCGTCGAAGCGATCCGCATGCTGCCCGCCGACGGCAAGAACAAATATGGCCGGGACGGCTTCCTCACCCACAGTTACCTGCTGCGCGGCAGGCCGGGTGAATCGCATGGCTGCGTCGCCTTCAAGGACTATGACCGCTTCCTGAACGCCTTCAAGAAAGGCAAGGTCAAGCAGATCATCGTGGTGCCGAGCGGCGGCCGCGGCACCATGCTTGCTTCCAACGGCAACAGCACCTGACTGCCGCCAACGTCCCGCCGTCCCGAGCGGGACGGCGGTTGTTTTTCAGCGTCGCGCCAGGATCTGGCCCTGGATCGCTCTAATCACGCCGGTATCTGCGGTCGTCCCGATGCTTTCGGTGCCAGCCGTCACGATACTGCGGCCGATGCCATCTGTGCTCCCGATAGGGACGCCACTGATGTTCCCAATGAGGGCGGCCCCACCCGTATCGATAGTGGGGTCTGGCCTGCCAGCGGTTTGGCACGCACCTGCCCCAGCGGTTCAGATGCCAGCCTCGCCCGCAACCATCGCGAACATTGATGATCGGTAGGCTTTCACCCGGAAGCTGAACCGCAGGCATGGCTTCGGCTTTTGTTGAAAAGCCCGATGCCGCGCCAAAGCCGCCCACGATGAGCGCGGCAGCTACAAGAAATTTCCGGAACATGCGAATACTCCCAATCATCCCTTCCCCAGCAAAACGGAAAGGCGGGGGCAACGGTTCCTGAGGCGCGGATCAAGTGTTGTTGCCGATGGTGACGGCACGTGGCCTGAACGGGCAAGCGGACCGGCAGCTCACGCCTTGATGCGCCAGCCCGTGCGGAAAATCCACCAGATGGTGACGAGGCAGATCGCCAGGAACACCAGCGTCATGCCGAGGCTGATGCCGATATTGACGTCCGAAATGCCGAAGAAGCTCCAGCGGAAGCCGCTGACCAGATAAACCACCGGGTTGAAGAGCGACACCTTCTGCCAGAGGGGCGGCAGCATATCGATGGAGTAGAAGGCCCCGCCAAGGAAGGTCAGCGGCGTCACGACCAGCAGCGGCACGAGCTGGAGCTGCTCGAAATTGCCGGCCCAGATGCCGATGATGAAGCCGAACAGGCTGAAGGTGATCGCCGTCAGAAGCAGGAATGCCACCATCCAGACCGGATGCTCAATATGCAGTGGGACGAACAGCGAGGCCGTGGCCAGAATGATGAGGCCGAGCAGCGTGGATTTCGTCGCCGCGGCACCGACATAGGCGACCACGATCTCCAGATAGGACACCGGCGCCGAAAGCAGCTCATAGATCGTGCCGACGAATTTCGGGAAATAGATGCCGAAGGAGGCGTTGGAGATGCTCTGCGTCAGCAGCGAAAGCATGATCAGCCCCGGCACGATGAAGGCGCCGTAGCTCACGCCATTGATTTCGCTGATGCGCGAGCCGATGGCCGCGCCGAACACCACGAAGTAGAGAGAGGTGGAGATAACCGGCGAGACGATGCTTTGCAGGAGCGTGCGCCAGGTGCGTGCCATCTCGAACAGATAGATCGCGCGGATCGCATAAAAATTCATCGCTGCTTCCTCACCAGATTGACGAATATCTCTTCCAGCGAGCTCTGCTTGGTCTGCAGGTCGCGGAAGCGGATGCCGGCGTCGTTAAGGTCCTTCAACAGCCCGGTGATGCCGGTGCGTTCGCCCTGGGTATCGTAGGTATAGACCAGTTCGTGGCCGCCCTCGGCCAGTTCCAGCCCCTGGCTGGCCAGTTCGGGCGGCAGGGTTTCGAGCGGGTTCTGGAGCTGAAGCGTGAGTTGCTTGCGGCCCAGCTTGCGCATCAGCTCCGCTTTCTCCTCCACCAGTATGATCTCGCCATGGCTGATGACGCCGACCCGGTCGGCCATCTGCTCGGCTTCCTCGATGTAATGCGTGGTCAGGATGATGGTGACGCCGGTTTCACGCAGGCGGCGCACCACCTCCCACATGTCACGGCGAAGCTCGACATCTACACCCGCGGTCGGCTCATCGAGGAACAGGATCTGCGGCTCGTGCGACAGCGCCTTGGCAATCATCACACGCCGCTTCATGCCGCCCGACAGCGTGATGATCTTGTTGTCCTTCTTGTCCCAAAGCGAAAGGTCCTTCAGCACCTTTTCCACATGGGCGGGATTGGCCGGCTTGCCGAACAACCCCCGGCTGAAGCTGACGGTCGCCCAGACGGTCTCGAAGGCGTCGGTCGTCAGTTCCTGCGGCACCAGCCCGATGCGCGAGCGCGCCGCGCGATAGTCCTTAACGATGTCATGCCCTTCGGCCAGCACCGTTCCGGAGGACGGGTTGACGATGCCGCAGATAATGCTGATCAGCGTCGTCTTGCCCGCGCCATTTGGCCCAAGCAGCGCGAAAATCTCGCCGTGCTTTATTTCGAGATCGATGCTCTTCAGCGCCGTGAAACCCGACGCATAGGTTTTCGATAGATTGGAAACGGAGATGGCCGGTTGCATGGCGAGAAGCTTTTTATGGTTGGCGAGAACGCGTTTACAGCAAATCAAAACGCGAAAGGACAGTCGGGTGGAGGAAGCCTTGGCAATATATGGGCTCGGCTGCGGCATACAAGACGGGGGCCGCCTGCTCCTGACACCGCCATCCTCTTGACGCGCGCATTCTCCGCCGCAAGAGTCGGCGCCGGGGCAGAGGGAAGCTGGTGCCGTTCGACAGACAGATGTTTTTCCGGACGCCGACCGGCGCGCAAGTCAATCTCTACAGCCGCAAGGCCAAGGGAAGGCCGCGCGGCGTTCTGCAGATAAATCATGGGTTGGCGGAACATGCCGGACGCTATTCGCGCCTTGCCGATTTCATGAGCGCACGCGGATTCCACACCTACGCCCACGACCATCGCGGCCACGGCTACACGACCGCACCCGGCACGATCCGCGGCATGTTCGGCGCCATCGACGGCGCGAGGCTGGTGCTGGAGGACGTTGCCGCCATTCACACGCGCATTCGCGAAGAGAACCCGGACCTTCCGGTCATTGTCTTCGGCCATTCGATGGGCGGCATCATCGCGCTCAACCATATGCTGCGTCGGCCGCAGGATGCGAAGGCAGTAGCCATCTGGAACGCGAATGTCTCGGCCGGTCTTCCGGGGCGACTGGCGCAGGCCCTGCTTGCCTATGAGCGCTTTCGCATGGGCTCCGACGTGCCGTCACGCCTTCTGCCGAAACTCACCTTTCAGGCATGGGCAAGGAAGATGCCGCAGCGGCGCACCGACTTCGACTGGCTGTCGCGTGACGAAAACGAAGTCGACCGCTATGTCGCCGATCCGCTCTGCGGCTGGGACGCGACCGTGTCGATGTGGCAGGACATCTTCGAGATGATCTTTCATGCGGCCGCCGACCACGACTTCGCCGCGCTGCCGCGCGACCTGCCGTTTCATCTGGTCGGCGGCGCCGAGGACCCGGCGACGGACGGCGGCAAGGCCGTCACCAACCTTGCCGCGCGGCTCGACCGGATGGGCTTTTCGAATCTGTTTGCAAAGGTTTACGATGAAACCCGCCACGAAAGCCTGAACGAGTTGAATCGGGACATCATCATGGCCCGTTTCGCCGACTGGGCCGACTGGGTGGTGACAAAACATCCCTGATCGCGACTGGCACACCGCATCGGCCGTGACATGGCCGGGTGATTGTTGCTACAGCATCTGTGTCAATTGCTTCCCGGTAGATTTCATGGCTAATCCTCCCCTTCACGGTATCCGCGTCATCGAACTTGCCCGCATCCTGGCAGGCCCCTGGGCGGGCCAGCAACTGGCCGACCTGGGCGCCGACGTTATCAAGGTCGAGAACCCGAACGGCGGCGACGACACCCGCAAGTGGGGACCGCCCTTCGTGGAAGGCCATGACGGCGAGAACCTTTCGGCCGCCTATTACCATTCCTGCAATCGCGGCAAACGCTCCATCGCCATCGACTTTTCGACGCCCGAAGGGGCCGAAACCGTGAAGAAGCTCATCGCCACGGCGGACGTGGTGATCGAGAACTTCAAGCTCGGCGGCCTGAAGAAATACGGCCTCGACTATGAAAGCCTGCGTGCGATCAACCCGAAGCTCGTCTACTGCTCGATCACCGGCTTCGGCCAGTCCGGCCCCTATGCGCCGCGCGCGGGCTACGACTTCATCGTGCAGGGCATGTCGGGGCTGATGTCGATCACCGGCCCGGCCGGCGGCGAGCCGCAGAAGGTGGGCGTTGCCGTCACCGACATTTTTACCGGCCTCTATTCGGTCATCGCCATCCAGGCCGCGCTTCGCCACGCCGAAGCCACCGGCCAGGGCCAGCATATCGACATGGCGCTATTCGACGCGCAGATCTCGGTGCTGGCCAACCAGAACCTGAACTATCTCGTTTCCGGCGTGCCACCCGTGCAGATGGGCAATGCCCACCCCAATATCGCGCCCTATGAGGTGCTGCCGGTGCAGGATGGGCATTTCATTCTCGCGGTCGGCAATGACGGGCAGTTCCGCAAATTCTGCGCCGTCATCGGTCTCGATGGGCTGGCCGACGATCCGCTCTATGCCACCAACGCCGCACGCGTGGCCAACCGTGCCACCCTGCGCGAAAAGGTCGTGGCAGCCCTCGCCGCCTTCGAGCGCAAGCCGCTTCTGGATGCGCTCGACGCGGCCCATGTGCCGGCAAGCCCGATCAACAATATCGGGCAGGCTTTCGCCGACCCGCAGGTGATCGCGCGCGGTATGCGCCTCGATCTCGACGATGGCCACGGCAACAAGCTGCCCTCGGTACGCGCACCGATGGTGCTTTCCGAAACGCCGCTGACTTACGAGCGCCCCTCGCCGCGTCTTGGCGAGCACACAGAAGAAATACTCGGGGAACTGGAGAAAACGGGATCATGAAAACCGGCGGCCAACTGATCGTCGAAGCGCTCGAGGCCAATGGCGTCGAGCACATGTATTGCGTGCCGGGCGAGTCCTATCTCGCCGTGCTCGACGCACTTCATGACTCGCCAATCCAGAGCATCGTCTGCCGCCAGGAAGGCGGTGCCGCGATGATGGCCGACTGCGCCGGCCGCCTCACCGGCAAACCCGGCATCTGCTTCGTCACGCGCGGCCCCGGCGCTACCAATGCCTCGGCCGGCATCCACATCGCGCGGCAGGATTCCATCCCGCTCATCATGTTCATCGGCCAGGTCGCCAGCCATGCCCGCGAACGCGAGGCGTTCCAGGAGGTCGATTACCGCGCCTTCTTCGGCCCAATCGCAAAGTGGGCGACCGAGATCGACGATGCCGCCCGTATTCCCGAGATCGTCACCCGCGCCTTTTCGGTCGCCACCTCGGGCCGCCCCGGCCCGGTGGTGATCTCGCTGCCCGAAGACATGCTGACCAGCGAAGTGGAAGCGCCTGCCGCCCTGCCCTTCAGGCCGGTCGAGACGCAGCCGGGCGAGGCGGAACTTGCCGAACTGGAAAAGCTGCTGGGCGCCGCCAGCCGCCCCATTGCCATCCTCGGCGGCTCGCGCTGGAATGAGAAGGCGGTGGCCGATTTCCAGAAGATCGCCGAAAACTGGTCGCTGCCGGTTGGTGTCTCCTTTCGCCGCCAGATGCTGTTCGACCACCTGCACCCGAACTATGCGGGCGATGTGGGCATCGGCATCAACCCGAAGCTCGCCGCCCGCATCAAGGAGGCCGATCTCGTCCTGCTCGTCGGCGGACGCTTCGGCGAAATGCCGTCCTCCGACTACACGCTGATGAAAAGTCCCTATCCGGACCAGACGCTGGTGCATGTCCATCCGGATTCGAGCGAGCTCGGCCGCGTCTATCGCCCGACGGTCGCCATCAACGCCTCGCCCGCGGCCTTCGCCGCGGCCTTCGCAGCCCGCAAGCCCGCCGGCAACCCGGCATGGGCCGATGCGACGGCACAGGCCCATGCCGACTATCTCGCCTGGTCGACGACGCCGAAATCCGGCCCCGGCGCGGTGCAGATGGGTCCGATCATGGACTATCTGGAAAGCGTGCTGCCGGAAGACGCCATCCTCACCAATGGCGCGGGCAATTACGCCACCTGGGTGCATCGCTTCCACCGCTTCCGCCGCTATGCCACGCAGGGCGCGCCGACCTCCGGCTCCATGGGTTACGGTACGCCGGCGGCGGTCGCGGCCAAGGCCACCTTCCCTGGGCGCGCGGTAGTCGCCTTCGCCGGCGACGGCTGCTTCATGATGAACGGCCAGGAATTCGCCACTGCCGTGCAGTACGACCTGCCGATCATCGTGATCGTGGTGAACAACGGCATCTACGGCACCATCCGCATGCATCAGGAGCGCGAATATCCGGGCCGCGTCGAGGCGACCGACCTGCGCAATCCCGACTTCGCCGCCCTCGCCCGCGCCTATGGCGGCCATGGCGAAACGGTGGAGACCACCGATGCCTTCGCGCCTGCCTTCGAGCGCGCCAGGGCGAGCGGCAAGCCGGCGATCATCGAGATCAGGCTGGATCCCGAGGCGATCACGCCAACACGCACGCTGACCGACATCCGCGAAAAGCGCTGATACAGCCAAAAACAAAGGGCGCCGACAAGCGCCCTTTGTTCGACTCGGTCCGCACCCAAGGCGGGCTGAACTCAATCATTGAGCCGTTTTCTCAACCTGCCCGCGTATTTCGCCATCGGCATATTTCGCGGTGTGCACATTGACGTAATACTTGCCGTCCATCAGGTCCTTGGCCTGTTCGTCCGTCAGTGTCGCGGAGCCTTTGGAGCCGCTTTTCGCATCGGGGATCGGTATGGCGACATCGGCATTCTCGCCTGTTCCGGCAGGTCCGTGGAAATGCGCGCCTGTGGCATCGCCCGTCAGTTCGGAATATTCGAGCGTCCAGTCGAGCTTCTTGCTGTCAGTATCATAGCTGGCATTCAACGTGCCCTTGCCCGCACTATCGGTCGGCGGAACCTCCTGAGCGCTGTCGAGCGTCGCGCTGAATTTCACGACTTCAGCTAATGCAGGCGAAACCATCAGCGCCGTTGTCAGGGCCAGGCCCGCGAGCAGCGGTGAGAAGTTTTTGCAGAGTTTCATATTATTGCCTCCGGTTGGCCGGACAGCACGTCGCATCCGCGCGCTTCGCGCTTCCGGGGACGCACCCTTAACGGCATGGATTGCGGAAGGTTGCGGGAACCCGCATGAAAAAAGGCGGCCCGCCGGGGGCCGCCTTTCCGTTTCGCCTCGCCAGAGTCGTCTTCCATCCCGCGGAGACAACTACATCAGTTCGAGATCGCTACGTCCGTGATCTCGGTGGTGTAGGCGCCTTCCGGCTCCTTGGTGATGATCTTCTGGTCGAGCAGCGCCTTGGCGGTACGCTCATAGAGCGCCTTGTCCAACTTGCCGTCGCCAATCAGCTTGGCCACCTCACCCATCATGCGCTTCTGGTGGTTCTCGTCCTGCCCGCCGGCATCCATGACGGCTTCGGCTGCTTCGTCAGGATGCTCGACCGCATATTTCCAGCCCTTCATGGAAGCACGCACGAAGCGCACCATCTTGTCCTTGAAGGCCGGGTCGCTGAGTTTGTCCTGCATCACATAAAGGCCGTCCTCGAGCAGGTCGTTGCCGAGGTCGGAATAGTTGAAGACGATCAGGTCCTCCGGCTTGAAGCCGGCATCAATCGCCTGCCAGTACTCGTTGTAGGTCATGACCGAGATGCAGTCGGCCTGCTTCTGCACCAGCGGCTGCACATCAAAACTCTGCTTCAGGACGGTCACGCCGTCCGCGCCGCCCTCGGTGGAATAGCCCAGTTTGTGCATCCAGGCGTAGAACGGATATTCGTTGCCGAAGAACCAGACACCGAGCGTATGGCCCTTGAAATCGGCTTCGGTCTTCACGGGACCGTCCTTCGGGCAGATCAGTTCGAGGCCGGACTTCGCATAGGGCTGGGCGATGTTGACCAGCGAAACGCCCTTGTCGCGCGCAGACAGGGCGGCCGCCATCCAGGTCACGATCACGTCGGCGCCGCCACCTGCGATCACCTGCTCGGGCGCGATATCCGGTCCGCCGGGCTTGATGTCGACGTCGAGGCCTTCCTCCTCATAGAAGCCCTTGTCCTTGGCGACGAAGTAGCCACCGAACTGGCCCTGAGCCACCCACTTCAACTGCAGGGTAACCTTGTCGGCCGCCCACGCCTGGACGGCCGCCAGCGACATGGCGCCGGCTAGCATGGAAACGATCAGTTTCTTCATTCTTTTCACCCTCTGAAGTTCGCCTACCCACCACGGACAGACGGATGCCAAAACGTGACAGCCCTTTCCGCAAGGGCAACCACCCCATAGAAGACCGAGCCCGCAATGGCCGCAACCGCAATCTCGGCCCACACCATGTCGATGTTCATGCGTCCGACTTCGGTGGAGATGCGAAAGCCCATGCCGACCACCGGCGTGCCGAAGAACTCGGCCACGATCGCGCCGATAAGCGCCAGCGTGGAGTTGATCTTCAGCGCGTTGAAGATGAAGGGCGCGGCCGCCGGCAGGCGCAGCTTCCACAGCGTCTGCCAGTAACCCGACGCATAAGTGCGCATCAGGTCGCGCTCCATATGGTTGGAGGCGGCGAGCCCCGCGACGGTGTTCACCAGCATCGGGAAGAAAGTCATGATGACGACGACCGCGGCCTTCGAAGGCCAGTCGAAGCCGAACCACATCACCATGATGGGGGCGACGCCGATGATCGGCAGCGCCGACACCATATTGCCGATGGGCAGAAGCCCGCGCCGCAGAAAATCGACCCGGTCTGCAAGGATGGCGACCACGAAACCCGCCCCGCAGCCGATGACATAACCGATGATCACCGCGCGCAAGATCGTCTGATTGACGTCGGCCCACAGCACCGGCAGCGAATTGGCGATGCGCGCGCCAACCGCTGTCGGCGGCGGCAGGAGCACGAAGGGGATGCCGGCCCCGCGCGTGATGGCCTCCCAGATGATCAGGATCCACGCGCCGAAGATGGTCGGGATCAGCAACCGCAGCAACGTGTCGGCCGAGCGGTTGCTGGAGCGTATCGCCGAAAGCACGGTAACGCAGCGCCAGGCAAGCAGCCAGGCAGCGGCGACGAGCAGGAAGAAAGAGGCATGTGCCGCGCCTTCACTGCCTGCGATCGCCGCAATCAGCAGCCATGCCGCGCCATGCGCCCCAATGAACAGCACGGCTGCGGTAAGCATGGCGGAAAGCGGAAACATCGACAGAAGCGCCGCGCCGCCGATCAGCACGAAGATCGCGCTCGTCGCGCCCGGAGCGAAGATCGCCGTATCGTTGACGCTGGCGATCGGCAGCCTGGCCAGGGCAATCGCGCAGACAACGATGGCCAACGCCGCCTGCCATGAAATTTTGAACGTGCTCATGCCGGCCTCCCGCCCATGGAGCGTTCGACGACGTGCCCCACGACGCCCACCGCAGTGACCAGAAGCACAGCGACGATCGACCCGGCCACCAGCGCCGACCAGATGTCGATGGTCTGGCTGTAATAGGAGCCGGCGAGCAGCTTGGCACCGATGCCGGCGACCGCGCCCGTGGGCAACTCGGCCACGATGGCGCCGACGAGACTTGCCGCCACGGCCACCTTCATCGAGGCGAACAGATACGGCACGGAAGCCGGCACACGCAGCTTCCAGAGGGTCTGCGCGGCGCTGGCATTATAGGTATGCATCAGGTCGAGATAGAGGATTTCGGGCGAGCGCAGGCCCTTCACCATGCCGACCGCGACAGGGAAGAACGACAGATAAGTCGAGATCAGCGCCTTCGGCACAAGGCCGGTGATGCCGATGGCCGCGAAGACCACCACAACCATCGGGGCGATTGCCAGGATGGGAATGGTCTGTGACGCGATGATCCACGGCATCAGGCTTCGGTCCAGCGCTACGAAATGCACGATGCCCACGGCGATCAGAATGCCAAGCGCCGTACCAAAGGCAAAGCCGAGCAGCGTGGACGAAAGCGTCACCCATGCATGATAGACGAGGCTGCGATTGCTGGTGATCTTGCGCATGAAGGTGTTTTCGAAAAAATTCGATGCCACCTGATGCGGCGCCGGCAGCGTCGGCTTGGGTTGCGACAAGGTCTTGCCGACGAATTCCACAAAGCCCGGTGCTTCGCCCGCGCGCCGATCGAGATCGCGCTGGAACGGTGCGTTAAGAACGACCGCAAAGACGTACCAGAGCGCGACCAGCACCGCGAGGATCGACAGCACCGGAAACAGGCTGCCGGAGGCGATGCGCGAAAAAATGCCGTCCTGTTTTACTGGAGATTGCGCAAGGGTGCTGGAGGCCATGGTCATTCCCCGCCCCCATCAATTGGAGAACCCCGTTCAATCATAGCTGTGCCCCGCGCGCAGGCCGTCGCGTACGCGAGCGGCGATTGCCAGGAATTCGGGCGATTCACGGATGTCGAGCGGGCGCTCGCGTGGCAGGGTGGATTCGATCACGTCCGTCACGCGGCCGGGACGCGGCGACATGACCACGATGCGTGTCGACAGATAGACCGCCTCCGGGATGGAGTGGGTGACGAAGCAGATCGTCTTGTCGGTCTGCGCCCAGAGCTTCAGAAGCTGCTCGTTGAGATGGTCGCGCACGATCTCATCGAGCGCGCCGAAGGGCTCGTCCATCAGGAGCAGGTCGGCGTCAAAGGCGAGCGCGCGCGCGATGGATGCACGTTGCTGCATGCCACCCGAAAGCTGCCACGGATACTTCTTCTCGAAGCCCGAAAGATTGACGAGGTCGAGCGTGCGCTTGATGCGCGCCTTCTGCTCGTCGCGGCCTACGCCCATGATCTCAAGCGGCAGCGCGACATTGTTCTCGATGGTGCGCCATGGAAACAGCGCCGCCGCCTGGAACACATAGCCATAGGCGCGTGCCTCGCGCGCCTGCTGCGGCGTCATGCCGTTGATGGAGATCATGCCCGAGGTCGGCTGCTCGAGATCGGCGATCACCCGCAAGAAGGTGGTCTTGCCGCATCCGGACGGGCCGATGAAAGAGACGAACTCGCCCTTGCCGACTGAAAGGTCGACATCCGAAAGCGCCCTGACGGGTCCGTCGTTGGTCTGGAACGTAAGCCCGAGCTTACTGGCTTCGATGACGGTATTGCTGACTGCTGGCTGCAAGCTGCTGGCTTTCCAATTTCCGTTGATCGATCAAAGCGTGTTTGGGGTCGGCAGACTGTGCGTGCACGAAACAGCAAGGTGAACAAAGGCTTGCGCCCGTCTCCTGACTCTATCTCGCAATCTGGTCGCGGAAGCGTGTTCTCCGCTCCGCGCGGGCATCGGGCCGGAGACGAATCCCCTTTCGGAACAACCGATACCCGTTCAAACGCCGGATCGTCACGTATCCATGCGGACGCGCCGATCTGGCAAACCGGATCGTTGCGCATGCGGCCTCACAGCCGCTGCATGGCGACCGGTTCTATCTGCCGTGTGTGAAAATGCTCCTCATTCTCCCATGTTCCCCTTGGCAGGCCGCGCGCTTCTTGGCGAGCGCGTCGGCCCATTTTCATACGTGGTGTTACTCCACGATTTCGGCCGTGTCGACCACGGCATGGAATAGCACGCCGCAGCCCGCGGCAGCCCATTCCGGATAGATTTCCTCGGCTTCGTTGTGGCTGAGCCCATCGACGCACGGACACATGACCATGGCCGTCGGCGCGACGCGATTGATCCAGCAGGCATCGTGGCCCGCGCCCGAAACGATGTTGCGATGCGTATAGCCCAGCCGGTCGGCTGCGTCGCGGATAGCTTTCACGCAACCTTCATCGAAGGTGATCGGATCAAAATGGCCGACCTGCTCGATCTCAAAGGAGATATCGAGTGCCTCGCAGATGGTGGCGATACCGTCGCGAATGCGCGCATCCATCTCATCCAGCACTTCCTTGTCGGGCGAGCGGATGTCGACGGTAAACACAGTGCGGCCGGCGATGATGTTGCGCGAATTCGGATAGACTTCCATATGGCCGATCGCACCGACCGCGTGCGGCTGGTAGTCCATCGCCACCTCATGCACCAGTTCGGTCACGCGTGCCATGCCGAGCCCGGCATTGCGCCGCTTGGGCATGGGCGTGGAGCCGGTATGGCTTTCCTTGCCGGTCAGCGTCACCTGCAGCCATTTCAGGCCCTGACCATGGGTGACGACGCCGATGTCGATATCCTCGTCCTCGAGGATCGGCCCCTGCTCGATATGAAGCTCGAAGAAAGCCTTCATCTTGCGCGCGCCGACCTTCTCCTCGCCCTTCCAGCCGATGCGGGCGAGTTCGTCGCCGAAGCGCTTGCCCTCGGCGTCTTGGCGCGCATAGGCCCAATCCTGCTCATGCACGCCGGCAAAAACGCCCGAGGCGAGCATGGCCGGGGCAAAGCGCGTGCCCTCTTCGTTCGTCCAGTTGGTGACGACGATGGGATGCTTTGTCTTGATGCCGAGATCGTTCAGTGTGCGGATGACTTCCAGTCCGCCGAGCACGCCGAGCACGCCGTCGAACTTGCCGCCGGTGGGCTGGGTATCGAGATGGCTGCCGACATAGACCGGCAAGGCGCCGGGGTCGGTGCCCTCACGACGGGCAAACATCGTGCCCATCTGGTCCACGCCCATCTCAAGGCCCGCTTCATCACACCATTTCTTGAAGAGATGCCGGCCCTCGCCGTCGAAATCGGTCAGCGTCTGGCGGTTGTTACCGCCGGCAATGCCCGGCCCTATCTTCGCCATTTCCATCAGCGAATCCCACAAACGCTCTGAATTGATTCGCAGATTTTCGCCTGGCGCCGCCATTCCCGTTTTCCCTCAGTCTGCACACTGGAGCCGATGCTCCAGGCTTTGTTTTTTGAGCATGATCTTGTCCGAAATCTGCAGCTTTCGGGATCGTGCCTTGAAAAAGCCGGGAGGCTTTTCGGCCTCCCGGCATGTTCGGTCTCAGTCGATCATGTTCAGCACTTCGCGGACATGATCGATGAGTTCATCGATCTGCCCCTTGGTGATGATGAGCGGCGGCGACAGCGCGATGATGTCGCCGGTGGTACGGATAAGGGCGCCGCGCTCGAAGGCCTTCACGAAGGCCGAGAACGCGCGCTTGCTCGGGCTGCCGGGGATCGATTCCAGCTCGATCGCGCCGACGAGGCCGATGTTGCGGATGTCGATGACATGCGGCTCGCCCTTGAGCGAATGCAGCGCCTCCTCCCAGTAAGGAGCGAGTTCGGCGCCGCGCGTCAGCAGGCCCTCTTCCTTGTAGGTGTCGAGCGTGCCGAGCGCCGCAGCCGAGGCAATCGGATTGCCCGAATAGGTGTAGCCGTGGAAGAACTCGATCAAATGCTCGGGGCCGTTCATGAAGGCGTCGTGGATCTCCTTCTTCACAAACACCGCGCCCATCGGGATGACGCCATTCGAGACGCCCTTGGCAGTGGTCATGATATCGGGGATGACGCCGAAATAATCGGCGGCAAACGGCGTTCCGAGACGGCCGAAACCAGTGATGACCTCGTCGAAGATCAGCAGGATGCCATGCTTGTCGCAGATCTGGCGCAGGCGCTGCAGATAGCCCTTCGGCGGAATCAGCACGCCGGTGGAACCGGCGACCGGCTCGACGATGACGGCGGCGATGGTGGATGCGTCATGCAGCGCCACGATGCGCTCCAGCTCGTCGGCCAGGTCCGCGCCGTGTTCCGGCTCGCCCTTGGTGAAAGCGTTCTTCGCCGGCAGATGCGTATGCGGCATATGGTCGACGCCGGTGAGCAGCGTGCCGAACATCTTGCGGTTGGAGACGATGCCACCCACCGAGATGCCGCCGAAATTGACGCCGTGATAGCCGCGCTCGCGACCGATGAGACGGGTACGCGCACCTTCGCCCTTCACGCGCTGATAGGCCAGCGCCATCTTGAGCGCGGTGTCGACCGATTCCGATCCGGAATTGGTGAAGAAGACATGGTCCATGCCCGCAGGCGCGATGTCGACCAGGCGATTCGCCAGTTCGAACACGATCGGGTGGCCCATCTGGAAGGCCGGCGCATAGTCGAGCTCGGCGGCCTGGCTCTGGATCGCCTCCGTGATCTTGGGGCGGCAGTGGCCGGCGTTCACGCACCAGAGGCCGGCGGTGCCGTCAAGGATCTTGCGGCCGTCGCTTGCCGTGTAGTGCATGTCCTTCGCACCGACGAGCATGCGCGGCGCCTGCTTGAACTGGCGGTTCGCCGTAAAGGGCATCCAGAATGCGCTGAGATCGTTCGGCGCGATGTTCTTTCTATTGGACATAACCAAGCTTTCCTTTTGGGTCCCCTGTTTCGTTGCGGCCAACGCTTGGTCTTTGCGGTACTTCTATGTTACGCAATTTTTGACCGATTGGACAAACGTTAGCACCGCCAAGCTGGCGGTCAAGGGAATACTAGCCGATATGCCCGCGCCAAATCGCGTTCCACCGACCGGGAGAAACTGGTCCAGCGGATTGGTCCACAACCTTTCGTCCCTTCGCCTGCCCAAGAGGTCCTCATGAGATCGCAAAGCACCGCTCCGCAGCGCCGCACGCGCATCCAGCAGGAGAAGCGCGAGCTCATTCTGGAGGCCGCGCTGGAGGTGTTTTCCATTCACGGCTTTCGTGGTTCTACCATCGACCAGATCGCCGACACGGCGGGCATGTCGAAGCCGAACCTGCTCTATTATTTCAGGCACAAGGAAGACATCTACACCACGCTGATGCAGCGCCTGCTGACGACGTGGCTGGCGCCGCTGCGCGAACTGGACGACAGCGGCGACCCGATTGCCGAGATTCGCGATTACATTCACCGAAAGCTGGAAATGGCGCGCGATTACCCGCGCGAAAGCCGGCTGTTCGCCAATGAGATCCTGCAGGGCGCGCCGCGCATCATGCCGCTTCTGGAGGGCGAGCTGAAGGCGCTTTGCGACGAGAAAGCCGAGATCATCAAAGGCTGGATGCGCGCCGGCAAGATCGTCAGAACCGATCCCTGGCATCTGATCTTCTCGATATGGGCGACCACCCAGCACTATGCCGATTTCGACGTGCAGGTGCGCGCCGTGCTCGGCCCCGATCGCAGCGGCGACGACCGTTTCGATGACGCCTCCCGCTTCCTCGAGCAATTGTTCGTGCACGGGTTGAAACCGCATACGGACTGAACCGCTGCCGATACAGGACTATCGTCCGGCTATCCAGAATTCAGGGCATCGATCATTCTGCCGGAACTCCCGCATCGGCGGCAGCCCCACATTGGCCTGCTCGCAAAGCCGTGCAGGAGATGGAGGAAAGCTCGATGGCGAAGCTGATCGTGATGTACAGGACGCCGAAGGACCCAGCGGCATTCGACCGTTACTATTTTTCCACCCATGTTCCGCTAGCCAAAAAGATACCGGGCGTCATGAAATACGAGGTGAATGACGGCACGGTAGCAACCCCGGCCGGCCCGGCCCCGCACCACCTCATCGCGGTGATCGAATTCGCGTCTCTGGCCGCGCTGGAAACGGCGCTGGCCTCTCCCGAGGGTCAGGCGGCGGCAGGCGACATCGCCAATTTCGCCGATGGCGGCGCAGATCTCTTCTTCTTCGAGGCCAAAGAGGCCTGAACTGCAGCCTGTGGCACCATTATTGAATCCATTCAGCCGTAGGCAATCTGCTGGATGGTGGCGATGCCGTCGATCTGCGGATAGGCGACATAGACTTCATCCGGCGTCTCGAAGCGGATACGCGTCTTGCGCGGGGTAAAGGGACGGATGCGCTAGGACGGGCCGGCGGGCGCGAAGCGCCCGCCCGAAATGGCAAGCGCTCGCGCCCAGCGATACCGGGCGGCCGGATTATGCCGCCCTGGCCTTCTCGACCGGGTGAATGGCGTGGAATGACACGCACAGCCGATTCCAGGTGTTGATCATGCTCACCGCCACGGTGAGTTTGACCAATTCCTCCGCGGAGAAATGCTCGAGCGTCTTTTCGTACAGTTCGTCGGAAACGCCGCCGCTGGAAATCAGTGTCACCGCCTCGGTCCAGGCGAAAGCGGCCCGTTCCCGCCCGGAAGACAGGGGCGATTCCTTCCAGGCCGCGACGAGATAAAGCCGCTGTTCCGTCTCACCGTCCTGACGCGCCTCGCGACTGTGCATATCGACGCAGAAGGAACACCCATTGATCTGCGAAGCGCGCAGTTTGATCAGATGCAGCAGGCTTCTTTCGAGCCCGCTTTCCTCCACGGCCTGGTTCAGTTCACGCACCTCTTTCATCAAATCCGGAGCAGCGTTGAAAAAGTTCAGTCTTGGCTTCACGGTGCTTTCCTCTTTCTATCGCTTGGTGGAAGGTGGTTTCTGCGGACGCTGGCGCTGCGCAATGAAGGCGCAGCTTGCCGCCACCGAGCGCGGGTCGGCATCCGTCAGATATTCCGAGACGATGTCGGACAGTTTCTCGGCGGCGAGCGCGGCCCGGTAGGCCCGCTCCGCCCGCAGCATGGCGGCATTGATGCCGCACGGCTTGGCATAAGCTGATGCCGGCAGTTTTACCGGGCCGCCCTGGCGAATTTCGCCGCAGCGGAAGGCAGGTTGAGGACCTTCGACGGCCAGCACGATATCCAGCAACGAAATCCGCTCGGCCGGGCGCGCCAGTCTATAGCCTCCGGCAGGTCCGGGCAGTGATTCCAATATGCGGGCCGCCGTCAACGCGTTGAGATGCTTGAGCAGATAGCTTGGCGAAACACCGAACTGCTCGGCCAGCGCCGAGCCCGGCATGGTCGCCCCCCCATCCACGCCGGCCAGCGTTGCCGCACAATGGATCGCAGCCTCGACACCTTCGCTCAGCCTCACATCCAGCACCTCCAATTCATGGATATTTTCTATCTTCGATATTATTTATCGTCAATATAAAAATATCGGCGTTACCCTTGGGGCATGCAACTAAAGGCTTACGGGAGAGCACCGAGACCAGCGTGGGAAGCTGGAGTTGGAAGTTGACAAGCTTTTACCGGCTCGACCATGTTAGCCTCTTTGAGAGAAGGGGAGTTGGACAATGGCATTCTCTATCACCCGCCGCGCGTTCTCAGCCGGCGTCGGCGCCGCAGCATTGCTGGCAGGCTCAGGCGCGGCATTCGCGCAGCAGGCGTTTTTCCGCATCGGCACGGGCGGAACGGCAGGCACCTACTATCCGGTCGGCGGCCTCATCGCGAATGCGATCTCGGCCACCGGTTCGTCGGGCGTCAAGGATCTGGTCGCGACCGCCGTCGCCTCCAACGGCTCGGTTGCCAATATCAGCGCCATTCAGTCCGGTGCCGGTGAAGCGGGCTTCACCCAGTCGGACGTCGCCTACTGGGCCCATAGCGGCACCGGCCTTTACGAAGGCAAGCCGAAGGTCGAGGACCTGCGCCTGATCGCCACGCTCTATCCGGAAACGATCCATCTTGTCGCCCGCGCCGATGCCGGCATCAAGTCGGTCGCCGATCTCAAGGGCAAGCGCGTCTCGCTCGACGAGCCGGGCTCCGGCACGATCGTCGACGCGCGTCTCGTGCTTGCCGCCTACGGCCTGTCCGAGCAGGACGTGAAGGCCGAATATCTGAAGCCCGGCCCGGCCGGCGAGAAGGTCCAGGACAATTCGCTCGACGCTTATTTCTTCGTCGGCGGCTATCCGACCGGCGCCATCGTCGAACTGGCGGCGACCAACAACATCACGCTGGTGCCGATTACCGGGCCGGAAGCCGACAAGCTGCTTTCCGAGCAGAAGTTCTTCCAGGCCGACACGGTGCCGGAAGGCACCTACAAGAACGTGCCGGAGACCAAGACCATCTCGGTTGCCGCACAGCTGGTGACCAGCGCCAAGCAGGCCGATGACCTGATCTACAACATCACCAAGTCGCTCTACAGCGAAGACACGCAAAAGAGCCTGCAGGCGGGCCACGCCAAGGGCAAGCTGATAACGGCCGACAATGCGGTGAAAAGCGCCGGCATTCCGTTTCATCCAGGCGCGGAACGCTATTACAAGGAAACCGGCCTCCTCAAATAGGAAGCGCCGCAACGGCTTTGAAACCAGCAAGGCGGGGGGCATACCTCCCGCCTTGTTTGCCATAATCGAATAACGAGGCCCGGCAAGGGCATCGACAGGGGACAGGTGGGAAATCTGGCATGAGCGAAAATCAGGACCAGAAAATCAGCCTTCAGGCAATGGAGCTGGACGAAGAGAAGGCGCGCGAGCTTGAGGAAAAATTCGATTCGGAAATCCGTTTCCGCAAGCTCACCACCTACGGTTCCTATCTGGTCGGCTTCCTGCTGATCGTCCTGTCCATATTTCACTACTACACGGCAGGTTTCGGCCTTCTGCAGGAGATGGTGCATCGCGGCATCCATCTTTCCTTCGTGCTCGCACTTGTCTTCCTCGTCTTTCCGCTGACCAAGCGCGGCTACGACAAGACGCCCAGATCGACCCTGTTTACGCCGTTCGGAATCCCGATCTATGACTGGCTCCTGGCCATCGGCGCCGTCGTCGCCGTAGCGCACGTGCCACTCATTCCGCTGGACGACCTCGCCTTCCGCGTCGGCAATCCCACCCCCACCGACGTCTTCCTCGGGCTGCTGCTGATCGTCCTGCTGCTCGACGCCACGCGTCGCTCGGTCGGCTGGCCCTTGCCGATCATCTGCATCATCTTCATGGCCTATGCGATCTTCGGGCCTTACATGCCGAGCATTCTGGTGCATCCCGGCAATTCGGTTTCGCAGCTCGTCAATCACCTCTACCTGACGACGCAAGGCATCTACGGCCTCGCCCTCGGCGTCGTCGCAACCTACGTCTTCCATTTCGTGCTGTTCGGCGTCTTCGCAAGCCGCATCGGCCTGGGGCAACTGTTCCTCGACTGCGCCGCCTGGGTGGCAGGCCGCTTCGCCGGCGGCCCCGCCAAGGTATCGATTTTCGGCTCGGCCCTGTTCGGCATGATTTCGGGCTCCTCGGTCGCCAACACGGTGACGGTCGGCTCGCTCACCATCCCGGCCATGATCCGCCTGGGCTACAAGCGCAATTTCGCCGCCGCAGTCGAGGCCGCCTCCTCCACCGGCGGCCAGGTGACGCCGCCGATCATGGGCGCGGCCGCGTTCCTGATGATCGAGTTCCTCAACCTGCCCTACACGACGATCATCCTGGCAGCGGTCGTGCCGGCCTTCATGCACTTCTTCGGCGTGCTCATGCAGGTGCATTTCGAAGCCAAGCGCAGCGGGCTGCGCGGCCTGCGTCCTGACGAGATGCCCGATGTGAAGGAGGCGCTGAAGCGCGACTGGCCGACCATCATCCCACTGGTTGCACTGATCGGCGTGCTTGTCTCCGGCTATACGCCCTATCTCGCGGCATTCTGGGGCATCACGCTCTGCGTTGTCGTGGGCCTGCTCAACCCGCGCCGGCGCATGTCGATAAGCGAGGTCATGGTCTGCCTGCGCGATGGCGCCAAATACGCGCTTGCGGTGGGCGCAGCAGCGGCAACCGTCGGCATCGTCATCGGCGTCGTCACGCTCACGGGCGTCGGCTTCAAGCTCTCCTACATCGTCACATCGACCGCCGCCCAGATGGCATCCTTCTCGGGCTCCATCATACCGGCGGTGATGTTCTCGCAAACCACATTGACCCTGCTGTTCACATTGCTGATGACCGGCGTCGTCTGCATTCTGATGGGCTGCGGCATCCCCACCACCGCCAACTACATCATCATGGTCACCATTGCGGCACCAGCATTGGTTCTGCTGGGCGTCGAGCCCATCGTGGCCCACTTCTTCGTCTTCTATTACGGGCTGCTGGCCGATATAACTCCACCGGTGGCGCTGGCCGCCTATGCAGCGGCGGGCATGGCGGGTTCCGACCCCTTCAAGACCGGAAATACGGCGTTCCGGCTCGGGTTGGGCAAGGCGCTGGTGCCCTTCGTCTTCGTCTTCTCGCCATCGCTGCTGCTGGTGACGAAGGATTTCAACCTGCCCGATTTCCTGCTGGCCTTCTTCGGCTGCGCCTTCGGCATCGTCTGCCTGGGCGCTGCCCTCTCGCGCTTCATGCTCGTGCCGACCAAGGCCTGGGAAAATCTTCTGCTCGTGCTCGCTGCCTTCCTGATGATCGCGCCGGAACTCTATTCCACGGTGCTTGGCGTCGTACTGGTCATTCCGGTGCTGTTGCGGCAAATGCGGGGACTGCAGATCCAGAAAGCCCTGCCCGCATAGAGAGCATGGCCCTGAACCGAAGATCGGCATCCAGAAAAGTGGAATCGAATTTCGGAAAGGTCATGCCCGCGCAAAATGGATAGAACGTGGTGACGGAAACGTCATCGCGCTCTGAAAACGAAATCGGCGACACCTTGACGCCAAGCGCCCCGGTGCCGCCGATCTGCCCCTTCGCCCTTCGCGCCGTTCCCCGCCGGTTCACCCCGCCGAACGAGGAACAGAATGCGTCCGCGGGAGGATGCGGGCTCTATTCTGCGGCCTGCCTTGCCATCGGATTGTTCGGATGCGTCGTCCAATTGGCATATTCGGGCGAAACCACCTTGCCGGTGCGCTTGTCGAGCGTGCCCACGGCCAGCGGCTCCATGGTGATGCAGCCTTCGACCGGGCAGACATTGACGCACAGGTTGCAGCCCACGCACTCCTCCTCGATCACCTCGAAATGGCGAACGCCATCGACCATGCTGGTGATCGCCTGATGCGAGGTGTCCTCGCAGGCGATATGGCAGCGGCCGCATTTGATGCAGGCGTCCTGGTCGATACGCGCCTTGGCGATGTAATTGAGGTTGAGATACTGCCAGTCGGTGACGTTGGGCGTGGCGCGGCCGATAACGTCGTCAAGGCTGCGATGGCCTCTCTCGTCCATCCAGCTCTCGAGACCGGCGATCATTTCCTGCACGACCTTGAAGCCGTAGGTCATCGCCGCCGTGCAGACCTGCACATTACCCGCACCGAGCGCCAGGAACTCCGCCGCATCGCGCCAAGTGGTAACACCGCCGATGCCCGAGATGGGCAGGCCGCGCGTTTCCGGATCGCGGGCGATCTCGGCCACCATGTTGAGCGCGATCGGCTTCACCGCCGGGCCGCAATAGCCGCCATGGCTGCCCTTGCCGCCGATAGACGGTTCGGGCGAGAAGCTGTCGAGATCGACGCCCGTGATCGAGTTGATGGTATTGATCAGCGACACCGCATCCGTGCCGCCGGCATGGGCGGCGCGGGCCGGCTTGCGAATGTCGGTGATGTTGGGCGTCAGCTTGGTGATGACAGGCATGCGCGTGTATTGCTTGCACCAGCGCACAACCATCTCGATATATTCCGGCACCTGCCCGACCGCCGAGCCCATTCCGCGCTCGGACATGCCGTGCGGACAGCCGAAGTTCAGCTCGATGCCGTCGGCGCCGGTTTCTTCCACCAGCGGCAGGATCGCCTTCCAGCTTTCCTCCACGCAAGGCACCATGATCGAGGCGACCAGCGCCCGATCCGGCCAGTTCATCTTCACCTGCTTCATCTCGCGCAGGTTGGTCTGCAGGTCGCGGTCGGTGATCAGTTCGATATTGTTGAGGCCGAGCAGGCGGCGGTCCGCCCCCCAGATCGCGCCATAGCGCGGGCCGTTGACGTTGACGACCGGCGGCCCTTCCTCGCCCAGCGTCTTCCAGACCACGCCCCCCCAGCCTGCCTTGAAGGCGCGCTCGACATTATAGGCCTTGTCCGTGGGCGGCGCCGAGGCCAGCCAGAACGGGTTAGGTGATTTGATGCCGATGAAATTGTTGCGAATGTCAGCCATGCTCACGCCCTCCCGTTCGCGGTGAGTGACTTGTGAATGCTTTCGGCGGCATCGCGCCCCTGCGCGACGGCCGAAACGGTGAGGTCGTCGCCGCCGAGGATGCAGTCGCCGCCGGCCCAGACCTTGGCAAGCGAGGTGCGGCCCTGATCGTCCACGACGATGCGCCCGCCTTCCATGGCCATGGATGGACCGGAGCCGTTCAGCGACGCTGGCTCGAAGGTCTGGCCGATGGCCTTGAACACCTGATCGGCCTGCAATGTCAGGGTTTCTCCGGTGCCGGCCAGTTTGTCTCCCTTCAGCGCGGTGTATTCGAGCTCGATGCCCACCACCTTGCCGCCTTCGGAAAGTACCCGCCGGGGCTGCATCCAGTGGCGGATGGTAACGCCATTGGCAGAGGCCAGATCCTGCTCGAACACGGAAGCGTTCATGTGCTCCTGCCCGCGCCGGTAGCAGATGGTGACTTCTTCCGCGCCCAGCAGCTTGGACTGCACCGCCACGTCGACGGCCGTCATGCCGCCGCCGATGACGACGATGCGCCTGCCGATGGGCAATACGCCGAGATCGCTTGCCTGACGCAGCGTGGCTATATATTCAACCGCATTTTCGACGCCACCGGCATCCTCGCCTTCGGCACGCAGCGCATTGATGCCGCCAAGGCCGAGCCCGAGGAAGACGGCGTCATACTTCGCCGTGAGATCTGCAAGATGGAAATCGCGGCCCATCGCCTTGCCGTTTTCGATGGTGATGCCGCCGATGGCGGTCACATATTCCACCTCGGCCTGCGCGAAATCGTCGGTGCTCTTGTAGGCGGCAATGCCGTATTCATTGAGGCCGCCGGATTTCGGCCGAGCCTCCAGAACCGTCACGTCATGACCGTAGCGCGCCAGCCGATGCGCAGCCGCGAGCCCCGCCGGCCCTGCCCCGACCACGGCGACCCTGCGGCCCGTGGGCGCGGCCCGGGTGTAGAACTGCTTGTCCTCCTCCATCGCGATGTCGGTGGCGTAACGCTGCAGACGGCCGATCTGCACCGGCTTGCCTTCTGCCGTCTCGCGTACGCAGACCTCTTCGCACAGCGTCTCGGTGGGGCAGACGCGGGCGCACATGCCGCCAAGGATGTTCTGGTCGAATATGGTCTTGGCCGAACCGAGCGGATTGCCGGTGGCGATCTGCCGGATGAACATCGGTATGTCGATGGATGTCGGACAGGCCTGCATGCAGGGCGCGTCGTAGCAGAAGTAGCAGCGATCCGCCTCGACCAGCGCTTCGTGATGGTCGAGCGGTGGATGCAGGTCGGAAAAATTCTCCGCATATTGTGCGGCGGCAAGCCTTCCGGCGGCTATGCCTTCCTTGAACTGACCTTCGGCCATTTCAGTTCCCCGTTATTGTGGTTTTGGGGAAGGTTAGCACAGTTCATTTTTTTATCAATTGGTCAATTTTCTAGCTAACCAATTGAAATTACGTGATAAAAACATGACAATTAATGTCATGTTTTTATCATTTCTATATTCCGAAAACACGCTCGGCAATCGGATGAGGGACACCGAAAACCGGCGTCAAACTCATGAGCCGGACCTGCCCGGACATTACTGGCAGGAGCCCGCCGGAATGGAACCCTGGCAATTCTGCGGCTTCATTCTGGGCACGTCCATCTGCTGCGGCGTCACGCGCGGCCGGTCCTGATCCCGATATATCTGCTGCCGCAACTGGTAATTCTGGCGCATCTGCTGGTCTTGCTGGATGATCTGCTGGTTCTGCTGGATCACGGCAAAATTCGGCACGGGCTGGACAGGAACCTGTCCGCCCGTCGCAACAACCCCGCCGGCAAAGGCCTGCGTGCCGCCGGATACCGCAAGCGCCAGCACGACGCACGACGCCAGTCTCTTGATGTTCCGGACAGTTGACATTTTTCAGCGTACCTTTCGGGTCGGCACCGGCCGACCATCCTAAGGTAGTGTTTCTTCACGCCGATACCATGGCCGGGTCAATCAAACATCGGTGTCACTTTTGTCGTCCGCAGCCTTGCCCAAGCTGATCACCGGTTCCATCCCGGCGAGAACCTCGTCGGACAGCCAGCAAAGACTCTTGTGACCGCCGCCAAGTTCCTTGAGCGGCGGCACCTGCGTTTCGCACAGATTGTCGGGCACCAGATGCTTGTAGCGGCAGCGCGTCTGGAACGGGCAGCCGGTCGGCGGGTTCATGGCCGAAGGGATTTCACCTTCCAGCACGATGCGCTTCTTGACCACGCTGGTATCCGCAATCGGAATCGCCGAAAGCAGCGCCTCGGTATAGGGATGATAGGGCGGTGAGAATATCTGGTCGGTCGTCCCCTGCTCCACGATATAGCCGAGATACATCACCACCACGCGGTCGGCGATATAACGCACCACCGACAGGTCATGGCTGATGAACAGCATGGTCGTCTTCTGCTCGCGCTGAATGTCCATCAACAGCTCGGTCACGGCCGCCTGCACGGACACATCCAGCGCCGAAACCGGTTCGTCGGCCACCACCACGCGGGCCCGGCCGGCAAAGGCGCGCGCCACCCCGATGCGCTGCTTCTGCCCGCCGGAAAGCTGGCGCGGCATGCGCTCGGCAAAGGCGCGCGGCAGCTTCACCAGATCGAGCAGTTCGAACATCCTCTGCCGCCGCTCGGCCACGCTGTTGCCGATCCTGAACTTTTCCAGCGTGCGGATGATCTGCGACCCCACCGAATGGCTGGGGTTCAGCGTATCGAACGGGTTCTGAAACACCATCTGGATCGAGGAAACCGTATCGACGGCGCGCTCCTCGACAGGGGTTGACTGGATTTCCTGATTGGCCAGCGTGATCTTGCCGGAACTTGCCGTCTCCAGCCCCAGCAGTACCTTGGCAAGCGTTGACTTGCCGCAGCCGCTTTCGCCCACGATTGCAACCGTCTCGGCCTCGCGCGCCTCGAAGCTGATCGCCTCATTGGCCTTGACGACGCGCCCCTCGCCGCCGCCGAACACCTCGTTGGCGGAGACCCGGTAGTATTTCTTCAACTCGTCCACTTTCAGCATCGGAGCGCCCGGTGTGATCGGCTCCTTGTCAGTGTGGGTTCCTTCCGGAACGGCTTTCCAGTCGATCTCGTCGAAGCGCACGCAGCGGCTGAAATGATTGTCGTGCCCGTTCACCGGGATCATCGGGATTTCGGCGACGTTGCACACGCCATCAACGAAGTGGTGGCAGCGCGGACCGAAATTGCAGCCCCTCGGCCGATCCTGCGGCAACGGCAACTGGCCGGGAATGGCGATCAGCGGCCGCGTGTTCTTGTCCGCGCCCGGCAGCGGGATCGAACGGAACAACCCCTGCGTATAGGGATGGCGCATACGCTCGAACACATCCCTGACCGTGCCGGTTTCCACCGCCTCACCCGAATACATCACCGTGATGCGGTCGCAGGTCTCCAGGATCAGGCCTAGATTGTGCGACACGAAGATCATCGACGTGCCGAACTCCTTGCCGAGCCCTTTCACCAGATCGACGATGCCCGCCTCCACGGTCACGTCGAGCGCCGTAGTCGGTTCGTCGAGCAGCAGCAGCGACGGTTTCGACAGCAGCGCCATGGCGATCACGATGCGCTGCTGCTGGCCACCCGAAAGCTGATGCGGATAGGATTTCATCACCCGCTCGGGGTCGGGCAGGCGCACGGCCTCCAGCATCTCGATCGAGCGCCTGTAGGCCTCGTCCTTCGACACTTTTTCGTGGATCAGCGGCACTTCCATGAGCTGGCGGCCGATCTTCATCGCCGGATTGAGGCTCGCCATCGGCTCCTGGTAGATCATGGCGATCTTGTTGCCGCGTATCCTGCGCAGTTCCTCCTCCGACATTTCGCCCATGTCGCGGCCCTGGAATTTTATCCTGCCGCCGACGATCTCGCCGACATTGGACAGGTCGCGCATGACGCCGAGCGCCACGGTGGACTTGCCGCAACCGCTTTCACCGACCAGCCCCATCGCCTCGCCCGGCAGGACCGAGCAGGAAAAATCCATCACGGCCGGGATTTCGCCGGCCCGCGTGAAGAAGGAGATGGAAAGGTTTTCGATCTCCAGGATCGGCTGGGCGGGATCTCGAACTGCCTCGTTCATGGCGATCTCCATCAATCCTTCAGCGATTGTTCGCGCAGCGCATCGGCCAGCAGGTTCAGCCCGAGCACGAACGACATCAGCGCGATGGTCGGCGGCAGCGCCGGGTGGATGGCCGAGCGCAGCAGCCGGCTGGCGTCCTTGATCGCCGTGCCCCAATCGGGGCTTTCCGGCGCCAGCCCGAGCCCGAAATAGCCGAGCGTGCCGAGCAGGATGGTCGTGTAGCCCACGCGCAGGCAGGTATCCACGATCAGCGGCCCGCGTGCGTTGGGCAGGATTTCCCACAGCATGATATACCATGGCCGCTCGCCACGCGTCTGCGCGGCCGCCACATAGTCGCGGGTCTTGATATCCATGGTCAGCCCACGCACGATGCGGAACACGCCGGGGCTGGACGCGAACACCACGGCCACGAAGATATTCAGTTCGTTGGGCGCAAGACTGATGAGGTTCAGCGGATCGGCGTTGAACACCAGCCCCGCATAGACCCAGCCACCCAGCACCAGCGTCACGGCAAGCAGCGGATAGAGCCGTTCCGGACGATGCCTGAAACGCGTGTAGAACAGCACGCAGAAGAAGATGATCGGGAACACGAAGAACAGCCCCGCCATGGCATAGGGGATGGGCGTGTCCATGATGCCCGGCGTCACCAGCAGGTAGAACAGCAGGATCACCGGGAAAGCCAGCACCAGATTGGCCAGGAAGGACAGGAAAGTATCGATCCTGCCACCGAAATAGCCAGCCGCCAGCCCCAATGTGATGCCGACCATCAGCGCGAAAGCGGTGGCGGCGGGTGCGATGGCCAGCACGATCCGGCTGCCATAGACCATGCGGCTGAACACGTCGCGCGCCAGTTTGTCGCCGCCGAACAGGAAGGGCTTGCCCGACGCCGGATCGATCGCTCCCGGCAGCACGTCCTTCATGACGGGAATCTGCGTGAGCGGGTTGAAAGGCGAGATGTGGCTGGCGAACATCGCCGTGAACAGCCAGAACAGGCACAGCACCACACCGGCAATGCCCACGCCGCTGTCGAAGAGCTGGCCGTAAAGGCCGAGGCGCTTCTTGAACGTGAAGCTCGCCGCCAGCACAAGGCCAAGCGCCACCCACACGATCCAGAACCGCACCAGCACGCCGAGCACGATCTGCGTAACCGTCAGATATTCCACCGTCCCCATCTTACTGCACCCTGATGCGCGGATTGAGATAGGCGTACCCCAGATCGGAAATGAGCTGGGTGAACAGCACGACGAACACCGAAACCAGCGAACAGCCGAGCAACAGGTCGATGTCGTTGTTGCTGGCGGCTTCCACCAGCGTGTAGCCGAAGCCCTGGTAGCGGAACATCACTTCGACGATGACGACGCCGGTGAGCAGCCAGGGAAACTGAAGCATGATCACTGTGAAGGGCGCGATCAGCGCGTTGCGCAGGGCATGCTTCACTACCACCGCGCCGAAACCGAGACCCTTCAGCCGCGCGGTGCGGATATATTGCTGCGTCATCACCTCCACCATGGAGGCGCGCGTCATGCGCGCGATATAGCCGATGCCGTAGATAGCGAGCGTCATCACCGGCAGCGTGAAATTGTAGAAGGTGATGCCGCGCGAGGCCGAAGCCGCCGAGCCGTTCAGCCAGCCGAGCCACGAGGCGAACACGACGGTGAAGATCACGCCCGACACATATTCGGGCGTCGCCGTCGATGCGATCGAGGCCACCGACAATGTTCGGTCCATGCGCGTGCCCTCGCGCATACCCGCCAATATGCCGATCAGCAGCGAAACCGGAACCATGACGACCAGTACCCAGAACATGAGGATGCCCGTGGCGCCGAGTGCCGGGAAGAGTTTCGAGGACACGGTTGTCCTGAATTTCGTCGAGCAGCCGAAATCGCCCTGCAGCACCCCCGAATAGACCGGCGTCACGGGATCGCTGCAAAACGAGAAGCGCGCCGTTGCCTTGCCGGTCTCGGGATCGACGATCGGCTGCTTCTTGACCACGCCGATCCACTGGCCATAGCGGACGAAAAAGGGTTCCCGATAGCCGTTGCGCTCAAGCCAGTGTTCCTGGTCGGCGCGGGTGGCGCGCATATCCATCTGGCTCAATGCCAGCTTGGTCAGGTTCGGCTCCAGATTGACCATAAAGAAGACCACGAGTGTCAGGCACACCATGGTCAGGATCATGGTTCCGAGGCGACGCACTACGAATGCAAGCATGAATCCCCCTGCCGATCGGATTGGGGTCCGATAAGATCAACCCATGAAGGATAAGGGGCCGCCCGGCCCCTTATCCATATCCGGATCGCGCTTACGCCTGGTCGAGCCAGACCTTGTGCAGGTCGATCTCGAACATCGGGTGCATGCCGAAATCCTTCACCTCGGCAACCGAGTGTCGGTAGAGGTTGCGCCAGTAGGGCTGGATGATGATGCCTGAATCCTGGATGATCTGCTCGATATCCTTCATCACCGCCTTGCGCTTCTCGTTGTCGCCGATCGACACGGCCTGGTCGATCAGCTTGTCGAGATCGGGATTGGCGTAGGCCGTCTCGTTCCAGCTTCCGCCGGTCTTGTAGGCAAGCGCGACGACCTGGATGCCCAGCGGGCGCATGTTCCAGTTGGTTGCGGAGAAGGGATATTTCGTCCAGTCGTTCCAGAAGGTGGAGCCCGGCAGCACGGTCCGCTTCACCTTGAATCCGGCTTCGCGAAGCTGCGCGGCAACCGCGTCGCAGCTGTTCTTGTGCCAGTTCTCGTCGACCGAAATGATCTCGTGCTCGAAATTCTCCTGCCCGGCCTCCTTGATCATGGCCTTGGCCTTTTCGATGTCGCGCTCATGCGTCCCGATCTCGGCCCAGTCGGGCTGGATCGGCGCCACATGGTAGTTGTCCGCCTTGGTGCCGGCATTGTTCATGCCGAGTTGCAGCACGACATTGTTGTCGACGCCAAGCTGCACGGCCTTGCGCACCTTCTGGTCGTCATAGGGTTTGTTGGAGACGTTCATGCGAATGGTGAGCGTCGTGGAGGTCTTCACGTCCGACTTGACCAGGTCGAGACCGTCGAGAATGCTGACATAATCGGCCGTGGTTTCGTAGTTGGTGTGGATTTCACCAGCTTCGAACGCACTGACCTCGGCCGACGGATCGGTGCCATAGTCGATGAACTCGATACCGTCGAGATAGGGCTCGCCGCCCCACCACTGGCCGTTCTCGCGGCGCTTGTAGACGACGCGGTTGCCGACATCGTAGGAAACCAGATCGAAAGGCCCGGTTCCAATCGGGTTCTTCACCCAATCCGCGCCGGTCTCGTCGAAGCTCGGATGCACCAGCAGAGCCGGATAGTCGGAGAAGCCGGGAATGATCGTCACGTCCGGCTCGGAGAGTTTCAGCTTCACCGTGTGATCATCGACCTTCTCGACTGCCCCCTCGCGCAGCTTTTTCGTATCGGGGTCGATGAGCGTGCCCAGACGTTGCGTCATCGAATTGCCCTCGACGGTCTGGTCGCACCAGCGCGTGAGGTTGTAGATCACGTCGTCCGCGTCGAATTTGTCGCCGTTGTTCCAGGTCACGCCCTGGCGCACATGCAGCACATATTCCGTCGCGTCGTCATTGATATCCCAGCTCTCGACCAGCCGGCCCTCGAAGGCGAAATCGCGCGTGAACTTGATGAGCGGTTCCAGCGACTGGCGCATGGCGTTGGCGATTTCCGACCAGTCGGCCGTACGCGGATCCTTGTTCGCCTTGACGAACATCGACACCTTCAGCACGCCACCCTTTTTCGGCTCTTCCTGGGCCAGTGCGGGCGTAGGCGCGGCAAGCCCGATCATGCCGTATGCCATAGCCGTCGTGGCGCCAAAAATGCTAGCCAAAGCAAGGAATTCGCGGCGATCCACGTTGCCCGACTTCACGTCCCGCGCAAGGTCGCGGATGTGATCGGGCACACGATCCCCATTGCTCTTGTAGAATTTCATTATTGTTCTCCCATTATTTTTCTAGCTTTCCGCCGATTAGCATTTCGCATCCCGGCTTCGATGTCAAAAGCTCGGGTCGCAAAAGCAGGGCGAATGTGCAATTTTGGATGGCATGTCGGTTACGGAATTACGACAAAATTGGCGTGATATTGGTATTTCATTGGTATTTCACAGCCCTTTCCGCCGAAATCCCGCGTGCTTGGCAAGGTCAGCAGTCCTGTCGCAAATCGGCCAGCGCCGGCATGCTTCGACGCAAGATCGGGCGTGGCCTCGCGCCGCTTGCTCGACAGCCAGGCGCAGCTATTGCCATCAAAAGTTGTGGAAAGCTCCTGACCGCGATTGTCAGGAGAGCCGAACTGCCACCACATCGCCGTGCGTATTTTTCCGACGAAAATGACGTCGAAATGTCATCCTCGGCGACTACAAGGCTACGCCGGTCCGTTGACAAGCATGCCCCCGGCTTGGTCACATGGACATTCGGAAAATGCAGCAGCGACCGAAGGGGAACCCCATGTCAAATCGCGCGGCTCGTGTTTATTCGGCTTTTGCATTCCTCTTCCTGGCTTTGCTGCCGCTCTCGGCACCGGCGCTGGCCGTCGAGGCCCGATCCATCGTCACCACGCCCGACAGCGACTACTTCGGCTTCGACCTGCGCTCCGAGCAGAACCTGTCGCTCGATCAGTGCAAGAGCACCTGCCTCGGTGACTCCGCCTGCCACGCCTTCACCTACAACACCAAGGCCAGGTGGTGCTTCCTGAAGTCCGACTTCAGCCAGTTGAAGCCCTTCTCCGGTGCGGTTGCCGGCAAGGTGGTGACGCAGGACGGCGCGCCCGACATCGGGGCAGCGCCCGAGCTTTCCTTCTTTGCCGCCAATCTGGTCGATGAAGCCCGCCGCTTCCGTGCCGATCTCGGCAATGTCACCACCGGCGAGGAAGGGCTGGCCGCGCTGACCGACGCAGGCAACGACGCCATGCGAAACGGCGATCCGCGCACGGCGATGGAGAAGTTCACCATGGCGGTGGCGACTTCGCCGGATGACAGCGCGCTCTGGATCAGCCTCGCCCGCTCCATCCTCGGCACAGCGCCGGCCAACGACCAGGAAAACGCGAAGCTCCAGCGCGATGGCACCTCTGCCGCATGGAACGGCTATCAGGCGTCACGCACCGCAGCCGCCCGCGCAGACGCGCTTGCCCTGCTGGCGGCCGCGCTCGACAGGCGCGAACTCTATCGCCCTGCCCTGCAAGCCTATGAAGCCAGCCTGGCGATCGAGAATTCGGCCTCCGTGCGCGCGGACTATGAGGATCTGAAGGCCCGCAAGGGTTTCCGCATTGTCGAACATACGGTGGACAATGACAGCGCCTCGCCGCGCATCTGCGCCCAGTTTTCCGAAGATCTGGTCAAGACCGGCCTCGATTACACACCCTTCGTGAAACTGGACGATGCCACGCCCAAAGCCATCGAGGCGAAAGACAAGCAGATCTGCGTCGAGGGGCTGGAGCATGGCCGGCACTATCGCCTCACCTTCCGCGCCGGCCTGCCGGCGGCGATCGGCGAGGCGCTGGCCGCGCCGGTGACGCTTTCCGTCTATGTACAGGACCGCACGCCTTCCGTGCGCTTCACCGGCGACAGTTTTGTCCTGCCGGCCACCGCGCGGCGGGGCATTCCGCTGGTCAGCGTCAATATGGACGCCGCTGACGTCAAGCTGTTCCGCATCAACGACCGCTCGCTGGCGCAGCTTCTCTCCGGCTACCAGTTCCTGCGCCAGCTCGACGGCTACGACCTCTCCAACATCTCCGACCAGATGGGCGAGCCGGTCTGGAAGGGCCAGATCGAAATCGCCGGCAACGAACTCAACAAGGAAGTCACCACCAGCTTCCCGGTCGATGAGGCGCTGCCCGAACGCAAGCCCGGCGTCTATGTGCTGACCGCGCAGCCGGTCAACGACCGCAGCGAGACCTATCAGGCCAGGGCCACCCAGTGGTTCGTCGTCTCAGATATCGGCCTTTCCACCTATACCGGTCAGGACGGGCTCAACGTGTTTGCCCGTTCGCTCGGCACCGCCCGGCCGCTCGCCGGCGTTGAGCTGACGCTGCTGGCCCGCAACAATGAAGTTCTGGGCAAGGCCATGACCGACGCGGATGGCCGTGTCGCCTTCACGCCGGGCCTCACGCGCGGCACCGGCGGAATGGTGCCTGCCGTGCTGATGGCGAGCCGGGGCGACGACGATTTCGTCTTCCTCGACATGACCCGCGCCGGCTTCGACCTCTCCGACCGGGGCGTGGCGGGCCGCGCCGCGCCCGGCGCGCTCGACGTCTATGCCTGGACCGAGCGCGGCATCTACCGTGCCGGCGAGGAGGTGCATGTCGCAGCACTTGCCCGCGACGATACCGCCAAGGCTGTCGAAAACCTGCCGCTCACCTTCGTCTTCACCCGGCCCGACGGTGTCGAGGACCGGCGCATCATCTCGGACGGCGCCAAGGCGGGCGGCCATGCGGTGGACCTGACGCTGCCCGTCAACGCCATGCGCGGCACCTGGAACGTCGCGATCCACACCGACCCCAAGCAGCCGGCGGTGGCCACGCAGATGTTCCTGGTCGAGGACTTCGTTCCCGACCGCATAGAATTCGACCTGACCAGCGACCGCGGCGAGATCGCAGCCGGCGAAACGGCCAATGTCACCGTCGATGGCCGCTTCCTCTACGGCGCTCCCGCTGCCGGCCTCGCACTGGAAGGCGAAGTGACGGTTTCAACCAAACGCGACTGGGACAAGTTCAAGGGCTATTTCTTCGGATTGGCCGACGAGCAGGAAGGCGAAGCCACGCGTATTCCCCTGGCCGCCTTGCCCCCGGTGGGCGACGACGGCAAGGCCACCTTCCCTGTCGCCCTCGATCAGTTGCCCTCCACAACGCGGCTGCTCAATGCCGCCGTCACCGTGCGCATGCGCGAGAGTGGCGGGCGCGCCGTGGAGCGCGCGCTCGATATCGGCATCCGCCCGCAAGCCGGCATGATCGGCATCCGCCCGGATTTCTCCGGCGACGAGGTGCCGCAAGGCTCGACCGCGAAATTCAGCATCATTGCCGCGAACCCAAGCGGCGAACGCGCAGCCCTGCAAGGCGCGCAGTGGTCGCTGGTCAAGATCGAGCGCAATTATCAATGGTATCGCAGCGGCAATAGCTGGAATTACGAACCGGTCACACTGACCCGCGCCGTCGCCAACGGCAGGATCGATCTCGCCGCCGACAAGGAGGCCGCGCTTTCACTTCCCGTCGATTGGGGCCGCTATCGTCTCGAAATCGAGACCGACAATCCGACCGGTCCGGCCACCAGCTATGAATTCAATGCCGGCTGGTTCGTGGAGGCAACCTCCACCGAGACGCCGGACGGGCTGGAAATCGCCCTCGACAAGGACAGTTACGCCGCCGGCGAGACGGCCAGGCTGCAGGTTTCGCCGCGCTTCGCCGGCGAGCTGCTGGTGACGGTGGGCGCGGACAAGCTGCTGAAGACCTTTACCGCCAGCGTACCGGAAGGCGGCGCGGCCGTGGATATTCCGGTCGGCAACGACTGGGGCGCGGGCGCCTATGTCACCGCCACGCTCTTCCGGCCGGGCGATGCGCAGGATACGCGCATGCCCGCCCGCGCCATCGGCGTGAAATGGCTGAAGATCGATCCGGGCGAGAAGAAGCTCGCCGTCACGCTCTCGCCGCCCGAAAAGACCGAGCCGCGCCGCACGCTTTCCATTCCCGTCGCTGTCACCGGCGCATCAGCCGCAAGCGAGGCCTATGTAATGGTCGCGGCGGTGGACGTCGGCATCCTCAACCTCACCCGCTATCAGGCGCCGGACCCGGAAAACTGGTTCTTCGGCCAGCGCCAGCTCGGGATAGAACTGCGCGACCTCTACGGCCGCCTGATCGACGGCTCGCTCGGCACCACCGGCCGGCTGCGCACCGGCGGCGACGGCGGCAACATGGCGACCGAGGGCAGTCCGCCCACCGAAAAACTGGTGGCGCTGTTCTCCGGCCCCGTCCAGCTCGACGGCGAAGGCAAGGCAACCATCGATTTCGACCTGCCGCAGTTCAATGGCACCGTGCGCGTGATGGCCGTGGCCTGGACGAAAGAGGCGGTCGGCCACGCGGTGACGGATGTGATCGTGCGCGACCCGATCGTGCTGACCGCCGGCCTGCCGCGCTTCCTCGCCCCCGGCGATCAGGCGATCCTGCGCCTCGACATCGCCAACACCGATGCGCCCGATGGCGACTACCGGCTTTCGATCGTCACCGGCGAAAATCTCGTCACCGATGCAGGCGCCCTGCCCGACCATGTGACGCTGACCGGCGGCAAGCGCCAGTCGCTGGCGATCCCGCTCACTGCGCAGACGACAGGCAATGCGCGGATTGCCGTGCGCATCGCCAATGACGCGAACGGCGTGGATGTCGAGCAGAACCTGTCGCTGCCGATCCGCCCGGCCGACCTGCCGGTGACGACGCGCTCCGTGGTCGACCTCAAGCCCAATGGCGGCAGCCTGCGTGTCGACGGCCAGCTGCTCGCCGCCACCAGCCTGCTCGACGGCGCTTCCGTCAGCGTCGGCGTGTCGCGCGCTTCGGCCTTCGATGTGCCATCGCTGCTGATGTCGCTCGACCACTACCCCTATGGCTGCGCGGAACAGACCACCAGCCGGGCGCTGCCGCTGCTCTATCTCAGCGAGATGGCGCAAAGTGCTGGCATGAGCGACGATCCGGACGTGCGCAAGCGCATCCAGGACGCGATCTATCGCGTGCTGGGCAACCAGTCCTCCAGCGGCTCTTTCGGGCTGTGGGGGCCGGGTTCGGGCGATCTGTGGCTCGATGCCTACGTCACGGACTTCCTGACACGGGCACGCGAGAAGAACTATGAGGTGCCCCGCGAGGCGCTTTCACAGGCGCTCGACAACCTGCAGAACGTCATTTCCTACAATACCGACCTGCAAGGCAGAGGCAGCGAGATCGCCTATGCGCTCTATGTGCTTGCCCGCAACAAGAAAGCCTCCATCGGCGACCTGCGCTATTATTCCGACACACAGCTCGAAGCCTTCACCAGCCCGATGGCCGTTGCGCAACTCGCCGCGAGCCTGGCGCTCTATGGCGACCAGCAGCGGGCCGAAACCACCTTCCAGGCAGCACTTTCGCTGGCCAGGGCCAACACGCAGCACGACTACACCCGCTCCGACTATGGCTCGCGCCTGCGCGACGGAGCGGCCATGCTGGCGCTCGCGGCCGAAAGCCGCCCCGCGCCGAAGGTCGTGCCGGAACTCGTCAATCTCGTGAGCGCCGAGCGCAAGGCAACCACCTATCTCAGCACTCAGGATCAGGCCTGGATGTTGCTGGCCGCTCGCGCCCTGCGGAGCAACAACGATGCCATCCAGCTCACCATCAACGGCACCGCACATAGCGGCGTCTATTCGCAGGAGGTGAGCGGCAACGAACTGGAAAGCAACCCGATCGTCGTGGCCAACACCGGCAACGACCCGCTTCAGGCGGTCGTCACCGCGGTTGCCGCGCCGGCGCAGTCACTGCCCGCCGGGGGCGACGGCTTCAACATCCAGCGCACCTACTATGCGCTCGATGGCTCGGAGGCCAACATCACCAGCGTCCAGCAGAATGAGCGCTTCGTGGTCGTGCTGAAGATCGACGAACTCAACGACTGGCCCGCGCGCGTGCTGGTGACCGACCTGTTGCCCGCCGGCTTCGAGATCGACAATCCGGGGCTGGTGTCCAGCGCCGATCTGTCGAATTTCGACTGGCTGGAGCGCACGGAGCCCGCGCATCTCGAATTCCGCGACGACCGTTTCGTCGCCGCCTTCGACCGTCAGGCAGGGGATTCGAGCTCGATCACGCTGGCCTATGTCGTGCGCGCCGTGACACCGGGTCTCTATGCACACCCGGCCGCGAGCGTCGAAGACATGTACCGGCCGCAATATTCGGCCCGCACCTCGACCGGCATGATGGAGGTGGCAACGCCGTAAGGCGTGCAAAGCCGATGCGTGGAGTTACACCCCTCTGGCCTGCCGGACATTTCCCCCACAAGGGAAAAGATGGGGAGCTTCGCCGTTGCCACCTTTCCTGCAACGCCGGTGATCGGCGAAACCCGTCGCGACAGCTGCTCTCCCCCCTTGTGGGGAACGGTAGGCCAGAGGGGGAAGAGGGCGCGGATGAAGCCCTCAGGTTTTATCGTCCGCATTGCGGAGGCGCGCCGTGACACGCCTCCGCAAACTCGCACTCTCCGCCGCCATTGTTATCTTCTTGGCCGCCATCGCGGTCGGCGCTCTCTACGCCCTCGACCGCGCCTATCCCCCGCCGCTGCCGGCGCGGCTCGCCGTCTCGACGGAAGTGCTGGACCGCGACGGCGCGCTTTTGCGCGCCTATGCGACGCCAGACGGCTATTGGCGGCTCGACACCCATCTCGACGAGGTCGATTCGCGATTCGTGAAGATGCTGATCGCCTATGAGGACAAGCGCTTCTTCGACCATCGCGGCATCGACCCGCTGGCTTTGTTGCGCGCGGCAAAACAGTTTGCTGGCAATGGCCGCATCGTTTCCGGCGGCTCCACGCTTTCCATGCAGCTTGCGCGGCTGATCGAGCCGCGCGAAAGCCGCAGCTTCGGCTCCAAGCTGTTGCAGACGTTGCGCGCCCTGCAAATCGAGCGGCGGCTGTCCAAGACCGAAATCCTTCAACGCTATCTGACGCTCGCGCCCTATGGCGGCAATCTTGAAGGCGTGCGCGCCGCCAGCCTCGCCTATTTCGGCAAGGAGCCGCGCCGGCTCACCGTCTCGCAGGCGGCATTGCTGGTTGCCCTGCCGCAACTGCCCGAGCGCCGCCGGCCCGACCGCAACCGCGAAGGCGCGCAGGCCGCGCGCGACCGCGTGCTCAAGCGCATGGTGACCGCAAGCGTGCTGACCGAGCGCGAAGCCAATCGAGCCGCCGCCGAACCCGTTTCCGGCACGCGCCTGGCCCTGCCCGCCCTGGCCCCGCATGTCGCCGACATTGCACTGCGCAAAGCGCCTTCCGAAATCCGCCACAAGCTGACCTTGAGCAGGCGCGTGCAGCAAGGGCTGGAAGCCGTTGCCGCAAGTGCTGCCGCCCGGCTCGGCCCGCGCATTTCCGTCGCCATGGTGCTTGCGGATTCCCTGAATGGCGAAATCCTCGGCGAGGTCGGCTCGGCCGACTATTTCGACGGCAGTCGCTCCGGTTGGATCGACATGACCCGCGCGGTGCGCTCGCCCGGCTCAACGCTGAAACCGTTCATCTACGGACTGGCGATGGAACAGGGCCTGATTGCGCAGGAAACGCTGATCGAGGATCGGCCGGCCGATTTCGGCGGCTATCGCCCGCGCAATTTCGACATGAGCTATCAGGGCGATGTCAGCGTGCGGCAGGCGCTGCAACTGTCGCTCAACGTGCCGGCGGTGCGCCTGCTCGACGCAGTCGGGCCAAGCCGCCTGCTGGCGCGTTTTCGGCAGGCAGGCGTAACACCGGCCTTGCCCAAGGCGGAAGCGCCGGGACTGGCCATCGGTCTCGGTGGTGTGGGCCTGTCGCTGCGCAATCTCGTGCAGCTCTATACCGGCCTCGCCAACGGCGGAAAGGCGCGTACCCTGCGCGACGGCACCGAGGCGGGGCCGATTCGCGATAGTGGCGGCATGGTGCTGGAAGAGCGCGCCACCTGGCAGATCGCCGATATTTTGTCGGGCGTGAAGCCGCCGGAAGGTGCCGCGCGGCGCGGTATCGCCTACAAGACCGGCACCTCTTACGGCTATCGCGATGCCTGGTCGGTCGGCTACGATGGCCGGTACGTGCTGGGCGTCTGGGTCGGACGCGCGGATGCCGGCTCTGTGCCCGGCCTTTCGGGCTATGTTTCCGCAGCGCCCATCCTGTTCGAGGCTTTTGCCAGATCGGGCCTTGCCGCCGTGCCGCTGCCGCGCGCGCCGGCGGGCGCTTTCCGCACCGCCCGTTCCGACCTGCCGGTAACGTTGCAGCGCTTCTCGACGACAGCCGATGGCCTCTTAGCGATCTCTGCGACAGAACCCGCGCCGCAGATCGTCTTTCCCCCCGATGGCGCGCATGTGGACCTCGCTGCGGCATCCAGTGCCGCCTCGCCGCTGGTGCTGAAATTGCAAGGCGGCCGCGCTCCCTTCCGCTGGCTGGCCAACGGCAAGCCGCTGGAAGAGCCTTCCCGCCGCCGCACCGCAACCTGGCAACCGGACGGCACCGGCTACTCGACGCTGACCGTCATCGACGCGGCTGGCCGCGCGGCGAGTGTGAAGGTGTTCGTGGAGTGAGGGGAATTTCCCCGGATCCACACCATCCGCCAGACAACGCCGGAACCACAATGACGCGCGGTGAGTTCATCCCGCCGGGAAAATAATTTCGCCCTGGCCGTGGCCGCAGTGACGAAAAATTGCCCGACGCCCTAAATTTGGGACGAACCGGCGCGTTCAAATTCTACCAAGTCGATAGAGTATGGATGTTCAATGGAGGCAGACATGACTCAATTTCGACCGCGTTTCCTTCTTGCCGGCCTCCTTGCCGGTGCAGTGCAGTTCGGGATTCTCGGCTTCGCATTTGCCGACACGACGATCCTCAACGTCTCCTACGACCCAACCCGCGAACTCTACAAGGACTACAACGAGGCCTTCGCAAAACACTGGAAGGCAGAGACAGGCGAAACCGTCACCATCCGCGCCTCGCATGGCGGCTCCGGCAAGCAGGCACGCGCCGTGATCGACGGTCTCGATGCGGACGTCGTGACGCTGGCGTTGGAAAGCGACATCGACGCCATAGCCGAAAAGACCAGGAAGATTGCGCCCGACTGGCGCGGCAAGCTGCCCAACAACTCCTCGCCCTACACCTCGACCATCATTTTCCTGGTCCGCAAGGGCAACCCAAAGGGCATCAAGGATTGGGGCGATCTGGTGAAGGACGATGTCCAGATCATCACGCCGAACCCCAAGACCTCGGGCGGGGCGCGCTGGAACTACCTCGCAGCCTGGGCCTGGGCTTACAAGGAGTATGGCGGCGACGAGGCCAGGATCAAGGACTATATCGGCACCCTCTACAAGCATGTGCCGGTGCTCGACACCGGCGCGCGTGGCTCGACCGTGACTTTTGCCGAGCGCGGACTGGGCGACGTTCTACTGGCCTGGGAAAACGAGGCTTATCTGGCGCTCGATGAATTCGGTGCGGACCAGTTCGACATCGTGATCCCGCCCTCCTCCATCCTCGCCGAGCCACCGGTCGCGGTCGTGGACGGCAATGTCGATGCCAAGGGCACGCGCAAGGTGGCCGAAGCCTATCTCGAATATCTTTATTCGGAGGAAGGCCAGCGCATCGCCGCGAAACACCACTACCGGCCGTCCAAGCCGGAACTGGTGCCGTCCGAAGACCTGCAGAAGCTGCCCGAACTCAAGCTCGTCACCATCGACGATCCGATCTTCGGTGGCTGGAAGAAGGTCCAGCCTGAGCATTTCGGCGACGGCGGCATCTTCGACCAGCTCTACAAGCCCGGCCAATAACGGCCTCCCAAGCGACCTTGCCGGGGCGAATGACGTCGTCTTCTTCAAGCTGCGTCATCCGCCCCGGCAGGCATGCTATGATAGTGCCGCGAAAAGTGGCCGGTATGACGAAGATCGGGAACACATGACCACGACGCAAGCCGAAACAGGGTGGAGGTTCAGGCAGACGAGCGTCATTCCGGGTTTCGGACTGACGCTCGGCTTCACGCTCACCTATCTCACGCTCATCATCCTCATCCCGCTTTCCGGCCTCGTCTGGCACACGGCGGCGCTGGGATGGTCCGATTTCTGGGCAATCGCCACCGACCGGCGCACGGTAAAAGCGCTGGAGGTGAGTTTCGGCACCGCGCTCGCGGCGGCGGCCGTCAATGTCGTGTTCGGCACGCTGGTGGCGTGGGCGCTGGTGCGCTACCGCTTTCCGGGTCGACGCGTCATCGACGCCATGGTGGATCTGCCCTTTGCCCTGCCGACGGCGGTGGCGGGCATCGCACTCACCTCGCTCTACGCGCCACGGGGCTGGATCGGCAACCTGCTTGCCCCGCTCGGCATCAAGGTGGCCTATACGCCGCTCGGCATCGTCATCGCATTGATCTTCATCGGCCTGCCCTTCGTGGTGCGCACCGTGCAGCCCATCATCGAGGAGATCGACAAGGAGGTCGAGGAAGCCGCCGCCACCCTCGGCGCCAGCCGCTTCCAGACCATTTCGCGCGTGCTGCTGCCCGGCCTTGCGCCTGCGATCCTCACCGGTTTCGCGCTCGCCTTCGCGCGCGGCGTGGGCGAATACGGCTCGGTCATCTTCATCGCAGGCAACCTGCCCTATGTGTCTGAAATCGCGCCGCTTCTGATCGTCATCCGGCTGGAGGAATACAGCTACGCCGCCGCCACCGGCATCGCCACGATCATGCTGGCGCTCTCCTTCCTGATGCTGCTGGTCATCAACCTGATCCAGACATGGAGCCGCAAGCGCTATGGTTGACCTGTCCTTCACCGCAGCGGCCGACACCCGCGACACGGGCACCACGGCATCGGCCGTCACCGAAAATCGGGCAACCCGCTGGACGGTACTGGCGGTGGTGTTCGCCTTCATCGCCGTCTTTCTGCTGCTGCCGCTGATCCTCGTCTTCGCCGAGGCGTTCAAGAGAGGCTGGGCTCCCTACATGGAAGCGATCGTGGAGCCGGACAGCATCGCCGCGATCCGCCTGACGCTTCTGGTCGCGGCCATTGCCGTGCCGCTCAACCTCGTCTTCGGTGTGGCCGCAGCCTGGGCGATCGCCAAGTTCGAATTCAAGGGCAAGGCCTTCCTGACGACGCTGATCGACCTGCCCTTCTCGGTCTCGCCGGTCATTTCGGGTCTCGTCTATGTCCTGCTTTTCGGCGCCAACAGCCTGCTCGGCCCCTGGCTGAAGAGCCATGGCATCGAAATCCTGTTTGCGGTGCCGGGCATCGTGCTGGCCACGATCTTCGTCACCTTCCCCTTCGTGGCGCGTGAGTTGATCCCGCTGATGCAGGATCAGGGAACCGGCGACGAGGAAGCGGCGCTCTCGCTCGGCGCCAATGGCTGGCAGACCTTCTGGTATGTAACGCTGCCCAACATCAAATGGGGCCTGCTCTACGGCGTGCTTCTGTGCAACGCGCGCGCCATGGGCGAGTTCGGCGCGGTTTCGGTCGTATCGGGTCACATACGCGGCCTCACCAACACGATGCCGCTGCATGTCGAGATTCTTTACAACGAATACAACGCCGTCGGCGCCTTTGCGGTCGCCTCGCTGCTGGCGGGGCTGGCGCTGCTGACGCTGGTGCTCAAGACCATACTGGAAATCCGCTACGGCCACGCCATCGCCGCCAGCCGCGGACATTAGAGAATCTGCGAGCGCATTCGAGAGACGAGGGTAATTTCATGGAAGTTCGCGTTGCCAATGTGCGCAAGGAGTTCGATCGCTTCGCGGCACTTCACGACATCTCGCTCGACATCAAGTCGGGCGAGTTGATCGCGCTGCTGGGGCCGTCCGGCTCGGGCAAGACGACGCTGCTGCGCCTGATCGCCGGGCTGGAAAAGCCGACGCGCGGAAAAATCTATTTCGGCGACGAGGACGCTTCGCATCGCAGCATTCAGGAGCGCAATGTCGGCTTCGTGTTCCAGCACTATGCGTTGTTCCGGCATATGACGGTGGCCGAAAATATCGGATTCGGTCTGAAAGTGCGCCCCGGTGCAACACGCCCCACCAACGCTGAAATCCACCGGCGCGCCTCGGAATTGCTTGATCTGGTTCAGCTTTCGGGACTGGAAAAACGCTACCCGGCGCAGCTTTCAGGTGGCCAGCGCCAGCGCGTGGCACTGGCGCGCGCCATGGCAATCGAGCCCAAGGTGCTGCTGCTCGACGAGCCGTTCGGCGCGCTCGACGCACAGGTGCGGCGCGAACTGCGCCGCTGGCTGCGCGAAATCCACGACGCCACCGGCCACACCACGGTCTTCGTGACCCACGACCAGGAGGAGGCGCTGGAACTGGCCGACCGCGTGGTCGTCATGAGCCAGGGCAGCATCGAACAGGTCGGCACCGCCGATGAGGTCTACGATACGCCCAACTCGCCCTTTGTCTATGGCTTCGTCGGCGACTCCAGTTCATTGCCGGTGAGGATCGAGGACGGCCAGCTCTGGATCACCGACCGGCCTATCGGGCTTGCCGCGCCCGATGCGCCGGACGGCAAGGCGACGCTCTATTTCCGCCCGCACGATATCGAACTGCTCGACGGATGCAGCGGCTGCATCGCGGGGACGGTCGCAGCCAGCCGCCGCGTGGCCGGCACGCGGCGCGTGGAACTGGAGATTGGCGGTGCGCGCGAAATGGTGGAAATCGAGCTGCCGATAGAACACCCGGCCGCGCAGAAAAGCCGCGTCGCCTTCCGCCCGCGCCGCTGGAAGGTGTTTCCCGCGGAGGCGTGAAAGAGGTGCTTTCGGATGTTCCGGGCCAGCCCGATCTATCTGCGCCAGCTTTGACAGCGGTTACGCCGAAGCATGGCCACCAGCACGGCGGGACGAAAAGTCTCTGCCGGCGTCAGCGTGATTGAATTCAGGCCACTGGCGACCTCTCGGGACAGGTCGCCAGTCACGCGTCAGGCCGCCCGGGAAACGACGCTCTCGCGCTCAAACCGAAAATTCGAAGCCAACGCGTAGCCGTCTTCCCAACGGCCGAAGCCGCTCGCCACGTTGATATGGCCGGCATTGCCGAGATCGACCAGCCCACTGCCCCAGATGCCGGCATATTGGCGCGCTGTGTCGAATTCCATGTAGCTGTCGTTGCGGCTGGCGACGAGGATCGACGGGAAAGGCAACCGCCGGCGCGGCATGGCGCCGAAATCGATCAGGCCCGGATGCTTTACATTGGTCACGTCGATGTCGCAGGGTGCGACCAGCACCGCTCCGCCGACATGCTCGGCCGCGGGACGCCCCGCCAGGTTGGCCGCAAGGATGCAGCCCAGGCTGTGCGCCACCAGAATGGCGCCCGGATGCGCAATCAGTTCGCTTTCCAGATTGTAAAGCCAATCCTCCAGCACTGGCTCGCCCCAATGCTCCTGGCCGACAAGGACCGCATCGTCATGGTCCGCCAGCCAGTGGCGCTGCCAATGGTCCTCGCCGGAACCATTGAAGCCGGGAAGTATGAGGGTGGTGGTCATGCTGCACTCCTGTGGTTGCCGCATCGCAGATCGGATTTGCCGATCCGAAAACACCCCATTCTAGAAAAACGCCTCCGCCGGTGCAGGGCGCGTGATTGCGCATTTTCCCCGCTGTGCGGAACAGCTTTCCGCTCCGCCTCGGAACCGCGCGGAATCGGTTTTTGCGCAAAATGATTTTGCCTGGACCTCGCCTGTTCCGGATCACACCCGATCGATTCCAGCCCATTTGGAATAACTTTCCAATTGGGATGATCCCGACGCATCAGCATTTCCTTGCTTCGGCATCGCGGGGGTAGCCACTTCCTCGCTGCCGGAAGGGCCATTCGCTAGTTTGGCGGCACATACCCGCCAGCCGGGCATTTTTCCAAATCTGGAGTGAGACCAATGAGACGTTTCCTGCTCGTCGGCGCGGCCATTGCCGGCCTGCTCGCCGCCCCCGCCTCCGCCCTTGCCGCCGACAAGCTGCTCAACGCCTCCTATGACGTGGCGCGCGAATTGTTCGTCGATGTCAACAAGGCCTTCGTCGCCCAGCATCCGGAAGTCACCATCGACCAGTCGCATGCCGGCACTTCCAAGCAGGCTCGCGCCATCGTCGAGGGACTGGAAGCCGATGTGGTGACTTTCAATCAGATCACCGACATTGATTTCCTGGTCAAGAACGGCTTTGTTTCCGACGACTGGAAGAACGACTTCGCCAACCAGGCTTCGCCCTTCTATTCGCTGCCCTCCTTCCTGGTGCGCGCCGGCAATCCGAAGAACATCAAGGACTGGAACGACCTGGTCCGCGACGACGTGAAGGTGATCTTCCCGAACCCGAAGACCTCGGGCAACGCCCGCTACACCTACCTCGCCGCCACCGCCTATGCTTTGGAAGCCTTCAAGGGCGACGAGGAGAAGGTGAAGGAATTCGTCACCAGGCTGTTCAACAACGTGCCGGTGTTCGACACCGGTGGGCGCGCCGCCACCACCACCTTTGTGGAGCGCGGCATCGGTGACGTGCTGATCACCTTCGAATCCGAGACCGCCGGCATCCGCAAGGAGTTCGGTGCGGACAAGTTCGAGCAGGTCACGCCTTCGGTCAGCCTGCTCGCCGAATTCCCGGTCGCCATTGTCGACAAGGTGGTCGACAAGCGCGGCTCGCGCGATCTGGCGAAGACCTATCTCGACTTCCTCTACACGCCCGAAGGCCAGAAGATACTGGCCGAGCACAACAACCGCGTGCGCGATGAGAAGGTCGCGGCCGAGTTCAAGGACAAGTTCCCGGATGTGCGTCTCGTCACGGTCGAGGACGTATTCGGCGGCTGGGACAAGGTGCAGGCCGAGCACTTCGCCTCCGGCGCGCTACTCGACCAGATCTACGGCGAACGCTGACGACATGAAATCCGCGATGGAAAGCCGGTACGATCGGCTTTCCATCCCTGCAATTCTATAGTTCCGGAAAGCTTTCTTGTGAAACGACGTGTCCTGCCGGGCCTGCATCTGACGCTTGGGCTCACGCTGCTCTATGTGTCGATCATTGTCGTGCTGCCGCTCGGCGCGCTGGTCTACAAGGCCGCGAGCCTCGGCTTCGTCGACTACTGGCGCATCGTTTCGTCGGGCCGCTCGGTGGCAAGCTACCGGGTCACGGTGCTGTGCGCGCTTGGCGCCACAGCCTTCAACCTGATCTTCGGCGTTGCGCTCGCCTGGGTTCTGGTGCGCTACCGTTTTCCCGGCCGCCGCTTCGTCGATGCGCTGGTGGACCTGCCCTTCGCCCTGCCGACCGCCGTTGCCGGTATCGCGCTGACCGCGCTGTTCGCGCCCAATGGCTGGTTCGGCGCCTATCTCGCCGGCATCGGCGTGCAGGTGGCTTACACACCGCTGGGCATCATGGTCGCCATGGCCTTCACCAGCCTGCCTTTCATCGTGCGAACCGTGCAGCCGGTGCTGGAAGACCTCGACCCGGCGCTGGAGGAGGCAGCCCAGTCGCTCGGTGGATCGGACAGCATCATATTCCGCAAGGTTGTCCTGCCGCTCCTGACGCCGGCCCTGCTGGCCGGAGTGTCGCTGGCCTTCGCGCGCAGCCTTGGTGAATTCGGCGCGATCATCTTCATCGCCGGCAACCAGCCGTTCCAGACCGAGATCACGGCACTCCTGACCTTCATCCGGCTGGAGGAATATGACTATCAGGCCGCCGCCGCCGTCGCTTCGGTGCTGCTGATCACCGCCTTCGTCATGCTTGCCGTCACCAATCTCTTGCAGGCACGCGCGCTGCGCTACACGCAAAGGGCCTGAAACATGAGCGCAAGCACTGACAGGAAACCGCCGCGCATCGGCGAACAGCCCGCCTTCCGCCGCGCACTGATCGCAACCGTGCTGGTGGTGACGGCATTCTTCATCGTCGCGCCGCTGATCGTCATCGGCATGGAAGCCTTCTCGCAAGGCTGGGCGGTCTATGCCGCCGCAATCAGCGATGCCGACACCCGCCACGCGATCATGCTCACCGTGGTGACGGCGCTGATCGCGGTGCCGGTCAACACTGCGTTCGGCGTCGCGGCCGCTTGGGCGATCACAAAATTCGACTTTTGGGGCCGCCGGCTGCTGCTGGTCGTGATCGAGATTCCTTTCTCGATTTCGCCCATCGTCGCGGGCGTGGCTTATCTCTTCGTCTACGGCCTGCAGGGGCTGTTCGGCCCGCTCTTGCAGGCGCACGACATCAAGATCCTGTTCGCCCTGCCCGGTATCGTGCTGGCCTCCATGTTCGTCACCGCGCCCTTCGTCGCCCGCGAACTGATCCCGCTCATGCAGGCGCAAGGGCGCGATCTGGAGGAGGCCGCCACCTCGCTCGGAGCCTCGGGCTGGCGCACCTTCTTCTCGGTCACGCTGCCCAATATCCGCTGGGCGCTGCTCTACGGCGTGGTGCTGTGCAATGCCCGCGTCATGGGCGAGTTCGGCGCGGTTTCAGTGGTGTCGGGCAATATTCGCGGCCAGACCAACACCATGCCGCTGCATATCGAACTGCTCTATCACGACTACCAGACGGCCGGCGCCTTCGCGGTCGCCTCGATCCTCGCCGTGTTGGCGGTGGTGACGCTGGTGGCCAAAGTGCTGCTGGAGCGGCAGGGCGCGGGCCGTGGCGGCCGCCACCCTGCCCTGGCGACGCCGCAGCCTGCCATGACCGCTCCCAAACTCGCTACGGAGAAATCGACGTGAAAATCAGTCTCGACACCGTCGTGAAGACCTTCGACACGTTCCGCGCGGTGCACGGCGTGTCGCTGGAGATCGAAAGCGGCGAACTGGTGGCGCTGCTCGGCCCCTCCGGCTCGGGCAAGACGACGATCCTGCGCATGGTCGCAGGTCTCGAATATGCCGACAGCGGCAAGATCTATTTCGGCGCGGAAGACGCCACCGACATTCCCGTGCGCGACCGCGGCGTCGGTTTCGTCTTCCAGCACTACGCGCTGTTCCCGCACATGACCGTTGCCGAAAACATCGCTTTCGGCATGAAGGTGTCGAAGGTGAAGCGCGGCAAGCAGGAGATCGCCGCGCGCGTGGCCGACCTCCTGCGGCTGGTAAAGCTCGACGGCCTCGGCGAGCGCTTCCCCTCCCAGATTTCCGGTGGCCAGCGCCAGCGCGTGGCGCTCGCCCGTGCGCTGGCCGTGGACCCGAAAGTGCTGCTGCTCGACGAACCCTTCGGCGCGCTCGACGCCAATGTGCGCCGCGATCTGCGCCGCTGGCTGCGCGAAATCCACGACGAACTCGGCATCACCACCCTTTTCGTGACCCACGATCAGGAAGAGGCGCTGGACCTCGCAGACCGCGTTGTGATCCTGAAGGATGGCAAGATCGTGCAGCAAGGCACGCCGGAAGAGGTGTGCCGCGAGCCCAACTCCCCCTTCGTCATGAGCTTCCTTGGCGACACCAACCGCCTGCCCGCGACCGTGGCGAACGGTGAGGCCCGCATCGGCGATGCCACCCTGCCCGCCCCCGGCGTGGCGGATGGGAGGGCGGAGGTGTTCCTGCGCCCCGGCGATCTCGACTGGGCCGTCGAAGGCAGCGGCGTGGCGGCGAAGATCCTGCGCGTCATCGACCATCCCGGTGGCAGAAGGCTGCTGGTCGCGCCCAAAGACGGTGGCGCACTGGAACTTGACGTGGCGCCTGAAATTCGCGCCCGCGCCGGCGACGAGGGCTATGTGGCGGTGCGCCGCGGACGCGTTTTCGCCGCCTGATGGGGTTTTCAGGCGCGAATCTGCGCCATCCGACCGAAAAGTCACGGAACGTCAACGAGTTTGCGCTTGTCTATCCCGACGCTGGCTCTTAAGGCAGGCATGCGCGCCTTCGGGGAGCGTGTGGTCATCATTTGCACACAAACGCTCGCCACAGGCATAGGCGGATTTTCTGTGAGTTTTCACGGGTATGCTTACTAAAAAAGGGAAATACGGCCTCAAGGCCCTGATTCATCTGTCAGGTCTGCCGTCTGGCCAGCTCGCCTTCGTCAACGATATCGCCGTTGCCAACAACATCCCGAAAAAATTCCTGGACGCCATTCTGGGCGAACTGCGCAATGCGGGTTTCGTCCAGAGCCGCAAGGGCAAGGACGGCGGCTATCGCCTCGCCCGTCCCGCCTCCGAGATCAGGATCGGCCATGTCGTGCGCGTGCTGGACGGCCCCCTCGCGCCGATCTCCTGCGCCAGCCAGACCCAGTATCAGCGCTGCGAGGATTGCGACGAGGCGACCTGCGAGGTGCGCCATATGATGCTGGAGGTGCGTCAGGCCATTGCCGAGGTTCTGGACAATCGCAGCCTTGCCTCCATGCAGGACGCCGACAATGACGTAATGCTGCGCAACATCAGATATCGCGTCTGAGAATTGGCCCGGCGGCCTACCCTATAAAGCCGAACACGACCGCCACCGTAAAGCCGAAGGCGAGCAGGAAAATCATCACCTCCAGGCCGAAACGCACCCGCCGCGGTGCCAGCGGCCCGCGAACCGAGTGCCATTTTGCCGTTGTCTGGTGGCTGCGCGACATCCAAAATCTCCGTTCACCCAATAGTCTATGAATTTTATAGACATTGTCGATCACGAAATTTTCGGAATTTACAGAATAATATTCTTATTTATCCTATAAAATTAGAAAATTATTCGATAAAATGCTGATTTCTGAAATCGAGAGCAATCAGCCTTTCAGTCGCTCCACGCACAGGGCGCGCAACAGAAGCGCCGCATGAGCGAAGGTAACGTCATCTTCCGGCAGTTCGGGAGCGGCATGGCCGACGATCTCGCGCACGATGTCGAGCGTCCTCACCGGAAGCAGATCGGTGCAGCTTCTCATGCGCCCGAACACGGCGCTGACGGAGACCACATTACCTTCGAACTCGACGAAGGGCTCCGGCGCTTCGAGCGTCCATTCTTCATAGGCCTCCAATGCGTCGTGGAAAGCCTGGTGCAACAAGATGGGCGCATGGCCTTCATGAAGCGGGGGCAACAAGGTTGGCATGTCTGTCTCCTCTCACTTTGTCGGTCTCTGCGTTCCGTCGCTCTGGATGCTCGTGCTTCCTTTCGATGATCGCAAAAAAATTTTCGACCTGTCCAATAAAGCCGACATTAACCCGAAACGACAGGAAAAACTGCCCTAAATTGTCCGGAAGACAGGAACGGTCCCGTCGCGCGGCAATCGCGCCATAAAATTTCCATGTCCGCCGAGCGTGCCTTCCAGCCGCCTTCGCTACAGGGTCCGGCGGCCGGCCGGAGGGCTTGATTGCCGCACGAGCCGGTGGAATGAATGGGGATATGAACGTCGTTGGCCAACCGGAACCGGGAGGAAATTGGCCGCATGACCGCATACGGACCGCTTAGCCTGCACGTCCCCGAGCCGGAGGTTCGCCCCGGCGGCACACCCGATTTCTCCAACGTTCCCATCCCCAAGGCCGGCTCGGTGCCGCGTCCGCAGGTTGATGTCGATCCACGGGAGATTCGCGACCTCGCCTATTCGATCATCCGCGTGCTGAACCGCGACGGCGAGGCCGTCGGCCCCTGGGCCGGCACGCTGACCGACGACGAACTGCTGCAGGGACTGCGCGATATGGTGACCTTGCGCACCTTCGATGCGCGCATGCAGATGGCACAGCGCCAGGGCAAGACCTCCTTCTACATGCAGCATATGGGCGAGGAGGCCGTCAGTTGCGCCTTCCGCAAGGCGCTCGAGCCCGGTGACATGAATTTCCCGACCTATCGTCAGGCCGGCCTGCTGATTGCAGGCGGCTACCCGATGGTCGAGATGATGAACCAGATATTTTCCAACGAACGCGACCCGCTGAAGGGCCGCCAGCTCCCCATCATGTATTCGTCGAAGGAGCACGGCTTCTTCTCGATCTCGGGCAACCTGACCACGCAATATATCCAGGCAGTCGGCTGGGCGATGGCGTCGGCCATCAGGAACGATACGAAGATCGCGGCCGGCTGGGTGGGCGACGGCGCCACCGCCGAGAGCGATTTTCACGCAGCTCTTGTGTTCGCCTCGACCTACAAGGCGCCCGTCATCCTCAACATCGTCAACAACCAGTGGGCGATCTCGACCTTTCAGGGCATCGCCCGTGGCGGCTCAGGCACTTTTGCCGCGCGTGGCCTTGGCTTCGGCATCCCCGCGTTGCGGGTGGATGGCAACGACTATCTGGCCGTCCATGCGGTGGCCAAGTGGGCGGCGGAGCGCGCGCGCCGCAATCTCGGGCCGACGCTGGTGGAATATGTCACCTACCGCGTCGGGGCGCATTCGACTTCGGACGATCCGTCCGCCTATCGGCCCAAGGAGGAGTCGTCGGCCTGGCCACTTGGCGACCCGGTGCTGCGCCTGAAGAACCATCTCATCATGCGCGGGGCCTGGTCCGAGGAGCGTCACAGCCAGGCGGAAGCCGAAATTCTGGACACGGTCATCACAGCCCAGAAGGAGGCCGAGGGCCACGGCACCCTGCATTCGGGCGGCAAGCCTTCCGTGCGCGACATGTTTGAGGGTGTTTATGCCGAGATGCCGCAGCATCTGCGCCGCCAGCGCCAGGAAGCGGGAGTGTAGCGCATGGCCAGAATGACCATGATCGAGGCGATCCGCAGCGCTATGGACGTTTCGATGGGACGCGACGACACCGTCGTCGTCTTCGGCGAGGATGTCGGCTATTTCGGCGGCGTGTTCCGTTGCACGCAGGGACTGCAACAGAAATACGGCGTGACCCGCTGCTTCGACGCGCCGATCAGCGAATCCGGCATTGTCGGCGCGGCCATCGGCATGGCCGCCTACGGGCTGCGTCCCTGCGTGGAAGTTCAGTTCGCCGACTATGTCTACCCCGCCTACGACCAGATCGTTTCGGAGGCCGCACGCCTGCGCTATCGCTCAAGCGGCGAGTTCACCTGCCCCGTTGTGGTACGCATGCCCACCGGTGGCGGCATTTTCGGCGGCCAGACCCATAGCCAGAGCCCGGAAGCCCTGTTCACCCACGTCTCCGGTCTCAAGGTCGTGGTGCCTTCCAACCCGCATGACGCCAAGGGACTTCTGATCGCCTCCATCGAGGACCCTGACCCGGTGATCTTCCTGGAGCCCAAGCGCCTCTACAACGGCCCCTTCGACGGCCACCACGAACGGCCGGTGACGCCCTGGTCGAAACACCCGCTGGGCGAAGTGCCGGACGGCCATTTTACGGTGCCGCTCGGCAAGGCCTCGATACGGCGTGAAGGCTCGGCGCTGACCATCCTCGCCTATGGCACCATGGTCTATGTGGCCGAAGCGGCCGTCGAGGAAACCGGCATCGATGCCGAGATCATCGACTTGCGCACGCTGCTGCCGCTCGACCTCGACACCATCGTGGCTTCGGTGAAGAAGACCGGCCGCTGCGTGGTCGTGCATGAGGCGACGCTGACTTCCGGCTTCGGCGCCGAACTCGCCGCGCTGGTGCAGCAATATTGCTTCTACAATCTCGAAGCGCCGATCGCCCGCGTGGCCGGTTGGGACACGCCCTATCCGCACGCGCAGGAATGGGACTACTTTCCCGGCCCCGCCCGTCTCGGGCAGGCCATGCGCGAAACCATGGAGGCCTGAGCCATGGCCGAGCACGTGATAAAGCTGCCCGACGTGGGCGAAGGCGTTGCCGAGGCCGAACTCGTGGAATGGCACGTCAAGGTCGGCGACCTCGTGCGCGAGGACATGCTGCTGGCAGCCGTGATGACCGACAAGGCGACCGTCGAAATCCCCTCGCCCGTTCATGGCGAGATCACCTGGCTGGGTGCCGAGATCGGCGACGTGGTCGCCGTGGGGTCTCCGTTGATCCGGCTGAAGGTGGAGGGCGAAGCGGCCGAAGGGCCGAGCGCAGCCGAAGCCCCCAAAGCCATTGAAGAACCGAAACCTGAGGCCGCAGCCAAGGCAGTCGACGCTACGGAGGCAAAGCCGGCCGCGACAGCAACCGCTCCTGCCGCGCGCGCGCCAAAACCTGCCCCGGCAAACAACCGGAACCATTTCCCGGCACGCCCGCAGTTCGCCGTGCCGCGCGCCGAAGGCGAAAAGCCGCTGGCCTCGCCGGCGGTGCGCCTGCGCGCCACCGAAGCAGGCATCGACCTGCGCCAGGTTCCGGGCACCGGGCCGGCCGGCAGGATCGTTCATGAGGACATCGACGCCTTTCTGGCGCGCGGACCGCAGGCGCCGACGGGCGCGCCGGGGCTCATCAGGAACCTGGCCGTCGAAGACATCAAGGTCGTTGGCCTGCGCCGCCGCATCGCCGAAAAGATGGCGGTGGCCAAATCACGCATCCCGCACATCACCTATGTCGAGGAGATCGACGTCACCGCGCTGGAAGAGCTGCGCGCCGCGCTCAACAGGCAAAAGCGCGCCGACCAGCCGAAGCTGACACTGCTGCCCTTCCTGATGCGGGCCATGGTGAAGGCGATTGCCGACCAGCCCAACGTCAACGCCATCTTCAACGACGAGGCGGGCGTGGTGCATCAATATGGCGGAGTGCATATCGGCATCGCCACCCAGACGCCCGGCGGACTGATGGTGCCGGTGGTGCGCCATGCCGAGGCGCGTGACGTCTGGGACAGCGCCGCCGAATTGGCGCGACTGTCGGACGCGGCCCGCACCGGCACCGCCACGCGCGAGGAGCTGTCGGGCTCGACCATCACCATCACCTCGCTCGGTGCCATGGGCGGCGTCGTCACCACGCCGGTTATCAACCATCCGGAAGTGGCGATCGTCGGTGTCAACAAGATCATGATGCGCCCGGTGTGGGATGGCACGCAGTTCATTCCGCGCAAGATGATGAACCTGTCCTCTTCCTTCGACCACCGCGTCGTCGACGGCTGGGACGCAGCCGTCTTCATCCAGCGCATCAAGGCGCTACTGGAAACGCCGGCGCTGATTTTCGTCGAGGGATGAGCCGATGAAAGACATCTCCTGCAAGCTTCTGGTCATCGGCGCGGGTCCCGGCGGCTATGTCTGCGCCATCCGCGCCGGCCAGCTCGGCGTCGATACGGTCATCGTGGAGATGACCAAGGCCGGCGGCACCTGCCTCAACATCGGCTGCATCCCGTCCAAGGCGCTGATCCACGCCGCCGACGAGTTCGAAAAGGCTCTGCTGGCGGCGGAAGGCAAGAACGCGCTCGGCATCACGCTGGAAGCACCCAAACTCGACCTCGCAAAGACCGTCTCCTGGAAGAACGGCGTCGTCGGCCGCCTCAACAACGGTGTGGTGGGCCTGCTGAAGAAGGCCGGCGTGAAGATCGTCCATGGTCGCGCAGAATTCCGCGACGGCAAGACGGTGGAAGTCGAGACCGAGACCGGCACACAGGTGATTCGCGCCGAAACAGTGGTCATCGCCACCGGCTCGGCGCCGATGGAACTGCCTGCCTTGCCCTTCGGCGGCCGCGTGATTTCGTCCACCGAAGCGCTGTCGCTGTCGAAGGTGCCGGAAAGGCTGGTCGTCGTGGGTGGCGGCTATATCGGGTTGGAACTCGGCACCGCCTTCGCCAAGTTCGGTTCCAGGGTAACGGTGGTGGAAGCCCTGCCGCACATCCTGCCGCAATATGACGCCGAACTCACCCGACCGGTTGCGAAGCGGCTTGGCGAACTCGGCATCACGCTGCTGACCCAAGCGAAGGCGAAGGGCGTTACCGCCAAGGGCGACGCGCTCATCGTGGAAACAGCCGATGGCATGGAGCAATCGCTGCCTGCCGAAAAAATCCTCGTGACGGTTGGCCGCAAGCCGGTGATGGAAGGCTGGGGGCTGGAAGAGCTCGACCTCGACCGCACGGGAAAATTCCTCCGCATCGACAGCCAGTGCCGCACCTCCATGCGCGGCGTCTACGCCATCGGCGACGTCACCGGCGAGCCGATGCTGGCACACCGCGCCATGGCGCAGGGCGAGATGGTGGCAGAGATCGTCGCCGGCAACCCCCGTTCGTGGGACAAACGCTGCATTCCGGCCGTGTGCTTCACCGATCCGGAGGTGGTGACCGCCGGCCTCTCGCCCGACGAGGCGCGCGCTCTGGGCCACGAGCTCAAGATCGGCCAGTTCCCCTACACCGCCAATGCGCGCGCCATGACCATGCAGGGCGAGGCGGGCTTCGTGCGCGTGGTGGCGCGGGCCGACAACCATCTGGTGCTCGGCATCCAGGCAGTCGGTCAGCATGTCTCTGAACTGGCCGCCGCCTTTGGGCTGGCCATCGAGATGGGCGCACGGCTGGAAGACATAGCCGGCACCATCCATGCCCATCCGACACAGGGCGAAGCCTTTCAGGAGGCCGCCCTCAAGGCGCTCGGCCACGCGCTGCATATTTAAGGGTGCCCCTTCACCCTGCCAGCCTGCGCACCTCGATGCGGCGCTCGCGCGCCCGAACGAAAATCTCGTAATGGTCGGCCTGCACCACGTCTTGCACCTTGCTCGGTCGGTAGGCGGCAATGTTGACACCACCACGCAGGCGCACGCTGCCGTAAAGAATGCCGTCGCCACCTGAGCTGCGCAGTTCCTCGCCGAAGGCTTGCGAAGCGGCGTAACTGTCGGAGGCGTAAAGCTCCGGCCGCGTGTCCCGCCAGCCGGTGATGTCGAGATAGCCGCCGCCCTCAAGGCGCGCCGAATAGCAACGATAGGTTCGCCGAACCTCCGGTATACCGCGAGCCACCGCCTCACGGCGCAAATGATGCCCCACCTCCGCAACACAGGTCGTCAGTTCGGCAGCGGCATACCACGCGCCAAGGTCCGGCCCGTTGAAACGCATGCCGGTCGGCGCGACATGCAGGAAGGCGGCCATGACAATGCTGGAGTTCGGCCGGCCATAGACCCATTCGGATTGCGGCAGACGATCGATCCGTTCGGCCACCAGCCGGTCGTTCGTCCAGCCGGCAAGTTCCATGACGGCCTCGAGGTCGGAGGCCGTTGCCACTGTATCGAACAGGCCTATTGGCGGAAACTGCGAGGGGATGAGGCGCAGGCTGGGGTGCGGCGCGGGCATAGAAGCGATGGCGCTCACCCGAACACGATATCCGACTCGTCATAGGGCGCGAAGCCGGTATCGATGGCATTCGGCTCCATGTAGAGCCCGCCGCGTGCGGCATCGAGAAAGCGCCTCACCGTCAAAAGCCCATCCTGCGAGCCGCCGGTGATCAGCGCCAGCGGCGGCATGCCGCCGAATACGGCGCCGGCATGAGGCCCGCGCAGCCATGCGATGCCCTCACCCTCCGAGGCAAACAACACGCCGAGCGCCTGATGGATGCCAAGCACCGCCGAAATCCGCATCAGCGTATCCACGTCCAGCGTGAAGTCGCGGTGCTCGCGGGCATGCTTTGCCCAGTTGTGATAGGTCGAGCGGGAGGGATAGCCCAGAACCAGCCGTCGTTCCTCCTCGGTGAGACCCCACAGATCGGCAATGGCCAGGAAGGTGCGCAAACCCGGCGCGCTGAGCCGCCTGCGGTTGGCCGGAACGAAACGCGAAGCATCGAGGCGCTGTGGCCCTGCCGCGATATTTTCCTCATGCCTGCGAAGTGAGCGGGCCATGACAGCCTCTCCGTCAGCGAATTATCCAATTTTGGATATAGTCCAAATATGGACAACATACAAGTTCAGCGGTCAAATCTGATGCTGCATCGCAGCATGACTGCGGCGGAATGTTGCATCGCACAAATTTGCAAGGCAGCCATGCAGCATTGACAGTTGTATCGGCCGTCGAACAGGTGCATTTAGATCATGTGATTTCGGCAACGGCCTACCTCCTCCCGGGCCCAGCCGGATGCGGTCGACTTTCACCTCCTCCCGATTGTCGACCACCCTTAGAAACACCCGCCGGACCTCCTCCCTCGGCGGGTGTTTTTTCTTTTGGGCGATCCGCAAGGCACACTCGGCGGCTGGCAAAGCCAGGCGTGGTCCAGATTTCCGCTTTTGAAGGATAGCGTCCGCTTCACGCCGTGAAGTTCCGGACAGACTTTGGCCACGCCCTCGTCAGGGCAGGACAAGCCTGCCCCTCCGATGGAAATCCTAGCCGGCGTAGCCCACGATGCCCTTGATTTCGAGGAAATCGTGGATGCCCCAGTCGGCATATTCGCGGCCGTTGCCGGACTGCTTGTAGCCGCCAAACGGTGCATGCGTATCCCAGTCGGGATAGTTCAGATAGACCGAACCCGCACGCATCTTCGAAGCCACACGCCGTGCATTCTCGATGTTTTGCGACTGGATATAAGCGGCAAGGCCATAGACCGTGTCGTTGGCGATGCGCACCGCATCGTCCTCATCCTGATACGAAATCACCGACAGCACCGGTCCGAAGATTTCCTCGCGCGCAATCGTCATGTCGGGGGTGACATGGCCGAACACGGTGGGGCGGATATAGTAGCCGCGGTTCAGTCCCTCCGGCCGGCCGGTGCCACCCGTCACCAGTTTGGCGCCTTCCGAAATGCCGGTTTCGATCAGCTTCTGGATCTTGTCATACTGCATCTGGCTGACGACCGGGCCGAGTTGGGTTTCGGTCGAGCGTGGATCGCCGGTCTTGTGGGCTTCGGCCGCAGCCTTGGCCACTTCCAGAGCTTCGTCATGGCGCGAGGCCGGCACCAGCATGCGCGTCGGCGCATCGCAGGACTGGCCGGTATTGCCGAAACAGGCGTTGACGCCCTCGCGCACGGCGTGCTCGAAATCAGCATCCGGCAGGATGATGTTGGCGCTCTTGCCACCCAGTTCCTGCGCCACGCGCTTGACGGTATCGGCCGCCGCCTTGGCAACCAGAATGCCTGCGCGGGTCGAGCCGGTGAAGGACACCATGTCGACATCCGGGTGCTCGGCCATCACCTGGCCCACATCCGGGCCATTGCCGTTGACGAGATTGAACACACCCTTCGGCACGCCCGCCTCATCCATGATCTCGGCAAAGACGATGCCGCTGATCGGCGCGATCTCGGAAGGCTTGAGCACCACGGTGCAGCCCGCCGCGATGGCCGGCGCCACCTTGCAGACGATCTGGTTGAGCGGCCAGTTCCACGGCGTGATCAGCGCGCAGACGCCGATCGGCTCCTTCACCACCATGGTGCCGCCGCGCTGATGGCTGAATTCATACTCTTCCAGCGCCTTGATGGTCGACGCCAGATGCCCCTGGCCCGCCGCGGCCTGCGCTTCGCGCGCCCAGGTAATCGGCGCGCCCATCTCCTGCGAGATCGCCTGCGCAACGTCCTCGTAGCGCCGGTTGTAGATTTCCAGCACCTTGTTGAGCAGCGCCAGCCGCTCTTCCCGCGTCGTCTGCGAGAAGCTGGTAAAGGCCGCGCGCGCGGCAGCGACCGCCTTGTCCACATCGGCCCCGGAGCCGACGGAAATCGTGGCGTAGGCCTCCTCGGTGGAAGGGTCGATGACGTCGAGCGTGGCCGGCTTCACCGGCGCGACCCACTTGCCGTCGATGTAGAAATTGAGATGATTGCTCATATCGTTGTTCCGATCTGGGTATGTGAAGGGGTGCCAGCAGGTGCCCCGTTTTGGCGTCAGGCGCCTTCGAAGCCCGTCAGCACGCCAACCGCATTAACGCCGATTTCCTCGACCGCATAGCCGCCTTCCATGACGAACAGCGTCGGCAGGCCGAGCCTGGCGATGCGCTCGCCGATCCTGGGATAGTCCTCGCTCTTCAGCTTGAACTGGCTGATCGGATCCTTTTCGAACGTATCGACCCCAAGCGACACGACCACGACATCGGGGCCGTATGCGGTGAGCTTGTTGCAGGCATCTTCGAGCGCTTCGCTCCACTTCGTCCACGGCGTGCCGGCCGGCATCGGATAATTGTGGTTGAAGCCTTCGCCCCTGCCGACACCGCGCTCGTCGGCATGGCCGAGGAAGAACGGGTATTCGGTGTTGGGGTCGCCATGCAGGTTCAGGACCAGCACGTCGTCGCGCTCGTAGAAGATTTCTTGCGTGCCGTTGCCATGGTGATAGTCCACATCAAGGATCGCCACACGGGCAGCACCCTGATCACGATACCACTGCGCCACGACGGCGGCATTGTTGATGAAACAATAGCCTCCCATGAAGGCGGCGCCAGCATGGTGGCCGGGCGGGCGGCAGAGCGCGAATGCGGTGCGTTCGCCAGCCTTCACGATCTCGGCGGCGGTGAGGCCGACATCATAGGACGATTTGATCGCGTCCCATGTGCCTTTTACGAAGGTCGCGCCGGCATCGAAGGAATAATATCCCATCAGCGCATCGATTCGGGTTGGTCGTACATCGGCGCGCAGGCCGCGTGTAGGCCAGGTGAAGGGCATGGCCGAGCCGGGATAGCCGGCCTCCTGCCAGAGCGGCCAGACGGTGGGCAGGAAATCGATATAGTCCGCGCGATGCACCCGCTTGGCGGCATCCAGCGCATGCTCCTTCGGCGCCAGTATAGGCCCAAGCTTCTCACTCTCGACCCTAGCCCTGATGAATTCGGCACGGGAAGGCTTTTCGAAGCCCGGTACGATCTCCCCCGCGACCAGTTCCATCTGGCCGCCATGGCCGGCGTGGAGTGGAGAAAAAACTGTCTTCATTCACGATCCCCCTGAGGTCGTAGTGGTTCGGACGTGACCCTAGCCGCAGGCCCCATTGGTCCACAAGAGCCTGCCTATACCAGGCGTGGTGGCACCACTGGTATTATTGCCCTGGCCGCACCAACTGACGGATGACACGAAGGAGCCGCACGACGGCGGGGGAAGACTTCAACCCCTGTTAAGTCGGCAGTTGCCAATCCAGGCGGCATGTGCTGACAATTGCACAAGAACAATGTGCCGCCGCCAGAGCGGGACGCCTTGAGGGGGATGTGTGCCGGAAATGGCGGATAAGAATGCGATTGAGGTTCGCGGCGCAAGCAAGATTTTCGGGACGGGAGAAGCCCAGGTCGCGGCGCTCGACAACGTCTCCGTCTCGATCCGCGAAAACGAGTTCTTCACCCTTCTGGGCCCATCCGGCTGCGGCAAGACCACCCTGCTCAGGCTGATTGCCGGCTTCGACTATCCCACCGACGGCGAGATCCTGCTTTATGGGCAGGACATCGCGCCGCTGCCGCCGTTCAAGCGGCCGGTCAACACGGTGTTCCAGTCCTATGCGCTGTTCCCGCACATGACGGTGGCGCAGAACATCGCCTTCGGCCTGGAAATGCTTGGCAAGCCCAGAGCGGAGATTGACGGGCGCGTGGCCGAGATGTTGCGGCTTGTGCGCATGGAAGCGCTGAAAGACCGCCGCACCAGCCAGATTTCGGGCGGCCAGCAGCAGCGCGTGGCGCTGGCCCGCGCGCTGGCCCCGCAACCCAAGGTGCTGCTGCTCGACGAGCCGCTTTCGGCCCTCGACTACAAGCTGCGCAAGGAGATGCAGATCGAGCTGAAGCGCCTGCAGAACCAGACGGGCATTACCTTCATCTTCGTCACCCACGATCAGGAAGAGGCCCTGACAATGTCGGACCGCATCGCGGTGATGTCCTCGGGCCGGATTCTTCAGGTCGGTTCGCCATGGGATATCTACGACCGTCCAGCGGAACGTTTCGTTGCCGACTTCATCGGCGAGACCAATTTCCTCGACGCGGACGTGGTGTCCGCGACCGGCGATGGCCGCGCCACAGTGCGGCTCTCCTCCGGCGTCGAAATTCCGGCGACGTTCCCCGCAAGCGTCATGCCGGAGGGTAAAGTCACCATCGTTATAAGACCGGAACATGCGCGCGTGGCAGCCCCCAACGGCACGTCGGCGCATGTCGGCCATATCGAGAATGTCGTCTATCTGGGCACGGATACGCATTTCCATGTGCGGCTGGACGACGGCACGCCCTTCATCGTGCGCCAGCAGAACAGCCGTAACGGCAACAGCCAGACGAGCTTCGCGGCTGCCGAGCGCGTCGGCATCGAGTTCGGCCGGGACGTTGCGCAGATCCTGAAGGATTGATGCCATGGCGAGCGCACAGGAATCCGCACGCATCGCCGAACGCGAGGACATCAGGAACCGCTGGCTGCTTTCGGCCCCGGCGCTGGTCATCATCTTCCTGGCGGCCATCGGGCCGCTATTCATCATGCTGGCCTATTCCTTCATGGCCAAGGGCGACTATGGCGACGTGAAGTTCGGCCAGTTCTCGCTGGACGGGTGGTTCTCCGTCTTCCTGCAGCGGGACATATTCGACGACACGGTTTCGCTGGCCGATGCGCATCTGACGATATTCTGGCGCTCCGTGCGCCTTTCCCTGATGACCACGTTCGTCACGCTGGTGCTCGGCTTCCCCACCGCCTATTTCATCGCCACGCGGCCGCAGAACAGGCGTGAGGTCTGGCTGTTCCTGGTGACGATCCCGTTCTGGACGAACCTGCTGATCCGCACCTTTGCGATGCAGGAGGTGATCCGCAACGAAGGCATCCTCAACACCGCGCTGATGATGCTGGGGGTGATCAAGAGCCCGATCCAGATCCTTTATACGGACACCGCCATCATGTTCGGCATGGTCTATGTCTACCTGCCCCTGATGGTGCTGCCGCTCTATGCGGCCATGGAAAAGCTGGACTTCCGGCTCGTGGAGGCCGGCTACGACCTCTATGCGGGAAGATTCCAGGTTCTGCGGCGCCTCATCATCCCGCTGGTCAAGCCAGGCATCATCGCCGGCTCCATCCTCGTGTTCATCCCCTCGCTCGGCGCCTATGTGACGCCGCGCGTGCTGGGCGGCGGCAAGAACATGATGCTCGGCAACCTGATAGAACTGCAGTTCGGACAGGGAAGAAACTGGCCGCTTGGCGCCGCGATCTCCATCACCCTCATGGTCGTGGTCATGACGGCGTTGCTCATCTATGTGCGCGGTGCCGCACGCGCGGGGACGGACAACAATGGCTAGACGCTTCGATATCCGCGCGCAGCCCGGCTTCGCGACCATCGCGATGATCACCTTTTTCCTGCTCTACCTGCCCATCGTCACGCTGGTTGCCTATGCGTTCAACGCCGGCAATTCGATTGCCGTCTGGGAAGGGTTTTCGCTGCGCTGGTTCGTCTCGGCGGCCAACAACGACGTCGTGCAGCAGGCGGCGCTGCGCTCGCTCATCATCGCCGTCTTCGCCGCCACGATTTCCACCACGGTCGCCACCATGGCTGCCCTCGCCACCACGCGCACGCGGCCCTATCGCGGCCTGACCTTCAAGTATGCCTTCATCAACCAGCCGCTTATGGTGCCCGAGATCGTCACGGCGGTCGCCCTGCTCATCGTGTTCTCGCGCATCAAGGTGTGGACCGGCTATTCCGGGCTTGGCTATCTCATCGCCGCGCACACGGCCTTCTGCATTCCCTTCGCCTATCTGCCCATCCGCGCACGGCTGGAGGGCATGGACCTGACGCTGGAGCGCGCGGCCGCCGACCTCTACGCCACGCCGTGGATGACCTTTCGGCGCATCACGCTGCCGATCCTGCGCCCCGGCATCGTCGCGGGGTTCATGCTCGCCTTCGTCATTTCGCTGGACGATGTGGTCATCACCGAATTCGTCAAATCGGGCGGGCAGGACACGCTGCCCACCTACATGCTCGGCCAGCTCCGCCGCATCGTCACGCCCGAGATCAACGCCATCGCCACGGTGTTCCTTGCGCTTTCGGTGGCCATCGTGACGGCATTTTTCTTCCTCAACCGGAAGAAGGCATGACAACGACAACTCAACACAAACAAATGGGAGATCACCGATGAAATGGAAACTGGCAGCGCTGACCACAGCACTGGCCGTCGCAACCTCCGCCGGCGCGGCATGGGCCGATGGCGAACTCAACATCTACAACTGGGGCAACTACACCAGCCCCGAGCTGATCAAGAAGTTCGAGGATACCTACAAGGTCAAGGTGACCGTCACCGATTATGATTCCAACGATACCGCGCTCGCCAAGGTGCGCGCGGGCGGCCACGGCTTCGATCTGGTCGTGCCGTCGGCGAACTATGTTCAGATCTGGGCCAAGGAAGGGCTGATCGAGGAAGCCCGGCCCGATCAGATGGAGAACTTCAAGAATGTCGACGAAAGGTGGGTGAACGTTCCCTGGGATCCGGGCCGGCACTACACCGTGCCGTGGCAGTGGGGCCTGACCGGCATCTTCGTCGACACCTCGCTCTACAAGGGCGACATCAACACCTCCGCGATCTTCCTCGATCCGCCGGAAGAGCTGGCCGGCAAGATCAACGTAGCCCCGGAGATGAACGACGTTCTCTATGCCACCATCCGCTATCTGGGCGGCAAATGGTGCACGGACGATCGTGAATTGCTGAAGAAGGTGCGCGACAAGCTGGTCGAGGCAAAGCCGAAATGGATTGCCATGGACTACGGAACCATCGAAAAATTCGCCAGCCGCGACTATGGCGCTGCCTATTACTGGAACGGCGCCGCCATCCGTTCGCGCGAAAAGAACCCGGATGTCCGCTTCGGCTATCCGAAGGAGGGCTTCCCCTACTTCATGGACAGCATCGCGCTGCTGAAGGACGCCAAGAACCCCGAGAATGCCCGCCTGTTCATGAACTTCATCATGGCTCCGGAAAACGCGGCCCTCATTTCCAACTTCGCGAAATATGCCAATGGCATCAAGGGTTCGGAGGAATTCCTGGCCGATGACATGAAGGGCGCGCCCGAACTCAACGTGCCGGAAGAGTATCAGAGCGCCGGCGAGTTCCTCGAAAGCTGCTCGCCGGAAGTGCATGACCTCTACACCAGAATCTGGACCGAGCTTCAGAAGTAACGTCAGACGGCCCGGCGCCTGGCGCCGGGCCGTTTTCCCCACGCAATCGGCCGCCCGTCCCTTCAGAATCCGGAATTGCATGTCATGACCGCCCCCAATGCTTTCGCGCATCGCTATGGTTTCGCCCGCTCCGACGTCACGCTGGAGAACTGGCGAACCGCTCCATACAACCGCTGGGCGTTCCAGAATGTGGGCGAACTGGTGCCGAGCGCCGAAATCGCCGCTCCCGCCGAAATTCCCGAAGAACCCGCGGGCGATCTGAGCAGCCTGCTTGCCGAGACCGTCGATGTCGGCAACGGCAGCGAAACCGTGGCGGCTTTCCTGCATCGCTCCGACGCCGATACCTTCCTCGCCATGAAGGGCGGCAAGGTCGTGGGCGAATACAATGCCCCTCACATGACGCCGGGCGGACGCCACATCATCTTTTCGATCTCGAAGTCGTTGACCGCGATCCTCGCGGGCTCGCTGCAGGCCGACGGTCTGCTCGATCCGACCGCGCCTGTCACGCAATACATCCCCGAAGCTGCCGGCTCGGCCTTTGCCGACGCCACGGTCCAGCATGTGTTGGACATGACCACCACCATCGATTTCGAGGAGCTCTATCTCGACCCCGAGAGCGCCTTCGCCCGCTATCGCCGCGCAACCTTGTGGAACCCCAACACCAATGGCCCCGACAGCGAAAAGCTGCTCGCCTTTATCGTGTCGATCGCAAAGGGTGCCGGCGAACATGGCGAGGTCTTCCGCTACCGTTCGCCCAATTCCGACCTGCTCGGCGCCATCGTCGAACGCGCCGCGGGCCAGCGCTATACGGAAGCCATGGCCGAGCGGCTGTGGAAGCCGCTTGGCGCCAGGCGCGGCGGCCGCATCACCGTCGATGGCGAAGGCACCGCGCGCGCCGCCGGCGGCATATCGGTCGCGGCACGCGATCTTGCCCGTGTCGGCGAGATGATGCGCTGCGGCGGCGTGTTCGAAGGCCGGCGCATCCTGCCCGAAAGCTGGGTCCGGGACACTGCCACCGGGGGCGACCGCAAGGCATGGGAAAAGGGCGACTTCGCCTTCCTGATGCCGAACGGCAGTTATCGCAACAAATGGTATCAGACCGGCTTCGAGGGAAAACCCTTCTGCGGCATCGGCATCCACGGCCAATGGCTCTATGTCGATCCGGCCAACGAAGTCGTCCTGGTCAGGATGTCGTCGCAGCCGCTGCCGGTGGACGATGACATGGACAAGCAGAATCTGGCCTTCTTCCATACGGTTGCGAAGCGGCTTTGAGACCGGCCAGCAGGCGACAAGCAGTCCGGCTGCGGCAAGATCACGGAATTTTTGGGTTCTGCATCCTGCCGTAATGGTATAGGAGCATCCCCGGCCGCATGTTACAGTCGGGCCGATAGCGCCAGAGCAAGTGGAACCAAGCCGTAACGATGATGTTCGTCAGGCCAGACAGACCGAGAGAGCGCGGATTTGTATCCGTCGTTCTGCTTTGGCTCGTGGTGGCGCTGGCGGCCGCGCATGGTGCGCTTGGCGCGGTTTCGCCCAACCGCTCACTGCGATTGCTGGCCGACCAGTCCGGCATGGCCGGGCAGCGCGCCGGCGACCCGGCGGGCGACAGAACCAATGTCACCAGCCAGCAGCGGCTTTTCCTGATTGCCGACTGGCGTGGGCTTGCGCTCAAATCCCTTCTTCCCGGCGGCGATGGCGCTCCTGCTGTTCTGCCGCCCTCGCCATGGAGCGTGGCGGCAGCCAGGCAACCCTGCCTTTGCGAGACCCTTCTTGAAAGCCTGGAGGAAACCCCGGCGCGCGCGCAGCGCGCACGGGCGCCGCCAATTGCGGCCTGACCGCCTTTCCGCGCGGCCGCGACACCATAATTCTCTTTACATGACTGCAATTGCCTGCCCGAAGGGCCGGTACTGCGCATAAACAGGACCAAAGCAATGCGAACTTCCAAATGGGTGGTGATGACCTATGTCATCATCGTCCTTATCGGCGTATTTGCCGCCCTTCCAAGCGCCCTCCCGCCCTCGGTGCTCGACAAGATGCCGAGCTGGTTCAGGCATCAGGTCACACTGGGCCTCGACCTGCAGGGCGGCTCCCACCTCGTGCTCGAAGTCGATGCCAATGCGTTGAAGACCGATCGGCTGCGCTCGCTGCTGGACGACGCGCGCGGCGCGCTGCGCAAGGACCGTATCCCCGTGCAATCGGCCCGCGTGGCCGGGGACGCCGTCGTCATCTCGATCGATGATGACGCCCAGCGCGCCAAGGCGCTGGACGAGTTGAAGAAGCTTGCCGCGCCTGTCGCCGGCATCGGCTTCGGCGCCGGCACGGCCGACATCGACGTCACTTCGACCGGCAAGCAGATCAAGATGACCCTGACGGAAGCCGGCATCCGCGACCGCATCGATGCCGCCATCCAGCAGAGCCTCGAGATCGTACGCCAGCGCGTCGACCAGGTCGGCGTGGCCGAGCCCACCATCCAGCGCGTCGGCTCCGACCGCATCCTGGTCCAGCTTCCCGGCCTCCAGGACCCGACCCATCTGCGCCAGTTGCTCGGTTCCACGGCCAAGATGGAATTCCACATGGTCGCCAATGTGCAGCCGGGCGAGCCGCTGCCTCCCGGCGTGACCATGCTGCCGGATGCCAAGACCGACCAGAAATATCCGATCGAGGACCGCGTCGCGCTGAGCGGCGAGCGCCTGACGGATGCCCGCGCCGGCTTCGACCAGCGCACGCAGGAGCCTATCGTCTCCTTCCGCTTCGACAGCGTCGGCGCGCGTCAGTTCGCCGAGATCACCCAGGCCAATGTCGGCCGGCCCTTCGCCATCGTGCTCGACGGCAAGGTACTGAGCGCACCGGTCATACGCGAGCCGATCACCGGCGGTTCGGGACAGATCAGCGGCAGCTTCACGGTCGAGGACACTACCGTGCTCTCGGCACTGCTGCGCGCGGGTGCCCTGCCCGCCCCGCTCACCGTCATCGAGGAACGCACCGTCGGTCCGGACCTTGGCGGCGACGTCATCCGCATGGGCCTCTATACCGGTATCGCGGGCTTCGTGCTGGTGGTGCTGTTCATGACGGCGCTCTACGGAAGCTGGGGCATGATCGCCAATTTCGGCCTGCTCCTGCACCTGATCCTCACCATCGGCTGTCTGGCCATCATCGGGGCAACGCTGACGCTGCCCGGCATCGCCGGCATCATCCTGGGCATCGGCTTTGGCGTGGATGCCAACATCCTCATCAACGAGCGAATACGAGAGGAATCCAAGAAAGGCATGAGTGCCTTCGCCGCGCTCGACCACGGTTTCAAGCGAGCCTTCTCCACCATCGTGGACGCCAACGTCACCTCGCTGATCGTGACGGCGCTGCTGTTCATGTTCGGCTCGGGCCCGATCCGCGGTTTCGCCATCACCATGATCATCGGCACCTGTCTGTCGATGTTCACCGCCGTGGCGATCGTCAAGGTCCTCATGACCGAGGTGGTCCGTCGCCGCAAGATGAAGACCATCACCATCGAGCCGCTGATCCGCTTCTTCCCGGACAAGACCTCGATCTCCTTCATGAACGCTCGCTTCCTCGGCATCGGCACGTCAATCGTGCTGTCGCTGATCTCGATCGGCCTGTTCATCAAGCCGGGCCTGAATTACGGCATCGACTTCAAGGGCGGCATCCAGGTGGAGATCAGCACCTCGCAGCCAGCCGATCTGGCCGCGCTGCGCGGCACGCTGGGCAACCTCGAACTGGGTGAGGTCGCATTGCAGCGTATCGGCGGCGACAACGACGTGCTGATCCGCGTGCAACGGCAGGACGGCGGCGAGGAAGCCCAGACGGCGGCCGTAACCAAGGTCAAGGAGGCCGTCTCGCAACTCGATCCGGGCGTAAAGTTCGACCGCGTCGACGTGGTCGGGCCGAAGGTCAGTGGCGAGCTCGCACATTCCGGCGTCATGGCCGTGGTGCTGTCGGCGCTGGCAATGCTGATCTACATCTGGTGGCGTTTCGAGTGGAACTTCGCGCTAGGCGCGATCGCCACACTGATACTCGACACCACCAAGGCCGTCGGCTTCTTCGCGCTATTGGGGCTGGACTTCAACCTGACGGCCATCGCCGCGCTGCTGACCATCATCGGCTATTCGGTGAACGACAAGGTCGTGGTGTATGACCGAATGCGCGAGAACCTGCGGCTCTACAAGAAGATGCCGCTGCGCCAGGTCATCGACATGAGTATCAACCAGGTGTTCGCGCGCTGCGTCTACACCTCGGTCGCGATCCTGCTGTCGATGCTGCCGATGGCGATCTGGGGCGGTGCCGCGGTGGAGAATTTCGCCGTGCCGATGGTGTTCGGCGTCTTCGTCGCCACCACCTCGTCGATCTTCATCGCCGCGCCCATCCTGCTGCTGCTGGGCGACTGGTGGAGCAGGCATCACCCGCAGCGGGTGGAAGAAAGCAAGACCGTCGCTGCCAAGTAACCGGCAGGGATACTGAACTGGAAACGGCGCCCGCGGGCGCCGTTTTCGTTTGAAACTCGGAGATAGAGCATGATCCCGAACCGAAGGACCGCGTCAGCGAAAAGTGGAAACCGTTTTTCGGAAAAGATCATGCTCAAAAAAAAATAGATGGAGCCTGAGGAAAACCTCATCAGACTCTGGGGAATGCCGGTCGGAAATCGCGCCCCGAAGACTCAGCCCTTCAAGGGCCAGACCAGCATCAACATCGGCACAGCGACGATGATGACGATGAAGGACAATGGCAGCCCGAGCCGAGGATAATCGCTGAAGCGGTAGCCGCCCGGCCCCATCACCAGCGTATTGCTCTGATGCCCGATGGGCGTGAGGAAATCGCAGCCTGCGCCGATTGCCACCGCCATCAGGAACGCTTCCGGATGATAGCCGAGGCTCGAGGCGAAGCCGGCCGCGATGGGCGCCACCACCAGCACCGTGGCGGCATTGTTGAGGAAGGGCGTCACCGCCATTGCCGTCACCAGGATGAGCGCCAGCGCGCCATAAGGCGGCAGGCTCGAGCCGACATTGGCCAGCCAGCCGGCAATCACATCGGTCGCGCCGGTGCGCCTGAGGGAGTCGCTGACCGGGATCAGCGTGGCCAGCATGACAAGGATGGGGCCGTCCATGGCCGAGTAGATCTCACGCGCGGGGATGACCTTGAACAGAACCATCATCACCGCCGCCGCGAAGAAGGCGACCGAAACCGGCAGGACACCCAAGGCGGTGGTGCCCATCGCAAAAGCCAGGATCGCCACCGGAACGACGCCGCGCCTGACGCTGCCCAACAGGATCGGACGCTCGGCCAGCGGCAGGCAGCCCAGTTCGCGCAATGTCTCCGGCAACCCCTTGCGATTGCCTTGCAGCAGGATGACGTCGCCCATCCTCAGCGTGACGGCTCCAAGCCGTTCGGTTACCCGTTCGCCCTTGCGGCTCACCGCTAGGAGGTTGACGTTGAAGCGCTTGTAGAGACCGAGCCGCTGCGCCGACCAGCCGATCAGCAGCGAATTCTCACCGATCACCGCCTCGACCGCCTCCGCCTCGGCGGTCTTGCCGTTGCTGTCACGGCCGCCGGTGACGCTGAGCTTTGCCTGCGCGACGAGCCGGTCGAGCGCCTGCGGGCCGCCCTCGATCAGCACGATGTCGCCTTCGCGCAGCACTGCATCGGGCAGCGGCGTGATGCGCACGCCGTGCGAGCGAATGATGGAGGTGACGACCACGCCACCGGCAGCCAGCTTCATGAGGTCCGAGACGGTCTTGCCAAGCACGCTGGAGCCGGGCACCACAGTCGCCTCCGCAACATAATTCTTGATGTCGATGGCCTCATGCATGTCGGCCGTTTCGCGCTCGCGCTTCGGCAACAGCCAGTAGAACAGCGCCAGAAATACAATTCCCGCCAGCGCCAGCGCCGCTCCCACCGGCGTGAAATCGAACATGGTGAAGGCCGTGCCGGTCAGTTCCTGCCGCACGCGCGACACCACGATGTTGGGCGAAGTGCCGATCAGCGTCATCAATCCGCCAAGCAGCGAGCCGAATGCCATCGGCATCAGAAACACCGAGGGCGACGTCTTCGAGCGCTGGGCGAACTGGAAGGCGATCGGGATCATGATGGCCAGCGCGCCGATATTCTTCACGAAGGCGGAAAGCACCGTGACGGTCGTCACCAGCAATATCAATTGCCCCCGGATCGATGTCACCTCCGGCAGATAGCGCTTGATGGCATATTCCATGATACCGGAGCGCGCGACCCCGGCGCTGACCAGCAGGGCGCTGCCCACGATGATGACGATGTCGTCGCTGAAACCGCTAAAGGCGGCGTCGAGCGGCACCACCCCCAATGCCAGTGCCACCAGCAGCGAACAGGCGGCGATGAGGTCGTAGCGAAAGCGACCCCAGACAAATGCCGCCATCATCAGGGCGATGACGGCGAAGGAAAGAACTTGCTCGAAAGTCATGCAGAAAATGTCCCCTGATGCCGCATTCCGGCCTCAGGAAACGCAAGGGCCACGGCATGGTTTCGCGCAATCTGCCCGCCTGGCGAAAAGTTGAAAAGATATTTTCGCGCCTGCAAAACAGAATGCCGGAGAAGCTGGCTTCTCCGGCATATGTCTTTTCCGTTTCGATGAACCCGTCAGGTCTGCCCACGCATTTCGCGTGTAGAGGGCAGGAACACGGTGAGCAGCCCCAACAGCGGCAGGTAGGAGCAGACCTGATAGACGAAGTCGATGCCCCTGGCGTCGGCCACGATGCCGAGCACGGCGGCGGCGATGCCGCCCATGCCGAAGGCAAAGCCGAAGAAGATGCCCGCAATCATGCCGACACGGCCCGGCACCAGTTCCTGCGCAAGCACCACGATGGCCGGAAAGGCCGAAGCAAGAATGAGCCCGATGAACACGGTCAGGATGCGCGTCCAGAACAGGTCCGCATAGGGCAGCGCCAGCGTGAAGGGCAGCACGCCGAGGATGGAGAACCAGATGACGAATTTGCGCCCGAAACGGTCGCCGATCGGGCCGCCCGCCACCGTGCCGACAGCCGCGGCGCCGAGGAAGATGAACAGCAAAACCTGCGCTTCCTGCACCGACACGCCGAACTTGTGAATGACATAGAACGTATAGTAGCTCGACAAGCTCGCCATATAGATGTTCTTGGTGAACACCAGCGTCGTCAGCACCGCAAGGGCGACCGCCACCTTTCGGCGCGGCAGGGCGATGGGATTGGCTTTGGCCAGCCGCTTCGCCGAACTCGCGCCGTGTCGCCTGTACCAGCCGCTGACCTGCCACAGCACGATCATGCCGAGCAGCGCCGCCGCAGAGAACCAGGCCACGCTCGCCTGACCCTTGGGAACAACGATGAAGGCGGCCAGCAGCGGGCCGAATGCGGTGCCGAAATTGCCGCCGACCTGAAACAGCGACTGGGCAAGGCCGAAGCGGCCGCCCGAAGCGAGGCGCGCCACGCGCGAGGATTCGGGATGGAATATCGCTGAGCCGATGCCGATCAGGCATGCGCCCAGCAGCAGCAGCGGATAATTGCCGGCATGCGACAGGATCAGCAGGCCGATCATGGTCGAGCCCATGCCCACCGGAAGCGAATAGGGCATTGGCCGCCTGTCGGTGTACATGCCGATCAGCGGCTGGAAGAGCGACGCCGTCACCTGAAAAGCCATGGTAAGCAGGCCGATCTGCCAGAAATCCAGCCCGTAGCCGGTTTTCAGCATCGGATAGATCGCCGCAAGCAGCGACTGCATCATGTCGTTGAGGAGATGACAGAAGCTCACCGCCAGGATGACAGCAAAAACAGTGTTATCCGCTCCGATTCTGTCGGCGGTGGTTGAGGCAGTGGCCACGATGTTTGTCCTGTTTGCACGCAGCAAGGGGCCAGCGGTCGGCGCCGCCAGCGGATTGCATGTCATTGTTCAGTAAACCCGGCCGCCCGGCCGCGTCTTATGTCAGACGGCGACCTTTCCATGGGACAGGTCGCCGTTGACGATGGTTTGCTTAGCGGTCGCCGAGATCGCGCACGGCGCCCCGGTCGGCCGAGGTTGCGAAAGCCGCATAGGCCTTCAGCGCCGTGCTGACATTGCGTTTGCGCTGTTCGACCGGCTTCCAGCCCTTGGCGTCCTGCTCGGCGCGGCGGGCAGCCAGCGTCGCATCGTCGATGCGCAGGCTGATGGTGCGGTTGGGGATGTCGATGTCGATGATGTCGCCATCGCGCACCAGCCCGATCGTGCCGCCATTGGCCGCTTCCGGCGAGACGTGGCCGATCGACAGGCCCGACGTACCGCCGGAGAAACGGCCGTCGGTAAGCAGCGCACAGGCCTTGCCCAGCCCCTTCGACTTCAAATAGCTCGTCGGGTAGAGCATTTCCTGCATGCCCGGACCGCCACGCGGCCCTTCATAGCGGATCACCACCACGTCGCCGGCCTTCACCTCGTTGCCGAGAATGCCCTTCACGGCCGAGTCCTGGCTCTCGAAGACCTTGGCGGGACCGGAGAACTTCAGGATCGACTCGTCCACGCCCGCGGTCTTCACCACGCAGCCATCGAGCGCAAGATTGCCCTTCAGCACGGCAAGGCCGCCATCCTTCGAGAAGGGATGCTCGGCCGAGCGGATCACGCCATTGGCGCGGTCGAGGTCGAGCGCGCTCCAGCGGCGCTCCTGGCTGAAAGCCGTCTGCGTCGGCACGCCGCCGGGGGCAGCCAGGAAGAACTGGCGCACATTCTCGCTGGTGGAACGCGAAATGTCCCAATGCTCCAGCGCATCGCCGAGCGTCGCGGTATGGACGGTCGGGCAGTCCCGGTTGAGGAGACCAGCTTTGTCGAGCTGTCCGAGGATCGCCATGATGCCGCCGGCGCGATGCACGTCTTCCATGTGCACATCCGCCTTGGCGGGCGCGACCTTGCACAACACAGGAACCCGGCGCGACAAGGCGTCGATGTCGTCCATGGTGAAGTCGATCGCGCCTTCATGCGCGGCGGCCAGGATGTGCAGCACCGTGTTGGTGGAGCCACCCATGGCGATGTCCAGCGTCATGGCGTTCTCGAACGCCTGCTTCGAGGCGACATTGCGCGGCAGCACGCTTTCGTCGTCCTGCTCGTAATAGCGCTGCGCCAGATCGACAATGAGATGGCCGGCTTCCACGAACAGGCGCTTGCGATCGCCATGCGTGGCCAGCGTCGAGCCGTTGCCGGGCAGCGAAAGACCGAGCGCTTCAGTCAGGCAGTTCATCGAATTGGCGGTGAACATGCCCGAGCAGGAGCCACAGGTCGGGCAGGCCGAGCGCTCAATGATCTTCACATCCTCGTCCGACACCTTGTCGTCGGCCGCCGCCACCATCGCGTCCACCAGATCGAGAGCCTGCTCCTTGCCGGCCAGCACGACCTTGCCGGCCTCCATCGGCCCGCCCGAAACGAAGACCGTGGGGATGTTGAGGCGCAGTGATGCCATCAGCATGCCGGGGGTGATCTTGTCGCAATTGGAAATGCAGACCATGGCGTCGGCGCAATGCGCGTTGACCATATATTCCACCGAATCCGCGATCAGTTCGCGCGAGGGCAGCGAATAGAGCATGCCGTCATGGCCCATGGCGATGCCGTCATCCACCGCAATGGTGTTGAATTCCTTGGCCACGCCGCCCGCCTTCTCGATCTCGCGCGCCACGAGTTGGCCGAGGTCCTTGAGGTGCACGTGCCCCGGCACGAACTGGGTGAAGGAGTTGACCACGGCGATAATGGGCTTGCCGAAATCGGTGTCCTTCATGCCTGTGGCGCGCCACAGGCCGCGCGCGCCGGCCATGTTGCGGCCATGAGTGGTGGTGCGGGAGCGATAAGCTGGCATCGGATTCTTCCTAAGCTGTCCTTGACCCCTGAATATAGGCTTTCCGCGAGGGATCACGCGAAAAATTGATTGTCGGGAGGCAGGTATTTCCGGGCATTCCACCCAACCTGCCCTCCTTGCCGCAGCTAGCGTTTCGGGCATAGACGAAAGCCTTGCGCGCCCCAACCGTACCCGCGGTTACTCCTTCATAGCGAAAAGCTTTGCCCGCGTCACCATCTGGCCTGCAATTTTGCCGCATTTGGTTCATCCGGCAAACAATCGGGGCGGATTGACGGGCCGGGCCTGCTCGTCCATAAAGCCGCCGTGAAGTTCTCAGGGCGGGGTGAAACTCCCCACCGGCGGTAAGAGCACAAGCTTGAGCCCGCGAGCGCTTTCCGGATTTTCCGGAAAGGTCAGCAGATCCGGTTGAATTCCGGAGCCGACGGTTAAAGTCCGGATGGAAGAGAACGAACGGAGCCGCAAGCCGCCCGCAACGGGTGGATGGCGTTCCGTCTCGTGCGTCCTGATTCTGGTCATTGAACGGAGTAAGGACCCATGAATCAGATCACCCCTCGCGAATTCGAAACCCGTCGCCTCGCCGTCATCCGCGCGCGCTGGCACGCTGACATCGTCGACCAGTGCGTGAACTCGTTCATCGAGCACTCGCAGACGCTGTCGCAAGGCAAGGTCGTGGTGGACATCTTCGACGTGCCCGGCGCGCTCGAAATTCCGCTGCACGCCAAACTGGTTGCCGAAACCGGCCGCTACGACGCCATACTCGGCGTCGCCTTCGTGGTGAATGGCGGCATCTATCGCCACGATTTCGTGGCCGGCACCGTGCTCGACGGCATGATGACCGTGCAACTGCAGACGAATGTTCCGGTGTTGTCGGCAGTGCTTACGCCGCACCATTTCCACGACAGCCAAGAGCATCACAAGTTCTTCTTCGAGCATTTCAAGGTGAAGGGCGAAGAGGCTGCCAACGCCGCTCACCAGATTCTCAACGCGCGCGCGACGGTCGCCGCCTGACATCTTTTACCTGCGAAGATAGATACAACCGCGCGGCTGTGGAAAACATGGCCGCGCGGCTTTGCATTCCGCATTTGTTTTTGGGATTTTGCGGACGTTCCAGCGCCAGTGGAAAATGCCGCTTGACCTTTCTCGAATTCACTTAATAGGCTGTAAAGTGAATTGCAGGGAGGCTGGGATGAAACTGATGGAGGAACATCCGGGGAGCGACGGCACCACCGCGAAACTGGAGGCGCGCCGCTCGAGCGTACTCGGGGTCCGGGTCAAGGCCTATCGCACCGCGCGGCGGCTTACACTGCGTCATGAGAGCGGCGGTGCAAAAACCGGCCACGGTAGCGGCGGGATAGTCCGGCCGCGGGCGGAGTAAAATCCGGCCACCTATTTCCCTTCTGCATTGA